>NZ_CP108514.1:0-1200000 GCF_035989305.1 Streptomyces sp. NBC_01233 | reverse complement strand
GCTGCAAGGTCGTAGAGGGCCTCGGACACCCCGTCAACGCGGCTGTCCGGCGTGGGCGGGGGCAGGGCTCGCACCAGCGGGGACAGCACGTCGCCGACCAGCCGGTCGGCCGCGTACGCGGCGGCCAGCGGTGTGTTCCTGAGCGCGCGACGGCGGCCCGGTGCCCCCTCGCGGGAGCGGCCGGGCCTGCGCATGCGGAAGGCGTTTCGGCCGGGGCCGGGACGCCGTGGTACCGCCGTGCTGATGTCGTGCTCCGTCATGCACTGCGGCGACGGCGCACGGCCAGCATCGTGCCCCCGCCGGCCGCAATCAGGCCGGCTGCGCTGCCGCTCGCTGCCAGAGCCTGTTCACTGGCGGTGTCCGCGAGGTCCGGGCTGCGGTCGGGGCGCCCCGGCTCGTTGTGTCCGTTCCGTCCGTCGTCTCCGTCATGCCCGTGTCCGTTATTTCCGCCATCTCTGTGTCCGTCGTGTCTGTCGTGATCTGGCCAACCGACCGCGGCCCGCACCTTGATGCGAGCGGAGCAGGTGAGGTTGGGATTGCGCGCGGTGACCTTGAAGGTGTGCCAGCCGGCGCGGACCCTGTTCGGGATGGTCACGGTCGCATACGCCGTCCCGCCGGCGTCGGCCCGGTACCGGCCGAGGACGATCGGGTCCGATGCCAGCAACGCCGTGACAGGCTGCCGGGGGGCGAACCCCGTAGCCCTGAAGTTCACGGTACCTCCGGCCGTTGCCGTGGTGGCGCCCAGGGTGAGGCATGGGGGTGGCGGCGGGTACGGTGGCGGCGGGTACTGCGCATGGGCGGTCTGCGCCCCCACCAACGGTGCGACGACGAGCACGACAGCCGATGCTGCCGATGTCAGGCAAACCCGCCATCTGGGTGATGTCGTCATCTTCTCACTCTCCTCGACTTCAATCTGGGCCAGGCTGCAGCGTCGGCCGTCATCAAGATCCAGATACGTGGATATATGAGAAAAGGGACATTAGGGCGTTGGTTGACGGTGTGTTGCCCAGAAGTCACCGGATGGTGCAGTGTCCGCTCCCCGATGGCCCACGCTGCCACCCCGACGGGGTGGCCGGACGGCGTGACGCCAGGGTCGTTCGACTGGCTGAGATGGGGGTGTCTCCCCCGGTTGAAACGCGCGAGTCCCTATCGTCGGCTGCATACATAGGGAACACAACATTCCATTTTGGGTGGTTCCCTCGGTTCCATGAGGGGTGAAGCTTGGATCTCCACCGATTTCTGAAGGCTCTTGCCAGACGCTGGCCGACCGTCGTGGTCTGTCTGGTTCTCGCGATCGGGGCGGCGCTCGCCGCGACGAGCTTGAGCACACCCGTCTACGAGGCGAGGACCCAGCTCTTCGTCGCCACCCGCACCGGTGAGGACACCGCCCAACTGAACCAGGGTCAGAGCTTCTCGCAGGCGCGCGTGCAGTCGTACGCCGCGATCGTGGCCACCCGTCAGGTGACCCGGCCCGTGGTGAAGGAGCTGCGGCTGCGCACCACCCCGGAGGAACTAGCGTCCCGGATCACCGCCGTCGCCCCGCTCAACACCGTGCTCATCGACATCACCGTCCGGGACACCGAGCCCAAGCGTGCGGCGCGCATCGCCAACGCCGTGGCGCGGCGGTTCAGCGCGGTCGTCGAGCGACTGGAGGCGCCCAAGTACGCGCCCGACTCGGAGCGGTTCCGAAGCAGCCGTACGGGCGACGGTGCCTCACCCGTCTCCCTGGGCGTCACCCAGGAGGCCGTCGCCCCCATCGGTCCCGTCTCGCCCCGCCCGCTGCTGAACCTGGCCGCAGGAGTGCTCGGCGGCCTGCTGCTCGGTGCCGGAATCGTCGCCCTGCGCGAGAACCTCGACACCACGCTCAAGACGAGCGAGGCGCTGGGCGAGTTCACCGCGCTGCCGGGTCTCGGCACCATCCCGTACGACAGGAACGCCCCCGGGCAACCGCTCGTCAGCGCCGATGGGCGATCCAACCGCGTCGAGGCCTTCCGCAAGCTGCGCACCAACCTGCAGTTCTCGCAGGTCGACGACCCGCCCCGGATCATCGTGGTGACGAGTTCGGTGCCCGGTGAGGGCAAGACCAGCACCGCGGTGAATCTTGCCCTCTCGCTCGCCGAGGCAGGTGTCTCCACCTGTCTCGTGGACGGCGACCTGCGCCGTCCGAGTGTGGCCTCGACCTTCGGTCTCGTCCAGGACGCCGGTCTGACCACGGTGCTCATTGGACAGGCCCGCATCGAGGACGTGATGCAGCAGGTCGGCGGCGGACTCTCGGTGCTTGCCAGCGGCGCCGTACCACCGAATCCCACGGTGCTGCTCGCCTCGGCGCGGATGGAAGCGGTGCTGCGCGACCTGGCGGACACCTACGAGGTCGTGATCGTCGACAGCGCGCCGCTGCTGCCTGTCGCCGACACCGTCGGACTCGCTCCGCTCGCCCATGGCGCACTGCTCGTCGTCCGCGCCGCCAAGACCAGCCGGGAACAGGTCCACACTGCTGCGGAATCGCTGGACCGCGTGGGTGTCCGCGTCCTCGGCACCGTCCTCAATATGGCTCCGGTGCCCAGGGGCGACCGCTACGGTGCCTACGGGTCGTACGGCGAGCTGCCCGCTCCCCGTGGGGCGGAACGCCGGAGGGAGGCCGCTGCGGCGACGCATCTCGCGGGCGAGAAATGACCTGTGTCCTGTTCGTCTGCACGGGCAACGTGCACCGCTCGGTGCTTGCCGAGCGGCTGCTGGCCGCGAAGCTACCGCCCGGCTCGGCCGTGCGGCCGGAGAGCGCCGGCACCGAGGCGTGGCCCCGGCCCGGTATGGAGAGCTCCACCAGGGCGGTGCTGGAGAAGCGGGGAGGTGACGGCTCCGGCTTCGCGGCCCGCCCGCTCACCGCGCAGCTCGTCGTGGGAGCGGCGCTGGTCCTCGGGCTTGCCATCGAGCACAGGGAGGCGGCCGTGCGGCTTGCGCCGTCGGCGATGCGGCGCTGCTTCACCCTGAAGGAATTCGTGCGTCTCGCCGCGGGAGGAGTGCGGGGCGGGGGAGCGGGCCGGGAAGGCCCGCGGGACGTGGACGGTTTCGACGTCGTCGTCGCGGCTGCGGCCGGCCGTCGGGGTGCCGCCGCCCCGGTCCCGCCAGTCGAGGACGACGTCGCAGACCCGTGGGGGAGGCCCCACCCTGTGCTGTACGAGTGCGCCCGCGAGATCGACGGGGCGGTGAGCACGCTCGCCCGGCTGCTGGGCGGCGGGGCGAGCGTCTGAATCGAGGGTGCACGGCGGGGGCTGCCATTCGGCACCGACGGTGTGGGGTCACGGCGCGCTTGCCGGAGGCCGCGGAGGAGCCTTCGCGCGGAGGTGCGCCCGGCGTCCTGGACGGCCTCGAGGCGGCCGCCTGTGTTCGGGCTCGGGCACGTTTGCGTGAATCGGAGCGGCTTCTCCCTCAGGTGCCAATACGTCGAAGATCGACCAGGCGGACTCGATGTGGGCGCTGTGGATGGCGGTGCGTTCGATGGCCGCGAGCGTTCCGGCGTTGAGGGAGAGCTGATCGCCGAACCGGAGGAAGAAGTCGCGCTCGTGAACACGCTCTGTAGCGGGAGGCAGAGACTGCCGGCCGAGGAGCGGGTGCGACGAGGCCGACGCCGCCGAGGTGCTCGTCAGACCTCTCCCTTCCTGCCCGGTGGCTGGCGCCTGGCTGCTTCGGTGAGCGGCGCGCCGCTCCTCACGGTCACGTGGTCCTCTGCCATGCTTCTGCGGTTGCGAAGACCGCCGTGGCGCCTCCTTCTGCCGTAGACGAGGACGCGGGGGCGGACGTTCGGCTGTGGATGCAGGAGCTCGACGTGGGTGAAAGAGGCCGGGTGGAGACGGACCGGACCGTCGGGGGTGTGGCGCACGTGCTTCGGCTGGCTCACGACGCGTTGCGCTTGGCCACGGCCGTTCTCGTGGGGAGCGGGCCTGGCGCGGAGCGGGAGATGACCGCGCTCGGGAGAGCCCTGACCGAACTGGGCAGCGGTGCGGACGACCTCGCCGCGACCAATGAGGTTGCAGATCTGCGCTCCGTCCTCACGGGCCTGTATGTCGGTCAGGATGTGGGCCGTATCGACCTGTTGACCCGGCAGGTGGGTGATATCGCCTGGGAGCGGCGGTCGATGCGGCCGCTCCCGGAGGAGTTGCGGCTCCCCGTTCGAGAGATCGGCGAGGTCTGTCTCACGTTGATCGGCCGGACGAGCGACGTCGTCGCGCTCTCCGCGCCCCATACGGTCGTCGGCAGGGAACTGGCGGACATCAGCCGTCGCCAGCAAGCGCTGGGCCGCCTGCTGCTGGAGAGGGAGCAGGCGATCGCAGTGGCGGATGCCGTCGACGCGGCGGTGATCGGCCGCTGCTACGAGGAGTGCGCGTACCGGGCCGTCGCCGTGGCCCGCCACGCGGCCCTGCTGAGGGAGACCACGCCTGGGCGGTGACGAGTACGCCCGAGGGTGTCAGGGCAGGCCTGCCAGGGCGGTTTGGTCGAGGATCAGCTGCCACACGGCTCTGTGGAGGACGAGGCCGCCGTGGGTGACGACCATGACGGCCAGGACCGGGTCGGCCGGGTCCATCTGCAGTTTGCCGTCTCGCACGATGCGCTCAAGCACCGCGGTGACGTTCCGTGCTTACGCCGTGGAGGCTGCTCGGGGGAAGTGCGCGGGGAGTCGGCCCGCACCGATGACGGTGACTCCGGGGCCCACGGTCGACGTGCTCTCGGGTCGTACGCCCTCGACATTTCCGTCGTCCGGTCCAGCGGCCGTATCGACGACGACGGAACCGGGACGCATGGCGGCCATGGCTCGGGCGGTCACCAGGACCGGCGATCTTCCCCCGGGGCGGGGCGGGGCAGGGCGGGGCGGGGCGGGGCGGCGGCAACGACGATGTCGACGTCCCTGAGCAGGAACGGTGGCACCTGCCTGCCCGCTGCGTCGTCGACGACGTGCACCTGGGCCCCGAGTCGGCGGAGGGTTTCGGCCGCCTGCCGTGCCGCGGCACCGGAGCCGATGACGCAGGCCCGCGCCACCCCCGGGGAGCCAGGTCCGGGCGTACCCGACAGGGGACGCCCGAAGTGGTCGGCCGCGAGGAGCGCCGCTTTGTAGCCGGCGAGCCGGTCCTGGGAGGCGGCAGCACCCACCGGGTCGGCCGCCACCAGCGCGGTCGGCGCGAGATCCAGGCCGATCGTGGTGAGCCCCTCATCAGCCCACCGCCGGACCTGGAAGGGGATGCTCAGCGGGTCCAGGAGCGCGATCAGCACCTGCCCCCGCCGGGACCGGCAGCCTGCCGGGAGGATGGGCGGCCGTACGCCCACGAGGATGTCGCACCGGGCAAAGAGTTCCTCGCGCGTGGTGACGCCGGCACCTGCCTCCCGGTAGAGGCGGTCAGGCATCCGGGCCGATGTGCCGGCGCCGGCCTCCACCAGCACATCGATCCCCAGCGTCCGTGCCGCGCCGACGAGATCGGGCACGAAGGCGACCCGCTTCTCGCCCGGCGCTGTCTCCCGGAAGATGCCCACCGTCAGGGGAATCACCACTGGCCCACCTCCGCCCGAAGGCGTTCCACTCCCCGTATGAATCTCATGCACCGCGAGTCGCGCCGTCACCGGATGAGCGCATAGGGTCATGCTGGGACGCCTGCGGCTCGGCTCAGGCACGAAGGGACAGCGCGCGATGGCTTCCGGCACCGGTCACGGCTGGCAGTTCTGGATCGACCGGGGTGGCACCTTCACCGACATCGTCGCCCGGACCCCGGACGGTCGCCTCCTGTCCCACAAGCTCCTGTCCGAGAACCCGGCCCGCTATCGCGACGCGGCCATTGCGGGGATCCGCATGCTGCTGGGGCTGAAGCAGGGCGGAGAGATGCCGCGTGCCGCGATCGACGCCGTGCGGATGGGTACCACGGTGGCCACCAACGCCCTGCTGGAACGCACCGGCGAGCGCACCGCGCTGATCATCACGCGTGGCTTCCGCGACGCTCTGCGCATCGGTTACCAGAACCGCCCCCGCCTCTTCGACCGGCAGATCCTCCTCCCCGAAGCCCTCCACGAGAGGGTCATCGAGGTCGCCGAACGCATCACCGGCGACGGTACGGTGCTGAGCCCGCCCGATCTGGACGGCCTCGCCGTCGAGCTGAGACGCGCGTACGACGACGGCATCCGCGCCGTCGCGGTGGTGTGCCTGCACAGCGCGCTGCATCCGGGTCACGAGCGGGCGATCGGCGAACTGGCCGAGCGCATCGGGTTTCCCCAGATCTCGCTGTCCAGCGAAGTGAGCCCCCTGGTGAAGCTGGTGCCCCGGGGAGACACCGCGGTCGTCGACGCCTATCTTTCCCCCGTCCTGCGCCGCTACGTCCGGCAGGTCGCGGACCGGATGGGCGGCGTGCGGCTGATGTTCATGCAGTCCAACGGCGGTCTGGCCGAGGCGGGGCACTTCCGGGGCAAGGACGCCATCCTGTCCGGTCCGGCCGGTGGCATCGTCGGGATGGCACGCCTGTCGCAGCTGGCCGGATTCGACAAGGTCATCGGCTTCGACATGGGCGGTACCTCCACCGACGTGTCCCACTTCGCGGGAACCTATGAGCGGGTGTCCACCTCCCAGGTGGCGGGAGTCCGTCTCCAGGCGCCCATGCTCGACATCCACACCGTCGCGGCGGGAGGCGGGTCCATCCTGCACTTCGACGGCAGCCGCTACCGCGTCGGCCCCGACTCCGCCGGGGCGGACCCCGGCCCTGCGTGCTACCGCGCGCAGGGTCCGCTGACGGTGACCGACGCCAATGTGATGCTCGGCCGCATCCAGCCGGCTCAGTTCCCCAGCGTTTTCGGACCGGACGGACATCAGCCCATCGACCATCACGTCGTACGGCGGGGGTTCGCCGAACTCGCCGGGCAGATCCGCTCGCGCACCGGCGACCGGCGATCGCCCGAGCAGGTGGCCGAAGGCTTTCTGCAGGTAGCGGTGGCGAACATGGCGGCCGCCGTCAAGCGGATCTCCGTGCAGCGGGGGCACGACGTCACGCGGTACGCACTGACCTCCTTCGGCGGGGCCGGCGGCCAGCACGCGTGCGCCGTCGCCGATGCCCTGGGGATCCGCACCGTCCTCGTACCCCCCATGGCCGGGGTGCTCTCCGCGTTGGGCATCGGTCTCGCCGACACCGTCACCGTGCGCGAGCGGTCGGTCGAACTGCCCCTGGAAGAGGCGAGCATGCAGCGGATCCACGTCGTCGCCGACGAACTGGAGACCGCAGCACGCGCCGTGCTGCACGCGGAGGACGTCCCTGCCGAACGCATCCTGGTCACGCAGACCGCACGGCTGCGGTACGACGGCACCGACACGGCGGTCACGGTGGCACTGGCCGACGCCCCGGCCATGACCGAGGCATTCGAGGCGAGCCACCGGGCGATGTACTCGTTCCTCATGGACCGCCCCGTCATCATCGAAGCCCTCTCGGTCGAAGCAACGGGTCTCACCCCGCAACCCGACCTGAGCCATCTCGCCGAGAGCGGCCCGGCGGGCGAGGACGTTTCCCCGGACACCGTGCCCCTCTACACCAACGGCGCGTGGCGCGAGGTGTCCCTGCGGCGGCGTGAACTCCTGCGCCCGGGCGCCGTCGTGACCGGCCCCGCCGTGATCACCGAAACCAACGCGACCACGGTCGTGGACTCCGGCTGGCGGGCGACCGTGAACGGCACCGGGCATCTGCTCGTCGAACGCGTCACCGTGCCGGCCGGGGCCGACGTGGAGACCGCGGCCGACCCCGTCATGCTGGAGATCTTCAACAGCCTCTTCGTGTCGATCGCCGAGCAAATGGGAGCACGGCTGGCTTCGACGGCGCAGTCCGTCAACATCAAGGAACGGCTGGACTTCTCCTGCGCGCTGTTCGACCCCGACGGCAACCTGGTCGCCAACGCACCGCACATCCCGGTGCACCTGGGCTCCATGGGCACCGCCGTCAGGGAGGTCGTCCGACGTCGGTCCGGGACGATGCGGCCCGGCGAGGCCTACGCGGTCAACGACCCGTACCACGGCGGCACCCACCTGCCCGACATCACCGTGGTGACCCCGGTCTTCGACGAGCGGGGCGAAGTGCCCGGTGGGGAGATCCTGTTCTTCGTCGCCTCACGGGGCCACCATGCCGAGATCGGCGGTCTGACGCCGGGGTCCATGCCGGCCGACAGCCGGGAGATCGACGAGGAGGGCGTCCTCTTCGACAACTGGCTGCTCGTCGAGGGCGGCAGGCTGCGGGAGGCCGAGACCCTCGCGCTCCTGGCCCGGGCGAGATACCCGTCGCGCGCCCCGGCGACCAACCTCGCCGACCTGCGGGCCCAGATCGCCGCCAATCGCAAGGGCGTCGAGGAAGTCGGCAAGATGATCGACCACTTCGGGCTGGACGTGGTGCGGGCGTACATGCGTCACGTCCAGGACAACGCGGAGGAGGCCGTCCGCAGAGCGGTCGTGACCCTCGCCGACGGCGAATGCCGCTACGAGATGGACTCCGGGGCGGTCATCTCCGTACGGGTGACGGTGGACCGCCAGGAACGGTCGGCGACGATCGACTTCACCGGTACATCGGCCCAGTTGAGCACCAACTTCAATGCGCCCACATCCGTGGTGAACGCGGCTGTGCTGTACGTCTTCCGCACCCTGCTCGCCGAGGACATCCCGCTCAACGACGGCTGCCTCAGGCCCCTGCGGATCATCGTCCCGCCCGGGTCCATGCTCGCGCCGGTCCATCCCGCCGCCGTAGTGGCCGGGAACGTCGAGACGTCCCAGGCGATCACCGGGGCCCTCTACGCCGCCCTGGGCTCGCAGGCCGAGGGGAGCGGCACCATGAACAACGTGACCTTCGGGAACGACCGGCACCAGTACTACGAAACCGTGGCCTCGGGCTCCGGCGCCGGACCGGGGTTCGACGGCGCGTCAGCCGTGCAGACCCACATGACCAACTCCCGCCTCACCGATCCCGAAATCCTTGAACTGCGCCTACCCGTCCTCGTGCAGGAATTCTCCGTTCGTACCGGCAGTGGCGGCGCGGGACGCTGGCGGGGCGGCGACGGCACCGTACGCAAGATCCGCTTCCGTGAACCCATGACGGTCAGCACCCTGTCCGGTCACCGCCGGATCCCGCCGTACGGCATGGCCGGCGGTGACCCCGGCGCACTGGGCACCAACCACGTGGAGAGGGCCGACGGCACCACCACGCCAATGGCCGCATGCGACTCCGTCGCCGTGCAGCCCGGCGACCTGCTGGTCATCGAGACACCGGGCGGAGGCGGCTACGGCAAGCCCTCCTGAACCGCCTGGTGTCTCCTGCCGTAGGCGGGGTCCTCATCGGCACAGAACCTCATGCCGGTGAGGCGCCTCACCGGCCGCCTCCGCGCCCACCCGCGGGCTGCGGACCCTCGGCCCCGCCTGCCACCCCTGTGGCCGTGGCACATCGCCGGGGAGAAGCTTGACATGAGGGGCCGAGTGAGGGAGCGCCGTGAGCGGTCTGGTGATTGTGGGAGTGGATGGCTCGCCATCGAGTCTGGCCGCCGTGGACACGGCGGCCCGGGAGGCCCGATGGCGTGGGGCGGGATTGCGGGTGGTGCACGCCTTCCACTGGCCGGTGATGCCTGTGCCGTTGGGGCCCGTGCCGCAGGACCCGTCGGAGCGCGTGTTCCGGGACATGGTCGAGAACCTGGTCGCCGAGGCGGTGGAGCATGCCAGGACGGTGGCGCCGGAGGTGGACGTCACCCATGCCGTGGTGACGGGGGAGCCGTTGACCGTGCTGGAGGCGCAGTCGCGTGGCGCAGAGCTGGTGGTCGTCGGATCCCGGGGCATGGGAGGCTTCGTCGGGCTGCTGGTGGGCTCCACGACGGTGAGGATCGCGGCTCACGGCCAAGTGCCCGGTGCTTGTGGTGCGGGAGCAGCCGGATCCTGCCGGGCCGATCGTGCTGGGCGTGGACGGCTCCCGGGCCGGGGCGGCGGCGGTCGATTTCGCCTTTGCGGAGGCCGCGCTGCGCGGTGTCGGAATCCTCGCCCTGCACGCCTGGACCCCGTGGAACGCGCCAGTACCTCCACCGCAGGATCCTACCGAGCCGTACGCGAGCCGACCGGGCATGCTTGCCCAGGCCGAGGAGGCCGTGATGGCCGAGGCACTTGCGGGCCGCCGGGAGAGGTACCCGGAGGTCTCGGTCGAGCCCCGTGTGACGCGCGGCGGCACCCGTGAGGCTCTGATCGAGGCAAGCAGCACCGCACAGCTCCTGGTCGTCGGAGCTCGGGGGCGCGGTGGCTTCGCAGGCCTGCTGCTGGGATCGGTGAGCCAGGCCATGGTGCACCACGCACATTGCCCGGTCGCCGTGGTGCGGAGGCCCGGCGAGCGCCGCTGACGGCGACCGGTAACGGCCTGGGAAGGCCGTCGCGTTGACTGCCGGGCTGCTGGTATCGATCCCGCACCCGTGCGCTGACTGCGGTTCCGGGTCATCCCTCGCTCTACGTCTCGATCGCGGACCTTCTACCGGAGATCACCGTCTCTCCTCCCCACGAGAAGCTGCTGCACACGGCGAGCTTGGCTGTGGGGTCGGCCACCCTGCCGGGTGTCGCCCTGCTTGAGTGAGCCTGCGGAAGGCGGCGCCGCCCGACCCAGCCTCCGGCCGGCTCTGCGCGGCCCCGTATGCACCGCCCGGCTCCTACCAGGCACCGGGCCATTTCGGCCCACCGCCGGCTATTGCGGCCCGCCGCCGAAGCGGGGCCCCGCACGCCGAAGGGGTGTGGATGCGGAGGACCGCGGTCGGTGATCAGCTCGTCGACCCTGCGGCTCCGCATGGCAGGTCAGTCCCGATCGAGGCGGTGATGTGCCGCCTCACCTCGTCTGTCAGGGCGGCCAGGCGGGGCGACACGGCGGCCACCGGCGCCCGGGGGCTGTCGATCCGGCGTGCCGCCTCCGGCGCCTGTGCGAGATCCGTCTCGAACCGGGCGCGCGCCGACGCCAGGGAGGAGTGCGGACCGATCCTGCGCCCGCCCCGCATCACGGTCCGCAGCAGCGGCTCCGCCCCCTCGGCGACGTCCTCGTCGCGCAGGCCGATGGTGTCCTGGAGGCCCGGTCGGCGGAAGACCTGCTTGGGGGCGGGCGCGGTCGCCTTGGCGGAGGAGAGCTTCATCACCGGGCGGCCGTCGTACGCGACGAGCTTGTACGCCGCGTCGAGGTACGGGGCGTCGGCGGACACGCCCATCTTCGTACCGACCGCGTACACGTCGATCGGCGCCCCGGCCCGCACGAGAACGTCGACCGCGTACTCGTCCAGGCCGCCGCTCGCGATGATCCGCACGCCCGGCAGCCCCTCGGCGTCGAGCAGGGCGCGGGCGCGCCGGGCGAGGGCGTCGAGATCCCCGCTGTCGAGCCTGACCGCGCAGCCGGCCGGGTCGCCCAGTTCGTGGAAGATCTGCGCGGCGGCCACGACGCCGTGCTCGGTGTCGTAGGTGTCGACGAGCAGGGTGACAGGGCCGGGGTGGGCCCGGACGAAGGCCCGGAACGCGTCGCGCTCGGTGGGGAAGGACTCGACGTACGAGTGCGCCATCGTGCCGGAGGCGGGAAGGCCGTACTGCACGGCGGCGGCCACGTTGCTCGTTCCGGCGAACCCCACCATCGCGCTGAGCCGGGCCGACGCCCTGCCCGCCTCGGGGCCGTGGCTGCGGCGCAGCGAGAAGTCGATCACGGGGTGTTCGGCGGCGGCCAGGACGCACCGGGCCGCCTTGGACGCGACCGCGGTCTGGTGGCAGACCAACGTGAGCAGGTACGTCTCCACCAGCTGCGCCTGCGGCAACGACGCGGTCACCTCCAGCAGCGGCTCCCCGGCCAGGACGAGTCGTCCCTCCGGTACCGCCCGCACCTCCCCGTCGAACCGCAGTCCGAGGAGCTGCCGGAGCTCATCCGGACGCCGGTGCAGTGCCTCCGCGAAGTCCCGTACGTCGGCCGGGCCGACCGTGAAACCGGAGAGGAAGTCGAGCGCGGGCTCCAGCCCGGCCGCCACCAGGAACCCGCGGCTCTCGGGCAGATCCCGTACGAAGAGACTGAACGTGGCCGGCTGCTGCATCCCCTCGCGGAGGTACGACAGGGCCATGGTGACCTCGTAGAGGTCCGTGGTCGTCACCCTGGACATGCTTCCTCCTCTGCGTCGGGCCCACCGTCATGCGGCTTCGGGCTCCGCGAGTCGGCAGGGGACGTGCACCGCGCCCTCCACCGCCCGTGCGAGCCGTTCCGCCACCGCGATCAGGGAGCCGTCTCGGACCATGCCGGATGGGGTCAGGACCACGCCGGATGGGGTCAGGACCCCGCCGGTGGCCAGGACCACGCCGACGACCTGGGCCTCGCCCGAGCAGGTCGCCGTGGCGCGACGTCTGTCCTGACGAGGCACCGTTCGGCCGGCGGACGTCATGCTCGGATGCTCCCCTCGACCTTCGGTACGACCGCGACGGGGCAGAGCGCGTGGTGCAACAGGGCGTGGGCGACGTGGCCGAGTTGCAGACCCAGGTGGTGCTCGTGGCGCTGTGCGCCGACGACCACGAGGTCGGCCGCCGCGGTGCGTTCGACGAGGATCTTGTGCGCGGACCCCTCCACCAGAGCCCTGTGCAGCCGGACCGGCGGGTGGTCCCGCAGCGGCCCGGTGAGGGCCTCGTCGAGCACGGTGTCGGCACGTGCCTGGTGGTAGACGCACGTGCCGTCGGGGAGGGAAGGGTGGTCGACGGCCTCGGGTGCGGGGCACCGCCAGGCACGGACCGCGTGGAGCTCGCAGTCGCGCGTGGTGGCCTCGCGCAGGGCGAACCGTACGGCCTCCGGGCCTCCGGGGGTGTCGGCGACGCCGAGCAGGATGCGGTCGTGCGTGCCGTGGAGGCCGGGCTCGTCGCCGCGGACGATGACGACCGGGCACAGGGCGCGGGCGGCGACGGACAGACTGACCGAGCCCAGCAGGAGGCTCGCGATCTCGCCACGCCCCCGTGAACCGGTGACCAGGGCCCATGAGGTGCGGCTCTCCTGAAGCAGCGCGTGCACCGGGTCGTCGGCGAGCACCTCGGTATCCACCGTGAGGTCGGGGTTCCGCCGCTCGGCGCGCCTGGCGGCGACTTCCACGACGTCATGGCCGACCACCTGTCCGGCCGACCGGTCCTGGCCGGGCGCCGGGGTCTCGTACCGCTCCCACCGGGAGGCGTACACGACCCGCAGGGAGCGCTTGTGCAACGCGGCCTCGTCCACGGCCCAGTCCAGTGCCTCGAAGCCGGAGTCGGAGCCGTCGACGCCGACTGTCAGGGGGAGTTCCATCGGGGCCACCGCCCTCTCATCCGTCCCGCACGGTCAGTTCGTCGATCACGGCGGTCACCACGTCGAGCCCTTTCACCTCGGCGAGCAGCCGCGCGGCGTCGTCACCCGCCACGGGGCCCCGGAGACGGACCACTCCGTCATGGACCGTGACCTCCACCGTGTCGGCGGCCTCGGCGAATGTCTCCCGGACGCGGCCCTCCACGCCCTCACGGATGGCCGCGTCGTCCTGGAGCAGGGCGTCCAGCAGGGTGTGCCGCTGGACGGTACCCACGAGCCGCCCGTCCGCATCGGTGACCGGAAGGCGCTTGAGGCGGGCGAGAGCCACCAGCCATGCCGCCTCGGGGACCGTCGTGTCCGCCAGGACGGTAATGGCAGGGCTGGTCATCAGGGCCTCGGCCGTCTCCTTGCCGGGCTCGACCGCCGGCCCGGTCTCCCGCAGCCGGCGCACGGCGCTGGGACGGTGCGCCTGCGCGGCGACCACGGCGAGGAGATCGGCTTCCGAGACCACGCCCAGAACCCGGTCGTCGGTGTCGACGACGGGCAGTGACCCGATGCCGTGCTCGGAGAGGGCCCGGGCGATGTCGGGGAGGGCGGTGTCGGCGGTGACCGACGGATGGGGCACGGCCATCAGGTCGCGTACGAGGAGGGCTGTGCGGGGCGCCCGGGCGGCAGGCCGGGCCGCCTTCGCGGCGGACACGGCCGCGATCGCGCCGAGGTACCGCATGAGGGCGTCCTGCCGCAGCGGCTCGTCAGGCATCGAGGCGCGCCCCGGCACGCCTCGGCGGGCCTCGGCGCCCCCTGAGTATTTCTCACGCTCGTTCATGGCGCTCGCTCCAGATGTGGTCCCGTGGTTCGGGCTTCGCGCCGCTCGCTGGGGCGCGTCGAGTGCCTGTTCCTCCGGATTCTCCTCAAGCCCCTCGGCGGGGGATTCGCACGGCCTGTGCCGGGGCCTGGACGTATGCCCCGAGCACGCTCAATCGGTCCTCGGGCCGCTCGGTGTCCGATGTGTTCTCACTCATGGGCGACCTCAGCCCCATGGATTACGCCATTGACAGACACGCCATGGAAAGACGCGCACGCTGTGTGCCACGTGTCTGTTCGATCATGTGCAGGGCGGCCGGCGACGGTCCGTCGTGTGGCGGTTCCGCGTGGCATCGACCTCTCTCGGGCCCGGGAGCTCGGCTCCGGTCCGCCCGCTCCTTTCTTACTCGCCACCACCCAGTCTTCCTCGGCCACCCGAGACTCGCAGGGGGCCGAACGGACCTTCCCCGGGGCTGAGGGGCCCTGCCGACCGACGGCGCGCGGTCGGTGTCCTGCGTCGGGGTATGCGCCGCACCGGCCGTTTCGAGTGCTGGATGCGGCTGCCCGTCGGGGTCCATGCCGCACAGATCAAGGCGAACCTGGCGGCGAGGGCGTTGACAGTGACCCTTCCCAAAGTCCAGGCCGCCGAGCGCCCTCGCTCCTCCGCGCCCTTGCCCCACCGCGCTCGACGATCCCGCGGATCCGAGGAGACTTCCAGGACGTCGAGTTCGGCCCCGGGCAGGGGCTGATCAGGGGGAGCACCGGAACGTGCTGCACACATTGATGTGGGGGACTCGCGCCCTGCTGACGGGGGTACCCGCAGGAGCAGGCTTCGGGTCCGGACTCCGTTATCGGTCGGGAAAAGCCGACCTATGTGCGGTGTGCTCGTCCGCGGATTCAATGTGGGCTTCAGGTCCGGGGAAGAAGACGGTCTCCCGGTCATCCTCCGTCCAGCGCACGACATATGGCGGTGTGCCGTCCGGATGCTCAAGACGCAAGATCTGCCCCCGGCGGCGCTGCCCGCCCAAATGCACGGACTCCACCACGATCCAGTCTCCGACGTGTGCGCGCACGGGGTGCTCCCTCCGCCTGTTGCTCACCGACCCTCCCACCAGTTCGAGAGTACGCTTCGAGAGCCGCTGCTGAGTCGCCGAGGCCGTGCGGATGATGATGGAGGCCGCCCCGGCCGCTCGATCACGGCAGACAGGCTTCCTGCAGGGCACGAGAGTGAGGGTGCCGGTCCGCGCGATCCAGAACCAATCCGTATGGCCCTCTTCGCTGATGATCCGTCGTTCCCCACCTGGGCCAAGCTCATCAGACGGCCTGGTCGACGGCGCCAACGCGCTCTCTGTTCTGCGCCTCGTGCAAGGCGCCGGGCTACGGTGGAGGAGCCAGAGCAATGACCGCCTCGTGCCGCCGCGGCCGACTCGGGAACCTGCCCGCCGGACTGGCAGGAACGAGTGATCCCGTGCCCGTTCGGGGGCGGCGGTCCGGATGACGAAGAGAGGCGGCATCGTGGTGCTCGTAGCAGCGGATGTGGTGGGTTCCCCGTGCTGGCTGAGTCTGATGGCACGTGACCGTCAGGCCGCGGAGCGTTTCTACGGGGCGGTACTGGGTTGGACATTCCGGACGGGTGGTTTCGGGCGTGCCTTCTCGGTGGCGGAGCAGGACGGTGTGCCGGTGGCGGGGATCGGGGCGATGGCTGGTGCGCTGGCAGTGCCCGTGGCGTGGACGGTGTACTTCTCGGTAGACGACGCCGATGTCACCGTGGCCAGGATCCGGGAACGTGGGGGCACGGTCGGGGTGGGCCCGGTCTCCTATCCGCCGCGCGGCCGGGCAGCTCTGGCGACCGATCCCGAGGGGGCGGGTTTCGGCATCTGGGAGGGGCGTGTCCTGTCCGAGTGGAGTGTCGGGGACGGCGAGGCGCCGACGTGGCTGGAGCTGCACACCAAGAATGCCTTCGACGCGGCCGTCTTCTACGGTGAGGTCCTGGAGTGGGCGGCGGAGGAGGGCAGCGGGTGCTGCGACGTCTCCTACGAGGAGGACCAGGTCGTCCTGCGGCGCGAGGGCCGGCCTGTAGCGCGCCTGAACAGCGGGCCGGTCGAGGCGGCGGCCGCCAGGCCGCAGATGCGGCCCCGCTGGCTGGTCCACTTCAAGGTCCCGGACCTGAAGGCGGCGCAGGCGGCAGTAGTGGAGAACGGTGGCGGCATCGTTCCCGACGCGGCGCCGTGGGGCGAGGGGAAACTGAGGGTGACGGTGAGTGACCCGGACGGCGGCCTGTTCACCCTCGACCAGTCGCCTTCCGCCTCCACGTGACAACGCCCACCTGCGCAGTTCGGCGATTACTGCCGGCTCGCGGTACTGCACGCGCTGTGCAGCGGGCGCCCTCGACGAGATCGACGCCGTCGGCAGCCGCCGCGGCGGCGCCCGGCTGGGCGGCAACGACGAGCGCGAACAGACCCTCAACCAGCTCCTCGCGGAGATGGACGGCTTCGACCAGAGCAGCGGCATCGTCGCGGTGCTCATGGCGTCGTACCCGAACACGGCGAAGAAGGCGGTCGCGGCTCCGGTGAACGCCCCGCTGACGCCGTAGGGGAAGACCCGCTGGTCGTCCGCTCCACGTTGTCGAAGAACATCGAACCACCTTCCCGGCCCGCTCCGAGGCAGCGGCGATCAGCTACACGCCGAGTGACTCGACGCCACCCCGTACAGACGGTGGAGCGGCACCCCGTTGTCGGACACGAGGCTCCTGCCGTGGCGGGGTCCGCGTGCGCCGCAGGGAAATGTGCGGTATTTCTCGAATGAGGTGCGGCCGTGTGCTCGGCGCGTTGGCACAGATGCTCCGTCGGGTATCCGCTCACGGTCGCTGCACGGTTACCGGCGAGAGCGCGGGGACGACAGCGCTCCGGCCTGCCGGACACCTCACCGCCCTTCCAGTCACCTATCAGACGGAGCAGTCGGCATGGAGCCAGTCGTCACTGTGGGCCTCGACGGCTCACCCGAGAGTCTCGCCGCCGCCCGTTGGGCGGCTGATGAAGCCGAGCGCCGCAAGCTCACGCTGCGCCTCCTGCACGCGTGGCCCCTCCTGGTGCCGGAACCGACCCGCGTTCCCGCCGAGATGGATCAGAACTACTGGGCGAGGCGGATCGTGGACCACGCGAAGGCGGAGCTCCAAGCGCGCCACCCGGGCCTTTCGATCGTCGGCAGCCTGGTCGCCGAAGACGCCCAGGAGGCGCTGCTGAAAGCGTCAGCGGAGTCCGAGATGACCGTGCTCGGTTCGCGGGGGCTGGAGCCCGTCCAGAGCTATTTCCTGGGCGACATCAGCATGCCCGTGGTGGCACGGTCCGAGCGGCCGGTGGTCCTGGTCCGTACCGGAACGGGCGGAGAGGGGACGCCGTCCGTTCCAGGAACTTCAGGCGGCGTAGTGGTGGCAGTGAAGCTGCACGGCCCGTGTGACGACCTGCTCGCATTCTCCTTCGCCACCGCCGCGGCATGGGGAACGCCCCTGCGGGCCGTCCACGGCCGAACCCTGCCGGCGCACGCGCACGCTCCCTGGGGGGTGGACCACGACGTGACCGAGAAGATCGCGCAGGAAGCGCGGGAGCTCCTGAGTCAGGCCCTCGGCCCCTGGCGCGAGCGGTTTCCAGGTGTGGAGGTGGCCGACAGTCTCGGTCTCGAAAGCCCTGCCAAGGCCGTGGTGCGTGCCGCTGAGGGGGCCGGGCTGCTGGTCGTCGGCCGACGCAAGCATCGTCCTGCCCTGGCACCTCGTCTGGGGCCCGTGGCCATCGCCGCCGTTCATCACGCGCGCTGCCCCGTCGCCGTAGTCCCCCATGACTGAGCCGACCCACCGCGAGGAGCCGAGGGTCCCGGTGCACCAAGCCGACGCGTCCCTCCTCCGGACCGGCACGGGTCTCGCAGGGCGGATGTGCGGTCGAGCAGGGCCGCGTAGGACGTGTTGGTTCACTCGGGCGTGTGCAGGCCTTCGCCATGGTCGGCGGCTGCGGATTCCTCCGCCGGGATGCCTGCCGGCTCCATACGGAGGCGGTCGCCGCGGAGCAGCGTGACGCCCAGGCGGCCGTACGCCCGTACGGCTCTGCCCAAGCCCCTGCCTTCCGTCGCCCCTGAATGGGCCGGACGGAGAACAGTCAGGGCGACGCGGGCAGCCGCCTCGCTCGCTGGAAGGGACGGCCCGCTCAGCCCAGTCTGCAACTCGACCGCCGAAAGGCGGCACCGGTCGGATGCGTCCGGTGGACCCGCACCCTGCCATGGCACAGAGTGGCACGTGACGCCCGTACACCCACTGTCTTGATCACGGAGGCTTGTCATGACCCAGAGCACCCCCTCTGAGCACGACCGTCTGTCCCTCGTCGAAGCACAGGTGCAGACACTTGCCCAGGCAGTCCGGGCACTGGCCGAAGGTCTGGAGGCCAACCCCTCACAGGACACGGACGCGTCGGCCCACGCGGCGCGCGGTGCACGGCTCGCTCATGAACTTCTCCTGGCCCAGGGCCTGTAGCACCACGGCCAAGTCCCGCCTGACCGAGGGCGGCGACGGAGTGCCGGAGTTGTAGCCGTGCGCTGCCGCCGCCTCGGCGCGGAGAGCCGCTGTCGTGACGCCTTGATCTACACCCTCGGTGAGACCTCCGGGGCCCATCGCAACCCGGCCGTTTCGGTGGCGTTCGCGACACGTGGCGCGTTCCCTTGGCGCAGGGTGCCTGGATATGTCCTCGCGCAGATGGGCGGAGCACCGGCGACCGTGATTCTGGGAACGGCCTCCGGGGCCCGGCCGGCGGCGGGTCGATGAACCCGGCTCGCAGTCTCGCTCAGGCGGTGGTCGGCGGCAGTACGGGGCAGCTGTGGATCCATATCGTGGGACCGCTGGCCGGCGCGTGTGCTCGCCGCGCCTCTGGCCTGGATCCTGCGCGGGCCCCCCGAGCCCGGAGGCCTCCTCATCGGCCGCGGGCCGATGAGGAGGCCGGTGAAACCGGATGTCAGCGGTCCCGGACGGCCGCCCGGGACCGTGCGCCCAGGACCGGCGGCCATCACGTCTCTCGGTGTTCGTCGGACCTGCGGGGAGCGGCGCCGAGGTGGGGAAGGTGGCGGACGAACCAGTCCAGCGCGGCGTCGGCCACGGCGTCCAGGGCGCCGGGTTCCTCGAAGAGGTGGGTCGCACCGGGAACCACGCCGACCTGGTGCTCGCAGCGCAGCCGGGCGGCGGCTTGGCGGTTGAGATCCAGTACCTGATGGTCGGCTCCACCGACGATCAGCAGGGTTGGAGCGCGTACGGCTGCGAGGCGGGAGACCGCCAGGTCGGGGCGTCCGCCCCGGGAGACGATCGCGGTGATGTCGGAGCGGGGTTCGGCGGCGGCCATGAGCGCGGCCGCGGCGCCCGTGCTGGCGCCGAAGTAGCAGATGCGTAGGGGGACCCGTGCCCGGAGCCAGCTCGTGGCCTGCGTCAGGCGCAGAGCCAGGAGCGGTATGTCGAAGACCTTCGCCCGGTCCCGCGCCTCGGATGGGGTGAGGAGGTCGAAGAGCAGCGTCGCCAGCCCCGCACGGTTGAGGACCTCGGCCACGTGGCGGTTACGGGGGCTGAGGCGACTGCTGCCGCTGCCGTGCACGAAGACGACGACGCCCGCCGCGCCCTCGGGTACGGTCAACAGCCCGGGCAACGCCGTGCCTCCCGCGTCCACCGCCACTTCAGTCTGTGTCGGGCCCTGACCCGAAGCCTGTGCAGGCGCTGCCGGGCGGGCCCGTGCCGCCGTGGCCAACAGCGCGGCAACCTCCTCGTCTTCCACCTGCGAGAAGTCCTCGTACCATTGGCCCACTGCGGAGAAATGACGGGGTACCGAGAGGCACACCACCTCGTCGGCCACGCGCCGAAGCTGCTCCAGCGCCTGGGGAGCCGCCACGGGGACGGCCAGGACCACTTGCGCCGCTCCGTGCTCCCGCGCCACCTCGCACGCCACGGACGCGGTCGATCCGGTGGCGATTCCGTCGTCCACGACGACCACCGTGCGTCCGGTGAGCGCGGTGCGCTCCCGACCGTGCCGGTAGCGCGTCAGACGCCGCTGAAGTTCTGCCCGTTCGGCTTCCTCCACCCTGGCGCAGTCCCGTTCGCCCAGGCCGGCGGCACGGACCGTCGCCTCGTTGATCAGTCGTACGCCGCCCTCGCCGATGGCACCGAACGCCACCTCGGGCTGGAAGGGCACCCCGAGTTTGCGGACCACGATCACGTCCAGCGGCGCGCCCAGGACGCGTGCCACCTCCGCGGCCACGGGCACGCCGCCGCGGGGGAGCCCGAGTACCACCGGCTCGGCCAGGCCGAGCCGGGACACCTCACCGGCCAGCTGTCTTCCGGCCGCCGTTCGATCGGCAAAGAACATGCCGCGCCTCCTTATCGCCGGCCTCGACCCGTCGGCTTCCGCCCGCCGAAGATGCGGCCGGAAGGACGGGGCGGCGGGAACCCGACGGTTGCGTGTCCGGCAGGCCGCGGCGGCCGGGGCCGGGCCCAGGGCCCCCGGCCACCGCCGCATCAGAGGCCGAAGGGCCGACGCGGCACAGAACCTCTGACTCCAGGGTCGTACCGGCGCCTGAAGTCCGCATCCGCATGTGGCGTCGTCGCGAGCGCGCCGGGCAGGCGGGGGGCACGGATCCCCGGGTGTCCGACTCTCGTCCGGGCTTGCAGACTGGGAAGAGCGGAGCCCGCGGTGACGGGGGCCGGTGAGAGGGGCGGTGGCGATGGATGCGAGGGACGTCCCTCGGGCTTCCGGCGGTCATCCGTTCGATATGGATATCGCTCTTGAACGTATCGCGGACCGGGCCAGGGCTCTCGCCGAGACCGAGGAAAGGCTTCGGGGGCTGCTCGACGCGGTGCTCGCCGTCAGCGGGGAGAAAGAGCTGCCGGGTGTGCTGCGCAGGATCGTCTCCAGTGCGATGGCCCTCGTCGACGCCCGCTACGGAGCCATCGGCATCCTCGACGACCGGCACGAGGGACTTCAGGACTTCATCACGCTGGGACTGACCAAGCAGGAGAAGCGCCGCCTTGCGGGCATCGGGAAGCCGCAGGGCAGGGGCCTGCTGGGCCATGTGATCCGCCACCCCGAACCCCTGCGGGTCGATGACATCGGGGCTCACCCGGCCTCCTCCGGCTTCCCGCCCGGACACCCGCCGATGCGCACACTGCTGGGAACGGCGATCAGGGTCCAGGGCGAGGTGTACGGGGATCTGTACCTCGCCGACCGCCGCGACGGCAGGCCCTTCGACGCCGATGACCAGGCAGTGGTCCTCGCCCTGGCGGGCGCAGCGGGGGTGGCCATCGAAAAGGCACGTCTGCTCACCCAGATCCGGGCCGGCGCCGAACGGTTTCAGCGCCTCCTGCTGCCCACGCTGCCGGACCTGGCTCCCTTCACCGCCGCAGCGCACTACCGCCCGGCCGAGGGAGCCAAACTGGGCGGCGACTGGTACGACGCGGTGCTCGTGCCCGGGGGAGCCTGCGCGGTGGTCATCGGGGACGTCGTCGGGCACGACATGAAGGCGGCGGCGTCGATGGCTCAGATCCGCAACATGCTGCGTGCCCTGCTCTACGAATGCCACACCCCGCCCAGCGCGGTGCTCACCCAGCTGGACCGCACGCTGGAGGCGATCACCGACAACCCGGTCACCACGGTGTGCCTGGCCCTGGTCGAGCCGGCGGGCCGCGCCTGGGAGGCGTACTGGAGCACCGCGGGGCACCTGCCTCCAGCGCTCGTCATCCCGGGAGAGGACGCCCGGTACCTCCACGGCGACCCGGATCTGCCCCTCGGCGTGGAAACGGGCCATCCCCGCCGGGACCACCGCTGTTCCCTGCCTCCGAACGCGTCCTTGGTCTTCTACACAGACGGTCTCGTCGAGCACCGCGACCGGCCGCTCGATGAAGGACTGGCCGCTCTCGCCCGTGTCCTGACGGAGCACGCGGACCTTCCCCCGAAGAGGCTCTGCCAGACCTTGGCCGGCAATCAGCTGGGCGACGGGCACGACGACATCGCCCTGCTCGTCCTCCGTACCCCGCCGGGCCACGATCTTTGATCCGGCCCTCCTTCGCTCACGCCCCTCCCCGTGCGGGTCCGGCGGCCACGCCGCGCACGAGCGGGTTCATCGCCGTCACCGCTCGCGGCGCTTCCACCGGGGTTCGACCAGCTCCCATTCCCGTTCCCACTGCTGGAATCGGCGCCGGTCGAATGTCCAATGCATCCCCTTGCGGGTGCCGCCCACGATGACGCTCGCACCGAACGCGGCCGCCATGCCCGTGGCGATACCCGTGACCGTCACGGACTGTGCGGTGGCCGGCGGAGAGGTGGGCTTTCCATCGGCGTCCAGCCAGACCCGTGCCCGTGTTCCCTGCTGCTGCCCGGCTGCCACCGGGACCACGGCGGTGTGGACCCCAGCCCGGTCGTTCCAGCGGACCGGTGCATGTGCCCCGGCACGTGTTCCGGGGTTCCCGCCGTCCTTGCGGGCATCGGCCAGGAGCTCCGTCGTGACGAGGTGCCGCTCGGCCACCTGCGTCCGGCGCTGGTGCTCGAAGTGGGCGTGAGCCGTGCTTCCGCCCGCCCACGCCACCAGCGGCAGCGAGGCAGCCAGCACGGCCATCAGTACCCGGTCGAGCCGGCGCTCCAGGCGGTCGGAGGGCCTTTCCAGCGGGTTCGCGGCGCCGCCCGGCAGGCTCTCGTAGCGCTGGTGCCGACGCGCAGGCCTGGGCCCGTTTCCTTCGGATTCCGGTGTGTGCATGGCCCGGCCCCCCGGGAACAGGGTGCGACTGCCTCCTCCACCTTCGTGCGTCGGCAGCCGGAGGGCCATGGGCCTCCCGGTCCCCTTGAGGGGCCCGACCGGCACCTGCCCGAGGCTCCGGTCAGGGCCATGCTGGATGTCCGGGACAAGACCTCACGACGCGCCGAGGGGAGTCTGGCATGGGATCGGCGACACAACCACAGGCGCAGCCCCCACCGACCGGGCCGGACACGCCCGTGACGACCTGGACCGTCGGGGAGGTCATGCGAACGGACGTGGTGGCCATCGCCGCCGGCGAGACCGTGCTCATGGCCTGGGAGCTGCTGGAGAGGACCGGTGCCGCGCACCTTCCCGTCCTGCTGCCGGACGGCCGGTGCTCCGGACTCCTCGACCGCTGCGACATCGCGGTCGCGTGCTCCGCGCCCGCCGTCGTGCTCTCGGCACTGGACGTCGGCACATTGGTGTCGGGGCGTCGGCGGGTGGCGGTCCGGGCGCAGGAAAGCGTACGCAAGGCAGCGTTCGCCATGACGGAGAACGGTTGCGACGCCCTGCCGGTGCTCGGCAGCGGCGGCAGGCTGGTCGGTTTGCTGACAGCCTCCGACATCGTCGCCGCCCTCGTACGGAACCCAGCCCCTGGGCCCCGGGCCGCGGAGGGGGGACCGATCGGACCGTTCTCGATGACCCCGGGACTCGGGCCCCGCCGTGACGACCGGGTGAACCCCGTTCCATGAGCGGCATCACAGGATGAGGATGAGATGGCCAGGACGAACGACCGCGCGGCCGCACACAGGACAGGCCCGGAGCGGTGGCGGGAGCCGGGTGCCGACGATGGACCGAGCGGCCCGCTGCCTGCACGTGAGAGGTCCGTCGGTCTGCCGCCGACGCGCCGCAGAGCCACACCACAGGGGCGGTGCGTGGACACCATCCGGGTCCGCGAACTGTTCGGTTGATCACCCGTCGCCGGCACCCGCGGACGGGAGCCCGCTCGCCGGAGAGGCCGCGTCCGGTACCGCCGGGGGTGATGACCCGGGTGCGGAAACCCGGGTGCGGAAACCCGGGCGGGGGATCTCACCTCGCAGGTCCCGTGGGGTGACGTACGTGCCCGCTGAGGGGATACGACGCTGGAGGAGCTGTGAAGCCGACATTCGTGCTGGGCCGGATCGCGGGGGTTCGGATTGGTGTGCACTGGAGCATCCTGCTCATCTTCACGCTCATCGCACTCGGCCTGGCCGAAGGACGGTTGCCGGATGCCTACCCGGGGCGCTCCTTGTGGATCTACTGGCTGGTGGGGTTGGTCACCGCCGCGGTGTTCTTCGCGTCCCTGCTCGCTCACGAACTGGCCCATGCCGTGGTGGCCCGGCGGAACAAGGTGGACGTCGACGACATCGTGCTGTGGCTTCTGGGCGGTGTGGCCAGGCTCAGATCGGAAGCGTCGACGCCCGCCGCCGAGCTACGCATCGCCGGCGTCGGCCCGCTGGTGAGCCTGGGTCTGGGCGGGGGCTTCGCGCTGGTTGCGTGGCTGGTCGACGCTGCCGCGGGGCCTGGGCTGGTGAGTGAGGCGCTGGTATGGCTCGCGGTGATCAATCTTTTGCTGGCCCTGTTCAACTCGGTGCCGGCCGCTCCGCTGGACGGAGGCCGACTGCTGCGCGCCTTCCTGTGGTGGCGGACGGGTGACCGGGTGAGGGCTGCGGCAGGTGCGGCAGCGGCGGGGCGCGGGTTCGGCTGGTTCCTCCTCCTGGTCGGTCTGTTGTTGTTCGCGCGCGGTGACGTGGTCGGCGGGCTGTGGCTCGTCATGATCGCCTGGTTCCTGATCGCCGCCGCGACCGCGGAGGGGCAGCAGGCGCAGTTGCGTGCGGTCCTGGCCGGAGTGCCGGTGCGGCATGCCATGACGCCCTCCCCGGTCACCGTTCCCGCCGGGTTGACCATCGCGGCGCTCCTGGGAGATCCCCGCTACCGCTACCGCCACTCTGTCTTCCCCGTCATCGGTGATGACGGGCACTCCCCGGTGGGGCTGCTGACGCTCGCCGCGGCAGGGCGGGTTGCCGAGCGGCAACGCGGGTCGGTGACGGTCCAGGAGGTAATGGTCCCGCTCTCGGACGTCACCGTCGTCGGCCCGGACGCCCAGCTGGCCGAGTCGCTGCCTCAGATGCAGGCGGGAGGTGGGCAGCGGGCCCTCGTCGTGGACGAGAGCGGCAGCCTCGCCGGCATCGTCGCGTACTCGGACATCAGCCGTACCGTGTCCTGGCTGATGACCGCCAAAGGGCCCCCGCACTTCGGCGGTGTGCCCTGAGAAGCGCAGCCCCCTCCTTGCGGAGCGGCAGGAATCCGGGATCCGGCTCGCTGGGCCGGCCTCCCGGCCGGCCCGGCCGGGAGGCCGGATGTCCTCGCACCGGCTGGGGTGGACCGGGCGGGGGGAACGCGCAGGCCTGCCAACGGCGCTCGCGGTGACGCACAGCAGCAAGGAGAATGGTGCCCGGTATGAGGTGGAAGGGTGGCCGGAGCCTGCCCCCCGACCTCCGAGAGCCCAAGCTGTGCCCTCACAGACGAGGAGGCGGCCATGACGACCGCACGAGAGATCATGCACAAGGGCGCGTCATGCGTGCAGGAAGACGAGACGCTCATGGACGCGGCACGCCGCATGAGTGAGCTGGGGGTGGGAGCACTCCCGATCTGCGGTCCGGACGACCGGCTGCACGGGATCATCACCGACCGCGACATCGTCGTGAAGTGCCTCGCAAGGGGCAAGGACCCCCACCACATGACGGCAGGAATGCTCGCTGAGGGCAAGCCGTTCACGGTCTTGGCGGACGCAGACACCGGACAGGTCCTGCAGATCATGCAAGAACACCGCGTCCGACGACTGCCCGTCATCGAAGACCATCGGCTGGTCGGCATGATCAGCGAAGCCGACCTGGCCCGGCATCTCTCCGAGGAAGAAGTCGGCCACTTCGTCGAAGCCATCTGTGCCACCTCTTGATGCCGACCACGCCGACACCCGTTGTCCAGGGACAGCCATCCGGCTGCACGCCGGACGCGTCGGCAGGCAGCGGAAGTGTCGACGCACCAGGATGAGCGAGGACCTACCGGACGCAGGAAGGAACCCTCCATGCTCCAACGAAAGCAGCGCCAGAACCGCACCGAAGTCACGTTCGTGCTGCCCGTCGACGATCCGCCCGGGCCGGTCAGCGTGGTCGGTGATTTCAACGACTGGCGGCCCGGTGCGCACCCCCTCACCACGCGTGAGGACGGGACCCGGACTGTCACGCTGGCGCTGCCCGGCAACCAGAGCCATTCGTTCCGGTACCTGGCCGCCGGTGACTACTGGTTCGACGAGGAACAGGCCGACGGCCATGACGGCCGGAACAGCCGCCTGCACACCTGAGCGGCTCGTGATGCAGCCGGGGAACCACGCCTGAGCCCGCGCTGCGGGCGCACGGGTGGCGGCAGTGACCTCGCAAACGAGGTGTTCGGCCGGTGGGCCTGCCGGGAGGCGGACTTCGTCCTTGACGAGACAGGCCGTCTCACGCTGAGGCCCGGCGGCATCACCACGGCTCAGGTGGATTCCAGGCGGCACCGCACGTCGACCACGCCTTCGACGGCCTGGGTGAGCCGGGTGGCCACGGGGATGAGGTGGGCGTCGCGGACGTGTCCCGTCAGGGTGACCACGCCGTGAGTGACATCGATCTTGATGTCTGGTCGCGAGAGGGGAAAGAGCCGCTCGACGACCTCCCTGAGGACTTCGGCGGCGAGGTCGTCGTCGGTGCGTAGGAAGATCTTGAGGAGGTCGGCGCGGCTGACGATGCCCTTGAGCGTGCCGTCGGCGTCGACGACAGGCAGGCGCTTGATACGCCGGTCGGCCATGAGACGGGCTGTCTGGGGGAGGGTGGCGTCAGCGCGGATGGTCACGGCGGGGCTGGTCATGAGTCCCTCGGCACGCAGGGACCTGGCCTTCGTGGTGTCGCTGGGGAGACGCATCTGCTCGATCATGCCGGGGCGGTGTCCGTGGAACTCCTCCTTGGGTAGCAGATCGGCCTCGGAGACGACGCCGACGACGTGGCCTTCGCCTTCGATGACGGGGATGGTGGTGACCTTCCACAGCTCCAAGGCGGTGACGATCTCTTTGAAGTCTGCGGCGGGGGTGACGGTGACCACGGTCTTCGTCATGACATCGCTGACGGTGCGCGGGGTGGAGGTCATGGCACCCTCCTCTGTGTGCGTGGGCGGGGTATCCCTGCGGTCCGGGCGAACCGGGCGAGGACCGCTGCGCGGTCCTCACGGCTCTGGTCCCCGAGGCCCCGGTCAGCGGACCAGAACGGTCGCCGGGCTTGGGGACGACGGCCATCCGGCCCAGCTCGCGGTCGATGCGGTCCCGCAGGGTCTCGGAGGCGGCTTCCTCGCCGTGCACGAGGAACGTGGCGTGGGGAGCCGGGGCTCCGCGCAGCCAGTCGATGATCTGGCCTGCGTCGGCGTGCGCCGAGAAGTGGGGTACATCGGCCCACTTCGGCGCGTACGGGGGTGTAATTGCCGAACATCTTGAGGGTACGGGCGCCGTCGACCCCTCCTTTCGAGGCGGGTACCGGTTTTCACCATCCCAGTCGTGGCGCGGGGCCGGGAGGGGCCCGACAGGACCCGGTCGGGGACCGACCGGCCCATGTGCCGAGCCGCCGCGAGGGGGCGGCCCGGCCCTGCCGATGTCGGGCGTGCCGTTCGCCGACGGTCCGTGCACTTGCTGTCGGCCTTCCCCGGACGGCTACGACGCGCTGCTCCGCCGGCGCCGAGGAGGGCGGCGCGGCGCGCGCCGGACGGTCCCGGGCCTGAGAATGGAGGGAGCCCCAGCTGGTTCCGGAGGTGCATGGCGTGGATGCCGTACAGGGACAGCGACAGCACACCTCGGCCGTGGGCCCTGATCTCTCGGGCAAGCCTGCTCGGCTCTTCGACCGGGAGGATGAATGGTCGGCGCTGCTCGCCTTTTCGAAGGATCCGCATGCGAGGACGGGTCTGGGTGCGGTCCTGGGCCGGCCCCGCCAAGGGAAGACGCTGTTGCTGGAATCGGTGGCGCGGGCCACTGGCGGGTTCTATTTCGGTGGACAGGAGGCTACCGAAGCCGAGTCACTGCGCAGACTGGGCGCGGAGTACGCGCGATACCGGCAGGTCTCGGAGCCCAGCCACTGGAGTGACTGGAAGGAGGCAGTGGACGCCTTGCTCGCGCTGGGTGATTCAAGGCCGCTGCCCGTCATCATCGACTCGTTTCCCGACCTCGTCGCGGCGAGCCCGGCTCTGGCATCCGCTGTTCACGGAGCGATCCGCCGCCTGGAGCGCTCGCCCCAGGAGAACCGTGCCCGCCTGATCCTCGCAGGCGATACGGGGCCGGTCATGAACCGGTTGTTCGCGCCCGCCGCCGCGCTGGCGGCCGCAGCCGCTCTCAAGGTCGACCTCCAGCCGTTCGACTTCCGCAAGGCTGCACGGCTGTGGGGCATCGACGACCCGGAGCTGGCCTTCCTCGTGTACGCCGTCGTCGGCGGAACCCCGGCCTACCGGCACGACTACGTGGGCGGCGACGCTCCCGCAGACCGGAACGACTTCGACGCCTGGGTCTGCCGGACCGTCCTGAATCCGTGCACGCCGCTGTTCCGTGAAGCCCGCCACCTCGTGGACGAGGAGACCGGGCATCTGAGTTCCGGGGCTTGCCATTCCGTTCTGTCCGCCCTGGCCGCGGGATGCACGCGGCAGGGGGAGATCGCCTCTTTCCTCGGGCAGCAGCTCACCGATGCCTCTCAGACCCTCACCGTCCTGCGGGAGCACGGACTGCTCCGGTCGGAACCGGACGGACTGCGGCCGGCTGTTGTGCGTCACCGACCCACTGACCAGCTCCTGGCGTTCGAACACGCGGTCGCCCGGCCGCGCCGGACTCTGCTGGAGCAGGGCGCCGCCGAAGCCGTGTGGGAAGACGCGCGCACCGATTTCCACTCCCGCGTAGCCGGACCCCAGTTCGCCCAGACGTGCCGGGACTGGGCGGTCCGCTTTGCCGCCCCGGACACCTTCGGCGCCGACCACGTGGCCGCCGCCTACGGCTCACTCGGCGCCGCTGCCCCGGCGACCGCGTTGCAGGCCGAGGTCGTGGTCCGCGAGCAGGACGGTCACAGGACCGGCGCCCTCCTGTCGGTGGGGCTCGCGCGATGGCAGACCGGCATGGACATCCACCACATGCAACGGTTGCGCAGCATCGTCGACACACTCGCATCCCGGGAAGAGGAGGATGTGAGCCGGGTGCGCCTGGCTCTCTACGGGGCATCGGGGTTCAGCCCCGAACTGCATGCGGCGCAGGCGCGCGACGAGGTCATGCTCATCGATCTTGAACGCCTTTACCGGGGTGCCTAGCGAACGCCGCTCCCAGTCGATGCAGGACGCCGCAATGCCGTGCGGTCGTCGTGCGGCTCGTCTTCGCCACGGGCGTCGTTACGGCCACACGTCGTCACAGGCCGGGGGCGCCCCAGAGCGGGAACCAACGGCCCAGGTCCTCCTCGATGCGCAGGTCGTCCTTCACCGCGGCCTTGACCTGGAGTTCCAGCGGGTTGTCACGTTTCTGGCCGGGCAGCGGGGCGAAGGGGTAGAAGGCGCCCCGCTTGTAGAGGTAGACGAGGGCGAGCGGGCGCAGTTCTGCGTCGTGGAAGGTGACCAGGGAGCACAAGAGCTGCGGGCCGAAGCCGCTCTCCTCCAAGGCGGTGTTGACCGCGTGCAGGTCGTTGACCAGGGCGGGCAGTTCGGCAGGGTCGCGGCGGGACAGCAGCCACGCGTACCCGTACTCATCCGTGCTGAACTCCACCGGCGGGCCCGCTCGTTCGGCGTCCGCGTCGAGGAGTGCGTGTACTTCCTGTCGGATTCGGGCGAAGGCGCCGCCCTCGATGGCGGCGAAGCACACGGAGCCCAGGCCGGTCGGAGTGAAGCCGATGGCGGCCTGGAGGGTGATGGCTGCCGACGGCAGGCCGAAGAGCTGGTCCAGGTCGGGCTTGACCGGCCTGGTGCGGCCGAACAGGGCATCCCAGAAGCCCACGGCGGATCAGCTCCTTCTCAGGGTGTCTGCTCGCCGGGTCCGCTCAGCTCGGCGGCGATCTCTTCCAGCGCGGCCAGGCGGCGTTCCAGGCTGGGGTGGGTGGAGAACAGGTTCGCCACCGCCGTGCCGGGCCCGAGGGCGGGGGTGAAGAAGAACGCGTTGAACGCCTGGGCGGTACGCAGGTCCCGGGTCGGGATCCGGGCGATGTCTCCGCTGACCTTGGTCAGTGCCGAGGCCAGGGCGGAAGGTTTCCCGGTGAGCATGGCGGCGGCCCGGTCGGCGGCCAGCTCGCGGTAGCGGGACAGGGCCCGGATGAGCAGGTAGCTGACCGCGTAGACGAGGGCGGAGACCGCCATCACGGACATGAAGACGACGGCGGTGTTCTGGTCGCGCTGGTCGCGTCCGCCGAACAGCTGGGAGTAGAACGCGAAACGGACGACGAGCCCGGCGATCACGCCCAGGAACGAGGCGATGGTGATCACCGCGACATCGCGGTGCGCGACGTGCGAGAGCTCGTGTGCGAGGACGCCTTCGAGCTCCTCCGTTTCCAGGCGGCGCAGCAGTCCGGTGGTCACGCAGACCACGGCGTTCTCCGCGTTGCGGCCGGTGGCGAAGGCGTTGGGCAGGTCCATGTCGGAGACGGCCACCCGAGGCTTGGGCATGTCCGCGGTGGCGCACAGCCGGTCGATGACACCGTGCAGCAGGGGCTGCTCCTCGGGCGTGACGAGGCGGCCGTGCATGGCGTACAGGGCGATCCGGTCGGAGTACCAGTACTGCGCGGCGAGCAGCCCCGCGGCGATGACGACCACCAGGACGACCGACTTGAGCAGGACGATCAGCGCGGCGATGAACGCCACGTACACCAGCCCGAGCAGGAACATCGTGACCACCATGCGGGCGGTCAGTTGCCGGTCGGGCTCGAAACGGCTGCGCATCGTCATCACCCCGGGATCAGGCCCTCGTCGGACAGAAGCTCCCGTACTTGCCCGAGGCTGGTGCCCTCGTCGGGCAGCACCAGGTCGGACGGTGTGATCGTCTCGTCCGGCAGCGGAGTGCCGAGGGTGCGTACCGCGTCCAGCAGGGCTGACAGGGTGGTGGTGAAGGCCGCGTCGTCGCCCGTGTCGGCCGCCGCCTGGAGAGCGGAGTCCAGTTCGTTCAGCCGGTCCAGGTGCTCTTCGGCGATCTCGTACTGGCCCTCGCCCAGAATCCGCATGATCATGATTTCGCCTCCTGGTCCGACGGGCCCTTCGGGGAATCCGGGCCCTCGACTGCTGCCGGAGCGGGGGACGTCGGGAGCTGGGCCTTCATCCGGGCCAGCTCGATCTCCACGTCCTGGCCCGCGGTCACACGCTCGAGCTCGCTCTGGATGTCGTCCCGCCCGGTCGGCAAGGTGGCGTCCTCCAGGACGCCGGAGGCGAGTAGCTCGTCCAGCGCACCCGCGCGCGCCTGGAGTTGTTCGGTCTTGTCCTGGGCGCGCTGCATGGCCAGGCCCACATCGCCCATTTCCTCGCCGATGCCGGTGACGGCCTCGGTGATGCTGGTCTGGGCCTCGGCGGCGGTGTAGGTGGCCTTGATCGTCTCTTTGCGGGTACGGAACGCGTCAACCTTCGCCGCCAGGCGCTGAGCCGCCAGGGTCAGCTTCTCCTCCTGGTCCTTCAGCGACGCCTGCTGGCCCTCCAGGTCGGTGATCTGCGCAGCCACGGCCGTGCGCCGGGTGAGCGCCTCACGGGCGAGGTCCTCACGTCCTGCGGCGAGCGCCTGCTCTGCCTGGCCCTGCAGCTTCTCCGCGGACTGACGCAACTGGCTGACCTGCAGCTCGACCCGCTTGCGGCTGGTCGCCACATCGGCCACGCCGCGCCGGACCCGCTGCAGCATCTCCCGCTGCTGCTCGTAGGAGTAGTCCAGCACCTCGCGCGGGTCCTCGGCTTTGTCCAGTGCCTTGTTCGCCTTGACCCGGAACAAGCCGGCGATGCGTTGAGTGATGCTGGTCATGGTGACCGCCTTCCTCTCGGCGCCGACGCTGTCCGGGTACGACCCGGCCTGGGTGTGCGGCGCGCCGGGCACGTGGGTCACACGCCCTCGCCTCGGGTTGCAGCGCGGAGCGTGCCCCTTCCATTGTCCCGGTCCTTTCCAGGCACGGCAGCCTGGGTGGCTGTCGTACGAGGCGGCGACGGACTTCGTCTTCCAGCAGGCCGAGCACGCCCGCAAGGGTTCCGGCGCTGTGGATCACGGTGCCTCCTCTCCGGACTTCGCCCCGCCGGCCGGCCGCGCGGACACCGCTTCACGCCGCGCGCGCAGGCCGGCCGCCCAGTGCCGTCGCACCGAGTCCTCGTGCTCCGCTTGTTCCAGGGCCAGATCTGCCGCAGCCAGCTCCCGATGCATCCGGGGGATCCAATGCCGACGCAGCACGCGCACCCGCAGTCGTGTCCGGTGAGTTTCCTCGGCGAGCAGGCGGGCGGCGGTGCGGGCCGCCGCGAACTCCGCGGCGGCCCGCACCGCCTCGCGGTAGGCGCCCTCGGCCACGACGAGGGCGGTGTTGCCCGGGGTGGGCTCGGCCGGGGAGCGCGCGGCGGGTGTCCAGGAGACACCGGACGGGTGGCGTACCCCCATCGATGCGGTCCACTCCACTGTGGCCTCCGCCCGGTCCGCCACCACTGCCGATGCCAGCGCCTGTTCCCCGCCGAGCAGCAGTCCGCGCAGCAGCCACGTCTCCGCTTCCCCCAGGTGCTGCCGCCACGCATGGTCTGCCTCCTCCTCCGCCCGCCGCAGCTCCTCTTCACGGGCCAGCAGGATCTGCAGCTTGCGCTCCAGCAGGTCGGCTCCCCGCAGCGCGGTGTCCAGGCTGCGCCGCAACCGAAGGCGGCCCGCACGCCCTGGCGGTACCCGGTGCCGCCCGGTCATGGGCGCGGCCCCCCGTCGTCGTGATGGGCGTCGTACAGGGCCGCGGGGATCATGGTGAGCTGGCTGCGCGGCAGGGTGTGCAGCACCTCCCAGGCGCGGTCGAGGGCCTGGTCGAGCGGCCTGTGCTCGTCGGGCCGCTGGGCGAGGAACCTCCTCAGCCAGGCCTGTTCGAGGTCCAGGTACCGCAGGTCCGCCGGGCTCAGTGCGGGCCGCCCGATCAGATCGGCCAGTTCCCGCACCTGCCGGGCCCGCGCGAGGGCGGCGACGAGCTGCGCGGCCACGTCCAGATGGTCCTCCCGGGTCCGGCCCGGCCCGGCCCCCTTCCGCATGAGCCGCGACAGCGAGCCGAGGGCGTCCAGGGGCGGATAGACACCGAGGGCGTGGGCCTCGCCGGACAGCACGATCTGGCCCTCCGTGATGTACCCCGTGAGATCCGGCACGGGATGGGTGATGTCCCCGGCCGGCATGGTGAGCAGCGGCAGTACGGTGACCGACCCCGGCCGGCCCCGGATCCTTCCGCAGCGTTCGTACAGCGAGGCGAGATCGCTGTAGAGGTAGCCGGGATACGCGCGCCGCGCCGGGATCTCGCCGCGGGCGGCGGACACCTCGCGCAGCGCCTCCGCGTACGCCGTCATGTCGGTCATCACCACCAGGACGTGCCGGGCTTCGTCGAAGGCGAGGTGTTCCGCGATCGTGAGTGCCAGCCGCGGCGTGAGGAGCCGTTCGATCACCGGGTCGTCGGCGGTGTTGAGCAGCAGGACCAGTTCCCCGGAGGCGGAGCGCTCCGCCAGACCCTCACGGACGAACGAGGCGTCCGGGTGGGTGAGCCCCATCCCGGCGAACACGACACTGAACGCCTCGCCCGCGCAACTGGACTGGGCGGCGATCTGGACCGCCAGTTCGAGGTGCGGCAGCCCCGCGGCCGAGAAGACCGGCAGCTTCTGGCCCCGTACCAGCGTGGTGAGCACATCGATGGCGCCCACCCCGGTCAGCACCGGCTCGGAAGGCGGTTCCCTGCGCACCGGGTTGATCGGCGTCCCGCCGACCGCCGCGTGGGTGGCGCCCAGGACCGGAGGACCACCGTCGGCCGGCTCACCACGGCCGTTGCAGATCCTGCCCAGCCAGCCGGTGCCGACCGGAATGCGCAGCGGTGTTCCCGCGAAGGCGATCCGGGTCCCGGAGGGATCCATGCCGGCCGTGTTCTCCAGGACCTGCACCACGGCGAGGTCACGGTCCACTTCCAGCACCAGCCCGTGCCGCCGCTCGCCGGAGTCGAGGGTGATCCGGACGAACTCGTCCCATCCGACACCGCTGACGCCGCCGACGACCAGGAGCGGGCCGCGCAGCTCGCGGACGTCCGTGTACTCCACCTCGTACCCGTCCGTCACAGCGCCTCCCGAAGCCGTGCCAGAACCGTGTCCCGGGCGGCTTCCACAGCCGTCGTGTCCTCGGGGCCGGCTTCCTCACGGGCGCGCACCAGCGGCGTGAAATCGACGGCTTCGACGGCGTCCGCCCGCGCACCCGAGTCGGCCAGTTCGCCGCAGCGTGCGACCACCGTCAGGACGGCTTCGGCCAGGGCGGCCGTCTTCCCGGGCGAGCAGTAGGAGTCCAGCGGCGACAGCGCACTCTGCTGCAGGACGCCCTCGCGCAGCAGGCGGCCGCCGAGCACACTGACGCGCTCCTGCGGGGGCAGCGCGGCGACCCCGACCAGCTCGACCAGGTCGGCCAGGCGGTCCGCCTCCGCCAGGAGGGCGGCAACCCGGGTACGCCGTTGCGGCCAGTCCCGGTCGCCGGCCCGCTCGCGGGCGGCGGCCAGTGCGGGGACGTCCCGGGAGAATGAGGCCGACGACGAGAGCGCCGGATAGTGGCGGGCGTAGGCGAGGTCCCGGTCGAGGGACCACAGACACCGGACGAAGCGCTCCGTGTGCGCGGTGACCGGTTCGGTGACATCACCGCCGGGCGGGGACACGGCACCGATCACCGTGACCGAGCCCGTGCGGCCGCCGAGGGTGCGTACAGCGGCTGCCCGCTCGTAGAAGGCGGCCAGCTCGGAGGCGAGACGGGCGGGGTAGCCCTCCTCGGCCGGCAACTCGCCCATCCGGGAGGCGAACTCCCGCAGGGCCTCCGCCCACCGGGACGTCGAGTCGGCGATCAGCACCACGTCGAGGCCCATGTCCCGGAAGTACTCGGCGACCGTGGCGGCGGTGTGGATGCTCGCCTCGCGGGCCATCATCGGCATGTTGGAGGTGTTGGCGATGACCACCGTACGGTCGTGCAGCCGCCCGCCGGTGCGCGGATCCTCCAGCTCGGACAGCTCCGCGATCACATCCGCCATCTCGTTGCCGCGCTCCCCGCAGCCGACGTAGACGATCACATCGGCGTCGCACCATTTGGCGATCTGCTGAAGGAGCACGGTCTTTCCCGTACCGAAGCCGCCGGGCACGGCGACGGTGCTGCCCAGCGCCATGGGGAACAGCAGGTCGATCGCCCGCTGCCCGGTGGTCAGCGGTTCCACCGCGCCGAGCCGCTCGCGCACCGGCCGAGGCTTGCGCACCGGCCACTGGGCGGACATCCGGATCTCCGTGCCCGCAACGACTGCCAGGACCGTGTCCTCGTTGTACGAGCCCGCCGGGGCGATCCGCGTCACCGGACCGGAGCAGCCGGGTGGTACCAGCACGCCCAACGGCACCGGCAGGCCGATCTCGCCGAGTGCTTCGCCCTCACCGGCCTGCCCGCCTTCAGGCACGGACGGCGTGAACGACCAGGTGCGCTCCTCCGGCGTGCCCGTCTGCGGCCCCGCCGTCAGCCGGTCGCCGGCGTGCGACAACGGCCTGAGCAGACCGTCGAAGACCCCGCCGAGAAGCCCGGGCCCCAGCCGCACCGAGAGCGGCCCGCCCTGCGGACGTGCCGGGCCGCCCGGGGCCAGACCACCCGTGTACTCGTAGGCCTGGGCGGTGACCACGTCCCCTCTGATGGACACGACCTCCGCGGGGACGGCGGCCTCCCCGAGCAGTACGACGTCGTGCATGGCCGTGCCGCCGGTATAGGTCAGTTCGACGAGCGGCCCGGCGACGCGCAGGATCCTCGGCGCTTCCACGGCGCCGCGCGGCGCCTTCACGGCGCCCACAGGGTCTCCGCCTCCGGGCCCGCGCGCTCCAGCGCACGCTCGGCCAGGGAGGTCAGGGTGAGATCGACCCGGCGGCCGGGGGTCTCGGCCAGGACACCGCCGTCCGCGACGGCCGTGACCGAGGCTCCGGGTCCGAGCACGTCTCGTGCCCGCGCCTCCAGCCGGGCCCGCAGGGCCGCGCGGTCGGTGGGGGCGTGCAGGACGCCGTCGACGACGCGCCGGCGCAATTCCTCGTACACCTCTTTCCGGGCCTGGAGACCGAGTGTGTACGCGCGCCGGCGGGCCCGTACGACTTCGCCTGCCGCGAAGGCCGCACCGTCCGCCCTGCCCTGGCGGCGTGCCCCCTCCAGGATCGCCGCGGCCTTGGCGCTGCCGGACGCCAGGATACGACGGGCGTCCTCGGCCGCCTCGGCCAGCAGGGCGTCGGCCGCCTCGTGTGCCGCACGCAGGAGCTCGGTCCGTGCCGGCTCCAGCGTGTCGGCCCACTCCGTGCCCGTGGCGGTCATGACGGCATCACCGCCACCACCGGATCGGTGCTGTCGATCCCGGGCCCCAGCGCTGCCGCGGCGGCGGGAGTGACGATGACCAGCGCGACGTCCCCGGAGAGCTCCCTCCAGGCCCTGCGGATGTCCTCGGGCCGTTCAGCCGGGTGTACGTCCACCCCGGCGAGGGCGAGGCCGGCCACTCTGACCTGTTCGCCGATGGCGGCCACCGTGCCCATGGTCAGGCCTGTCCGATCAGGAGGATCGCGACCACCAGGCCGTACACCGCGATGCCCTCGGCCAGCCCGACGATGACGATGGCCCGGCCGAAGAGTTCGGGCCGCTCGCCCAGCGCGGCGAGCGCGGCCGCCCCGGTGTAGGCGACGGCGAGGGCCGACCCGATCGACGCACCGGCCACCGCTATGGCGGCCGAGTACAGCGCGGCCGAGTTCGGCCCGGCCGGCTCGCCGCTCTGCTGTACGGGAGCACCCTGCGCGGCGCTGTCGAGCCCGGTCACCAGCAGCGCGACGGCACCTCCCAGGAGCAGCAGGTTCGAGGCGAGCAGCCATCGCACGGCTGATTTCGGCCGCCGCCGGGCCAGCAGACGAACGGCCCAGAGAGCGAAGGCCAGCAGGGGAAGGACGATCAGCCATGTGATCACGAGGTCACCTCCGCGTCGGCGGCCGTGGGAACGTGCCAGGGACGGAACGGCCGCCCCTGGGTCTCGAAAACCCGCGAGAAGATCTCATAGAACTCCAGCCGCAGTGCCTGTACCGCGGCGACCAGGGCCTCCAGCGCGACGGCAGCGGCGGTTCCTGCCACGAACACCACGACCGCGGCGAGCAGGTACCCCGGACCGCGGTCCGCGAGCCCCGTGGTGCCCCGCCACACCAGGTCGGCCAGCGCGGCATGGGTGAGACCGAACGCGGCGAGCCGGGCGAACGACACGGTGTTCGTCCCGGTCCGCACCACGACGTCGAAGAGCCGGACGCCGGTCTCGGCCGCCCCGCCCGCACCGCCGGCCGTGCCCCGGAACAGCCCCACGCCCGCCAATGCCAGCCCGGCAGCCGCGAGCACGGCCCCGGCGACGGCAACCGGGCGGTGGTGCAGATACAGCCCCCAGCAGCCCAGGCCGAGGCCCAGCAGCAGCGTGAGCCCTGCGGAGCCCGAGGCCGCGTACAGGGCGCGGCCCGGTCCGCCCTCCCGCCAGCGGTTGACCGTTCCCGCGGCCAGGGCGAGCGTCAGCAGCACCGCGCCGATGCCGATGGAGGCGGCGAGCAGCCGCTCCGGCTCGTCCAGCGGGTTCAGCCACAGGACGGGCAGCAGCCCGGTGGGTCCGAAGAATTCGCCGTAGGCGAAGCCCGCCAGCATCCCGGCTGCCCCCGCCCCGGCGAGGAAGGGCCACAGCAGCCGCCACCGTGCGAGTTTCCGCGGGAGGCCGAGCCGCAGCGTCAGCGCGGCGAGCAACAGCAGCCCGCCGTGCCCGACATCGCCGAACATCAGGCCGAACATCGCGACGTAGACGATCCCGGCCGGCCAGGAAGGGTCGAAGTCCTTGTACGGCACCGTGCCGAACGTCGTCACGAGCGGAGTGAACCCGACGCCCGGCCGCTGCGCGCCACGCAGGAGGGTGGGTGGATCGACGCCCCTCGGCGCACTCAGGGGCACCAGCGCGCCACCGATGGGAGCCAGCCGCCGTCCGAGCCGCGACACCTGCGCCGCCGGACACCATCCGGCCAGCGCGGCGACCTCCCCGCGTCGCACCGCGCTGTACAGCCGCTCCTCCAGCTGTGCCTCGCCCGCGAGCAGCTCCACCCGGCCTTCGCGTTCCAGCGCATCGAGGTCGGGCGCCGTGGCCGCCAGCACAGGCCCCCTCCCGGGCGTCCGTATCCGCTGAAGCCGTCTGGCCGCCGGGCCGGGCCCCACTTCTTCGAGGCGTTCCAGCTCGACGCAGCCCGCGTCGGCGACCCGTACCAGGGTCTCCCGCAGAGTGGCGTACGGCGCGACGACCGCCACCCGTCGCATACGCACCGGTGTGAGGGCCTCAGACGTTGGCATCGAGCACCTCCAGCGACCCTCCGCCGCGTGCTGCCAGCTCCAGCCCGGCCCGTACGCGCCAGGCATCCGCGGACAGTACGGCCACTGCCCCCACCACGGGGGCGGGCCCGTGACGCGGGCTGCGCAGCAGGCCGGCACCGTCGTCCGCCAGCGCCTGCCACCAGCGTGCTTCCGCCCGCCACAGCTCGTGCGGGTCGGCGACGCCGTCCGCGGCCCAGTGTGCGGTCGCCGGCAGATGACGCCGGAAGTCACCGAAGTCAGTCGCGTCCACGGCCCGGGAGCCCAGCAGCCGTACCGCATGCTTGCGCGCGGGGCCGGGGAGCGGGCGCCCGCACACGAAATGCTCGCGCGCCGTCAGCAGGGCCGCCCGGCCGACGGCCCAGTGCCGCGCGGGCCCCACCGTCACGCAGACCCGGTCGGCGGCCGCCATCCGCAGGGTGGTGAGCACTGCCCAGGGGGTGTCCGCGCCAGGGTCGCCCCAGAGTGAGGAGGCGAGGGCAGAGCGCAGTTCCGCCGGGGTCCCGGCGTGTTGGAGACGGCGCCATGCCGTGCCCAGCGTGCCGAGCCGGTAGGGCGCCGGCTCAGGCGCCCCGGAGAACGAGCGCAGGCGGGCCTCGACGTTCGCGATCTCGAACCCGGCTGACAGCGGCCGGAGCATATCCGCTCCCGCGCGCGGCAGCCAGCCGGCCAGCACTCTCAGCTGCCACAGCAGGGTCGCGGACACCGCCCGCTGAACATCGGCGAGCTCCGACTCGGCATGGAGGCCCCTGCCGTACGGCGTGGTGGCCAGGGATCGCAGCGCCTCGCCCAGCGTGGCGCACGCCGCCAGCTCCCGGCCGGCGGAGGCGCCGGCGCACCGGGAGACCAGAGCCCTCGCCCTGATCACTCCCGCGACCCACCCGGCGCCCACCGGGCCCTCCCCACATCGGACGGCTCACTGAAGGCGTCGTCGACCACGCGGTCGGCCAGAACGGGCAGCCGGGCATCCGCCCTGCGGCGCAACGATTCGGCGGCGCGTACCCCGGAGGCCACGATCTGCGCCGCTTCCGCCCGCGCTGCCCGGCGAGCGGGCGCCGCGGCCAGCTCCCGAGCCTGCCGTGCGCCGGTCTCGGCCGCAGCCACGATCTCCGCCGCCCGGACCGCGGCCCGGTGACGGATGCCCTCGGCCTCACGGGCCGCCTCGGCACGGATCTCCGCCGCCTCCGCCTGAACTCCTGCGAGCCCGGCCAGCAGCGGATCCAGCTCGGCGGCGAGTTCCGCCTCACGGTCGGCGGGAACGCCCGTAACGGCCGGTCCCGGGGTGCCCCTGGGGCGGAATCGTGCCAGGAAGTCCCGGAACCTCACCACGAGAGCCCTCCTGCCGTCGGGTGCCCTCCTCCAGTTTCGCCACCCGTCGGCGACCTGTCTCTTCGGGACGGGCCGCCCGCTCAGTCCCTTCGCATTGCCGGGGAGGCGTGCGCGGCGCGTGCGGGGCCTCGATCGGCATGGCGAGGACGGGCCGGGCATGGGAGTCGGGGCTCCACGCCTCCCATGAAGACGGTGCGCTGCTCGCCGTGCCTCCGGCCTGGATCCTGCGCGGGCCCCGAGCCCGGCGTCCTCCGTAACGCCCGGGGCTGCTGGGGCAGGGAGGAGAGCCGGATGCGGGCCGTCTTGGACGGACGTCCCGCTGGTGTGCCGGGTCGACGCCCGGCGGCGAGGGCCCGGCGGCCATCGGATCATGTCGCTCGGTGTTCGGCGGACCTGTTGGGAAGGGTGCCGAGGTGGGGTAGGTGACGGGTGGACCCCCCTCCCGCGCCGACCTGGTCTTCGCAGCGCAGTCGAGCGGCGGCTCGGCGGTTGAGATCCAGTACCTGATCGTCGGCTCCGCGGACGATCCAGCAGGGTCGGAGCGCGTACGGCTGCGAGGCGGGAGACCGCCAGGTCGGGGCGTCCGGCCCCGGGAGACGAGTGCGGTGATGTCGGAGCGGGGTTCGGCGGCGGCCGTGAGCGCGGCCGCGGCGCCCGTGCAGGCGCCGAAATGGGTGGCGCCGCGGTCGCCGCTCGCCGATTCGGCCTTCGGCGTCGGTGGGCTGCGTCGGTGCTTCCCGGTGTGTCGCGATCTCGCTGTCGAATCGCCGTACGGCGGGCAGGGTCAGAGGCCTCGGCGTCGTGCATCGGTGTGGAACCTGGTCCTCACCTGGGAGCGGAGGGACCGGGCCACGTCCGTGTCGAAGGGTTCGGTGCTGGGGGTGAGCATCGCTGCTGCGGCGGTGGCCACCCCCAGCGCGCAGGCGCTGACGGGATCGTCTCCGGCGGCCAGCTGCGTGGTGAGGGCTGCGACCATGCCGTCTCCTGCGCCGGCATCGCTCAGAGGCTCGCCGGGCAGCGGCGGCGCGTAGAGCTCGGTGTGGCCGTGGCCGGTCGAGCACAGTGCGCCCAGCTCTCCGAGGGTGGTGACGGCGATCTCGGCGGCCCCTGTGGTGAGCAGGCGTTCGTTGAGGGCTCGGGCGTCGTCGAAGCTGCGGATGGGCCGACCGGTCAGGCTCTCGGCCTCTGTCCGGTTGCACCTGAAGAGGAACACGCCCTCCGCGAGTGCTCCGCGAAGCGCCGGCCCGGAGGTGTCCAGGATCAGCCGGGATCCGGCTTCCTTGACACGGCGGGCGACGGCCGCGTAGAAGTCGTCGGGCAAGCCGCCGGGCAGGCTGCCGCTGGCCACGACGTACGGGCAACCGCCAACGGCCCGCTCCAGCACATCCAGGCACCGCTGCCCCTCGTGGTCGTGCAGTTGCGGGCCGGGTGGCACGATGTGGTAGCTGTGGCGCGATTCGGACTCGAACAGCACGAGTGCTTCGCGGGTTTCGTCGTGGATGTCGACGGCGACGTGGTCGATGCCCTCTTCGTCCAGCAGCCGGCTCAGGCGCTGGCCGACCTCGCCTCCGGCGGTGTGGACGGCGGTGGCTCGTCCTCCGAGCCGCACGACGTGACGGGCGACGTTGATCCCTCCGCCCCCGGCGGCCACCGACCTGACCCGGGCACGGTTCTTGCCGATGCCCTCCAGGTGTCCGACCTCCCAGCAGAGATCGACCGTGGGATTCATCGTCAAGGTGAGGATCGACGGCCTGGCCGCACTTCCGGATCCTCCTGCACCGTTGGTGGTCCTGGTTGTGGTGGGGTCCGGCGTCGCGGACGTGCTCATCGCGGTGCCCGGGTGGTCGCGCCGGCCCCTGCCCGGTGTACCGCCTGCCGGGCACGGCCCCGCTCGTGGCAGCCTGAGGAGATCGGGGCCTGTTCCCACGTGCTGCGGTCGATCCCGATCCCGGCCGCTGCCGGGGACAGCTTCGGCTCCTGACCACCGCGCCGGGCGTTGAGCGCGTGGGGCCCGGCCACGCACGCTGTCCTCTCGTGCGGGCTCACGGAGCCCGTTCCCCGCCCCGTGCCGTGGCTGCTCGGGCCTCGGGAACGGTGACCGGCAGCACGCCGTCGGCCAAGGTGGCAGCGGCATCCTCGGTCTTCACTCCTGAGGGGAGCACGGACCGGTACCCGAATCGGCCGGAACGGCGTGTGCCGTGCCCGTGGCACCCCAGGGAACTGGTGCGTGCGGCCGAAGAACTCGTCCGGCTCCACCGGGCCACCGGTCCGGCGCCGCGCGGGAAGCGTCATCGCACTCACCTCCGTGGGCAGCGACACGTCCGATCCGATTTCCATACTGAAACAGTCTGATGTCACCCGCATTCCGGCTCACGGCTGGGCCTGTTCCTCGGCATGTGGATCCACCAAGAGCATCTTCTGTCGGGGGCTGCCGGTGGCCGATTGGTGGACGGACGTGGCCTCGTCCACTGTGAGCGCTTCGATTCGTGCGGCAACGGCAACGGCCTGACCCATGAGAGCGTGCCGGAGGACCTCCTGGCCCCAGTGCTCGGGTGCCCCTGTGGGATGGGCGGGCAGGTCGAAGAACCTGTGGACACCTGGAGAGTGGGATCTTGAGGTTCCAGAGGAAGTAGCAGGTGGGAAACAAGTACCCGAAGCGGTACTCCGAGGAGTTCCACTTCATCGAGACCATCTACAACCGCGTTATGCCGCGAGGGCGTGCTGATGCCGCTGCCTGGTCTCGGCCGGAGTGCGATAGCCGAAGGTCTTGTGCCTGCGCAGGGGGCACGGCCAACTGCGACGGCCGTATGCGGCATCACGTCGCTGACGGTGTAGCGGGTTGCCGGCATGACCGGCTCCTTGGATGCCCTCCGTCCGGTGCGGCTCACAGCCTGCTGCCGCTCCCGTGGGGGGCGTAGAGGTCGAGCAAACGGATCCGGGCGGCGACTGGCCGGTGAGCGAGCACCTGGCCCACCCAGTGGCCGATCGCGGACCCGAAGGCCGGGTCGGCGTCCGTCATCATCCGCACGGCCGCGGCGTCGAACTCGTGGGTGCGTACCGGGGTCATCGCCTCGGCGCCGAAGTGCCAGATGTAGGGGCGGAACAGCCAGGACCAGCCGACCGGCTCGCCGGGACCGAGGCTCTCGATCACCGCCGGCTTCGGGGCGCCCGCGTCACGCACGGGAACCGAGCCGAATGGCCCGGTCGGCCCCTCGACGAGGACCATTGGACTCCAGCACCGGGCCGGGCAACTCGCCCAGTCTGGAGACATCCGGCCCGAGGAGGCCATGATGAGTACGCATCGCCGCCCGATGTCCACGCCGCAGTGATGCGTATCGCCGATCTCGCGCGCTCGTCGCACACCCCTGGGGCGCAGCGTTGCTCTGCGAAGCGCGCACCGCCTGCGGGGTCGTCCACCGCCCGAAGCGGGCGCTATCGGAGACTTGTCCTCGCGGGCGTAGGCATCGTCCTTCAGGCAGAGTTGCGAACGAGGGGAGTGTCCGCGGACGGCGGGGGTGCGGTGATCCGGGACGCAGAGGCGCCAAGCCCTCAAGGAGATGAGATGCGATGCACGTCGTGATCGTGTACGAGAGCCTGTTCGGGAACACGCGCCAGGTAGCCGAGGCGATCGGTGCCGGAGTACGGGAGGCCCGCCCGGATGCCGAGGTCGACTGCGTGCGAGTGGACAAGGCCGACCGGGAACGCGTCGGCTCGGCCGACCTGCTCATCGTGGGTGGCCCGACCCACATGCGTGGCATGCCATCGGGCCTGTCGCGGAAGATCGGACTGCAGTCGGAGAAGAAGCAGGCAGAGGACGAATCGGAGAGGCCCCGGCACGAGGCGGAGGAAGACGCGGAGGGGCCTGGGCTTCGTGACTGGTTCCACGAGCTGCTCCAGACGCGGGGCGACGTGCGCGCTGCCGCGTTCGACACGAGAGGGGACTTCCGGTTCGCCGGCGGCGCGGCACCCGCCATTGCTCGCCGGCTGCGAGTTCACGGCTACCGACTCGTCGCGGAACCGGAGGGGTTCATCACCGAGGACGCCGAGGGACCCCTCCGTGAAGGGGAGCTCGACCGCGCCAAGGCCTGGGGCACGGCTCTGGGCTGATGGGCGATCCACTTCGTCACGGGGAGGAGCCTGTGGGCGAGGTGTGGGGGCAAGCGATTCCTGTGCTGCTTTGGGTCGGCGCGGTGCTCCGGGAGGTGCAACGCCGAATCGAGGGGATGGGCCATGGTGATACTCAGCTCCGGTGGTTCATTTCTCCGACGTGGGCGTGCCGGAAATCGGCGGGGAGGTGTCAGCGTTCATCGGGGGAACCCGCTCCGTCGCTGGGAACTCGCCCCTCGCAGTTCATCCCGCAGACGGAGGCGGGCCATCACGATGTACTGCGCGTACGCGTAGTCAGTGGCAGGTGTTTCCTTGAAAGCCTTGGGCTCGGAACGGAGAACGGTGGTGGGCGGCTGACGGCCGTGCACCGCGCGATCAGGGCCCTTGAGAGTCGGCCGGGCCGATACCGTCGACTGGTGCGCGCGGGCCGATTTCGTCCCGGGGACCAGGAGGCTCCTCAAGGACGCTCCAGGCGACCGGGCCGAGCAGGTCCGCCACCCTCCGGAAGACGTCCATCAGCAGATCGTCCACCGTCAGCATGCCCACGACACGTTGTCCGTCGAGGACGGGAAGGCGCCGGACGCTGCTGTTGCGGAACGTCTCGTACGCGGTGTGGATCTCGTCGGCAAGGGCGACGGTCACAACCGGGGTGGTCATGATCTCCCTTACCGGTTCGTCGAGGTCGAGCCCCGCGGCCACCGCGCGCACCGCGATGTCACGGTCGGTGACGATGCCGCGAAGTCCTTCGCCCTCCGTCACAACCAGGCAGCCGACGCCATAGACGTCCATGCGGCGGGCCGCCTCGCCGATGGTCGTCGTGGCGCTGACGGACACTGCGGGCGCGGACATGGATGCGGACACGTTCATTGTCCGGCTCCTTTCTGCCTGGCTCCGTGTCGTTCATCCTAGGTCGGGGTACTGGACCCTGCGAGGGCCGAGCGGGCCTCCCCGTGGGACTGCATGGCCCTGTGCTCCTCACCTCCGAGGCTTTCATGAGGGGAACTCGGCGGCGCAGGGCTCTCGGGGTGGTGGAGGCGGCGTGCCGCATACGGCCGTTCCGCGACGTGCCATGTGCCCGAGGGGCCGTCTCTACGGGACTGCTTGGGTCGATGTGGAAACCCGTAGACCTGTGGATCTGCTGTCCGACTGTGAGGCGGCCACGGGTCGCCGCATGGCTTGCCGAACGCCCCGCCGAGCTAGTGGATGTCTTCGTCGCCCCCGAGGTGCCGGGGACGCGCCGTGCCCCGACGGGTCGCAGTGTGGCCGCACGCCCACTTTGGGTGAGGTGGCTGTAGATGTACGCGGGCCTACTGGTAGGGACATCCACCGCTGTTTGGGGATGCCTCGTTCGGGCAGGCGCGGTGGTGAGCGGTGGACGGCTTCCGCGCGGGATGGCCGGGACGTCGCCACCCCGTCGTGGGGAGAAGCTGCCTGTGGACCGGCCGCGGATTTTGATCACCGGGGGCGGGTTCGCAGGCTTCCGCGGCCCGCGCCGCCGTCACGTTGCTCAAGCCCACCGACGACTTCCCGTACGTGCCGCTGCCGGCCGAGGTGGCCACGGGCGTACTGGAACCCCGCCGGGTCTCCGCCCCCCTGGCCACTGCGCTGCCGGACGTTCGGGTGCTGCTGGGGGAAGCCCGTACGACCGGCTGCTCCTCACGGTGGGCAGCGTGAACAAGCGCTGCGAAGCCCTTCGGGCCGGTGCTGCCCGGTCCGGCGGCGCGAAAGCCCTGACGTGCGGCCATCACCTGCTCGTGATGCCAGGCAACCGCGTGCGCGTGGCACCCGACTGGCTCCTCGGCGCCGTCCTTCCGGGCCCCGCCATCCAGCTCGGATCGTCTGCGGCCCGGCCGTACCCCTGGAGAACACCGCACCCGAACTCCCCGTACCCCCGACCGGACCGGTCGAGGCGAGGGCCTCTCATCCAGCCGAGACCCGCCCCCATATCAAGGAGGAAGCCGTGAGCAAGAAGGTACGAGAGATCATGACCGGGACACCGGTCAAGGTCGGCAAACTCAGCTCCCTGCACGAGGCCGCTCGCCGGATGCGGGAGGACGACATCGGCGACGTCCTGGTCATGGACGACGGTCATCTCGCCGGCCTGCTCACCGACCGCGACCTGGTCGTGCGGGCCATCGCGGACGGAATGGACCCGGAACAGACGACGGTGAGCGAGATCTGTAGCAAGCAGATGGTCACCATGGGGCCCGACGAGGACGCCGAGCGGGCCGTGGAACTGATGCGTGAGCACGCCTTGCGCCGACTCCCCGTCGTCGAGGACGACCGCCCGATCGGCATCGTGTCCCTGGGGGACCTCGCCATCGACCGCGACCGGCACTCCGCACTCGCCGACATCAGCGCGGCACAGCCCAACACCTGAAGGAGGAGGGACGACGGCCATGGACATCAGCGGCCCGACTTCCCGCGTTGTGGTGGGCGTTGACGGCTCGCCGGCCTCTTACGAGGCATTGCGGTGGGCGGTACGGCACGCCCGCCTGATCGGGGCGACGGTCGACGCTGTCGCCGCCTATGACCTGCCCGGCGCCGCGGGCTGGTCCGCTCCGGCGGTTGACGCCGACTTCGATGAGGGCCTGGCCAGACAGGACCTGGACGATGAGATCCGGAAGGTGATCCTCCAGGTCGGCGACGTACCCCTGGAACAGCATCTGGTTCGGGGCGGCGCCGCGGACGCGTTGATCGAAGCGTCGGCCGGCGCCGAGCTGCTGGTGGTGGGCAGCAGGGGCCGGGGAGGCTTCGCCAGCCTGCTGCTGGGCTCGGTCAGTCAGCAGTGCGCGACGCACGCGCCCTGCCCGGTCGTCATCGTCCGCCGGGACACGACCGGCGATGACGACGACACCGACCGTGCCTGACCGGCAGTGCTGCCGGTTCGCCATCAACCGGACGAACACCATGACGAAGACGAACACCGGTCCGCCTACCCATCCCTTCCCGCGGGACCCGGGGGATCCGCATCCGGCGCCTCCGACTCACCCGTGGCCGGAAGATCCCCAGGCGCCTCGACCGGCACCGAAGCCCGCGCCGGGCCCGGAGCCGGCGCCCGAACCGCCGCGGCCGCCGCCCGTCCAGGCTGCACCCACGCCCCATGACGAGAGGAGGGCCACCATGGGTACTCCGCCGAACGACCCGGTACCGCCGACGCCGACGCCGGCGCCAGGCCCGGGTCCTGGTCCGCAGCCCGGGCCGCTGCCCGGTTCGGTACCCGCGCCGGGCGGGCCGGATCCGGTGCCCCCGGCGCCGCCGCAGCCGACCTGATCCCCAGCCGCCGCCGGCACCGCGGCCCGAGCCGCACCCTCAGCCGGGGCCCCTTCCCGGGCCCGTGCCGGCGCCGGAACCGGTCAACCTCCTTCCACCGCGTCCACTCCTGGGCGGATGAAGGCGGGCGGCGCCCGGCCGCCCGCTCCGTTGCCGGCGACGAGGAACGCCGTCAGGCGGACTTTCCCTCGCCTTCCACTTCAAGGATGCCGATCCTGCGGGGCTTGGACTCGCCCGACTTGGGGATGCGTACGGTGAGGACGCCATGGTCGAGGCTCGCCTCGATGCGCTCACTGTCGATACGGCTGGGCATGCTGCTGCGGTAGGAGAAACGTCCCTTGCGGTGGGTGAGGACCTTACCGTGGGACTTCTCGTCCATCTCGCCGGTGATGCACAGGTCGTTGCCGTCCATCTCGACGCTGATGTTGTCGCGCGGAACACCAGGCAGCTCGGCCTTGATCACGTACGCCTCGTCGGTTTCCTCTTCCTCGGCCATGGGCATCCACCCGTGGCCCGCTCCGGCAGGGCCGGAGGCCTGTTCGAGGAAGCGGCCCATTTGGCTCCACATGTTCTCGAAGTCGTGCCAGGGGTCCACCATGCCCCAGCTGGGGCGGGCCCACATGGTGTCGCCGGAACCTCGTCGTACCGGGAAGTTCATGACACTCTCCACGTCCCTCGTCACGCTCAGCACACAACCGCACCGCGCTGCGACGGGACGGCCCGCGTGCTGCTTGCACTGCGCGCCTTCCCCCGCCCGCGCCAGCCATGCACAGCACCGGGGAAAGGTACGCCCATCCGGGCGGGGTCGGCGTGTACAGCCGGTCGGGGCCGGCCCCGTGGACGTAGGTTTCGCAGCGGAATATGCCTGGCCGGGCACGGAGCGTGCCGAAGGAATCAGGAAAGTGGGTGCCGGCGATGACCGAGCAGCGAACCGTCACCGTCTTCGGCGCGACGGGGCACCAGGGAGGCTCACTCGTGCGGGCGATCCTCGCGGACCGGGACAGCGGCTTCGTGGTCCGCGCGGTGACCCGCCGGCCGGACTCGGACCGGGCCAAGGAGCTGGAACGGCTCGGGGCCGAGGTGGTCCAGGCCGATCTGGATGACGAGGAGAGCCTGGTAGCGGCCCTCGAGGGCACGTACGGGGCTTACCTGGTGACCAATTTCTGGGAGGACATGGACGCGGCACACGAGAAGGCACAGGCTGCCGCCCTGTCCCGGGCGGCGTCGCAGGCGGGTGTGCAACACGCCATCTGGTCCACCCTGGAGGACACCCGGGAATGCATTCCGCTGGACGACGACCGGATGCCCACGCTCCAGGGTTCCTACAAGGTCCCGCACTTCGACGGCAAGGCCGAAGCCGACCACTACTTCACCGACGACGGCGTACCGACCACCTTCCTGCGCACCACCTTCTACTGGGAGAATCTGTTCGGGGCGTTCGCCCCGCAGCGCGGCGAGGACGGCACCTTCGAACTGAACTTCCCGATGGGCGACAGCAGACTTTCCGGCATCGCAGTCGACGACATCGGCAAGACCGCGCTCGCCATCCTCAAGCGCGGCACCGACTTCATCCCCGCCACCGTCAGCATCGCGGGCGAACACCTGACCGTCGCCGACATGGCCGCCGCCCTCACCGAGTCACTCGGACAGCCCGTCCGCTACCGTCCCCTGACACCGGACGCCTTCCGCGCCCTGGGCTTCCCGGGCGCCGACGAGGCCGGCAACATGTTCCAGTTCTACGCCGACTGTGGGGCCCGCTTCACCGCGGCCCGCGACCTCGACGCCGTCCGCGCCCTCAACCCGGACCTCCAGGACTTCTCCACCTGGCTGGCCGCGCACCGGGACAAGTTCCCCTGGAGCTGAGGCCTGCGAGCACCGTCAGGTGTGCAGGCGGCTGTTGGGGCCGTCCTGTCCGTCGGCGGACTCGTCGTTGAACCAGTAGTCGCCGGCAGCCAGGGTGGGGTGCCGCAGGGTCTTGGAGACGACAGTGAGGGGGACGCCGGCGGTGATGGTGACGGTGACGGCCAGGTGCCGCAGGTCGTGAACGGTCACCCGCGGTACACCGGCTCAGTTGGGCCCTTGGCCGCCCAGAGCGTGCCGCTGCATCAGCCGGGACATGTCCTTCGCGGTGACGATCCCCACCAGATGGCCCGAGTCCACCACGAGGATGGGCATGCCGGTCCCTGGGCCGAGTCTGTCGAGAACCTCGCTCAGAAGCTCGTTCGGAGCGGCAGTCGCACACTGCGCGAGCGCCGTCGCCACCTCGCGTACGCGTAGCGCCTCCCGGTTCGCTCCCGGGATTGAGGCCAGCCTGCGCATGTGCACGATTCCGCTGGGGCGGCCTTCGAAGTCGAGCAGAGGCAGGGCGGAATGCCGTGATTTCATTGCTACCTCGTCGATGAAACGCCGGACGGTCAGCCAGTCGGGACCGGTGGCCACCGGGCTGGACATGGCATCGGCCACTCCGACACCCTGTACGGCGGTGTGCAGAACGGCCTGCTGCCGCTCCGCGCCGGCGACGACCGTGATGAAGAAGCCGACGAGGACGAGCCACAGCCCGCCCGGCGACCCGCGCAGGAAGGAAATCCATCCGACGGCCGCCAGCAGCACTCCCATGACCTGACCGCTGCGGGATGCGGCCCGCTCCGCACGCTGCCGGTCTCCGGTGCGCCACCACAGCAGAGCCTGCAGCACCCTTCCGCCGTCGAGCGGCGCAGCGGGCAGCAGGTTGAACACGCCCAGGAACAGGTTCGCCCAGCCGAGCCACACCAGGACGGCCGCGGGCACCGCCCAGCCGAGCAGCGCATCCAGCCCCAGTCCGGCTCCGAGTGCCACGCCTCCGACGGCCAGGCTGGTGAGCGGCCCGCTGACCGCCACCGCCAAGGCCGCCGCGGCGGTCTGCGGGCGCCCCATCCTGGTCATCCCGCCCAGCGCCCACAGCGTGACGTCCTGTACCGAGATCTTCCTCCTGCGGGCCGTCGCGGCGTGTGCCGCCTCGTGGAGCAGCAGGCTGGCCACGAGCAGCGCGGCTCCTACGACGCTGGCGAAGGCGTACACGGCATCCGAGCGTCCCGGAGCCAACGCGGGGAGGGCCTGGCGGCCGAGACCGTACGCGAGCAGCACCGCCAGCAGCGGCACGCTCCAGTGCATCCGCAGCGGTACCCCGACAACACGTCCGACACGTATGGAGCCGTTCATCGTCGTCTCCTGCCGGCTCGGCAGCCGCTCCATCCGAGCGGGACCTGCGACCTGCGCTCCGTGAACCGACCGGCACGGCACTCACCCACAAGTGTCACTCTCGGAATCTCCGGCATCGCCTCCAGGAGGCGGCGGAAACGCCGACCGGCTCTTTCCCCTTCCGCGCGCCAACGGCGCGCGCCACGCCTGCGAACGGCCGTGCGTCCGGTGGTAGGTCCTGTCAGCCCGTGACTTGCGCGCCGACGACGTCCAGCGGGGTGACCCGCCGTGCTCTCAGAAATGTGAAGGCGGCGGTTCGGGCGTCCGAGGCTCCTGCAGCCGGGCCGCGAGCTCCTCGGGCAGGCCGTCTCGGTTGGCGGGGGTGAGGTGGACGACCTCGATGTCGGCGCGCCGCTTGAGGGCGTCGGTGAACGGATCGCGGTGCGCGTGAACCGTGGCGACGACGTCGACGTCCGCGGTGAACAGCGTGATGACCGCGTCCCGGAACGCCGTGCACGCCAGTTCCATCCGACCCAGTTCGTCGATGAGCACCAGCTGCCCTTTCTCCTCCTCGCCTGCTTCCGGCCGTAGCGACGGCAGCGCCACTCGTTCCATGACGCCAAGGTCTACGCCGTATTTCCCCACCTGCGGCGGACCAGGGAGGTCGACATGGGCGAGCACCTCCCGCCGGCCCGCCAGGGTCTCCAGGGCGAAACCGACCCGGCTGCCGGATTGCCGGATCTCCTCCGTGGTGAAGCCGGTGGCCGCGTGGGCGGGCAGCAGCGCGGCCAACCGGCGGAGGGCGGTCGTCTTGCCCGCGCCAGGGCGGCCCTCGAGCAGGATCCTCGTCGGCACACTGCCATGCTCACCCCCGCGCCTGGAGGCGGGCCCGGTGGGCTCGGCCGAACGGGGGTTTCGGCGTTCGCGACCGTTGCCGGCGTCTCTGTTGCGGGTATGGCGGCGCGCATGAGCGGAATTGAACTCAGCAGCACCGCGTTCGACGACAAAAGGGTGATCCCCCGCCGGTACAGCGGGGAGGGGGAGAACATCTCACCACCCCTGACCTGGTCGGGGGTGCCCAACGAGGCCACGGAGCTGGTGCTCCTGTGCGAGGACCCGGACGCGCCGGGGACGACCTTTCTGCACTGGCTGGTGACCGGCATCGATCCGGGGATGACCGGGGTGGCGGAGGGCCAGAAGCCCCAGGGTGGCCTGCCCTGGCCCAACGGCTTCGGGCGGGTGGGCTGGGGAGGGCCGATGCCTCCAGCAGGGCACGGGCCGCACCGGTACTTCTTCCACCTGTACGCCCTGTCCGAGCCGCTGCCGTTGCACGACCGCCCGGGCGTCGAGGACGTGCACCGAGCCCTGAAGGGCAGGGAGCTGGCCTCCGGCACCCTGGTCGGGACCTATCAGCGCTGAGTGCGTCACCGCTGGCCGTAGCCGTGGGCGCCGTACGGCCGGACGAACCGGGCCGCGCCGACCGTCCTGAGGTGTACCAGGCCGCGGGCCCGGCGCTCGTAGCGCTCGACGCACTTCCGTCCGGCATCCCGAGGGTCTCGTCGTCGAGTACGGCCTCGGCAGCCGACGCCGTGCCCGGCCAGCCGCATGCGGCCCTCGCCGACCAGGTACGGCCTCGGCAGCCGACGCCGTGCCCGGCCAGCCGCATGCGGCCCTCGCCGACCAGGTCGGGCCGACGCTCGGAGTCCGGATGCCGCACCGAGTGGCGGCAGCCCAGAGTCGCTCCATGCTGCCTCGCTTCGCGGCGCAGATCAGGGGCCGTTTCAGAGCGATCCGAAACGGCCCCTGATCGTTTTCGGGGACCTTTCGGATGGGCGGATGACGAAGCCCTCGGCTGTCAAGCCCCGAGATCCAGCGGCATGACGCGGTGCGCCCGCCCGGGGCTCAATGGACACGGCCCCGGCAGGTCAGGCGGCCCACCCGAACCCCTCGCAAGGAGCGGTCCCCATGGCACGCACCTGGACCCGGCGCCTGGTCCTGCTGTCCGCTTCGACCGCCCTGGCAGCGGGCGGCGCCGCGCTCCCCTCCAGTGCCTTCGCCGCCCCGGCGCCGCACCCCGGCAGCGTCACCACGACCGCGGTGTCCGCGGACGGCGGCTCGACCGTCAGCCGCGGGTACGGCCGGGTCGTCCGCCCCCGGGACCGCTCCGACTGGCGCATGACGTACCGGCGGGGTGCCGTCCGTTACTGGTGGTGAGAGGCCTCCGGTATCCGGCGACACCGTGCCCGCCCCTCCCGGGACGGGCACGGTGTCCTCGCGCACGGCCTAGTGCGGACGGGCCATCGCCGGGTGCCGGACCTGCGCGCCGGGCGTGGGCGCGGGGGTGGGCAGCCTGGTCAGGTTGGCGCTGATCATCGCCGCCGCGCGGCCCACGGCCTCGCCCAGCGGGGCGATCTGTTTGCCTTCCAGGGCGGTCGCCGCCACGGCGGCCACCACCTGGCCCGATCCGGAGAACACCGGCGCCGCCACGCACGACAGCGTGCTCACGCACTGTCCGTACTCGAAGGCGAGACCCCGCTCCTGGGCCCGTGTGACCTCGCGGGTCCACGTCGGCTTCGTCCACCCCTTGGGCAGCTCGGCCGACGGGCTGGAAGCCGCGAGGATCAGCTCCGCCGCGCTCCCGGGCGGCAGGACGGTGCCGGAGTGCAGCGGGAAGACCTCGTCCACCTCGCCCCGCATGCCCCCGACGATGATCGTGTGTCCCGCCTCGGGCACCGACAGGCTGAGGCTCAGCCGGCCGCTCACGGCCCCGAGTTCGCGCAGCGGCCGGGCCGAGGCCGCGCGCAGCAGGCGCGCGGGGTGCCAGGCCTGTCCCAGACGGAACGTGCGCGGCCCGAGCCGGTAGCGGCCCGAACGGCTCTGCACCGCGCCGAGTGCGACCAGCTGCCCCAGTAAGCGGTGGGCCGTGGCTTTCGGCAGTTCGGCGTCGGTCGCCAGGCGGGTCAGGCCGACTTCCTCGCCGTGTGCGAGCACCTCCATGAGGGCGAACGCACCTTCCAGTACACCCCGCCCCTCTGTGCCGGATCTGGCCATGAGAGGTTCCCCCTTTCGTACGGAGCCCATCGGTCGGATGGGTCCGCAACTCCCCGTTCGTCCCGGCTCAGCAGGGAAAACGGTGTGGCCGTCCTCCGCTTTCGCCGGTCCGTTGAACGGACCCGATCATTGCCCGTGTGTTGCGAACGCGCCAGTGTGTTGTCGCCCAGGGACGAAACGTTTCGGTACCGCACAGGTCACCGGGCGTTCGTCCGACAGCAACGAAACAAGGAGGATCCGATGAGCGCGATCAAGACCAGCGCCAAGCAGTTCAAGTACGTCATGGGTGCCATGACGGCCGTCTTCTTCGGTTCTTGCTCTGCCAGCTGACGCTGTTTCGGGGGGTGGGGGGCGGCATGCCGCCCCCACCCCTTTTCTTTACGCCTTAGGGAGGCACGAGTGCTGGAGACCGGTGTCCGGCAGGTCCGGGTGGCGATGGCCATGGTGTTCGGCCGGCGGCTGAACGTCCGGGCCGTGGAGCGGCTGGTCGCCGACGCCCTCGCCACGCTGGAGGAGTTCGGCTCGCTCGGCGACGACGTCGACGAACTGGCCGACGGACCGTTCGCCGACCCGGACGAGCGCCGCGACCTGCAGAACCGCGCACTCCAGCGGACCGTCAACCGACTCGCCAAGCGCTCCCCCTTCTACCGCGAACGCCTCGCCGGCATCGACCTCGACGGGCTGACCACCGAGACGCTCACCCGGATCCCGGTGACCCGCAAGGCCGACCTGATCGAGCGCCCCGCAGACTTCCTGTGCAGCACCCCCTACCTGGCGACCCAGACGACCGGCACCACCGGCCGCCCGGTGCAGATGTGGCTCTCCCGCTACGAGATGGAGCTCTGGCCCGCTCTGATCGCCCTGTCCGTCGTGCTGCGCGGCGACATCCGCCCCGGCGACCGGATGCAGATCAACCTCAGCTCCCGGGCAACGGCCGCCGTCCAGGAGGACGTCGAGGTGTGCCGGATGGTCAACGCCTCGTGCCACGTGGTGGGCCAGGTCCCGCCGGAGGAATCCGTCGAGCACCTGCTCGGCCGCAACGGCACCCGGCCCACCCTGCTCACCGGCAACCCCAGCTACCTGGCCCGGATGCTCACCGCCGCACGGGAACGCGGCTACGGGCCGGACGACTTCGGCCTGCGGTCGATCTACGCCGGCGGAGAGATCGTGTCACCGGCCTTCGCCCGGGCCCTGCGCGAGACCTTCGGGGCCGAGACCATCGGCGACAACTTCGGCATGACCGAACTGCTGCCCGTCGGCGGTCGCACCTGCAGCAGGCGCCACCTCCACATCGACCCCAACATGGGGTACACGGAGGTGCTCGACCTGGAGACGGGCGAGCCCGCCGGGCCCGGACAGCTCGGGGAGCTGACCGTGACGCCGTACTACCCCTACCGGGAGTGCATGCCGGTCCTGCGGTACAACACCGGCGACGTGGTCCGCACCCTGGACGGCGAACCGGACTGCGAACTCGCGGCCGTGCCGGCCGTCTCCCAGATCCTCGGCAAGGCGGGCACGCTGCTGCGCACCACCGATTCCGTCGTGACGCCGCGCGAGATCGTGGAGGCCCTGGACGGGACCCCCGGAATGCCCTGGCCCCTGCGTCACCGGGCCGTGGTCGCCGACGGCAGGCTCCACGTGGAGGTGGCCTCCCGGAACGCCACCGCGGCGGAGGTGGCCGAGCGGCTGCTGGCCCGGGGCATCGACGCGCGCGTCACGGTCCTGCCGCTGGACGACGAGGAGGCCGCGCGCCGCTTCCCCCTCCGCTGTGACCTGTTGGAGCACACCTTCACCCGGAGCCACGCATGACGGTCTTCTTCCAGATCGCGGCCACCGCCGCCCTGGCACTCGCGGTCGTCGTCGGCACGATCGCCTACTTCCGCGCCGTACGCGCCGCGAGACCGCCGGTCGGCGTCTTCAACGGCAGGGACATCTTCATGATGATGGGCTTCGTCCTGGCCCTGCCGTACGTCTACCTCGCCCTCCCCGGAGCCGTCCTCCCGGTCGTGCTCGCCCTGGTCTTCGCGGGCGGACTGTCCGTCGGCTACCAGCCCCTCATCGGCAACGGCCGGCTGCGCTGGGCGCTGATCGCCGTACTGATCGCGAGCGTGCTCGTCACCCACCTGGCCTTCGGCGAGACCGCGCCGCCCTACTGGGTGGCGAACAGCTGCGTCGTCGGACTGGTCGTGGTGTCCGCCACCAACCTCAACGTCCAGGGCGGCATGCGCCTGAAGAACGTGGCGTGGTTCCTGCTCGCCCTCGCCGCCTACGACGCCTTCTTCGCCTGGGTCGTACCGCTGACCCAGGAGCTCGCCGAAGCCGTCCAGGGCTATCCGTACGCCCCGGCCGCCGGCCTGCGCATCGGGGAGGACCTCGGCGCCGTCGTCGGCATGGGCGACCTGCTGGCCTACGCCCTCTTCACCACCACCGCCTACAAGGCGTACGCGAAGCCGGGCCTGCGGACCGGGATCGCCCTGGTGGTGCTCTTCGGAGCCGTGGCCCCCGTCGCAGCGCTGCACCTGATCGCCGCGGCCACCGGTGATGCCCCCGGCCTCATCCCCGCCCAGGTGTTCTTCGGCCCGGCCGCCTTCATCGGCTACCTGCTCCTGAGCCGGCGCGGCCCGGAGCGGCGGATGGTCGACGTGCCGTTCCGCGGGAACCGCGCAGCGCCCGTGCGGCAGGCGCCGGTGCGCAGTGCCGAAGCACACCCCGTGGGCTGAGCCGGCCCGACGACCGCCCGGGCCCGCGGGAGCACGACCTCGCGCGGGCCCGGGTCACCACCGGGCGGCCGCCCGCGCCGGCGGCGGCTAGCCTGGGATTGCGGCACGCACGCACGCACGATCGGAGCAGTGCGGTGGATCCTGGGACGGGCCGGTCGTGAGGCCGGCGGACGCCGTCGGCCCCAGCGGCGCCGACTGGCTGCTGGCCTCCGGCGAACGGGGCAACCCGGCGACGCGCCTGGACCGGCGCCGCCCGGACGGTGCGGCCTGGTCGCGGGGCAACCACGTACGGCCCCTGGTCCACGGGGCCACGTACTTCGCGGAGCTGCTGGCGGAGATCCGCGCCCTGCGCGCGGGCGACCTGCTGCTGTTCACCGACTGGCGCGGTGACCCCGACGAGCGCCTCGACGGGCCCGGCACGGAGATCGGCACGGTCCTGGGCCGGGCGGCCGCGCGCGGAGTCGTCGTCAAGGGGCTGCTCTGGCGCTCCCACCTCGACAGCCTGCAGTTCAGCGAGGAGGAGAACCGCCACCTCGGCGAGGAGATCGAGGAGGCCGGCGGCGAGTGCCTGCTCGACATGCGGGTGCGGCCCGGCGGCTCCCACCACCAGAAGATGGTGGTGCTGCGCCACCCCGGCCGCCCCGGGCTGGACATCGCCTACGTCGGAGGCGTCGACCTCTGCCACAACCGCAACGACGACGCCGCGCACCACGGCGACCGCCAGTCGATGCCGCTCGCCCCCGCCTACGGCCCGCACCCGCCGTGGCACGACGTCCAGCTCGCCCTGCGCGGACCGGTCGTGGGCGACGTCGAGGCCGTCTTCCGCGAGCGGTGGGAGGACCCGGCACCGCTCAGCCGCAGCCCGCTCACCCGGCTGCGGGCGCTGGCGCACCGCGAGGACACCAGCGCGGACAGCCTGCCCGCGCAGGCCGCCGACCCGGCGCCCTGCGGCACGCAGACCGTGCAGGTGCTGCGGACCTACCCCAACCGGCTGCTGAGCGGCTACCCCTTCGCCCCCGACGGCGAGCGCAGCATCGCGCGCGCGTACGACAAGGCGCTGCGGCGGGCCCGGACGCTGATCTACCTGGAGGACCAGTACCTGTGGTCCCCGCGCGTAGTGGCCTTCTTCGCCCGGGCGCTGCGCCGGCATCCGGGGCTGAGGCTGATCGGCGTCATCCCCACGGTCCCGGAGCAGGACGGCCGCCTCACGGGGCCCATGAACCTGATCGGGCGGATCCACGCCCTGGAGGAACTGCGCCGCGCCGGCGGCGGGCGCGTCGCGCTGTACGGACTGGAGAACCACGCCGGAACCCCGGTCTACGTCCACGCCAAGGTGTGCGTGATCGACGACGTGTGGGCCTCCGTCGGCTCCGACAACATCAACCTCCGCTCGTGGACCCACGACTCCGAACTCGGCTGCGCGGTGTACGACGAGACCCCGGACCTGCGGCTTCCGCGTGACCCGGGCGGCCTCGGCGACGGCGCGCGCGCCTTCGCCCGGGAGCTGCGCCTGGAGCTCATGCGCGAGCACCTGGACGCGCTGGGCCCGCGGGGCGACCCGGGTGTTCCGGGCTCGGCGGGCCGGGAGGCGGCGGGCGTGCTGTGCGATCCGGTGGCCGCGTTCGAGGCCTTCGCGGCGTCGGCCGCCGCGCTGGACGCCTGGCACGCCGTCGGCCGCCGCGGCCCACGGCCGCCGGGCCGGCTGCGCCGCTACGTTCCGCCGGACCTGCCCGCCGCGCAGCGGCTGCTCGCGGCTCCGCTGAACCGCCTGCTGGTCGACCCGGACGGCCGCCCGATGGGGATGCGGCGCCGGAATGCCTTCTGAGGTCAAAGCACCGCAACCAGGGACACCTTTACGTCGCATAGCGCACGTTCCCGGCCCGGGCAGGTACCGCCTGAGGGGTCGGAGCGGCGTCGGGTTAGCATATGAGCACCGCCTAGCTCGAAAGATAATCCTGTGACTGTCAATGAGGACTCGTTCACCAGCTGGAAGAACCGCGAGGAGATCGCGGAGTCGATGATCCCGATCATCGGGAAGCTGCACCGGGAGCGGGACGTCACGGTCCTGGTCCACAGCCGATCCTTGGTGAACAAGTCGGTGGTCAGCATTCTCAAGACCCACCGGTTCGCCCGCCAGATCGCCGGCCAGGAGCTCTCGGTCACCGAGACCCTGCCGTTCCTGCAGGCACTCACCACCCTCGACCTCGGCCCGTCGCAGATCGACATCGCCCTGCTCGCCGAGGCGTACAAGACCGACGACCGCGGCCTGTCGGTGGAGGAGTTCACCGCCTCGGCCGTCGTCGGCGCCACCGGTGAGAACAAGATCGAGCGCGGCGACGGCCGCGACGTCGTCCTCTACGGCTTCGGCCGCATCGGCCGCCTCGTCGCCCGCCTGCTCATCGAGAAGGCCGGCTCCGGCAACGGCCTGCGCCTGCGTGCCATCGTCGTCCGCGGCGGCGGCGAGCAGGACCTGGTCAAGCGCGCTTCCCTGCTGCGCCGCGACTCCATCCACGGCCAGTTCCAGGGCACCATCACCGTGGACGAGGCGACGAGCACGATCGTCGCCAACGGCAACAGCATCAAGGTGATCTACGCCAACGACCCCTCCGAGGTCGACTACACGGCGCACGGCATCAAGGACGCCATCCTCATCGACAACACGGGCAAGTGGCGGGACCGCGAGGGCCTGTCGAACCACCTGCGCCCCGGTATCGACAAGGTCGTCCTGACCGCCCCGGGCAAGGGCGACGTCCCGAACATCGTCCACGGCGTCAACCACGACACCATCAAGCCGGACGAGCGGATCCTGTCCTGCGCGTCCTGCACCACCAACGCGATCGTCCCGCCGCTGAAGGCCATGGACGACGAGTACGGTGTCCTGCGCGGTCACGTGGAGACCGTCCACTCGTTCACGAACGACCAGAACCTGCTGGACAACTACCACAAGGCCGACCGCCGCGGCCGTTCGGCGCCGCTGAACATGGTGATCACCGAGACCGGTGCCGCCTCCGCCGTCGCCAAGGCGCTGCCCAACCTCAAGGCGCCGATCACCGGCAGCTCGATCCGCGTCCCCGTCCCGGACGTCTCGATCGCCATCCTCAGCCTGCGCCTGGGCCGCGAGACCACCCGCGAGGAAGTCCTCGACCACCTCCGCGACGTCTCCCTGCACTCGCCGCTCAAGCGCCAGATCGACTTCACCACGGCCCCCGACGCGGTCTCCATGGACTTCGTCGGCTCGCGCCACGCGTCGATCGTGGACGCCGGAGCCACCAAGGTCGACGGCGACAACGCCATCCTCTACCTCTGGTACGACAACGAGTTCGGCTACTCCTGCCAGGTCATCCGCGTGGTCCAGCACGTGTCCGGGGTGGAGTACCCGACCTACCCGGTCCCGGCGGTCTGATCCCGGCACACCGTTCCACCCGCAGTTTCCGTCAGGCCCGGCCGTCAGGCCGGGCCTGACGTGCTCCCCACCCGTACCGGCCGGCGCAGGAGGTAGGCGGCCGCGCCCGAGACGAGGACGGCCATGCAGGCGATGAAGACCAGCCCGGCGCCCTCCAGGCCGAGCGGGGCCGCCAGCAGCCCCACGCCGATCACCGGCACCGAGATGCCCGCGTACGCCACCACGAACAGCGCCGAGATCACCGCCGCGCGCCGGTCCGGCGGCGAGGCCGCGGCCACCGCGGACAGCGCCCCGCGGAACGACAGCCCCTGCCCGGCGCCGCCGACGAGCGCGCTCGCCACCACCAGCGCCAGCTGGTCCCAGACCAGCGCGCCCGCGAGCAGGGCCAGTCCGGCGAGGAGCCCGGCGCAGCCCAGCGGGAGCGAGCGCCCCACCCCGACCCGGCCGACCGCCAGCTGTCCGGCGGTCGAGGCGAAGAAGGCCAGCGCGACGACCGCCCCGCTCGCGGCGCGGTTGTGCACGTCGAGGGACTGGGCGAGGAACGCCGGGCTGACCGAGGTGAACACCCCGAACAGCGCGAAGCCCACGAACGCGGCGATCGCCGCGGGCGCGAACACCGCCCGCACCTGTGGGGGCAGGCCGGGCCGCTGCGGGCGTACGGTGCTCAGCGGCCGCCGCTCCGTCACGGTCTCCGGAAGCCCCAGCAGGACGCCGGCCGAGGCCGCCACCAGAACGAGGTGCACGGCGAAGGTCAGGTAGAGGGGCCAGGGTGCGTACTGCGAGAGCACCCCGGCGAGCAGCGGACCGCAGCCCAGCCCGCCCATGTTGGCGGCCGTCGCCACGAGCGTGGCCCGCGAGGCGCCGCTGCGGGGTGCCAGCTCCATCACGTACGCCGTCGCCGCGCTGGTGAACAGCCCGGCGGACAGTCCCGACAGCAGCCGCCCCGCATACAGCCACCCCATGCCGGTGGCGCACAGGAAGCAGACGGCGCTCGCCGCCGCGAAGCCCAGGCCGGCGAGCAGCACCGGCCGCCGTCCCACGGCGTCCGAGGCGTTGCCCACCAGCAGCAGGACGCCGATCACCCCGAAGGCGTACACGGCGTACACCACGGTCACCATCAGCTCGGAGAACCCGAACTTCTCCTGGTAGAGGCCGTAGAGGGGGGTCGGCAGCGTGGTGCCGGCCATGCACACGGCGAAGACCGCCCCGCCGAGCAGGCACTGGCGCCACCTTCGGCGATCACCGTCCATGCCGCCGACGGTAACTCCGCGGCCGCGGCCCGGCGCGCCGGGCGGGGCCCGGCCGTCAGGGGCGGCCGGCGTGGAGTTCCAGCGGGCCGGTGCCGGTGGCGCGGGCGGTCAGGCAGGCGGTGATCTGGCGCCGCAGGGCCGGTTTGACCAGGCCCGGGAGCTCCGCGGGCGTGACGGTGCGCCACTGGAGGAGCTCGGTGTGGTCGAGGCGGATCCGGTCGAGGGTGGCGGCGTCGAGGACGCCGCCGTCGTAGAGGAAGCGGATGCGCGCCGGACGGCCGGGCTTGTGCGACCAGTTCACGGCGAGCAGCCGGCCCGGGGCGAGGTCGAGGCCCAGTTCCTCGTGGACCTCCCGCCGGGCGGCGGCGCGCGGGGTCTCGCCGAGGTCGCTGTCGATGCCGCCGCCGGGCAGGTTCCAGCGGTCGCTCCGGCCGTACGCGGGCTGCACCAGCAGGACCCGGCCGTCGGCGGCGGTGAACAGCACGCTCGCGGCGGTCACGGCCTTGGGCCGGCTGGCCCGGTGGCTGGCCGCGTCGAGGGCGCGGGAATGTTCCAGGGCGAGGCGCCGGGCCGGGTCCAGGCCGGCCGGGGAGCCCGGCTGCGGCACGCCGTCGACGAGGTGGGCGAAGGAGCCGGTGTGCAGGGCGGCCAGGCCGGCGCGCAGCCGGGGCGCGATGCGGGCCGGCAGCGCCTCGCAGGCCTCGTCCGGCCGGAGCCAGCGCGCCTCGGTGATCCCGCCGTCCCGGAGGGAGAGCGCCGCGGTCTCCTCCGGGGTCAGCGGGCCGACCAGGTGGACGTGCACGACCAGGGCGCGGCCGAGGGCCCCCGGCGGCCGGGAGTCCACCGCCAGCAGCCGGCCGACGGGCACGTGGAGGTCGAGCTCCTCCCGCAGCTCGCGGGCCAGCCCGGCCTCGGGTGTCTCGGCGGCCTCGACCGTGCCGCCCGGGAGTTCCGGATCCGCCTCGTACGAGGTGGCCAGTACGAGGACACGCCCGCGGGTGTCCAGGACGATCCCGGTGGCGGCCACGAGGGGGGCCGGCCGGGCGGCGTGGTACGCGCGCACCGCGTCGGGGGAGGGGCGGTCGGGCACGGCGGGCTCCTGGGGCTGTCTCGTCGGTCGGGTCGTCGGCAGGAGCACTATGCCGGGCACCGGCTGGTGCCCGCCGCCGACATGCGGCTCAGGCCCGGGCCAGCAGCAGGCCGCCCATGGTGACCATCGTCGCCGCGACGAGCCCGTCCAGCACCCGCCAGGCCGACGGGCGGGCGAGCAGGCCGCTCAGCAGCCGGGCCCCGTACCCCAGGCTGACGAACCAGGTCAGGCTGGCCAGGCCGGCCCCGATGCCGAAGGCCCATCGCAGGTCCCCGCGGTCGGCGGCGAGGGAGCCGACGAGCAGGACGGTGTCCAGGTACACGTGCGGGTTGAGCCAGGTCATGGCCAGACAGGTCAGCACGGCCCGGCGGCCCGATCCGGCGGCGGCCCCCTCCGCGGTGAGGGCGGCGCCGGGGACGGGGCGCAGCACCCGGCGGGCGGCCAGGACTCCGTAGCCGACCAGGAAGACGCCCCCGGCCAGGCCGACCGCGGTCAGGGCGGCCGGCCAGGCGGTGACGAAGGCACCGACGCCGGCGACGCCGAGGGCGATGAGGAGCGCGTCCGACACGGCGCAGATGGCGACCACGGCGAGGACCGCGTGGCGGCGCGCGCCCTGGCGCAGGACGAGGGCGTTCTGCGCGCCGATGGCGACGAGGAGGGAGAAGCCGGTGCCGAAGCCGGCGAGGGCCGCGGTCAGGGTGCCGTGTGTCATGTCGTCGACCGTAGGCAGCGGCGGCTGTTCAGTACAGCTAATGGTTTTTACGTACCATTAGCGCTCGTGATGGAGGAGCAGGGACCGAATGACCGGCGAGTGAGGCACGCGTGATGGAAGAGCTTCCTCTGGACCAGGTGCGCACCCTGCTCGCGGTGGTGGACGAGGGCACCTTCGACGCGGCGGCCGCCGCCCTGCACGTGACCCCCTCCGCGGTCAGCCAGCGGGTCAAGGCGCTGGAGCAGCGGACCGGGCGGGTGCTGCTGATGCGGACGAAACCGGTGCGGGCGACGGAATCGGGGGAGGTGGTGGTCCGCTTCGCCCGGCAGCTGGCCCGGCTGGAGCGGGACGCGCGGGCCGAGCTGGGCATGGCCGACGGGACCGGCCCGGTGAGGCTGCCGATCGCGGTGAACGCGGACTCCCTCGCCACCTGGTTCCTGCCGGTTCTGGCCCGTGTGCCGCAGGATCCGCCGGTCTGCATCGAACTGCACCGCGAGGACGAGTCGCACACGACGGCGCTGCTGCGGGAGGGGCAGGTCATGGCGGCGGTGACCTCCTCGCCGGACCCGGTCGCGGGGTGCAGCGTACGGCTGCTGGGCCTGGCACGGTACCTGCCGACGGCGAGCCCCCGGTTCGCGGCCCGGTACCTGACGGGGGCGCCGGAGCGCGATCTGCGGGAGGCGCCGACGATCGTGTTCGACCGCAAGGACGACCTCCAGGACGCCTTCGTCCGGTCCCTGACGGGGGACGCGGCGGCCGGGGCGGGAACGGTGCGGCACCACATTCCGACCTCGGAGGGGTTCCGCGACGCGGTGGTCGCGGGACTGGGGTGGGGGCTGGTGCCGGAGCAGCAGGCGCGGCCGCTGGTGCGGACGGGGGAACTGGTGCTCCTGGAGCCCCTGCGGCCGATGGACGTGCCGCTGTACTGGCAGCAGTGGAAGCTCGACTCGCCGGCCCTGTCGACGGTGGCGGAGGTGGTCGCGGCGGCGGCCGGGGAGGCCCTGCGCAGCCCCTCGCACCGGGGGCTCTAAGCTGCGGACCATGGAGTCCTACACGATCGGACAGGCTGCCCGGCTGCTCGGCGTCAGTGTCGACACGGCCCGTCGCTGGGCGGACGCGGAACGGTTCCCCACCCGCCGGGAGGGCACACGGCGGATGGTGGACGGTCCGGACCTGGCCGCCTTCTGCGTCGAGGCCGCGCAGGAGGCCGGCGACGGCGAGGAGGCCCCGTACACCTCGGCCCGCAACGCCTTCCCGGGGATCGTCACAGGCGTGAAGCTGGGCACGGTCGACGCGCAGGTGGAGATCCAGGCCGGGCCGCACCGCATCGTCTCGCTGCTGACGCGGGAGGCGGTGGAGGAGCTAGGGCTGGAGGTGGGGGCTCGGGCCACGGCGCGGGTGAAGGCGACGAGCGTGTTCATCGACCGGACCTGAGGCCCGGCGGGGACGCCCCGGCGGCGATGGCAGACTGGCCGGTGAACCGCCGAAGGGGAGTACGTCCTTGTCCATGTTCAGCAACCTGCGCCGGGCCGTGCGCCGCGGCTACCGGCGGGCCGTCGACCTCAGCCACCCGGCCCGCTCCCCGCTCGGCAGCGCGGTGGTCAACTGCATCGTCTACCGGGACGGCGTACGGCAGGAGGACTGCGCGGAGGTCGAGGAGGCGCTGCGCCGGGTCCGCAAGGCGGGCGACGGCTTCGTCTGGATCGGCCTGCACGAGCCGTCCCAGTCCGAGCTCGCCGGGCTCGCCGAACTGTTCGGCCTCCACCCGCTCGCGGTCGAGGACGCCGTGAACGCGCACCAGCGTCCCAAGGTGGAGCGCTACGACGACACGCTGTTCTCCGTCTTCAAGACCGTGCGGTACGTGGAGCACGAGGAGCTGACCGCGACCAGCGAGGTGGTGGACACCGGCGAGCTGATGGCCTTCACCGGCGAGGACTTCGTCATCACCATCCGGCACGGCGGCAGCGGCACCCTCGGCCCGGTCCGCGAGGAGCTGGAGGCCTCCCCGGACCAGCTGGCCAAGGGGCCTGCGGCGGTCCTGCACGCCATGGCCGACCATGTGGTCGACGACTACGTGGCCGTGACGGACGCCGTGCAGAACGACATCGACTCCGTCGAGACGGCGGTGTTCAGCGAGAACGGCGGTCGCGGCGACGCCGGCCGGATCTACCAGCTCAAGCGCGAACTCCTGGAGCTGAGGCGGGCGGTGGGGCCGCTGAGCCGCCCGCTCCAGCAGCTGGCCACGCAGCCGATACCGGTCATCCCGCCGGAGATCCGGGCGTACTTCCGTGACGTGGCCGACCACCTGACCCGGGCGACCGAGCAGATCGGCGCCTACGACAACCTGCTCGACTCCATCCTCCAGGCGCACCTCGCGCAGGTGACCGTCGCCCAGAACGAGGACATGCGCAAGATCACGGCGTGGGCGGCCATCGTCGCCGTCCCGACCATGGTCTGCGGGGTCTACGGCATGAACTTCGACCACATGCCCGAACTGCACTGGACCTACGGCTATCCGCTCGTCCTCGGCGTCATGGCGCTCGCCTGCTTCGTGATCCACCGCGGCTTCCGGCGCAACGGCTGGCTCTGACCTGCGAAATCCCTGATGAGGCAGGCGAGGACGCCGGATAGGGTCCGCCTGTCACCGATCATCGACAGGGAACGGGCGGGTCGCACATGGAGCGGACGACGGCGCAGCGGGACGGGGGTACGGTAAAGGGAGAGGCGGCCGACGGGCTCGCGGGTGACCGGGTCCGGCTGGAGCCGCTGGCGCACCGGCACCACGACGGCCTGTGCGAGGCGGTCCGGGACGGGCGGTTGTGGGAGCTCCCGGTGACGACCGTCCCGCACCCCGACGAGGTGCGCGGCTTCATCGACGAAGCGCTGGCGGCGCGGGCGCAGGGCACGCAGATCGCGTACGCGACGGTGGACGTCGCGACGGGCCGGATCGCCGGCTCGACCCGGCTCATGGCCATCAACACGGCGTACCGGCGGCTGGAGATCGGCTTCACCTTCCTCGGCGGGACCTGGCAGGGGACGGGCGTGAACACCGAGGCCAAGCTGCTCATGCTCACGCACGCCTTCGAGGGCATGGGGATGAACCGCGTCGAGTTCCTCACCGACGTGCGCAACAGCAGGTCGCGGGCGGCGATAGCCGGGCTCGGCGCGACGCATGAAGGAGTCCTGCGCCACCACATGGTGATGCGCGACGGCTGGATCCGCGACAGCGCGGTCTACAGCATCACGCGCCCCGAATGGCCGGACGCCAAGCGGGAACTGACGGCCCGTCTCGCGCGCCGGGTCTGACGCGGAGCGGGCCGTTCACCGCGATCGCGGTGTGACGCAAGGGTCTTGAGCTGCCGTCAGCTCTGGTAGTAAAGTTTCCTAATGAAGTAGGGACGCCTCAACTACCCCACGGAGGCCTTGTGTTCACCCCCCGCCGCAAGATGCTCGCGATCGGCGCACTGCTCGGCAGTGCGCTCATCGCCGTCGCCGCCCACGCCACCGCAGCCCCCGCCCCCACGGCGGAGACCGCGGCGGCAGCGGCCGCAGGACTCGACGATCCGGCGAAGAAGGAGATCGCCATGAAGATCGTCTCCAGTGCGGAGAACTCCTCGCTGGACTGGAAGGCGCAGTACAAGTACATCGAAGACATAGACGACGGCCGCGGCTACACGGCCGGCATCATCGGTTTCTGTTCCGGCACCGGCGACATGCTCGACCTCGTCGAGTACTACACCCAGGTCAAGCCGGGCAACGTGCTCGCCAAGTACCTGCCCGCCCTGCGCAGGGTCGACGGCAGCGACTCCCACGCGGGCCTCGACCCGAACTTCACCAAGGACTGGGCGAAGGCGGCCCAGGACGCCGAGTTCAGGAAGGCCCAGGACCGCGAGCGCGACCGGGTCTACTTCAACCCGTCCGTGCGGCAGGGCAAGTCCGACGGGATCGGCGTGCTCGGCCAGTTCATCTACTACGACGCCATCGTGATGCACGGTGACGGCACCGACTCCACCAGCTTCCGCAACATCCGCAAGCGCGCCCTGTCCAAGGCCAAGCCCCCGTCCCAGGGCGGCAACGAGACCGCGTACCTCAACGCCTTCCTCGACGCCAGGGTCTGGGCGATGAAGCAGGAGGAGGCGCACAGCGACACCAGCCGGGTCGACACCGCGCAGCGGGTCTTCCTCAAGAAGGGCAACCTGAACCTCAACACCCCGCTCGACTGGAAGGTCTACGGGGACCCCTTCCACATCGGCTGACGCCCGCCGCGGCCCGGCGCCGGAGCCTCCTCCCGGCGACCCGGGCCGCGGTGTCGCGGTGCGGTAACGATGTGGGTAACGATCGAGGTGGCTGCCGGGGTGTCAAGTAGGCGCGCGGGATGGACTTTTCGGACTTCCGGGGACACGGCGGCACTCCTGTGCTCCCCAGTCGCACATGTGGTGCCGGAAATCTTCCCGTCCAGCCGATTTGGCTTCGCATCAACTGGCTTGACCGCGACGTAAGGGGGGCATAAGTTCTGCCCCGGCTTGCTCCAGCAGGACGGGCCGACCAACCGTCCTCTGGGGGGACCCATGAACTACTACGTCGACGTTCTCAAGAAGTACACCGTCTTCTCCGGCCGCGCCCGCCGCCAGGAGTACTGGATGTTCTTCCTCTTCAACGTGGCCGCGCTGATCGTCGTCTCGATCCTGGACGCCGTCATCGGCACCTCCCCGTGGCTGTACGCGCTCTACGCGCTGGGCACCTTCCTCCCGAACCTCGCCGTGACCGTGCGCCGCCTGCACGACACCGGCAAGTCCGGCTGGTGGTTCCTCATCAGCTTCGTGCCGCTCGTCGGCTTCATCTGGCTCATCGTCCTGCTGGCCACCGCCGGCAACGACCAGCCGAACGAGTACGGCGTGAACCCGAAGGCCGTCCAGGCCTGATCCGGCTCACAGGCCTTCACGGCTGAGCGCCGCCCCGGCTGGGAACAGCCGGGGCGGCGCTTTTCGCCGTTCGGGGGGTCCGCGTGACACGCGTCTCCCGGACTGGCGGCAGGGGGCTGTCCAGACCGGCCCGATCACGAGATATCTTGATGTCGAGCAATGTTGCAGACGAGAGACGCAGACTGTGGAGCGGAGCATCCGGTGACTGACTCGACCATCATCTACACGCACACTGACGAGGCCCCGGCCCTCGCGACGTATTCCTTCCTGCCTGTGGTCCAGGCATACGCGTCGACGGCCGGTGTGAATGTCGAGACCCGTGACATCTCCCTGGCCGGTCGGATCATCGCCAGCTTCCCCGAGCACCTGGAGGAGAGCCAGCGGATCGCCGACGCCCTCCACGAGCTCGGTGAGCTGGCGAAGACCCCCGGGGCCAACATCATCAAGCTGCCCAACGTCTCGGCCTCCATCCCGCAGCTGAAGGCCGCGGTCGCCGAGCTCCAGGGCCAGGGCTACGCGCTCCCGGACTACCCGGACGAGCCGAAGACCGACGAGGAGCGCGAGGTCCGCGCCCGCTACGACAAGATCAAGGGCAGCGCCGTCAACCCGGTCCTGCGCGAGGGCAACTCCGACCGCCGCGCCCCCGCCTCGGTGAAGAACTACGCCAAGGCGCACCCGCACCGCATGGGCGCCTGGACCCCCGAGTCGAAGACGAACGTCGCCACCATGGGCGCGAACGACTTCTGCTCCACCGAGAAGTCCGCTGTGATCGCCGAGGCCGGCGCGCTCCGCATCGAGCACGTCGCCGCCGACGGCGCCACCACCGTCCTGCGCGACTCCGTACCGGTCCTCGCCGGTGAGGTCGTGGACGCGTCCGTCCTGCACGTCGACGCGCTGCGCACCTTCCTGAACGACCAGATCGAGCGTGCCAAGGCCGAGGGCGTGCTGTTCTCCGTGCACCTCAAGGCCACGATGATGAAGGTCTCCGACCCGATCATCTTCGGCCACGTGGTCCGCGCCTTCCTCCCGAAGACGTTCGCCCGCTACGGCGAGACCCTGGCCGCCGCCGGCCTGTCGCCCAACGACGGCCTCGGCGCCATCCTGAACGGCCTGGGCGCGCTGCCCGACGGCGACGCGATCAAGGCGTCCATCGACGCCGAGATCGCCGAGGGCCCGGCCCTGGCGATGGTCGACTCCGACAAGGGCATCACCAACCTGCACGTGCCGTCCGACGTCATCGTCGACGCCTCCATGCCGGCCATGATCCGCACCTCCGGCCACATGTGGGGCCCGGACGGCGCCGAGGCCGACACCCTCGCCGTCCTCCCGGACAGCAGCTACGCCGGTGTCTACCAGGTCGTCATCGACGACTGCCGCGCCCACGGCGCGTTCGACCCCGCCACCATGGGCTCGGTGCCGAACGTCGGCCTCATGGCCCAGAAGGCCGAGGAGTACGGCAGCCACGACAAGACCTTCGAGATCGCCGCCGCGGGCACCGTCCGCGTCGTCGACGCCGCGGGCAACACGGTCCTGGAGCAGGAGGTCGCCCAGGGCGACATCTTCCGCGCCTGCCAGGCCAAGGACCTGCCGATCCAGGACTGGGTCAAGCTCGCCGTCACCCGCGCCCGCGCCAGCGGCGTCCCGGCCGTCTTCTGGCTGGACGAGGACCGCGCGCACGACGCGCAGCTGATCGCCAAGGTCAAGACGTACCTCGCCGAGCACGACACCGAGGGCCTGACCATCGAGATCCTCTCCCCGGTCAAGGCCACCGCGTACTCCCTGGAGCGCATCCGCCGCGGCGAGGACACCATCTCGGTGACCGGCAACGTGCTGCGCGACTACCTGACCGACCTGTTCCCGATCCTGGAGCTGGGCACCAGCGCCAAGATGCTGTCGGTCGTCCCGCTGATGAACGGCGGCGGCCTCTTCGAGACCGGCGCCGGCGGCTCCGCCCCGAAGCACGTCCAGCAGCTGGTCAAGGAGAACTACCTGCGCTGGGACTCCCTCGGTGAGTTCCTCGCGCTGGCCGTCTCCTTCGAGCACCTCGCCACCACCACCGGCAACGCCCGCGCCCAGGTGCTGGCCGACACCCTGGACCGCGCGACCGGCTCCTTCCTCAACGAGGACAAGTCGCCGAGCCGCAAGCTGGGCGGCATCGACAACCGCGGCAGCCACTTCTACCTCGCCCTGTACTGGGCGCAGGAGCTGGCCAAGCAGACCGACGACGCCGAGCTGGCCGCGGCCTTCGACGCGCTCGCCAAGACGCTGGGCGAGCAGGAGCAGGCCATCGTCGCCGAGCTGATCGCGGTGCAGGGCTCCCCGGCCGACATCGGCGGGTACTACCAGCCCGACGCCACCAAGGCCGCGGCGATCATGCGCCCGTCCGCGACCTTCAACCAGGCGATCGCCACCCTGGGCTGACCCGCGGCCCAGCGGCAGGCAGCCGTACGTGTTCCGCCCCGGCCGGCATCGCGCCCGGCCGGGGCGGACCCGTATCCCGGACCCGTATCCCGGACCCGGTGGCCGGGGAGGGGGCCCTGCGCCAGCGTTCGCCGTCCGTGACCTCGAGGGGGATCTGTGGGACGTCGCTCCGACACGTCGTGCGCCGGCATCGGATGCGTGGGGCTCCTGCTCGTGGTGTTCGTACTGCCCACGGTCGGATATCTGCTGGCCGTGCCGCTCGCACTGCCCGATCTGCTGGCGGAGCAGACGCCGCCGCAGCAGATGCACGGCTTCACGCAGTACCTCGTCGCCTATGCCGTTCCGGTCGTCGTGGCCCTGGTCCTCGCGCTCTTCGCGAGCCGCCGCCGGGCCTTCGTGTGGTGGCTGGTCCCGGCCCGGGCGGCGGGCCTGCTCGCCCTGGTGGCCGCGGCCTTGTGGTGGACGGAGAGCAAGGTCGGCGACCACCCGGTGTGGAACGTCCGCGCCACGGCGGAGAGCATGGCCGCCGGGCTGGTGGCACTCGCCTTCGTCGTCGCGGTCCGCCGGTGGGACGCCTCCCGGGGCGCCCGGCCCGTCGCCGAGTCCACCCGCCGGCCCGCCCCGGGGGAGATCTGGCTGGCCATGGTGCCGCTGCGCGAGGACCCGGCGCGGCAGCTGCGCCACTACTGCGTGGTCCTGGCGGCCCACGCCGATCACGCCGAGGTCGCCCAGATCACCAGCAAGGACAAGGACGGGCGCTCCGACCACATCCGGATGCCGAACGACGGATGGGACCAGCACTCCGGCCGCGACCACTGGGTGGAGAGCGGCCTGCCGCCGCGCCGTGTCGACTACCGGATGTTCCTCACCTCACGGCCCCAGGGCCGCTGCCCGGCCCGCGTGTGGCGCGAGCTCGGCCGACAGCTCGACTGACGCCCGGAGCCCGCGGCTCAGAGACGGTGGATCCGTTCCTGCTCGAACGCCAGCGGGGACCGCCCGGCGGCCAGGATCCGCAGCCCGGGGGCCACGGACAGCAGGTTCCGCAGCCAGGCCAGGGCGTCCGGGCCGAGCTGCTCCGCGCCGTCCAGGACGAGCAGCATGTCCCGTTCGGCCAGCCACGAGGCGGCGTTCGCCGTCCCGCGGGGCGGCACGGGCACGTCGGGTACGCAGCGCAGCTCGGCCGTCAGCTCGCGGATGCCGTAGCCGCCGTGGAGCGGGTCCATGGCGACGACGGCCACCCCGTCGTAGAAGTTGGACGCGAGGCGCCGCGCGATCTCCCGCACCAGCAGGCTCCGCGGCTCGCGCAGGCCCCCCGCCACGGTCAGCACCCGACCCCGCCGGACGGCGGTCAGCAGGCGGGACATTTCGCTGGACGTCGTTGGAAGCGTTGTGGTCATCCGGGATTCCCTCATCGGCACGATGGCCCCCCATCGCATGCGTGACCAAGTGCGGCAGGAGGGTTTATTCGAGCCGCGTGACGATGATTATGCGCCACTTGCGCCGTAAGACCAGGGGAATGTCGCATTCCGGCGAGTGGGTCGGGAGCCCCGCAGGTCAGGCCCATGCGGGGCGGTGTGGAGCCGGGGGCAGCAGACGGCCCCGGCCCGGCGGATTCGGCGTCACGGCGCCCCCCGCCACGGCCGGGCGGTGCGCGTGGTGGCGCTTCAGGTCCTCCGCCCGGTACCGCCGCGTCTCCGCGTGCCAGACGGCGATCGCGGCCATCCACTGCTTCAGCTCCTCCACGTGGCGGTCCAGGGCCGCTCGGGCCGCCGCGTCCAGCCCGTGGTCCGCGTACATGACGGGGAGTTCGTTGGCCACCACGTGCTCGAACTGCTTCATCCGCGAGGTCATCAGGTCGTTCACGACCCGCAGCGCCGTCGGGTAGTCGCAGTCGAAGAAGTTCTCCACGACGATCAGCAGGTTGTGCAGCTCGCCCTCGTCTCCGCCTCCTTCTGGTACGAGAACACGTCGTTCATGACGGCCGAGTGGTCGAAGGCCGCCGCCTGCAGGGACTGCATGGCCGAACTCCCGTAGACCTGCTCCGGAACGACGTCCATGTGCGCCATCCGCGCGAGCGAGATCGTCATCGGCGACCCGAAGGTCACCCGGCGCATCTCCAGGTAGTCCACCGGGTCCGGCACCCGGTTGGCCGCCTGCTTGTCCAGCTCCCACAGCCGGCTGTCCAGCACCTGGTCCATGGCCGAGCGGAACATCTCCCGGCCGCGCGTCCCCATCGGCGCGGCCGTGCGCCGCCACAGGTCGGCCAGCCCCCGCTCCATCGCGTTGACCGCAGGCGGCGGCGCGGACAGGTCGAGCGGCATGCAGGCGCGCAGCCGCTGCGTCTGCGCCCTGGCCGCCGCCAGGGCCCGGGGGGTGCCGAAGACCAGGGGGTAGAGGTCGTCGGCGTACGTGCCCCAGCTCAGCCAGCCCGCGCTGATGTCCAGCGCCTGCGCCGAGCACCTCGGGTCGATGCCCGCCGAGCAGAGGGCGAAGTCGTACCCCCGCGCCTTCTCCTCCCACCAGATGCCCTCGTCCAGGATGCCCATCTCCCGGTTCCACTCGATGAGCCGCTCCCGGGCGCCCGCCAGGTGCGGGTTGAGCACGTTCCGGTACGGCAGGTAGAACTCCGGGATCACCGAAGAGCCCACCGGATGCGGGACGTTGGCGTGCCGGCGCCGCCGCCGCGCGCCGCCGGTCACGTCCAGCAGCGCCTTGACGCTGGCGCCGGTGGTGCCCAGCCCGGAGGGGCCGTGCAGCCATCCGGGCGGGCCCGCCTCCGTGCGGTTCGGCCGGGCCTTCGTGTACCGGCTGGAGCGCATGTGCCACTCGTGGCCGCCGGACTGCCAGTCCTGGAGCCCGCGCGCGTAGGTGAGGACCGCGAGGACCCCGTCCGGGCCGAGGCCCTTCTCCGCGAACAGCGCGGGCAGTTCGGAGAAGAAGGTGCTCTCGAACTGCTGGAGTCGCGAGGTGATCATGTTGTTCAGCCGGTCGGCGGCCTCCTGGGTGGTGCAGCCGAAGAACCGCGCCCCCCGCCTGCTCCGGTCCGGTCGACCGCGACCGTTTTCGGATCAGTAGGCTCGACCGGACCGAGCGAAGGGGGAGGGCGCGTGGGGCCCTATCGGCAGACCGTGGTGGACATGGACGCCTCGGCGCAGGAGGCGGCCGCGTGGGGCGAGCGCGGCAAGGGGTGGCTGGAGGCGGAGGGGTTCATCCGCCCGGTGCCGTGGCGGGGCGATGTGGCATACCTGGCCGGTCCACGCTGGCGCGAGGCCGTCGACCTGGTCTCCTGGGACTGGCGGGCCCGGCTCAAAGGACTGGAGGAGGAGCCCTGCGACGAACTGCGCGTCGTCGTGGGCCGTACCGTCTTCTACGCCGGCCAGGGCGATCCCACTTCCGCGCTCTGCCCCCACTGCCGAAGTGTCGACCCCGACTGGCCCGGCGAGGCCCTCGACGCCTGGTACGCGACGGGCGCGGCCGAGCTCGACTGCCCGGCGTGCGCACACCGCGCTCCGCTTCCGGAGTGGAACTGGACCGGCGACTACCTCGCCTTCGCCCACCTCGGCTTCGAGTTCGACGACTGGCCGCCTCTGCACCCGCGCTTCACCGAAGCCTTCGGCCGGGCACTGGGGCACCGGATCCGGGTGGTCGAGGGGAAGATCTGAGAACGGAGCCGGGGACAGGGGGCGAGCCGGCTCCTCTGCAGTGCACGGCTCCTATGCGGTGCCGCCCTCCGCGGGCCCGTGGTAGCGGGGGCTCGTGGCGTGCCACTCCTTCGCCCCGCCCATCCAGTCCCAGGTCCCCTCCAGGAAGCGGCCCAGCGCGGGCGAGCCGACGGCTGCCAGGGCGGCCGACTCCGCCTCGACGGTGTACATGATCTCGTCGTGGACCTCGGCCGTCAGGTTCACCGCCTCCTGGAGCGAGCAGTGCTCCTCGGCCGCGATCAGGCGGGGGAGGCCGGTGTCGCCGGGATCCTCCCGGGCCATCGAGTACAGGTCGTTGAGCAGGCAGGCGGCGACCCCCGTGTACATGTACGTGCGCCGCACCCGGGCGTCCGCGAACTCGTGCGCGGGGACCTCGTACCTGCCGACCGGATCGGTGAGGCCCATGCAGGGGAAGAAGCCGTTCTCGTACCGGTGCAGCGGGTACTCCCAGACCGGCGGCCGGCGGGCGGACGTCCGCCACTCGGCCTCGTGGTTGTACCCGACGGACATCACCGCCAACTGGTAGCGCAGACGGGTCACCTGGGTGGGAGAGGCGAACTCGGCGAGGTGCTCCAGCGCGGAGCGGAAGGCGCGCAGCACGGGTTCGGCCGTCACCCGCTCCTCGAAATGCCGCTCGCACCCGCGCTGGGCGTACACCGTCCGGGCCGCCACCGCGGGCACCGTCATGGTGCTGCGGTGGAGCGCCTTCCAGGAGGTGCTGGGCCGCTCGGAGAGCCTGCGCACCCACCTGGAGCAGTACGTCGAGAACGGCCGGCGGCCCGTCAACCGGCGGGGCGAGGCCGACATCGAACTCGCCTCCGGCCACGCGGGCGAGGCCCGGCTGCCCGCCACCTTCGCCGACTACGAGCTGAGCCCGCGCGAGTACGAGCTGAGCCTCGCCCAGACCGTCCTGCAGATCCACACCCGGGTCGCCGACCTCTACAACGACCCGATGAACCAGTTCGAGCAGCAGCTTCGGCTGACCGTCGAGGCGATGCGCGAGCGCGAGGAGTCCGAACTGCTCAACAACCGCGAGTTCGGCCTCCTGCACAACGCCGACCACGGGCAGCGCATCAGCACCTGGTCCGGCCCGCCCACCCCCGACGACATGGACGACCTGCTCAGCATGGGCCGGGGAACCGCCTTCTTCCTCGCGCACCCCAAGGCGGTCGCCGCCTTCCTGCGCGAGTGCAACAAGCGCGGCCTCACCCTCGACACCGTGGACGTGCACGGCGAGCAGGTGCCCGCCTGGCGCGGCGTCCCGCTGCTGCCCTGCGGCAAGATCCCCGTCGTGGGCGGGCACACCAGCTCGATCCTGGCCCTGCGCACCGGGGAGGACAACGGAGGGGTGATCGGCCTGCGCCCGGCCGCGATCCCCGAACAGGTCGAACCGGGCCTCAACGTCCGCTGCATGGGCATCGACCAGAAATCGGTCATGTCCCATCTGGTCAGCTCCTACTACTCGGTGGCGATCCTGGTACCGGACGCCATCGGGATCCTGGAGAACGCCGACATCGCCGCCGCCCGCTCCGACTGAACCCCTCCCGTGCGGCCCGTCGCGTCGCCGTCGCCCGCCACCTGCCGCCCGTGGCACGTGCGTCGGCGCGGCGGCGTAGTTCCGGTGGTGCGGGTGACGTACGTGTCCGGGCCCGGGCGCCTGGGAACGGTTGTCCGCACGCCGGTAATGGGCTCTACTGCTGTGCAGCCCCCGCTCGGGGCATATGCGCGGGAGGGACCAGGATGACAGCGGACCGTCGAACGGAGCACGGGACGGGGCACGGGAGGGGCCGCGGGAGGCGGCGCCCGACGCGTGCGTCCGGCGCGGCCGGCGTGCCCCGGCCCGTGTCGCACCGTCGTCGGCCGGGCTTCCGGGGCCGAAGACCGCTGCTCGCCCTGGTGCTGTCCGCCTTCTTCCTGGTCGGTGTCTGCGCGGCCACCGGCATCGCCTGGGACCCCTACAACGGGGCCTCCGTACAGAGCGGTTCGGCCCTGGCCGTCGGCCTCCCGCAGGCCACCGGGCCCGTGGGCGGAGCCACGGCCGGAGCCACCGGCCCGGCCACCCCGCCGCCGGCCGGGACCCCGGCGCCCACCAAGGGCGCGGCCGCCGAGGGCAACCCCGAGGGCGCCGTGGACACCGGGGCCGAGCGCCCCTCCGGCGCCCTGCCCTTCGACATGCCGCAGCCGGCCGCCCTGCGCTCCGGCGAAGCGGGCAAGAAGCTGGTGTTCGCCCACTACTTCACCCCGTACCCGCTCTCCCTCGACAACGCGAGCGCGGACAACGACTACTACACCCGCAACTACCTCGACCCCGACGGCGAGAGCGGGAAGCACGGCAGGTACGGCGGCCTGTTGCGCGACCGGCCGCTGCCCGTGGCGCCGAAGAGCGGTGACTGGGAGTACGCCAACCTCCAGCAGGAGGTGCGCACGGCCCGGGCGGCGGGCATCGACGGCTTCACCCTCGACCTGCTCTCGCTCTCCGGCAAGAACTGGGACCGCTCCAACCTGCTGATGGCCGCGGCCCGTTCGGTGGACCCGGCGTTCAAGATCATGCTGATGCCGGACATGACCTCGCTGAAGACCGACGACCCCCGCGAGCTCGCGAAGGCGATCGCCACGCTCGCCGACGCCTCCGCCGCGCACCGGCTCCCCGACGGCCGCCTCGTCGTCTCCCCGTTCAAGGCGGAGGCGAAGGGCGTGGCCTGGTGGACCGAGGTGATCGGCGCCCTCAAGTCCGAACACGGCATCCGCACCGCCTTCGTTCCGCTCTTCCTCGACTTCGGCGCCCACAGCGGGGAGTTCGCCCCGATCAGCCACGGGTTCTCCGAATGGGGCAGCCGCAGCTACGTCGGCCAGGAGAGCTCCACGCGCGACGTCCAGCGGGCCCACGGCATGGGCAAGATCTGGATGCAGCCCGTGTCGGTCCAGGACGCCCGCCCCAACCAGGGCATCTACGACGAGGCCGGCAACACCGCGACCCTGCGCTCCACCTGGACGCACGCCATCGAGGACGGCGCCGACTGGGTGCAGCTCACCACCTGGAACGACTACTCGGAGGGCAGCCAGTTCGCACCCTCCCTGCACAACGGGCACGCCTACCTGGACCTGAGCTCGTACTACCTGACCCGGTTCAAGACGGGCAGCTGGCCGGAGATCGTCCGGGACACCCTCTACCTCACCGCGCGCACCCAGTTCGCGAACGCCGACCCGACGGGCGACCAGTCCCTGGTGATGTCGCTGCGCAAGGGGAGCGCCCCGCCCCGGGACACGGTGGAGGTCCTCAGCTTCCTCTCCGGGCCCGCGGTCGTTCGTACGACCGTCGGATCCGCCAAGGGCAGCCACGAGGCCCCGGCCGGGATCCACTCCCGGCTGCTGCCGCTGAAGCCGGGCACCAGCTCGGCGCAGATCGTCCGGGACGGCAAGGCCGCGGCGAAGGTCGACCTGCCGTACCGGGTGGACCACGCGGTGGACGTACAGGACCTCCAGTACTACGCGGCAACGAGCGGCCGCGAACCGTAGCCCGGCTCCGGGGGCCCTGCCCCCGGACCCCTCCCCGGACTTCGTCCGCGCCGGCGGGCAGAAATACAGCCTCGTCGGCGTTTGAGGCGTGGGGGTCCGGGGCGGAGCGCCAGGTGCCTGGGCGGAGCCCGGGACGCTTGCTCGGCAGCGGCCAGTCGGTGGCGGTCTTCCGGCTGGGGCGGGCGCCGGGAGATGATCCGGGCGACAGCCGCGCCGCACACCCGGAGGTCGCATGCCCGAGCCGACACGCCCCGCCCCTTTCCCCGCCGAGCCGCCCGCAGGGTTCCCCGGCGGGCCCGAGCTGTTCCGCCTGGACCCCCGCGTCGCCCACCTGAACCACGGCTCCTTCGGAGCCGTCCCGCTTCCCGTCCAGGAGGCCCAGGCCGCGCTCCGCGCGGAAGCGCACGCCGATCCCGACGCCTTCTTCATCGCCGTCCCGGACCGCCTCGCCGCGGCCCGCGCCCGGATCGCCGTGCACCTCGGCGCCGACCCAGACGGGCTCGCGTTCATCGCCAACGCCACCGAAGGCGCTAACCTCGCCCTCGACGCCGTCCCGCTCGCGGGCGGCGACGAGATCCTGGTGACCGACCACGGCTACGGCACCGTCGTCGCGGCCGCCGCCCGCCGCGCCCCGGTCACCACCGTCGCCCTGGATCCCCACCTGCCCGACGAGGACGCCGTACGCGAGACCGTGCTGGCCGCACTGACGCCCCGTACCCGGGTGGCCGTGCTCGACCACGTCAGCTCGCCCACCGCGCGGATCATCGCCTCGCCGCGGCTCCTCGCCGACCTGCGGGAACGCGGTGTCACCACCGTCGTCGACGGCGCCCACGCCCCCGGCATGCTCGCCGACCCCCTCGCCGGCGGCGCCGACTTCTGGTTCGGCAACCTCCACAAGTGGGGCTACGCCCCCTCCGGCAGCGCGATCCTCGCCGTCGCCCCGCAGCACCGCCACCGGATCCGCGCGCTCGTACCGTCCTGGGAGGAGCGGCACGGCTTCCCGCGGTCCGTGGAGAACCGCGCCACCGCCGACTACACCGGCTGGCTCGCCGCCCCCGACGGACTGGACCTCATCGAACGCCTCGACGCGGCCAAGGTCCGGGCCCACAACAGCGCCCTCGCCGCCCACGGCGCGGCGCTCCTCGCCGGGATCCCCGGGCTCACGCCCCTCCCGCACACGGACGGCCTCGCCATGCGCGCCCTGCGGCTGCCGCCCGAGGTCGCCGAGACCCCGGACGGCGCACGCGCCCTGCGCGAGGAACTCGCGGCACGGCTGCGCGTCCGTGTGCTGGTCTGGCCCTGGCCGGGCGGCGGCGGCATCCGCGTGTGCGGGCAGATCTACAACCGGCCCCGGGAGTACGCCCGGCTCGCCGCCGCCCTGCCCGAGTACCTGGCCCGGGCCGTCAGCCGCGCCTGAGCAGGTACGTGTCCATGATCCAGCCCTTGCGGGCGCGGGCCTCGGTGCGCAGCTCCTCGATCCGCCCCGCGACCTCCGCCAGCTTCCCCGAGACCAGGATCTCGTCCGGGGTGCCCACGTAGGCCCCCCAGTAGATGTAGAGGTCCTGGTCCAGGTGGGCGGTGAAGGCGTGCCGCGCGTCGAGCATCACGACCACGTCGTCCACGTCCTGCGGCCAGCCTTCGGCGAGCCGGCGCCCGGTGGTGATCTGGACCGGGCGCCCGACCCGGTTCAGATTGGTCCGGTGGCGCGCCAGCAGCGCGGAGATGCTGCTGATGCCCGGCACGACCTCGTGCTCGAAGGCCACCCGGCCGGCCTCCAGCACCTCGTCGAGGATCGCGAGCGTGGAGTCGTACAGGGAGGGATCGCCCCACACCAGGAACGCCCCGGTCTCCCCCTCCGCGAGGTCCTCCGCGATGAACCGCTCGAAGATCTCGGCCCGCGCGCTGCGCCAGCCGTCCACCGTCGGTGCGTAGTCGGCGGGGGTCCGGTCCCGGTCCGGGTCGCGGCCCTCCACCAGCCGGTGGCCGGGCCGGGCGTGCGCGTCGAGCATCGCGCGCCGCAGCCCGGTCAGATCCGCCTTCTCCTCGCCCTTCTCCAGGATGAGGAATGCGTCCGCCGCGCCGATCGCCCTGACCGCCTGGAGGGTCAGATGGTCCGGGTCGCCCGCGCCTATGCCGATCACTGAGAACTTCTTCACCCGGCTATTCTGCCCGTCATGCGCGTCGCCCTGTTCGTCACCTGCGTCAACGACGCGCTGTACCCGCGGACCGGCATCGCCGTCGTCCGTCTGCTGGAGCGGCTCGGCGTAGAGGTGGACTTCCCGGCGGGCCAGAGCTGCTGCGGGCAGCCGCAGTACAACACCGGCTACCGGCACGAGACGGAACCACTCGTCCGGCGTACCGCGGAGGCCTTCGCCGGCTACGCGTACGTGGTCACTCCCTCCGGGTCCTGCGCCGCGATGATCCGCGAGCACTACCCGCGCATCGGCCGGAAGGCGGCGGCCGAGGGGCGCGGCACCGCGCTGGCGGAGGCGGCGCGCTCCCTGGCGCCGCGCGTGTACGAGCTGACCGAGTTCCTCGTCGACGTGCTCGGGGTGACCGACGTGGGCGCGTACTTCCCGCACAGCGTCACCTACCACCCCTCTTGTCACGGTCTGCGCGGCCTCGGCCTCGGGGACCGGCCCCGGCGGCTGCTGGCCGCAGTCAAGGGCCTGGAGCTGGTCGAGCTGCCGGGCGCCGAGGAGTGCTGCGGATTCGGCGGCACCTTCGCCGTCAAGAACCCGGACGTGTCCACCGCGATGGGCACCGACAAGATCACGGCTGCCGCGGCCACCGGCGCGCAGGTGCTGTGCGGGGCGGACAACTCCTGCCTGGCCCACCTCGACGGCCTGCTGCGCCGCGCGGACGCCCCGCTGCGGGCCGTGCACCTCGCGGAGATCCTGGCCGCCACCGAGGAGGAGCCGCTGTCGTGACCGGCGTCCATCTGGGCATGCCCGCCTTCCCCGCCTTTCCCGGGGCGGCCCGTGAGGCCGTACGGGACGAGGTGCTGCGCGCCAACCTCCGGCACGCCACGCACACCATCCGCGACAAGCGGGCCCGGGCCGTCGCCGAACTGGCGGACTGGGACCGGCTGCGCGCCGCGGGCAAGGCCGTCAAGGACCACACGCTGCGCCATCTCGACCACTACCTGCTCAAGTTGGAAGAGGCGGTGACGGCCGCCGGCGGCACCGTCCACTGGGCCGTCGACGCGGACGAGGCCAACCGGATCGTCACGGACCTCGTGCGGGCCACCGGGGAGCGGGAGGTCGTCAAGGTCAAGTCGATGGCCACCCAGGAGATCGGGCTCAACGAGGCCTTGGAGGCCGCCGGGATCGCCGCGTACGAGACCGACCTCGCCGAGCTCATCGTGCAGCTCGGCCACGACCGCCCCTCCCACATCCTGGTCCCGGCCATCCACCGCAACCGGGCCGAGATCCGCGACATCTTCCGCACGGAGATGGGGAAGTGGGGCCGCCCGGCGCCCGAACCGCTCGGCGACGACCCGCGGGAACTCGCCGAGGCGGCGCGCCTGCACCTGCGCGAGAATCTCCTGCGCGCCAAGGTGGCCGTGTCCGGCGCCAACTTCATGGTCGCCGAGACGGGCACGATGGTCGTCCTCGAGTCCGAGGGCAACGGGCGGATGTGCCTCACCCTGCCCGAGACCCTGATCTCGGTCGTGGGCGTGGAAAAGGTCGTACCGACCTTCCGGGACCTGGAGATCTTCCTCCAGACGCTGCCGCGTTCCTCGACGGCCGAGCGGATGAACCCGTACACGACCATGTGGACCGGGCTGGGCCCTTCGAGAGGGGCGGACGGCGACGGGCCCTCCGCCTTCCACCTCGTCCTCCTCGACAACGGCCGCACCGACACCCTCGCCGACGAGACCGGCCGGCAGGCCCTGCGCTGCATCCGCTGCTCCGCCTGCCTCAACGTCTGCCCGGTCTACGAGCGCGCCGGCGGGCACGCCTACGGCTCCGTCTACCCCGGCCCCATCGGCGCCATCCTCAGCCCCCAACTCCGCGGCACCGGCAGCGAGATCGACGCCTCGCTGCCCTACGCCTCCACCCTGTGCGGGGCCTGCTACGAGGTCTGCCCGGTCGCCATCGACATCCCCGAGGTCCTCGTCCACCTGCGCGAACGGGTGGCCCAGGGCGGCCCGGTGACCCGGGACGGCGTGCGCGTACGGATCCGCCCCGCCCACGGCCACACCGCCGAACGGGCCGCCATGCGCGCCGCCCGGCTGCTCCTCGACCGTCCGGGGGCCCTGCGCGCGGGGGAGCGGCTGCTGGCCCGGGCCCGCCGGCTCGCGCCGCGCCGGCTGCCCGGTCCCGGCCGGGCCTGGACCGACACCCGCGAGCTGCCCGCCGTACCCGCCGAATCCTTCCGCGACTGGTGGACCCGAGAACGGGGGAACCCGCAGTGACCAGCAAGGACCGCATCCTGTCCCGCATCCGCCGAGCGCTGCCACAGCCGGAACCCGGGGCGGGGCTTGGGGCGGGACCTGAGGCGGGTCCCCGGCCGGCAACCGAGCCCGGCCGCCGCCCCGGCGTCGGCCCCGGCCCCGGACCGGCGGCTGCACCCGTCGCGGACATCCCCCGCGACTACCTCCGCGTGCACGGCGACCGCACCCCCGCCGAGAGCGCCGACCTGCTGGCCGCCCACCTGTCCGAGTACCGTGCGAAGGTCCACCGCACCGACGGGGCCGGCCTCCCCGGGCTCCTTGCCCGGCTCCTCGCCGCGCGCGGCGCCCGGACGGTCCTCGTCCCGCCCGCCCTGCCCGCGCACTGGCTCGAGGCCGCCGAAGCGGCCCTGGTCCAGGACCGCGCCGAGTCCACCCCGTACGAACTGGACGCCGTCGACAGCGTGGTGACCGGCTGCGCCCTGGCCGTCGCCGAGACCGGCACGATCGTCCTGGACGGAGGCCCGGACCAGGGCAGGCGCCGCATCACCCTGATCCCCGACCACCACGTCTGCGTGGTCCGCGTCCCCGACCAGCTGGTCGACTCCGTTCCGCAGGCCCTCGAGCGCCTCGACCCCACCCGCCCGCTGACCTGGATCTCCGGCCCCTCGGCGACCAGCGACATCGAACTGGACCGGGTGGAGGGCGTCCACGGCCCCCGCACCCTGGAGGTCGTCCTCCTCGGCGCACAATAAACTCATGTCCTCCCACATCGCCCTCACCGCCCTGGTCGTCAACGACTACGACGAGGCCATCGACTTCTACACCCGCGCCCTCGGGTTCGACCTCGCCGAGGACACCGCGCGCCCGGACGGCTCCCGCTGGGTCGTGGTCCGCCCGCCCGGCGCCACCGAAACCGCCCTGCTGCTGGCCCGCGCCAAGGACGACGCCCAGCGCTCCCGGGTCGGCGACCAGACCGGCGGCCGCGTCGGCTTCTTCCTCTACACCGACGACTTCACGCGCGACCACGCCCGGATGACCGCCGAGGGCGTCCGCTTCCTGGAGGAGCCGCGCCACGAGGCGTACGGCTCCGTCGCGGTCTTCGAGGACCTGTACGGAAACCGCTGGGACCTACTCCAGCCCGCCGCCGGCTAGCCGCGGCGCCTCCCGCACGGGATCGACCGCCGGGCCGCCGGCCTCCACCCGGCCGGCCAGCTCCCGGGCCCACCGCACCAGCCCCGGCACGTCGATCCCGTACGGCCCTCCGTCCAACCCTTCGATCCCTGAGGCCCCGCGCCGCAGCAGCCGCGCCCCGCCGACCGTGTTGCCGCGCGCCGCGTGCGTCAGCCCGACCGCGAGCTGCGCCAGCCCCCGCCAGAGCAGGGCACCGCCCCCGGGCCCCGACTTCCAGGCGTCCTCGAACACCTCGTGCGCGTGGAACGGCATCCCGGCGTCCAGCAGCCGCTGCGCCTCCCGCACGGTCTCCGCGGGCGAGCGCACCACCCCCTCGGGCTGCCGCTCCACCCCGGCCTCCCCGTAGGGCAGCGGCCGTCCCAGCCCATCCCTGGGCCGCGCGCCCCGCGCCCGCCCTTCACCATCCCGATCCCGTGTGTTCACCGCCCCATCCTCCCCCTCGCCGATCACCGGTGCATGGACACCCCTCGGCGTGCGGTAATGTTCTGCATGTGCCGCCGAGCACGGGGAAACCCGCAGGTCGAGGGCACAACGGGACGTGGCGCAGCTTGGTAGCGCACTTGACTGGGGGTCAAGGGGTCGCAGGTTCAAATCCTGTCGTCCCGACTGTGCGGAAACGCAGGTCGGAGGCCGTTCTCTCATCCGTGAGAGGACGGCCTTTCGTGCGTCCGGAGCCATTGTGGTCGCAATGTGGTCGGACGCACGCGCTGCGGCCGGTCGGCCGTGGCGGGCGGCCGCGGTGAGCATCGCGTGGGTGACGCCCACCCCGAGCACCGTGCGCTCGGCGCCCACCTGGGCGCGAACGGCGGGCATGGCCCGTCCGGTGCCGCAGCCCAGATCGATCGGGGCAGCGTGACGACAACCGGCTTCACCAAGGCCGGCTCGGGCGGATCCCACCTCAACGGCAGCTTCCCCAGCGGCTCCGTCGGCAACCCGGTCACCGACGCAACCACCACTCCCACGCACTGGAGGGTTCGGGGGACGGGCCCAGCCGGGCGGAGGCCAGGGGCGGGTACGGCTGGATCTTCTCGATCACCGTGAGTCTCCGTTCTCGTCGCAATGATCGGAAAGAGGGGGTGGGGTCACGCGAAGACCTCGGCCCCCGGGTAGGGGGCGGCGTCGTGCCGGGGCGGGACGAGGTAGGTTCCGCCCGCGCGTACGGTCAGCAGTCGGCCGGCGGGACCGTCCGGGCCGGGCTGCCCGCCGAAGTTGATCCCGCCCAGCCAGGAGCGCTGGGTGAGGATGCGCAGCACCCGGTCGGGGTTGTCCTGGAAGCTGATGAAGTTCAGCCCGACCCGGAAGCCGGGTGCGTCCGGGATCGGCTCGAAGAACTCGTGGCCCTGACGGAACACCCTGAGCGAACCGCCGAGTTCAGGGTCGGCGGTGCCGGCCAGGTTTGCTCTGCGCACATGGGCGGCCAGCAGCACGGGGTCGTCGGTGGGCCCGGGCTGGTGGAAGTCCTCGTTGCCGGCCTGGGTCACCTCGGTGGTGCCGGGGACAGGGCAGCCGGCCGCCGGAACGGGCCGTCCCTCGGGATCGGTGCCGGTGAGCGGGGCTCCGGTGAGCTTGTCGCGGCCGACGAGCAACTCCTGTTGGGCGCGCGGCAGGAGGTGCCAGCTGCCGAGGTCGACTGCGAGGCGGAGGAAGACGAGGTAGGTGCCGCCGACGGTCCAGGTGTCCTGGCCCGCCTCGGCGGCCCCGATGGTGATGACCCCTTCGCGTTCGTTGCTCTCCAGATTGGACACGCCGTCGTGGAAGCCGATCCAGCTCCGCAGGTCGTCGCGCTGGAAGCCGGTGTGGACGCCGGCGATCTCCAGCGCTGGCTTCCGCGTGCCGCCGTCCCGGCCGGCGTCGAACAGCTTCCACAGCTCCACCACGGCGCGGGAGACCGCGAGCTGGGTCTCCGCGGTGAGCTGGAGGCAGAACTCCTCCGTGGAGTCGTTGCAGAAGACGTCCGAGGCGTACGGGAGGCCCCCGCCGACGAGCAGCGGCCCGCCCCCCTTCTCGCGGTCGGGCGAGCGGAAACGGAAGCCCGGGCCGAGTGAGGTGGGGCATTTCAGGCGGCCACCGGGGATCTCGAAGGCCTTGGGGCCGAACCCGAGGAGGAACTTCAGCTCTCCGGTGGGTACGGGGTGGCCGGGAAGTTCGGCGACGCGCCCCTCGGCGAGGCCGCGCAGCAGCGCGGTCACCTCGCGCAGCGCCCCGTCGACGGCCGGGGCGTCCGCCCCGGGGTTGGCACGCAGGAACACGAGCGCGAGATGGCCGGGCGGGCGGCAGCCCTTGGCGTGGTAGATGCCGTCCTGGAGCGTGGTCATCGCCGACCCCGCGGGCCGATCGCGGGCCCTGGCCCCCCGGTCGCGGTGTCGAAGTCCTGCTTCAGGGCTCCCACGGAAAGGCACACGCTCGCTTCCCGGCAGAGGATCGGCCCCGGCGGGTCGGGCAGTACCACGAAGTCCTGCGCCGGTACGGCCGTCGGTGCGCCGAGCGTGACCACCGGGCCGACCTCCACCCGCCGTACGACCTGGTAGCCGCCGGTCACGGACTCCTCCGAATCGCCCTCGACCACGGTGATCTCGTCGAGGAAGTGCGGATCGTCGTCCGCCGGGCCGAATTCCAGGCGCTGCTGCAGTCCCGGCCGGCCCCGCCCGGTGCGGATCCACTCGGCCGGGACGGGGCCGCCCTCGAACTGGAAGACGTCGGACGTGAATCCGTGGATGTAGACCCCGAGCGGGTCGGCGAAGGAGACCGTTCGCCCTTCGAAGGCCGCGCCGGCGGCGGCCAGGGCGGCGGCGGGGTCGGCGTTGCGGCAGGCCAGCTGTTCTTGCTCGGGCTCCTGGCGGAAGATCTGGTCGCGTCCGGCGGCCTTCAGCTCACCCGTCGCGGTGCGGCGCGCGTAGGGCTTGGCGCCGAACATCACGATGTAGATCAGGTCGTCGAGCCCGTTGATGGGGTGGGTCATGAACAGGGCGTTGACAGTGTTGAGGGAACCGTCCGGGTCCCTCCGGACGCCGGCCTTGGCCAGGTCGGCGTGATTCCCGTGGCCGGTCAGCTGGCGGGCGAACGCCACTCGCCGCTGGGCGGGGGTGAGCAGTTTCGGGTTGGCGACCGCGGGCCCGTACAGCTCCTGCCAGCGAGGGGGCTCGGTGCCGAGGGTCTCCGTGAGCGTCTCGCGCAGGAGGTCCGGGTCGTCCTCGGCGAGTACCTGGTAGTACTCGGACAGTTCGGTGGTCACCTGAACCCGTTTGGGCCGCATCCGGCCCTGGCTGTCCGGGGCGGTGACGACTGCGTACTCGCAGTACTCGTTGTGCAGGCCGCGTCGTCCGCGGACACCCCAGTCGGAGAGTTTGCGGGCGGTGGCCTGGTCGAAGCAGAACTCGGGCTCGGCCGGGTTGCCGAACCAGGACACGGCGTGCCGGGGGGCGGCGGGATCGGCGGATCGTAGGGTGAAGTACCTGCTCGCCCCTTGTTCCTCCTCGATGCGGTGGAACTCCGCATCGATCACCGCGTTCCAGCGGTCGAGGAGGCCAGGGTTCAGATCGTCGGCGAATCCGGGTGCGGAGAACGATGAAGGCATGACGGCACCTCCCGGCGGGTCGCACGACCCGCAGGTGAATGGGGCACGAACGTGATCGTCACGCAGAGTATCGGATCCGATACTCCAAGTCGTCGAGCCCACGCCAAGGGGCGAGCGGGGCGGGCCGGTGGGGTGGCGCCGGTCCCCGCATACCGGTCCTGGTCCGCTCCACGCGCGGGGCAACGACGAGCTGACCAGCACGGACTGAGCTCGGCACGGAGCCCTCCGGCGGCGGGCGGACGTTGCTTCGGGACGGGTGGCGCCGGCGCGGCCGGCATGACGGTACGAGAGTTCGAACGGCCCTACGGGACCAGCGGGTCGATTTCGGTGCGCGCCCGCAAGGTGCCCTGACGGCCGGTGGATCGGTGGGGGAGTCGAGTTGGAGCCACTGCGGGAGGACGATCCCGAGACGATCGGTCCGTACCGGCTGTTCGCCCTGTTGGGCCGGGGCGGCTGGGGGAACGTCTACTTCGCCCGCAGCGAGTTCGGTCGCGGGGTGGCGCTCAAGACGATCAGGCCAGAGCACCTTGCGGGGAACCCGGAGCGCTTCCGCCGCCGCTTCGCCCGCGAGGTCGAGGCGGCCCGCGCGGTCGACAGCACGTACACCGCCCAGGTGGTGGACGCCGACACGCATGCCGCCGAACCCTGGCTCGCCGCCCGCTACATCCGCGGGGTCGACCTGGCGGAGGCGCTCGACCACTGCGGGGCCCCGCTGCCCCAGCGGACGTGGCGGGTCCTGGCGGCAGGTCTGGCCGACGCCCTGCGGAGCATCCACGCCGCGGACCTGGTGCACCGCGACCTCAAGCTCGCGAACATCCTGCTGGCCGGAGACGGACCATACGTCATCGACTTCGGGATCGCCCGGAACCTCTCCCCGGCCGGCGGCGCCACGCTGACCGGCTCCGGGGCGGCCCCGCGCACCGTCACCTTCTCCTCGCCCGAACAGCTCCGGGACGAGCGGGTGGGGCCGGCCAGCGACGTCTTCGCCCTCGGTGTGGTGCTGGCCTACGCGGCGCTGAACCGGCACCCGTTCGGGCCCGGCTCCGAAGCCCAGATCCAGGCGAACATCCTGCACGGGCACCGCCGGCTGGGCGGGCTGCCGTCCGCCGTGGAGGAGATCGTCCTCCCCTGCCTGGAACCGGGGCCGCAGGACAGGCCGACGCCGGTGGAGCTCGCCGGGCTGCTGCCGTCGAGCGTGTCACCGAAGGAGCACGAGTGGCTGCCGCCGGGGCTGCGCAGTGCGCTCGCCGGGCTGTCGGACCTCGCCGTGGACCTTGCGGCACCGATGCGCTACCCACGCCTCCAGCACGAACCGCCGGTCCTCCCCGGCCCCGGACGCCCCCTTGCCGCCACCCCCACCTCGTCAGCCGTCCGCGCGGTCCGTGAGCGCGATTTCCCACCCGCGCCGCCCAGGGCGTCGTTCCACGAGGCGACCACCCGCCCCCCGACCGGCGCCGGCCCGACCGCGCGACAGGTCTCCCCACCGGCCGCGCCCAAGGCGGCGCCGCCGGTGAATCCGCCGGTGGCACCCGCCCGGAAGGCCGCGGCCGGCAAGGCGTACGCGGGTGAGCCCGGCGGCCCGGTACCGGGCCGCCGCCGAGGCCGGGAACTCAGAGGCCATGCGTCAAGTGGCCTCCGCCTGCCGCTCTGCCCGCGACTGGCGGCAAGCGCTGTCCTGGTTCCGGCGAGCGGCCGAGGCCGGCAACGCGACCGGAGCCAGGGAGGCGGCTCAACTGATCGAGCAGCACTTCCCAGAACTGCGGGACCAGGCCGCAACCCTCTACCGGAGGGCGGCCGAGGGTGGGGACCTCCACTCGGCGATGCGGCTGGGCGGCCTGCTGGAGCAGGAGCCGGGCGGGCTGGCGGAGGCCCTCGCGTGGTACGAGAGGGCTGCTGGGCGCAACCATGAGAAGGCTCCCGAAGGGGTGGCCCGCGTCCGCGCCGCGCTGGCCCGCGCCGCGGCCTCCGATGCGAAGGCCGCGGATGCCGCGAAGGACGCGGAGGCGGCGCTGATGCGCGACCATGCGGCAGCCGCCCGCGATGGCCAGGTGAAGTCAATGCTGGCGCTGGCGAGTTGGCACCTGGGGGCGAAGCGCGTGCAGGAAGCCCTCACCTGGTACCGGCACGCCGCCAAGGCCGGCCATGTTCACGCCATGGTGATTTCCGCCCAGCTGCTGGCCCTGGACCCCAAGAAGCAGGCCGAGTCCCTCGACTGGTACCGCAAGGCCGCAGCCGCGGGCAACACCGACGCCATGCACTGCGTGGGGCGTTCGCTGAAGCAGCAGGGCAACCTTCCGGACGCGCTGGCCCACTTCCGCGTGGCCGCCGCCAAGGGCCACCAGGCCGCCATGATCGACGCGGCGGAGATCCTGGAGCAGACGGCACGGGCACCCGAAGCGCTGAAGTGGTACCAACGCGCCGCTGAGAAGGGGCACCCCAAGGCCACCCTCGAAGCGGAACGCCTCCGCTCGGCGCTGGCCGGCACCGGGCCGGCCGGTTCCACCACGGCGAAGCCTGCGCCGGCCAAGCCCAAGCCGAAGAAGGCCGCAGCGGAGCCCGCGCCGGCCAAGCCCGCGCCGGCCAAGCCCGCGCCGGCCAAGCCCGCGCCGGCCAAGCCCGCACCTAAGAAGACCGCAGCCGAGCCCGCCTCGAAGAGCGCCGCAGGGCGGACGCCGCCCAAGCCTCCCGCGCCGAACGAGGGGGCGCAGCCGGACCCCGCCTCGCTACGGGCCGCGGCCGTGAAGCACGAGCGGAGCGACCGGCCGGAGGCTGCCCTGCAGTGCCTTCTTCGGGCCGAACAACTCGGTGACCGCACCGCCAAGAGGGACATCGTCCGGCTGTACCTCGCGTTGCGCGACCGGAGCAACAGCTCGGTCGAGCGCAAACAGCACGTCAGGCAGGTGGTACGGTACCGCGACCTCGCCGAGGGCAGCGACGTCGAGACCATGCTGGCCCTGGTGGGACTGGACACGGCCAACTCGTTCGCATGGCGGCAGCGGGCCGCAGAGGCAGGCAACACCCGGGCCATGCGGCAGATCGCCCGGGCCCAACTGAAGGCGGGTAGCGACGAGCACGTCCAGGCTGCCCTGTCCTGGCTGCTGGAGGCCGGCAAGGCCGGGGACACCGCGGCCATCCTGGAGGGCGCCCGGGCCCACGAGAAGTGCGGCGCGTACGGGAACGCCATCGACTGGTACCGCTGGGCCGAGGACAACGGCGTGGCGGGCGCGGCCAAGGAGGTAGCCCGCGTGACGGCGGAACATCCGGGGGCGGTCGTCTGGCACCGGTGGTCGGAACGCCTGCGCCGCTTGCGAGGGTGAGTCGTGCCTGGGAGCGCCCGTGCATCGCCGACTCATGCAGTCGCCGCCGGGTGGCAGGGAGATGTTCCAGAAATCGGCGTAGCGGCCGCCGAGGCGCAGCAGTGCGTCGTGGCTGCCTTCCTCCACGATCCGGCCGCCGTCCAGGAAGGCGACGCGATCGGCGCGTCGGACGGTCCGCACCCGATGCGCGACCATCACCACCGTCCGGCCGGCCATCAGGCGTTCGATGCCCTCATGGACGGCTGCCTCGTTCACCGGGTCCAGTGCGGAGCTCACCTCGTCCAGGAGCACGATGGGCGCGTTCTTCAGCAGCGCCCGCGCGATCGAGACGCGCCGGCGTTCACCACCCGACAGCCTTGCGCCGCCCTCGCCGACAGGCGTCGACCATCCGTCGGGCAGTCGCTCGATCACCTCGTCCAACCGCGCCGCCGTCGCTGCCGCCCGCACCTCGGCCTCGTCGGCGTCGGGGCGGCCGAGACGCGCTGGCGGTGGATTCGGCCACCCACCCGGCAGGACGGTTCGCAGAGAAGTCGGACGACGCCTCGCGCGAGGCGTCGTAGGTCCCCCTCCTGCCGTGGAAGGGCCTTAGGGCCGTAGTGCGGCGAAGGCTGCGGTGAGGGCCGCGGCGAGGGTGAGAACCGTGGCGAAGGCAGTTGCAGCCCGGATCGCGGAGGCGGGGTAGGTGGCGCCGTCCAGGCGGGCGAGCTTGCCCGCTGCGGCGGCGACCAGCAGCGCGACCATGACGACAAGCGCCGTGGTGAGGAGGACAACGGCAAGATCGGGCACGACAAGCTCCCTTGTGACGTTGGGTCGTTGACGGTGTCGAGAGTGGTGGAAGGCATGTGCGCCGGGGTTCGCCGGACGAAGATGAACAGCAGCGAACACATCAAGTCCAGGGGAGAGATGTGCACGACGAGGAGACGGCGCGCGGGGCGGCGCTCGCTGAGCTGCGTACGGGGCTGGCAGACGGCCTGGCCCGTCGCGGGTTGACGGTGACGCAGCTCGCCGCACAGGCGAGGCTGGGCCGTACGACCGTGCATGAGGCGCTTCAGCCCGACGCGGACATTCCCTCGGCGAGGACGGTGGCGGCTCTGGCCCGCGTGCTGCGCTTGCCGGAGCACGAGCTCCTGGACCTGCGGCGGACCGCTGCCGGAGAGACCACATCCACCACCCCGGCGGATCGGCGGCCGGGTCGGCCCATCAGCGAATGCAACCCGTACGACCTGGAGGTCCACTCCGCCGGACTGATCACCCGCCGAGACGATCCCCGTGGACCATCGGAGCCGGTACTGCCCGGCTACGTGCCACGCGCCCACGACGACGTCCTCACCGATGCCGTGCGCGACGCCGGTGACGGCCACAGCAGGCTGGTTGTTCTGGTCGGCTCCTCCTCCACGGGCAAGACCCGGGCGTGTTGGGAAGCCATCCAGCCGCTCGCCGAACAAGGTTGGCGGCTGTGGCACCCCTTCGACCCCACCCGGGCCGAGGCAGCCCTCGGCGATCTCGAGCGGGTCGGGCCCCACACGGTGGTCTGGCTGAACGAGGCGCAGCACTACGTCGGCGACCTCCGCCACGGCGAGACCATCGCCGCAGCCCTGCGGACGCTGCTCACCGCCCCCACTCGCGGTCCGGTCCTGGTACTGGGCACTCTCTGGCCCGACTACGAGCGCACCTACAGCGCGCTCCCGCAGCCTGGGCAACCCGATGCGCACGCCCAGGTGCGTGAGCTGCTGGCCGGGCGGACCATTCCGGTGCCGGAGTCCTTCGACCAGGCCGCGCTGGAAGCCGCCCGCGTGCTGGCGGAGGGCGGAGACGCGGTCCTGGCCGCTGCCCTGACCCGTGCCGCCGATGGGCGTCTCACCCAGGATCTCGCCGGGGCGCCCGAGTTACTGCGCCGCTACCGCACTGCCACGCCGCCCGCCCGTGCCCTCCTGCACGCGGCCATGGACGCACGACGCCTCGGCGCCGGCCTTCACTTGGCGCTCGCCTTCCTCGCCGATGCCGCCACCGACTACCTCACCGACCACGAGTACGACACCCTCACCCCCGACTGGGCCGAACGAGCCCTCGCCGAACTCGCCCAACCTGTCCACGGCCGGCTCGCGCCCCTGCGCCGCACCCAGCCACGCCGTACGAGCCGAGCCCCCGGCAGTCCCACCGCGCTGGCCGACGCACCAGCACCGGGCGTCGTCTACCGGCTCGCGGACTACCTCGAGCAGCATGGCCGCGACGAACGCCGTCCGCTGTGTCCGCCCGCCTCCTTCTGGCACGCAGCACACGATCACCTCGCCGGCCCTGACGACCTCGAGCGTCTCGCGGCCGCCGCCCGCGACAGGCTTCGTCTCCGGTGGGCCCACCATCTGTACCAGCGCGCCAGCACTCCCTTCGCCCGCACACAGCTCGCACTCATCCGGGACGAGATCGGAGACCGCGAGGGCGCCGAGCAACTGGCCGCACAGGCAGCCGAAACCGGCGACGGCTATTCCCTCATCGAGCTGGCCTTCATGTTGGAAAGAGCCGGCGACCTGGAAGGTTCCGAACGACTCCTCACCCAGGTGGCAGACACCGGGGAACCGGGCACCGCCACCATGGTCGCCCTCACCGTCCTCGGCCGCCGGCGTGAGAAGGCTGGAGATCTCGACGGTGCCGAACAACTCCTCACACAGGCCGCCCGGACCGGGCACCCCGGTGCGTTCACCTCCCTCGCCCGTATCCGTGAGAGAGCCGGTGACTTCCAAGGCGCCGAACGACTCCTCACACAGGCCGCCCAGTCCGGGCACCCCTCCCTCACACTCACGGCCCTCGCCCGTATCCGTGAGAGAGCCGGAGACCTCGAAGGTGTGGAACAACTCCTCGTCCAGGCTGTTCAAACCGGCCACACCAGTGCCCTCACGACCGTCGCTGAGATCCGTGAGAGGGCTGGAGATCTCGGGGGTGCCGAACAACTCCTCACCCAAGCCGCCCAATCCGGCGACGCCTACGCCTTCGTACAGCTCGCTCGCATCCGTGAGAAGGCCGGCGACGTCGAAGGCGCCGAACAACTCCTCGCTGACGCCGTCCGAAGCGGCGATCCTCACGCTCTCATGGCTGTCGCCGAAATCCGCGAGCGGGCGGGAGACGTGGAGGAGGCCGAACAACTCATCACGCAGGTGGCTCACACCGGCCACTCCGGCGCTGTCATCCAGCTCGCCGGTATCCGTGAGAAGGCCGGCGACCTTGAAAGCGCAGCACGATTCCTGAGCCAAGCATCCGAAGCCGGTCACCCCTTCGCCTTCGACCAGCTCATCGACATGCTGGAGCGGTCAGGAGATCTCGCAAGCGCCGAACGGCTCCTCGCGCGCGCCGCGGACTCCGCCAGACTGCGGCCCGTCACCCCCCAGCCGGCCGTGTACCGCTTCTGGCCGTACGGGCTGGAGCCCGACGGCACGCCCACTCCGCCCTGGTGAGCGGCACGCCGCAGTCTCGGACCGCATGGCGGCCCGGAGCCGCGTTCCGGACGACTCGGCGCACATCCCCCCGGCCCGGCCCGTGCTCAAGGGCCACCCGTACCGCGACCCCGTGGCGCGGATGTACGGCGGCCGGCGGGCACCGCGTGGAGTGGGAGGCCGGTGGGTCCACATCGTGCCGAGGGCGGACGGCAAGAGTCGCGGAGAAGGGGCCGTTTCGGTGAGATCCGAAACGGCCCCTTGGCCACTCCCGGGAGCAAGGCACGCGGGGGAGGGGGTCAGACGATGCCCTCGGCGATCTCGGCCTGTTCGCGGGCGTTGCCGTATGCCGACGGGGTTCCGTACGAGCGGCGGGCGGCGTACCACCAGGCGCTGGCCAGGACCAGGACCACGGCCAGGGCGATGACCGCGTAGTTCATCGAGTCGATGGTGACCGGCGACTTCTGGGGCAGGCAGAACAGGACGGTGACCACGGCCACCCAGACGACTGCGGTCCAGCCGATCGGCTTGCTCCAGCGGCCCAGGTGCCACGGGCCGGGCTGGAAGCGGTTGCCGGCGCGCAGGCGCAGGTAGATCGGGATGGCGTAGGCCGGGGTGATGCCGATGACGTTGATGGCGGTCACGGCCCCGTAGGCGGTGGCGGAGTAGAGGGAGGGGAGCGCCAGGACGCCCGCGACGACGACCGAGAGCCAGACGGCAGGGACCGGGGTCTGCGTACGGCTGCTGACCTTGCGCCACAGGGCGGAGCCGGGAAGGGCGTTGTCGCGGCTGAAGGCGAAGACCATCCGGCTCGCGGCGGCGACCTCGGCGTTGCCGCAGAAGAGCTGCGCGACGATGACCACGAGGAGCAGGGCGGTGGCGCCGCCGGAGCCCAGGGCGTCGAGGAAGATCTGGGCGGGCGGGACGCCGGTGGCGCTGCCCTGGACGGCCGCGTAGTCCTGGATGGCGAAGGTGAGGCCCGCGAGCAGCGCGAACCCGGCGATCCAGGAGACCCAGATGGCCCGGACGATGCCCTTGGCGGCGGAGACGGAGGCGTTGGAGGTCTCCTCCGAGAGGTGCGCGGAGGCGTCGTACCCGGAGAACGTGTACTGGGCGAGCAGCAGGCCGACCGCGGCCACGTAGAACGGGTTGGCCCAGCCGGTGTCGTTGACGAACTCGGTGAAGACGAACGAGGCCGACTGGTGGTGGTCGGGGACGAAGGCCAGGGCGCCGACGATCACGGCCACGCCGGCGAGGTGCCACCAGACGCTGATGGAGTTGAGCACGCTGACGAGGCGGACGCCGAAGAGGTTGAGCACGGCGTGCAGCAGCAGGATGCAGAGGAAGATCAGGAACGTCGAGCCCGCGGTGGGCACGAAACCGAACTGGAGGTTGAGGAAGGCGCCGGTGAACAGGGCGGCGCCGTAGTCGATCCCTGCGATGGCGCCGAGCAGGCCGAGCAGGTTGAGCCAGCCCGTGTACCAGCCCCAGCGGCGTCCGCCGAGCCGGTCGGCCATGTAGTAGAGCGCCCCCGAGGTGGGATAGGCGCTGGTCACCTCGGCCAGGGCGAGGCCCACGCAGAGTACGAAGAGGCCGACGCCGACCCAGCCCCACATCATCACGGCCGGACCGCCGGTGCCCAGGCCGAAGCCGTACAGGGTCATGCAGCCGGACAGGACGGATATGACCGAGAAGCTGATGGCGAAGTTGCCGAAGCCGCCCATCCGGCGGGCGAGGACGGGCTGGTAGCCGAGTTCCCTCAGTCGTTCCTCCTCGTCCTGCCGGGGCGGGGCCTTGTGGTCCTGGCGGACGGTCGGCGCGGTTCGGGACATGGGGAGGTACCTCCGGGGGTTCGTGGAGCGCGGGGACGGGGAGCGGGGGTGGGGCGGTGAGGCGGTGGGGCCGCGGGGAGCGGAGGTCAGTCCCGGCCGGCGAGGCTGCGGGACCGGGCCTGCAGGAAGACCTCCACGGCCAGTTCCTGGTCGGCGGGGTCGCGGGTCCGGTAGGCCCAGGGCAGGGTGGTCCAGTACCGGTCGATCGTGTCGAAGACCTGGGCCGCCTCGCCGAACCGGTTGGCTCCCCACAGGGCGTGGGCGAGGTGGTTCAGGTCGAGCGGCGAGGCGCGGCGCAGGTCGGCGTACCGGAACCAGGTGTCCAGGGCGTGGCCGGCGTCACGGACGGAGTCCTCGGCGACCCAGTGCAGGTCGAGTGCCCTCTCCTGGCCGCGCTCGCGGCGGTAGCGCTCGATGCTCAGGTACAGCGGCAGGAGGTGGACGGCGGACCCGGCCGCGGCCGAACCGGCGGCCCAGTGCACGAAGTTGGCCGCCTCGGTGAGCGGCCCGGGGGTACCCGCGCACACGAACTGGAGCATCCGGTGGTACGCCTCGCGGTTGTGCGGATCGCGCTTGTCGGCCTGCGCGAGGATGCCCCAGGGGCCGGGGGGCAGCATCACGGCGGGTGCCCGGAGCCGGTGCTCGTCCATCGAGCGGTGTTCGTCGAGGGAGGCGAGGGCGAGCAGGCAGACCCACGGCACGGGGTCGGCGGGGCTGGCCTCGGCGGTGTCACGGCAGGCCTCCCACGCCTCCCGCCACAGCTCGCGCGTGCGCGGGTGCCGTGCGCGGTGGGCACGGACGGCCCGTTCGACGAGGACACGGGTGTGCATGACGGACGCGGCGACGCTGCGCGGTTCCTCGGCGCGCCAGGCCTGGACCACGTCCGAGCCGGCGGCGACCGCGGCGAGCACCTGGGTGCGCTGGGTCCACAGCCCCCAGCCGTCCGTCCGGTCCAGTAACTGCGCCATCGACACCCAGCGGCCGGTGCGCAGGTCCTGCACGGCGACGCGCAGCTCGTTGTCGTGACCGGCGGGATGGTAGACGGGCCGGAAGTCGCTGCCCGCCATCACCTCGTCCCGGTCGACGGGTGGCCGGGACGGGCGCGTCTTGCGGTGGTCGTGGTCATCGGCCCTCGCATCGCATGGCCTTCGCGCCTGGTGAACGGCGATCACTATAGATCGAGTGTGAGCGTTCGGGTCATGGAACATTTCAAATGCAACTATCAAGCCACATACAAGATATGAATTCACGTCAGCTGTATCGGCGTGCGATCGCCGGCTGCGCGGACGGATCTTGACGGGCGACGTCCGCTGGTGAAGGCTTCCGAGCGACGATCACACGCATGCCGATACCAGGGACGGAGTGGTGATGACGGGCCCGGTGCTCGCTGTGGACCAGGGCACGTCGGGAACCAAGGCCCTCGTCGTCTGTCCCGTACGCGGGGTCATCGGCTCCGCCTCCGCCCCCGTGCGGCCCCGGTACCTGCCGGGCGGCCGCGTGGAGGTCGACCCCCGTGACCTGCTGGACTCGGTCGTCGACGCGGGGCGCGCCGCACTGGCGGCGGCCGGCGAGCCGGTGGTGGCGGTGGGCCTGGCCAACCAGGGCGAGACCGTGCTCGCCTGGGACCCGGCGAGCGGTGAGCCGCTGACCGACGCGATCGTCTGGCAGGACCGCCGCGCAGAGCAGCTCTGTACGGAACTGGCCCCGCACGCCGCGTCGTTACAGGAGCTGACGGGCCTGCCGCTCGACCCGTACTTCGCCGCGCCCAAGATGGCCTGGATACGCCGTAGCCTGACCCGGCAGGGAGTCGTGACGACCAGCGACGTGTGGCTGGTGCACCGGCTCACCGGCGCCTTCGTCACCGATGCGGCGACCGCGGGCCGCACCCAGCTCCTCGACCTCGACACCGTCGACTGGTCCCCGGCGGCACTCGACGCCTTCGGCCTCACCGGCGAACGGCTGCCGGAAGTCGTCGACGCGGACACCCGCGTGGGCACCACCACCGCCTTCGGGCCCCCGCTGCCGCTGACGGGCCTGCTCGTCGACCAGCAGGCCGCACTGTTCGCACAGCGCGTCACCGAGCCGGGCACCGCCAAGTGCACCTACGGCACGGGGGCGTTCCTCCTCGCACAGACCGGCCCGCGCCCCCGCCGCAGCACCTCCGGACTGGTCGGCTGTGTCGCCTGGCGGCTCGGCGGGGCGACCAGCTACTGCCTGGACGGGCAGGTCTACACGGCCGCCTCCGCCGTGCGGTGGCTCACCGACGTCGGCGTGATCTCCGGCGCCGAGGACATCGACACCGTGGGCGGCAGCGCCCCGGACGCCGGCGGCGTCACGTTCGTCCCCGCGCTCGCCGGGCTCGCCGCCCCGTGGTGGCGGGGCGACCTGCGGGGTTCGGTCACCGGCCTCGGCCTCGACACCACCGCCGGGCACCTCGTGCACGCGCTGTGCGACGGCATAGCCGCGCAGGTGGCGGAGCTCGCGGACGCGGTCGCCGCCGACCTGGGCGCGCCGCTGGCCACCCTGCGCGTGGACGGCGGACTCACCCGGTCCGCGCTGCTCATGCAGGCACAGGCCGATCTGCTCCAGATCCCCGTCGAGGTCTCGGCACTGCCGGACGCCACCGCACTCGGCGTCGGCGCGGTCGCCCGGCTCGGGCTCGACCCCTCGCTCACCGCCCACGAGGCCGTCCCGGAGTGGAAGCCGTCCGCCGTGTACGAGCCGAGGGCCGGCTCCGCGCACGCGGCGGAGCGCCGCGCACGGTTCCGGACGGCGGTCTCGGCCCTGCTCGACGGCCCGGCATGACGGTCACCACCAGCGGCCCGCTGCCCGGCGCAGACGCGTACGACGAGCACGGCGAGCGAGACGCGTACGACGTGACGGTCGTCGGCGCCGGCGTCGTCGGCTCGGCCATCGCCCGCGAACTGGCCCGGCTCCCCCTGCGGATCGCCCTCCTCGACGCGTCCGACGACGTCGGCAACGGCACTTCCAAGGCCAACACCGCCATCCTGCACACCGGTTTCGACGCCGTGCCCGGCTCCCTGGAGTCCCGGCTCGTCCGGGAGGGGCAGCGGCTGCTCGCCTCCTACGCCGCCGACACCGGCATCCCGGTGGAACCGCTCGGGGCGCTCCTCGTTGCCTGGAACGAGGAGCAGCTCGCGGCGCTGCCGGGGCTCGCCGAGAAGGCCGTACGCAACGGCTACCGCGCGGCCAGGATCCTCCCCGCCGAGGAGGTGCGGGCCCGCGAGCCGGAGCTCGGGCCCGGCGCCCTGGGGGCGCTCCACGTGCCGGACGAGTCGATCATCTGCCCGTGGACGACCACCCTCGCCTACGCGACGCAGGCGGTCCGCGCCGGCGTCGACCTGCACCTCAACTGCCCGGTGCGCTCGCTCACTCCGGGCGAACCGCACACACTGGCCACCGGCCGGGGCCCGCTGCGCACCCGGTACCTGGTCAACGCGGCGGGCCTGTACGCCGACGAGATCGACCGGCTGCTCGGCCACGCGGACTTCACCGTGACGCCCCGGCGCGGCCAGCTGATCGTCTTCGACGAACTCGCCCGCGGCCTCGTACGCCACATCCTCCTGCCGGTGCCGGACACGCGCGGCAAGGGGGTGCTGGTGACGCCGACCGTGTACGGGAACGTGATGCTCGGGCCGACCGCGGAGGACCTGGACGACAAGACGGCCACCGGGTCCACCGCCGAAGGGCTCGCGCTGCTGCGGGAGAAGGGCCGGCGGATCCTGCCGGCGCTCCTGGAGGAGGAGGTCACCGCCGTGTACGCCGGGCTGCGGGCGGCCACCGGGCAGGAGGACTACGCGATCCGGGCGCATCCCGCACAGCGGTACGTGAGCGTGGGCGGGATCCGCTCCACGGGGCTGACCGCCTCCCTGGCGATCGCCGCACATGTGGTGGAGCTGCTCGCGGACGGCGGTCTGCCGGTGTCCGGCGCACGGGAGTTGGAACCGGTGCGGATGCCGAACCTCGGCGAGGCGTTCCCCCGGCCGTACCGGGACGCGGCCATGATCGCGGCGGACCCGGAGTACGGCCGGATCGTCTGCCACTGCGAGCGCGTGACCCGCGGTGAGATACGCGACGCGCTCGCCGGGACCGTCCCGCCCGGTTCGCCCGACGGCCTGCGGCGGCGTACGCGCGCCCGGGGCGGCCGCTGCTAGGGCTTCCACTGCGGGGCCGCGGTCCGGGCCCTGTTCGAGGAGGCCCGCCGGTGAACCGTGCGGACGTGCCGGTCGACGTCCTGATCGTCGGCGCCGGCCCTGCCGGACTGGCCCTCGCCGCCCGGCTGGCGGCCGCCGGCGCCGGGCGGGTCGAGGTACTGGAACGAGAGGAGGAGGCGGGTGGAATGCCGCGTCACCTCCACCACGGCGGCTTCGGCCGGCCGCCGCGCCCCTGGCTCCACGGTCCCGAGTCCGCACGGCGATCGGCGCGGGCGGCGCTCGCCGCCGGGGCCGCGGTCCGCACCGGGGTCACCGCCACCGGCTGGGCCGGCCCGCTGACCCTGGAGACCACCGGCCCGGCGGGCCTCGAGCGGATCACGGCCCGGGCCGTGGTCCTCGCCACGGGCGCCCGGGAGCGCCCCCGCAGCGCCCGGCTGGTGCCGGGCTCCCGCCCGCAGGGCGTGCTGACCACCGGCGAGCTGTTCCAGTCGGTCCACCGGTACGGCCTGCCCGTCGGGCGGCGGGCCGTGGTCGTGGGCGACGAGGCGGTGGCCCGGCACGCGGTGGGCACGCTGCGGCGGGCGGGTGCGGAGGTGGTGGCGATGGTCACCGAGCGCCCGCGGGCCGCCGCCGTGCCGGGGGTCCCGCTCCTCACGGCTACCACGGTGGGCGAACTGATCGGCCGTGGCCGGCTGACCGGCGTGGCCGTCCGCCACCGGGACGGCCGGTCGGGGGTACTGGCCTGCGACACGGTGGTCTTCACCGGCGACTGGATCCCCGATCACGAACTGGCCCGCCGCGGTGGCGTCCCGCTGGACCCCGGCACCCGGGGCCCCGGCGTGGACGCGTCGTTCCGTACCCCGACGCCGGGCGTCTTCGCGGTCGGCAACGCCCTCCACGGCATCGAACGCGCGGCCACCGCGGCCGGGGAGGGCGCCGCCGCGGCGGCCCCGGTCCTGGCCCACCTGGCCGGCGCCACCTGGCCGGAGGCCGGCCCGCGGCTGGAGGTCCGGGCCCCGCTCCTGTGGGTGACGCCGAACCGGGTCACGGGCACCGCCGGGCGGCCGCTGCTCCTGCGGTCCGGGGAGCGGTTGACCGGCCCGGTGGTGACGGTCCACCAGGACGGCCGGCCGCTGTGGCGGCGGCGGTTCGCGGGCCCGGTCTCCCCGTCCCGGTCGCTGCGGCTGCCCCCGGGGTGGACGGCCCGCGTCGACCGGACCGGCGGCCCGGTCGTGGTGGCCGTCGGCTGACGCGGGCCCGCTGCCGCCCCCGCGTCAGGAGGACTGGTTCGTGAGGATCCCCGGGTCCGACAGGCCGGCCGCGCCCGTCTCGACCTTGCCCGCGAAGCGGCGCCCGAAGTCCGGGGTCTCGGAGGCGGTGACCGTCACGTCGTACCAGCGCCGCGTGTTCTTCAGCGAGACGGTGTAAGTGACGGTGGCGCCCTTGGCGACGGTGAGGCGCTTGGGCCCGCCGGCGTAGGCGTTGGTGACCGTCAGGGTGGCGGTCGACGCCCCGGCATTGGTGACGGTGAGGTCCAGGTTCCCGGTGGCGGCGTTGTGGCGGGCGGTGACCTCGGGGCCGGGGGTGGTGCCGGGGTTGCGGAAGCCGCGCAGGAAGCCGTTGGGGCCGTGCACGGTCAGGTCGGTGACCCCGGCCGAGTAGCGGGTGTTCCAGGTGTCCGCGATCGACTTGCCGGCCTCGGTGGTGTAGGTCCAGGGGGCGTCGGTGCGGTTGCCGGAGGTGACGTAGAACTGCGCGCCCAGGTCCGGGCCGCCGCTGAACGTCAGCCGGAACTTGCCCTCCGCCACGAGCGCCGCGCCGTCCACGTACGGCGCGTACTTCAGCGGACGGGTCTGACGCAGGCCCTTCTCCTGGCGCGGCATGACGCCCTCGGCCGGCGGGGTGGCCCGGAAGTCGGGGTGGCGCTCGCGGTCCTGCGGGAACCAGGCGCCGGTGTCGGGCAGCGGGGCCGTGCCGGTGTCCTTGCGGGCGAAGTCGAAGGCGGACGTGAGGTCGCCGCAGACGGCGCGGCGCCAGGGCGAGATGTTGGGCTCGGTCACCCCGAACCGCTGCTCCATGAAGCGGATGACGGAGGTGTGGTCGAAGGTCTCGGAGCAGGAGTAACCGCCGGTGCTCCACGGGGAGACCACGAGCATCGGCACGCGCGGGCCCAGGCCGTACGGTCCGGCGACGTAGCCGGGCTTGCCGGGGAAGACGTCCAGGGCGGTGGGGGTGGTCGACAGGCCCTGCGCGGCACTGGCGGGGGCGTACGGGGGGACGACGTGGTCGAAGAAGCCGTCGTTCTCGTCGTAGGTGATGAACAGCGCGGTACGGGCCCACACGTCGGGGTTGGAGGTGAGGGCGTCCAGCACCTGCGAGATGTACCAGGCGCCGTAGTTGGAGGGCCAGTTGGAGTGCTCGCTGAAGGCCTCGGGGGCGGCGATCCAGGAGATCTGGGGCAGGGCGGCGGCGGCGACGTCGGCGCGGAGCCGGTCGAAGTAGCCCTCCCCGGCCTTGGCGTTCGTGCCCGTCCGGGCCTTCTCGAACAGGGGGCTGCCGGGCTGGGCGCCCCGGTAGGCGTTGAAGTAGAGGAGGGAGTTGTCGCCGTAGTTGCCGCGGTAGGCGTCGTCGATCCAGCCCCAGGAGCCGGCCGCGTTCAGGCCGTCGCCGATGTCCTGGTAGACCTTCCAGGAGATACCGGCCGTCTCCAGCCGCTCCGGGTAGGTGGTCCAGTCGTAGCCCGCCTCGGCGTTGTTGAGGACCGGGCCGCCGCCCTTGCCGTCGTTGCCGGTGTGGCCGGACCAGAGGTAGTAGCGGTTGGGGTCCGTGGAGCCGATGAACGAGCAGTGGTACGCGTCGCAGATGGTGAAGGCGTCCGCCAGGGCGTAGTGGAAGGGGATGTCCTCGCGCGTCAGGTGGGCCATGGTCGTGGCCGTCTTGGCGGGCACCCAGTTGTCGTACCTGCCCTGGTTGAAGGCGCTCTGGCCGCCCGCCCAGTCGTGATTGAGGCCCTGGAGGAACTCCATGCCGAGGTCGTCGGACGGCGGGCGGAAGGGCAGCGTCACCTTCGTGCCGTCGGACTGGTGGAAGACGGACTTGCCGCTGGGCAGGGTCACCGGGCGCGGGTCGCCGAAGCCGCGGATGCCGCGCAGTGCGCCGAAGTAGTGGTCGAAGGAACGGTTCTCCTGCATGAGCACCACGATGTGCTCGACGTCGGCGATGGTGCCGGTGGTCCCCTGCGCGGGGATGGCGGCGGCGCGGGCGATGCTTTCGTTCAGCATCGTCAGCGCGGTGGCGCCGCCGGCGAGCTGCAGGAAGCGGCGGCGGTTGAGTTCTGCCATGGCGGGAACGACCTCTGCGGTTGGGGGTGGTTGAGCGCCCTCAGCAGAGCGCGCCCGGCGTACCGGATGGGGAGCCTGGCGTGACGGTGGCGCATACGCCAGGCGAACGGCAGCCGGATTCCGGCGGAGTTCGGCCGGAACCCGCCCTCGGGGGTGGGCGGGCCGACGGTCCGTAGCTGCCGGCGGTGGGTGGGCGCCGACGGTCCGTGCCTGCCGGCCGCCCCGGCCGCCCCGCGGGACCCCGCTCCCGGCGCGAGGCGGGGTGTCGCCCGGCGCGCCCGCTCCCCTACAGTGCGTGATGACCGCACCCGGTGCCGCCGAACAGGAGCACGCCCGTGGCCCCCCACGCCCGCCCCGGCCCCCTTTCGAGTCCGTCCTCCGCCGGCCGCCGGGTCCCCGAGCTGGATCCCGGCGCCGTCGGGCAGTGGCGCGACGGGGGAGGGGAACTCGTCGAGCTCTTCGCCCAGGCGCACCAGCGGCTCGGCGGTGTCGCCGCGTTCCGTCTCGGGCCGCGCCCGACCGTGCTGGTCACCGGCGCCCAGGCCGTCCAGCACGTGCTCGCGCTCCATCCGGACCGGTACGTCAAACGCTCGCACCGCGCCCGGCTGCTGATCGGCGACGGCCTCCTGTCCGCGACCGGCGAGGCGTGGCAGCGGCAACGGCGGCTGTTGCAACCGCAGTTCACCGGTCCGGGAATGCGCCGCTACGAGCAGCGGATCACCGAGGCCGCCCGGACCACCGCGGCGCGCTGGGCCGCGTACGCCCGCAGCGGGCAGGTCCTCGACGTCGGCGAGGAGATGCGCCGCTTCGCCCTGGACACCATCTGGCGCTCCCTGACCGGACACCCCCTCGACACCGCCACGGAACGTGAACTCGCCGCCGTGCCCGCCGTGGTGGCCGCACTGCCCCAGCTGCCCGTCGAGGGAGCCGCCGCCCGGGAGGCCGTCTCCGCCGAGCTGGCGCAGATCGACGCGGTGGCGAGCCGCGCCATCGCAGCCGCCCGCGAGGGCGAGGCCGGACCCGACGGCCCGGGGCTGCTGCACGTCCTGCTGGACGCGGCCGGGACGCGCCCCGAATACACCGACCGGCTGATCCGCGACGAGCTGGTCACCCTGCTGGTCGCCGGTCACGAGACCACGGCCACCACCCTGACCTGGCTCTACCTCCTGCTGGACCGCAACCCGCAGGCGCGGGAGCAGGCTCTCGCCGCCGGCGCCCAGGGGTCCCCCGAGCGGCGCCAGGCCCTCCAGGCCCTCGTCAACGAAACGCTGCGCTTCTACCCCTCCGCGTGGATACTTCCGCGCTGCGCCGCACAGGACGACGTCCTCGCCGGATACGAGGTCGAGGCCGGCACCGACGTCATCGTCTGCCCCTACCTCACGCACCGGGACCCCGGACTGTGGGGAGATCCCGCCCGGTTCGACCCGGGGCGCTTCACCACCCCCGGCCGGCGCCCCGCCCACCCGGGGAGCTACCTCCCCTTCGGCATCGGGCCCCGGGCCTGCCTGGGCCTGCAGTTCGCCCTCCGCGAGTCGACCGTCCTCCTGGAGCACCTGCTGCCCGCGCACGTCCCGCGCTTCCGGTCCCTCCCCGCCAAGGCCGCGTACAGCATCACCGTCCGCCCCGACGGCCCGACCCCGGCGGTGCTGGCGGGCGGTCAGGCGAAAAACACTTGGACTGCGCGGGTGCCGTCGCGGGAGACTGCCAATCCTGTCCTGTAGGTCCGGCAAAGCAGGGTTGGGATGGAATTGCCTGAATCGCACAAAGGTTCGCCGGGCAGGGGCCCGGTGCTCCTCGCCCTTCGTTATTACGAACGGGAGCTGGCCCGCCTCAAGTGGCTGACGGTTCCCGCGATGCTGCTCCCGGCGCTGGGCAACATCGGCATCGACTACATCGCGCCGCTGGTCGTCGCCAAGCTCGTCGCACGCATCGCCGAGGGCGGCGGGACCGGTACGGGCGCCGGCGCCGGCTTCGACATCGGCCCGATGCTGCCTTACGTCTTCGCCTTCGCCGCCGTCCTGCTGCTCGCGGAAGGGCTGTGGCGCCTCGGACTGCACTGCCTCAACCGACTCGACGCCCGCGGCATCGAGCAGCTGTACGTGACCGGGATGGACGAGCTGTTCGCCAAGGACGCCGCGTTCTTCCACGACAACTTCGCCGGGTCCCTGACCAAGCGGGTGCTGAGCTTCGCCTCGCACTTCGAGGAGTTCGTCGACACGCTGACGTTCTCGCTCGTGGGCAGGTTCGTACCGCTGATCTTCGGATCGGTGGTGCTGTGGCACTACGAACCACTGCTCGTGGTCGCCCTGTTGGTGCCGATCGTCCTGACGGCGCTGTGCGTGGCCCCCCTGATCCGACGCCGCCAGGGGCTCGTCGTCCAGCGGGAGGCGGCGATCGCCCGGGTCTCGGGGCACGTCGCCGACAGCCTGATGAACATCGACACGGTCCGGGCGTTCGCCGCCGAGGACCGCGAGGCCGCCGAACACCGCTCGCGGGTCGCGGAGTCGCGGCGGCTCACGCTGCGTTCCTGGGACTACGGCAACCTGCGCATCGACACCATCGTCGCGCCGATGTCCGTCCTGACCAACGCGCTGGGCCTGCTGCTGGCCATCGCGCTCGCCGGCAGCGGCCGCGGTGTGGAGGCGGTCGTGGTCGCCTTCGCCTACTACTCCAGCGCCACCCGCATCATGTTCGAGTTCAACGAGAGCAAAAATGGGACGAACGGGACCCGCTGCGGCGCGAGATCAATGGCTACGACCGCCTTCCGCTTCCGTCTCCTGCCTTCCCTCAACCTCGATCGAACCGGAGCGTGAGAGCCTGCTGACCTGTTCTTTTGAGGCAAAGCGCAGGATGACTGTGGTCGGGATCAGATATTCCGCTGCCTGAAGTTTGGAGAAGGTCAGCCCCATCTCGCGGGCACCTCTGGATCTTGCTGCTGAGTCTCACGTAGATCAGGCTGTGGTCGGGTTTAGTCAGACGAATGCTGACTCTATGCTGACCCAGCTGACGGACAGTCGGATTTCTCAGGGGTGGGGCGGCCCAGCCCCCGGGCGGGGAATGCGCGATGCCTAAGGGTCGCGGTTCTGCCCCACTCGGCGGCCGCGCGGGCGGCTCGGCGGTCTCTCCTCTGAGGTCATGGTTGTCCGTTACCGTGCCAGGGACATTCAGAAACCGTCGTTGTGGGTAGTCGACAAGACTCTGGATGCGTTTGTCGGGGCGTCAGGCCGGGCTGGCGGTCCTCGCGGGGACTCCCGAAGCTGGAGCGGCCGGCGGCGAGGTCGGCCAGGAGTACTAAGAGGATATCGCGCAGGCCCGCGAGAACTGGATGAACGGGACGAGATACGGCGAGGTAAAGGGCTACGACGGCGCTCCGATTCTGGCCCCGGAACTCCCCGTGACCCGCCTGAAGCCCAGGGGGAGGGTGCACTGAACTGCGGTTATGGCCTGAGGAGGGGCCGTGTGCGGGGGGTCGTACAGTCGTTCCGTTTCTGGGGGTCTGAGGGCAGTCACCTCAGCCTCTGGAAGCGCCTCCCGACCTTGAGGTGGAGTCTCATATGAAGCAGGCTGTGGTCAGCTTTAGTCGGACGAATGCTGACCCTTTGCTGACTTTACTGACGAGTAGTTAGATCGCTGGGGGGTCGATGCGTGCGCTGCTGCCCAGCAGAAGTCGGTCCCGGCCCAGGTGCTCCACCCGAGACCCTCGGGCCGTCACGGGCGCGGCTACGGGAGGCCTTCTGCGGAGCCGCGGTCTTGTGCCGATCCGACGCGCAGGCCGGTTTGTGGCGTTGTCGGGAGGCGACAAAATCTGGTCATCAGAGCGTGGAACTGCTGCTGAGGGTAGGGACGCCGGACGGCAGAGCGGCGACGTGCCAGTGCAGATGCGCATTGCCCTGCTGGCTGCCGAGCGAGTAGAGGTACGTACGCTCCGGCTCACAGACGGCCTCGACGGCAAGGGCGATCTCCCGGACGAAGAAGCGGACTCCGTCGGCCTCGTCGTTGATGGTGGGCTCCGGCTGGGCGCCCCGGGGTTCTGCCTGACGGCCGAGCACACCACTGGGGTGGAGCGGGTATTTGACTGGCACCCGTTCGAGGCGAGTGCGCTGCTGGTCGCCGCAGCCCGTCATCCTGGGGGCGGCCAGCTCCAACGTCTACCGGCTGTCGCTGGCCCGCGCGTTGGAGCTGAACCGACTGGCGCGGGCACTCGGGGGCAGCGTCAGCCTGGCGGAGGCGGAGGAGGCGAGCCTGGCGGTCTGCGGATTCTCCGAGATCGCCCGCGAGCACGCCCGTGCGGAGGAGCTCGCGCGGGCGGCCGGGGCCGGCACGGGCGCGGGGGTGGGGACGCTCGCGGGAGTTGCCGAGCCGTATGCACCCCACTCCTTCGCGGCGGGGTACGACCGTTGGGAGCAGGGGACGGCCGCGCAGGGCATCGAGTACGTGACCACTCGCCGAATTGTCGAAGAACTCGGTGTTGCCCCGTGTGACGTGCGGATGGTGCGCGCCCATCTCCTGACCGCCGGGCCCGCCCGGAGTGTGCCATCGCTCTGGCGGCTGTTCCCCGGCCGGGCACCGGGAAAGGGCTGACGGGGGAGGTGCGGCCGGCGCCCCGGGCGGTGTCCGGAGGCGGGGCCCGGGGGATCGGCGGGGTGCGGTGGCCCCCGCCGGGGGAGGCCCTCGCTATCTGGAGGCCACTCTTGTGCACTTGGCTGTGGGCTGCCACTCTCTGGCTGTGATCGTTACGAGCGCGTCATCAACCGAGGTGGACTCCGTCATGTCCGCCTGGTGGGTGCGCGGCCTTCACCCCGCCGAACTGCCGTGCAGGGAGCGGCCGGAGTGGGCGGAGTTCGCCGAGACGGCCCTTGCCGGGATGTCGGCGCAGCCGTCCGCGCCGGGTGGTGACCTGCCGGGGACGAGTGGGTTCGCGGCCGTTCTCGCGCCGTTCGCCGAGCTGGCCGGAACGCGGCTGACTTCGGCGGTCGGCTGCATACCGGTGGAACTCGCAGCCGTCGTCCGCGAGTTCGTGGGCCGGCTCGCCACGACGTTGGGGCGGCTGGCGGCCCGGACGTTGGTCCTGGAACTCCATGTCGCCAGAGTGGTCGGGCGGCTCTCGGGCGACACAGGGTCAGAGCGCTTTCGTTCCTTCCTCGGCACGGTCTCGACTCGGGCGGGAATGACCGGGCTGTTCAACGAATACCCCGTACTCGCCAGGATATTGGCCCAGAGCTGTGTCAACTCCGCCGCCGCGCTGGCGGAGCTGCTCGACCGGTTCGGCGCCGACCGCGCGGAGCTGGTGGCGACCCTGCTGCACGGCGCCGACCCCGGGCCGCTCGTCGCGGTCGACCGGACGGCCGGCGACGGGCACCGTCGCGGGCGCAGCGTCGCGGTGCTGCGCTTCGCCGACGGCACGCGGGTGGTGTACAAGCCGCGGCCGATCGGCGCGCACCGGCACTTCAACGAGCTGGTCAGCTGGTTCAACGCCCGGCCCGGGACGCCCGGGCTGCGGACGTTGGCCCTGCTGGACCGGTCCGACTACGGCTGGGTGGAGTACGTCTCCCCCGAGCCTTGCACAACGGGCACGCAGGTGGAGCGCTTCTACCACCGCCAGGGCGCGCTGCTCGCCCTGGTCCACCTGCTGGACGCCACCGACCTGCACTATGAGAACCTGATCGCGTGCGCGGACCAGCCCGTCCTGGTCGACGTCGAGACCCTCTTCCACCCGCCCGGCCCGGCGGCGCCGGTGGCCGCGGGGGAGGAATCGGAGGAGGACCCGGCGGCGCTCGTACTGACCGGATCGGTGCTCCGGACCGGCCTGTTACCGCATCTGCTGGTCGGGGACGAGACGGCGCTGGACGCCTCCGGCCTGGGCGGAGACCCGGGCGCCCGGTCGCCGGTGGAGGTGGTGGACTGGGCGGCGGCGGGCACCGACGAGATGCGGCTCGTCCGGCGGGTCGGTGCGCTGGGCGGCGCCGCGAACCGCCCACGGCTGGACGGCGTGGACGCCGACCCCGAGGCGTACACTGAGGCGCTGCTCGCCGGGCTCCGCGCCGGGCGGCGCGCGATCCTGGAAGGCCGGGACGAACTGCTGGGGGAGCAGGGCCGGTTGCAACGGTTCGCCGACGACGTGGTGCGGGTGGTGGCGCGGGGCACCCAGCTGTACGCGATGGTGCTGACCGAGTCGACCCACCCCGATGTCCTGCGGGACGCGGCGGAACGGGACGCCATCCTGCGGCTGTTGGGGACGGACGCCCTCGGCGACCTGGGCTGGCCGCTGGTCCTGGAGGACGAGATCGCCGAGCTGTGGGAGGGCGACATCCCGCTGTTCACCACCAGGCCCGCAGCGGTGGACCTGTGGAGCGGCACGGGCCGACGGCTGCCCGGCGCCCTTGAACGCCCCGGTCTGGACCGGGTGGCCGACCGGCTCCGCGCGATGGACCGGGGCGGGGCCGACACCGACAGCCCTGGCAGCCTCGGCGGTCAGGAGTGGATCGTCCGGGCGGCGATGGCGAGCCGGTCCACTGCCCCCGCCCACGGGACCGGTACGCCGATCGCAGAGTCGGTTGCGCAGTTGGCCGCCGGACCAGGGGCGCGGATCGTTGCCCCCCGTGACCGGCTGCTCGCCGCCGCCCGGGGCATCGCGGACCAGCTGCTGGGCCGGGCCCACCACGGCCCGGCCCGGACGAACTGGCTCGCGCTCGAACTGCTCGGCGACCGGTACTGGCGGGTCGGCCCCGCAGGCGCCGACCTGGCGGGCGGCTACCCGGGGCCGGCTCTCTTCCTGGCCGAACTCGCCACGCTGACGGGGGAGTCCCGCTACGCGGAGGCGGCCCGCCAGGTGCTGCGGCCGGTGCCGCGCCTGCTGGACCGGCTCGCGGCGCGGCCCGAGGAGCTCGGCGTGGTCGGGTCGGGGGGTTTCGCGGGTCTGGGCGGCATCGTCTACGCGCTCGCCCGGGTGGCCACCGAGCTGGACGATGCCGAGATCCGTGACTGGATCGCCCCCGCGACGGCCCTCACGGTCGCCGCCGCCGAGGCGGAGGACACGCAGGGGGTCCGCGACGGCACCGCCGGCGGCCTGGCCGCGCTGCTCGCCGTGCACCGGATCACGGGCGCGGCCGAGGCCCGGCGGGCTGCCGAGGTGTGCGCGGCCCGGCTGGTCGGGCGGCCGTTGCCCCCGACGCCCGGCTTCGCGGCGGGCGCGGCCGGGGTGGGCTGGGCGCTGCTCGGCTTCGCGGCGGCCGGGGGCGGAGCCCGGTACGAGCGGGCCGGCACGGCTGCACTGCGGTCGGCGGTGACGGGGACGGCGGCGTCGGCGGCGGCGCGGGCCGAGGGGGTGTCCGGGCTGTCGTGGTGCGAGGGCCTGCCGGGTGTCGCGCTGGCGCTGGCCGAAAGCCCGGCCGCGATGGCGGACCCCGCGTTGGCCGGGGCCGTCGGGGACGCCGTCCGGCTGGTCGCCTCGGCGGGCCCGCTGCCCGGTCACAGCCTCTGCCACGGTGAACTCGGCATCCTCGAACTGCTCGGCGCCGCGCCCGGCCCCGAGGTCAGCCGGGCGCTGGCCCGCCGGACCGGTGCTCTGCTGGAGGCTCTCGACCGGCACGGTCCCCGCTGCGGCACGCCTGCCGCCCTGCCCACCCCGGGCCTGTTGACCGGCCTCGCCGGGATCGGCCACGGCCTGCTGCGGCTCGGCTTCGCAGACCTCACAGCTTCGGCGCTGCTCCTGCGGCCGCCGACCTCTGAACGTCCGTCGGTTCCGACGGCGCAACCCTCCGGAAAGGAAGACCTCCTGTCATCATGAATGCCAACGATCTGGTGCAGTCGTGGAAGCAGCTGGGCACGCGGTCTGGCACCGCAGTTGATCACCCGGCCGGTGAGATCAGGTTGCGCGCGGGCGGCGGTCTCGGGCGCCGTTCCGGCCTGCTGGGCGCGCACCAGAGTGTCGGGCTCTCGCACGACCCGTGGCCGACCGTGTCCATTACCGTGGTGCCCGACGAGGAGCGCCGGTAATCAGGAGCGACAGGCCTGGTGGTGGCCGACTTGGCAGGTCCGCCGGTGACCGGCCGACGACGAGCCGGTGAATTGTGGTCGGCCCGGTGAAGCCGTTGTGGCAGAACCATATGGGTGGGGAGGTAGGGGAGCCGGCGCGCCCGTTGCGCGGTGCCGGGTCCTCTGTTGGACATGCTGCTGGATGGTGCCGTCGCGATGCCCGTGCGGTTGCGCCGAGGTGGCCGGATTCGCAGGCTGTCGATTCGTCGGGATGATCCAGTAACCTGCAGATATGCGTACCACTTCGCCGGTCACCATCGGCCGGGACGCCGAACTCGCACTGTTCTACAGAACTCTGACGGAACTTCAGCGAGCGGGCGGCCACACGGTTTTCCTGTTGGGCGAGGCCGGGATGGGGAAATCCCGACTGGTCGGCGACTGTGCCGACCAGGCCGCCGGTATGGGTCTGCCGGTCCTGCGCGGTCGTGGCAGTTCGGCCGGTGCGGGCACCCCGTTCCGTCCGCTCGCCGAGGCGCTGCACTCGCGGTTCCGGACCAGCGGCGTCCCGGCGGACCTGGAACTCGTGCCGTACCGGCTGGCGTTGGCTCGGCTGATTCCCGAATGGCGGAATCCTGCGTACCCGGACTCCCCCGAGAGTGTGGTCGAACTCGCCGAGGCACTGCTGCGGCTGCTGACCGTGCTCGGCCGGGAGGCGGGCTGCGTCCTGCTTCTGGAGGACCTGCACGACGCGGACTCCGAGACCGTCGCCGTGGTCGAGTACCTGATGGACAATCTGGCCGGGCAGCCCGTGCTGCTGGTGGCCACCCTGCGGCCGGACCCCGGGCCCGCGCTCGATCTGGCCCGTGCGGCCGAGCGGCGGCGGGCCGCCTCGGTCGTCGCCCTCCGGCCGCTCGACGAGCCGGAGGCCCGGGCGATCGCGGCCGGCTGCCTCGGTGTGCCGGATCAGCGCGTGCCTGCCGCGGTGGTCGACCGGCTTGTCCGGTGGGCCGACGGAAACCCTTACCTGATCGAGGAGTTACTCGCCGAGATGGTCCGCTCCGGGGCGCTCTGCGAGCAGGGGACCTGGGTGGTGGTCGGTGACCTGACCGGGACGGTCCCCGCGACGGTCGTCCAGGGCTATGGGCACCGCCTCGACCTGCTCGACCCGCAGACCCGTGAACTTCTGCTGTTCGCAGCGGCCTTGGGCGCCCGGTTCACGCTCTCCACCCTGCAGCTCGTCACCGGGCACGGTGACCGGGCGCTGCTCGACCAGCTGCACGTCGCGGCCCGGGCCAACTTCGTGCTCCCGGACGCCTCGGCGGCCGACGAGTACGTCTTCCGGCACGCCCTCACCGCCCAGGCACTGCTGGCCGGGATCTCCCCGGCCGAGCGGGCCGCCATCGCGCGGCGGGCCGCGGCCGGGCTGCAGGCGGCCGACCCGGCGCTCTCCGACGATCGGTGCCGGCTGGTCGCGGGGCTGCTCGTCGCGGGCGGCGACCCCGCCGCTGCGGCGCTGCTCTACGCAGAGGCCGGCCGTCGGGCGCTGGCCGGCGGAGCCTCTGGCACCGCCGTCCTGCTGCTGGAGCGCGGTTACGAACTCGCCACCGGGCCGGCCCGGACGGAAATCACCGAGTCGCTGCTCTACGCCCTCGCCGAATTCGGCCAGCTCGACCGGGCCTTCGCCCTGGTCGCCACCCTGCCGCAGCTCGGCACGGCGGCCCTCGGCAGAGAGCGCGGCGGCGCCCTGCACACCCGGCTGGCCTGGGTGGCCGTGATCGCCGAGCGCAGTGCGGACACCATCCGTCAGGTGGCCGCCGCCAAGGCGCTGCTCGGCGACTCCGGCCGGCCGGAACAGACCGCCGAACTCGCCGTGGTCGAGGCACACCTCGCACTGCTCCCCGGCCAGGGTGGGCGGCCGGCGGACACCGAACGGCTCGCCCGCGAGGCGGCCGAGGTGGCGGAGCGCCAGAAACTCCCGGTGGTGGCCTGTCAGGCCTGGCAGTTGCTGGCACTACTGGCGCGCGAACGCGGCTTCGACGCGGCGGACGCCTGCCTGGAGCGGATGCTGGCGGTGGCCGAGCAGCACGCCCTGCCGGTCTGGCGGGTGGAGGCGCTGATGCGGCTGGGTGGGAACGCCTTCATGCGGACCGGCGACGCCCGCAGGCTCGAACAGGCCAGGGACGCCGCAAGGGAGTTGGGCGCGATCGTGCTGACCCAGCGGGTGGAGGGCCTGCTGGCGATGAACTCCGTCCTGCGGGGAGATCCCGGGACGGCTCGCGAGATCATCGACCGCTGCCTCGACGCCAGCGCGCGGATGCGCAACCTCGGGACGCACCGGTACCTGCTGCTCACCTCGGCGACGCTCGCCGCGCACCGGGGCCGCCGCCGGGAGATGGAGCGCGACCTGCTGACCTTCGCCCGGGCCGACGGTTCGGAGTCCTTCCTGACGCCCGTCCTGCTCGGCCTGTGCCGGGCCTTCTGCGCGCTGCTGGAGGAGGACCGGACGCTGGCGACGGCCGAGTTGGCCGCCGCGGTGGCCTGGGAGGACGAGCATCCGAGCATGTACTACCTGAGCGGCCGGTACGGTCTCGGCCCGCTGCTGGCCGTGCTGGCGGGCACGGCGGGCCGGGCCGAGTACGCCGTTGTGGCGGCCACCCCGGCGGCCGAACTGGCCTGGAACCGGCAATTCCTGCTGCTCGCCGATGCGGTGCTGCTGGGCCGCGAGGGGCGGACGGAGGAGGCGATGGACGTCGTCCGCACGGCGCGGCAGAGCGCCGAGCTGTTCCCGACCGGCCATCACCTGGGCCTGCGGCTGCTCGCGGAGGCGGCGCTGGCGGACGGCTGGGGCGACCCGGTGGGGTGGCTGCGGATAGCCGAGGAGCACTTCCACGACCTCGACGTGCCGCCGGTGGTGGGGGCCTGCCGGGCGATGATCCGGCAGGCCGGTGCGAGGGTGGCGCAGCGGCGCGGCGGGCGGGACCGGATACCCGCGGAGCTGCGGGCGCATGGCGTCACCCCGCGCGAGTACGAGGTCTTCGAACTGCTGGTCGAACGGCCGGGCAACCAGGACATCGCCCGGCGGCTCTCCATCTCGCCGCGCACGGTGGAGAAACACCTGGCGAGCCTGATCCACAAGACCGGGCGGTCCGACCGGGCGGCCCTGTGCAGGTTGGCTGTCGACCTCCGGATGGACTGACCGATGGGTACCCGATCAGGATGGGGGCGTGGGGAACTGCGGTAGCAGGGAGGACACACGCCGTGCCTTCCGCTTCGCGCACGCAGTTGACAAGCAGAGCCTCGCGCCCCCTTGGGTGCCCCATCCTGATCGGTTAGCTGGGGAGGAAGTCCGGGATGCGCGTGCCGAGGCCGAGGTGGTCGGCGGTGCGGCGGACGAGGTCGGCGACGGCGAGGTCGAGGATGCCCAGGCCGAAGGGGGAGAAAATGGTCAGGGCGGTCTCGTCGCGCCGGTAGCCGTCGTCGGCCAGGACCTCGCCGAGCGAGGCCGTGATGAAGTCGCGGTTCCCGACCTGCTGTTCGGTCAGGTGCAGCGAGGTCGCCTCCCGGCAGACGTGGTCGGCGTCGTCGACGATGTTGACGCCGGCCAGGATGGTCTCCGGCGTGAGGTCGCGCAGCGACAGGTGGAGCAGCAGGGTGCCCGGGCGGCAGGACTCGACGGCGAGGTGGGGTGTCGAGGCGGTGGTGGCGAGCGCGATCAGGCGGTGGGCGGCGAGCGCGTCCTCGACCCGGTCGGCCACAGTCACCTTGACGCCGGGCCGGCGGGCCGTGCAGCGGGCGGCGAACGACTCGGCCCGGCTCCGGTCCAGGTCGAAGACGGTCACGGTGTCCAGCTCCGGGAGGAGGGCGCTCAGGAACACCAGCACCTCGAAGTTGATCACGCCGCAGCCGATCAGCGAGACACCGGTCTGCGGCCCCGCGGGCGCGAGCGTGCCGGCGGCGAGGGCGGCACTGGCCGCCGTGCGGCGGGCCGAGATGACCGAGGCCTCCAGCAGCGCCTCCGGCTGCCCGGTCCGCATCGAGTTCAGGATGAGCGCCGCGGAGGCCCGCTCCAGCCCGGCGGCCACGTTGCCGGGGAAGGAGGAGATCCACTTGATCCCGGCCACGGGGGAGTCGTCCCCGAGGTACGCGGGCAGCCCGATGATCCGGTTGCGGGCGTTGTCGGGGAAGCGCAGGAAGACCGAGTGCGGGAGTTCGGTCAGCCCGCGCTCGTGCAGCCGGTACGCCTGGCGCACCGCTTCCACCACCTCCGACTCGGCGCCGTCGAGGGCCTGCCGGACCTGACCGGCTCCCAGAATCAGCACGATGCCACCCCCATGGTCGACTTCCTTTCCTTCCAGAGGTGGGAGACGTCGCCGAAGCGTGCCGTCACCCAGTCGTCGTCGTAGATCGTGTCGAGGTAGCGCTCGCCCCGGTCGGGGAAGACCAGCGCGCAGGTGGAGCCGGGCGGGATGCGGTCGCGCATGCTCAGCGCCGCGGCCACCACCCCGCCGGAGGAGCCGCCGGCCAGGATCGACTCGCGGGCGGCGAGCCGGCGGCAGCTGACCACGCAGTCGAGGTCGGCGACGTGCACCACCGCGTCGGCCAGCCCCTCGCCGTACAGCTTCGGCCGGACGGCCGCGCCGTGGCCGGGGATCAGCCGGGGGCCCGGGGCGTTGCCGAAGAGGACACTGCCCTCGGCGTCCACCGCGACGATCGTCACCGGCAGGCGGTTGGCCCGCGCGTACTCCGCACAGCCCCGCAGGGTGCCGCAGGAGCTGGTCGCGCAGAACAGGTAGTCCACCCCGCCGGGCACCTCCTCGAAGATCTCCCGCATGGTGGCGTGGTGGGCGCGCGGGTTGAGGAGGTTGGAGTACTGGTCCGGCCAGTAGGCGTGGTCGATCCGCTCGACCAGCTCCCGGACCCGGCGGATCCGCATCGGCAGGTACTCGCCGGTGGCCGGGTCGGTTTCGGTGACCACCTCGACCTCGGCGCCCAGTGCCCGCATGATCGCGATGTTCTGTCTGTTGGTCCTCGGGTCCACCACGCAGATGAAGCGGAGCCCGAAGTACCCGCACACCTGGGCCAGCCCGATACCCAGATTGCCTGAGCTGGACTCGACCACCACGGACCGCCCGGGGACGAGCCGGCCGTCGCGGATCCGGTCCTGGAGCATTTCCAGCGCGGACCGGTCCTTGATGCTGCCGCCGGGGTTGTGGGCCTCCAGCTTGGCGTACATCCGGAACGGGCTCGACGGGTCGAGCCTGGTCAGCTCCACGAGCGGCGTGCCGCCGATGGTGCCGAGCACCCCGGACGGCCCGCCGTCAGATTCGCGCATAGTCGGTTCCCAGAGAGTTCGCGCCCACGTGCTGGGCAGGGACGGGGCAGGCGTGTTCATCGTCGCTAACCGCGCGCTGTCTGCTCCATGCGCTGCCGCAGGCTGAGCGGGCGCATGTCCGTCCACACGGTGCCGATGTGCGCCAGGCACTCCTCGCGGCTGCCCCTGGTGCCCTCGGCGCGCCAACCGAGCGGCAGCTCCCGGTCGGCGAGCCAGATCGAGTACTGCTCCTCGTCGTTGAGCACGACCAGGTAGGGGCGGGTGTCGGCGTCTTCCTCGGCCATGAACGGCCCTCCTTGGCGTGTCGCCCTGCCGGCACGAGTGCCCGGTGCGGGGTGTGTCGTTGATTCGGTACGGGGCGAGCGTGCCCGCCGCAGCGCGCCCGGACCAGAGACAGACGCGCAGCAGGACCGGCAACCGACCGCTGCCGGTCCGTCCCTGGCGTCCCGGGGCCCGTGCCAGGCAGGCTGCGCGACGGACGCGGTGTGCGTCATGGGGATCCGTGGAGGTAGCCGGTGGACAGCGACGACAGCTTCGGGGATGCCGACCGTGGGACGGGTGCGGCTCGGATGGCGTCGTTTTCACAGCAGCGGCTCTGGTTCCTCGACCAGCTACGGCCCGGCTCGCCGGACTACCTGCTGCCGCTGGCGCTGCGGATCCGCGGTGCCCTGGAGACCGCCGCGCTGACCGGCGCCCTGGCCGCCGTCGTGCAGCGGCACGAGGTGCTGCGCACCCGATGCCTGTCGCTCGGCGGGGAGATCGTGCAGCAGGTCCGCGAGGTCGCCGAGCTGGCCTGGGAGCAGCACGATCTGACGGGTTTCGCCCCCGAGGAGCGCGAGCGCCGGGCCGGTGAGCTGGTCGAGCGCGAGCTGCGCCGCCCCATCGACCTCGCGACCGAGCTGCCGATCCGCCCGCTGCTGGCCCGGCTCGCGGACGAGGACCACCTGCTGCTGATCGTCGTCCACCACATCGCCTTCGACGGGCTCTCCTGGAACCTGCTCGGCGCCGAACTCTCGGCGGGCTACCGCGAGCGGACCGGCGCCGCGCCCGCCGCGCTCGCGCCGCTGCCGATCCAGTACGCCGACTTCGCCCAGTGGCAGCACGAGCGGCTCTCCGGCCCACGACTGGCCGAGCGCCTCGACTACTGGCGCACCCGGCTGGCCGGCATGGCCCCGCTGGAGCTGCCCACCGACCGCCCCCGGCTGCCGGTCTGGGAGGGCGACGGCGATGTCGTACGGTTCGAGCTGCCCGCAGAACTCGTGGCCCAGGTCGACAAGTTCGCCCGGGGGCACCGGGTGACCAGGTTCATGGTGCTGCTGGCGGTCTTCCAGGCGCTGCTGGCGCGCTACAGCGGGCAGACCGACATCCCCGTCGGCACCCCCGTCTCGGGCCGCTCGCGGACGGAGGCGGAAGGCTTGATCGGTCTGTTCGTCAACTCCGTGGTGCTGCGTGGCGATCTGACCGGCCGGCCCTCGTTCGAGACCCTGCTGGGCCGGGTTCGGCAGAGCACGCTGTCCGCGCTGACCCACGCCGACGCGCCGTTCGAGCTGATCGTGAACGAGCTGGCCCCCGAGCGGGATCTCTCCCGCAATCCGCTCTTCCAGGTGTCATTCTCGCTCAACAACGCGGCGGCCGCGCCGATCGTGCTGCCGGGGCTGGTCGTCGAGCTGGTCAGGACGCCACTGGTCGGTTCGGCGTTCGACCTCGCCCTCGACGTCGACCAGATGCCGGACGGACGGCTGAACGCCCGGCTCCAGTACGCCACCGTGCTGTTCGACCGGACGACGGTGCAGCGCCTCGCGGACAGCCTCCGGCTGCTGCTGGACGCCGTGCTGGCCGCACCGGAGACGCCGCTCGACCGGATCGAGCTGATCTCGGCCGAGGACCGGTACTCCACGGTGGAGAAGTGCAACGAAACCGCCGAGCCGATGCCTGCGGGCTGCCTGCACGAGCTGCTCGCCGAGCAGGCCGCCCGCACACCGGAGGCCGTCGCGGTGCGGTGGCCGTCCGGTGAGCTGAATTACCGTGAACTGGATGGCCGGGCCAACCTGTTGGCGCACCAGCTACGCGAGGCCGGGGTCGGCCCGGAGACGCTGGTCGGCGTCTGCCTGCGGCGCGGCCCCGACCTGGTGGTGGCCCTGCTCGCGGTGCTCAAGGCGGGCGGCGCGTACCTGCCGCTCGCCCCGGAGCATCCCGCGCTGCGCCGCGAGGAGCTGCTCGGCTCGGCTGGTGCCAGTGTGCTGATCACCAGCGCGGATCTCGAACAGGCCGGCTGGGCGGGCGTGGTCGTCCCGGTCGGGACGGGCACCCGGGCCGCGCCGCCCGAGCAGTGGGCGGCGCCGGACAACCTGGCCTATCTGATCCACACCTCGGGCTCCACCGGGCAGCCCAAGGGCGTCACGGTGACGCACCGTAACCTGGTCAACTACGTGAGCTGGGCGGCCCGGACCTATCTGTCGAAGGGCGCGGGTACCCCGCTCTACTCCTCGGTCGCCTTCGACCTGCCCGTCACCTCGCTCTTCCCGGCGCTGCTCACCGGCGCCACCGTCACCCTCACCGCCGAGGACGGCACCCCTGGCATCGACGCGCTGGTCGCCACCCTGACCGGAGACAGCTTCGACCTGGTGAAACTGACGCCAACTCATCTTGGTATCCTGGGACGGGAATTGTCAGCCGAGGCGCTGCGCACCGCTGCGCCCCACCTGGTGCTCGGCGGCGAGCTGCTGACCGGTGCCATGCTCGCGCCGTGGCAGCGGCACGCGCCCGACACGGTGGTCTTCAACGAGTACGGCCCGACCGAGACGACCGTCGGCTGCTCGGTGCTGGTGCGTCGCGCCGCCGACCTCGAACCGGGTGCGCTCCCGATCGGCACACCGATCGCCAACACCCGGATGTACGTGCTCGACGACAACCTGCGGCCGGTACTGCCGGGCGTGGTCGGCGAGTTGTACATCGGTGGTGCGCAGGTGGCGCGCGGCTACCACCGGCGCGGCGATCTCACCGCCGACCGTTTCGTGCCCGACCCGTTCAGTGCGGTGCCCGGCGACCGTCTCTACCGCAGCGGCGACCTGGTGCGCCACCGCCCGGACGGCGAGCTGGAGTTCGCCGGCCGGGTGGACACCCAGCTCAAGATCCACGGCTTCCGGATCGAACCGGCCGAGGTCGAGGCCGCGCTGACCACCCACCCGGCGGTCCGCGAGGCCTCCGTCGTCGCGCACGGCACCGGCGCCGAGGCCCGGCTGGTCGGCTATCTGGTGCCCGCCGACGGCGCCGCGCCCGAGGTGGACGAGCTCCGCGCCCACCTGGGCCGCCTGCTGCCCGAGCATCTGGTGCCCGCCCTGTACGTCTCGCTGCCCGAGATCCCACTGACCCCGAGCGGCAAGGTCGACCGTCGGGCGCTGCCCGACCCGGCGGCCCACCGGATCGCCGCCGCGACCGAGGACGGCACCGGGCCGCGCACCCCGATGGAGCACACCGTCGCCGAGCTCTGGGCCGAGCTGCTGGGCATCACCGACTTCGGCGTGCACGACGATTTCTTCGCGCTGGGCGGCAACTCGATGATGGCCACCCGGGTGGCCTTCCGGCTCCGCGAGCTGCTGGCCGTCGAGCTGCCGCTTGCCGAGGTGTTCACCGCCCGCACCGTGGCCCGGCTCGCCGATGTGCTGGCCATCGCCGAGCGTGTCGACCGGGCTCCGATCACCCCGGTCTCCCATGACGACCCGCTGCCGCTCTCCTTCCCCCAGCAGCGGCTCTGGTTCCTGGACCGGCTGGCGCCCGGAGCCACCGACTACCTCGTCCCGTTCGCGCTGCGGCTGCGCGGCTGGCTCGACCACGAGGCGCTGCTCGGCGCGCTTGACGCGGTCACGGCACGGCACGCCGTGCTGCGCACCCGGTACGTCGAGCACGACGGCGAGCCCTTCCAGATCATCGACCAGGACGCGCGCATCCCGGTGACGGTGCTGGAGGCACCGGAGGACGGGGAGGCGATGCGGCTGGTCCACGAGGATCTCGCGCGGCCGTTCGACCTGGCGGCGGAGATCCCGGCCCGAGCGACGCTGATCCGGATCGCCGAGCAGGACCACATCCTTCTACTGACGCTACATCACATCACTTCGGACGGCTGGTCGATCGACGTGCTGGCCGACGAGCTGGCCCGGCACTACTCCGGCTGGCCGGTCGAGCCGCTGCCCGTGCAGTACGCGGACTACGCGGTATGGCAGCGAGCCCTGACCGGCACGCCCGCCTTCGCCGGGATGCTCGACCACTGGCGCGAGCGCCTGGCCGGCCTCCCTGAGCTGGAGCTGCCCACCGACCGGCGGCGACCCCGGGTGCGCGACTGGCGGGGCGATCGGATCGCGGTGGATGTCCCCGCCGACCTCGGCGAGGCCGTCGACGAGTTGGCCGCGCACCGGGGCGTCACCGCGAACGTGGTGTTGCTGGCCGCCTTCTACGCCCTGCTCGGCCGCTACACGGGCCAGCGGGACCTGGCGGTCGGCACGGCCGTCTCCGGCCGGACCAGGACCGAGACCGGGCCGTTGATCGGCTTCTTCGCCAACACCCTGGTGCTGCGCGGCGATCTGTCCGGTCGGCCCACCTTCATCGAGCTGCTTGGCCGGGTGAGCAGGACGGTGCTGGCCGCCTACGGCCACGGCGACATGCCGTTCGAGCGGATCGTCGAGGAGCTGGCGCCCGAGCGCGACCCGTCCCGCAACCCGCTGTTCCAGGTGATGTTCGAGCTGCGCCCGCCCGCGACAGGTGCGTTCGCGCTGCCCGGCCTGGAGGTCGAACAGTTCGGCATCGGCTGGCCGATCGCCAAGTTCGACCTGATGCTCTCCATCCAGCAGCACTCGGACGGGCACCTGCGCTGCGGCTTCGAGTACGCCACCGCGCTGTTCGACCGCGCCACCATCGAGCGGCTGGGCGGCCACTACCGGCGGCTGCTGGCCGCTGTCATCGCCGATCCGTCGGCGCGGCTGGACGAGTTGGAGATCCTGGACGAGGCCGAGCAGCGCGCCCTGGTCGCCGGCCCGGCCGTCGCCGTCACCGCCCCCGAGCACTGCCTGCCCGAGCTGATCGCCGAGCAGGCCGCCCGGACGCCGGACGCGACCGCCGTGGTGTTCGGCACCGAGACCCTGAGCTACGCCGAACTCGACGCCAGGGCAGCCAGGTTGGCCCGGCACCTGTACGAGCTCGGCGTCCGCCCCGAGACCCCGGTGGCCGTCGCCCTGCGCCGGGACACCGACCTGGTCACCGCCCTACTGGCGGTGCACCAGGCGGGCGCGGCGTACGTGCCGATCGACCCCGACCACCCCCGGCACCGCCGCGACCACGTGCTGCGCGACAGCGGTGCGGCGGTGCTGATCAGCCAGGCCTGGATCCGCGACGAACTGCCGGACAGCGCCGTCGCCCTGGTGCTGCTGGACGAGGACCGCGAGGCGATCGCCGGGCGGAGCACCGAGCCGCTGCCCGCCGTCGACCCGGCCTCCGCCGCGTACATCGTCTACACCTCGGGCTCCACCGGCCGGCCCAAGGGTGTGGTGGTCAGTCACGAGGCGATCCGCAACCGGGTGCTGTGGACCGTCCGCGAGCACGGCCTCGGCCCGGCCGACCGGGTGCTGCAGAAGACCACCGTCGGCTTCGACGCCGCGATGTGGGAGTTCCTGGCCCCGCTGGTCTCCGGCGGGACCGTCGTAGTGGCCGCTGACGGCGTGCCGCGCGACCCGGCGGCGATGGTCCGAGCGGTGGCCGAGCACCGGGTGACGGTGCTCCAGCTCGTCCCGTCCGTCCTGCGGGTACTCGTCCAGGAACCCGGGCTCGCCGACTGCACCGCGCTCCGGCTGGTGTTCAGCGCGGGCGAACCGCTGCCCGCCGAACTGTGCGACCGGCTACTCGGGCTGCTGCCCGTCACCCTGACCAACACCTACGGCCCCACCGAGTGCGCGATCGACGTGACCTCCTGGCAGTACACCGGGGAGGAACCCGGCGAGATCGTCGCGATCGGCCGGCCGATCGACCGCACCAGGGCCCTGGTCCTCGACACCGACGGCCGGCTCGCCCCGGTCGGCGTCCCCGGTGAACTCTGCGTCGCCGGCGTCGGGCTGGCCAGGGGCTACGCCGGGCGCGGTGACCTGACCGCCGAGCGGTTCGTCCCCAACCCCCACCCGGAGGCTCCGGGAGAGCGGCTCTACCGCACCGGTGACCGGGTCCGCCGGCGCGCGGACGGCTGCCTGGAGTACCTCGGCCGGCTCGACCGCCAGGTCAAGCTGCGCGGGGTCCGGATCGAACCCAGCGAGATCGAGGCCGTCCTCTGTGAGCACCCCGGGGTCGCCGCGGCGGCCGTCGGGGTCTACTGCGAGCGGCAGCTCGTCGCCCATGTGGTGCCCGTGCCCGGCGCCGACCCCGGGCCGGCCCGGCTGCGGGCCCACCTGGCCGAGCGGCTGCCCGAGTACATGATCCCGTCGGTGCTGCGCACCCTCCCCGCGCTGCCGCTGACCGCCAGCGGCAAGGTCGACCGGGAGGCGCTGCCAGGGCTGGAGGGACGGACCGAGGAGCACGTGCCGCCGCGCGGCCCGGTGGAGACCACGGTGGCCGCCGTCTTCGCCGACGTGCTGACGCTGGACCGGATCGGCGCGCTGGACGACTTCTTCGACCTCGGCGGGCACTCGCTGCTGGCCACCCGGCTGGTGTTCCGGCTGCGCGCGGCCTTCGGGGCCGACGTGCCGGTCGCCGAGGTGTTCACCCGGCGGACGGTCGCCGGGCTGGCGGAGCTGCTGGCCGTCCCGGAGGCGCTGGCGGCCGACACCGCCGGCCCGATCACCCCGGTGCCCCGCACCGAGGCGGTGCCGCCCTCCTCGGCGCAGCGCCGGATGTGGTTCCTGGACCAGCTCGAACCCGGCAGCGCTGAGTACCTGGTGCCGATGGCCCTGCGCCTGCGCGGGCCGCTGGACACCGAGGCGCTCGCCCTTGCGCTGGACGAACTGGTGGCCCGCCACGAAGTGCTGCGGACGCGGTACATCGCGCCCGAAGGCTCGCCCGTCCAGGTCATCGACCCGCCCGCCCCGCTCGACACCACCCCGGTTGACCTCTCCCGACTGCCGTACCCGGTGGCGGTCGAGCAGGCCGAGGCGCTGCTCCGGGAGGAGACCGGGCGGCCGTTCCGGCTCGACCGGGAGGCGCCGCTGCGGGTGCTGCTGGTGCGGGTCGGCGCGGAGGAGCACCTGCTCGCACTGACGGCCCATCACATCGCAGTCGACGGCTGGTCGGCCGACGTGCTCACCCGGGATCTCGGGCTGCTCTACCGCGCCTACCGCGCCGGTACGGAGGTGCCGCCGCGCCCGCCCGTGCAGTACGCCGACTTCGCGGCCTGGCAGGCGCGTTGGGCGGAGAGTCCCAGCCCGGAGCGGCACCTGGCGCACTGGCGCGAGCGGCTGGCCGGGCTCACCCCGGTGGAGCTGCCGACCGACCGTCCGCGCCCGGCCGTCCGCGACGCGCGCGGCGAGCTGCTGGCGATGGCGGTGCCCACCGATCTCACCGAGGCCGTCGACGCGCTGGCCCGCCGGCACTCGGTGACCCCGTTCGTCGTCCTGCTGGCCGCCTTCCACCTGCTGCTCGCCCGGTACACCGGCCAGAGCGACGTCTCGGTCGGCACGCCGGTTGCCGGGCGCACCCGCCCCGAAGTCGAGGAGCTGGTCGGGAACTTCATCAACACCGTCGTGCTCCGAGCCGATCTCGGCGGCGACCCGAGCTTCGCCGAGCTGATCGACCAGGTCCGCCAGGACGTGGTCGCGGCCTACAGCCACCAGGACCTGCCCTTCGAGCGGCTGGTCGACGACCTGCAGCCGGAGCGGGATCTTTCCCGCAACCCGCTGTTCCAGGTGATGTTCGACCTCCAGCACGCGCAGCGCACCCCGCTCAGCCTCGACGGCATCGTGGTGGAGCGGGTCGCAGCGCCCTGGCAGACCGCCAAGTTCGACCTCACTCTCTCCCTGGGGCGGAGGGCCGACGGCAGCCTGCACGGCCTCTTCGAGTACGCGGCGGCGCTGTTCGACCGAGCCACCGTAGAGCGGATGGCCGGGCACTACCTGAGCCTGCTGCGCGGAGTCACCGAGTACCCCGAGGCGCCGCTGAGCCGCCCGTCGATGCTCACCGGCCCCGAACGGCGGCGGCTGGTCCACGATTGGAACGGCCACGCCCGTGCCACCGCCGAGACCGTCTGCGTACCGGAGCTGTTCGAGCGGCGCGCCGTCGAGCAGCCGGACGCCGAGGCGGTCGCCTTCGGAGCCGAGACCCTCGGCTACGCCGAACTGAACGAGCGCGCCAACCGGCTCGCCCACCACCTCCGGTCGCTCGGCGTCGGCGGCGAGAGCCTGGTCGCGGTCTGCATGGAGCGCGGCCCGGATGTGGTGGTGGCCCTGCTCGCGGTACTCAAGGCCGGCGGCGCGTACCTGCCGGTCGACCCCGAACACCCTGCGGAGCGGCTGGAGTTCATGCTCTGCGACGCCGGGGTCGCCGTGATCGTCACCACCGATCGGTTCGCCGGCCGGCTGGCGGGTGTCGGCTGCCCGCTGGTGCGTACCGACGGTGACGCGGGCCTGATCGCCGCCCACCCGGCCACCGACCTCGCGCACCGGGCCGAGCCCGGCGACCTCGCCTACATGATCTACACCTCCGGCTCCACCGGGCAGCCCAAGGGCGTGCTGATCGAGCACGGCTCCTACGCCCACCACTGCCGGGTGATCGCCGAGGCCTACGACATCCGGGCCGACGACCGGGTGGTGCTGCTCTCCGCGCTCACCTTCGACGTGGCCATGGACCAGATCGCCGCGACCCTGCTCGCGGGCGCCACCGTGGTGGTGGCCGACCCGCTCTTCTGGAGCCCCGCCGAGCTGCCCGACCGGGTCGCCGAGCACCGGATCACCATCATGGAGATCACCCCGGCGTACTACCGGGAGGTGCTGGCCGGGCTCACCCCGGACGACCCCCGGATGCGGGGCCTGCGGCTGATGAACGTCGGCAGCGACGTCGTCACCGTCGACGACGCGCGCGGCTGGGCGGCCACCGGCCTGCCGGGCCGGTTCCTCTGCAATTACGGCCCGACCGAGGCCACCGTCACCTGCGTGCTGCACCCCGTCCCGGCCGATCCGCCGGGCCGCGGCGAGGCGGCGATGCCGATCGGCCGGCCCGTCCCCGGCACCTGGGCGTACATCCTGGACGCGCACGGCGAGCCCGTCCCCGTCGGCGTACCCGGCGAGCTGCACCTCGGTGGGCTGCGGTTGGCCCGCGGATACCACCGCCGCGCCGCACTCACGGCGGAGAAGTTCATCCCGGACGCGTTCGGCGCCGAGCCCGGCGCCCGGCTCTACCGCACCGGTGACCTGGTCAGGTACCTGTCCGACGGCACGATCGAGTTCCTCGGCCGGATCGACCAGCAGGTGAAGCTGCGCGGCTTCCGGATCGAACTCGGCGAGATCGAGGCCGTGTTGGCCCAGCACCCCGCCCTGCGGGCGGTCGTCGTGGTCGCCAGGGACCTCCGGCTGGGGGACCGCCGGCTGGTCGCCTACCTCGTCCCGGAGGGCGACACCACACCCGAGATCACCGAACTGCGGCGGTACGCGGGCGAGCGGCTGCCCGAGTACATGATCCCGTCGGTTTGGGCGACACTGGCCGAACTTCCCCTCACCTCAAGCAAGAAGGTCGACCGCAAGGCCCTGCCGGCCCCCGCGCCGGACCGCCCCGAGTTCGAGCACCCGTACGTGGCCCCCCGCGACCCCACCGAGGAGATCGTCGCCGGGGTCTGGACGGAGATGCTTGGCATCGACAGGATCGGCGTCCACGACGACGTCTTCGTGCTCGGCGCCCACTCCCTGCTCGCCACCCGGGTACTGGCCCGGCTGAGCGCGGTGTTCGGGGTGACCATCCCCCTGCGGCGACTCTTCGAGGCGACCACGGTGGCCACCCTCACCGAAGTGGTGACGGACGCCGTCGAGGCCCAGATCGCCGAACTCTCCGACGAGGAGGTGGAGGCCCTGCTCTCCCAGCAGGGCTAGGATTCGCCATTGGGCAACCGAGCAACCACAGTCAGGGCGCGAGGAGCTGCGCGTCGGACGGCACAGGCCCCCAGCCTCCCGCTTCGCGCAGCCCGCCGCTTCGACGAGTTCCATGAGCGCGGCCATCTGCCGACGGGATGGTACGCGGGGAGACGCCCGGCCTCTTGGCCGCCGTTTCGTCGGTCAGACCGGCGGCAAGGAGCATTAGCGGTTGCTTCTCGGTCGCGTCCAGTCCGGTCCGGGTGTCGCGCCCGGCGTCGGTGCCGAGGGGGGACGTCCGCCTCTCAGGCCTGCTCGAACAGGGCGACCAAGGTGGCGATGACGGCCGGCTCGCGGGTGCACAGAGCGCCCAGGCGGGTGTTGGCGGGGTCGATCGGTACCACGGCGACCTGTCGGCAGAAGATCAGCAAACTCGGCGGCAGGACGGGCGCGGTGCGTACCTCTGCGCCCCGTTCGGTCATCCACTGCGCGTAGGCGAAGGTGGCGGCGTCGTTGCGCACACTGTCCTGGTAGAGCGTGAGAGAATGGATGCCACGCCCCATCGCGTCAGCCTCGAGAGGTTGGGGACGCCTGCAGGCCGGCCTGGCGCTGGGCCTCGCGCGGCATCACCGACAGGCACTCACCGGTCAACTCCGCGACCAAAATGGCGGTGACGGCTTGGGTCGGCCAAGGCGCCGGAGCCTGGGGAATGGCCTGGCCAGGGGTTGGACGGTGGAAGTCATGTGGCTCCCGGCAGCGGCAACCCCGACTTCAGCTCGCTACGCCGTCTCGGAAGCAACAGTCGCGGCCATGTGTGCCGCCGGCGTCGACCGCGTTCGCACCGTCGGGACGGTGAAGCGTCGCCGCCGGGTTCAGCGGGCGGTGGCCGACTGGGGTTCGAGGGGGGTGGCCTCGGTGAGGCCCGGGGCGGCGCGGACGGCAGGGCTGACGGTGGAAACGACGGCGAGCAGGGCCATCCAGCCGGCCAGCAGCCACACCGTGGTGTCGGCGCCGTAGCGGCTCAGCAGCAGACCGCCGATCAGCGAGCCGAGCGGGACGGCGCCGAACGCGACCATGCCCGCCGCACCGAGCACCCGGCCCCGCATCCGGTCGGGGGTCACGGCGAGCTGGTAGGCGGAGATCACCACGTTCCAGACCGGGCCGACGAAGCACATCAGCGCGTACACCGCGCCGATCAGGTACGGGTTCCGCACGACCAGCAGTAGCGGAACGAGCAGCGCCCAGGCCCAGTTGGCCCCGATCACCACCACCTTCATCAACAGCCGGCGCTCCAGCGCGGGGGCGACCAGAGAGCCGACCACACCGCCGACCGCAGCGACGCCGAACATCACGCCGATCGCGGCGGACGACCCGCCGTGCCGCCGGGCGCTCACGAGGACGGTCAGGAACAGGGCCTGGAAGAGCAGGTTGCTGCCCGCGATCAGGAAGGTGGTGGTCCGCAGGAAGGGCTGCCGCCAGAGCCAGCGCACGCCCTCGCCGATCTCGACGCCCAGCTGCCCCAGCTGCCCCAACCGCCCTGGCCGTCCGGGCTGCGCCGGGCGCTCGACCTGGAAGTCCTTCCGGATCATCAGCAGTGCGCCCAGCGACACCAGGTAGCTGAACGCGTCGAAGAGGAACGGGACGGCCCGGCCGAGCCCGAACAGGACTCCACCGAGCGGCTGGCCGAGCATGGCGGCGCCCCGTGCCCGGGCCTCGTTGCGCGAGAGCGCCAGCGCGAGTTGGGAGGGATGCACCACATTGGGTACCGCCGCCGAGGCGGCGATCCGGAAGCAGACGGTGAGGGTGCCCTCGACGAAGCCCGCCACCAGCACGTGGGCCAGATACAGGTGTCCGGCGAGCAGGGCGGCCGCGACGCTGCCGACGGTGAGGCCGCGCAACACGTCGCACCAGATCATCGCCCGCTTGCGGTTCCACCGGTCGACCAGTGCTCCGGCCGGCAGCTGGAACAGCAACTGCGGGAGCAGCGCGACGAAGCCGGTGAAGCCCGCGTCGGCGGGCGAGCCGGTCAGGGCCAGCACCAGCAGCGCGTAGGCGACGGTGGAGGCGTTCGAGCCGAGGCTCGACACCGCGGAACCTTGCCAGAGCAGCAGGAAGTCCCGATTGCGCAGCAACGGCGGCACCTTGTCGGTCATGCGTCGATGCTGCTCGGACCGGTCGGTGGGCCACAGAGAAGGACGGGCACTCACACACGCAGTCTTACCTGCCTGAAAGAGCGCCGCGCTGACCCTGCTAGCGCCTGCCGCCCGGTGTGCAGCCTGGGTTCGGTCAGTGCGCCCGGGTCCGGGGTCAATCTACGGCAGGTATCAGGAAGGCGAAGGATGAGCACGAGCTCGATCTCCCGCGCGGAGTTGTTGAAGCGGCGCCTGCGGGGCCTGGCGAAGGCTGCGCAGGACGACGGGATCACTCCGGTGGCCCGGGGCGAGGCGCTGCCGCTGTCGTTCGCGCAGCGCCGGCTCTGGCTGCTGGATCAGATCCAGCCCGGCAGCACCGAGTTCCTGATGCCCCTGCGGCTACGGCTGCGCGGCGAGTTGGACGGGGCAGCGCTGCGGCGCGCGCTGGACGAGGTCGTCGCCAGGCACGAGGTGCTGCGCACCCGGTACGCGACCGGGGACGGCGAGCCCGTCCAGGTGATCGACGGGCCGGGCCCGTCGGCTTTCACCTTTCTCGACCTGCGCGGCACCGGCCGGGAGGCGGCCGAGCACCGGCTGGCCGAGCTGGAGAACGAGGCCGGTGCGCGCCCGTTCGACCTGGCGGCCGAGCAGCCGCTCCGGGCGCTGCTGGTGCGGCTGGCCGACGACGATCATGTGCTCCTGCTGACGATCCATCACATTGCCTTCGACGGCTGGTCTGAGGCGATCTTGCTCACCGAACTCGACCAGCTCTACCAGGCGTTCGCGGCCGGTCTGCCTTCCCCGCTGGCCCGGCCGCCGGTGCAGTACGCGGACTTCGCCGTCTGGCAGCGCCAGCGCCTCTCCGGCGCCCGCCTCGCCGAGCAGCTCGACCACTGGCGCCGCGCGCTGGCCGGTCTGGAGCCGCTGGAGCTGCCCACCGACCGCCCGCGCGGGCCCGTCCGCTCGACCGACGGTGCCAGTGTCGCCTTCACCGTGCCGGCCGAGTCGGCCGAGCTCCTGGTCCAGCTGGGCCGGCGGCACGGGGCGACCCCGTTCATGGTCTTCCTGGCCGCCTACCAGCTGCTGCTCGGCCGCTACAGCGGGCAGCACGACGTGGTGGTCGGCAGTCCGCTGGCCGGCCGGGACGAGTCGGCCACGCACGAGATGATCGGCCTGTTCGTCAACATGGTGGTGCTGCGCACCGACCTCTCCGGCGAGCCGTCCTTCGTGGATCTGCTGGCCCGGGTACGGGAGACCGCGCTCGACGCCTACGAGCACCAGGAGACCCCGTTCGAGCAGCTGGTCGACGAGTTGGCGCCCGTGCGCGACGCGTCCCGCACCCCGATCTTCCAAGCGGTCTTCCAGCTGGAGACCAGGGATCCCGCCGCCCGGGCCGGCCTGGCCGCCGAGCCCGAGTCGGTCGCCTGGAGCGTGGCCAAGTACGACCTGGGGCTGTCCCTGGGCACCCGCCCGGACGGTTCGCTGTCGGGCCGGCTCGACTACGCCACCGCGCTGTTCGACACGGAGACCGCGCAGCGGCTGGTCGGCCACTATCTACGCCTCCTGGCGAGCATCGCCGCCGACCCGGACGCCCGGGTGAGCGGGCTGGAGCTGCTGACCAGCGCCGAGCGCGAGCGGCTGACGGCCCGGCACGACGCCGCCCGGGACTACCCGACCGCGCCGTCGCTGGCCGAGGCGTTCCAGGCCTGGGCTGAGCGCACCCCGGACGCCACCGCGGCGAGCTACGACGGCGCGGCGCTGACCTACGCCGATCTCAACGCCAGAGCCAACCGGCTGGCGCACCGGCTGCGTTCGATCGGCGTGGCACCGGATTCACTGGTCGGTGTCCGGCTCGACCGCGGCCTCGACCTGGTGGTGGCCCTGCTCGGGGTGCTCAAGTCCGGCGCCGGGTACCTCCCGCTCGACCCGGGCCAGCCGGCCGACCGGCTGGCCTACATCCTCGACGACGCCGCAGTGACCGTGGTGGTCTCCCGGGACGAGGTGCCGGGAGACGGTGTCACCACCGTGGCACCGGAGGCGGATCCGGCCGACTGGCCGGACACCGACCCGGCGCCCGTGGCCGGCCCGGACCACACCGCCTACGTCATCTACACCTCGGGCTCCACCGGCCGCCCCAAGGGCGTGCCCGTGACCCACCGCAACGTGCTGCGCCTGCTGGCCTCCTGCGCGGCCGACTTCGACTTCGGCCCCGACGACGTGTGGACGCTGTTCCACTCCTACGCCTTCGACTTCTCGGTCTGGGAGCTGTGGGGCGCCCTGCTGCACGGCGGCCGGGTCGTGGTCGTGCCGTTCGCCACCTCGCGCTCCCCGCAGGATTTCCTCGCCCTGCTCGTCGCCGAGCGGGTCACCGTGCTCAACCAGACCCCGTCGGCCTTCCGGGGCCTGATCGAGGCCGTCAACGCCGCCGATCTGGCACCGGACGCGCTCTCGCTGCGGAAGGTGGTGTTCGGCGGCGAGGCCCTGGACGTGGCCGAGCTGGCGCCCTGGTTCGACCGCTTCGGCGACACCACCCCGGCGCTGGTCAACATGTACGGGATCACCGAGACCACCGTGCATGTGACGTACCATCAGGTCAGTGCAGCCGAGACCACGGGCGCCCGCCGCAGCCCGATCGGCCGGCCGCTCGGCGACCTGCGCGTGTACGTGCTGGACGAGGAGCTCAACCCGGTGCCGATCGGCGTGCCCGGCCAACTCCACGTCTCCGGAGCGGGGCTGGCCCGCGGCTACCTGGGCCGGGCGGCGCTGACCGCCGACCGGTTCGGCCCGGACCCGTACGCGACGGTGCCGGGCGCGCGGATGTACCGCACCGGCGACCTGGCGCGCTACGGCGTGGACGGTGGCCTGGAGTTCCTCGGCCGGGCCGACGACCAGGTCAAGATCCGCGGTTACCGGATCGAGCCCGGCGAGATCGAGGCGGCCGTCACCGGCCACCCCGGGGTGGAGAAGAGTGTGGTGCTCGCCCATCGCCGTCCGGGGGACCGCGAGTCGCGGCTGGTCGCCTACTACACCACCACAGCAGGCCGGCTGGCCGGTGTGGCGGAGCTGCGCGACCACCTCAGCCGGGTGCTGCCCGCCTACATGGTGCCCGCGGTCTTCGTCCCGCTGGACGTGCTCCCGGTGACCGCCAACGGGAAGACCGACCGCCGGGCGCTGCCCGATCCGGACGTCCACCGGGCGCTCGCGGAGGAGGAGCACATCGCCCCGAGAACACCCATCGAGCAGGTGATGGCGGAGAGCTGGGCCGAGGTGCTCGGCCTGCCCCGGGTGGGTGTGCGGGACAACTTCTTCGCCCTCGGTGGGGATTCGATCCGGGCGATCCGGGTTGTGGGCGCGCTGCGCCCGCGCGGGATCGAACTGACCGTGCAGGACCTGCTGGTGCACCAGACCCTCGAGACCCTGGCCCGGTACGCCGAGTCGGCCGGGCCGGCCACCGAGGTCAGCCCCGAGGAGCGGCGGGTCGCCCCGTTCGCGCTGCTCTCGCCGGAGGATCGGGCGAAGCTGCCCACCGGTCTGGCCGACGCCTACCCGATGTCCATGGTGCAGGCCGCCATGGTCTACCAGATGGTCTCGGACCGGGACACGAGCCCTTACCACAACATCACCCTCTTCCCCTTCACCGACGACGCCCCGTTCTCGCTCCCCGCGATGCGTGCGGCGGCGGCGCTGCTGGCCCGGCGGCACGAGATCCTGCGCACCTCCTTCGATCTCTCCGGCTATCAGGAGCCGCTCCAACTCGTGCACACCACTGGCGCGGTGGAGGTCGGCTTCGACGACCTGCGCCCGCTCGGCCAGGCCGGGGCGGCGGAGGCCGTCGAGCGGTTCACCGAGGAGACCCGGAGGGCCCCGTTCGACATCACCCGGGCCCCGATGCTCCGCTTCCACGTGCACCTGACCGCCGACGACCGTTGGACCTTCTCGTTCATCGAGTGCCACGCCATCCTCGACGGCTGGAGCCACCACTCGCTGATCACCGAGGTGATGGCGGACTACCGGGCGATCCGGGACGGGCGTGAACCCGCCCCCGCCCCCACCGACACCGTCCGCTTTGCCGACCACATCGCGTTGGAGCTGGACTCGCTGGCCTCCGAGGCGGACCGCGCGTTCTGGCAGGACCGGACCGGCCGGTTCGACCGGGTCGAGCTGCCGGAGAGCTGGGCCGCCGCACCGGGCTCGGGCGAGCTGCCGTACCTGATCACCGTCCCGTTCCGGGACTTGGAGCCAGGGCTGCGCCGACTGGCCGCCGCCGCCGGGGCCCCACTCAAGAGCGTTCTGTTCGCCGCCCACCTGAAGGCGCTCAGCGTGGTCAGCGGCTCGCACCGGTTCCACACGGGTCTGGTCTGCAACGGGCGACTGGAGACCAGGGGCGGCGAGTCGGTGCGCGGCATGCACCTGAACACCCTGCCGCTCGGCGTCGAACTGACCGGCGCGACCTGGGCTGAACTGGTCGGCCAGGTCTTCGCCGAGGAGGTCGCGGCCTGGCCGCACCGCCGGTTCCCGCTGCCGGAGATGCAGCGCGAGTGGGGCGCCGGCACACCGCTGGTCGAAGTCGCCTTCACCTACCTCGACTTCCATATCCTGGACCGCAGCAGGATCGAGTCGGCGAACGTGGTCGACGTCAGCCCCAACGAGTTCGGGCTTGACGTCTGGACCTTCCCCGGCGTGCTGTACATCTCCGGCCAGCCCGCCCGGATCAGCCGCGCCAACGGGCAGCGGCTGGCCGGGACGTACCGCCGGATCCTGGCGGCGATGGCGGCCGACCCGGCCGGCGACGCCCGCGGCACCGCCCTCGACGAGACCGAGGCGCAGCGGCTGCTCTCCTTCGCCGCTGGGCCCGACGCGGGCTACCCGTACGAATGCCTGCACGAGCTGTTCGAGCGTCAGGTCGGCCGCACGCCGGACGCCGTCGCCCTGCGCTGCGCCGACGGCAGCACCGTCAGCTACACCGAACTGAACTCCCGAGCCAACCGGTTGGCCCGCCACCTGCGCTCACTCGGCGTCGACCGGGAGAGCCGGGTCGGCGTCCTGCTACGCCGGGGGCCCGAGCTGGTGGTCGCGCTGCTCGGCGTGCTCAAGGCGGGCGCCGCCTACCTGCCGCTCGACCCCGGCCACCCCGCGCCCCGGCTGGCCGCCCTGCTGGCCGAGACCCGGGCCGCCCTGGTGCTCTCCCAGAGCGAGTTGGCCGAACTGCTGGCCGACGGCCCGGCCCGGGTGCTGCTGCTGGACGGCGAGGTGCCGCTCGGCGACCGCTCGCCGGAGAACCTCGGCCGGACGGCGGACCCGGACGGCCTCGCCTACATCGTCTACACCTCCGGCTCCACCGGCACGCCGAAGGGCGTGATGATCGAGCACCGCAACCTGGTCAACTATGTCTCCTGGTGCCTGGGCGGCTACACCCCGCTCGGCGGCACCGGCGCGCCACTGTACTCCTCGATGGCCTTCGACCTGCCCGTCACCTCACTCTTCCCCGCGCTGCTCTCCGGGCAGCCGGTGACCATCACCAAGGACGACGGCACACCCGGGATCGACGCGCTGGTCGCCGAGTTGGAGCGAGGCGGCTTCGGTCTGCTCAAGCTGACCCCGTCGCACCTGGCCCTGCTCAACCAGTCCCTGTCGCCCGAGGCGGTCCGTCACGCGGCCGGCCGCCTGATCGCCGGCGGCGAGGAGCTGACCAGGGACATGGTTTCCAGCTGGGCGGAGCACGCACCGGACACCGTGGTCGACAACGAGTACGGACCGACCGAGACCACCGTCGGCTGCTCGCACCTGGAGGCTACCGCCGCCGAACTCGAAGCGGGTGTGCTGCCGATCGGGCGGCCCTTCGCAAACACCACGATGCGGGTGCTGGACCGGAATCTCGAACTCGTCCCGGTCGGGGTGGTGGGCGAGCTCTACATCGGCGGGGCGCAGCTGGCCCGGGGTTACGTCGAACGCCCAGAGCTGACCGCCGAGCGCTTCGTGCCGGATCCCTACGCGTCGGAGGCGGGACAACGCCTGTACCGGACGGGTGACTTGGCCAAGTACCGCGAGGACGGCGTGCTGGAGTTCGCCGGCCGGGTGGACCACCAGGTGAAGATCCGGGGGTACCGGATCGAGCTGGGCGAGATCGAGGCCGCGCTGCGCGGCCACGCCGACCTCCGCGACGTCGCCGTCCGGGTGCACACCACGCTGGGAGGCGAGAAGGAGCTGGTCGCCTACCTGGTGCCGGCCGAGGGCGCCGAGATCGACACCGCCGGGCTGCCCTCCCAACTGGCCCGGACGCTGCCGCCCTACCTGGTGCCGTCCGGCTACCTGGTGCTCGACGACCTGCCCATGACCGCGAGCGGCAAGGTGGACGCCGCCGCGCTGCCGGAGTTCGCGGGCCCGGCCTCGACGCGCAGCTACCGGGCACCGCGAACGTCGGTGGAGAACGTGCTGGCCAGGGCCTGGGCCAAGGCCCTGGGCCTGCCCAGGGTCGGGATCGACGACAGCTTCGTGGAGCTCGGCGGCCACTCGCTAACCGTGATGCGGGTGATCGTCAAACTCCGCACCGAGCACGGCATCCGGCTCTCCTTCCAGGACTTCTACCGGCACCGGACGGTGGCCGAACTGGCCCGGGTGGTGGCCGATTCCGAGACCGCGGAGGCAGGCACGGGGAGCTGCGGGACGGAGACCGCGGACGCGATCGTCTGGCTCCGCCGGGAAGGGACGAGGCCGCCACTGTTCTGCGTCCACCCCGGCAGCGCGCACTGGTTCGCCCAACTCGCCGAACACCTCGACGAGGACCAGCCGGTGGGCGTGTTCGAGTGGCCCGGGCTGACCCGCCCATGCCCCGCCCCCGAGAGCATCGAGCAGATCGCCGAACTCAACCTCGCCGAGCTGCGCCGGGCCGCACCGACCGGCCCGTACCGGCTGCTCGGCTGGTGCGGCGGCAGCCAGATCACCACCGAGATGGCCCGGCGGCTGTACGAGGCCGGCGAGGACGTCACCTTCCTCCTGCTGGACCCGGCGCTGGACACCTACGAGCGCGAGAACATGCGGGAGTTCATGGACACCTTCCTGCGGGCCGAGGCCCTGCTGGCCCGGCTCGCCGTGGCCGGCGAGGACGAGGTCGACGAGATCCAGCGGCAGGCGCACGCCGTCCTCAACGTGATCGTCGACGACGGCGAAATCGATCCGCCGGTGCCCGGAGACGACTTCTGGCCATCCCGGGTGCGGGTCTGGCGGGAGTTGCTGCAGACCCGGCTGAACTACCGGCACCGGGCCTACCCGGGGAAGCTGCACCTGCTCGCGGGTGACGAGCTGGCCGCCGGCCAGCACGAGGTCGCGATCGGCGTCAGCTTCGCCGACTTCACCAGCCGGTGGGCCGAACTGGCCGACGGCGGGCTGGAGGTGTACCGGGTGTCCGGCAACCACCTCGGGGTCCTGCGCGCGCCGCACGTCGGCGAGGTGGCCGAGGTGCTCACCCGCCTGATGGACACAGGGAAGCAGCAGACAGAGATGGCCGACCGTCAAGAAGTCCAGAAGGAAGTGCACTGATGTCGATGGGCCTCGAGGTCGGCACCCATGCCGACGGGATGACCCTGAACAGAGCCGACACGCTGGCGGTCGAAGAGGTGGCGAGAGCGCTGCTGTCGACGGCCGGCAGCCGGATCGACGACGCGGCATGGCTGCGGGAGGCCGGGCGGCGCTGGCACGACCTGCCGGTCTCGCTGCGGAAGTCGCTGGCGGCCTTCCGGCGCGACTCCGGCCCCGCCGGGGCGTTCGTGATCCGGGGACTGCCGGTGGACCCGGCACTCGTCCCCGGGACGCCGATGGTGAGCGGTTCGGTGCAGCGGGAGGCGACCGTCGCCGCGGCCGCGCTGATGCTCGTCACCAACACGCTGGGCGATCCGATCTCCTTCCGGCCGGAGAAGTCCGGCGCGATGGTGCACGACGTCATCCCGGTGCCCGGCAACGAGGAGTTCCAGGGCAACGAGGGATCGGTGCATCTGACCTTCCACAACGAGAACGTCTTCCACCCGCACCGCCCGGACTACGTCCTGCTGCTCTGCCTGCGGGCCGACCACGACCGGGTGGCCGGGCTGCGGACGGCCTCCATTCGGCAGGTGGCCCGGCTGCTGAGCGACGAGAGCCGCGAGGTGCTGTTCCGGCCGGAGTTCGTCAGCGCCCCACCGCCCTCGTTCGGCCTGCCCCCGGGGGAGTCGCAGCCGCACGCGGTGCTGAGCGGCGCACCCGAGGACCCGGACGTCCAGGTGGACTTCGCGGCCACCGGCCCGCTGACCCGGCGGGCCGACGCCGCGATGCGGGAGCTGCAGGCCTTGTTCGCCGAGCACGCGCTCACCCACTACCTGACCCCCGGTGACCTCGCGATCGTGGACAACCGGGTGACGGTGCACGGGCGGACGGGGTTCACCCCGCACTACGACGGCCGGGACCGCTGGCTGCAGCGCACCTTCGCCGTCCAGAACCTGCGCCGGTCGCGCGTCCACCGGGCGGACGACGGGCACGTACTGGTCGGCTGAGCACCGGCCCGACCGGCCGGTACGAGCACCGCGGTGGCGGGGCACCCCTGGGGGGAGTGCCCCGCCACCGCGGCGTTTCCGGAGGCGTACGGGTTCCCGGCGGTGTACGGGTTCCCGGCGGTGTACATGGCAGAAGGCGGGCCGCCCCCGTCCTGCCGGGAGCGGCCCGCCTTCTGTTGAAGGTCCGTCAGTCCTCGACCACCACGAAACGCAGCTCCGAGGTGTAGCGGTTGCCCTGCTCGTCGGTGAGCCAGGACTGCTCGGGGGTCGGGAGCATCTCGGTCAGGGTCAGCCGGCCCTCCGGGTCCTTGGTGGCCAGCCGGCGGACGGCCTTGGCGAAGAGGTTCACGTACGCCGGGCTCTCGAAGTCCACGAAGAACGGCCGGGGTTCGGACGGCGACACCACGAAGACGAACCTGGGCAGCTCCGCCCCCGCCCACCAGCGGCGGGCCCGGACGAAGCGGCGGGCCTCGCTCTTCTCCCTGGCGAACTCCAGGCCCGCGCCGGTGAAGCGCCAGGTCTCGCGGGCCAGCACCATCCGGTCCACCGTGACGCGCGGCGAGTGGTCGGCGTCCGGGAGCAGTCGGCAGAGGTCCATCACCAGGGTGGTCAGCGCGTGGCTGAACACGTCCAGCACGTCGAAGACCGCGCCATCGGGCAGCACCACGACCAGCCGGCCCTCCCGCCGCTCCACCGCGACGTCGGCGCTCAGTACCGTCCGGGGGCGGTTCGGGTCGGCTGTGTGGTCCAGCAGCGCGACGTAGTAGTCCTCGGGGCGCACCAGGAAGTGCCGGACGCGGGCGGAGAGCCGCGACTTGTGCTCCTTGGGCAGCAGCGGCATCAACCGGGGCCCGGGGTGGTCCCGGCCGGTCTGCGCGAACAGCTCCTCCGGCGCGGGGTGCTGGTTGACGAAGAGCGAGTTGCCGAGGGTATTGGTGGCGACGTGCAGCTCGCCGAGCACCAGCTCGAACTCACCGCGCTCCGCCGCTTCCTCGTCCTCCACCGCGATCATCACGTCCGGGCTGAGGTAACGCGCCGCCGTCCAGCTCGCGCCCCGCTCGCCGAAGGCCTCCCGGACGCGGTCGGCGATGTCCGCCGAGGCCACCCGGAGCCGACCGTCGGTTGCGGGCCGGCCCAGAATCCCGTCCCAGCGCCGCCAGAACTCGCGCTGGATCTCCGCCGCCCCGGTGACCGCGTCACCGTGCAGGATCGGCATGCAGGCGAACCAGAAGGCGGCCAGGTCTACCCGGCCGCCCTCGCCCGCCGCCTCGGCGAGCCGGTCGTAGACCTGTTCGGCCAGGCCCAGCACCTGGTCCGCCAGCCGGGAGGTCAGCCACAGCGCGCTGGTCATCAGCAGATCGAGCGGGGCCAGCGCCGCCAGCACCTCGGTGCCGACCCGGGCCGTCGCGGTGCGGACGCAGTCCGAGTAGACCAGGGCCCGGTTGGGTGCCGTGTGCTCGCTCTTCTCGCGCTGCGCGGCGGTGTCGGTCAGTTCGGCGAAGTCGCTCTCCAGCGCGGCGAGCGCCGCGCACAGCTCCTCGACGTCGTCCCCCACCGCCTGCACCCTGTCCCGGCCGCGCTCCAGGGCGCCGAGCAGATCGAGACCGTGCTGCCGGGGCGCCGGATCGCCGATACCCTCCAGCCAGGCCCGCAGGTACTGTTCGGGGTAGGTGGTGGCGGGGATTTCCAGGCGCCAGACGATCCAGCGTCGCTTGACCAACTCCTCGAGTATGTCGGTGACTTGGTCGGGGCGCAGGTCGGCGGCGAGCTCCTGTCGGATCGCTCGGGCGGTACGGGTGCCGTCGCAGCGGGTGAGTACCTGATGGATGGGCGGGGTGATCGGCTGCGGGGGGCGTCCGGGCAGGGTGACGCTCTGGGCGCCGTTCTGTTCGTCGATGCGGACGAACGGGACGCGGCGCGGGGCGGTCCAGTCTCGCAGCGCCGGGTCGGTGTCGATGGTCTTGGCTAGCGCATCCATCGACCAGCTCGAGAAGTACACCTCGGACCGTGCGATCAGGCCCTCGCCGGGATCGACCAGGATGCCGCGCTCTGCGGTGTCGATCCGACCCCAGCCGACCGGGCCGAAGAACCCGATGGTGTCGTTCTTCACGCAGAACCGCTGCCAGTAGTGCGCCACCAACTCCTCACGCTGGCGCGGCCCGCTGGTGCGACCCGCCGCGGTGGGCTCCCATCGGACGAACGGTGCGATCGCCCGGCCGAGCACGGCGCGGTTCTGCCAGGCCACCGCGGTCTGGAAGGCCGGCTGCGCCGCGATCTGCTGCAGCTCGCGGGCCGTGCCGACGGCGGCCTCGCCGAAGACCTCCTCGAAGGCCCTCCACCGTGGTCCCGTGAGGGCCTCCCGGGCGCCGAACTTGTCCGCCGCCACCGCCAGGCCCTCCGGCGCCAGCCGCAGCACCCCGGCCGCCGGGAAGCCCGCCCCTCGGAGCCCGAACTGCTCCCACACCTGCCACTTGTCACCGAACGGCACTGTTGTCCCGGTCATGGCCCGCTGCTCTCCCTGCCTCCGGTCGGTGTCTTCAGAGCCGGTCGGCGTCTGCGGTGTCTTTGAGGTCTGCGATGTCTTCAAGGGCTTCGAGGTCCTCGGCGACGACCGTCGCAAGGTCTTCGGGCGACGGGTAGGTGAAGACCAGCGCCACGGCGACCTCGATGCCGATCGCCTCCCGCAGTCGGGCGGTGATCTGGAAGGCGCTGAGCGAGTCGCCGCCCGCCTCGAAGAAGTCGCTGCTGGTGTCGAGACTCTCGTCGCCCAGTGTCTCGCGGTAGAAGGAGGCGATCAGCTCGGGGAGCGCCGCCGCATCGACCTTGGTCGCGTTCATCGTGCTCATGGTGACTCCTGATCAGTGTGGTTGTCGGAGTGGTGCTCGAAGTGGATCTGGGGACGGTTCACCGGGAGGTTCCGGGCGGCCAGTGCGGCGGGTGTGTTACCGCCGGAGACGATGACGGCGACCCGGCCGCCGCGCAGCGCCGGGTCGGCCGAAGCCAGCGCGCCCGCCAGCGCCACGCTCCCGGTCGGCTCGGCCTCGACGCCCGCGCGGTGCAGCAGCTCCATCGCGTGCGTGATCGCCTCGTCGGTGACGCCGATCATCTCGTCGACCCGCCGCTGGATGATCGGGTGCGGGATCTCGCCCGGCCGCTGGCCGCGCAGCCCGTCGGCGACCGTCCGGCTCGGCGGCACCTCGACGGGGGCGCCCGCCGCGAGTGAGAGGGCGTAGCGTCTGGCGTCCACCGGCTCGACGCCGATGATCCGCACCTGTCTGGTCAGGGCGGAGGCGGCCAGGCAGACACCCGCGAGCAGGCCGCCGCCGCCGGTCGGTACGTAGATCGCGTCGAGGTCCGGCACGTCCTCGAAGACCTCCAGGCCCGAGGTGCCCTGACCGGCCACCACCAGCTCGTGGTCGGAGGACGGCACGAAGAGCGCCCCGTAACGGCCGGAGAGCTCCCGGGCGTGCCGGTCGCGCTCGGCCACGCCGCCGTCCACCCGGACGACGCGTGCGCCGAGCGCGCGGATCACCCGCTCCTTGGCCGCGCTGGCCCCGGCGGCCATCACGACGGTGACACCGACGCCCAGCGCGCCGCTCAGCTGGGCGACCGCGATCCCGTGGTTGCCGGACGAGCCGGTGACGATCTCGGTGGCGCCGTTCCCGACCATGGCGTTCGCGGCGCCCCGCAGCTTGAACGAGCCGCTGTGCTGGAGGTGTTCGGCCTTCAGTAGGAGGCCGGGCAGCGAACGCACCGTCAGCAGCGGGGTGCGGCGCACCTGGGCGGAGATCCGGTCGGCTGCCGCGAGCACGTCGTCGAGCCCGAGTCGGGTGCCCAGGCTGCTCATCGGGCCCCGTCCGCAGCTGTCGTGGCCGTCGTGGCCGTTACGCCTGTCACGCCTGTCACGGCGCGCGGTCCGAGCGCAGCCCGGTCGGCCTTGCCGGTGCCGGTGATCGGGACGCGCTCGATCCGGTCGAACCGGCGCGGCATCATGTAGTGCGGCAGGCTCTCGGCCAGGTGCGCGCGCAGCACGGTGTCCGCGACCTCGGCCAGCCGGCCCGTGACATGGGCGACCAGGAAGACCCGGCCCCTGCCGTCGGTGTCGGCGGTGACCACCGCGCCGGTGACGGCGGGGTGGGTGAGCAGCGCGCCCTCGATCTCGGCCGGGTCCACCCGGTAGCCCCGGATCTTGATCTGTCGGTCGCTCCGGCCGAGGTACTCCAGGGTGCCGTCCGGCCGCCGCCTGGCCAGGTCGCCGGTGCGGTACATCCGGGCTCCGGCCGGCCCCGCCGGGTCGGGCCGGAAGCGGTCGGCGGTGTGCCCGGGCCGGCCGGCGTAGCCACGGGCCACGCCCACGCCGCCGAGATGGAGTTCACCGACCTCCCCGTCCCGCACCGGCCGCAGCCCGGTGTCGAGCAGCTGGGCGGTCACCCCGTCGATGGGCGTGCCGACCGGGTCGGCCGCCGTCTCGGGGTCGGCCGGCACGTCGTACCGGGTCGAGGTCATGGTGCACTCGGTTGGGCCGTACTGGTTCACCAGCCTGCCGGTGAACGCCCGTCGGCCGCCTGCCGTGAGGAAGGGCCGCAGGGACTCCCCGCTCGAGACCACCAGCTTCACGCCGCGCAGCCGATCGGCGCCCCCCTCGTGCTGGGTGAGGAAGGTGAGGAAGGACGGGGTCGCGCTCAGCACGGTGTTGACACGGAAGGTCCGTATGGTGGCCAGGAACTCGTCGGCCCGCAGCAGCGCGGAGCGCTCCACCAGGACGAGGCGCCCGCCGGCCGCCAGCGGGGCGAAGGTGTCCCGGATCGAGGCGTCGTAGCCGAGCGGGGCCAGCTGCACCGCGATGGTGCGCGGCCCCAACCCGTAGTCGCGGGCGACGAATCGCAGGTACGAGGTGAGGCCCCGGTGCTCGATCAGGACGGCGTTCGGAGTGCCCGTCGACCCCGAGGTGTGGCTGACGTAGGCCAGTGTGCACGGCTCGACGGGCGGTAGGGGTACGTCCGGTTCGCCGGCTGTCGCGTCGAGGCGGTCGATCAGGACGGCCGGGCCCTCGACGGGGAGGGCGAGCCGCTCTTCGAGGGCGCTGTCGGTCACCAGAAACGTGGCCCCCGCGCTCTCGACCATGGCGGCCAGGCGCGGGCCCGGCAGGTCCACGTCGAGGGTGAGGAAGGCGCCGCCCGCGCGCGCCACGGCGGCCATCGCGACGACGGCCTGCGCGCCGCGCTCGACGGCGACGGCACACACCGCCTCCGGGCCCACCCCGCGCCGGACCAGCGCCCTGGCCAACCGGTCGATCCGGTCGAACAGTTCACCGTAGGAGACCACGCCGCCGGGGGTGACCAGGGCGGGGGCCAGCGGATCGCATGCGGCGTGCACGCCGATGTCGTCGACGAATGTGCTGTCCACGGTCAGACCCCGCCTTCCGGGCTCACCGACCGGTCGACGGCCACGAAGCGCAGTTCCGAGGTGTAGCGGTTGCCCAAGTCGTCGGTGAGCCAGGCTTGTTCCGGGGTCGGTAGCATCTCCGAGACCGTCAGCCGGGCGTCCGGGGCCTTGGCCGCCAGCCGGCGGACGGCCTTGGCGAAGATGTTCACGTACACCGGGCTGTCGAAGTCCACGAAGAACGGCCGGGGTTCGGACGGCGACACCACGAAGACGTACCGGGGCAGCTCGTTCTCCTCGCTCCAGCGGCGGGCCCCGACGAAGCGGCGGGCCTCGCTCTTCTCCCTGGCGAACTCCAGCACCGAGGCGGCGAATCGCCAGGTCTCCCGGGCCACCACCATCCGGTCCACGGTGACGCGCGGCGAGTGGTCGGCGTCGGCCCGCAGGGTGAAGCGGTCCATCACCCGGTTGGTCAGCGCGTGGCTGAACACGTCCAGCACGTCGAAGACCGCGCCGTCGGGCAGGACGGTGGCCAGCCGGCCGTCCCGCTCCTCCACCGGCACATCGGCCGAGCACACCGTCCGGGGACGGAGCGGGTCGGCGGTGTGGTCGACCAGCGCGACGGAGTAGTCCTGGGGGCGCTCCAGGGCGGGCCGGCTGCGCGGTGACCACTTGATCAGTGGGAGCTCCTTCGGCAGCATCGGCACCAGGCGCGGGCCGGGGAAGTCGGTGCAGGTCTCCTCGATCAGCTCCTGGCGGTCCGGGTGCTGCATCACGAAGAGCGAGGCGCCGAGGGTGTTCATGGCGACGTGCAACTCGCCGAGCACCAGCTCGAACTCGCCGCGTCCGACGGCCGCCAGATCCTGGGCGACGACCATCACGTCGGGGCTGATGTAGCGCGCCAGCGACCAGCCTCCACCGGGCTCGTCGAAGGCCTCCCGGACCTGGTCCGCGATCTCGGCCGAGGAGCGCCGGACTTGCCGGGCGCCGGGCGGGGCGTCGATGATCCGCGACCAGCGGGCGCGCAACTCGGCCTGGATGCGGTCGATGTCGGCGATCGACTCGCCGTGCGGTGCGGGCAGGCACTCGAACCAGAGCGAGCCGAGATCCACCACTTTCCGTTCGGTGCGCAGCCGGTGGAAGGCCTCGGTGATCCGGCCGCCGACGGCCTCGGCGAAGCGGTTGGTCATCCACCGGGCGCTGGTCAGGCAGAGCTCCAGCGGCGTGAGTTCGCCCAACACGGCGGTGCCGACCCGGGCCGTCGCCGAGCGGCGGCAGTCGGCGTAGACCAAGGCTCGGTTGGGCGCGGTGCGGGTGCTCTTCTCGCGCTGCGCGGCGGTGTCGGTCAGTTCGGCGAAGTCGCTCTCCAGCTGGGCGAGCGCCGCGCACAGCTCGTCGGCGTCCCGGCCCGCCGCGTGCACGCGGTCGCGGCCGCGCTCCAGAACCAGCAGCTTGGCCAGGGCAGGCTCGCGCACGGCGGGGTCGCCGACGCGCTCCAGCGCCGAGCGCAGGTACTGTTCGGGGTAGGTGGTGGCGGGGATTTCCAGGCGCCAGACGATCCACCGTCGCTTGACCAACTCCTCGAGTGTGTCGGTGACTTGGTCGGGGCGCAGGTCGGCGGCGAGCTCCTGTCGGATCGCTCGGGCGGTACGGGTGCCGTCGCAGCGGGTGAGTACCTGATGGATGGGCGGGGTGATCGGCTGCGGGGGGCGTCCGGGCAGGGTGACGCTCTGGGCGCCGTTCTGTTCGTCGATGCGGACGAACGGGACGCGGCGCGGGGCGGTCCAGTCTCGCAGCGCCGGGTCGGTGTCGATGGTCTTGGCTAGCGCATCCATCGACCAGCTCGAGAAGTACACCTCGGACCGTGCGATCAGGCCCTCGCCGGGATCGACCAGGATGCCGCGCTCTGCGGTGTCGATCCGACCCCAGCCGACCGGGCCGAAGAACCCGATGGTGTCGTTCTTCACGCAGAACCGCTGCCAGTAGTGCGCGATCAACTCCTCACGCTGGCGCGGCATGCTGGTGCGGCCCGCCGCACTGGGCGTCCAGGCCAGGAAGGGAGCGATCCCGGTGCGCAGCACGGCCCGGTTCTGCCAGGCCACCGCGGCGCGGAAGGCCGGCTGCGCCGCGATCTGCTGCAGCTCGCGGGCCGTCCCGACGGCGGCCTCGCCGAACGCCTCCTCGAACCCCTCCCACTGCGGTCCCGTGAGGGCCTCCCGGGCGCCGAACTTGTCCGCCGCCACCGCCAGGCCCTCCGGCACCAGCCGCAGCACCCCGGCCGCCGGGAAGCCGGGCCCGCGGAGCGCGAAGTGGCTCCAGAGCCGCCACCCGCCACCGGGCAGAAGTACGGTCTCAGACATCGACGGACCCCCGGCGTGAGCCGCCCGCGCACCACTCCAAGACGGCCCGCGCACTGTGGTACTTGTTCTCGGCCTGCTCGTACGCGATGCTCGTGGGCCCGTCCAGCACCTCGGCGGTCACCTCGTCGCCCCGGTGCGCGGGCAGGTCGTGCATGAACACGGCGTCGGGGCTGCCCGCCATCACCGCCTCGTCCACCTGGAACGGCGCGAAGACGCTGCGCCAGTCGGGGTCGGCCTTGGCCGTCCCCGTGGTCTGCCACCGGGTGGTGTAGACCACATCGACGGTCGGCAGGCCGGTCATGTCGTGCCGCTGGTCGACCGTCGCCCCACTGCTCTTGGCGTCCACCGCCGCGCGGTCCAGGAAGCGCTGCTCCACACCGTAGCCGGGCGGTGTCCGCAGGTGCAGCGTGGTGTTTCGGTACCGGGAGAGCGCGAGGGTGAGGGCGGATGCGGTGTTGTTGCCCTCGCCGACGTAGAGCACCCGCAGGCCCTCGATCCGCCCGAACCGGCCCTGCAGCGTGGTGAGATCGGCGAGCGCCTGGGTCGGGTGCTCGGCGGCGCTCATCGCGTTGACCACGGCCATCCGCTGCTGGGAGGCGAAGGCGCGCAGCTCGGCCTCGCTGCCGGCAGTCCTGGCCACCAGGACGTCGAGCATCCGGGAGAGCACCTCGGCGGTGTCCTCGACGGTCTCACCGGTGTTCTCCTGGAGATCCCCCGGGCCGTAGCTGATCAGCTGTCCGCCGAGGCGCAGCGCGCCGGCCGAGAAGGCCGTCCGGGTGCGGGTGGAGGTCTTGCGGAAGAGAACGCCGACGACGGCGTCCCGCAGCGGGCGGGCGTCCTCGCACCGGCCGGAAGCGTACTCGACGCCCCGCTGCACGATCCCGTGCATGTCCTCGTAGCTGAGGTCGTTGATGGAGATCAGGTGGCGGCGTGGCGGGTGGGGCATCGGATCCTCCTCGGTTCTGTGACTCAAGTCCTGGCCGCAGTCCCTGACTGCGGTGCGGCTATCGGCGCCGTCCAGGCCCTCAGGGCGCCAGCAGTGCCTGCCGGAGCACATCGAGGCCGCGGTCGAAACGGGCGGTGTCGATGGTCAGCGGTGGCAGCAGCTTGATGACCTCGTCGTGGCGGCCGCAGAGCTCGACGATCAGTCCGTGCTCGAAGGCGTACCGCTGGACGCGGTCGGCGCGCTCCGACCCGCCGGCTCCGGAGGTGTCGATCCCCAGCGCCATGCCCCTGCCGCGCACCTTCAAGGCCGGTTCCACGGCGGCGAGTTCGGTGCGGAACCGATCGAGGCGGGCCGAGGCGGCGGCCAGACCGGCGTGGAGGGTGTCCTGTCGCCACAGCTCGCAAGCCGCGGTGGCGGCCACGAAGGCCAGCTGGTTGCCACGGAAGGTGCCGGTGTGCTCACCGGGTTCCCAGACGTCCAACTCCCGGCGGAACAAGGTGAGGGAGAGCGGCAGGCCGTACCCGCCGATGGACTTCGAGAGGGTCACGATGTCCGGGGTGATACCGGATTCCTCGAAGCAGAAGAAGGTGCCGGTGCGCCCGCAGCCCGACTGGATCTCGTCGAGGATCAGCAGGATCTCGTGTCGTTCCGTCAGATCCCGTAGCCCGCGCAGCCACTCGGCTGACGCCGGGTAGACGCCGCCTTCCATCTGCATCGGCTCCACGATCACCGCGGCGGGCACCTCCACCCCCGAGGACGGGTCGGCGAGCAGCCGCTCGATGTACCCGAGCGAGTCGAACCCGCCCTGCGGGCCGTCCTCGTACGGTACGAAGGTGACGTCCTGCCCGCTCACCCCGCCGGCCCGGCGGGCCCGCCGGCTGCCGGTCACCGCGAGCGAGCCGCGCGACATACCGTGGTACGCGCCGGTGAACGCGATCACGCCGGAGCGGCCGGTCGCCTTGCGGGCGAGCTTGAGCGCGGCCTCCACGGAGTCGGTGCCGGTGGGACCGACGAACTGCACCTTGTAGTCCAACCCGCGTGGCCGCAGGACCACTTCGGCGAAGGCGGCGAGGAACTGGCGCTTGGCCACGGTGTACATGTCGAGACCGTGGGTGACGCCGTCGGCGGCCAGGTACTCGGCGAGCCTGCCCTTGATGAAGTCGTTGTTGTGTCCGTAGTTGAGGGTGCCGGCGCCACAGAAGAAGTCCAGGAAGGTCCGTCCGTCCTCGGTGTACAGCTCGGCGCCCTTCGCCCGCTCGAAGACCACGGGGAACTTGCGGCAGTACATCCGAACCTCCGACTCCAGCTCCTCGAAGACCTTGAAGTCGGCGTTCTCGTCCGGCTCGTGAAGGGGGACGGTCGGCCCGTCCGCGGCGATGGTCATCCGGTGTCCTCTCGGCTTACGGTGATCCCGCGGCCGACCGTTGCGCACCGGTTCGTCTCCACGGATCGAGAAACGCCGCGCGGCCAGACGGACGCGGGCAGAAGTCAGGGTGCCGACCGGCGGGTGGCCGGCGCCAGGGAAGGAGCGGCAGGCGTCGATCGCCTGGCCTGCTGCGCGTTTGTCTCTGCCCTCCGCCCTGCCCGGCCGGGCAGGCTGGGGCCGTGCGGGGCAGCGGGGCTTCAGAGCGGCGGGGTCGCGAAGTTCAGATCAGACCGGTCCGGACGGCGTGGGCCACCGCGTGGGCCCGATTGCGGACCTGGAGCCGGGCCATCAGCTCGTAGATGACGTTCTTCACGGTGTGTTCCGAGCAGGCGAGGGAGCGGGCGATCGCCGCGTTGCCGTGCCCCTCGGCCATCAGCGTGAGCACCTCGGTCTGCCGGGAGGTCAACCGCGAGGTGGTCGGCCCCGGCCTCGGCTCCGCACCAGGGTGGGGCGGGCCGGTCACGGCCGAGTCGTTGAGCGCCGAGCTGTTGAGCGCCAAGCCGTTGAGCAGTCGGGCCAGCACGCTGTGCGGCAGCCGACCTTCGTCCTGGTGGGCGGAGTGCACGGCGGCCGCCAGGCGTGAAGGTGTCGCCTCGGCGGAGTGCAGCATCGCCCGGGCGCCAGCCCGCACCGCCCGCAGGACGCCGTTGTGCGACAGCACGTCGGCCACCACCAGCAGCCGGCGGCCGTCGGACCACAGGCCCGGCAGGCAGGCGTCGATCGCTTCGTCCACCGTGCCCCCGGCTGCCACCAGCACCGCGCCGGGCTCCCGGTCGGGCTCGCCCACCGGTGCGATCCCGGCGCGACGCAGCTTCGCCACCACGGCGTCCCGGACGGTCGAGTCGCTCGCGTTGACGTGCACCCGCAGCCGCTCCCGTATCAACGTCCCGGCGCCCGTCACAGCAGGCCCGCCCGGAGGGCGTACGCCACCGCGTGGGCTCGGTTGCGGAGCCGGAAGCGCTGGGTGATGTCGTGCACTATGGTCGTCACGGTGCGGGGTGAGTAGGACAGTTCGAGGGCGATCTCGCCGGTCTCCCGGCCCTCGGCGACCAGCCGCAGCACCGCACGCTCACGGTCGTTCAGGCCCGAGCCCGCCCAGCGGACGGGGGCGGCGTCGGCGGGGGTGGCGTGGACGCCGACGCCCTGTTCGAGCAGGCCGTCCAGCAGGCCGGGTGGCACGGTGCAGTCGCCCCCGGCGGCGGCGAGCACCGTCCGAGCCAGCCGGTCGGGGCTGGCCTCGCTGCGGCGGAGCAGGCCGCGGGCGCCCGCCGCGATGGCATGCATCGCCTCGGCGGGGTTCAGATCAGTGGCCACCAGGACGATCTCGGGCCGGTGCGCCGCGCTCCGCGTCGCCCGGACGATGTCGAGTACCTGGTCCGTCACCCGGTCGACGATCACCACGGCGACCTCGGCCTGCTCGCCCGGCAGGATCACCGTGACATCGCCGTTGCTGAGCAAGGTGCTCCTCGTGCCGGCTTCCAGCACCGGATCCAGAGCGGCGATGCTGACTCGCACGGGCTCACCCATAGGGGTACCTCCTGGGGTTGGTGTACGACGAACCTCTCGCCCCAGCAGCATGGCCGGGCCGCCCGCGCACCCACATCGGGTACCGGCCCCCACATTCCCGTCACACCGTCTCCGAGGACCCGTCACGCGCAGGCGGGCGCCCCCCCCGCCCGTCCCGCCCGGGGCCCACCCGGCGGGCCCCGGCCCCACCCGGCGGGCCCCGGCCCCACACCCCGGCCCGACCACCCGGCTGCCGATATACCCCCGTTCCCCCTGGTCACCCCGGCCGGGCCGCCGTCCCGGCCGCACCCACGCGCCCGGCTGGAGCTGGACTTGACAGAGTACGACCGAGAATATGGGGGCAACCTCCCTATACGGCACCGGCTCACCACCCAGCCCCGCCGGTGAGCCCGTGACCCCTGGTACGGGTGTCACCTGGAGCGTCCGCCAGTGGTAGGCAACCGGGTGAACCGTTCCGGGTTCGATAGGGACTCGATCATTTGAGAGGATCGAGTCATGGCACGTCCTTCCCCTTATCCCAAGACCACGGAGTTATGGCTTGTCGGCCGCTGTCAACAGGGGCGAGGTATTTGGGAGAAGTGCCGGTCAGGGCAACGGGACTCCTGGTAGAGCGAGGAAGCCGACCAAGGTCTTCCCGCCTGAAGGAGCCCCGTTGCCCGTTCAGTGTTCCACCGTCACGCTCACGTCGTCCATCACCGTCGCCGACGGGGTCTTCGCTCCGGGGCATCTGGGCGAGCTGACCCGGCACCTGCCCTTTGAACTGGTCGATGACGTGCTGGAACGTACTGGCGGAACCCAGCGGAGGCTGAGGCTGCTGCCGTCGAGGGTGGGTGTCTACTTCGTGCTGGCACTGGTTCTCTTCCCGCAGCTGGGCTACATGCGGGTGTGGGACAAACTCACCTGCGGCCTGCGCGGGCTCCTTCCACCGCGTCCGTCGGAGAAGGCGCTGCGAGAGGTGCGCCGGCGGCTGGGCGCCGCGCCGCTGCGGCTGCTCTTCGAGACACTGGCCGGTCCCGTGGCACAGCCGATCACACCAGGGGTGCGATACAGGTGCTGGCGCACAGTCGCCTTCGACGGCTGCAGCTCCACCAAGGCCCCTGACCGGCCGCGAGTCTGCGCCTGGCTGGGCAAACACAAGCATCGTTACGGCACGGACGGATATCCGATGCTGAAGATCATGGTGCTGTGCGAGACCGGAACCCGGGCCCTGCTCGGTGCGGTCTTCGGACCGACGCCCGAGAAGGAGACCGGCTACGCCGAGCAGCTGCTACCACTGCTGGACAACAGGATGCTGCTGCTCAACGACCGGGGCTTCGACTCCGACGACTTCCTCGCGAAGGCCGCGGCCACCGGCGCCCAGCTGCTGGTACGCCTCAAGGGAACCCGGACACCCGCACGCTGGGCACTACTGCCGGACGGGTCATTCCTGACCAGGATCAACGGGACCCGGCTGAGGATCATCGATGCGCACATCGCGGTGACGACCGCCAAAGGGCTGAGGCTGGAAGGCCACTACCGACTGGCCACCACGCTGACCGATCACCGTCGCTACCCCGCCGCAGAGCTGGTGGAGCTCTACCACGAGCGATGGGAGATCGAGTCCGCGTTCTACTCGCTTCGGCACACCCTGCAGCACGGCCTGGTGCTGCGATCCCAGGACGCGACCGGGATCCAACAAGAACTCTGGGCTCACCTGACCGTCTACCAGGCACTGCGCCGCGCGATGGCCGAGGCCGTCGAGACCCTCCCCGGCACCGACCCGGACCGCGCCTCCTTCACCGTCGCCCTGGAGACCGCAAAAGACCAGCTCATCGCCGCAGCCGACGTACTGCCCGACACCGGACCGGGACGAATCACACCGGCCCTGCTGCACGATCTGCTCCCACCCCGCCGGGCCCGCGTCAACCCACGCCGCGTCAAATGCCCGATCTCCCGCTACGCCGCCCCGCCCCACCAGGCACAAGTCCTGGGCGCATCCAGGATCACCAGCATCAGTGTCACCGTGAACCCCTCCGCTGGCCCAGGCCCCGACGGACGCCGCGACCGCACACTGCAACTCCTGCGAACCGATCCCCACCGCACCTGGCGCGCATGTGAAATCGCCCGCGGTATCGGACTGGAGGATCCCCAAGGACTACGCGCAGAACTGGGACGCTGGGTCCGCGAAGGAATCCTCCGCCGCACCGGCCGGGGCCTCTACACCCTCGACCCCGAGTGGACCACCCCAACCTCCACAAGCCCCTGTCCCCGCCCCTGTTGACAGCGCCGGACAAGCCATAACTCCGTGGTCTTGCCCTTATCCCCTTGAGCTGCGCAAACGAGCGGTCCGTATGGTCGCTGAGGTGCGGCCGGAGTACGACACCGAGTGGGCCGCGATGAAGGCGGTCGCTGCCAAGTTGGGCATCGGGACGACCGAGACGCTGCGCAAGTGGGTCAGTCAGGACCAGATCGACTCCGGGAGCCGGCCGGGGACGCCGACGGAGGAGTCCGCGCAGATCAAGGCGATGAAGAAGGAGATCGCCGAGTTGCGGCGGGCGAACGAGATCCTGAAGTCGGCGGCAAGTTTCTTCGCGGCCGAGCTCGACCGGCCACACACGCGCTCGTAGCGTTCATCGACGAGCACCGGGACCGCTTCGGCGGTGTCGAGCCGATCTGCAGGGTCCTCACCGAGCACGCCTGCAACATCGCCCCCTCCACCTACTACGCGGCCAAGAAGCGCTAGGCCGAACCCTCGGCCCGGCAGCTGCGGGACACCGAACTCAGGGAGCTGATCAGCGAGGTCTACCACGCCAACTTCCGTGTCTACTGGGCCCGCAAGGTCCGGCGCGAGCTGAACCGGCAGGGTCACACGGTGGCCCGGTGCACCGTCGAACGCCTCATGCGCGAACTCGGTATCGCCGGCGCCGTCCGGGGCAGAAGGTGATCACTACGGTCCCGGGCGACTCCGTCGAGCGGGCACCGGACCTGGTCGACCGCGACTTCGTCGCCACGGCCCCGAACCGCTGCTGGGTCGCCGACTTCACCTACGTGAAGACCTGGTCCGGCATCGTCTACGTCGCGTTCGTCGTGTACACCTTCTCCCGCCGGATCGTCGGCGGGTCCGCCGCCACGTCCAAGGAGACCAGGCTCGTCCTGGACGCCCTGGAGATGGCCCTGTGTCAGCGTGACCGGGACGGATTCCCGTACGGCCAGGGCGAGTTGATACATCACTCGGATGCCGGGTCGCAGGGTGGATTCAACTGATCGTTGCAACACCTCGACCTTGGAGGTGTTGGATGGGCAGGCCAGCGGGATGGGCCACACGGCTGACGGGGCGTCCGGCGATGCGGTCGCCGGGACGGCCCCCGATCCGGCGGGATGTGGAGCGGGCTTCCTGGGTGAAGATCGCCGAGGGGATGACCAGCGAGGCGGCGGCGGTCACGTGCGGCGTATCCCCGGTGGTGGGGTCCCGGTGGTTCCGTGAGCGTGGCGGCATGCCGTCGATCCGGCTTGGCCCGCCCTCTGTCTTTCGCGGAACGCGAAGAAATCGCGCTGCTCAACGCCCAGGCCGTGGGAGTGCGCGAGATCGCACGCCGCCTGGGCAGGGATCCGTCGACGATCTCGCGGGAGTTGCGACGCAACGCGGCCACCCGCGGCGGGCAGCTCGACTACCGGGCCTCGATCTCGCAGTGGAAGGCGGAACTGACAGCGCGGCGTCCGAAGACGCCGAAGCTCATGGCGATGAACGGCTGCGAGAGTATGTGCAGGACCGGCTCGCCGGGGACGTCCGGCGTCCGGACGGAACGCAGGTCACCGGGCCGAAGACGCCACGGTGGAAGGGACGGAACAAGCCCCACCGTCAGGACCGGCAGTGGGCGACGGCGTGGAGTCCGGAGCAGATCGCGGGCCGGCTCAGGGCCGACTTCCCCGACGATGAGTCCATGCGTATCTCGCACCGAAGCGATCTACCAGGCGCTTTACATCCAGGGACGCGGAGTCCTCAAGCGTGGGCACGTAACCACCGAGGTGATGATCAGCCAAAGGCCAGCCGAGGCCGAGGACCGGGCAGTCCCGGGCCACTGGGAAGGCGACCTCATCATTGGCACCGGCAAGTCCGCGATCGGCACGCTGGTCGAGCGCACGACCCGGTTCACCATGCTGCTGCACCTGCCCCGGTTGGCCGGCTGCTGGTCCGGAACTGGTCCGGATCTTGGTTTGGCCCGACGCGACGACAACACGGACCACGATCCGCAGGCCCGGTCGGCCGGCGCTCTGAGGCGCCCCCGCTGACTGCTCCGCGCCCTCGCAGTCCAGAGCGCGAGCTGCCCGAGCAGTCCAGTCGCTGGATGGTGTCTTGAGGTCTCGCTTGCCGCGTTGTGGAGCCTGGGCAAGGTCGCGCGACGGCGTGTGCGCGTGTCATGCGGCCAGGCCGGCGTCCAGGAGTTTGGCGGCTGTGCCGATCGAGCCGGGCATGAGGTGTCGGTAGGTCTTGAAGGTGATGTCGATGTTGTTGTGTCCCATCCATTCGGCGACGTCCGTGATGGGGATGTTGTGCGTGAGGCAGTTCGAGGCGAAGAAGTGGCGGAGGCTGTAGATGACCATGCCTTCGGGTATGTCGAGTTCGCCTCGTGTCCTGAGCCGCTGCCACTGGTTCTGGAAGAGGTAGGGCTGGAAGGGGCGGCCGGAGTCCCTTGGGTGACGCAGCAGGTAGCCGTCGGTGGTGCCGTGCTTCTCGGCGTACGACTTGATGGCGTTCTTGGTCCGCTGGGGAAGGGGGACGTCGCGGTACTCGCCGATTTTGCGGTGCTTGAGGCGGTCGTACTGCTTGGTTGACTTGCTCGCTGACGCGGTAGACGTCGTCGGCCACGATGTTGTTGAGGTTGACCGCGGCGGCCTCGCCGTTGCGTAGGCCACAGCCGCTCATCAGTTCCACCACCAGTTGGAACACGTCGTCTCCGGTGCCGCGTAGGACCCGGAGCTGCTCGGGTGAGGGTATGACGGCACGCTTGGGGTCGTACTGGGGTGGACCGACGCCGACGAGGGGGTTGTCTTCGAAGATGCCCAGGCGGTGCGCGTCGAGCAGGATCGACTTCAGCTTGTCGTACGCATTGGACTGCGTCGCCAGGCCGGTGCCGTTACGCTCCATCGTCCGGATGAAGTTGTCCACGACCTTGGGGTCGAATGTGCTCATCCGCCGGGTCCCGATGGCGGGGTAGATGTGGTGCTGGAGGAGCGAGTCGAGGCTGACGACCGTCCCCGGACCGAGGTGACGCTGACCGGCCTTCCACTCGGCGGTGTACTCCTTGAACCGCATCTGGCCGTACTTCTCGATGCGCTCGCTCTTCGCCTGGCTCGCCTGGTTCGCAGGGGAGGCCTTCTTCGCTTTGTAGACACTGGTCAATCGGTCGATGGCTGCGTCTGACGTTAGGAAGCCCGACTCCTCGACCTGATTTCCGCCGGGGCCCCTGTACCGGACCTTGTAGAAGTGGGGGCAGTTCGCCCATCGGGACGTGGGGTGCTCGCAGTCCTTGAAGAAGGAACCCATCCCTCGGGCGAGTCTCTTGGTTGCCATGCGCCTGGACTCCTCGGATACCGATGCTGACACTTTGCTGACCTTCAGCGATCCAAAGGGCATCTGACCTGCGAAAACGTTCCCATGCATCGTTATCGAGTTCAACCAGATCTACCGCCGCCTGGAGAGCTCGATGACGGAGGCCGCGCAGTTCACCGAACTGCTGCTGACACCGCCGACCGTGCTCGACCCGGAGCACCCGGAACCACTGCCGGCCGCCGGGGCCGCCGACGTCCGCTTCGAGCGGGTGACCTTCGCCCACGGGGGCGGGAAGCCGCTCTTCGAATGCCTCGACCTGGCCGTGCCCGGCGGGTCGAAGATCGGGCTCGTCGGCCGGTCGGGCGGGGGCAAGACCACCCTCACCCGGCTGCTGCTGCGGATGACGGACGTCGACGCCGGCCGGATCCTGATCGGCGGGCGGGACATCAGCCGGCTGTCCCAGGCCGACCTGCGCAGCCTGATCGCGTACGTGCCGCAGGACCCGGCGATGTTCCACCGCACGCTGCGGGAGAACATCGCGTTCGCCCGGCCGGACGCCACCGAGGCCGAGGTCCGCCGCGCGGCGGAGGCGGCGCACGTCACGGAGTTCGCCGAGGGGCTCGTGGACGGTTTCGACACCATGGTGGGCGAGCGCGGAGTCAAGCTGTCGGGCGGACAGCGCCAGCGGGTCGCCCTCGCCAGGGCGATCCTGCGCGACGCGCCGATCCTGCTGCTCGACGAGGCGACCAGCGCCCTGGACTCCGAGAGCGAGATCCTCGTCCAGGAAGCACTGTGGCGGCTCATGGAGGGGCGGACGGCGCTCGTGGTCGCGCACCGGCTGAGCACCGTCGCCGGCATGGACCGGCTCGTCGTCCTCGACGGCGGACGGATCGTCGAGCAGGGCACGCACCAGGAACTGCTCGCCTCGGAGGGTGCCTACGCGAAGCTGTGGCAGCACCAGTCGGGCGGCTTCCTCGACGACACCCCCGCACGGTCCGACCTGCTCTGACCCGCCCCGACCCGTACCGACCCGCACTGAGCCGCTCCGATCTGCTCCGGGCTGCTCCGACCTGTACTGACCTGTACTGCGCCACACGAATGAAAGCCCGGCCCCCCGATTGCGGCACCGTGCGGGCGCGCTGAGACTGGACCCGCGTGTGAAGGGTCAGGAACGGCGGACGACGGGATCCGGCATGTCTGATCGGCACGAGGCCCCGGGACGGCGCCGGGTGGTCCGGGCGGCGCTCACCGGTGCGGTGGCCGTGGCTGCCGGGCTGGGGTCGGGGGCCCGCGGGACCCCGAGCGCCGTCCGCGCCGCGGGAGCGGCGGCGTTGCGGCCCACCTCCCCCGAGACCGCGCTCGGCGCCCTGGTGGCGGGGAACGCGCGCTGGCGCACCTATCACGAGCGGCATCCCGACCAGACGCGGACGGTGCGGCGGACGCTGGTGGGCGGGCAGCACCCGTTCGCCGTCGTCCTCGGCTGCGTCGATTCCCGCGTCCCCCCGGAGCTGGTCTTCGACCAGGGCCTCGGCGACCTGCTGACCGTGCGGTCGGCGGGCGAGGTCCTGGACGAGGCGGTGCTCGGGAGCATCGCCTACGGGGTCCTCGAACTCGACATCCCGCTGATCGTGGTCCTGGGGCACCAGTCGTGCGGGGCCGTCGCCGCGGCCGTCCGGGCCCACGAGGGGGGACCCCCGCTCCCGGGCCACATGCAGTACCTCGTCGACCAGATCCACCCCGCGATCGACCGCAGGCTCCGGGGAGCGGCCCGGATCGACGCGGCGATCACGGCGAACGTGCGCCTGGTGAGCTCGCGGCTGGGGGCCGAACCCGAGCTGGCTGCCAGGATCGCGGCCCGGAAGCTGGCCGTCGTCGGGGCCCGGTACGAGCTCACGAGCCTGCGGGTGCGCGGGATCCGCTGACCGGCCGCGAGCCGCCGTTCCGTACCCGAAAACCCGTTCGTCAGCACCGGATCGACCGTGCCGCACGTCCGGGTGATTGTTTCCGGTCCGGGCCGCTTTCGGCGATCAAGCAGGTGGCGGGCAACGAGAGTTGACCCATGATCATCGACTCTTCCCCCACGCCCGACCCCGCGGACGAGTCCGCCCCGACGGCGGCGCCCGCCCCCGCGTCCGTGCAGCGCCCCTCCCGCCGTACCGTCATCGCGGGCGCCGCCGCCGTCGCGGGCGCCGGCGCGCTCACCGTCGCCGCCGCGTCCGCCGGGACCCCGAAGGGCCCCTCCGGCTCCGCGCGCCCCGACTGGGACACCTGCCTGACCATCGCGCGGGCGATCCTCGTACGGGACGAGGACGACCAGCCGCTGGTGCCCCGTTACGCGGACATCCTCCTGAAGACCGGCCTGCCCCGGTCCCGCAGCCGCAAGAAGGTGCTGATCGTGGGTGCCGGGCCGGCCGGGCTCACCGCCGCCCACCTGCTGCGCGAGGCCGGCCACGAGGTCACCGTCATCGAGGCGAACGGCAACCGGGTGGGCGGCCGGATCAAGACCTTCCGCACCGGCGGCCACGAGAAGTCCGCCGCCGCCTTCGCCGACCCCAAGCAGTACGCCGAGGCCGGCGCCATGCGCATCCCCGACAGCCACCCGCTGGTCACCGGGCTGATCGACAGCCTCGGCCTGAAGCGCCGGCGCTTCCACCTGGTCGACGTCGACGGCTCAGGCCGCCCCGCCTACCGTACGTGGATCTTCGTCAACGGCATCCGCGTCCGCCGCGCCGACTACGCGCGCAGCCCGCAGGCCCTCAACCGCTCCTTCGGAGTCCCCGCGGCCTACGAGTCGCTGCCCGCCGCGCAGATCGTGCGCAACGCCTTCGCCCCCGTGCGCAAGGAGATCGAGGGCAGGAAGGACAAGGCCCTCGTCGAGGGCTGGGCCCGCGTCATCCAGCGCTACGGCCACATGTCCATGTACCGCTACCTGACCGAGGAGGCCAAGCTCGACGAGCGGACGATCGACCTGATCGGAACCGTCGAGAACCTCACCTCCCGGCTGCACCTCGCCTTCATCCACAGCTTCATCGGGGCCTCGCTGATCAGCCCGGACACCGCCTTCTTCGAACTGCCCGACGGCACCGCCACCTTGGCCGACGCGCTCTACGCCCGGGTCGAGGACGTCGTACGGCTCGACCGCCGTGCCACCCGGATCACGCACGGGGAGGGCAAGGTCACCGTCGACACGGTCTCCGAGGGCCGCGGCGGCGCCGTGCAGCGCGAGACCTTCACCGGCGACACCGCCGTCATCACCGTCCCCTTCTCCGGGCTGCGGCACATCCCGGTCGCCCCCGCCCTCTCCTACGGCAAGCGCCGCGCGATCACCGAACTGCACTACGACGCGGCCACCAAGGTGCTGCTGGAATTCAGCCGCCGCTGGTGGGAGTTCGACGAGGCCGACTGGAAGCGCGAACTGGAGGCAGTGAAGCCCGGCCTGTACCGGAACTACCAGGTGGGGCGGACCCCGGCGGACGGGATCCTGCTGGGCGCCCACCCCTCCGTGCCCAAGGGCCACATCTCCGAAGCCCAGCGCGCCCACTACGCCGCCTGCCGCGCCACCACCCGCGACCAGCCCGAGGCGGCCGGGGTCATCGGCGGCGGCTCGGCCACCGACAACCCCAACCGGTTCATGTTCCAGCCCTCCTACCCCGTCGAGGGCAGCCCGGGCGGTGTGGTGCTCGCCTCCTACAGCTGGTCGGACGACGCCCTGAAGTGGGACTCCCTGGACGACGCGGAGCGCTACCCGCGGGCGCTCGCCGGGGTCCAGGAGGTCTTCGGGCAGCGGATCGAGGTGTTCTACACGGGTGTCGGACGCACCCAGTCCTGGATGCGCGACCCGTACGCGTACGGCGAGGCCTCCGTGCTGCTGCCCGGCCAGCACACCGAGCTCTTCCCCCACGTCCGCAAGGCCGAAGGGAACCTGCACTTCGCCGGCTGCCACACCTCCATCAAGCCGGCGTGGATCGAGGGAGCCCTGGAATCCGCGGTACGGACCGCCCTGGAGGTCCACTCGGCGCCCTGAGCGACCGTACGGCAGGGCCTCCCCCCGGGCGTCAGCTTTCGGCGAGCACGATCAGCCAGTCGTGCTCGCCGAAGCGGACCCGCTGCCGCTTGTCGGGATTGAGCCGGACCCCGAAGGCGGGGCCCGTGGCGGCCGGCGCGCGCAGCCGGTAGCCGACCGCGCATTCACCGCGGCGGCGCGCCGACTCGACGAGGGTGGCGAACGACACCTCGTGGCCGGTGCGGACGTAGTCCGCGACCGGCTTCAGGTAGAGCTCGTTCCCCTCCGCCCTGAAGAGCTCCTCGAACACGTCCGCCAGGTAGCGGCTCTCCGAGATCTGGGTCATGAGGAGACTGATGAGCCGGCCGCTCACGATGAAGTCGGCGCCCTCCCGGGCGGGGGCCAGCAGCCGGTTGCCGTCGTCCGACATCTCGGTGGTGAGCGAGAGCTCCCGCTGCGCGGCCTCCCCGATCGCCCGCAGGTGCAGCAGCGTGACCAGCGTGCGGTCGTCCGTCTCGGTGTCGCTGCCGGGGCCGGCGTCGGTGTCGGGGTCGGTGGCCGCCCCCGTCCCGGTCACCGCCTCGCCGATGACGATCACGCTGTCGTACGAGGGGACGTCCAGCTTCGCCAGGACCTCGGGATCGGTGATGTCCCCGCCGTGGAAGGACACTTCGAGGCGGCTGCGCACCCCAGCGATCTCGGACGCGGTGTGCAGGGTCGTTTCGCCGCCGAGAGCCACCACGTCCAGGGTGGTTCCGGCGCTCACGAACTGGTCGAGCTGATCCAGGACGAGCGGGGCGCGGCGGTTCCAGCCCAGCAGGAGCAGGCGTTCGGGCAGCGGGCTCCGCGGGCGGGCCGTCACGATCGCGTCCTCGTCGACCCAGGCGGCCGCGTCCTGGGGCACGGCCGTGTCGTCGTCCTCGGAGATGACGATGATCCGGTCGCTCGCGCCGATCGCCGTACCGGGATCCGGGTTGAGGACGACGCCGCCGTCGGCGCGCAGCAGACCGGCCACCGAGGACGTGGTGAAGGCCAGGAGGGCCTCGCCGAAGGTGCGTCCGGCGAGACCCCGGGCGGCGGCGGTGTAGAACTCGTCGCCTTCGAAGTCGAGCAACTCCTGGTAGACGAGCGAGAGTCCGGGCTGGCGCGCGGTCTGCACGAGGAGCCGCGCGATGATGTCGTCGACGCACAGGACGTGCTCGCCGGGCCCGGCCGCCAGCCGGGCGGTGAGGTGGTTGCGGGTGTCACGGACGGCGGCGACCACCACCGCGTCACCGGGCCCGGGAACCGCCGCGTCGAGGGCGAGCAGGGTCTTCACCACGTGGGCGTCGCCCGCCTCCCCGGCGGGAGGCAGGACGAGCACGGCCTTCGCGGTCTGCGGGCTCACCCGGGCCAGCACCGTGGGATCCGTGGTGCGGCCGCTGCGGCAGATGATCCTCGTCGTACGGGCACCCGTACCGGTACCCGTACCGGTACCCGTACCGGTACCCGTACCGGCACGCGTACCGGTACCCGTGACGAAGGCGGAGATCTCGTCCTCCATCTCCACCTTGTCCTTCGGGGCGAGCACGGCGACGGCGGACCTGCGCTGGTTGGCGTTGGCGGCCACGAGCTCCCCGATCACGGGGAAGATCTGATCGGACCATCCGAGGACGACGGTGTGCCCCGCCTCCAGGACGGTGGAGTGGCCGCGGCGCAGCGACATGATCCGCCCGTTGATGCCGGTGGTGATCAGGCTGACCAGGGTGGACACGAACAGCAGCGCGACCAGGGCGAGCGTCACCGAGGCCAGCACGTAGACGGGGGAGCCGACCGCGCCGCCGATCTTGAGGGTCTGCCCGACGCTGACCCACACGGCCGTCAGGCGGCCGGAGAGCGTCCTCGGAGCACCACGGTCGGCCCAGACGAGCACGGTGCTCGCCGGGATCACTACGGCGAGACAGGCCAGGGCGAGCCAGCCGATGAGCGCGGCGGTGCCCCCTGCCACCAGATTGTCGAACCGGTACCGCAGGCGCAGCCGCAGGGACTTCGTGTGCTGCTGTGCCATGCGGACTCCCTCGTCTTCCGCGCTGCTAACCCACGGGAGTCCTCCCGGTTACGGGTGAACCCCCCTCGGCATCGGAGCGGATCCCGCCGTCCGGTCCGCGGTGGTCGAACCGGTCCGGCGAGAAGGCCCCGATCGGCATCTCGGAGCCGCCCCCCGGGGCCGGTTGGGCCGCGGCGCCGGCCTGCTTCGTCCCGCCGCCACCCTGCTCCCGGGCCAGGCGCTGCCCGGCGGGGAGCCGGGGGGCGTACTCGTCGTCCCGGCCGGACTGATCGGCCTCACCCCGGCCAACGGCGTACCGGGCCGCAGCCACCTGCCCGCGCCCTCCGCCGCCGTCGCCCCGGCTGTGCTGATCGCCTGTGACGCGCTGATGGACGGGGCCGGCGTACGCCACTTCGACACCGTGCCCGGTGATGTCGCCCGGACCCTGTTGCTGCAGGCTCCCGGCCAGTGCGCTGACCGGGAGCCGCCGGGCCACGCCCCGTACGGCACCCTGCCCGCGCCGGCCTAGGAAGGGGACCGCAGGGCTGCGATGACCTCGTCGGTGCTGCTGACCTTGCCGATGCGCGGGAAGATCTTGCCGAAGGTGTGGGCGTGGGAGTCGGGGTCCGTGTCGGCGGTCGCGTCCTCCGCGAAGACCAGGTCGTAGCTGAGTTCCCACGCCGTACGGGCGGTGGACTCGACGCCCGCGCTGGTGGAGATGCCGGCCAGGACGATGCGGTGGATGCCGCGGCGGCGCAGCTGGAGGTCGAGCTCGGTGCCGGTGAAGGCGCCCCAGTGCCGCTTGGTGACGACCGCGTCGCCGAGGGCGGCGAGTTCCGCGGGGATCTCGGAGAACGCGGGCGGCGGGGCGGCGGCCGGACCGGGGCGGTCCACGTTGGCGGTGGGCAGGTCGCCGCCGTCGGGGGACCAGGCCACCTTGACCAGGACCACGGGCAGCCGGTGGGCGCGGAACGCCTCGGCGAGCGCGATGCCCTTCTCGAGGATCTCGGGCGCGGGCCTGGCGATGGGCATGCCCAGGATGCCCGTCTGGAGGTCGATGAGGACCAGGGCCGTGTCCTCGCCGAGGGTGAGGCGGTTCGGGTCGTCGGTCATGGGGCCTCCGTCGGGGCGACTGGACTGGACATGTCTGAAGATAAGGGACATTGAGCGGAGCCCGCGGGTTGGCTCCGTGGTTCCGCCGCCGTGTCCACCATCCGCTCCGGGCCCCCTTAGGGTGGGAACATGAGTACGAATACAGGGGAATCCCGGCCGACCCTGACGGCGGCGCTGACCGGGGCGGAACTGCTGCGCTGGTACTGGACGCTGGCCGAACTGAGCGCGCTGGCGCGCCGGATGGGCCTGTCCGCCGGTGGCGGCAAGGCCGCCGTCACGGCCCGGCTCGCCGCCGCGCTCGACGGTCTTCCCGTACCCGCCGCCCCGGCGGCCCCCGCGCCCCGCCGCACCGGGCGTCAGCTCGCGGCCCCCGTCGACGGCTCGACCGTGATCCCGCAGGGGCAGCGGTGCAGTCAGGTGCTGAGGGAGTACTTCGTACGGGAGATCGGTCCCGCCTTCCACTTCGACGCCTTCATGCGGGAGTACGTCGCCCGGTACGCGGGGCACACGCTTGCCGAGGCCGTCGCCCACTGGCACGAGACCCGCGCGCAGGCGGCCGAACCCCAGGAGGTGGGCGCCCAGTTCGAGTTCAACCGCTTCCTGCGCGACTGGCACGCCCGGCACCCCGACGGAGGCCGCGCCGAGGCCCTGGCCGCCTGGCAGGCCCACCGGGCCCGCCCGCGCGGCTGACGCGGACGGGCCCCGAGGTCCCCGCAGGGCCTCCGAGCAGGCGCCGAGCCTGCGGGCGGCCGTGGTGCAGCAGTACGACGCCGTTGCCGAAGGTGTGGGTCTGCTCCAGGCGCAGGGGCACCGGGCCGCCGTCGACGGGCGGGAAGAGCGGTTTGCCGCGGCCGATCCGTACCGGGCGCACGAGGATGCGGTAGGCGTCCACCAGGTCGTGGCGCAGGAACGACGCGGCGAGGTCCGCCCCGCTCGGGACCAGGTCGCCGCCGGGGGCGGCCTTGAGCGCGGCGACCTCCGCCGGTACGACGTCCCGCACCACCGTGGTGTTCCAGCCGGCCTCCCGCAGGGTCCGCGAGTACACGTACTTGGGCACGGACCGCCAGATTCCGGCGAATTCGGCCTCGGGTCCGCTGGCCGCCGGGTCGGCGTCGGCCGTCGGCCTGTGGTCCGCCATCAGCTGGTGCGTGACGCGGCCGCTCAGGAAGCCGCCCGCCGGACGGAGCACGTCGTTGGGGTACTGGTGGAGCTCGTCGTCGACGACGTGCCAGTCGATCTGCCGTTCGGGACCCTCGATGTACCCGTCGAGGGACACCGACGACATGAGGATGATCTTCCGCATACCTGCCGACCCTGCTACGCGGACATACTGATCGGTGTGAAGAGCGAAGACGACACCGCCGGGAACTCCGGCACCACCGACAGCACGGTCCTGCTCCACGCCGAGGGCCGGACGGGCGTGGTCACCCTCAACCGTCCCAAGGCCCTCAATTCCCTCACCCACCCCATGGTGCTGCGGATCGACGAGGCGCTCGCCGCCTGGGTGGAGGACCCGGCCGTCCACCAGGTCCTGATCCGCGGTGCCGGGGAGCGCGGGCTGTGCGCGGGCGGGGACATCCGGGCCATTCACGACGACGCCAAGGCCGGCACCACCGCCTCGGCGGAGTTCTGGAGCGACGAGTACCGGCTCAACGCCCGCATCGCCCGCTACCCCAAGCCGTACGTGGCCCTCATGGACGGCATCGTGATGGGCGGCGGCGTCGGGATCTCGGCCCACGGCACCGTCCGGATCGTCACCGAACGCTCCCGCGTCGCCATGCCCGAGACCGGCATCGGCTTCGTCCCCGACGTCGGCGGCACCTGGCTGCTCGGCCGCGCCCCCGGCCGGCTCGGCACCCACCTCGCCCTCACCGGCGCCGCCGTGGGCGCCGCCGACGCGCTGCTCTGCGGGCTCGCCGACCACTTCGTCCCGGCCGCCCGGCTGCCGGAACTGACCGCCGCGATCGCCGACGCCCCCGTCCACGAGGTGCTGCCGCGGTACGCCGCCACGCCCCCGCCCGGTGAACTCGCCGGCCGGCGGCCCTGGATCGACCACTCCTACGCGGCGGACACGGTCGAGGAGATCGTGGAGCGGCTGCTCGGCCAGGGGGAGCCGGCCGCCAAGGAGGCCGCCGAGACGATCCTGGCCAAGTCCCCGACCGCGCTGAAGGTGACCCTCGCCGCCGTGCGCCGGGCCGCCGGCCTCGGCACGCTGGAGCGGGTGCTGGCCCAGGAGTTCCGGGTCTCCTGCAACGGGCTGGGCTCGCCCGACCTGGTGGAGGGCATCCGCGCCCAGGTCATCGACAAGGACCGGCGTCCGCGCTGGTCCCCGCCCAGCCTGGCCGAGGTCACCGGCGCGGACGTGGAGCGGTTCTTCGCCCCGCTCGGCGAGGGTCGCGAACTGCGCCTTCCGCAGGGGGAGGTCAGCCGCGGCTGAGCCGTGTCTCGAGGCCGTCCAGGACCCGCTGGAGTCCGTAGTCGAAGTTCTCCTCGCGCATCCGCGCCGGGTCCGTGCCGCGCTTCGCCGCGGCGTGGTCGTGCGTCAACGGGTGCTCCTCCAGGGCCTCCCGGGCCGCGGGCAGCAGCGACTCCAGCCACTGCGCCTCGCTCATCCCGCTGCGGGCGAGGAGGGAGAGGTAGGAGGCCTCGCTCGTGGTGGCGCCGATGGCGTAGGAGATGACGGCCTTCATCGCGAGCTCCGCCTCGCCGGACGGGAAGCCGGCCGCCTGCGCCAGCCGCAGCATCCGCTGCGACAGGCGCATCAGGTTCGGGCCCGGGTATGCCAGTCCGACCTGGCCGAGGACGGAGGCCACCCAGGGGTGGCGCAGGACCATGTCGCGCAGGCTGTGACCGCTGCGCGCGAGGGCCTCGCGCCACGCCTCCGGGTCGGTGATCTCCGGCACCTCCAACTCGCCGCAGACCTCGTCCACGACCAGCTCGACGAGCTCGTCCTTGCCGGCCACGTGCCGGTACAGGGAGGTGGCCGCCGCGCCCATCCCGGTGCCGAGCTTGCGCATGCTCAGTGCCTCGATGCCCTCGGCGTCGAGCAGTCGCACGGCCGCCGCGACGATCTGGTCCCGGCTGAGCGCCGGCTGCTGCCCCTTGCGGCGCGGGCGGGTCCAGACGGAGGGGGCCGGGGAGGCGGTGGACGCGCCGGGACCCTGCTGCTTCTGATCGGCTGGCACGCCACCACCCTAGCGCCCGTGCGAACGCCGTACGCAGTGAGCGTACGGCGTTCGCCGTGCGTGTCGGTTCCTACCCGGGGACGGAGACGTACTCCCGCAGATGACGGGCGGTCAGGGTGTCCGACCCGGCCACGAGGGCCGCCGGAGTGCCCTCGAAGACGACCTCGCCGCCGGCGTGCCCGCCGCCCGGGCCGATGTCGATCAGCCAGTCGGCGTGCGCCATCACCGCCAGGTGGTGCTCGATGACGATCACCGAGTTCCCGTCGTCGACGAGCCGGTCCAGCAGGGCGAGCAGCTTGTCGACATCGGCCATGTGCAGACCGGTCGTCGGCTCGTCCAGGATGTACGTCGAGGCCTTCTCCGCCATGTTGATGGCGAGCTTGAGCCGCTGCCGCTCGCCGCCCGACAGGGTGTTGAGCGGCTGGCCGAGCCGCAGGTACGACAGGCCGACGTCGACCAGCCGTCCCAGGATCGCCCGCGCCTGGCCGCCGGGGAAGAAGGCGTGCGCCTCCGCGACCGGCATGTTCAGCACCTCGCTGATGTTCTTGCCGCGGAGTTCGTACGTCAGCACCTCCGGGGTGAACCGCCTGCCCTCGCACTCCTCGCAGACCGAGGCCACCCCGGCCATCATCGCCAGGTCCGTGTAAACCAGCCCGAGGCCACTGCACTTCGGGCAGGCGCCTTCCGAATTCGCGCTGAACAGAGCTGGCTTGACCCCGTTGGCCTTGGCGAAGGCGGTCCGGATCGGGCTCAGCAGTCCGGTGTACGTGGCCGGGTTGGACCGGCGCGAGCCGCGGATCGCCGACTGGTCGGCCACCACCACCCCGTCCTGCCCGGCCAGGTAGCCGTGGATCAGCGAGCTCTTCCCGGAGCCCGCGACCCCCGTCACCACCGCCAGCACCCCGAGCGGCACCTCCACGCTGACGTCCTTCAGGTTGTGCAGGTCGGCCCCCTTGACCGACAGGTGCCCGCGCGGGGTGCGCACCGATTCCCGCAGCCGCGCCCGGTGTCCGAGGTGGCGGCCGGTGAGGGTGCCGGAGGCGCGCAGTCCGGCCACGTCCCCGCTGTAGCAGAGCTGCCCGCCGGCCGTGCCCGCGCCCGGGCCGAGATCGACGACGTGGTCGGCGATCGCGATGACCTCGGGCTTGTGCTCCACGACGAGCACGGTGTTGCCCTTGTCGCGCAGCTGCAGCAGCAGGTCGTTCATGCGCCGGATGTCGTGCGGGTGCAGTCCGGTGGTCGGCTCGTCGAAGACGTACGTGATGTCCGTGAGCGAGGACCCCAGGTGGCGCACCATCTTGACGCGCTGGGCCTCGCCGCCGGAGAGCGTGCCGGAGGGGCGGTCCAGGCTGAGGTATCCCAGGCCGATCTCGACGAGGGAGTCGAGCAGGGCCCCCAGGCCGGCGAGCAGCGGGGCCACGCCCGGGTCGTCGATCCGGCGGACGAACGCGGCGAGCTCGCTGATCTGCATCGACGCGCAGTCGGCGATGTTCACGCCGTCGATGCGGGAGGAGAGGGCGGCCGCGGAGAGCCGGGTGCCGGCGCAGTCCGGACAGTCGGCGAAGACGACGGCGCGGTCCACGAAGGCCCGGATGTGGGGCTGCATCGACGCGCGGTCCTTGGACAGGTACGTCCGGGTGATCTTGGTGATCAGGCCCTCGTAGGTGAAGTTGTTGGGGCCGACCTTCACCTTCACCGGCTCCTTGTGCAGGAAGTCGGCCCACTCCTGCTCGGAGAAGTCCTTCAGCTTCGTCCCGGAGGAGTAGAAGCCGGAGTTGGCCATGACCTGCCAGTACCAGGAGTCCACGGCGTAGCCGGGGACGGTGATCGCGCCCTCGTCGAGGGAGAGTTCCCGGTCGACCAGCTGGTCCACGTCGATGTCGGAGACCTGGCCGACGCCCTCGCAGCGCGGGCACATGCCGTCGGGGGTGTTGAAGCTGAAGGCGCTCGACGTGCCGATGTGGGGCGATCCGAGGCGGGAGAAGACGATCCGCAGCATGGTGTAGGCGTCGGTCACGGTGCCCACGGTGGAGCGGGAGTTCGCACCCATCCGCTCCTGGTCGACGACGATGGCGGCGCTCAGGTTGTGCAGCCCGTCCACGTCCGGCCGGCCCAGGCTCGGCATGAAGGACTGGACGAAGGCGGTGTACGTCTCGTTGATCATCCGCTGTGACTCGGCGGCGATGGTGCCGAAGACGAGCGAGGACTTCCCGGAGCCGGAGACGCCGGTGAAGACGGTGAGGCGGCGCTTGGGGATGTCGAGCGATATGTCCGCCAGGTTGTTCTCCCGCGCTCCGCGGACCTGGATGACCTGGTGGCTGTCGGCGGCGTTCTGCACGGAACTCCTCGGGTGACGGGTCGCGAGCTTACTCTCTACGCTGTACTCTATACGACGTAGTGAGTTACTGGGTTGCTGCCCGAGTGGGCGATGGTGCGGAGGGACCGGACATGGCGAAGGACCGGAGCGGGGCGGGTGACCCCGTCCGCACACTGGAACTGCTGTGGCGCGAGCCCGGACAGCCGGCGCAGCCCGTGCGCCGCGGCCCGCGGCAGGGCCTCAGCGTGGACGCCGTGGTCCGCACCGCGACCGCCCTCGCCGACGAGGAGGGGCTGGCCGCGCTGACCATGCGGGCGCTGGCCCGGCGCCTGGGCGTGACGCCGATGACCCTCTACACGTACGTCCCCGGCAAGGCCGAACTGCTCGACCTCATGCTGGACGCGGCCTACGGCCGCATGGACCGCCGGGCGGTGGACCCGGACGAGCCCTGGCGGGCACGGGTCGCCCGCGTCGCCGACGACAACCGGGACCTGTTCGCCCGCCACCCCTGGATCGCCGACCTGGCGGTCACCCGCCCGCCGCTGGGCCCCGGAGTGATCGGGAAGTACGAGTACGAGCTCGCGGCCTTCGAGGGCATCGGGCTCACCGACGTCGAGATGGACGCCGGCCTCACCCACCTCCTCGGCTTCGTCCACGCCAACGCCCTGGCGGCCGCCGACGACGCCGCCCACAACAGCCGCCAGAGCCAGGCGGACTGGTGGGCCGTCAGCGCACCCCTGCTCGAGCGGGCCCTGGACCCGGAGCGCTACCCGCTCGCCGGCCGCGTCGGCAGCGAGGTCGCCGGATACCACCCGGAGACGATCTGGGCCTTCGGCCTCCAGTGCGTCCTGGACGGACTGGCCCGCTTGATCGACTCCCGGCCCGGCCCCGAAGGCACCCCCTAACGTCTTCAGAATCCGTGCGTGAGGCGGTGCAGCCGCAGCGCGAGCTGTATTTCGAGGGTGCGCGCCGGCGAGTTCCAGTCCTCCCCGAGGAGCCGGCCGACCCGGTCCAGCCGCTGCACGACGGTGTTGACGTGGACGTGCAGCGCCGCCCTCGTCCGGGTGAGGCTCGCACCCTGCGCGAAGTACGCGTCCAGGGTGTGGACCAGGTCCGTGCCACGGTGGGCGTCGTAGTCGAGCAGCGGACCGAGCGTGTTCCGTACGTATCCGAGCAGATCGGCCTGACCGCCGAGGAGCACGCCCACGAAGCCGAGGTCGGACAGGGCCCCGCCGTGCCCGGTGTGTCCCAGGGCGCGCAGGGCGGACAGGCAGCGGTGGGCCTCACCGTGCGCGGCGGACAGCCCCGCGGGCCCCGTGGCCGGGCCCGCGGCGCCGACGGTGACCGGGGAACCCACGGCCTGACTCAGCTCGGCCGCCAGCGCCTTGGCGGTCGGGCCGGGCGCCCCCACCGGAGCGACGAGCACCACGTGGTCGTGGTGGAGCCCTGCGAGAGCGCCGCGCGCCACACCGCTGCGGGCGGCCGCCGCCAGGAGGCGGTGGCGTGACGCCACGTCGCCGTGCATGACGAGGACGGAGTGCTGCCGCGCCAGGTTCACGCCCAACCGCTGCGCCCTGGCCGTCAGGGCGCCCGGATCCGTGGTCGCGGCGAGGAGATCGGTGAGGAGTTCTCCGCGTACCCGGTCCTCGGTCTCCGCCACCGACCGGCGCAGCAACAGCAGCAGCGCGGTGACGACGCTCGCGCGCTCGAACAGCAGCCGGTCGGTGTCCGGTAGACCGGCGCGCCCGGTCAGGGCGATGCTGCCGAGCAGCTCCGGTCCCGCCAGTACCGCGCACACCCAGGTCCCGTCCTGCGCGACGGCCCGGCCGCTGGCCCGGGAGGCCTCCACGGCCGGGGCGGGCGGGGGCACGGGCCCGGTTCCGGCACGGGCGAGCTCGGCACCGTGGGAGTCGTGGATGACGATCGCGCCGTCCAGGATGGCGGCGATGGCGGCTGCCACGTCGTCGGCTCCGCCACCGCGCAGGACGAGGTCGGTGAGCTGGTCGTGGGCCCGCTCCGCGCGGCGCACGTCGGCGCTGTGCGCCCGGATGGTCTCCGAGGCGGAGTTGAGGTCGGCCAGGGCGGCCCGGGTCTCCTCCAGCAGTCGGGCGCCGTCGATCGCGATGGCGGCGTGGTCGGCCAGCGAGGAGAGCAGCGCCACCTCTTCCGGGGAGAACTCCCGGGGGGCGCGGTCCGCCGCGTACAGCACGCCGATGATCCGGGCTCCGACGCGCAGGGGCACGCCCAGGATCGCCCGCAGCCCCTCCTGCCTGACCGCGCTGTCGATGGTGGACGTGTGGTGGAACCGGGAGTCGGCCTGGTAGTCGTCCGTGGCGTAGGGACGGGCCGTCTGGGCCACCAGGCCGCCGAGCCCCTCGCCCATGCCGAGCCTCACCTGCTGGAACGCGGCGGCGACCGAACCGTCCGTGACCCTCATGTACGTATCGCCGGCGGCTTCGTCGTTGAGGGAGAGATAGGTGACGTCGGTGCCGAGCAGCAGCTTGGCCCGGTGCACGATCGCCCGCAGCACCGCGCCCAGATCGCGCAACGCGGCCAGGTCGCTCGCGGTGTCGAACAACGCCGTCAGCTCCGCCTCGCGCCGGCGGTGCTGGCTGAGGGTCCGCCGGATGCGCAACGCCACGCCGGTGGCCTCGGCGATGCCGGCCAGCTCGTCCGCCGGGGCGCCGGCTTCCCGGGCCTCGGCGGAGGGACGGCTGTAGTCCTCGGCCGGTGCCCCCTCCGCCAGCAGGTCGAGCAGCCGGCGCACGGCGGCGTGGGAGTGCGGGGTGCCTGGTGCTGTCACGGCGGGGAGCATACGGGGATCAGCTGCCGATCGGCTCGGAGTCCCACCGGCTGCGGCCCGGCTCCGCGGCGGAGGGCGGGCCGTCCTCGGACAGGTCGCGGCCACGGGTCTCCTTGGCCGCCCAGACGGTCACGGCGGTGACGAGCGCCGCGAGGCAGAGGTAGAGGGAGACCGGGGTGGAGGTCCCGTAGCCCTTCAGCAGCTCCACCGCGATGATCGGGGCGAGCGCGCCGCCGACGACGGAGGCGAGCTGGGAGCCCATCGAGGCGCCGGAGTAGCGGACCCTGGTGTCGAACATCTCGGAGATGAAGGCGGCCTGCGGGCCGTACATCGCGCCGTGGAACAGCAGGCCGACGGTGACCGCGAACGCGATGGAGGGGAAGGACCGGGAGTCGAGCAGGGCGAAGAAGGCGAACGCCCAGCCGGCCATGCCGAGCGCGCCGATCAGCGTGACCGGGCGGCGGCCGAGGCGGTCCGAGAGCGCCCCCCACATCGGGATGGTGACGAAGTGGACCGCGGAGCCGATCAGTACCGCGTTGAGCGCCTCGCTCTTCGGGAGCTGCAGGTGGACGGTGACGTAGACGAGCAGGAACGCGGTGAGGACGTAGTAGGAGATGTTCTCGCCGAAGCGCGTGCCCATCGCGGTGAGCACCTCGCGCCAGCTCTTGCGGAACACCTCGACGACCGGGGGCTCGTCCTTGACACCCGCCGCCGCCTGCTCGGCCGCCTTCTCCCGGGCCTCGAGGAAGACCGGGGACTCGGTGACCGAGATGCGGATCCACAAGCCGATGACGACCAGCACGCCGGAGAGCAGGAACGGGATGCGCCAACCCCAGGCGAGGAAGGCCTCGTCGGACTGGACCGCGGCGAGCAGCGCCAGGACACCGGTGGCGAGCAGGTTGCCGCCGGGAGCGCCCGCCTGCGGCCAGGAGGCCCAGAAGCCGCGGCTCTCGTCGCCGCCGTGCTCGGACACCAGCAGGACCGCGCCGCCCCATTCGCCGCCCAGGGCGAAGCCCTGGACCAGCCGCAGGACGGTCAGCAGGACGGGAGCGCCGACGCCGATGGAGGCGTGGGTCGGCAGCAGGCCCATCGCGAAGGTGGCTCCGCCCATCATCAGCAGGCTGAGCACCAGCAGCTTCTTGCGGCCGATCCTGTCGCCGAAGTGGCCGAACACGACTCCGCCGAGCGGCCGGGCCGCGAACCCGACCGCGTACGTCAGGAAGGCCAGCAGAGTTCCCACCAGCGGGTCGCTGGAGGGGAAGAAGAGCGTGTTGAACACCAGCGCGGCCGCCGAGCCGTAGAGGAAGAAGTCGTACCACTCGATGGTGGTTCCGACGAGACTGGCGGCGACGACTCTCTTGATGGACCGGGCGGCCGGGGGAGCGGTCTCGAAGGAGGCCATGAACACCACTTCCAGGGGGTCTGCGGGGACGATCGGTGTCGCCACAACGTAGAAGTCCCGAAGTCGGCGGCATATGTGGTGGGCCATCACAATCAGGCCCCGTCCTATGTGCCCGGTGACCACACCGCCGGAGTCGGTGTCTTGTGTTGCTGCCGATACGGATGTCCGACGGAAGTGGTGCGCCGCGTCCCGGGAAGCACCACCCGACCGCCCCCGCGTCGGCGGGGAGCACGCGCAGCCGGCGGCACTGGCCTCGTTCCCCGCTGCGGGCTGCTGCGGGCCGGGCGGGCCAGGACGGAGGCCGTCTGGAAGGCCGAGCGGCCGCGCCGGGAACAGCCGGGCCGGCCCGCGCGGTTGCATCGACCGAGGGACCGGAGCCACGGGCGCGGAGCACGGAGACCACGAGGTCGTCCGCCCCACCAGGATCCGGGCCCCAGGATGGCGGTACGCCCGCCGTGCACTCGGACCGAGACCTTTTCTGCAGGAGGACTTTTTCATGACCGACCGGCCTTTGACGCTCATGGCAGTGCACGCCCACCCCGACGACGAGGCCACCGGAACCGGAGGGGTCCTCGCGCGGTACGCGGCGGAGGGCATCCGCACGGTTCTCGTGACGTGTACCGACGGCCGTTGTGGTGACGGACCGGGGGGCGTCAAGCCGGGCGATCCCGGGCACGATCCGGCGGCGGTCGCCTTGATGCGCCGTCAGGAACTCGAGGCGAGCTGTGACGTCCTGAAGGTCGGCGATCTGGAGATGCTGGACTATGCCGACTCCGGGATGATGGGCTGGCCGAGCAACGACGCCCCCGGATCCTTCTGGCAGACCTCCGTGGAGGAAGGCGCCGCCCGACTTGCGGAACTCATGCGGCGCTACCAGCCCGACGTGGTCGTCACTTACGACGAGAACGGCTTCTACGGCCACCCGGACCATATCCAGGCCCACCGCATCACGATGGCGGCGCTGGAGATGACCGCGCTGACACCGAAGGTGTACTGGACGACGATGCCCCGCTCGGGGATGCAGCGGTTCGGGGAGATCATGCGCGAGTTTCATGAGGACATGCCGGAGCCGGATCCCGCCGAGGCCGCCGCGATGGCCGAGATCGGCCTCCCCGACGATCAGATCACCACGTGGGTGGACACCACGGCCTTCAGCGGTCAGAAGTTCGATGCGCTGGCCGCGCACGCCAGTCAGGGCGAGAACATCTTCTTCCTCAAGATGGGCAAGGAGAGGTTCGGCGAGTTGATGGGCATGGAGACCTTCGTACGTGTCAAGGACGCCACCGGCGCGGCCGTACCCGAGAACGACCTCTTCGCCGGACTGCGCTGATCCGCCCGTCCGACCGGGGTCGAAAGCTCATCGGCCGCACGGCCCGATCGAGCGGGCCCGGGAGCTCCCGGCCGCCCACGGCCCCCTGCGGGAGCGGTGGGCGGCCGTCTCTCCCGACGCGGCCGCGCTGACCGCCGTAACCGGCCTGGCCCACACCACCGCCGTGGTCATGGTGGCCGCGGCCTCGGTCCTCTCCCGCAGCCCGGAGCGCCGGCGCGAAGCCCGGGCGACGCTGACGATCCCGAAGCGGCGCCGCGGCCCGCGCTGAGGCATCGGCGGAGGCCGGGGGTGCAGCCCGGCCTCCGCCGGCGGCTCGCCTCTGGTGTCGAACCCCCGTGCCACGCTGCGGGCCGTGTCTCTCGCCGAACTCACGATCGACCAGTGGCGGTCCGCCGACCTGCCCACCGCACGCCGCGTCGCCCGGCGGGCAGCGGACCTGGTGGGGGGCCGCGCGGCCTCCGTCGAGACCGTCGAGCACCTCGGTGGCCCACTGCACCGGATCCGGATCGTGCAAGGATCTCGACGTGCCCGCCGGTTCGTCCACGCGGATCCGCTGCCCGCCCGGATCAACCGGGTGGCCCGCTCCACGCCCACGACGGCCCGCAAGCCGTACTCCCGGGCGTTCGCGCTCCATGGGTCAACAGTCCGATCACCTCCGTCACCAGGCCGCGCAGCCATCACCGTGCTCACGGACCCCCCGCTCGTCGACGCTCGCACGTGTCGGCATCCGGCCATCGCACCCCCGGGTTTGGCCTCAGAGGGCCTTGACGTGACTTTCAGCCAAGGGGAGAGCCGCGCGCTCTTGGACCAGCTGTTCACCAGCTGCCGCAGGTCAGGCCCGCTGCTCGTGCCCGGCAGGGTGGGATTCCGGGTGGGGGCGGCTCCTCGGCTTCCCGGGCGGGAGCCATAATCTCGCCATGAACATGCTTGCCGTGCGGGTGCTGTTGGCGGTCCTGCTCGTCGGGACCGGCCTGAGCGGATGTTCCCTCCTCTCCCCGTTCGAGACCTGTGAGGGAACCGAGCCGGCCGTGGCCGAGCTCGACGAGCTGCCCGCGCTGGGGCTGCGTCCGGAGGGGGCCGTGTCCGTCGGCGGCGGTCCGTGGGCCGGGTCCTCCTGCGTCGACGACACTGCGGGCGCCTGGCTCTCCGCGCAGCGGCTGTACGCGTACGGCGGGACCAGGGAGGAAGTGCTGGAGTACTACGGCCGGGAAGCGCCGGCGGCGGGATGGCGTCCGGTGCACGACCTGGACACGGGGCCCGACGGCCGGATCGCCGTCTTCTGTTTCGAATCCGCAGACCGGCCGAGCATCACCCTCGCCTTCGACTCACCCGAACTGCTCCGCGAGATCCACGGGGTGGAGCCGGACCCGGGGGCCCTGCTCGGCGTGGACGCCAGGACCTGGTTCTCGTGGTCCGCCGAGGCGGCACCCGACGGTTCACGCATGAGCTGCTACTAAGCGCTGCCCCGTAAGTGATCTTCGGGGTGCCTCGGGCATGGTCGGCCGCAAGTGCGGGCCTGCTGGCCCATCCGGTGATGTGCATCCGGGCGATGCCGAGCGTGGCGTGCTGGACGCCGTCGCCTTTGCGGCGGCGCCGCGCTCGGAGTACTTGCCGTGGCCGGAACCCACCGCCGGCTCCGGGGCCACCTTGGTGCCGCTGCTCGCGCTCTGCTAAAACGGGCCCTCTTTGATCAGAATGACCGGGGGTCAGATGTCGACGCAGCCGCAACCTCCAGTTCCGCCGACCTCCGGGCCGACGCCCCAGTCACAGCCCCCTGCTGCGCCTCCCCCCGGGCCGGCACCCCAAGCGCAACCCCCGGCTCAGCCACCACAGCCGCAGCCTTCCGCCACACCCCCGTCCGGGCCGGTACCCCAAGCGCAACCCCCCGCTCAGTCACCCCAGCCGCCGTCGCCTCCGTGGTGGCGGAGTTCAACCGTGCTCGCGGCGCTGATTCCTACGGTGCTGTTCGGTTCGGTTGCCGTTTACCAGGGCTACAGGGCGACGAATGCCACGGAGCAGAGTGCTGATGCCGATCAAGCCGGAAAGAAGCGGGACGCTGCAGAGGACGAGAAGAACAAGGCGGTGGATGAAGGACCTCCGGTGTCCGTCACGCCTGGAGAGCCGCCGACCTACCCCACGGCCTTCGTCCTTAAGCAGGAAAGGCACTACATCGGCCCGATCGGAAAGGTCACTGATTGGGGAGACGAATTCAATGCGTGGCTCAAGGCCGAAGAGGCCAGGCCTGTCGGCCTCTATTCGGTTCGTTTCACGGTCAAAGCATTGCGGGATGATACGACGATCATTCAGGACTTCAAGCTCAAGGATCGCCAGTGTCCGTTTGAAATCGCCGGCGTGAATGAAAATCTTGACGTCAATTACAAAGGGACCTTGGTGTATCCGCCCCCCTTGGGGGGATCAGGGGAAGACGTGACGCGCGATGTTCTGGGCTTCGACGTCGCCCAGTATGACGAGACGCAGGCCAGGATCGTGCAGAAGGGCTACCCCAAGCTGGGTGGCATCGCACCGCAAAGGGAACACGAGATTTTCTTGCGCCACCGGTTCGCGACCAAGACGGTGGCTCTCGAACAGAACGATGCCCGCACCTTCGATGTCTATTTTGCAGGCGGCCTGGAATGTACTTTCGGACTGGAAATGAACGTCACGAGCGGTGACGTCGACACGTGGATGGAGATCGACATCTCTCCCGCTTGGATGGACGGAAAGGGTGCAGCGCTGGCACCCGGCTACAAGGAGTATGGGAATCTTGTACGGCCGGACCCGGGCAAGGGCATGATTTTTACACCCATCGGTTCATCAGAAAAGCCATTTGCGCCGGGCGTCCACATCACAGCCGACGACGTCACGCCGTAGCCACGGGGGCCGCTTGCCCTGGGCCGTCTCCTCGCATCACACTGTGAGCCGTCACAAATCGGCTGCCCTGCGGCCTGCGGCCTGCGGTTGGCGTGGAGCGACGCCGTCCTGCGACTGTTCCGTGCCGACTCTGTCAGCGCAGCCTTCGCGGTTCTCCCCTGAGCAGGGACCAGAACGACAACCTCCCGCAGACTGGCGGACGAGATCCCCGTCGAGGCCGACGATCGCCGGGCCGGCCGCTGTCTGGCACCTTCCGCCCGCGGTCGACGTACGCCCCCGGCGTGCTGGACGAGGCGGTGATGGGGGCGTCCGGGCAGGGCAATGTGCTGGCCTCCCCGGCTCATCCACCGAGCGCACGCCGAGCACTTGGCCGGGCTGGCCTGGCATCACTGCCCTGGACTTGGGACCTGCCCGCCGCACTCGCAGTCGCGCAGCAGGAGACGTGGGCTGCCGCCGACAGCCCACGCGGCGCAGCCCACCGCGGGCCGGTCCGAAGGCGCGATCGTGGCCACCAGCATGCCCAAGCGCTGGATGACTGGCCGGGCAGGTCGCCGGTCTTCAGGTTGAAACACGGCGGCTCTGCGGCTGGGCTGGCGCCGGCCGCTTCGGCGAGGTCGTCCTGGATCCCGGACCGGGACCGCTCGTGGGTGGTTCAGGCAGCCAGTCGCGGGTCGGGTCGTACTCCAGCCATCGGCTTCGCCCTGCTTCCTCGGCGCAGGCGGCGGTGAGGCGCTTTAGTCCCGGGTGCCCGCTGCCGGTGCGCCACAGCAGCGACCAGCCATACAACGGCGTGGGATCGACCAGCGGGACGGAGCGCAACCCGGGGACCTTCGGCAGTGGCACGTCCGCAGGCACCAGCGAGAAGCCTCGCGGCTCTTGTGCTACCTCGGCGAGGAAATGGGCGAGCCCCAGGTTGATGCTCGTGGCCGTGTTCTGGATGTCGAATCGGTCGGCGAACCGGTGGAGGAAGTCGAGTCGGTCCAGCGCACCGGGTGCCCACAGCACGCTGTCGCGCAACTGGTCCGGCCGCAGCGCCGGTTCGGCTGCGAGGGGATGGTCCGCGCTCAGTACGGCGTCCAGCGGTTCGAGGCGGACGAGGGGTGTGCCAGCCCGGCGGGCAGTCTGGGCGGCTATTTCGCGGCCCGGACCGTTGCGCTAACTCGTGGGCGGCGTCGACTCCTCCGGTGCGCCGGGCCATGATCTCTTGTACAGGCGGGGGCAGTTCCTCCCAGTCGAGGCGGAAGGGACCGCTGACGGTGGCGACGACCGCCACGCGCGGCTCCCGCACGCCACGTGGACCTCGCCGCTCTGGCACCCCGCATCGCGGTCCCGCTGCTGGTCGTGGACGGAGACCAGGACGTCATCCCCGGCGTGACGAACGGCGAGCACCTGGCCCGTCTGGCGCCGCACGGCACCTACCTGTCCGTTCCACACGGTGACCACCTCCTCGGTAACGCGCGACCCGACTGGCTGCCCCACCTCAGCGACCACCTCACGCACACCCTGACGGGAACACCGGCATGAAACGCTTCACCGACAAGACCGTCCTCGTCACCGGCGGCACCAGCGGCATGGGCCTGGCGACCGCACACCGCCTCGTCGCCGAAGGCGCCCACGTCATCGTCACCGGCCGCACCCGTGCGCGCGTGGACGCAGCCGTCCAGGAGCTCGGCCCGGGCGCCTCGGGGACGGTGGCCGACGCCGCCGACCTCGGCGCGGTGGACGCACTGATGGAGACCGTCCGGGAGCGTCACGGTCAGCTGGACGGCCTCTTCGCGAACGCGGGCACCGGCACGTTCCTGCCGTTCGAGAGCATCACCGAGCCGGACTTCGACCATGGCGTCGACGTCGACTTCAAGGGCGTGTTCTTCACCGTCCCAAAGGCATTGCCGCTGCTGGTGGACGGAGGCTCGATCGTCATCAACGCCTCCTGGACCCTCCACCGGGGCAACAGCGTCCTGACCCTCTACTCGGCGACCAAAGCCGCCGTGCACAACCTGGCCCGAACCCTCGCCGCCTCGCTTGCCCCGCGAGGCATCCGCGTCAACTCCGTCAGCCCCGGCTACATCGACACCCCGATGTACCCCGCCGCCGCGCTGACCGAAGCCGAGGCAGCAGCGGTCACCGGCCGGATCGTCGCCGGCCGCTTCGGACGCCCGGAAGAGGTCGCCGCGGCTGTGGCGTTCCTCGCCTCGTCCGACGCGTCCTACGTCAACGGCCAGGATCTCGTCATCGACGGCGGCCTGATCGGTGCCGTACCCGCCTGATGTTCGGCCGAGCACACGCGCGCAGTCCGAACGGCCTTCTCCGGAGCGGCGCCGCCGGCCGCAACCGCTCCGCTCTCCACGCTCGACGACGAGAACGCCGTCCACTCACCGCGACGCTGCCTCGGGCCGAGGAGGCGGCTTCGGGCGGTAGGGCACCGGTCAGTATGCGATTTGCCGTGCCACGGCCCGTGTCCAGCGGTTGTCCTGGCCCGCTGGTGCCGGTTCGCGCAGGGACGCATTGTGCTCGCCCTGCCGGGAGTCTTGGATATCGTCCAGCGACGGTGTGTCCACCTGGACGCTCCCCGGCAGCATCCAGCGCTCACCCTCCTGCGCGCCGCGTGCCACCGCGATCACGTAGGACCGGCCGTCGGCCATCCGCGTCCTGTCGCCGTCGGCGTACACGACGCTCACCGTCACCGAGGCCGGCGGCGTGCCCTTGAACGCCTTGTGCACCTGGGCTTGGTAGTCGACGCGGACCGACCCGCCGCCGAACAGCGGGGCGTGCTCACTCCTGCTGGTGATCCGAGCCCACACCAGCTCGTCGGCGTGACCGGCGACCTCGCGGTCGTCGGTGGCCCGGTAGCCGACGTCCGCCGACGACGTCGGGGGAAGGTCCGGTTCCATTGCGACCTTCGCGGCACCCAGTGCGACGGCGGCGAGGACGAGCGTGGCACCGGCCAGCGCCCAGGTCTTCTTCTTCACGGTCATCATCCCCACAGCAGTGTGTAGTTCTTCTTGTCCCGGGCCGTTGGTGCCGACGCCATGTCGCCGGTGTGCGGTGCCATCAGCGTGGGATATCCCGACGGGTCCTTGTGGCAGAAGCCGAGGGCGTGTCCCAGCTCGTGAGCGGCGGTCTTTCGCCTGGCCTCGTCCGTCGTCAGGTTTGCCAGGTTCAGCCAGATCACGTCGGTGCCCGGGCCGTGCTCCCAGTAGCCGTACAGGTCGCGCCACTGCCCATCCGTGCGGTTCGTGTCCTTGAACTCGACGTCGGCGTAGCTCGTGGCGTCGTCCTTGCGAATCCTGACCGTGCCGAGGCTCCAGGACTGCACTGCGTGCAGCAGGGCCTGGTCAAGGCTCGTCGCGTCGTCATAGGTGAGCTCCCCTGCGTCGACGGAGGAGTTGCCGCGGGAGTCGGTGGCCTGCCCGCCCGAGTACTTCGTCCAGCACGCCGCGTACCCCGCGGCGGCCTGGACGGATGCGTCCGGAGCCGGCGGAGGTGCAGCTGCCGTCAGCCCGGCGACCAGCGAGGTGATCGTGAGCACGGTCGATAACGGCTTCATGCCCGACACCGTAGGGCGCGTGTTCCGGGCTGGATCGTTTCACCGTTCTGGCGTCGCCCGGACGGGTTTCATCCGTCTGGATGGGTTCGGCCCGCTGCCCGTTCGGGCGCCGTCCCGCGCACGGCCCGTCCCACAGCAGTCGCTCGCGCAGCACCAGATCTTCCTGTGGCGGAGGGAGCACGCGGCACAGGGCGCAATGCCGGGCACCCCTCACCTTGAGACTGACCAGGCCGGCAGAGCCGGCCACGCAGGATCTGATGGCCGCTCCCGGTCCGGGCTGAAGGCTGTGGCGTCGTTGACGTTGCCCGGGGTGAGCACGATCGACAGCGGCAGGTCCCGGCCGTCGACGGCGACGGCCCACTCGATCCGACCCACCGCGTCGTCACGGACCTGCACATGCTCCAGCAGCCTCGATCCGCCACAGGATCAATGATCAGAAGGCTCGCGGTCCGACTCGCGCACGGTGTCTGCCACGAACCGGCTCAGCCGATGGGTGCTCTGTTCCACCGGGCGTCGACACAGCGTGTCGATCCGGATGAGCGATTCGTCGATTCGCGCTTCCCGAAGAGCGCGCAAGTGCGCGCGCAGCTCCGCCTGGTCCCCTGTCTCAAGGATCACTTCCCACTGCCCTGCGTCCGGCGCAGTGCGAGCTGCCAGCCGCTGCCGCCCTGCCTCTTGCCGGCGCCTCCGCTTTCCCTGTCCTGGCATCGGCCCAGAATCGCCGGCCGACGTCAGCACGGCAAGACCCTTCGGACGTGAATTGCATGGTCGTGCCTTTCGGGAGTGCTCAGAGCGGCGCTCCCGGACGACTTGTCGTCCGACCGTGACCCCGGAGGGGAGCACCCATGTCGATACTGCGTTCACGGGTACCACCTCCTCGTTCTCTCGCACGGCCTCCGGAAAAGCCGCAGTGGTCACCGTGGTCAACCAACGGGTTTTCACGGAGGCCCCATCACGCCGGTGCTGCCGGTAGCCACGGTGGCCGGCAAGGTGTATTAGGTTTTGTCCGGTCGCTCATCCGATGGTCATCAGCTGGGGCCTGACGCTCCTGCTGGTCGGCTTTGGACCGTCCCCGGAGTCACCATGACCCGCACCACACCACCGCGTCCGGTCGACCCGGAGGCCCTCTTCCCCGATCTGGCCGCCCATCGCGGCACGACCACCCGACTGCACCCGCGGCCGGGCGAGCCGACCGTGGCGGACAGCCATGTGGGCGGGCCCCTGCTGTGGCCCGCGGACGCGCCGTGGCCGGTGTGTACGCAGCCCCACCGGCGGGACCGTGGCCGGCGCCCGCAGGACATCCGGCTCGGACGCTTCCTCGGCGAGTTCTGGCTGCGTGGTGGCGGCAAACCGGCCGGCGAGGACAAGCGGGAGCTGCTGCGGGCCCTCGAGGACGAATACGAGATGGCCGGACTGGAGGACACCGAGCCCATCCCCCTGCTCGGCGTGGCCCAGTTCCACCGCAGGGACATCCCCGATCTCCCGGCCGGGCCGGACGGCTGCGATCTCCTGCAGCTCTTCTGGTGCCCCTTCGACCGCCACGGCGAGACCGGCTACGGCATGAACGTGGAACTGCGCTGGCAGAACTCGGACATGGTGACGGATCCGCTCACCGAACAGCCCGAGCCGGCGGTGGTCGGGTACGAGGGATACGTGCCCGCGCCCTGCGTACTCCACCCCGAGCAGGTGACCACGTACCAGTACGCGGGTCTGCTCCCGACCGAACTCCAATCCGACATCGAGGCCTGGGAGGGCGCGTCGGAGCTGCTGCAGGGCGCCCGCCTCAGCTACCAGTACCACCTCTCCATCCCACCGGGCTGGCGAATTGGCGGCTTCGCCTCCTGGCACGTGACCGACCCCTACCCGATGGACTGCCCCTCGTGCGGACAGGCCATGACCCTCCTCCTCACCGTCGACAGCTCCGAGTGGGACGGCGGCACGTACAGGTGGATCCCGGTCGAGGACGGCGCATCCGCCAGAGAACGCGAAGAGGGCAGCCCGACGAACGTGACGGTCGGGCGATGGGGCGAACTGAACGTCTTCGGCTGCCCGGTCGACCCCGCCCATCCACACCGGTGGAGCGTCCAATAGACCGCCGCGCGCTCCGCAGCGCGGCCCTCGACTGAGGGCTCGGCCCCGGACCTCAGCACAGCAGCTCTCGCCGTCGACGCCACGGGCTACGGCCCCGAGTACACGCCACGCCCCGGTCCAGGTCGCTGTGGGCGTCGGTCGACGGCACACCAGCCGACGACGAGCTGGTCGGAGGGGAAACGACCCAAAGGCTGTTGCCGTCCCCTACGAAGCGACCGCCCTCATCGCGGCCGTCAACGCATGGTGGTGACCGGCTCGTCTCGTCTACGCGGAGTGTTGGTGGTGGAGAGCAGTTCCTGCACGAGCGCGACGATGAGGTCAGGCCGTCCGACGAACGGGGAGTGACCTGTCTGCCACTCCCGCACGTCAGTGCAGCGCGCGGCCATCGTCCGCTGCAGGCCGGGGTCGATTGCCCGGTCCTGCGCGCAGACGACGTAGGTGGAGGGAGTGCGTTTCCAGCTGTGGCGTTCTGGGACTCCTCGCCCGCACCCTGAAGCTTGCGTACGCAGCAGGCCAACCGCCCAGGTGGCGAGAGCCTCGGGGCAGTCGCCGTAGAGAGCGTCAACAGCCGGGTCCGGGGCCAGGCTGGTCGAGCCGTCGGGACCAGGCGTCATCGCATTCCGGAGCTGCTGCGACGCCCCGCCCAGACCGGCCGCGCTCTCGCCGACGTCCAGAACGAAAGCCGCCAGATAGATCAAGTGTCCCGCCCCGCGGACGCCTGTGATCACCGAACCGCCATAGGAGTGACCGAGCACGATCGGAGGCTCCTGCAGCGCGTCGACGGCTGCTTGGACTGCTGCTGTGTCTGCGGCCAATGAGCCCCGATGGAGCTCGGGGACGACAACCTCGGTCCCTGCAGCCCGCAAGCGTTCCGCCACCACAGCAAAGTGCTCGGGGCAGTGATACAGGCCGTGGACGAGCACCACAGCGGCCAATTCTCCCCGCCTCCTCAGACCAACGCCAGGCCGACGATCTTAGCTCCGGACCAGGCGGGCCCAGCGCGCGGGGCGTGGCCGGCGCCGACCACCTGGAGGGGAGGTCCGCGGCCGCTGCGTGGCGCCAACGCCCGCCACCGGCCGCCGCCAGAGCCCCGCGCTGGTGGATCGAGTACGGCCTCGGCGCGTCCCGCAGACCCGACCGGCGACGCGGAGCCCTGGCTCCCGGACCAGCGGTGACAGGGACCACGGCTTCGGTGTCAGTCTGCTGAAGTATCCTTCCCGCCACCGCACACCGACTGCAAGGACCAAGAGAATTGACCGGCCTGTCTGCTTTCCCGCTGCCCTTTCATGCTTCCCGTTCCATATCGTTCGCGACACCCCGAACGCTGCGGGAACTTCAGATGATGCAGTGCAGCTCGCACATTCGGGCGAAGCCGGCGTGGTTCGACAAGATGAACGATGCCGACATCGTCGCCAGGTGGACGCAGGAAGCGGTCGCCCAGGGCCTCACCGAAGCGCAGGTTCGCTACGTGCTTGCCGAACTCCAGCACTACGCCGCGCTGCGGGACGGGCGAACCGGCGCCGAGGTGTCCGCCGTCGACGGGGTGTGGCAGTCGGACACGCTGGTCGACGACAAGCTCAGATCCCGGCTGCGCGAGGCGGTTCGGGTTCTGGAACAGGTCCCCGAAGCAGAACGGGACTGGCATCCCGGATCCGACGGCCAGGTACTGGATCTGGTTCATCCCTCACTGTTCTGCCTGGTGAGAGAGGCGAGCGATGCGCCCGAGCGGGCGTGGCAGAACCCGACGGACCGCTACTCGAGGTACGAATTCTCGGAGAAGTTCCAGTGGCTGCCCACGGACGTCGACGTCAGTGACGACGGCGATGTCACCTTCCGTTCGTACGTCAACAACGTCCACCCCGAGACTCATCGCGAACTAGCCTCCGTCCTGCCAGACTTGCTCGCGTGCTTCCGCCCGCTGCTGGAGAACGTGCTCACCGATCTGCGCCATCCGCGGCCGCTGCGGATCGAGGCCGATCCTTACGGGTGGTACGACTCGAAGCCCGAGTATCCGGACAAATCCTCCTACAGTGATGACGGGGCCTACGCGGAAGCCCTCCATGCGTGGGGAGAGGCCCAGGACGACTGGTGGGAAAACCGCCTTCCGGTCATCCCGGACGCCCCGGAATTCACCCCGCCCGAGTTGCCCGGTGAATCCGCCAGAGTCGACCTGCGCGGCCGCGCTCTCCAGGTCATCGTCAAGCTCGCCACCATTCATCTCACCCCGGACAAGCCCGAGTACCCCGGCGGTTCCTGGCATGTCGAGGGGATGATGAATGAGCGGATCGTCTCGACCGGCATCTACTACTGGGACAGCGAGAACATCACCGAAAGCCGGCTGAGTTTCCGGGCGGCACTCGACGACCCCGACTACGAACAGAACGATGACAACGGTCTGCGCGAGGTCTACGGCCTGGAGGACGAAGACGCACTGAACCAGGTGCTGGGATCGACATCGACCCCAGCGGGCCGCTGCCTGGCGTTCCCGAACATCCTGCAACACCGCGTCGACTCATTCCGCCTCACGGACCCCACCCGCCCGGGACATCGCAAGATTCTCGCGTTCTTTCTGGTCGACCCGTCGGAAAAGATCGTCTCGACATCCGATGTGCCACCGCAACAACCATGGTCCGACACCTCGACCATGACGCTTGAACAGGCCGAGAACTACCGCGAACAACTCATGCAGGAACGCAAGTTCTTCGTCGACGAACACAACGAGCAGCTCTACGAACGAGAATTCTCCCTCTGCGAGCACTGAACCTCTTCCATCCTGAATGCGTGCAGGTCAGGAGGGTGCGGACGGCCTGGATGATGGTGCCGATGCGGCGGGTGGAGCATCTGGCCCGCCGGAGCGGTCGCCGGGTTTTCAGCATCCGCATCCTCCGAACCGTCGCCGCCACCCACCCCGACATGCCGGTTGATGTCAGACCCCTGGAGGCATGGCCAGCCTGTTGCGGGAAGCGGCGGCGCCCCCCGTTGAGCCGGCGGACCGCTTCGCCGCCCGCGGTCTACCCGCGAACGGCGACGTAGCGCGACAAAGAAGGCCGCGAGCATGGAGATCCGCAGCTGGTGCCGTGGCCGGAAACGATCAGCGGGTGGTGGTGACGGGCCTCGGGCCGGTTGGATGTGGGGACACGTCCGATGGCAACGAGGAGGCGGTAAGGCACGGCCGGTCAGGGTGCGCAGGCTGACCGGGCAGGAGGGACAGAGGCTGCAGCGGATCGTGCGCCGGGGGCGGCACCAGCACGGTGCGATACCGGCGCGCGAGGATGCTGCTGGCCTCGGCGGGCGGGAACAGCGTCCCCGTCGTCGCCCGGCCCGTCCAGGCCGACGAGGACACCGTGCGCGACGTCATCCACAAGCGCAACGAGATCGGGCTGGCCTGCCTGGACCCTCGGTGGGCGGGAGGCCGTCCCCGCCTACTCACGGCTGACGACGAGGACTTCGTCATCCAGACGGCCACCACCCGCCCCACCAAGCTCGGCAAACCGTTCACCCGCTGGTCGATCCGCAAGCGTGCCGATCACCTGCGGCGCAACGTCGCCCATCCGATACGGATCGGCCGAGAGGCCCTGCGGCGGCTGCTGGCCCGCCGCGGAGTCACTTTCCATCGCACCACAGCCCGCGCCACCGAGGCCATGATCCTGGTCGTGCCCCACATCCTGCGCCGACACGGCTTCAGGCCCTTCGCCGTCTCCCTCGCCCGCTGACCCACCAAGACTCTTGGACGCGGTGGATCGCGATGCCGCCGCCTCCATGGCCCTCCGAAACACTGGTGTCACCATTTGAGCGCAAGGACCGCCGCAGCCGCGGAGTGCCCCTCCGCTGCTGTGACCAGGGGGAGCTCCGTCCAGACGGTCTTGCCGTTCCGGGAGTAGCGGGTGCCCCAGCGTTCGGTGAGCTGGGCCACCAGGAAGAGACCGCGCCCGCCCTCATCGGTGGTGCGCGCCCTCCGCAGGTGCGGAGCGGTGCTGCTGCTGTCGGAGACCTCGCAGATCAGGCTGCGGTCGCGGATGAGCCGCAGGGTCACCGGCGTGCCGCCGCCGTACCGGTAGGCGTTGGTGACCAGTTCGCTGACGACCAATTCGGCGGTGAAGGCCACCTCTTCCAGGCCCCACCGGGTCAGTGTGGCCTCCGTCAGCTCCCGTGCCCGGGCGGCGGCGGTCGGCTCGGCGGGCAGTTCCCAGGAGGCGACCCGCTCCGGCGCCAGCACGCGGGTGCGGGCGAGGAGTAGCGCGACATCGTCCTGCGGGTGCTCGGGCAGCAGGGCGTCCTGCACCGCCGCGCAGGTCTCCTCCAGGGAGCGGCAGGGCCGGGAGAGGGCTTCTCGCAGCCGCGCGAATCCCTCGTCGATGTCGCGGCCACGGGCCTCGACGAGGCCGTCCGTGTACAGCGCCAGCAGGCTTCCCTCGGCGAGTTCCAGTTCGGCGGACTCGAAGGGAAGTCCGCCCAGGCCCAGCGGCGGCCCCTCGGGAAGGTCGGGCAGGCTCACCGTGCCGTCGGAGGTCACCACGGCGGGCGGCAGGTGGCCCGCGCGGGCCAGGGTGCAGCGCTGGGAGATGGGATCGTAGACCGCGTAGAGGCACGTCGCGCCGACGATCTGCTGGCCCTGCGAGCTTCCGTCAGCAGGTTCCTGCTCCTCTGCCAGGCGGTTGACCAGGTCGTCCAGGTGGGAGAGGACCTCGTCCGGCGTGTAGTCGAGGCTGGCCAGGGTGTGCACGGCCGTGCGCAGGCGGCCCATGGTGGCCGCAGCGTGCAGACCGTGGCCGACGACATCGCCGACGACGAGGGCGACGCGTGCTCCGGAAAGGGGGATGACATCGAACCAGTCGCCGCCGACGCCGGGATAGGCCGGCAGATAGCGGTGCGCGACCTCGACCGCGCTGTGCTCGGGCAACACCCGCGGCAGCAGGCTGCGTTGCAATGTCAACGCGGCCTGCTGCTGCTCGGTGTAGCGGCGGGCGTTGTCGATGCACAGGGCGGCGCGCGCGGCGAACTCCTCTGCGAGCGTGAGGTCGTCCTCCTCGAACGGTTCGGGCCGCTTGGCCCGCCACAGGCTGAGCAGCCCGAGGAGCAGACCGCGGGCCGTCAGCGGTACGACGATCAGTGAGTGAGCTTCCAGGTCGAGGGCGCGCTGTGTGCGCTCCGGATCCTGGAAGTACCAGCCGGGGCTGCTCTGGAGCACCGGTTCGAGGATGGGCTGCTGTTCGGCGAGGCACCGGGCCTGCGGGGTACGAGGGTCGAAGTGGAAGACCTCTCCGGCGGAGTACATCACCTGCAGCGCCTCTGGCACGACCGAGTGGACCGTCATTCTGCGGACCGGTCCGCTCGCCTCCCCGGCGGTCTCCTCGCCTCGGGCCACCGACTCCAGCAGATCCACCGAGACGGCGTCTGCGAGGTCGGGGACGGCGACGTCGGCCAGCTCCCGGGTGGTCTGGCCGAGATCCAGCGTGGTCCCGATCCGGGCGCTCGCCCGATTGAGCAGGGCGAGCCGGCGCCGGGCCCGGTAGCGGTCGGTGACGTCCTCCACCAGTTGGGTGACCCCGAGGATCCCGCTGGCGGGGTCCTCCATCCGGAACGCCGACACCGAGACCACCCGCTCGTGGCCGGGGTCACTCCTCAGGCGACAGGGCTGCTCGGTGAAGATGAGGGGTTCGCCCGTCTCCAGCACCCGTCGCAGGCGGGTTTCGATGGTCTCCACGTCCGGACCGATGAGGAAGTCGCCGATGCGCCGGGTCCGGATCTCCGTCGCGGGAAGTTGCGTGAACCGGGCCAGCGCCCGGTTGATCCGCAGGATGCTCAGATCGGGGGCGTGGACGGACAGGCCGATCGGGGAGCGCCGGAACAGGCCGTCCAGGACCGACCGATCCGTCTCCCACTGGAGCACCTCCTCCGCCGGGGCGACGACGAGGAACCACTCGCGGGCCGGGCCGGCGCGGATGACAGCACGGGCGCGGAAGCCCAGCTCCACCCGCCGCCCGCTGCGGTGCAGGACGGGCAGGACACCGGACCAGCCCCCGTCGCGCTCGCACGCGGCCGCTGCGTCCAAGATCGCCTCACGGTCGCGACTGTCGACCAGGAAGTCGATTGCCGCCCGGCCCAGCACCTCCTCGGGCCGGTAGCCGAGGTGCTCCTGTGCGCGTTGGCTCCAGCCGACGACCGTGCCGTGGCCGTCCAGTACCGCCGAGGCCGAGTGGTGCAGCGCGAACGGGTCTTCGGGCACCTCGCCCAACCCCGGCGCTGGTGCGTCCATGGCTACCGCCCTTCGAGCTGCCGAACGGAACGCTCAGCGGGTAGTCCCGCAGCGACCATCCAGGCCGATCGGAGACCAAGGCTTGAGCGGTCGGCTTAGTCCAGTATCGCCGCGCCGCTGCACCTCGGCAGAGGGCTGTCCCCCGCGTGCGGCCCCGTGGAGGAGGTGCGGCGCGATACGGCTCCTCGCCGGGAGGGGCGCCCACCTCGTTCGGGCGTCACGAAACGGTCACCATACGGTCTCATTCCGACATCAAAAGTCGGCAACCATTCCGGTGAAGCACGTTTCAGCCCAGCGAAGGATCCACCGACGCTCCGTTCCCGACGGGCCGTGGCCGGAGAGCCGAACCGGCCTGCCGGGCCGTACCGATCGGGGTTCGCATTCGGGCCTGGCGGCAGGACTTCCGATGCCTGCCCGTACGTACGGAGCCGCTCGCATGACCCACCGCAAACCGAAGCCACGGCTGATGTCGCGCCGCACTGCCATGGTCTGCACCAGCGGCGGACTCATCGCCACGGCTCTGGGCGTCGTCGTCGACTCCAGTGGGGACCCCGGCCCAGGCCGAACGGATGCGCAGGACGAGCGTGGGGCAGGGCCAACCGCCGAAACGGCTCCCGAACGGGGGCAGGCGTGGATGCCGGACGCCACCCACAAGCCGCTGACGGTGAACTTCACTCCGGGCGGGATCAGGGAGATGCGGGGCCTGGTCCTGCACGTGCAGGAGGGCGAGAACTCGCTCCACGAGCGCTTCAGCGACCCCTCGGTGGAGTGTTCCTCACACTTCTGGGTCTCGCAGGCCGGCGAGATCGAGCAGTACGTCTCCGCGCACGACCGGGCCTGGGTGCAGGCTGCCGGGAACCCGTCGTGGCTCTCGGTGGAGACCTCGGGATTCGCGCGTCGACCGCTCACCGCGCTGCAGGTGGACGCCGTCGCCCGGATCTACGCCTGGGGCATCGCGCAGCACGGGTGGCCGCTCGAGCCCGCCTCCACACCGCTGGGCCGGGGGTTCGGCATCCACAGCATGGGCGGCCGGGACTGGGGCGGTCACGCATGCCCCGGCCCCCTGCGGTCCGCCCAGACGGGGGAGATGCTCAGCGCGGTCCGTGCGAGGTATCCCCGGTAGGCGTCGCAGCGTTGACGGTGAGTCCGAGCCGGCCGTCGAGAGACGCGCCCCCGCCGCCGGGCGTTGTGCCGTTGCACCACGACGACGGACGGTGCTGGCCCCGCCGTACGCACGAAGGACCGGCCGGGGCTGCCGGGTGCCCGCACCCCATGCCCGTGCGCTGACCCCGCGGCGCCACCGCGGGGTCAGCGGTACAGCAGGACGAGGGCGCCCGGCGCAGCTCCAGGCCCCTGTTCTCCAGCTCCTTGCCGATGCGCCGCAGCTGCTCGGCGCTGACGCCGCCGCCCATCGATTTCTCCCGCAGTGCCGGCAGGACCGTGCCGTTGGCCATCGCTTCCGCTCCCCGTGCCCAGGGGTACGGGGAGCCGCCCGTACCGGGGCACAGTCTCCCGGTGCCGCGGGCGTCCCCGCCGATCTTCGACGGGGGTTCACTCGCAGGTGGGCGTGGCGACGGGCCGCCGTGGTCGATGGCCGCGACCCGCCCTTCCGCCCGCCCGGCCCCCGGGGCGTCAGTGCGCGCCCCAGCCGCCGTCGACGGGGAGCGAGGCGCCGGTGATGTAGCCGGTGAGCGGACCGCAGAGCCACACCGCCACCGCGGCCACCTCTTCCGGCTCGATCAGCCGCTTGATCGCGGTACGTTCCAGCAGTACGTCCGTGACGACGTCCTCGGGGGCGACGCCGTGGGCGGCGGCCTGCGAGGCGATCTGGTGCTCGACCAGCGGGGTGCGAACGTAGCCGGGGTTGATGCAGTTGCTGGTCACCCCGTGCGGGGCGCCCTCGAGGGCGGTGACCTTGCTCAGCCCCTCCAGGCCGTGCTTGGCGGCGACGTAGGCGGACTTGAAGGCGCTGGCCCGCAGGCCGTGCACACTGGAGATGTTCACCACCCGGCCCCAGCCGCCCGCGTACATGTGCGGCAGGCACTGCCGGATCAGCAGGAACGGTGCGGTGACCATCACCTTCTGGATCAGCTCGAACCGGGCCGGCGGGAAGTGCTCGATGGGCGCCACGTGCTGCAGCCCGGCGCTGTTGACCAGGATGTCGACCTCATCCGGGAGCGCGCGCACCGCCTCGGCGTCGGCGAGGTCCACGGTGTGCGGACGGCCGTCGACGGCCGTCGCCACGGCCCTGGCCGCCCCGGAGTCGAGGTCCACCACGTGCACCAGGGCCCCGGCCTCTGCCAGCGCCTGCGCACAGGCCCGCCCGATACCGCTGGCACCCCCGGTCACCAGGGCGGTGCGCCCCGAGAGGTCCACGCCGACGCCACCGTGCGCGAAGGATCCGGGAGTTGCGTGAAATTGGCTCGTCATGGCCGGAACGCTAGAGACGCAGCGCCGGACATCCCATGTCCACGACCGCCACAGTGAGCCGCGGACTTGTGTGGCCCGACCCCATGCCGACCCCATGCCGACCCGGGGGCCGACACCCCTAGTACTGCAACCGCATGTGGGGGTCGTGGCCCCGTCGTTGGTAGTGGCAGCGGCGGGCTCGGGCTTGGCTGCGGCGTCGGAAGTGTGACCAGTGGAGACGGTGCTCGTTGGTGTGGCAGCGGGGCGTGAGGACGACGTGCCCGATCATCCGGCGGATCTCCGGGACGCTGAGGGGTATGAGGTCTTGCTCGTCATCTCCGCTGCCCCTTTTGCGGCTTCTGCGGCACGGATGGCCGTGAGGTAGGCCAGGACGGCCATGGCGAGGGTGATGTGCCGGTACCAGGCCCGGTAGAGCCGCACCTGGTAGTGGTCGAGCCCGCATTCACCCTTCGCGGTCTGGAAGCATTCCTCCACCGCCCACCTGGCTCCGGCGGTCCTGACCAGGTCTTTCAGCCGGGAAGTGACGGGGCCGTAGCAGACGTAGTAGGCGATGTCGGTGGGGTCGGACAGGTTGCGGCGGGCGAGCACCCAGTGCCCGGATCCGCCCTCCCAGGTGGGCCGGATCGCGACGCGGGCCCAGTGGTAGATCCGCTGGCCGTGGGCGCCTGCTCCGGCGGAGATCCGCTTCCATGCCTGCTTCGGCAGGGCCGCGATCAGCTCGTCGACGCGGGCGTCGCGGCCGTCGGCGGTGATCACGGTGTCGTTGACCTTGGTGGCCAGCACATACGCGGCCTGGCGTTCTTCCAGCCAGGCGCGGAAGTGTTTGACCTGCCCGTATGCCTCGTCCGCGGTCACCCAGGCGAAGGGAACAGCCGCGTCGATGGCGCGTTGCAGCATCCACTTGAGGTGCTCGATCTTCGTGGCGAACGGCACGGTGTCGTCGATTCCGGCTGCCCGGCAGCGGTCGCGGTCGTCCGTCCAGGACTTCGGGACGTAGAGTTCCCGGTCGATCAGCGCCCGCCCTTTGGCGGATGCGTAGGCGAGGAAGGTGCCGATCTGGCAGTTCTCGGTGCGGCCGGCGGTGCCGGAATACTGCCGCTGGACCCCTGCTGACCTGGTGCCCTTCTTCAGGAACCCGGTGTCGTCCCCGATGAGCACGCCATCCTTGGCGCCGATGGTCTCCACGACGAAGTCCCGGACATCGTCGCGGACCGCGTTCTCGTCCCATTCGGAGTGGTTGAGCAGGCGTTGCACACCGTCCGGGCGGAGCTGGCCGACCTGCTCGGCCAGCGTCCACCCGTTCTTCTTCTCTAGCGGCGCAAGCAGGCCCGTCATGTAGTCCAGAGCCCGATCACGTGGCTCCGACCTGCCAAAACGATGCCCGAACCGGGCATGCAACCCCGCTACACCCTCGGACCACGACTCGATCTGCTCGACCGTCAGCGTTTGATCACACAGTCACAACAACGAGCATCGACGCCAACCGTCACGCCACATGCGGTTGCAGTACTAGCGGTAGCCGGTGGTGTCCGCCGGGCGGTCCGGGTCCTGGACCTCGACCATGTAGCGCCAGGCGTCCGGGCGGCTGCCGTCGAGGTCCGTGAAGCCGTAGACGCGCGCGAGCTGCCCGCTCGAGAGGGACTGCCCGTTCCAGCGCGCCACCTCCGGGTCCGCGGCGAGCGCCGCGACCGCCCGGCCCACGTACGACGGGGTCTCGGAGATCGCGAAGTGCGGGACCTTGGCCAGGGCGTCCCGCCAGTTCTCCTCCGTCACACCGAAGTTGTCCAGCATCATCTCCGAGCGAAGCCAGCCCGGGGTCAGCGCCACCGCCGTGACCCCGCGCGGCCCCAGTTCGTGCCCCAGCGCGAACGCCATGCGCAGGACGGAGGACTTGGCGATGTCGTAGAAGAAGGAGACCCGGTAGCGGCTCGCGTTGTACTCGGCCGTGCCGTCCGTCATCTCCACCACCAGGCCGCCCGGCTCGCGCAGCATCAGCGGCAGTGCGAAATGGCTGGTGACGGCGTGGGTCTCCACCGCCAGCCGCATCAGCCGCAGCCCGTTGTCCAGGTCGTGCTCCCAGACCGTGCTGTCCCATTCGAAGAGCCGTTCCCCGCCCCAGACGTCGTTGACCAGGACGTCGAGCCGGCCCTGCTCGGTGTCGATCCGCCGCACCAGCGCCTCCACCTCGGCCGGCACGAGATGGTCGGCGACCACCGCGATGCCCCGGCCGCCCGCCGCCGTGACCAGCCCGGCGGTCTCCTCGATCGTCTCGGGGCGGTCGTACTCCGAGCGGCGGCCGGCGGTGCTCCGCCCGGACACGTACACCGTCGCGCCCTGTGCGCCCAGTTGGACCGCGATGCCGCGGCCCGCGCCCCGTGTCGCCCCGGCCACGAGGGCCACCCTGCCTTCGAGAGTCCGCTGTGTTTCCGGCATGACCCGACCCTACGACGACCGCCCCGCCCGCGGCCCGCCGGACACGGCGACCGCCGCCAGGGACAGCAGCAGCCCGCCCGCCGCCAGGCCCAGCGCCTGACCCGGCCCCCACAGGGTCCAGGCCGCCCCGAAGAGCAGGGAACCCGCGAACCGGGCCAGCGCCTGCGCGGTTTGGAGCGCCGCGAGCCCGGTGGTGCGCAGCTCGGCCGGGAGCAGCGGCCCGGCGGCGGCCATCAGCACCCCGTCGGTGGCCGCGTAGAACAGGCCGAGCAGGGCGAGTACGCCCGCGGCCAGCGGCGCCCCGGCGGGTAGCGGGGCCAGGAGCACCAGGCAGGCGCCGAGCAGCAGCACGTGCCCGCCGAGGAAGACCCGGCGGCGCCCCAGCCGGTCGGCGAGCCGGCCCACGGGCAGCGCGGCCAGCAGGAACACGGCCGCCGTGCCCACCGGCAGCAGCGGAAAGTACGCGGCGGACAGGTCGAGCCGGCGCTGGAGCAACAAGTAGAGGAAGGCGTCGCCGACGGTGAACAGGCCGAGCACGGCGGCCGTCAGGCACAGCCGCCGCAGGCCGGAGAGCCGTAGCAGGGTGCGTACGGGGGGCAGCGCGGCCCGGGGCGCGGCCGGGGCGGGAGCAGGGGCGGGTGCGGGGGCCTCCCGTACGAAGAGCGCGAGCAGCACCACCCCCAGCACGGCGACGCAGCAGCTCACGGTGAACACGGCCTCGTACCCGTCCACCGCCACCCACAGCACCCCGAACGCGGCCAGCGGCCCCAGCAGCGCCCCCGCCGTGTCCAGCGCGCGGTGCACCCCGAAGGCGCGGCCCTGCTCCTCCGGCGGCACGGACAGCGAGATCAGCGCGTCGCGCGGGGCGGTGCGCAGGCCCTTGCCGGTCCGGTCGGCGGCCAGCACCGCGGCGACCGACCAGGGGGTGGTGACGGCGAGCAGGGCGGCCTTGCACACGGCGGAGAGCGCGTAGCCGGTGCCCGCGACGAGCTTGCGGCGGTGGGTGCGGTCGGCGATCCGGCCGCCCGCGAGGCGCAGCAGCGCGGTGGCGCCCTGGTGAAGCCCGTCCAGGGCGCCGAACGCGAGCGGGGACATGCCGAGTCCGGCCATCAGGTACAGCGGCAGGACCGCGGTGACCATCTCCGCGGAGACGTCCGTGACCAGGCTGACCAGTCCGAGCGCGAACACCGTGCCGGGAACGGCCCGCAGGGGGCCCTTCGGAGCCGGGGTGTCCCCGGCGATGTCCGCGGCCCGGCTGGTCGACAGGTACACGGATGCCTCCTCGGAGCGGCTAGATCCGTACTTCGCGGGTGGCTGAGTCAGGTGGAGTTGGTGTCTGGCCGTGTCCGGTCCGGGGGTGGCTGTGTTGATCCGGGTGTGACGAAGTCTTCCCGGTCCCCACGGCTGCGGACGGTGCGCCCGCGCATGGAATGTGTGGTCACCTCCGTGGTGGAGAAGCGTCTGGGCGCTCTGCCTGTCGCTGCCGAGTTTCTGCGCCGGCTTGATGTGGCCGGGACCGTCGACCGGCTGTGCCCGGGCCGCGACATCGCCCATGTGACGCACGGCCAGGTCATCGAGGTGCTGGTGGCCAACCGGCTGACCGCACCCGCACCCCTGTGGCGGGTGGACCGCTGGGCCCGGGAGTGGGCGGTGGAAGAAGTATTCGGAATTGAGGCGGAACTGCTCAACGACGACCGTCTGGGCCGGGCCCTGGACGCCATCGCCCCGCGGCTGAGAGAGCTCACCGACAGCATCGGGGCCCAGGCGATCGGCGAGTTCGGCATCGATGTGTCCACGTTCCACTGGGACATGACATCCATGTCGCTCTACGGCGCCTACCCGGCCGATGACCAGGACGAGGAGTATCCCCGCATCAGACACGGCCATCCCAAGGACCGCCGCTACGACCTCAAGCAGATCCAGACCGGCCTGGCGGTGACCGGCGACGGCGGTATCCCCCTGCTGTCCCGCGTCATCGACGGCGGAGCCGCGGAGATCTCCCAGATCACCGGCACCATGAACGCTCTGCGCGCGATGGCCGGACCGAAGAAGTTCCTGCTGATCGCCGACTCCAAGCTGATCTCATACGGCAACGTCACCGCCCTGATCGGGGCCGGGACCGATTTCATCGCCCCGGCCCCCGCTTCCAGGGTCGACGACGCCGTCTACGCCGCCCTCGACCTCGAGACGGCCACCGTCGTGGACTACACCCCCGCCCGCGACGAGAACACCCCCGCCGCAGCGCGTGAGACCTACCGGGTCCTGGAAGACATCCACCTTGTGACCGGGCCCCGCAAGAGCGATCCCCCGCTCCAGGTACGCCGGATCCTGGTGCACTCCACCGGCAACGCCAAAGGCCAGCAGCGGGCCCGCGAGAAACGCCTGGCCAAGGCCCGCGAAGACCTCGACAAGCTCCAGCACTCTGCCGGCGGCCGCTACTACAGCACCGCAGAGAAGATCGCCGCACGCCTCGGCGTGATCACCCGCACCCGCCGGGTCTCCGGCTGCCTGCACACCGAGATCACCACCGACGAAACCGGACGGCCCGCCCTGTCCTGGCACTTCGATCAGGACGTGCTCCAGGCCGAAGCCGCCGTCGACGGCTGGTACGCGCTGCTGGCCACCCTCACCCCCGAACAGGCCGATCCCGGCGAAGTACTACGCCGCCACAAAGGCCAGGGCACCGTCGAGCGCCGATACAGCGACTTCAAGGGCCCCCTGGCCGTCACCCCTGTCTTCGTGCAGGACAACAAACGCGTCGCCGCACTGATCACAGTGATCTGCCTGGCCCTGCTGCTGTTCTGCCTGATCGAACGCCAGGTCCGCCGAGCCCTCGGCGGCGACCAGAAGATGCAGGGGCTCTACCCCGGCAACCAGAGGGTGCGGCCCACCGGCCGGATGATCCTCTACCACCTGTCCGACCTGCGGCTACGGGTCGGCAGCGCCACCGACCCACCCGTCATCGCCATCACCCGGGGCATCCAGCTCCACCTCCTCGACCTCCTCGGCCTGGAACCCACACATCCCCGCTGGCCAGAGACCTGAACGAACTACCCGCGAAGTACAGAGCTAGAAGATCACTGAAAATCTGGGTTCTGGCCTCGCGTGTGCTGACGCGGGGCCAGACTGCTGTGTATGCAGGGGGAATGGGATGGCGAGAGCGTCGGCGAGGACGTGTGGGAGACCTGCCGGGAGTTGATCCCGGCCGGGGGTGTGTTCGCGTTCCTGGCCGAGCACCGCGGGGTGCTGTTCCCCGGGTCGATGTTCGCGGACATGTACCCGTCCACGAACGGGCGGCCGTCGCTGCCGCCGCAGGTCCTGGCCGTGACGGTGGTGCTGCAGAGCCTGCACGGGCTCTCCGACTTCGAGGTCGTTCAGGAACTGCGCTGTGACCTGCGGTGGAAGGCCGCCTGCGGGCTCGGCTTGCACGACACTGCGTTCGATCCGTCCCTTCTGACCTACTTCCGCCGCCGCCTGCAGCGCTCCAGTGACCCGAACCGGCTGTTCCACAAGGTCAGAGAGGTCATCGCGGCCACCGGCGTCCTCAAAGGCAAGCAGCGCCGTGCCCTGGACTCCACCGTGTTGGATGACGCGGTCGCCACCCAGGACACCGTCACCCAGCTCATCGCCGCGATCCGCAGGGTCATCCGCGAGGTCCCCCACGCCGAGCGGACCGCCGCGACCTGGTGCACCGCCCACGACTACACCGACCCCGGCAAGCCGAAGATCGCGTGGAACGACGAGCAGGCCCGCACCCGCCTGGTCGACGCCCTGGTCACCGACGCACTGAACCTGCTGGGCCGCCTGCCCGAGCAGGAACTCGGGGAAGCCGCGGCGAACGCCGTCGGGCTGCTGGCCCTGGTCGCGGGCCAGGACGTGGAGCCCGCCGACGACTCCGACGGCCGCGACGGGCGCTGGCGCATCGCCCGGGGCACCGTCCGCGACCGCACCGTGTCCACGGTCGACCCCGAAGCCCGTCACATCCACAAGAACCGGACCCGCCACCAGGAAGGATTCCGCGCCCACGTGGCCTTCGAGCCCGAGGCGGGAGTGTTCACCGAGGTCGCGCTGACCGCCGGCAGCGGGGCCGGCAACCACGAGGCAGCCGTCGCCCGCGACCTCCTCGCCGACGAGGACGCGCCGGTCACCGCCCTGGGCGATGCCGCCTACGGCACCGGCGACCTGCGCGAACACCTCCAGGACCTGGGCCACGACCTGGTCCTGAAGCCCCCACCGCTCAAACCGGCGGTCCCCGGCGGGTTCACCGCCGATGAGTTCACCGTCGACACCGAACAGGGACACGTCACCTGCCCCGCCGGACACACCGCACGGCTCGGCCGGCCACTGGCCAACGGCGCACGCCAGGCCCAGTTCAAGAAACTGTGCGCCACCTGCCCGCTCAAGGACCGCTGCACCCGCTCCAAGACCGGCCGTGTCTTCAGCGTCCACGCCCAGTACGACCTGCTCAAAGCCGCCCGCGACCAGGCCGCCACCGACCCCCACTGGCAGGCCGAGTACCGCCGATGGCGACCACCGGTCGAGCGTGCCATCGCCTGGCTCGTCGCCAAAGGCAACCGCCGCGTCCCCTACCGAGGCGTCATCAAGAACAACACCTGGCTCCACAACCGCGCCGCCGCCCTCAACCTCCGCCGCCTGATCAACCTCGGACTCACCCGCACAGGCGGCACCTGGACGATCACCCCGGCCACCGCATAACGCGAGGAGCCACCCAGCCCAACACCGGACGGCCCCTCAGACAAGATTTTCAGGAGCGTTCTAGACGCACTCCCACAGGGCGGCCTGCGTGCCGGAGGACGTGCTGGCGCCGGGCATGTCCAGGCACATCCAGGTGGGGGCACCGCTCGGGGTGGTTCCGCTGATCCACCAGCCGGGGTTGCCGTCGATGTTGTCCGTGTCCCACCACTTCTGGTTCAGGCCGCCGTTGCAGTCCCACTGGATGATCTTGGCGCCCTTGCGCGCCGTGCCCCCCGAGATGTCGAGGCACTTGCCGGAGTTGGCGTTGCGCAGCTGAATGAACGTGCCGCCGTCGGTGACCTCCGACTTCCACAACTGCTCGCTCGCGGTTCCGCATTCGGCCTGGACCACCGGAGCGCCGCTGTCGTTCGAGCCGCCCTTCACCTTCAGGCACATGCCGCTGTGGACATTGGCGATCTCGTAGCGGCTGCCCCGCTTGCGCAGCTGCCACAGCTCGTTCGGAGCCAGCATGACCCCCAGGTCCGAGGCGGTCTGCGCCGTGGGAACGGTGGCGGGGCGGGCCTCGGCGACAGCCTGGGGGGCCGACATCCCCGCCACGGCGATCAGGGCGACCAGACCCGAGCGGACGGACGTGCGCATCGTGGAATTCATGCTCGGTACCTTTCGTGCACGGCTCCGTCGAGGGTGCGGCGGGCGCCGATCGGATGGAGGTGGCGCCGGACCGCGGGGGCCGGTCCGGCGCGGTGCCCACTCTGTCCGCCGGCCGAGTCCGAGCGCATCGTGGAAGACCACGAACACGGTGTTCCGCGCGTTCTCGTGGTCAGTCCCGTGGCCCGTCCCCGGCGGTGTCCGTTCCGGCCAGGCCGGCCGCAAGCTGGCTGCGGCGGGTCACCTTCAACTTCCGGTAGGAGCTGGTGAGATGGGTTTCCACCGTGCGTCGGGACAGGTGGAGCGCCTCGCCGATCTGCGCGTTCGTGTGCCCCTCGGCGGCGAGGTCGACGACGCGCCGTTCCGCTCCGGTCAGTGCGCTCGGGCCGGTCCGGGCCCGTGTCGTGGTGCGGGCGTTCGCGCCGCGCAGCGCGGCACTCGTCGCGCGCAGCAGTCGGCCCGTCGGCACGGTTGCCGGGTCGGTGCTCCTGTCGCCCGGACCGTTTCCGACCCCCGGACCGTCTCCGGCACCCGCGGGGGACAGCAGCCGGGCCGCCTCGGAGTCGGCGACGCGCAGATCGTCCCGGCCCCTGCGGCCGAGCCTCGCCTCGATGCGCGCCCGGCCGAGGTCGAGCAGGGTCTCGATGCGTTCCACCGGCGCGGGTGCTCCCTCCAGCAGGGCGGCCGCCTCGGTGAGGGACTCCAGGCCCTGCCGGCCGCCGACGGCCGCGGCGTGGGCCCGGAGCGCCCTGCCGACCGTACGAGGGGTGCCCCAGCGGCGTGCGTGGCCCAGTTCCTCCTCGGCCAGCTCCCGTGCCTCGCCCGCCCGGCCGAGACGGACCAGGGCGAGGGCTGCGCCGGAACGCCACGGTGTGGCCACGGGGCTGACGAAGTCGCGGGCGCTCTGGCCGGTGCCGCAGGCGAGGTGGTCGTCGAGCGCGGCCTGCCACCGTCCCTCGAAGCCGTGGAGCAGGGCGCGCGCGTAGCGCAGTTCGTTCCACTCCCAGGAGCTGTCCGCGGTGGTCTCGTCGGGTGTGGAGAGGAGCTGCCAGGCCTGGTCGCGCAGGCCGAGCTCGTACCGGGCGAGCGCCACCATGGAGACCAGGTGGGGTGCGCGGATGCCGCGTCCGGTGCAGGTGTGTGCCAGGAGGGTGTTCTCGGCGACGACGCTCCGGAAGTCACCCGCCCACAGTGCGGCTTCCGCCCGGGCGCTGAGCAGGCATTGAAGGCCCGCGTCGGTCAGGTCCGGAGGTACCGGCGGCACGGGCAGCCCCTGCTGGGCGAGGGCCCGGGCGTCGTCCAGCCGGTCGGCCCACTGCAGCAGGGTGGCGGCGCTGCCGAGCCAGGCGGTGCGCAGTCGCGGATGGACCGGTGCCCCGGCCAGCCGGGGCCGGATCCGGGCGAGGACCTCGGCCGAGGAGAGGAGCCCGGCACCGGTCTCGTACTCGGTGATCAGACCGCAGACCAGCGGTTCGACGGCGGGCGGGGCCGTGGGAGCGAGGGTGCGCAGGCCCGCGATGGCATCGCGCCAGGCGACCGCGTCGTGCGAGGAGATGAGGGCGGTGACCGTCTGCAGAACGTGCACCAGCTCGTCGTCGTCGGTGCCGCTGCTCGCCCGGTGCAGGACCCGCAGCGCGCTGTCCGTGCGCCCGCGGGCTGCGAGGGCCGCACCGAGAGCGGGTGCCGCGGCGGCGCGTTCCCGGCGGTCGGGGTGCAGGTCGAGGCCCGCGCGGAGCCTGCGGATGCCTGCCGCGGCGCTGTGCGGGAACTCCAGTGATCCGAGGCGCAGCGTGAGGTCGGCGTGCCGGTCCCGGGCCAGCGGCGGCTGCGTCCGCAGGGCGTGGCGCAGCAGTGCGGCGGCCTCTTCGCTGTGGCCCGCCCGCACGGCGTCGTCGGCCGCCTCTTCGAGGCAGCGTGCCATCCACTGCGCGCGCGGGCGCTCCAGGTGCAGCAGGTGGGCGGCGACGGCCGCGGCGGGGGCGCCGCGGTCGTGGAGCAGCCGGGCGGCACGGGTGTGCAGGGCGGCCAGTTCGGTGGGGTCGGCCGCGTCCAGTACGGCTTCGAGGGCGAGCGGGTGCGAGAGCAGCCGGGCCAGCAGCGGCGCGCAGGGCGCGGCCGCGTGGCGGGCCGGGCAGAGCGCCAAGGCCTCCTGGAGCAGGGCGGAACCGGTGGCGGGAGAGCACTGGGCGGTGATGGCGAGGGCCAGGGCGATGTGGCGGGGTTCGTCGTCGGCGCGGTGCCGGATCCAGCGGGCGAGCGCGTCGCGGTAGCGGGCGGGAGGGGCACCGCCCGGCCGGTCCGAGGTGTGCCCGGCTCCTGGGTCGGGGGAGTGGGCGGAACCGGCCAGGTCGGCGAGGAGTGCCTGCACGAGTGCGGGGTTGCCCGCGGTCGCGTCCCGGCACGTGGCACGCTGTTCGGGAGCCAGCCCGCGCTCGCGCGCGAGCCGTGTGACGGCGTCCCGCCCGAGCGGGGGAAGCGGGTGGCACACGCCCGTGGTCCGGGGCAGCCAGGTGACGTCGGAGTGCTCACGGCATTCGGTCGCCAGCAGCAGGATCGGAAGCCCGGCGATCCGGCGCGCCAGGTAGCCGATCCAGCGGCGTGACACCGGGTCCGCGCAGTGCAGGTCGTCGACGGCCAGCAGCACGGGCCGGACCGCCGCGGTCCGGGTCAGCAGGTCCAGGAGCCGGTGGAAGACTACTTGCTCCTGCTCGGCGGCGGGGTCGGTGAAGGGAATGCCGTCGGCGCCGGGGAACACCTGGCGTACGAGGGCGAAGGGGAAAGCGGTCTCCTCGGGCGAGCAGCGCGCCGACAGCACCCGTATGCCGTTGTCGGAACCCGCCCGGCGGACGACGGTGTCGAGCACGGCGCTCCGGCCCCGGCCGGGCGGCGCGGCCAGCATCAGCCAGCTGCCTCTCCCGGCGCGCGCCCGGTCAGCGGCGGCGGCCGCGGCCAGGAGCACGTCGTCGCGTTCGACCAGTACGTGTGTCACTTCCGCCCTCCCACCCCTGTGCGGACGGCTGCGTCCCGTCCGTGAAGGCCCGGAGGGCCCGTAGGGAATCATGGAGGGACGGGGTGCGAGAAGTGGGATGATCTTCGGTCAGATTTGCCTGAAAGGGCATTATTGGGGCCATCTCGGCCAAGCGGGCAGTGGATTGACCGAATCCGATGGCGAGGCGGACCAGGTGGCCGGCACGGATCAGCTCGCGGTGATCCTCGCCAGCAGCGCGGGCAGGGCGGTGCCGATCGGCTCGCGGACGACCTCGTCGGCCAGGGAGTCGTACGGGGTCTCCTCCGCGTTCACGATGATCAGCCGGGCCCCGGCCTCGGCGGCCGTCCCGGCCAGTGACGCGGCGGGCTGCACCTGCAGGGTGGATCCGACGGCGATGAAGACCTGGCACCCCTTGGCCACGGCCATCGCCTGCCCCAGCACCACGGGGTCGAGCCGCTGCCCGAACATCACGGTCGCCGCCTTCAGGATCCCGCCGCACGCCAGACAGGCGGGATCCGGTTCCCCGGCGGCGACCCGGGCCAGCGCCCCGTCCATGCCGGACCGCGCGTGACAGGCCGTGCACACCACCGACCGGGCCGTGCCGTGCAGCTCGAACACCTTGCGCGCGGGCATCCCGGCGAGCTGGTGCAGCCCGTCCACGTTCTGGGTGATGACCCGGACGGGGGTGCCGCCGCGTTCGAGCTCGGCCACGGCCAGGTGCGCGGCGTTCGGCCGCGCCCCGAGTGCACCGAGCTCGGCCCGCATCAGCCAGGACCGGCGCCGGATCTCCGGATCGGCCATGTAGTACGCGTAGGTCACGAGCTTCTCGGCGTCCGGCTCCCGGCGCCACAGGCCCTGCGGCCCACGGTAGTCCGGAATGCCGGAGTCGGTGGACATCCCGGCCCCGCTGAACACTGCGACAAGCGGCTTCCCCATGCTCCGACCCTACGTACCGGCGCCGGGCGGCCGCGACCCCATTACCGCGCCCCGGCCGTGAGGGCGCCGGAGGGTCGTTTCTGCGGTGAATCCCGCCCCCCACAGGAGTGAGATCCGCGCGGCTCCCTCCCGGTGCAGCGGCCAGCCGGGTACAAAACCGGACATGATGCTCAAGCCGCACAGCCTTGGCGCCCTGCTGCTGACCCTGCTCGCGCTGCCGGCCCTGTCGTCCGGCCCCGCCCACGCCGTGCCGGCCCCGTCCGTCGCACCCGCGAGTGCGGAGGGGCACACGGCCGATCAGATCAGCCGCTTCCTCGCCACCTTCTACGGCGCCCACGGCCCCTCCCCGCACGACCGCGAGCAGTACGTCTCGCAGATCCTCAAGGACAGACAGCAGGTGAATGCGGACTCCGACGTCCTGCTCTGCTCCCAGAACGCGCCGCAGAACATCGGCATCGGCCCGGTCACCGTCGCCCAGGCGGCCGGCGTCGGCTGGGCCACCGTCACCACCCACTGGGCCGGCGGGGTCACCGACACCTTCACCGCGTACGTCCGCCTCGACTTCAAGCCCATCCGGCTCGACGACGTGATCTGCGCGGGCTGAAATCCGTACGGTGATCCGCGGGGCCGTCCGTAGGGTGGGCGCATGCCGACGACGACCGCGACCACCACCGTCCTCTACTGCCGCGACCCGCTGAACGAGCGCCGGGCCGACGCCCACTTCGCGGGCGGAGGCCCGGCAGCTGCGCGCCGTCGGCGGCACGGCCCTGCTCGTCGACCACGATGCGCTGCTCGCCGGGGACCCCGAGCGGGCGGTGGCGCGGGTGCCGAGGGGACGGGAGCCGTCTGGTACCGCGGCTGGATGCTCCCCGTGGGGCGGTACGCCGAACTGGACGCCGCCCTGCACCGGCGCGGCGCCGAACTCGCCGTCACCCCCGAGGCGTACCGGCGGGCGCACGAACTCCCCGGCTGGTACGGGACCTTCGCCGGCCTCACCCCGGTCAGCGGCTGGCTGCCCGCCGCGCCCGGAGAGGTCCCGGACCCGCAGCGGCTCGCGGCCCTCGCCGCCGGGCTGCCGCCGGGGTCCGCCGTCGTCAAGGACTACGTGAAGTCCCGCAAGCACGAGTGGGCCGAGGCCTGTTACGTGCCCGACCTCGCCGACCCGGCCGCCCTGCACCGGGTGGCCGCACGCTTCGTCGAACTCCAGGACGAGTTCCTGGCGGGCGGGGTGGTGCTGAGGGCCTTCGAGACCTTCGTCGCGCCGCAGGGGGCGGCCGCGGAGGTGCGCGTGTGGTGGCGGGACGGGGTGCCCGGGCTGGTCACCGCCCACCCCGACAGTGCGGTCGCCGAGGTCCCCGAGCCGGTACGGGCGGCCGTCGAAGCGCTGGGCTGCCCCTTCGTGACCACCGACCTCGCGCTGCGCGCGGACGGGGTCTGGCGGGTCGTCGAAGTGGGCGACGGACAGGTCAGCGACCTCCACCGGGAGGTCGATCTCACCGCGTTCGTACAGCTGTTGACGACCGATCAGGCACTCCTGTGCACACCGTCCGCATCTGGTACAACACCGGCATGACGGGATTCGAGATCACCGGCGCGAGCGCCGCCGACATGGAACTGATGCGCGGCTGGGCCGAGGAGGAGGGCTGGAACCCGGGGGACTCGGACCGGTTCGCGTTCGCGGTGGCCGACCCGGAGGGCTTCCTCGTCGGCCGGCTCGACGGCGAACCGGTGGCCTGCATCTCCGCCGTCCGCTACGGGGCCGGCTTCGGCTTCATCGGCCTCTACATCGCCCGCCCGGCCTTCCGCGGCCAGGGCTACGGCATCCGCCTGTGGCACGCCGGTATGGAACGCCTCGACGGCCGGCTCGTGGGCCTGGACGGGGTCGTCGCCCAGCAGGGCAACTACCGCAAGTCCGGCTTCCTTCCGGCCTGGAACAACGTCCGCTACGAGGGTGTCCCCGAGGGGTACGGCGACGGCGGGGCCGAGAACGAGACCGGCGCCGGGGTCGGCGCCGGGGCCGACGCCGGGGTCACGATCGTGGACGCGGCCTCGCTGCCCTTCGCTCTGCTCGCCGCCTACGACCGGCGGTTCTTCCCCGAACCGCGCCCCGCCTTCCTGTCCGCCTGGACCGGGCTGCCCGGCCGGACGGCACTGGCCGCCGTCCGCGACGGTCGGATCGAAGGCCTCGGGGTGATCCGCCCGTGCAGCGCCGCCCACCGGATCGGCCCGCTCTACGCGGCCGACCCGGCGGTGGCGGCCGCCCTGCTGCGGCGGCTCGCCCGGCACGCGCCCGCAGGTGTGGTCTCCGTGGACGCGCCGGACGCGAACCCGCAGGCCACGGCACTCCTCGCGGGCCTCGGCCTGGACCCGGTCTTCGAGACCGCCCGGATGTACACCGGCCCGGCCCCGGACCTCGCCCTGGCCGAGCTCTTCGGGGTGACCAGCCTCGAACTGGGCTGAGATCGGGGGCGGTCGACCCCGTCACCCCCCGGTCCGCGCATGGCCCCCGTGAGCCGGACGGCGGTCGCACGGCGCCGCCCGGCCCGTCGTGTCACGGGGGGTCAGAAGTCGAACAGCACGCCCGTGGTGTTCCGGAAGCCGCACGGATTGGCGAAGGTGTAGGTGTAGCTGAGCCGGCGGCCCTGCCACACCCCGTCGGCCGTCACCGTCATCGGGTTCCACTCCCTGGTACACACCGCGTCGGCGGCCGGGGCCGCGAGCGGGTCCAGCCGGGAACCGTTCGCGCGTAACTCGGCGCACGCGGCGACCGGGTTCGGGTGCGTCCCGCCCGGCGTCGGCGCACAGACGAGCGTCACCGCACGCAGCACCGTGCCGCTGTCGGCGTCCTGCCCCGCCGTCACGCCGAGCACGAGCGCGGACGGCGCGTACAGGCTCTCCGTGCCGGCCGGCGCGGCCCCGGCCGTACCCGGCCAGGCCAGTGCGGTGAGCGCGGTGAGCGCCATGGCGGCGGAACCGAGCCCGAGACCCCTTGCGATGGACCGCATTTCGAACACTCCCTTGGGTTGGCGTTTCGGATAGCGGACAGAGTCTTGCCCACGCGGGCCGTGAACGCCCGTTCGCACCCCCATTTCTCGTCACGCATCGTGTACGGATGAGTGCAGACCGCAGCGGTGCGAGCGAGCTGACCTGTGGGGGAGCGGACCGCCGAATCGGCCGAACACCGACCGGGAAACGCCCCCGAAACCTTTGACCGACCCGGCGCGATCGGCCCGGACGCGGTCGGGAACCCCTCCGGGGGTAGGGCTGGCCCCACCCCCGGAACACCCTCCAGGCCCGCTGTGCCGGACCGCCCGGGACGGTTGAGTCGAGGCATGGAAAACGACGCGATCCAACTCAGGGACGTCAGCCGGGTCCACGGGACCGGCGATCAGGCGGTCACCGCCCTCGACCAGGTCTCCCTCGACTTCCCCCAGGGCACCTTCACCGCCGTCATGGGCCCGTCCGGCTCCGGCAAGTCCACCCTGTTGCAGTGCGCCGCCGGACTCGACCGGCCCACCTCGGGCACCGTCACCATCGGCGGCACCGAACTCGGCGGACTGAGCGAGACCCGGCTGACCCTGCTGCGCCGGGACCGGATCGGCTTCGTCTTCCAGGCCTTCAACCTGCTGCCCGCCCTGACCGCCGAGCAGAACGTGGCCCTGCCGCTGCGCCTCGCCGGCCGCCGCCCCGCCAAGGCCGAGGTCCGAGAGGTCCTGGCCCGGGTGGGCCTGGGCGAACGGGCCCGGCACCGGCCCGCCCAGCTGTCCGGCGGTCAGCAGCAGCGCGTGGCCCTGGCCCGCGCCCTCATCACCCGCCCCGACGTGCTCTTCGGCGACGAGCCCACCGGCGCCCTGGACTCGCGGACCGGCCGCGAGGTGCTCACCCTGCTCCGGGCCATGGTCGACACCGACCGCCAGACGGTCGTCGTGGTCACCCACGACCCCGTGGCCGCCTCCTACGCGGACCGTGTCGTCTTCCTCGCCGACGGCCGCCTGAACGGCGAACTGTCCGGCGCGAGCGCCCCGGACATCGCCGCCCACATGACCAGGCTGGAGGCCGCACCGTGCTGAGCATCGCCCTGCGCACCGCGCGCACCCGCTGGGTCACCTTCGTCGGGAGCTTCGTCGCACTGGCCCTCGGCGTCGGCCTGATCGCCACCATGGGCCTCGCGATCGCCGCGACCCTGGACGCCCCGCAGCGCCTGCCCGAACGGTTCGCCCAGGCCCCCGTCGTCGTCAAGGGCGACGACCTCCTCCGCGTCCCGACCCCGAACGGAGAACGCAGCCGCAAACTCGCCCACCCCAAGCCCGTCGCCCCCGACCTCGCACAGCGGCCGGCCGCCCTCGGCCGGACCGCCGAGGACCGGTCCTTCCCCGTCCGCGCCGACGGCGCGCCGGAGCAACTCGTCGGCCACCCCTGGTCGGTCGCCGCCTTCGCCCCGTACGCCCTCACCGCGGGCCGCGCCCCGCACTGCGACGAGGACCACGACCCCGGGCCGCTGGATCCTCGGCGCCGCACTGCTGCTGGCCGGTCTCGGCACCCTCGCGCACGCGCTGCTCACCGACCCGTCGGACCTGCTCCACCGCAAGACGTACACCACCCGCCCGATGCTGTTCATCGTCGCCTTCGCGCTGCTGGCCCCGGTGCTCGTCCGGCCACTGGCCCGGTTGATCGCCTGGCTTCCGGCCCAACTGCCGGACGCCGGCGGGATGCTGATCCGGGAGAACGCGGCCGCGGGCATCCGGCGCACGGCGGCCGTCGCCGCCCCCGTCCTCGTCACCGTCGCCCTCGCCGGGTCCCTGCTCGGCACGACCGCCACCCTGGGCGAGGCCAAGGCCGCCGAGGTCCGGCAGCAGACCAGCGCCGACTTCGTCATCACGGGCGGGGCGGCCGGCTTCGACCGGGCGGCCGTCGAACGGATCCGGGCCGTGCCCGGGACCGAGGTCTCCGCCACCGCCCCGACCACGGTCCACGCGCTGGAGGAGGGCGTGGCGCTGATCCGCTCCGACGCCCGCGCCGCCGACCCGAAGGCCCTGGCCCGGACGGCCGAACCGCCCCTCGTCGCGGGCAGGCTGAGCGACCTCGACGACGACTCCGTCATCGTCACGGAGGAGTGGGAGCGGCACACCGTCGGATCGCGCGTCGACGTGTGGCTCGGCGACGGCACCCGCAAGAACCTGCGGATCGCCGCCGTGATGAGCATCGGCACCGGCAACAACGGGGCCTACCTCACCCCGGCCAACGCCCCCGGGGCGCAGGTGGACCGGATCGACGTACGGCTCGCCCCGGGCGCGGACGCCGCGGCGGTGGGGTCCGCGCTGGCCGAGGCGGCGCGGCGGTCCGGGGGCCGGGCCCTGACCAAGGACCAGTGGGTGGCCGCCAGTCACCCCGACACCAAGCGCACCACCCGGCTGGGCTTCCTGCTGGTCATCGGCATCGCCCTGCTCTACACCGGCATCGCACTCGCCAACACCCTCGTGATGGCCACCACCGGCCGGGCCCGCGAACTCGCGGCACTGCGCCTGGCCGGCGCCACCCGGTGGCAGGTGCTCCGCCTGGTGGCGGGGGAGTCCCTGCTGGTCGTCCTCGTCGGCGCGGTCGTCGGCTCCCTCGTCGCCGTCCTGAACCTGGCCGGAATCCGGTGGGCCCTCGGGCTCCTGGACGTCCCGAGCGGCATCGTGATCCCGTGGGACGTCCTCGGCGCGACGGTCGGCGCCTGCGCGGCCGTCGCGGTCGTCTCGGCCGTCACCCCGGCCGCGCTGGTCCTGCGGCGCCGGCCGGCCGAGTCGGCCGGCGCACGGGACTAGGCCGATCGGGCCGGAGGCAGCGGCTCAGGAACCGGCGGAGCGGATCGAGCCCGTGCTCGCGCCGCTGGGGTCGCCCACGAAGCAGGTGACCTCGCGGTCGCCGAACGTCCAGGTGCTGGGCTGCGGGTAGTAGTAGAAGACCTCCAGCTTGTCCGAGACCTTCGCGTTCTTGCCCACGTAGTCGGTGAGCGCCGTACCGGAGCACTTCTCCTCGGCGATCTTGACGACCTTCTCCGTGCCCGGGTAAGCGCCGTCGTCCAGGTTGAGGACGGCGTACGCCTCACCCTCGTGAGCCTGGTCGCACGGCACGATGCTCACCGAGTAGCCGGCCTGGCCGCCGTCCTCGTCCTGGTACTCCGCCAGATCGCCGCCCGTGTTGAAGCAGTCCCCCTTGCGGATGTCCTGCACCTTGCTGGAGCCCGATCCGGTGACCTGGCCAGTGGTGTCGCGCTTCGGCGGGGTGTCGTCCAGCGCCCCGGTCAGCCCGAGGACCAGCAGGACCCCGTAGAACGCGATGGCCAGGCTGTGGATGACGATGGCCGCGACGGCCAGGCCCTTGCCCTTCTCACCCCGGTTGCGGATCTGGGAGAGGGCGATGATGCCGAGGATCAGCGGGACCAGCGGCAGCCCGCAGAGGATCGACATGGCGAACGCGACGATGGCCAGCGTGTTGGTCTTCTGCGACATCATCGGCGGCTGTCCCGGCCAGCCCTGCGGGCCACCGTACGGCCCGGGTTGCGCCGGCTGCCCGTACGGTCCCGACGGCGGGTACGGCTGAGGGGACGACGGCGGCTGCGGTGGTATGGACATGCGTGCGGAGCTCCTTGCTCAGAGGGTGAGACGCAACCAACAGCCAGGCGGTGACATCGCGGCCGGCGACGGGCGGCACGGATCGGATCACACCGACACATACCCGCCCCTGGTTTTATGTCGTCCCTACGCTACCGCCCTGAGCCAGGGGGAGTTGCCGTGGGGTCGGTCCCGAAAGCCCGACGCGACGGGCGGCCAGGCTCAGTTCTGCGACTGGAGTGCCTTCGTCAGGAGCCCGCCGGCCACGATCAGGGCCACACCGAGCCACCACACGTTGCCGTCGAAGACGAGGACGGCGATCCCGATCGGCACCAGCAACCCGGCCAGGGGCAGCAGCAGCCCTGCCAGGCGGAGCGGTTCGGGGCCCTGGCCACTCGCCTCGCGCGCGGCGCGGGCCCGGACCACGTCCGGGTACCAGACGGTGAAGCGGACCGCGGCGACGATGGCCAGGATCTGGATGATCCAGCCGGTCCAGATGTTGTCCGGGTTGTGCAGGACCAGGTCGCCGTACGCGCCCGCGACGGCCGCCACCAGGAAGGCGAGTCCCCACACCGCCGTGATCACGTAGTTGGTCCGGACGAAGCCGGGGGTGTGCCACAGGGCCGGATCGACCTGCTCGCGGGCGTACTGGATGGTGAAGGGCATCCCCACGGCCATGGAGCCGAAGGCGATCACGGCGAGGGTGATGTTCGCGACCTCGCCCGCGTACGTCTCCAGCCAGCGCAGGGTGCCCTCGCTCGCCAGGGCGCCGATGACGGTCAGCGCGGCGAAGAACACCACGTCGGCCACTTCCAGCAGCTTCCAGGAGCTGCCCCGGTTGACCACGTGGCTCACGACGACCAGGGTGACGGCCGCCGCCAGGGCGATCCCGACCGCGAGCTCGAAGCGTCCCGGTCCGACCAGCAGGGAGAAGACGATCCACGGAGCCATCCCGACGACCGGGTTCTCCAGGAATCCGGACACCGGTCCGCTGCCCGTGCCGTGAGCCTCGCTTCGCACCCTTCCATCGTGCGCGGGCGCCCGTCGACCGGCCATTCGGGACCGGACCGCCGCACCGGGACGCCGGCACCGCCGACGGCGAGGTCCGATGCCGAGGTCCGGTGGCCCGAACGGCCGGTCTAGCCGGTGGCGCTCAGACGCGGGGCGTACAGATCGAGCAGCCGGATGCGGGTCTGCTGCAGGCGCATCGCGAGTACGCGCCCGACCCAGTGCCCGATCGCGGACCCGAAGGCGGGATCGGCGTCCATCATCATCCGCACGGCCGCGGCGTCGAACTCGTACGCGCGCACCGGCGTCATCGCCTCCGCACCGAGCTGCCACACGTACGGCGGGAACAGCCAGGACCAGCCCACCAGCTCACCGGGGCCGAGGTTCTCCACGGCCGCGGGCCGGCGGCCGGCCACGGGAACCTCCAGGGTCACCGTGCCGGAGCGCACGATCCAGAAGGATTCCGCGCGGTTGCCTTCGTCGAAGATCCGCGCGTTCTCAGGGAAATTGACCTCACGGGCCTGGGACATCAGCCGTCCGCGGTGCTCCGTGGACAGGACGGCAGCGATGCGGATGGGGGAAGGTGTGCTCACGACGGCCTCCGATCACGAACGACCCCCCGGCGACGCTCCTGCTCTCCCAGTGTCGCCGACGCCCGCCCGATCCCGGCCGGCCCGGACCGTCTTTCTTCCGGGCCGTATGCAGAACCCGCTCCTCCGGGACCGGAAGAGACGGCCTACTCCTCGGCATTCGCCTCCAGGCAGGCCAGTTCCATGGCGTCCAGCACCGCCTCGTGGCTGCGCCCGCTGAGCTCGGCGACGTTCTCGATCTGGGCCGTCGCCCAGGCCGCCAGCGTCATCACCAGCACCCGGAGCCCGTCCGTGCCGTGCTCGGCCAGAATGGCGTCGGCGACGACCATGGCGTCCTCCGGGACCTGCTCGGGCGGCTCCAGGCCCGCGAGGCCGCGCAGCATGGTGAGGGTGCGGCGGGAGATCTCCGGTGTCATCCCCGCCAGCCGCATGTCCTCGTCTTCGTCCATCCGCCCCACCTCCGGTGCCGTGCCCATCACCTCAGGGCACGGTAGAGGCGCGCGGGCCCGCGCGGGGCCGTTTCCACAGGGTGACCCTGCGTGACTCCCGGCGGGGCGGGCTTTCAGCACCCGCCCCGCGGCCCGTCCTCCTTCGGGCGCCCCGCCAGGGCGACGGCGAGTGCGAGGAGGACCAGTACCGCCGCGACCGCGAACGTGACCCGCATGCCGGTGGCGACGGCCTGCGGGCCCGCGGTGGTGACGTCGGTCGTCGCCGACGCGAGCGCGAACACGGCGCCCATGACGGACGCACCGGTGACGAGCCCGAGGTTGCGCGAGAGGTTGAGCATGCCGGAGACGACGCCCCGCTGATCGGGCCGGACGTCCGCCATGACGGCGGTGTTGTTGGCCGTCTGGAACACCGCGTACCCGGCGGTGACGACCGCGAGGGGCGCGACGTAGCCGAGCACGCCTGAGGTCTCCCGGGTCAAGGACAGGGCGAGGGCACCGGCCGCCGTCGCGGTGAGTCCGGCGGCGGTCGTGCGCGGGGCGCCGAAGCGGTCCACGATGCGGCCGGCCGGCACCCCGGTCAGCGCGGCGACGAGTGGACCGGTCGACAGCACCAGCCCGACGAGGACCGCGTCGAGCCCGAGCGTCCGGGAGAGGTAGAACGGCCCGACCACCAGCGTCGCCATCACCACCGTCGAGACGAGCGCGCTCGTGGTGAGGCCCGCGCGCAGCACGGGATCACGGAACACCGTCCCCCGGATCAGCGGTGACGCCGCTCGCGCCTCGGTGCGTACGAACAGGGCGACGCCCAGGGCGGCGGCCAGCAGCAGGGCGAGGTTGACCGGGCCGAACCGGCCGTGGCCGATGGTCACGGCCAGTGCGTAGGCCGCGAGCGTGAGCGCGAGCAGGAGGGTCCCCAGCCGGTCGAAGCGGGGCCGGGCGGCCCCGCTCCTCTGCCGGTCGACGGGCAGGTGGCGGTGGGCGAGGACGAACGTCAGGACGCCCAGCGGCACGTTGACGAAGAAGATCGCCCGCCAGCCGGGACCGGCGATCAGGGCGCCGCCCAGCGAAGGGCCCAGAGCGGTGCCGACCGCGGACATCGTGCCGAGCAGCCCCATGGCGCTGCCGGTCCGCGCCTTCGGGACCGCCTCCCCGACGAAGGCCATCGTGAGGGCCATCATGACGGCCGCGCCGAGCCCCTGCACCGCCCGCGCGGCGATCAGCAGCCAGAGCGTGGGCGCGGCGCCGCAGGCGACCGAGGCCGCGGTGAAGAGCAGGATCCCGCCCAGGAGCAGCCGGCGGCGGCCGACCAGGTCACCGAGCCGGCCGACGCCGACGATGAGGGTGGTGATGGCGAGCAGGTAGGCGAGGACGATCCACTGGACCTGCTGGAACGAGGCCGAGAACGCCTGCGCCAGGGTCGGCAGGCCGACGTTCGCGATGCTGGTGCCGAGTGAGGACAGCAGCATCGAGAGCGACAGGCCGGCCAGCACCCAACGGACCGCCGGCGCCCGCCGCCCGGCGTCGGCCGTGGCCTCGGGGGCGGTGGCGGTGTCCGCCTGCTGTACGTGTCCGGGTCCGGAATCACTGTGTGGGCTCATGCCGGGGAGCGTGTGCGGCCCGGCACCGCAGCGGCAAACCTTGTTGCCGTTTCCGGGACGGCGGAGTGGAATGGGCACATGGAGAACGACCGCAACGGCCACATGGAGAACGACCGCACGGACAAGCCGGCGCCCCACCAGGCGGTCCTCGACGAGGTCGCCCCACGGCTCCGACGGCTGCGCGCCCAGCGAGGCCTCACCCTGGCCGCGCTCTCCGAGACGACCGGCATCTCGAAGAGCACCCTCTCCCGGCTGGAGTCCGGACAGCGCCGCCCCAGCCTGGAGCTGCTGCTTCCGCTCGCCAGTGCGTACCGCGTGCCGCTGGACGACCTGGTGGGCGCCCCCGAGGTGGGTGACCCCCGGGTGAGGCTGACGCCCCGCGCCATGCCGAACGGCGGTACGGCCGTCCCGCTCACCCGGAGCATGGGCCCCCTGCAGGCCTTCAAGATGCTGATCCCCGACCGGGGCGCCGAGCCGGATCCGCGTACGCACGAGGGCTACGAGTGGCTGTACGTGCTCGACGGCCGGCTGCGGCTCGTCCTCGCCGACCACGACCTCGTCCTCGGCCCCGGCGAGGCCGCCGAGTTCGACACCCGGCTGCCCCACTGGTTCACCAGCGCGGACGGGCGGCCCGTGGAGATCCTCAGCCTCTTCGGGCGGCAGGGGGAGCGGATGCACGTCCGCGCCAAGCCCCGCGCCTGACGGCGGGGCCCGAGCGGAGGTACCGGCGCGATGTGGCATCCGATGTGCCAAGTGGGATGAACCGAGCGCGGAATCGCCCTAGGGTTCGCCCGTACGCATGGTTGTGGACTGCTGTTCGGCGGCTTCCGGCCATGACTCACCCGGCCGCGCCACACGGCCGCACCGCACACCGAACTGGGGGGTTCATGCGTAGAACCAGAAGGCTGGCGGCCGCTCTCGCCCTGTTCCTGGCCGGAACCGGCGCAGGGCTGGGCCTCGGCCTCGTCCCCCAAGCGGCGGCCGTCACCCCGCCCGTCGCCTTCACCGCCGACCCGCTGTCGACCTGGCAGCCCAACGGTGTCGTCTGGGCCCTCGCCGAGGCGGGCGGCCAGGTCTTCGCCGGCGGCACCTTCTCCACCGTGCGCCCGCCCGCGGGCGGCGCTGGCAGCGAGCAGCCGGCCGTGAACTTCGTGGCGCTCGACGCCGCGACCGGCGCCCCGACCTCCTGCAAACTGTCCTTCACCGTCGCCTCCGGCACCGCCACGGTCCGCGCGCTCGCCCTCTCCCCGGACAAGACGACCCTGTACGCGGGCGGCTACTTCGGCGCCGTCAACGGCACGGCCGTGTCCAGCCTCGCCGCCATCGACGTGGCGAGCTGCACGGTGAAGGCCGGCTTCCGCCCGGCCTTCGCGGCCACCGTCCGCGCCCTCGCCGTCACCGGCGACACCGTCTACGCGGGCGGTGACTTCCTCAGCGTCGCCGGCCGACCGCGCGAACGCTTCGGCGCCGTCGGCGCGGCCGACGGGGCACTCAAGCCCTTCACCGCCGACGCCGACGAGCCCGGGCGCGCCGTCGAGGTCACCCCGGACGGCAACAGCGTGGTCCTCGGCGGAGACTTCTTCACCGTCAACGGCGCCAACACGCACGCGCTGGCCGTCGTCGACGCGACGAGCGGGGCGCTCACCAAGACGTACGCCGGTTTCATCGAGACCAACTCCGTCGTCAAGGACATCGCCACCGATGCGACCGGTTTCTACACCGCCAACGAGGGGACGGGCGGAGGCGTCTTCGACGGCCGGATCGCGCTCAACCTCGGTGACTTCGGCCAGCGCTGGCGCGACACCTGCCTCGGCGCCACCCAGGCCGTGCTGCCGTACCAGAGCGTGCTCTACAGCGCCTCGCACGCACACGACTGCTCCAGCGTCGGCGAGTTCCCCGACGGCCAGCGCCACCACCTGCTCGCCCAGCCCACCAGCGGCACCGGCAAGCTGGGCTGGGCCCCCGACACCAACGACGGCATCGGCGAGGGCATCGGCCCGCGCGTGATGACGGTCGGCTCCAAGGGCGGCGTCCAGTACCTGTGGGTCGGCGGGGAGTTCACCACCGTCAACGGGGCGGCGCAGCAGAGCCTGACGCGCTTCGCCTCCACCGGGGACACGGGCGCGCCCACCGTGCCCGTCGCGAGCGCGGTCAGCTTCAAGCCCGGCGAGGTCCAGGTGCGCTGGCGCACCAGCCTCGACCTGGACGACAGCGCCCTGACCTACAGGATCTACCGCAACGGCGCGGCCACGCCGATCGCCACGGTCACCGCCGACTCGCTGTTCTTCAAGCGCCCGCAGGCCTCCTGGACCGACACCACCGCGGCGGCCGGCCAGTCCTACACGTACCGGGTGACGGCCACCGACGCGGCCGGCAACACCAGCGCGCCGTCCTCGACGGCGAGCGTGACCGTCCCGGCCCAAGTGGACGGCTACCCCCACCAGGTCCGCGCCGACGGAGCCCAGCAGTACTGGCGCTACGACGAGTCGGCCCTGCCCTTCGTCGCCGACTCCTCGGCCGCCGGCAACCAGAGCGGCGTGCACCTGAACGCCCCGGCCCTGCGGCAGGCGCCCGGCGCGGTCTCCGGCGCGAGCACGGCGATCGGCTTCAACGGCACGGACACCCGGGTGTACGCGGACAAGCGACAGACGGTGGGCAGCACCTACACCATCGAGACCTGGTTTAAGACGAACACCACCCGGGGCGGCAAGCTCCTCGGCTTCGGGAACAACCAGGCACGCGGCAGCAATCAGTACGACAAGCACATCTACATGACCAACGACGGCCGGCTGGTCTACGGCGTCTACACCGGAGCCACCCGCACCGTCACCACCAGCGGCGCGTACAACGACAACCAGTGGCACCACGTCGTCGCGAGCCAGGGCCCCGGCGGGATGACCCTGTACGTGGACGGCGTCCAGAAGGGCACCCTGAACGTCACCACGCACGAGAACTTCTCCGGCTACTGGCACGCCGGCGGCGACAGCCTCGGCGGCTGGCCCGACCGCCCGACGAGCGAGTACTGGGCGGGCCGGCTCGACGAGACCGCCGTCTACCCGACCGTCCTGAGCGCAGCGCAGGTGCAGAACCACTACGCCCTCGCCACCGCCCCGGCCGACTCGGTCGTCCAGGTCACCGCCGCGGAGGACACGTACGCCAACGCGGGCGCGCCCGCCACCAACTACGGGACCTCGGGCTCGCTCGCGGTGCGCGGCACCTCCTTCTACGCGAGCTACCTGCGCTTCGACCTGCCCGCCGCACCCGCGGGCACGGCCTTGAAGTCGGCGACCCTCAGCGTGAAGACCAGCACCATGAGCGGCGCCGGTACGACGGACACCGTCTCGGTCGTCCCGGTCACCGGGTCGTGGAGCGAGGGCGGGACCACGTACAACAACCGCCCCGCCCTGGGCAGCCCGGCGCTGGGCAGCTTCGCGGGCATCCCGGACGGCAGCGCGGTGCACACCACCGCGCTCACCACCGCGACCGTCGCGGCGGCGCTCGGCGGCGAATACGGCCTGGCACTGAGCAGCACCGGTGCGGACGCCCTGTGGCTGTGGTCCTCCGAGGCGCAGGCCAACGAGGGCACACCGCAGCTGACACTGACGTTCGGCGCACCATGACCTGAACACTGGCCGAAAGCGAGGGAGCGCGGGCCGTCGTGGCCCGCGCCCCTTTGCCGGTGAGGGGCCGGGTCGAAGTACGCCGACTCCCGCCGCACCGGACCGCGGATGCGCGGACCTCACGGGCGCATGGGCCCGGGCCCGCAGGGCACCTGCACGGCGTGACCGACATCCCCCGCACCGCACCACGTCGAGGCGGTCCTCCCGCCACCGCCACTGCCACCGCCCTCGCGGCGCGCACCCGCGCCGCACTGCGGAGTACAGCCGTCCGCGTCTGGACGGACCATCTCGCCGACCACGCCGCCGCCCTCACCTACTACGCACTACTGGCGCTGCTGCCCGCGCTCGTCATCGCCGTCTCCCTCGTGGGGCTGCTGGGCGGGGCGACGAGGGACCGGCTGATCGCAGACCTCACCGCGTACGCGCCTGCGCAATCGGCGCAGGTGCTCCGTGACGCGCTGGGCGGCCTCTCGGCCGAACACTCGTCGATGTGGGCCCTGCTGTTCAGCGGTGTGGTGAGTGCGCTGTGGTCGGCGTGCAGTTACCTGGCGGTCTTCCGCCGCGCCCTGCACACGATGCACCGGGTGCCCGATACGCGACGTCCGCTTCGTGCGGCCCACACGCTGCTCATCAATGCCGCGCTGCTGCTGTCCCTGCTCGTCGTCGGCGCCGCGGGGCTGGTCATGTCCGGGCCGCCGGCCCGATGGGCCGCACGGGCCGCCGGAGGAGGCCCGGACACCATCGCGCTCCTGCGCTGGCCCCTGCTCCTCGTGGTCGTCACCCTCCTGGTGCTGGTGCTCTTCCGCACCGGCCCGTCCCAGAGCCGGGGCGCCCGTCAGGGCCTGCCCGGCGGCATACTGGCGGCCCTGCTCTGGCTGGCCGCCTCGGGGCTCTTCACGCTCTACACGGAGCTGGACACGTACGGCCGTCTCTACGGTTCGCTGGCCGGCATCGTGGTCTTCGTCGTCTGGCTCTGGTTCGCCAATCTGGCGCTGCTCACCGGGGCCCAGTTCAACGCCGAACGGTCACGGGGGGCCGGCGGCCCGCGCGGCATCCGGCAGCGGGCTCAGTAGTCGGCGGTGATCCATCGCAAGAGGGCCGCGTTGGTCGTGTCGTCGAGTGCGGACAGGGTGTGGATGGCTTCCAGGTCACCGGGGGTGGGTGGAACGCCGGCGGTGGTCAGCGCGGCGTGGAGTTCCAAGCGCCGCCGGTCCGAGGGCTGCAGGGGCCGGGTTCGGCGTGGACCGGTCGGCCGCGCCCCACTGGGCACGGCGTCGACCGTGTCGGCGCCGGGGAAGCGGTAGGGGTCGAGGGCTGGCTGAGGGACCGTGACCGCTGACGGGGGACACTGCCAGGACTCCACGTGAACCTCCAGGTGTGGACGGATGCGCTGCTGCGATTCGGGCGGGGGGCGGTTCGGGCGGTCGGGCGGGCCCGGGTGTGGGGGGTGGCGTGCCGCGGCTGGTTGCCGCGGCACGCGTTGTGGGTGGCCGGCAGTTCACAGTTCCCGATGCCGTGGCTGCCGGTCCGGGTCAGCGGCGGTGGTTGTCGTGGTGTCCGCGGCGGCCCCAGCTCTCGGTGTCGATGACGCGTCCGCGGTCGTCGGGAGGGTGGCGGTGTCGCGCTCGTCCCAGATCTGGTGGCGGCGGTCCTGGTAGACGTCGCGGTGGGTGTCGCGTCCGTCGCCGGTGTGGACCTTGACGCTGGAGTGGCCGTCCAGGCGCAGGTGGTTGAAGCGGTAGCGGTTGCCGTCCTGGTCGGTGAGGGTGAATCCGCGGAGGTTGACGGCGTTGCGGCCGGTGTTCTTCACCTCGACCCATTCGCGGTTCAGGGCGCGGTTGTCGCGGCCGCGGCCGCGGCTTTCGTGCTGGACGTCGCCGATGACGATCGAGGCGTGCCGGCCGTGGTGGCCGTGCCGGTCGTCGTCGTGGGCCGCGGCCGGGACGGCGGCCGCGCCGACCAGGGCGCCGGCGGCCAGGGCCGCGGCGAGAAGGCGGCGGGTGGCGAGAGAAGCAGACATGCAGATGGCTCCTTGAACAGTCAGCCCGACCCGGCGTTGTACGAGCCGGGCGGGCTCCGTGCGGTTCCCGGCGTCCTGCCGAGGAGTCACACTCTGGCCCGGACCATCGCCAACCGCCACAACTCGTGATGTGTGTTTCTCAATGCGGACATGTCCGTAACTCTCGCTTGTAAGAGGCAAGTGTCAAGGTCTGGTTGACGGAAACGGGGCAGGGCGGGGCGCGGCCCTTGCATTGGTCGAAGCAAGGGGGATTCGGCCACATAACCAGTTCATTCACGCCATGCCCCGCGCTGTGCGCCGAATGGATTTAGCGTCCTGTAACAGGCGCTCCTGCCGTTTCCTCGCACGCGGATGCGCACTTCCGCTCTGGCGTGCGACTGCTGGTGACGTTGCCGCTTCTGCGGCCCGCGAGAGTGCCGGCAATGCGCAGGGTCGGTCGCGGCGGTCGACCCGAGCAGGGGGTTGACCGCCGCGCGCCGCGCTGACGCAGCCGTCGCTCCCAAGGAGCGTAAATGCCCATATTTGTCCCCTATTTCTCGGGGGCGACCGGGAGTGACTCCCGTCACTTCCGGTGACGTACGGGACATGGCTTCCGCAGACCGGGGCAAGCGCGCACGAGCAGCACCACCGCGGGTAGGCCGCGGTGCCGGAATCGGAGGTACAGCGCGTCGTGTCCGAACAGACGACCATCCACATCGCCGGGACCTGGCGTTCCGCGGTATCAGGAGCCACCCGAGAGGTCCTCGACCCGGCGGACGCCACGGTCCTCGCCGTCGTCGCCGAGGGCGGCATCGCGGACACCGACGCGGCCGTCAGTGCCGCCCGCGCGGCCTTCGACGGCGGGGAGTGGCCCCAGACCCCCGTCCTGGAGCGGGCCGCGCTCCTGCGCCGCACCGCCGACCTGCTCCACCGCGACCGCGAACGCCTCGGGCTGCTGGAGAGCCGCGACGCGGGCAAGACCCTGGAAGAGGGCCGCGTGGACGTGGACTGCGTCGCAGACGCCTTCCGCTACTTCGCCGACCTCGTCGCCGGCGAGAGCCCCGGCCGGGTGGTCGACGCCGGTACCCCCGACGTCCACAGCGTCGTCGTCCACGAGCCCGTCGGGGTCTGTGCCCTGATCACCCCGTGGAACTACCCGCTCCTCCAAGCCTCCTGGAAGATCGCCCCTGCCCTCGCCGCGGGCAACACCTTCGTGCTCAAGCCCAGCGAGATCACCCCGCTGTCCACGGTGGCCCTCATCGGCCTGCTGGCGGAGGCCGGACTGCCGACCGGCGTCGCGAACCTGGTCACCGGACCCGGCGACCCCGTCGGCGCGCGCCTCTCCGCCCACCCCGACGTCGACCTCGTCTCCTTCACCGGCGGTCTCGCCAGCGGTACGAAGGTGATGCGTGCGGCCGCCGACTCCGTCAAGAAGGTCGCCCTCGAACTCGGCGGCAAGAACCCCAACGTCGTCTTCGCCGACGCCTGCACCACCGAGGAGGGCTTCGACACCGCCGTCGACCAGGCCCTCAACGCCGCCTTCATGCACAGCGGCCAGGTCTGCTCCGCCGGTTCCCGGCTCATCGTCGAGGAGAGCGTCGCCGAGCGCTTCGTCGCCGAACTCGCCCGCAGGGCCGACCGGATCCGCCTCGGCCGCGGCACCGACCCGGGCGTGGAGTGCGGACCGCTGGTGTCCGCCGGCCAGCGCGAACGCACCGAGGAGTACGTGGCCTCCGCCCTCTCCGAGGGAGCCGTGCTCTGCTCCGGAGGCAAGCGGCCCGACGGGCCCGGGTACTTCTACCGGCCGACCGTGCTGGACCGCTGCCACCGGGGGATGCGCGTCGTACGGGAAGAGGTCTTCGGGCCGGTCCTGACCGTCGAGACCTTCCGCACCGAGGCCGAGGCCGTCGCACTCGCCAACGACACCGAGTACGGCCTCGCCGGCGCGGTGTGGACCTCCGACCCGGGCCGCGGCCGTCGCGTGGCGGGCCGGCTGCGCCACGGCACCGTCTGGATCAACGACTTCCACCCCTACCTCCCGCAAGCCGAGTGGGGCGGTTTCGGCAAGTCCGGCACCGGGCGGGAACTGGGCCCGTCGGGCCTGGCCGAGTACCGCGAGACCAAGCACGTGTACCAGAACCTCGCCCCGCGCCCCGTGCGCTGGTTCGCGGGCTGAAGGAGGAGCAGAGCCGTGACCATCCCCACCCCCACGCATACGTACACCCCCGCCCCCGCGGAGCAGCAGCAGGTGCAGGAGTACGACTACGTCGTCGTCGGCGGCGGCACCGCCGGCTCGGTGATCGCCTCCCGCCTGACCGAGGACCCGGACGTCACCGTCGCCGTCATCGAGGGCGGCCCCAGCGACGTCGACCGCCCCGACGTGCTCACCCTGCGCCGCTGGATGGGCCTGCTCGGCGGCGAGCTCGACTACGACTACCCGACCACCGAGCAGCCCCGCGGCAATTCGCACATCCGCCACAGCCGCGCCCGCGTCCTCGGCGGCTGCTCGTCGCACAACACCCTGATCGCCTTCAAACCGCTCCCGTCCGACTGGGACGAGTGGGAGCAGTCGGGAGCCGAGGGCTGGGGCGCGGCCGCCATGGACCCGTACTTCGACAGGCTCCTCAACAACATCGTCCCGGTGGCCGAGAAGGACCGCAACGCCATCGCGCGCGACTTCGTCGACTCCGCGCAGACCGCCCTGGGCGTGCCGCGCATCGAGGGGTTCAACCGGAAGCCCTTCCACGAGGGCGCCGGCTTCTTCGACCTCGCCTACCACCCCGAGGACAACAAGCGCTCCTCCGCGTCGGTGGCCTACCTCCACCCCGTCATGGACGAACGCCCCAACCTCCGGATCCTCCTGGAGACCTGGGCCCACCGCCTGGAACTCGACGGCACCCGGGCGCGCGGAGTCCGCGTACGGGCCGCGGACGGCACGCAGTCCCTGGTCACCGCACGCCGCGAGGTCCTGGTGTGCGCCGGCGCCGTGGACACCCCGCGGCTGCTGCTGCACTCGGGCATCGGCCCGCGCGCGGACCTGGAGGCCCTCGGCATCCCGCCGGTGCACGACCTGCCCGGGGTCGGGGAGAACCTGCTCGACCACCCCGAGTCGGTGATCGTCTGGGAGACCGACGGCCCGATACCGGAGAACTCCGCGATGGACAGCGACGCGGGCCTGTTCGTCCGGCGCGACCCCGACTCCGCGGGGCCCGACCTGATGTTCCACTTCTACCAGGTCCCCTTCACCGACAACCCCGAGCGCATCGGCTACGAGCGCCCCGCGCACGGAGTGTCGATGACCCCCAACATCCCCAAGCCGCGCAGCCGCGGCCGGCTCTACCTGACCAGCGCGGACCCCGAGGTGAAACCGGCCCTGGACTTCCGCTACTTCACGGACGAGGACGACTACGACGGCCGGACCCTGGTGGACGGCATCAAGATCGCCCGCGAGATCGCCGCGACGCAGCCGCTCGCCGGCTGGCTGGGTCGCGAGGTGTGCCCCGGCCCGGAGATCACCGGCGACGAGGAGCTGAGCGCGTACGCCCGCTCCGTCGCGCACACCGTCTACCACCCGGCCGGCACCTGCCGGATGGGTGCCGCCGACGACCCTGCGGCCGTCGTGGGCCCGGACCTGAAGATCCGCGGGCTCGAGGGGATCCGCATCGCGGACGCCTCCGTCTTCCCGACGATGCCCGCGGTCAACCCGATGATCGGAGTGCTCATGGTCGGCGAAAAGGCTGCCGAACTGCTCGCCCGGGACGGTGGTAACCGATGACCACCCCCGCCGCATCCGCTACCCCCGCCGCCTCCGCCGGCCCCGCCACCGATCCGGCCGCGTCCCCCGTCTTCTCCGTGGACGGCCTCTGGAAGGTCTTCGGTCCCGACAAGGCCGCCGCGAAGGTCCCCGGCTCCGCCGACTCCGACCTGTCCGCCGCCGAACTGCGCGAGCGCACCGGCTGCACCGCCGCCGTCCGCGATGTCACCTTCGACGTCCGCAAGGGCGAGGTCTTCGTCGTGATGGGCCTGTCCGGCTCCGGCAAGTCCACCCTCGTACGCTGTCTGACCCGGCTCATCGAGCCCACCGCCGGAAGCCTGGCCATCGACGGCGAGGACGTCCTCGCCATGGACGCCACCCGGCTGCGCGCCCTGCGCCGCCACCGCGCCGCCATGGTCTTCCAGCACTTCGGCCTGCTCCCGCACCGCACCGTCCTCGACAACGTGGCGTACGGACTGGAGATCCAGGGAGTCGGCCGCGGCGACCGCCGGCACAAGGCCGCCGAGCTCGTCGCCAAGGTCGGCCTCGAAGGACTGGAGGACCGGCGCCCCGGCCAGCTCTCGGGCGGCCAGCAGCAGCGCGTCGGCCTGGCCCGCGCCCTCGCCGCCGACCCCGAAGTGCTCCTGTTCGACGAGCCGTTCAGCGCCCTCGACCCCCTCATCCGGCGCGAGATGCAGGAGGAGGTCGCCCGCCTCCACCACGAAGAGGGCCGCACCATGGTCTTCATCACCCACGACCTCGCCGAGGCCCTGCGCCTGGGCGACCGGATCGCGCTGATGCGCGACGGCCGCATCGTCCAGCTCGGCACGCCCGAGGAGATCGTCGGCTCGCCCGCCGACGACTACGTACGGGACTTCGTCCGCGACGTCCCGCGCGAACAGGTGCTCACCGTCCGCACCGCGATGCGCCCCGCCGCTGCCGGCGAGGCCGAACAGGGACCCGCGCTGGCCCCCGCCACCACCGTGGCCGAGGCCATCCAAGCCGTCGCCCTCAGCGGCGGTCCGGCCCGCGTGGTCGACCGCGGCCGCTGCCTGGGCGTCGTGGACGACGCGGGGCTGCTCGCCGTCGTGGCCGGGCTCCCGGCCGCAGCCGGACGGGGGGTGGCGGCATGACCTGCCCGGCCCGTCCCCAGGTCCCCGTTCCCGACGCCCGGAGGTGGTGCGCGTGACCGCGACCCCGACCCACACCCCGCCCGACCCCCGCGGCGCCGCCCCCGCGCAGGCCCCGCGGACCTCCGGACGGTCCGCCGGCCCGCGTCCCTCCCGCACCGCGCCCGCTCCGCGGGACCGCCCCCGCAGAGCCCTGCCCGGCCTCGCCGGGCGCCGCGGACTCCTCCTCCCGATGGGCGTCGCCGCCGCCCTGCTGATCCCGCTCGCCGTGGCCTTCCCGGGCGCCGGCAGCTGGCCCGCGGCCCTGGCCGTCGACCTGTCCGGCCCGCTCGGCCGCGCCGGCGACTGGATCATCGACCACCGCGACAGCCACTGGCTGTTCCTCTACTTCTTCGGCCACGTCAGCAACGCCGTCGTGGTGTCCGTCCGCGCCGTGTACGTGGTTCTCCTCGCCGCCGGATGGACCGGGGTCACCGCCCTGGCCGCCCTGGTCGCCTGGCGACTCGCCGGCATCCGGCTCGCCCTGACCTGCGCCGCCGCCTTCGCCGCCTGCGGACTGCTCGGCATGTGGGTGCCGACCATGCAGACCCTCGCGCTGATGGTCGTCGCCGTCGCCGCCTCCGTCGTACTCGGCGCCCTGCTGGGCCTCGCCGCGGGGCTCTCCCCGCGCGCCGACCGCATGCTGCGCCCCGTACTCGACACCATGCAGATCCTGCCGGCCTTCGCGTACCTGCTGCCGATGGTGCTGGTCTTCGGCATCGGCGTGCCCGCCGCCGTCCTCGCCACCGTGGTCTACGCCGCCCCGCCCATGGCCCGCCTCACCGCCCTCGGCCTGCGCGAAGCGGACGCGGGCGTCATGGAAGCCGCCGCCTCGCTCGGCGCCACCGGCCGCCAGCGGCTGCTGACAGCCCGTCTCCCGCTCGCGCGCCGACAGCTCCTGCTCGGCGTCAACCAGGCCATCATGACGGGCCTGTCCATGGCCGTCATCGCCTCCGTGATCGGCGCCGGCGGCCTCGGCGACCGCGTCTACCAGGCCCTCGCCTCCGTGGACGTCGGCGCGGCCCTGGCCGCCGACATCCCGATCGTGCTGCTCGCCGTGGTACTGGACCGCACCGCCGACGCCGCCGGCCGCCGCATCGGCGCCGACCCCGTACCCGCTCACGAACAGCACCTGCTGCGCCGGGTGTTCTCCGGCTGGTACGGCCGCCTGCTCACCCTCCTCGCGGCCGTGGCCGCCGCGGTCGCCGGCCGCATCGCCGGCAGCTCCCTGTGGCCCGAGTCCTGGACCGTCTCCCTGGCCGCCCCCGTGAACGCGGCCGTCGCCTGGATGACCGACCACCTCTACTCCGGCGTACCCGTCGTCGGCGGCACCGCCGACTGGGCCGCCCGTTTCACCGGCTGGATCCTCGACCCGCTGCGCAGCGGGCTCCAAGCCGCTCCCTGGTGGCTGCTCCTGCTCGTGGCCTGTGCGCTCGCCCTCCTGGCCGGCACCTGGCGCACCGCACTCACCGCGGTCCTCGCCCTGGGCGCCGTCGGAGTGCTCGGTGTGTGGGAAGCCTCCCTGGACACGCTCTCCCAGGTCCTGGCCGCCGTGGCGGTCACGCTCGTACTCGGCTTCGCGATCGCCGTGGGCGCGGCCCGCAGCGTCCGGGCCGAGCGGCTGCTGAGGCCCGTCCTCGACGTGTGCCAGACCCTGCCGCAGTTCGTCTACCTCATTCCCGTGGTCGCGCTGTTCGGCGTCGGCCGCGCACCCGCCGCCGCGGCCGCGGTGGTGTACGCGCTCCCGGCCGTCGTCCGGATCACCGTCCAGGGCCTGCGCGAGGTGGACCCCACCGTCGTGGAATCCGCCCGCTCGCTCGGCGCGACCCGCTCACAGTTGCTGCGACAGGTCCAACTGCCCCTGGCCCGGCCTGCGTTGCTCCTGGCCGTCAACCAGGCCGTGGTACTGGTCCTCGCCGTCGTCATCATCGGCGGCCTGGTCGGCGGCGGCGCGCTCGGCTACGACGTCGTCCTCGGCCTCGCGCAGGGCGACCTGGCCACCGGCCTGGTGGCCGGCGCCGCGATCGTCTGCCTCGGCCTGCTCCTCGACCGCGTCACCCAGCCTTCGAAGGAGGCCTGACATGCGCGACGCACACCACCGGGCCCTCGGCCCGCTTCTCGGCCGCCGGCGCAGCGCGGCCGTCCTCGCCGCCGCGACCGGACTCGCCGTCCTCACCGGCTGCGGGGCCGCCGACATGACCCGCCAGTCCTCCCCGTACGCCGCCGCACAGGGCGCGAAGACCGTCACCCTCTCCGTCCAGTCGTGGGTCGGCGCCCAGGCGAACACCGCCGTCGCCGCCTACCTCCTCGAACACGAGCTGGGCTACCGGGTGGACACCGTCCAGGTCGACGAGGTCCCCGCGTGGGACGCCCTCAGCCAGGGCCGCGTCGACGCCATCCTGGAGGACTGGGGCCACCCCGAACAGGAGAAGCGGTACGTAGAGGGCAAGAAGACCATCACCCCCGGCGGGGACCTGGGAGTGACGGGCCACATCAGCTGGTTCGTGCCCACGTACTTCGCCGAGGCCCACCCCGACGTCACCGACTGGAAGAACCTCGACAAGTACGCCGACCAGCTCCGCACCCCCGAGAGCCGCGGCAAGGGCCAACTGATGGACGGCTCCCCGTCCTACATCACGAACGACAAGGCACTGGTGAAGAACCTGGGCCTGGACTTCGAAGTGGTCTTCGCCGGCTCCGAGGCGGCCCAGATCACCCAGATCAAGCAGTTCGCCAAGGAGCACAAGCCCTTCCTGACGTACTGGTACGAGCCGCAATGGCTCTTCGAACGCGTCCCGATGACCGAGGTGAAGCTCCCCGAGTACACCGAGGGCTGCGCGGACGATCCGCAGAAGGTGGCCTGCGCCTACCCGCACACACCGCTGCAGAAGTACCTGAACACGCGCTTCGCGGAGTCGGGCGGAAAGGCGGCCGACTTCCTGAAGAAGCTCCACTGGACCAAGGCGCAGCAGAACGAGGTGTCCCTGATGATCGCCGAGGAGAAGCTGTCGCCGGAGCAGGCGGCGAAGAAGTGGGTGGAGCGCAACGAGAACGTGTGGAAGCCCTGGGTGCAGTGACGACCCCTCCGCGCCCTCTCCCCTCCCGGGCGGGAGGAGGTGAGGGCGCGGGGACGCCCACCAGCCGGACCGTACTGCCGGTCCGCGGAGCCGCATGGCACGGCCCGCGGCGGGATGCGGTGGACGGGCGTTACGGCGCCCGTCATGAGGTCACTTGCAGGGCGCGGCTCGATGAGGCAGGCGTCTGGCGTGCGGTGTTCGGCAACGAGAGCCGCGAGCCGTACGTCTTCTTGTTGGAGCCTCTCCCTGAGCGGCCGGACACCCTGGACATGCCCGTCGCCTGCTTCACCGACAACAGGGGCACACGATGGCGCCCGGATACGCACGGCGATCTGCACGAGGTGCATCGGCGCTCCTGAAGCGGTGCGGGCAATGTGAGCGGCATGAAAGACAGTTCTGACTCTGTTCCTGCGGATGTCGGCGACCGCCAGGGGACTTCGCCGGCGGGTCGATCCAAGCCAAACATCACTCAACGTGTTTATCACGCCTCACATGGGAAACGCTGAGTAGCTACAAGAGAATTGGGTCAAGGCGAAAGGCGGGAATCATGTCCGTGAGCATCGGAATCATCCTCGTCGTGGTGACGGCGGTCATCGCTGCGATCACGCTCGCCCCGGCGGTGGCGCCCGAGGAATCCGACCAAGGCGCAGCCCGGTCCCGTGATGAGGACGCACGCAGGACCGGTCGGAGCCGGCGTCGCCCCCGCCGGCTGCGCCACATCCCACCGCAGCAGACCGGGGACCGCAGGCGAAGCTTCGGCTGACCGGAGGCAATTGCCCAGCCCGCAGGGGGACCCGCGGCCATCGCGGGCCCCCCTGACCGGGGTTACGCCATCGCGCCGAAGACCGGGGGCGCCAGGGGGCAGTGGATCAGGGTTCTGGGAGGTGTGATCGGAGGTGGCTGGGTAGGGCGGCGGTTCCGCGGCTCACAGCGGTCCCCGTACAGCAGGAGGACTGCCGCGAGCATCGGAGTGCAGGTCAGGAGTATGAACGTCATAACGTCGCCTGCGCCGTCAGTGAGACGACAGTCTGGGCCGGCTGCTGCGTCGCCGCGGCGGCCGCGTGCAGGAGGCGTTCCACGGCCCGGGAGCGGTTCGCGAGCCTGAGGCGGCGTCCGTGCCGGGGCCACCATTCGAGGACGGCCAGGAAGGCGGAGTCGGCGAAGGTGACGCGGGAGGCGTCCAGTACCAGGCCGGTGTAGCCGTCGTCGGCCGCCGAGGCCAGGAGCGTCCGCAGCGGGGCGGCACTGAAGTGGTCGATCTCCCCGCTGAGGCCGACGACCAGAGTGGCGCCGAGGGTGGTGCAGGAGTGGACGACTATGCCGCAGGGCGCGGTGTCAGCGCCCGAGTCGTGCACGGTGGGAAGGGCCAGGGGCGCGAGAGCGGCGGGCAGTATCGGGGCGGTGTTTGAGGTACTCACATCCCCATCAACGCTTCCCACCCGGTGCCGGGAAACGAGCCACGCGATCCTTTCACCCCATGTGACCAGTAGCGATCCCCGACAGGAGGAAAGACTCCACCCGGATGAGGCGTCAGGCGCCCCGCCGCGCGGCGGCATTCGGTGCGCTGCCGGCCCCGGTCCTGCCCGGCGAGACGTAGCGTGGCCCCATGCAGTCGATCCCGGTGTCCTGGACCGCCGCGAACGCCCGCCGGATGGACCGGCAAGGACTCCTCACCCCTGCCACGACCGCCGGTACCTCGCCCGCCGACATCGCCGGGCGGATGCTCGGCGCACACGCCCAGGTGATGTCCGCGGCGGAACTCTCCATCGCGCTGCGCCTGGACGGCGCGACCCGCACCGACGTACGCGACGCGCTGACCGGCGGACCCGGTCCGGCCCGCGGGCAGGGCCCGGGAGGGCGACCGGCCGCGCTGGTCAAGACCTTCGGGCCGCGCGGCACCATCCATCTGCTGCCTGCCCAGGACCTGCCCTGGTGGACCGGGGCCCTCTCCGCTCTGCCCGCCCGCCCCAGCACCTTGAGCCCAGAAGCCCGGATGACGGCGGCCCAGACGGACGAGGTGCTCGCAGCGATCGCCGACGCGCTCACCGGCGCCGAACTGACGGTGGACGAGCTCACCGAGGCGATCGTGGCACGGACCGGTTCCTGGGCCGCGGACCCGGTCATGCCCGCCTTCCAGACGCTGTGGCCGCGCTGGCGCCAGGTCACGCACACCGCCGCGCAGCGCGGAGTGCTGGCGTTCGGCCGCGATCGGGGCCGCAAGGTCACGTACACCAATCCCGACTGCGCCCCTGCCTCTCCCGCCCGCTCGCTGCACGAGCTGGTGAACCGCTACCTGCGCGCCTACGGACCCGCCACCGCCGAAGACTTCGCCGCCTGGCTCGCCGCCCCCAAGGGCTGGGCCGCCGCGCTCTTCGCCTCCCTCGCCGAGAAGGACCGCATCGAGGCCGTGGCCTGTGCGCCCGGCCGCGCATGGGTCGCCGCCGGCGACACCGCCTTCCCGGACGAACCCGCGCGTGGCCTGAGACTGCTGCCCTACTTCGACGCGTACGTCGTCGCCTGCCGCCCCCGCGAACTGTTCTTCTCCGGCTCTGCGGCCACCCGGGCCCTGGCCGGCGGCCAGGCCGGCAACTACCCCGTCCTCCTGGTCGACGGCACGGTCGCCGGTGTCTGGCACCAGCGACGTACGGGCCGCCGCATCGCGCTCACCGTGGAACCGGTGGCCCGACTGAACGCGGCCAACCGCCGTGCACTGGACGAACAGGTGGCACGTACGGGCGCCCTGTTCGAGGGAACTGCGCACCTCACGCTCGGCAAGGTCACGGTGGGACCCCACGCCTGACCCGCACTGCCCCTCTCATGGTCCGGCATGGGTGGTGGCCCGACGGACGGGCGGGAGTCTGCTTCCATCAGTGGGCGCAGTGACCTGCGGGACGGCCCTCAGATGCGGTGTCGCCCGGGCTGGGCACGGTAACGCGCTGAGCTGCTGGTGCGGCTCGGCGTGGTGGCGGTGACGGGGCTGCCGAATCTGCGGCTGCCCCGTGCGGTGCCGCCCTGCGGCGGCTGTGCGTCAGCTCTGTGCGGTGTCGTCGCCCGCCTGCCCGGCGCCCTCAGCTGCGCCGGCCTTCTCGCGCATCTTGCGCACCAGCTCCGCCTTCTGGTCGGCTGCACCCCGGCGGTCGAGGTTGCGGTGCGGACCGTTGTTCTGCCGTTCGGCGCGGGACAGCTTCTTGCGCTGGCCGCCGCCCTGACCCACGGGGTTGTTGATGTTCTTGCTGTCGGTCACGGGTTCTCCCGGTGGTGATGTGAAGTGATCTACGGATTCATCGGTGGGGGACGGGTGCGGTGATGTCGAAGGACGTCAGCAGGGGCCCCTCACGCTCTCACTCGTAAATCTGTGTCTGGAAGAACATGACAAAGACGTTACCCGGTCCCGTCGGCCCCGCGCGCCAGGCTTTTCGCCGCCCCGGCGTCGGCCTGGCCTTCGGCGAGCGCCCGGGGGCAGCCGTCTCCCTCCGGGAATCCCACCATCGCCAGCACCCGCCAGCACCCGCCAGCACCCGCCAGTGGTCGCCGCCCGCCCGAGGCAGGTCCAGATGCGCGCTACTGGGCCGCCGCGGGCGGTGAGGGCCTGGGCCGCTCGTGCGGCGGGTTCACCGGCAAGCTGCACCTGAGCGCCGACGTGCGTTGCCGCCCGCCTCCGCACGGGCTCGTGCGGAGGCGGGCGGCCACCCGTGTTCGACGAGCAGCGGTACAAGAAGCGCCACACACGATGGCCTCTGTCATGGGGACGTCGGAGGCGTCCAACCCGGATCGCGCCCGCTCAGCCCGACTGCCCGGTCCAGTAGCGGGGCGTCGTCGGGTACAGGCACGACGGGGCCGAAGATGCCCCCGCCGCGGCTCTCGTCCTCGGCGGCCGCCAGGAGGAACGCATGCGAGGCGCGCAGCGCGGCCTGGTCCGGTGCGTACTCCTGGCCGGTGGCCCGGGCCAGGTCCCAGCCATGAACAACCAGTTCGTCGGCAGCCACCGCACCCGCGATTTCACCGGGTAGGTCCACGCCGCCCGCGCGGGTCATACCGGTCCAGGCGGCAGGATCCCTCCAGGCCTCGGCCAGCTCGCCGAGGACCCGGGGCAGTTCCTCGCGCCAGTCGGCGGGCAGGGAGGACGCGGCCGGGTCGGGAGCCGTGTCGGTCGTGGGGCCCAGGTCCTTGCGGGCGGCGTCGCGGAAGGCGACGGCGAGGCCCGTGAGGTGATGCAGCAGGACGCTGACCGCGTACTCGGGGCAGGGCGTCGGGTCGGCGAGCCGGGCGTCCGGTACACCTGCCGCGAGACGGGCCACGATCCGGGCCTGTGGTCCGAGGTCGAGAGTCGTCGGATGCGTCATCTGCCGCTCCTTCGGGGCGATGGGTCTGAAGGGTAGACCGGCGGCGGAGCCCATACTCATCGCGACGCGGACCGAATGTTCACCCGGCGCGTACTGATCCCGGATCGACCGTGTCAGTGGCTGGTGACAGGATCCAGGGGTGCTGATCAAGGGATACGACGACGGCCCTCTGGTTGCGGGCGAGTCACTGCTGACGCGCCGCGGCTTCTGGTCGAACTACCTCCTGGAGATGTGCGCCGATGGGTCGAGTGCCGCGCATCCTGTCCCGGAGTGGTTCGGCGATGACGGCGCCGATACCGATGCCATGTCCGAGGTCCTCTTCGATCCCGAACGCTGGCCCGTGTTCCGGGTGCCGGCCGAAGACGGTTCCGGAGCTGTGGTGATCTTCCGCAACATGGTCGGCGAGTACGGCATCGACTACCTCCTCACCCGTCCAGGCGGGGCTCACGCCCAGCAGATCGCCAGCTGGGAAGGAGACCTCTCGGGGACCGGGCTGACCTGGCACGAACTGGTCCGCCTCGCCGATACCCCGCCCCCCGGCGCCGAAGGCGTCGAGGACACGGCCGCCCGCCTCCTGCTGGTCCTTCCCCTCCTGACGGATCCGGACGTGCCGGAGGAAGCGCCGGCAAGGCTCGGCTCCGCCCTGACTTCGGCCGGGGTGCCGCGGAACGCCGCCCCTCACACCGTGGAGCACCTGCTCACCCGCCTGACGAGAGGATCGCGACACGATCCCACATGGGGGTCGCCGCTGAGCGGCAGCCAGGAGACGGGCCGACGCCGCTGCTCCAGCATGGATCGGGCTTGGCGCCGGTCAGGCCGGCCAGCTCGGCCGTCCGCATGGCGCGGCTCAGCGGGCTGCTGAGGACGGCGACGAGACGGCGGCGGGCCAGCCTCGGAGCAAGAGCCCTGGCCGCAGCCTCGCCCACGCCGGTCAGCGGAACGTCGGTCCGGCCCGCGTGCTGTCCCGACAGGCTCCACTCGGTCTGGCCGTGCCTGATCACGATCAGCTCACCCATAGCCGCGCACGCTATCTGATCTTGTGGCATGCCGAGACGGCTTCACTCGGCCGAAGCCACGGGAAGTCGACGACGAGCTGTGGGCGGTGCACGCTGCGCCGAGGAGAACGACCGCACCACTGCCGTGACCGTGCGCCCCGAACCGTGTGATCGGAGCCGGTGGAAGGTAAATGCGTCGACAGTGCCCCTCGGTACCCGGCAAAGTGGCCGCCCGTGACGAGCAGTGAGCTGTGGACCCGTGCGACCGCCGACCGCTACGACGCCGAGGAGGCCGAGACGTCCTCGGCCGCCGTCCTCGGACCGACTCTCGCCTTCCTCGCCGAGCTCGTCGGAGACGGCCGGGCGCTGGAGTTCGCCATCGGGACCGGACGAGTGGGCGTCCCGCTCCGGGAACGCGGCGTGCCGGTCGTGGGCATCGAACTGTCCGAGCACATGGCAGCGGTGCTGCGGCGCAAGATCGACGAGGACATGCTCCCGGTAGTCATCGGGGACATGGCCACCACCGTCGTTCCCGGCGAGTTCACCCTGGTCTATCTCGTCTACAACACCATCACGAACCTGCTCACGCAGGACGAGCAGGTCGAGTGCTTCCGCAACGCCGCACGTCACCTGTCGCCCGGCGGCCGGTTCGTCATCGAGCTCGGCGTGCCGCCGCTGCGCTTCCTGCCGCCCGGGCAGGTCGCGGTGCCCTTCGACGTCTCCGAAGGGCATCTCGGCTTCGACACCTTCGACCTCGTCGAGCAGATTCTCGTCTCGCACCACTTCACCCGCGACGGCGACGACGACGACGGCCGCTACCGCCGCGACAACTCCCGGCACCGCTACGCCTGGCCGGCAGAGCTCGACCTGATGGCACGGATCGCCGGGCTCGAGCTGGAACGTCGCGTCGCGGGCTGGGACGGGGCGCCGTTCACCCAGGACTGTGCGAAGCACATCTCCGTGTGGCGCAAGCCAACCTGACGTCGGCCGCCGGGCCGTCAACGCAAGCCGTTCCAGTCCTGACACTCCTACCGGGAGAGGGCGAGGAAGGCTTCGTGGATGTCATCGCGTATCTCCCAGCGGATCCGCAGGCGGCGGAAGCGGTGCACGTGGGCGAATGCTCGCTCCACGACCCGGCGTTGGGCGCCGAGTCCCGCGTCATGCCTGGTGCCCCGGCGGGCGATCAGCGGCTTTACGTCGAGATCCCGGACGTTCACCGTCGCGTGATCGCAGCCAGGGGCGTCCCGCAGTCATTCGTTCATCGCGGCGATCAACACGGTCGGGTCGTGGCGGAGAGCCTGAGGATCTGCGCCGGCCGGCCCTTCCGGGCGAGTGCCGCCCTGCACAATGTGGGGTGTCCTTGCGCCCCGATCTGCATCCGGCCCGCCTGTCCGTCCACGACAGTCGGCCCTTCGCCCACCGTCCGGAACTCCTCGACGAGCAGCTGTTCTGGTGGGAGCACCTGAGCGCGTGTCTGCGGGGCAGGGCGCCCCGCTCCTGGCTCGGGCCCTACGCCCGGTCGCCTCCCGGGCCTTCGCACGTCGGTTGTGGGCCGCAGAGGACGGGCCCGTGTTCACCGTTCCCGTGGCGGGCGGACTCCGCCTGCACGTCGTGTACGAGAACGCCGACGACGACGCCGGTGTCGACTACGTGGCTCACCACCCCGAATGGGACGACGCGGAAGTCCTCGCCCGCGATGCCGGCCACTGGCGGGGCCCGGGCCTGTCCTGGCCCGAGCTGGTCCGCACCGCCGACAACGGCCTGCCCGGCGGCACCACCACCGACCCCGGCACCCGGTTGCTCCTCCTGCTGCCCGCGCTCGGGGACACCGACCTGCCGGCGGACGCCGGGAAACGGCTCGCTGCCTGCCTGCGCGACCGCCTCGGCGCCGCACAGCCGGGCCGGCTCGCCGCGTCCGTGCTGCGCCACCAGGGGATGGCCGGCCCCGCCCGGTGGACCACCGGCACCCACGGGGTCCAGGCAGATGACGGCAAGCACTCCTTCCGCAATCCGGCCAACCGGGACGCGCTGCCCGACTGCCGACTCGCCCAGGTGTCCGCCGCCCTCGGCCCGGAGCCCGCGCGCCGAGGAGGCGACGGCCACGGTGAGCGCCGCCCCGATGGCTGCCGGGCCACTCCGCGTTCCGCCGCCGGCTGTCCCCGCCGGGTCGCGTACAACGCCTGGTTCGCCTCCCTGATGACGGACTCGCCGCCGCTCTGACCCGGGGGCCGGGCGGTCGGCGGGCGGTTCGGCTTCGGGTGGCCGGAACTCGCCCGAGGCGGGTGAACAGAGGGCTACGTGCTGGTAACTTGCGGGAGTTGATCAAGGTCGGAGGTGTGGCCGACCACGCTCCCGGCCAGAGCCACCCCCCAGTCAAGGAACCACATTGGCACGCACCGTCCGTACGACGGCCCTCGTCTCCACCTCGGCCCTCGCGCTCGGCTTCTCCCTCCTCGGCGCCACCGCCCCCGCGTCTGCCGCGGACGCGCCCACACCGCACCTGGACTCGGTCGAGCAGACCCTGCGTCAGGTCTCCCCGGGCCTGGAGGGCTCGGTATGGGAACGCACCTCCGGCAACCGGCTCGGCTCCTCCACCCCCGGCGGCGCCGACTGGCTCCTCCAGACGCCCGGCTGCTGGGGCGACGCCACGTGCACCGACCGGCCCGGATCCCGCCGTCTCCTGGAGAAGATGCGCCAGGACATCGCCGGCGCCCGGGAAACGGTGGACATATCGACGCTGGCGCCCTTCCCCAACGGCGGCTACCAGGAGGCGATCGTCGCGGGCCTCAGGGAATCCGCCCAGAAGGGCAACCGGCTGAAGGTGCGGATCCTGGTCGGCGCCGCGCCCATCTACCACTCCACGGTGATCCCGTCGTCGTACCGCGACGAACTGCTCGCGAAGCTCGGCCCCGCCGCCTCGGGCAACATCACGCTCAACGTGGCCTCGATGACCACCTCGAAGACCGCCTTCTCCTGGAACCACTCCAAGCTGGTCGTGGTGGACGGCAGTTCGGTGATCACCGGCGGCATCAACAGCTGGAAGGACGACTACCTCGAGACCTCCCACCCGGTGAGCGACGTCGACCTCGCGCTGTCCGGGCCCGCCGCGGGCTCCGCGGGACGCTACCTGGACTCCCTCTGGGACTGGACCTGCCGCAACAAGAGCAGCTGGAGCTCGGTCTGGTTCGCCGCCTCGCCCGGCGCGGACTGCATGCCCTCCCTGCCCCGGCCCGCCTCCCCGGAAGGCGGGGGGAACGTGCCCGCGCTCGCCGTCGGAGGGCTCGGCGTGGGCATCCGCCAGAGTGACCCCACCTCGGCCTTCCGCCCGGTCCTGCCCACGGCCGGCGACACCAGGTGCGGGATCGGGGTGTACGACAGGACGAACGCCGACCGGGACTACGACACCGTCAACCCGGAGGAGAGCGCCCTGCGCGCCCTGGTCTCCAGCGCGACCTCGCACATCGAGATCTCCCAGCAGGACGTGCACGCCACGTGCCCGCCGCTGCCCCGCTACGACGTACGCCTCTACGACGCCCTCGCCGCGAAGCTCGTCTCCGGGGTGAAGGTCCGCATCGTCGTGAGCGACCCGGCGAACCGCGGCACCATCGGCAGCGGCGGCTACTCGCAGATCAAGTCGCTCTCCGAGGTGAGCGACGCCCTGCGCGGCCGGGTGACGGCCCTGACCGGTGACGGCGGCCGGGCGCGGACGGCCCTGTGCGAGAACCTCCAGCTGGCGACGTTCCGTGCTTCCGATCAGCCGACCTGGGCGGACGGCAAGCCGTACGCCCAGCACCACAAGCTGGTCTCCGTCGACGGATCGGCCTTCTACATCGGCTCCAAGAACCTGTACCCGTCCTGGCTGCAGGACTTCGGTTACGTCGTAGAGAGCCCGGCGGCGGCCGGACAGCTGAAGAGCGACCTGCTGGACCCGCAGTGGCGGTACTCCCAGGCCACCGCGACGTACGACTACGCCCGCGGCCTCTGCCAGGGCTGACGGCCTTCCTGCGCCAGGGGGCATGGCCTCCTCCAGGTCTGCTCCGCAAGAACCACCCAGGGGGGCGACAGCACCCTGCGGCATGCCCCGGGCCGACGGTCAACGACCGTCGGCCCGGGGGTGTTTCAGGGATCCGGGGTCGTCCTGGCAGGTGCTACGATTCCCATAATTGAACACGTTCAATCGATGGGGGGCGCATGGACGCCGGAAGTGGTCCCGGGATCGGGCGGGTGTTGCGGAGGATGGGGCGCATGCTCGCGTTGTACTGCGGGGTGCACATGGCCGTGTGGCTCGTCGCGTACCCGGCGGCCGAGCCGGTCCTGGGCGTTACGGGCCCTTCCTTCGTGGACTTCGCGGGATTCGCCCTGGTGGTGCTGGGCACGGGCGGCGCCGTGACGATGCTGCTGGCGGTCTGTGCGGGCCTGGGGCACGTTCGGATGCCCGTGGATGCGTTCCGGGCCCGGCTGGGGCTGACGATGGCGGCGCTGACGCTGCCGCTCTGGGCCACGGTGCTGCTCAGCCCGATCGCCCTCGTCGAGACCCTGGTCGCGGGCATCTTCGCCCTGTTGATGCCGACGCCGCTGATCCCCGAGAACTGGGAGGCCCCGCCTACGCCGGCCCCCGTCCCCGAGGGGCCGGCGTAGGCGGGCAACGGGTCGGCGGACCACCCTGGCTGCGGCAGGTCGGGCGCGTTCTGCGGCACGACGGCGTGGCCCCGCCCGGGACCGTGCTGCGCCCGGTCCTCAGGTCAGGTCGTAGGTGAAGGAGTAGGCGACGGAGGAATCGCCGTGGCGGTAGGTGAAGCCTCCGGAGCCCGTCAGTCCGGCGAGGTCTCCGGTGGCGGAGCCGGGGACCACCTCGAAGTGGCAGACGGTGCCGCCGGCATCGAAGGTGCCGCGTTCCTCCAGGACGAAGCCGCCCTTGCGGCCGTCGACGCTGCCGGTCAGCAGTTCCATGCCGCTGTAGCTGCCGACGTTCTCCCCCGTGTAGGCGATCGTGTAGTCGCACGCGGTCTCGGCGGCCTCGATCCCACCGGTGAAGGCATTGGTGACACGGGCATGGGCGAGCCGCGGGACGGCCTCCGTGGATCCGACGGGGTTCTCCTCCCAGTTGGCGAAGGTGAAGCGGCCACCGGTCTCTACGGGCGTGGGCATGGCTTTCCTCTCGGCCGGCCGGGACGGTCTGCTCCGCCCGGCGGTTCATCAGGCTGTGCCCAGGCTGGCAGCCGTACCTGACACCTTCTGTCAGGTACGGCGGACAATGGGATCCATGCGCGCCGACCGGCTCCTCTCCCTGCTCCTGCTGCTACAGAACCGCGGCCGGATGACCGCGCCCGAGCTCGCCGCCGAGCTGGAGGTGTCCTTGCGCACGGTCTACCGGGACGTCGAGGCCCTCGGCGCCTCCGGCGTCCCCGTCCTCGCCGACCGCGGACCGGCCGGCGGGTACCGGCTGGCCGAGGGCTACCGCACCCGCCTCACCGGTCTCACCGACGCCCAGGCCGGCTCCCTCTTCCTGGCCGGCGCCCCCGGACCCGCACAGGAACTCGGCCTCGGCGCCGACCTGGCCGCCGCCCAGCTGAAGCTCCAGGCCGCGCTGCCCGCCGCACTCGCCGGACGGGCCCGGCGGGTCCAGGACCGCTTCCACCTCGACGCGCCCGCCTGGTTCCGGGAGGCCGACCCCGTCCCGCACCTCGCGCAGATCGCCCAGGCCGTGTGGGACCAGCGCGTCCTGCGCACCCACTACCGCCGCTGGCGCGGCGAGGTGCGGCGCGAGCTGCACCCGCTCGGACTCGTCCTCAAGGGCGGCATCTGGTACCTGGTGGCCGGGGTCGAGGACGCCGTACGGACCTACCGGGTCGCCCGGTTCCTGGCCGTGGACACCGCGGCGGAGGGCTTCGAACGGCCCGCCGGTTTCGAACTCGCCGCGTACTGGCAGGAGTCCACCAGCCGCCTGGACGCCGTACTCCACCAGCAGACCGCGGAGCTGCGCCTGTCCCCGCGCGGACAGCGGCTGCTGCCCATGCAGTTCGGGGCGGCGGGCAGCCGGGCACTCGCCGACGCCGGGCCGACCGACGCGGACGGCTGGGTCCGGGTGCTCCTGCCCGTCGAGTCGGAGGCGATCGCCGTCGGCGACCTGCTCCGGTTGGGCGGGGAGGCCGAGGTGCTCGGCCCGCCCGAACTGCGCCGCGCCCTCGCCGAAACGGTGGCCACGCTGGCCGGACGCTACGCCCGACCCGCGACGTAAGGTGGCGTCGTGATCGAACGGCCGGGGCTGGGGGGAGCGCACGTGAAGGTCGAGCTGCGGAAGACGGTGGACAGCGATCTCGGTGTGTTCTGGGTGCAGTTGACGGACCCGGGGCTCCAGTACATGGCGGCGATCACCAGGAAGTACCACTACGATCGGGGCCTCTTCGACGCGCACTGGGCGAAGGTGCGCCACGACCCCGAGGTGACGCTGCGTACGGTGCTGGCCGACCGGGTGGTGGTCGGGCACGCCGCCGTCTTCGGGCCGCCCGAGGAGCGCGAGGTGACGTACGTGATCGGCCGCGAGCACTGGGGGCGGGGGATCGCCACCCGGGCGCTGGCCGAGCTGATCCGGCTGGAGGACACCCGCCCGCTGCATGCCGGGGCGGTGGCCGACAACGCGGGCTCGATCCGCGTGTTGGAGAAGTGCGGGTTCACCGTCACCGGCCGCGAGCGCGATTTCGCGCGGGCCCGTGGTGAAGAGGTGGACGTCGTCCTGCTCACCCTGAGCTGAGGCGCCCGGCCCGGCCGCCGCCGGACTCCCAGCGGACCTCGCCGTCCTGGCGCCGCCCGGTCGGGCGCAGCCCGCAGCCGGAATTCCACGGTCTCGCCCCGGCCGATACGGTCCGCCTGCGTGTCGAGCATGCCCATCGGGTGAGTGTCCCGGCGCGGGGCGTTCCCGGCCACCGGATTTCTCCCCGACCCGCTCAGCCCCGCCCGGGCGGCGGCCGTGCACGGCGGAAACGGGCCTCAGAAGGGGGGACAGTCGCTGTAGCCCACGGGCTCCGGCAACGGGACGGCGGGGCGCGGTGTTCGCAGCAGCGCGACGGCCTCCTCGACCCGGCCCAGCTCCACCAGCAGCGGGCCGAGGGCCTGTTGGTGTTCCAGCCGGTCCTCCTCCAGGAGGGCGACGGCCTCCTCCGGGCGTCCTGCGCCCGCCAGCAGGTGGGCCAGGTCTTCCAGCGCGTACCGGCTCCGGCCCTCCGGGTGCGCGAGGGACTCCCGCACCGCCTCGTCCAGCCCCCCGCAGGCCGCCAGGAGAGGTCCCCTCAGCCGGAACAGCTCCCACTCCTCCTTGCCCCGCCGGGCCTTGAGGGCGTCCAGGTGGGCGAGGCCCTCCTCGGCGCGGCCCTCGGCGGCGAACAGCCGGCACAGCAGGTCGACGGTGCAGTCCTCGGCGCTGTTCAGCGCGCGCACCACCTCGATGGCTTCGGCGCTCCGCCCGTGCCGGGCCAGCAGCTCCGCGAGCAGGGCCGGGGCGTACCACCAGTAGCGCTCCGCGTGCTCCCGGTACACCTCGACCGCGCCCGCCACGTCGCCGCGGGCCTCCAGGAACTCCGCCAGGTGACGGACGGCTCGGGGCCAGTCCTCGTCCGCCGCGTACGCGCGCAGCTCGTCGATCCGGCCGTGCCGCACCAGCAGTTCGGCCAGCGGGTCGCGGTTGTCGACCGGCGTGGAGTCGTAGGAGCGCAGCAGCGCGACGGCCTCGTCCGTACGGCCCTGCCGCTCGCGAACGGACGCCAGCAGCTTCACCGCGTGGAACGGCTCCCGGTACCGCTCGCCGCATTCCCGGCTGCCGCACCGCGCGCACGATGTCCCGGATGCGATGCGGGCCTCCAGCAGCGCCGCGACCTCCTCGCCCCGGCCCAGTCCGATGCCCACCTCGACGAGGGGCTCGGCCAGGAACCAGTCGGCGACGTGGGGGAGGAGCAGCTCGTAGGCCTCGTCGCCCTGTCCGTGCCGGGCCAGGAGGAGCGCCAGGTCGCGCAGCGCGAACCGTTCGCCGTCCCGGGCGAAGGGGCGGACGAGGGCGATGGCCTCCTCGCCCCGGCCCCCGGCGTCCAGCAGCCGGGCGGCCTCCGAGGCCGCCGTCCACCAGCCGGTACCGACGTACGGGGCCAGTACCGCGAGGGCCTCCTCCAGTCGGCCCCGGTCCGCGAGGAGACGCGCCCAGGCGTGGGCGCAGAACCAGTCGCCGTCCTCCGCCAGGGCCTGTGCGCGTACCAAGTCGGCGTGCCCGAGGGCGAGGAGACGGTCGACGAGATCCGGCGGCACGCACTCCTCGTGCATCCGGGTCCGGCGGTCGAGTTCGACGGAGTCCATGGCCGCAGCCTAAGGGGCGGCCACGGGGGGCTCCACCTCCAGGAAGCGGCGCCGGCGCGGGCCCCGGTAGAGGAGGCAGACCCAGCCCAGCCGTTCCAGCACGGCGGCGCAGGCCGTCAGCCGCTCCTGCTCCTCCTCGGCCGCGCCGCCGCCCGGGGGCCCGAGCCAGGTCACCTCGACCCGCCCGGGCTCCGGCGCGGCGGCGACGCGGTAGCCCGTGCGCGTACGCCGGCCCTGCGCGTCCACTGCCGACGGAGTGATCCCCGCAGCCTCCAGTACGAGGGCCACCGCGCGTGGCGGCTGCCGCACCTCCCACGGCGCGGGAACCGACGCGCCCGCCGAGCCGTTGACCAGACGACGGATCTGCAGCAGCCCCTCGTACGCCGTGCGCAGCTCCGCCTCCCGCCGGCCGGGCGGCACCTCCGGGCCGTCGCCGGTCGCGGCCTCGAAGCCCTGCCCGGGTACCGTCATCGCCCCACACCCTCCCCGTTCTCGTGCCCCGCCCGTCGAGCCCGTCGCAGCCGTCCGGCCGATGGGCCCGGTGGGGCCCGATGGGCACGTCTGAGTATGTTGCGCCCAACGGCCTGAGTATCCGCCCCGATTCCCCGCCGGGCCGCCGCTGGTCGAATGGGGTCATGACTTCCGACGCCCCGCGCAGCGCGACCGTCCGCCCGCGCATGCAGCACGTGACCACCGCAGGCTCGGCCCTGGTCGTGGTGCTGGTCCCGCTCGTCGTCGGCGTCCTGTTCGCCAAGGCGATGGCCGCCGACCCGATGACCCCGGTCAACGCCCTGATCGCGGGCGGCGGCCAGCGGGCCGCCCTGCCGCGGGGCGAGTGGAAGCGGCGCGGCCACAGCACCCTGCGCACGTTCCGTACGGTGCGGCGTGACACCGCGCGCCGGTGCGCCCACGTCTGCGGCCGTCGCCCTTGACGCCTCCGGGCGTCAGGGTGTGGCGAGGGGCTCCTGGAGTTCGGTGACCCACTGGTCCGGGTCCTGCGGGCAGGAGAGGGTCAGTTCCCGCGCGTACCCCGCCGAGCGGTGGCCGTGCGCGTCGATCCACCGGGCCAGGGCCTGCGAGGTCGGCAGTACGCCGTCCATCGAGCCCCGGTGCACCACGGTCGCGGCCCGCTCCACGCCGGGCAGCGTGACGATCCGCACCGCGCCCCCGAGATCCTCGGCGCGCACCGAGGCCGCCACCGGCAGACCGGCGTGGACCAGGACCGCCGTTCCGGAGTCCGCGCCCGGCGCGTCCTCGTAGTAGGCGGTGCCGGGACCGGTCGGCACGACCCCGGCCTCCTCGATCCGGCGGCACAGCTCGTCGTAGAGCGGCCCGATGACCGGCCCGATGTCCTGCGGTTCGTAACTCCCGGCCGTCCCGGTCAGCTCGGCGAGCCGGACGGGCGGAAGGCTCTTCACGACGATGTCGTCGGCAGGCATGGTTCCCTCGTTCTCGATGGTCCGGAGCCTCGCCTCGACCTGGACCAGCCGGGCCGCTGCGGCGGCCATGGCCGCCTCCAGCTCCACCCGCCGCAGCCGCAGCATGCCGCGCAGCTCCTCCGCGCCCACCCGCTCGCCGAGGATCGTCCCCACCTCGTCGAGGCTGAAGCCGAGTTCCTTGAGCGCGATGACACGGTTGAGGCGGGCGAGCTGCCCGGCCTCGTAGAAGCGGTAGCCGGTGAACGGGTCGACACGCGCCGGGCGCAGCAGTCCGAGGGCGTCGTAGTGACGCAGCATGCGGACCGACACCCGGCCGTGTTTGGCGAAGTCTCCGATGGTGAACATGACGTGCTCCACTACAAGGTCTGACACAGGGGGAGGGTCAAGCGTCGCACCCGGAGCGGAGACGGTCAGCGGCCGTACTGCCGCAGACACAGGTCGACCATGGACGGCGGTACGACCCCGTCCGCGGCCGCGCACAGCTCGTCCATGCGGGGCGGCGGGGCCGGCCGCCGGCGTGGATGCGGGTGCGCGGTCGCGGGCCCGGGCACACGGGCCCGCCGGGGCGGCGTCGCCTTGGCACGGGCCCGATCGGGGGACGGCGCGGGCTCCGGGCCGGGGTCCTGCTCCGGCTCCGGGGCCGCGTCCGGGTCGTGCCCGGCGGTCGTGGGCAGCTTCCCCAGGGGCAGCGCCAGAGGTGTGGGGAGCTCGGGCGCGTCGGCGGGCGGTACGGAACCGCGTACGGGGACCTGAGCCGCATCCTGCGGTGCGACGGAGACACAGCCGGCGCTCGCGAGGAGCGCGACGAGGGAGAGGGGCACGGCCCGGCGTAACTGCATCCGACCAGCTTGCCGCACGGTGCGGCCCGCCCGGTTCCCCGCCTCACGCGTCCGGGTGACACCGCCCCCGTGGTTGCCGTCGGGGCGTGTGGGAAATTGGAACGGCAGTGCGGGTGACGGGGGAGGCGCGACCTCCGGAACCCCGCGCCGCCGCGTCCTGCCCGCCGAACGCCCGTACGGAGTGCCCGTCCATGACCTCAGCCGCCGCGCCCGGCAACCCCACGCCGCCCCCGGATCCCACGGCCCGTCCCACACCCCCTCCCGCGGCCGCATCCCTGCCCGCGGCCCGGTCCGGACCGGGGAGCAGCTGCGACCGGGGGCGCGGATCCGCGCCGGGGCGCGGACCCGTGCCCGGGGCAGTTCGCCGCCTACACCTTCGTCCGGCCGATCCTGCAGGACGTATCCGGCATCGACGCCGGATACGTGAGCACGCTCCTGCTCGGCTACGGCGTCGCCGGTGTCGCGGGCAACTTCCTGGCCGGGGCGCGCGACGCGTACCGGACGCTGCTCGTGGTCAGCGCCTGCCTCACCGTGATCCTCGCGCTCATCGCGGTCCTCCCGGGACCCGTCGCCGGGACCACGCTGCTGCTCGCCTGGGGGCTCGCGTACGGCGGGGTCTCGGTGAGCGTGCAGGGCTGGATGACCAAGGCGGCCCCGGAGGCGCCCGAGGCGGCTTCCTCACTCATGGTGGCTGTGTTCAACCTCGCCATAGCCGCGGGCGCGCTGTTCGGAGGCCTCGCCGTCGACGGCATCGCCGCCCCCGCCGCCCCGCTCGGCGGAGCCGCCCTGATGCTCGCCGCCGCCTGCACCGTCTGGGCGACGGCGGTCCGCCGCACCGACAGACGGGATGAAAAGACGGATACCGGACACCCGGCTTGACCCGGACCCTGCCGGATGGACAGAGTGCGCCGATCAAGAGCCACCGCTTGAGCCGCACTTCGGAGATACGTCAGATGTCCATATTTGTATGCTCATCGCTCGTCCCGGCCGCGACCGGCGGTTCTCCGGCACTCGGCACCCGCGGCGTCCCCGCCGCCGGTGTGCCCCTGGCTCCCGCCGCCCGGCGGCGCAGAGCCTGACCGGCCGGGTGGGGGCCGGCGCCGCACCGCCGCGCCGGCCCCCGTCCCTGCCGGGGAGACCACCATGTCCCAGCACCCTGATGAGAGCGGGCTCGTCCCCGACGACCACCTGCTCGTACGCCCGTACGTCGCCTCCTCGGGCCGACCGCCGCTGTCGACGGCGTCCGCCTGGCCGCAGACCGGACCCCTCGCCTTCCCCGGACCGGCGCGCGGCCCACAGGCCGATGGCCCCGACGCACTCCCCGCCCCGGCGCGCGCCGATGCCCGCGACGCCGTTCGCGATGCCGCGGCCTCCGGGAGCCGCAGCCGGCTTCCGCTGGCCGTGGGCAGCCTGCTCGCGCTCGGCGTGGTCGGCGCCCTGGTGCTCCTGCTGAGCGGGCCCGAGCCGGAACCGCCCCGGGCCGGCCCGCCGCCCGAGCTGTCCCTGCCGGCGCTCCCGGCAGGCAGCCCGGACGCCGACGTCACCGGGGAACCCCGGACGACCGCGTCCGCACGGTCCGGGGCGCCCTCGGCCGCCCCGACGACGGAACCTCCCACGACCGCGGGCGAGGACGCGGATCCCTCGTCGAGCGCGTCGCCGCCGCGACCGTCGGCCGGCTACGTGACCCTGCGGATGGGGGACAAGGGGCCGGAGGTCAGCGCCCTGCAGGAGATGCTCTACGGGCAGGGGTTCACGTACGTCTCCGTCACCGGCGTCTACGACGGCCAGACCAAGCGCGGTGTCAGCCAGCTCCAGCGCGACCGGTCCGTCAAGGGAGACCCGCAGGGCGTCTACGGCCCCGCCACACAGGCGGCGATGAGCTAGCCGCCGCCGGGCCCCTGCCGGGCCTCCGGCGGCCTCCGGGGGATCAGCGGCCGCCGGAGACCCGCAGCACGGTTCCCGTCGTGTACGAGGCCTCCGGGGACAGCAGCCAGGCGATGGCCCCGGCGATCTCCTCGGGCCGGCCGGGCCGCCCGAGCGGGATCCCGGCCGCCGCCCGCGCCGGGCGGTCGGGATCACCCATCGCCGCGTGCATGCCGGTCTCGATGATGCCGGGCGCCACGGCGTTGACCCGGATCCCGTCCGGGCCGAGTTCCTTGGCGAGGCCCACGGTCAGCGCGTCGGTGGCCGCCTTGGTCGCCGCGTAGTGCACGTAGTCCCCGGGGCTGCCGAGGGTGGCGGCCGCCGAGGAGACGTTCACGATCGCCCCGCCGCCCGACTCCGCCATGTCCCGGGCGGCCCGGCGGCAGCACAGCAGGTACCCGAGGAGGTTCACCTCGACCACCCGCCGCAGGTCCTCGGTCCGGGCGTCGGCGAGCCGGCCCAGCGGGCCGGTCACCCCGGCGTTGTTGACCAGGCCCGTCGGCGTGCCGAGTCCGGCGCCGGCGATGTCGAAGAGCCGCTCGACGGCGCAGTCCTCGGAGGTGTCGCCGCGTACGGTCACACAGCGGGCCCCGGTGGCCCGTACGCGCTCGGCGACGGCCTCGGCGGCCGCCTCGTCGCGGGCGTATCCCAGTGCCAGGTCGTGCCCGTCGGCGGCCAGCCGCAGAGCGGTCGCCGCACCGACGCCCCTGCTGCCGCCGGTGACGACGGTGACCGGACGGCGTCGTGCCACGGGAGCCTCCTGCGGACGGTGGAACAGGGATGTCGGAACAGCGGGTGTCGGAACAGCGGGTGTCGGAACAGAGCGCGCGGTGCGGCAGGCTAACACCGTGATATTCGCTGGACCAGCAAAAATGCTGACCGGAGAGTGATCGTCACCGACGCGCCGCCGCAGGACCGGCACGTCGTCCGTGTCCCTGACGACTGCAGGAGCCCTCCATGTCGACTTTGAGAGTCACCGCCGAAGAGCTGACCGTCCACGAGCACCCGAACGCCGACGCGCTGGAGCTGGCCCAAGTGGGCCTGTACCGCGCCGTGATCGCCAAGGGCGCCTACCGGACCGGCGAGTTCGCGCTCTACATACCCGAACAGGCCGTGCTGCCCGCCGGACTGATCGAGGAGCTCGGCCTCACCGGGCGGCTCGCCGGCGGCTCCGCCGACCGGGTCAAGGCGGTCCGGCTGCGCGGCGAACTCTCGCAGGGCCTGGTGTGCCGGCCGCGCGCGCTCGCCGACGTCGACCTCGTACAGGCGGCCAAGGAGGGCACGGACTTCGCGGAGCTGCTCGGCATCACCAAATGGTCCCCGCCCATCCCCACGACGATGAACGGCGACGTCGAAGCGGCCGCCGACCTGATGCCGTGGGTCGACATCGAGAACCTCCAGCGCTACCCGCACATCTTCGAGCCGGGCGAGCAGGTCGTCCTCACGGAGAAACTGCACGGCACCGCCTGCCTGTTCACGTACGTGGTCCAGGAGGAGCGGTCCATCGTCTCCTCCAAGGGCTTCGGCTCGAAGGGGCTGGCGCTCAAGGAGGACGAGCGCAACCTCTACTGGCGGGCCGTACGCGGCCACGGCGTGCCGGCCGTCGCGGCGGCCCTGGCCGCCCGGCTCGGCGCCACCCGGGTCGGGATCTTCGCCGAGGTGTACGGCGCGGGCGTCCAGGACCTGGCCTACGGGACCGACGTGCGCACCGCCGACACGCCACCCGGGTACGCCGTCTTCGACGTGTCCGCCGAAATCGACGGGCAGGTGCGCTGGCTGGACCCGGCCGCCGTCCTGACGGACGGGGAACTGCCGCTGGTGCCACGGCTGTACGAGGGCCCGTACGGCCTCGACACGGTGCTGGAGCTCGCGAGCGGCCGCGAAACCGTGTCCGGGCGGGCCGTGCACCTGCGCGAGGGCGTCGTGATCCGCCCGTCGGCGGAGCGCTACAGTCCGGTCGTCGGCGGCCGGGCCATCGCCAAGGCGGTCAGCCCGGCCTACCTGACCCGCAAGGGCGGCACCGAGTACGAGTGATCGTCCAGCCCTTCCTAGGATGATCCGATGTCCCGGACCGATGCCTTGTCGAGGGCGCTCGACACCCCGGGGGATCCGCCGCTGCGGCCCCTTCCGCCCACCGTGTCCGCACTGTTGCGCGAGCTGGCCGCCCCGCCCCGGCTGGCCGCACACCTGCGGCTCGTGCACGACGTCGCGTACGAGCTGGCCGACCGGCTGGCGGGGCACTGCCCGGGCCTGGCGTTCGACCGGGAGGCGGTGCTCTTCGGGGCGGCCACCCACGACATCGGGAAGACCGTGCACACGGCCGAACTCGGCGGGCCGGGCTCCGAGCACGAGCCGGCGGGGCGGGAACTGCTGCTGGCTCACGGGTTCACCGAGCAGCAGGCCCGGTTCGCCGCGACGCACGCCGCGTGGGGCGAAGACGGGGTGACCACCGAGGAGTTGCTGGTCAGCCTCGCGGACAAGGTGTGGAAGGGCAAGCGGGTCCAGGACCTGGAGGACCTCGTGGTGGGCCGCCTCGCCGGGGCGACCGGCGCCGAGCGCTGGGAGGCGTACTTGGAGCTGGACGGGGTGCTCGGGCGGATCGCCGAGGGGGCGGACGGGCGGCTCGACTTCCAGGCCGCCTTTCCGGTGCACGCGTGACCGGACCCGCCGGACCGGCTCCAAGCGACCGGACCCGGACCGGCCCCGGGTGACGGGCCCCGCCGGACCGGCCCGGCCCGACCGCCCAGGTGTGACCGGCCGCTCCTGACGGCGATGCCCGACCGGCCGTGCCGCTCCGCCGGCCCGGGACGCGCCGCGCCGCGTTCGCCCCGCATCGTGGGGTGGGCGCGGCGTGCATGGTGGGATGGACCGGGGGCGGGTCCACCAGCACACGGAGAGGTCGGGTACATGTCCCAGTCGGGCCGGAGCAGCCAGGAAACCATGCGGGCGATGGCGTACGAGACGTACGGCGGGACGGAGGTGCTCTCCGAGATCCGGCTGCCGGTGCCCAAGTGCGGCCCCGGCGAGGTGCTCGTCCGGGTGAAGTACGCCGCGGTCAACCCCGTCGACTGGAAGATCATGTCGGGCGGGCTCGACGCCCTGATGGACGTCGTCTACCCGGTGATCCCCGGCTGGGACGTGGCCGGCACCGTCGAGCGGGTCGGCATCGACGTCCCCGAGTACGCCGAGGGCGACGAGGTCATCGCCTACGCCCGCAAGGACTACGTGCACGGCGGCACCTTCGCCGAGTTCGTCACCGTGCCCGTACGCGCCCTCGCGCACAAGCCCTCCTCACTGAGCTGGGCCGAGGCCGCCGGGCTCCCGCTGGCCGGGCTCACCGCCTACCAGCTGCTCACCCGCCTCGGCACCGGCAAGGACGACACGGTCCTCATCCACGGCGCCGCGGGCGGTGTCGGCTCCCTCGGCGTGCAGATCGCCCGCGCGCTCGGTGCCCGCGTCATCGGCACCGCCTCCCCGCGCAACCACGACCGGGTGCGCGAACTCGGCGGCGAACCCGTCGAGTACGGAGACGGCCTCGCCGACCGTGTCCGCGCCCTCGTGCCCGACGGGCCCACCGTCGTCGCGGACTTCGTGGGCGGCGTCGGCGGTGTCACCCGGGAAGTGCTGCACGACGACGGCCGGCACGCCTCCATCGCCGACCCCAGCGTGCTCGGATCGGGCGGCGAGTGGATCTGGGTCCGCCCGGTCGGCAGCGACCTTGCCGAACTGGGCCGGCTCGCCGACAGCGGACAGCTGAAGGTGCCGGTCGCCAAGACCTTCCCGCTGGCCGAGCTGGCAGCGGCCTTCGAGCTGAGCCAGGGCGGTCACACGGCGGGGAAGATCGTCATCGAGGTCTGACGGCGCCCCCGCAGGCACGAGGCCGGGCCGGGCCAGGTCAGGTCCGGCACCTCGCCGCAGGCCGCCCGGGTGACCTCGACCCCCGGCAGGCCGGCCCGCCACGGGCCGCCCAGCGCGGCCAACGCCGCCGCGTCCGGCGGGGCGGAGCCGAGGCCGATCGCGTAGCGGGCGAGGCCCGCGCCGGACTCGAAGGGGCGCGGCCAGGCGTGCGCATCCGTGACACCGGCCTCCTCCAGGGCGCCGAGCAGCGCCCGCAACCGCCCCCGCACCCGGCCCAGGACCTCCTCGAACTCCCCGTCGGACGTGCGTACGGTCACCACCGCCCAGGCCGCGTGCCGGCGGTGCAGCGGCGGCGGGGTCACCACGGCCCGGCCGGCGCCGTCCGGCCCGGCCTCCAGCAGTTCCCAGGCCCGGTACAACTCCTGGACCAGCAGGTCCCGCAGGCCCGGTCCCACCTGGGCGGTGCAACTGCGCACCGGCTCCGAGGGCGTCAGCACCGTGACCGGATCCGGCCCGCCCGCCGTGGCCGCGGCCGACGGCGACAGCCCGACCGGCTCCCGCCAGTCCCAGGCGGCCCACCGGCCGAAGAACTCCCGCAGCAGGGCGTCCGGGGCCAGCGCCCCGGCCTCCTGGACCGTACGCGCCGCCAGGACCGCCCAGGCGAGCCCCGGCAGCCCGCCGAACGGGGCCGCGTCCAACCCGCGGGCCCGCGCCCACGCCTTCACCTCCCGCGCCAGCCGGGCGAAGGCGGCATGCTCCGCGCCCACCCGTTCCCGTACGCCATCCGCGTCGCTCACCGCGCTCAGCGCGACCGCGGCCGCCTCACCCAGCTCCGCCCGCCGTGCCACCGCGTGCGCGGGGTCCAGGCCGCCGGTGGCCACCGCCACCAGGTCCACGGACAGCGCCCCGACGCGGAACCGCAGACCCGGCACCCGCGCCCCGGTCACCTCGCGCAGCGGCCCGGCCTCCGGCAGGGCAGCAGCCAGCCGGTCCCGTACTCCGGTGACACCGGCCGCCCCGGGCAGCGCCGCCACCAGATCCAGGTCGGCACCCGGCAGCGCGCAGCCCATCCGGCGGGATCCGGCCAGGTGCACCTGCGCCCCGCCCAAGGCGGCCCGGACGCGGGCGAGGACCGACCCGGCGTGGCCGTGCGGCGCCACCGGGCCGGGCTCGCGGACGCGCTCGTGCCCGGGCTCCGGCTCCGGCTCCCAGCGCACCTCGCCCGTCCCCAGAGCCACCGTCGCCCGGACCCGCATCGGTCCGTCCCCTCGCCGCGAGAGCACCGCCAGCTCCCCGACCCGCGAGCAGACCCCTCCGCCGAGCCGGGCCGTGAACTCCGCGAGCGCCCGCTGGGGGTCCTGGCTGCGCCCCAGCGTCAGGTGCGGGGTGTACCCCTCGGCGCGCCCCCGGCAGCCCGGGAACCGCTCCGTCAGGGCGCGCCGAAGCTCCTGCCACGGCGCGTCGCCGGCCGCCGCCGGGTCCAGCCAGACGGTGGCGTCCTCGCGGTGCCCGAAGCTGTGCACGCCCTCCAGCCGTGCCTCGAAGGGCCCCGTCCCGGCGGCCACTTCGGCCAGCAGCGGCAGGGCCTCGTCGAAGGAGGACTCCGGCACGAAGCCGAAGAGCAGGTTCACGTGCGCGGGCCAGCGGGCGGCCTGCGGGTCGTGCTTGCGGCGCACCTCCCGCACCGCCTCCGGCAGCCGCGGCGGCAGCCACGCCACCGCCGTCCGAGCGGTCGCCGGTACGTCGAGCCGCGCCGGCCCGCCGCCGGGCGCCCCGAACTCCAACGTCGCCTCCACACCGAAGTGGTCGGAGATGAACAGCCCCTCCTCGGCGGGCACGTCGCCGCGCAGCGCCGCACGTGTCACCCGCGCCCCCGTGGCCCCCAGCAGGATCCGGTCCAGCCGCGCCGCGCGCCCGGACATCGAGCCCACCGCGGCCAGCGGATTGGCCACCGGGTCGAAGGTCGGCGTACCGTCCGCCGCCCCGTGCACCTCGCTCCAGGCGTCCCGCATGCCGAGTGCGGCCGCGGGCCCCTCGGCCCCGTGGCGGCCGTCGTTGAAGTCGCCCAGCAGTGCCACGGCGGCTTCGATGCCGGCCAGGCCCTCCGCGAGCCGGGCCAGTTCGGCGTCCCGCCAAAGATGCCCGTTCTCGGTGTGGTCGCTGGTCAGGTGGGTGGCGGCGGCGACCAGAGGGCCGGCCGCGGTGTCCACCGTCACGGCGGTGACCGCCTTGTGCGGGCCGAGCAGGTGCATTCCCGCCTCCCGCACCGGCAGCCGGCTCAGCACCAGCAGTCCGCACTCGGTGACGTCCCGGCCGCCGGGATCCGTGCCGAGGGCGTACCCGGCCCGCACCCACGGCGCCGCCAGCAGCATCGAGAGGAGTTCGGGCTCGACCTCCTGCAACGCGATGACATCGGCGTCGGCGGCCGCCAGATCGGCCAGCAGCAACGGCCTGCGCCGGGCGGTGGCGATGCGCGGGGCGTCGTACCGGTCCCAGAGCGTGTTCCAGGTCAGCAGCCGCACCGGCGCGGAACCCGCGGCCGCACCGCGGGGCGGGGCCTGCGCGGGCCGCCAGGCGCCACCGCCCGCCGGGTCCCACGCGTACGGGGTCCGCGCGGTGAAGAACGGGGCCCGCAGCAGGCGCGGATCGCGGACCCGCCCCGCCGCGGTGGCATCGATCCGGTCCACACCCGTGGCCCGGTCCCAGACCAGTTCGCCGTCCGCCTCGACGAACAGCACCCGGTGCCAGGGGATGTCGCCGCCGGGCACGAAGGAGGGCAGCGGAACCCGCTTCGGCGCGGCCCCGCGCTGGAGCAGGCCGAGCACGAACCGCGCCGGATCGAACCGCGGATCCCAGCGGACCTGGTGGTAGAGCTGCTCACTGGTACGCATCAGATCTCCCCGCAGATCGTGTCCGGGCCGTCGGTCAGGCCGCCCGCCGCGTCCTCCACGTCCCCGCCCGCACCGATGTACCACGTACGGTGCGCCCGACCGGCGTACGGGGGACTGAAGCGGTGCAGCTGGGAGGTCAGCACCTGCTCCGGCACCGGATGCGGGCGCACGGCGTTGCGGCGCCGCAGCTCCGGCTCGTCGACCAGCACCACGGCGTGGGTGACCAGCGCGTCGCGGCGCCGCGCGACCGAGCCGGCCAGGCCGCGCTGCTGGTCGGTGAGCGAGGTGGCGTCCCACACCACCGTCCCGCCCCGGGCCAGGGCGGCGTCGAGGCGGTCCAGGCCCTTGCCCAGCACGTCCGCGTTGGCCCGCTGGTCCGCACGGGAACCCCGGGCGGTGCGCAGGTCGTCGAGACTGATGTACGCGTCCACGCCGGGCAGGCCGCGGGCGAAGGTGCTCTTCCCGCTGCCCGAGGGTCCGCTCAGCTGCACCAGCCGAGGAAACGTTCCGTCGCGCCACTGCCAGGTCGCCGCCACCGCCTCCTCGACCACGACGCAGCTGACCCCCGGACCCCAGCCGAGGCGCGCCGCCGCGATCCGCCCCTGCCCGAACGCCCGCCGGGCCTCCGCCCAGCAACGGTCGGCCGCGTCCGCGTCCAGCCCGGCGAAGGGCTCCCGCAGCGCGGCCCGCAAGGCACCCAGCGGATCCCGGCCGCCGAGCAGCCCCGCCTCGTCGGCCCACAGCGCGGACCACTCCACGGACTCCCGCGCCTCCGGCCCCTCGGCCAGCGCCCCGGCGAGCGCGTGCAGCACCCCGAGATCGGCCGCCATGGCCATCCGGACCAGCCCGGCCCGCCGGTCCGCGTCGGGGAACGGCCGCTGCAGGTACGGGTACAGCCCCACCAGGTCGCCGACCCGGCGGGCGAGTCCCATCCCGGCCGGGCCCGCCGCGAGCCGCGCCGCGATCCGGCCGCGCGGCTCGCACCGCAGCAGGGCGGCCAGCACTGCGGCCAGCCGGTCCTCGCCGGTCCGCCCCGCCCCGTCGATCCGCGCGGCGACTTCGGCCACGTCATCGGCCACGTCAGGGGCGGGCTCATCCACACCGGCGGCACGGGCCGTGCCCGCCCCGACGGCAGCGGTCAGCCCCGCCACGTCCGGTTCGGCTCCCGAGCGCACCGCCCACAACGGGGCCGCCGGCCCGAGCCCGTTGGGCACGACCTCGGCGAACATCCAGTGCGTACCGGTCTGCACGTGCCCGCCCCGCACCCACTTGGCCACGCACCGCCCGAAGTCCTCGCGCGCGAAACCGGCCGCCGTCCGCACGACGTACCCCTCCTCCCGCGCGGTGTCGAGCTTCAGCTTGCGCAGTGCACGTTCGTCGAAGGTGCCCCGCCACAGCACGCGCGGCGTGGGCACCCCGAGGCCGCGCAGGAACCGTACGGTCCGGTCCCAGTCCAGGCAGTGCTCCCCGTCCCACACCGAGAACCCGTAGAACCAGCCGTCCAGATCCTCGTACGGGATCGAGTGCCGCGCGTACAGGTTCTCCCCGCACACCCGCCGGCCGGCCGGAATCCCCGGGCCGATCCTGCCCTGGAGCCCCTTGACCCAAGCCCGCGAGGGATGGTGTGCCGAATCGAGGGAGCGGGCGTGCAGGCCGTCCGCGTACAGGGTGGTGTTCTCCCCGTCGAGCTTCTCCGTCACCACCACCTCGCGCCCCGCCAGCCCCTCCAGCCCGACGGTCCGGACGTTGTCCGCCGAGGCCCCGGGGGACCAGGGCAGGTGCGGCGTACGGGGATAGTGGGTGCGCATGATCCGCTCCTGCTCGACGACGTGGTGCCTCGTCACTGTAGGTATCCGGAGCAGACGCATCCACCCATTAACCCCGCGGGGGAGCCCTGGCCTTCGGGGTGCTCAGTAGCCGAGGGTGAACCGCCGGCCCGCGTGCGCGTCGAGCTCGATCTCGTCGAGCAGGGCGACGGCGTAGTCCTCCGTGGAGATCCGGCTGAGGCCCTCGTCGTCGACGACCAGGTCGTCGATCCCCAGCCGGTACGTGCCCGTGCGCTCGCCCGGAGCGATCTGCGCGGCCGGGCTCAGGCAGGTCCAGCGGACCTCCTCCACGGGCACCGTCCGCAGGAAGTCCAGGGCGTCCCCGTGGGCGTGCATGAGGGCCAGCACGGGCGCCGGGATGCCCGCCTGGTCCCAGACCAGCGGGCCGCCGGGGGTGCGCAGCGAGCCCGCCCCGCCGACGACGACCACCCGCGGCCGGGGCGCATCCGGGCCGAGCGAACGCACCCCGCCGATCAGCGACTTCGCGGCGGTCAAGAGGGTGGAGGGATCGCCGGGGCCGGGACCGAAGGCGCTGATCACCACGTCGTGCCCGGCCACCGCCCCGGCCACGGACGCCGGGTCCAGCACGTCGCCGCGCACCACCGCCGTGGCCCCGCCGCCCGGGTCCGCGAGTTTCGCGGGATCGCGTACGACCGCCGTGAACTCGTGGCCGCGCCGGAGTGCTTCGCGCAGCACCTGGGTTCCGATGGTGCCGGTGGCGCCGAAGAGGGCGATCTTCGCCATGGCGACTCCCTGGGGTGGAGGGCTGTACGGAGCCCCGGTCGGGCCCGTCCGGCCCATCCAAGCGAACCGGCCCGCCGCCGCCCGGCAGCCGGGCCGGGGCCAGTCGGATGATCCGGCCTGATCGTCAAGGGACCCCCTGGCGGCACAGGCCCACGATGGACGGCGGGACCCTTCCCCGGGCCGCCTCGCACAGGGGGGCCATGTCGTACGTGCGCTGCGCCGCGGGCCGGGACTTCGCGGCTGCGGGCGGGCGCTTGCGCGGCTTGGCCGGGACGGCGGGCTTGGCGGACCTCGCCGGCTTCGGCGGTTTCGCAGGGCGTGCGGGCCCGATCCGGTGCGGCTGCTGCGGTGCCGAGGCAGGTACCGGCACCGGGACCGGCGCGGGCGCCCGCTCGGGCTCCGGCGCCACCGGGGCGGGCTCGGACACCGCCGGCAGGGGCCCCAACGGCAGGGCGAGAGGCGTCGGTTGCCGGGGTTCCGCACGGACCGCCGCGGGCACCGGCCGCGGCACGTCCGGCAGGCCGGCGGGACGCACCGTCACGCATCCGGTGGCCGTGACGAGCGCGGCAAGGGTCAGGGGCAGGGCCCGGCGCAGCTGCATCCGCCCACCCTGCCGCACCGGCGCCGAGCCAGCCGAACCCATCACACGGTCGAGTGACCCCGGCGACTCGGCGTGCACCGGGAGGGCACGCGCCGCGGCGTCCCGGAGCGAACCCGGACGATCGAACATACGATGGGCGGGAGCCGGGGCGGGCGCTCGCCGCGCCGCCGGTCCAGGCCGTCGTGGGAGACGTATGACAGAGGTCGCCGACCCAGCGCGGACCGTCATCCTGACCGTGGACGACGATCCGGGAGTCTCCCGTGCCGTCGCCCGTGACCTGCGGCGCCGCTACGGCGCCGGGTACCGGATCGTGCGCGCCGAGTCCGGCGAATCCGCGCTGGAGGCACTGCACGAGCTGAAGCTGCGCGGTGACCTGGTGGCCGTGATCCTGGCCGACTACCGCATGCCGCAGATGAACGGCATCGAGTTCCTCGAACAGGCCCTGAACGTGTACCCGGGCGCCCGGCGCGTGCTGCTGACCGCGTACGCCGACACCAACGCGGCGATCGACGCGATCAACGTCGTCGACCTCGACCACTACCTGCTCAAGCCCTGGGACCCGCCGGAGGAGAAGCTCTACCCGGTCGTGGACGACCTGCTCGCCGCCTGGCGCGCCGGCGACTACCGGCCGGTACCCGCCACCAAGGTGGTCGGACACCGCTGGTCGGCCCGCTCCTCGCAGGTGCGCGAGTTCCTGGCCCGCAACCAGGTGCCGTACCGCTGGTACTCCTGCGACGAGCCCGAGGGACTGCGGCTGCTGGAGGCGGCCGGGGCCGACGCACAGCGGCTCCCCCTGGTGATCACGCCGGACTGCACCGTGCTGATCGAGCCGGAGGCGCCCGACCTGGCCGCCCACGTGGGGCTCGCGACGACGCCGACCGCCGAGTTCTACGACCTCGTCGTGATCGGCGGCGGCCCGGCCGGGCTCGGCGCAGCCGTCTACGGAGCCTCCGAGGGACTGCGGACCGTACTGGTCGAGCGGTCGGCGACCGGCGGGCAGGCCGGGCAGAGCTCCCGCATCGAGAACTACCTCGGCTTCCCCGACGGCGTCTCGGGCGCCCAGCTCACGGAACGCGCCCGCCGCCAGGCCGGCCGGTTCGGAGCCGAGATCCTCACCGCACGCGAGGTCACCGGGCTGGAGCTCAACGGCCCGGCGCGCGTCGTCCGCTTCTCCGACGGCTCGTCCGTCGCCGCGCACAGCGTCATCCTGGCGACCGGCGTGTCGTACCGGCAGCTCCAGGCACCGGGCTGCGAAGACCTGACGGGCCGCGGGGTGTACTACGGCTCCTCCCTCACCGAGGCGGCCTCCTGCCAGGGGCACGACGTCTACATCGTGGGCGGCGCCAACTCCGCCGGGCAGGCCGCGATGTACCTGGCGCGCGGTGCGAAGTCGGTGACGCTGCTGGTGCGCGGCGCGTCCCTGGCCGCGTCCATGTCGTACTACCTGATCCAGCAGATCCAGGAGGCGCCGAACATCTCGGTGCGCACCCGGACCGTCGTCGAGGCGGCGCAGGGCGAGGGGCACCTGGAACAGCTGGTGCTGCGGGACGTGGACAGCGGCGCGACGGAACTCGTGGACGCGCAGTGGATGTTCGTCTTCATCGGCGCCGCCCCGCTGACCGACTGGCTGGACGGCACGGTGCTGCGCGACGAACGCGGCTTCATCCTGGCCGGGCCGGACCTCACGCCGGACGGCAGGCCGCCTGCCGAGTGGCCGCTGGACCGGCCGCCCTACCACCTGGAGACCAACATTCCCGGCGTGTTCGTGGCGGGCGACGCGCGGGCCCGGTCCGCGAAGCGCGTCGCGTCCGCCGTCGGAGAGGGAGCCATGGCCGTGATGCTCGTCCACCGGTACCTGGAGCAGTCGTGAGCGGGCGGGCGATGCCCTGCAGTCCGCGGGAGATCGCCTCGCTGTTCCTGTTCGAGAAGCTCTCCCCGGAGCAGCTCGGCCGGTTGTGCGCCGAGGGGCGGGTCGAGCGGTTCGACACCGGTCCCGTCTATGCCGAGGGCGAGCCGGCGACCTGCTTCTACGTGATGATCGAGGGCACCGTCGTACTGTCCCGCCGGGTCGGCGGCGACGACGTCGAGGTGAGCCGGACCTCGCAGCGCGGGGTGTACGCCGGAGCCATGCAGGCATACCTGGGCGACCGGGTGCCGCAGACGTACAACAACTCGATGCGGGTGACCGAGCCGACGCGGTTCTTCGTCCTTCCCGCCCAGTCGTTCGCGGACTTCATGCAGGAATGGTTCCCGATGGCCGCGCACCTGCTGGAAGGGCTCTTCTTCGGCGCGAAGAACACCCAGCGGGCCATCGGCCAGCGCGAACGGCTGCTGGCCCTCGGATCCTTGTCGGCCGGGCTCACCCACGAGCTCAACAACCCGGCCGCGGCGGCCGTCCGGGCCACCGCAGCGCTGCGCGAGCGCGTGGGCAAGATGCGGCACAAGCTGGCCGTCATCGCCCACGGCCCTTACTCCCGCGAGACACTCGCCGACCTCATCGAGATCCAGGAGCGCACTGCCGAGCGCGTCGCGAAAGCACCGGTGCTGAGCCCCCTGGAGGCCTCCGACCGGGAGGACGAGCTCGCCGACTGGCTCGACGCCCACGGCATCGCGGAGGGCTGGCGGATCGCACCGACCTTCGTGCAGGCCGGGCTGGACACGGACTGGCTGGAGCAGGTCGCGGCGGCCGTGGCCGAGGACATCCTCCCGGGGGCCGTCGGCTGGCTCAACTACACGGTCGAGACCGAGCTGCTGATGGACGAGATCGACGACTCCACCACCCGCATCTCCCACCTCGTGGACGCCGCCAAACAGTACTCGCAGCTCGACCGCGCCCCGCACCGGGTCGTCGACGTCCACGAACTCCTCGACAGCACTCTGCTGATGCTGTCCGGCAAGATCGGTCCCCGGGTCCGGGTGGTCAAGGACTACGACCGCTCCCTGCCGGACGTGCCCGCCTACCCGGCGGAGCTCAACCAGGTGTGGACCAACCTCATCGACAACGCGGTCTTCGCCATCGGGAGCACCGGCAGCGAGGGCACGCTGTCGGTCCGCACGGCGCGGGAGGGGGACCGGCTGCTGGTGGAGTTCCGCGACACCGGGCCCGGCATCCCGGCGGACATCCGCAGCCGCATCTTCGACCCCTTCTTCACCACCAAGCCGGTCGGCGAGGGCACCGGCCTCGGCCTGGACATCTCCTGGCGGATCGTGGTCAACAAGCACCACGGCAGCCTCCAGGTCGAGTCCGCACCCGGCGACACCCGCTTCCAGGTGCTGTTGCCGCTGACCGCACCGGAAACCGAGGCCGAGCCCGGAACCGAGGCCGAGCCCGGAACCGAGACGGAGACCGGCACCGAGACGAGGACCGTCACCCACACCGGCACCGAGACCGCCGAGGAGCCCGCATGACCGACATCAAGGGGATCGACCCGAGCGTCCCGCCCGCCGGCACCGGCTGCGCCGACTGCGACGCCCTGGGCGGCTGGTGGTTCCACCTGCGGCGCTGCGCCCAGTGCGGCCACATCGGCTGCTGCGACTCATCCCCCGCCCAGCACGCCACCGCCCACTGGAAGTCCACCGGACATCCCCTGGTGCAGAGCTTCGAACCGGGCGAAGAGTGGTTCTGGGACTACGGCCGCGACGAGATGTACGAGTCCGGACCCGAGCTGACGCCGCCGGGCGGCCACCCCGCGGACCAGCCGGTGCCGGGTCCGGCCGGCCGGGTCCCGGAGGACTGGATGCGGCTGCTGCACCGCTGAAGGGGCCCGACCCGTCACCCGCGAGTGCCGGTACCCGGCTCAGCGGGCCCGCCCCCCTGGCCGGTCCGCGCGCCGCCGTGCGGACGGCCGGTGCGGCGCAGGGCGGCGGGTGTGGTGCTGTACCAGCGTTGGACGGCCCGGCGCAGGGCGCGGGCGTCGGCGTAGTCGCTTCGAGCGGCTATCGCGTCGATGCTCAGGTCCGTGCCGTGGAGCAGCCGCGTGATGTGTTCCCGGCGTACGGTCTCGACCTCGTTGCTCCATGTGGTGCCGTGTTCGTCGAGGCGGCGCTGCAGGGTTCGCGTGCTGATGGCCATGCGCCCCGCCGCCGCGGGCAGGGTCAGGGAGCCTCCGTCGTGGAGGGAGGTCAGGGCGGCGCGGAAGAGGTCCAGCCAGTTGCGCAGCGGGACGGCGGTGGCGAGGGTCTGCTCGGCGTGTCTTCGCAGCACGCTCGACAGGCCGGGCTGGGCGTGCGGGGAGGGGGCGTTCAGGTCGGTGGTGCGGAAGGTGATCGAGCTGACCGGGGCTTCGAACTCGATGGTGCGGGTGCCGTAGAGCTCGATCAGGGCGTCGTGCCGGGCGGGTGCCTCGGCGGCCAGGGCGACGCGGACGGGCACGAGGGTCCGCTGTGCGGCTTCGCCGAGACGGCGATGGAAAAGGCCGAGCGCGCAGGCGCGGACGGCGCAGGCCGCCTCGTGGGCCAGGTCGGCCTCGTTGAGGTGACTGATGGTGACCTGGTCGCCGTCCTCGGATATCCGGGCGGTCTCCGTGCCGGTGTCGGCGACGGTGGCGAGGTAGGCCGAGGCGTCCCGCATCCCCTCGAGCGGTGTGGGCGCGGACGTGAACAGGTAGTCCCAGACCCCGAGGCTGCCGATGTCCGACTGCTGGGTCATCACCCGGGCCACCTCGGTCCAGGGCGCGTGGACGGTGGCCAGTTCCGCGATGCGGATGCTCGTGAGGGTGGGCGGCCGGCACAGGTCGTCGTTGAGGTGCTCGGGTGCCAGACCAGGCAGGTGCGCGTATCCGGCCGCAGGTATCCCGAGCAGCCGTGCGGCGTTGACGTTCAGGCGGGTGAGGGCGGAGGAGGTCGTCCCCTGGTGCGCATTCGAGACCACAGCGGCCGAGCATAGACCAGGGTGAAATAGCAGGTCATCGCAGGAGCGTGGGGGCCGCGGTCCCCAACGCGGCGTGCAAGGTCCCCCCTTGGCGCGTTCGGTCCCCTAACTGGCGTCTGCTGCCATGGGCCACGTGCCCTCCCTTCCCTAGCGTAGTGATCGTTCCCGCACGGTGCGGACGGCACGTGACCCCGTGAAACGGAGTCATCTGCGGTACGGAGTACGGGAGGTCCCGGCCGGAGTCCCCCCACGGGGGTGGGGGGCTCGGGAGCCCGATGCCCGGGTCACCTCCCGCGCTCCGCGCCGCCGGGCAGCGTGCGGCTCCCCGCCCCCGTGGCCAGGCGCAGCGCGTGTTCCAGCGGGCCGCGGCGCAGTGGGCTGCCGGCCCAGAACCGCTGCCAGGCCCACGTCAGGGCCAGCGCCGTGCCGCTGAAGGCGAGCCAGGAGGACCAGGAGGCGGCGCCGTGCGCCGGACCGGCCAGCACCAGCGCGTGGACCACGTACGCACTCAGCGCCATCGCCCCGAGCACCGTGAGCGGCCGCAGCAGTCGCCCGCCCAACGCGTGCCGGGCGGCCAGCGCGCACAGGCCGATCAGGGCGCACCCCACCCCTGCGTTGCCGAGGGTCTCCAGCGGGGTCTGGCTGTACGGGTCGGCCACCAGCAGCCAGTCCCAGGAGGTGCTGGGCACGGCGCCGAACTGCCCGCTCAGCACCTGCCCTACGGGGTCGGCGGCGGCCAGGGCCTGCGGGTGGTGGACGGTTATCGCCTCCAGCAGCCGCTGCCGGCCCCCGAACACGTGGGCGGCGAGCCAGGCGGAGCCGTATCCGGCGACCGCGGCCGCCGTGCCCCACCCCGCCATCCTCCGGGCCACGGCCCGCTCCCGCACGTCGCACAGCCGGGCCAGGGCCATCCCGGCCAGGACGTACGGGAAGTAAGTGGCCAGCGGATACGCCCCGGTGAGCAGCAGCTCGCACACCACCGTGCCCAGCCCGGACCAGCTCGCCAGGTCGGCGGCCTCCGGGACCAGGCCACGCCCGGACGACCCGTACCCGAACACCGGGCCCAGCAGGAACGACAGCAGCGGACCCGCCACCACCGAGACGCCCGCCACTGCGGCGAGCACCGGCGTGGACAGCCGGGTGAAGGGCTCGGCCGCCAGGAAGTACACGGCGAAGAAGGCCAGGATGACCAGGATCCCCGGCCACAACGAGGCCAGGAACAGGCCGAGTACGGCCAGGACGGCGCACCGGATCAGCAGCGGACGCCAGCGCCGAGCCCAGCCGTCGGGCCGCCGCGCCGGGTCCTGACCGCGCTGGGCGAGGACCAGGGAGAAACCGGCGAGGAGCGTGAAGAGGGCCGGGGCGCGTCCGTCGGCCGCGACGAGTACGTAACCGGCGCCCTCGGGCCGCGGGCCGGGGCCGACGTGCACGGCGAACATGCCGAGGACGGCGAGACCGCGCACGGCGTCCACCCCGGCCAGCCGGCCGCTCCCGCCGCTGCGGCCGCCCGTCACGCTGTCGCGCCGGCGGCCGCACCGCCGGGGCCCGCCGCCCTCCGCCGCCTTCCGGTCGCCGGCCGGGTGCCCGTGGGGGTAGCGCGTCGCATGTGGGGATCTCTCCTGGGTCCGGCCAGTGCGGTGACGTGGTCGGACCGGCGGTTTTCATGCCGCCAGTCCGCCTGCGGAAGGTACCAAGGGCGACATAACCAGGTAATAAGCAGCTAGGGGGGCGGTAAGGGCGGGGGCCGGGAGTCGGGGGGCCGAGGCGCGCGGGTCGCCGTAACCCGGGGGCCGCGCCCGCTGTTGCACAGGCGGCAGGTCCACCCACGGTGAACGGAGTCCGATGCCGCAGCTGACCGACCAGGGCGCGATCGACCGTGCGGAGACCGACGGGGCCGCGATCGACCGTGCGGAGACCGACGCGGCGGAGACCGACGGGGCCGCGATCGACGGCCCGGCCGGGACCGGCCCGGCCGGGACCGACGACCACGAGCGGACGGGGACCTGGATGACCCCCGAGGAGTACGGGGCCTCCCGCGCCGCCGTGTGGACCGCGGCCGTCGTCCTCGTCACCGACACCGACGGCCGGGTCCTCGTCCAGAGCGTCGACTACCGTGCCGACCGGCTGCTCCCCGGCGGAGCCGTGGACGCGGGCGAGGCACCCTCCGCGGCCGCCGCCCGCGAGCTGCGCGAGGAGCTCGGCGTCGACGGCCGCTACCCGCGCGGCCTGGCCGTGGACTGGATCCCGGCCGACACCCCCGGCTTCCCGCCCGAGATGCGCTTCCCCGGCGAGATCCTGCACGTCTACGACGGCGGCACCTGGAGCGCCGAGCGGATCGACGCCGTCCGCCTCCCGGCCCAGGAGATCACCGGCATCCACTTCGCCGAGCCCGCCGACCTGCCCGCCCTGATGGACGCGGGTGACGCCCGCCGTGCCCTGTCCGCCCTGCGCGCCCGCATCAACGGCCCCGGCACCGCCCTGCTGGAGGACGGCCGCCCCACCGCGCCGACCGCCCTCGACCGGCTCGGCGTGCTCCGCACCCGGCGGACCCCGCTGCACGGCACCTGGCACCCGGGTCCGGTGCCGGCGCAGCTGCCCGTACGGGACCACTGCGGCTGGCTGTTCGGCCCCGACGGCCGGGTCCTGCTCCTGATCGCCAGGGCCACCGGTACGGCCCATCTGCCGCCTCCGACGGCCGGACCGGCCACGGGGGCCGTCCCGCTCGGCTACCGGCACGCCGCTCAGGGCTCCCACGCCCGCACCGCGGCCCGCCTCACCGGCCTCCCGCCGGCCCCGGACCCGGCGTACGCCCGCCTGCTGGCCACTCCCGAGCAGGTCCGCGAACTGAGCGACTGGGGCCCGGCCGGTGCACACGAACTCGCGGCGGTCCACGAGGCCCGCGCCCGTCTGTCCCTCCCCGTCCCCACCCGCACGCCGCCCACGGAGCTCCCGGAGGACGGCGTGCGCTGGTGACGCGGGCGGGCGGCCGCCCCGGCCGCGGCCGCCGCCATGATCGGGAAATCCGGCGTCCGCGGTCCCCGGTCCCGCAGCATGGGGCCATGAGCGACAGTGCGATCACCTACACGCTGTACATCCAGGCCGATCCCGCCCGGGTGTGGCAGGCCCTCACCGACCCCGCCTTCACCCGCCGGTACTGGGGCCTGAGCTTCGAGACCGACTGGGCGGTGGGCTCGTCGATGGACTGGGTCGAGCGCGGGGCCCGCACCAGCGACCCCGAGCAGGTGGTCCTCGACTGCATTCCGGACCGCGTGCTCTCCTACACCTGGCACACCTTCAGCCCGCAGTGGGCGGCCTCGGTCGGGATCGGCGAAGAGCTGCGGGCCGAACTGGCCAAGGAGCGGCGCACGAAGGTGACGTACGAGATCGAGCCGGTCGGCGACACCCTCGCACGGCTGACCGTCCTGCACGAGGGGTTCGAGCCCGGCGGCACCCTGATCGGCATGTGCGGGCGGGCCTGGCCGATGCTCGCGTCGAGCCTCAAGACCCTGCTGGAGACCGGGGCTCCGCTGCCCGAGCCGGAGCACGAGGGCGGGCAGGGGGCCGGCGGCCACGAGACGCACGAGACCCGCCGGAACCACGGGACGCGCGAGGACTGAACCCGCGACGCGGAGAGCCGGCCCCCGGCCGTCCTGCGCGGTCCGGCGCCGCCCGGCTCTCCGCCGTACCCGGCCGGACCGGCCCGTACCCCGCACCTGAGATCATGTGGAGCAACCACGGATCAGGAGCGCGGACATGGCACCCGAGCGGCAGGGCTGACGGGCATGGGACACACACTCACGGAGATCCTGGACGCGGCGGCCGAGGGACGGTTCCCGCCCCCCGACGGCGGCACCACCGTGGTCCCGCAGGAGAACCGGCGCGACGCGGGCGTCATCGCCTTCACCGCGCACTCCGTGGTGTTCACCGACGAGGACCCGGACTGGGTGCGGTCCACCCTCGACGCCCTCGACTGCGACGCACTCGCGGCCACCATGAACGCCCGTTTCCTGGCCGCCCTGCTGGACCGCACCGGACGCAGCACCGACACGATAGACCTCCTCACCGTCGCGGGCCCGCTGCGCGGCGAACCCCCGCTCGAGCTCCGGGAGATGGCCGACCCCGACCACCCCCGCGTGCGGCGGGCCCTGAAGCGCCGGGACGACGTACGGGTCTGGTCGGCCGACGGGGGAGTCCTCGTCCTCGGCCGGGGCGTCGCGGGCCGCTGGGAGACGGCGATCGAAGTGGACGAGGACGTCCGGCACCGGGGACTGGGCCGGGAACTGGCCCGCGCCGCCCGCCACCTCGTGCCCGACGGGCAGCCCGTCTGGTCCCAGCAGGCCACCGGCAACGCGCGCAGCATCCGCGCCTTCCAGGCCGCCGGATACCGCCCGGTCGGCGCGGAGTCCCTGCTGCTGGCCCCCGCGGGCCGATGACGCCCTGACGGCACCCTGACGACCGGCCGTTCACGGCGGTCGTGTGGAATGGGTGCCATGGGGAGAGGGAAGAAGCAGCAGCGGCCTGCCATAGGCATGCCGGAGCGGGTCCTGGTCATGCCGGTGAGGGACGGCTGGGCGCAGTCGATCGTCGGTGTCGCCTGCGGCCGGGCGGACCCGGCCGTCGTCGATGCCGACCAGGCGAAGGCCCTCGCCACCGCGACCGTGACCGCCATCGCGCGGGATCACCACGGGCTGGCCGTGGAGGTCGGCTGGGAGCCGCTGCCGGACGGCGCCTGGGCCGGGCACGTACGCGAAGGCGTCGCCCGATGAGCCGTTCCGATGCCGCCACGCCCCCGGAGCACTGGCGGTACGGCCGCCACCTGGAGACCCTGGCCGTCGCGCCGGGCGGGAGCGCCGAGGCCGAGGCCGTGGCCGCCGTGCTGCGCGACCCCGATCCGGTGATGGCGGAGAGCGCGGTGGTCACCCACCTCGACCGCCGGGCGGCGCGGCTGCTCGCCGACGAGGGCTTCCCCGCCTGGGCCCGGGCGATGGCCGCCGCGCTCGCCGGACGGGCCTTCCCCGAGCGCCGGCTGCGGGAGTGGGTCCTGCTCAAGGCCATCACCCGCGGCGAGTCCTGGTCCGCCGCGGAGCTCACCGCGGCCTCCGACTGGTGCCAGCGCACCGCCGCCCAGTCCCTGACCTCGTACGAGGCCCTGCGCCTGCTGGCCGCCAGCGGCCGCACCGGCCGCGTCCGCACCGCCGCCGCGGTCCGCCTCCGTAGGCGGACCGCCCTCTGAAACGGCCGGCCGCGCCGCGGCCCGTCAGACGCCCCGGCGCACCCGGGCCGCGCGGCGGGCCTCGGCCTGCTGCCGGGCCTCCACGGTCTTGCGGGACTCCTTGCCCTTCCCCGGCCGGGTGCCGATGCCGCGGAAGCCGAGGTCCGACCCCGAGGGCCGGCCCTTGGCGTCGGTCGGCGCAGAGCCGGCCAGCGGCACTCCGGGTGCGGCCTTGGCGCCGGTGATCCGGCTCAGCGCCGCCTCACCGGACCGGACCTGCGTGATCGTCGGCCGGATCCGGGCGTCGGCCATCAGCCGGACGATGTCCCGGCGCTGGTTCGGGGTGACGAGGGTGACGACCCGGCCGGACTCGCCCGCGCGGGCGGTACGGCCGCCCCGGTGCAGATAGTCCTTGTGGTCGGCGGGCGGGTCCACGTTGACCACGAGGTCGAGGTCGTCGATGTGGATGCCGCGCGCCGCGACGTTGGTGGCGACCAGGACGGTGACGGCCCCGGTCTTGAACTGGGCCAGCGTCCGCGTGCGCTGCGGCTGCGACTTGCCGCTGTGCAGCCCCTCCGCCCGTACGCCCATGGCCCGCAGGTGCTTCACGAACTGGTCGACCCCGTGCTTGGTGTCGAGGAACATCAGCACCCGGTTGTCCCGGGCCGCGATCTCGGTCGCCGCCGAGATCTTGTCGGCCGCGTGGATGTGCAGCACGTGGTGGTCCATCGTGGTCACCGCGCCCGCCTGCGGGTCGACGGAGTGCGCGACCGGGTCCTTCAGGTAGCCGCGCACCAGCTGGTCGACGTTGCGGTCCAGGGTCGCCGAGAACAGCATCCGCTGCCCCGCGTGGTGCACCTGGTCCAGGATCTCCGTGACCTGCGGCATGAAGCCCATGTCGCACATCTGGTCGGCCTCGTCGAGCACGGTGATCTTCACCCGCTCCAAGTGCACGTCCCGCCGGCCGACGAGGTCGCTCAGGCGGCCGGGGGTGGCCACCACGACCTCGGCGCCGGTGCGCAGGGAGCTCACCTGCCGGCCGATGGACAGGCCGCCGACCACGGTGGCCATCCGCAGCTTCAGGGCCGCCGCGTACGGCTCCAGCGCCTCGGTCACCTGCTGCGCCAGCTCGCGCGTCGGTACGAGGACCAGCGCGAGCGGGCGCTTCGGGTCCGCCTGCTGTCCCGCGGTACGCGCCAGCAGGGCCAGGCCGAAGGCCAGGGTCTTGCCGGAGCCGGTCCGCGCGCGGCCGAGGACGTCCCGGCCGGCCAGCGCGTTCGGCAGCGTCGCGGCCTGGATGGGGAACGGCTCCTTGACCTCCAGGGAGGCCATGGTCGTCACCAGCTCAAGGGGCAGGTCGAGCTCCGAGAACGAGTCCACCGGCGCCAGCCCCGGCACCTTCGGCTCGTGCATCGTGAACTCGCCCTGCGGCCCGATGCTCCGGGGGGTCTTGCCGCCGGACTTGGCCCCGGCCTTGGCACCGCCCTTCACACCGAAGCGTCCGTGAACTGACGGGTTCCTCATGCAGGACCTTTCGAAGCAAGAAGCAGATGAGAAGAAGATGGTCAACCGCCCATGGTACCAGCGGCGGCTAAGCCTCCCCGGTGTCCAGCTCCCCGGAGCGCACCTGTGCACAGTGGGCGCGGACCTCGGCCGCGGCGCGCTCGAACCAGTCGGCGATCACGGCGGTCTCGTCGGGGGTGTAGTCGGCGAACAGGGCGCCCAGACGGTCGTGGAACGGCTGGTAGACCGCGACGACCCGGGCTGCCGCCTCGGGCTCGGCCACCACCCGTACCCGGCGCCGGTCGGACGGGTCGGGCCGGCGCCGCGCGTACCCGGCCCGTTCGAGGCGGTTGAGGACCCCGGTGACGGCGCCGGTCGTGAGGTCCACCAGCTCGGCGAGGTCACCGGCGGCCAGCGGGGTGTCCCCGGCTCCCAGGATGTGGCCCAGGCAGGTCAGGTCGGTGACGTTGAGCCCGAGGCGCTGTGCCATCTCCTGCTGGCCGACGATGCCCAGGGCGACGTACTGGTCCATGCGCGACATCGCCTCCGCGGCCGTGGCCGGGGGGCGGGGCTTGCCCTCCACGCACATACTCCTCAGCGTCTGAGTTACTTAGCTCGTGAGATAAGCGAATCCTCTCTCCGAGCCTACTGCCGACCGTTCGACCAGGGAGAATCATGAGCGCGCACGGCCACGTCGACCTCGGCCACACGGTGGCCGGCTGGACCGGTACCGTCCTGGCCCTGCCGGGCTTCGCCGGAGCGGGCGTCGCGGTGTGCGCGGCCTGGACCCCCGGGATCTGGCCGGGCCTCGGCGTCGTCGCCGCGGCCGGGATCGTCACCTGGCTGCTGCACCTCGCCGGATGGGGCAAGCCGAGCGGACCCCGCCCGGAGTGCGACTGGGACTGCGCACCCGGGACACCGTGGCCCGCACGGGGCACGCCGACTGCCTGGGCTGCCGGGTCAGCGGACCGCGCCGAGCCGCAGTAGCAGCGTGCGCGAGGCGGCCGGGAAGCGCAGCACCCGCATGTGGTGCCAGCCGCCGCGGGTCAGGGCGGCGAGCCGGTCGATGCCGGCCGGCCCCGGCCCGAGGCCGGGGCCCAGCCCGAGCGCCACCAGCCGCAGCAGGCGCTCGCCGAGCGCGCCCACCCCCGCGAGGTAGGCCTCCATGGCCGCGCGGTGGCCGGGATCGGGCCAGGGCACCGGCCGTGGCAGGGCAGTCCCCGTGCGGCCGTCAGGTCCGGGGTGGTGGTGAAGATCTCCGACGCGTCCCGCTCGCCCGCCGTGACCTCCTCGCCGGAGGCGATGTACCCGCTGTACGAGGTGTCGTTGACGTACGCCGTCTTCTGCGCCGGCGGCCGGGCGAAGAACCGGCGGCTCGCCGCCGGCGCCTCCCGCGTCCGCGCCCGCTGTCCGGCGTCCGCCGAGACCTGGAAGGTCCCGTCGCGCCGCCAGGCCGCGGTCTCGCCCGGCCGAGCGCCTCGTCCGCCGCCGTGCCGGTCACCCGGTCCGGCACCCCGAATGTCGCGAACCCGCCCATGTCCGTCCCCTCTCGAAGGGCTTCCGGAAGGCCTCCGGAAGGAGCTGCTCCCTCTTTTCACGGACAAGGCGCTCAGAAGTTCGAATACGCGCCGCGCCCCGGTTGGCCGCGTTCAGCGTGTGCTGTCGGGGACCGTTGGGCAGGATCGAGACGGCCGCATATGCGGCCCGCAGTGGAACGTTGAGAAGGATCAGCCAGATGGCAACAGGCATCGTGAAGTGGTTCAACTCGGAGAAGGGGTTCGGCTTCATCCAGCAGGACGACGGCGGCCCCGACGTGTTCGTGCACTTCTCCGCTATCGCGACCACCGGTTTCAAGTCGCTGGAGGAGAACCAGAAGGTCGAGTACGACGTCACCCAGGGTCCCAAGGGCCCGCAGGCAGAGCAGGTGGTCCCCCTCTCGTAGTGCCGCTTCACGAGCCACGCCCGTGAGGAGAGCCCCGCCGGTCGCCGGCGGGGCTCTCGTGCGTCCGGGGCCCCGACCGTGCCGCTAACCGGCGCGGTGGAGGGCCAGGAGCAGGCGCCAGAGGTGGTCCGCCAGGGCGGACGGGTCGGCCGGGCCGGCGCCGTGCAGCCAGTCCGCCAGGACGCCGGTGAAGGCGGCGGCCACCGCCGAGGCGACCAGGTCCGGGTGCGGGGCTCCCGCGGCCGCGCGCTCGGCGCGGGCGCGTTCGCGCAGCTCCCGGTGGAGGCGGTCGCCGAGCGGGCCGCCACCGCCCGGGAGGAGCAGGGTGCGGTAGAGCGGCGCCCGGTCGGCCGCGGCCGTGAGGAAGGCGGCCAGCGCCGCCGGGGGCCGGGCCGGGGGGAGCGCGGCGGGGCCGGTCTGCCAGGCGTGCAGGGCGTCGACCGCCGCGTGCACCACATCGGCGCACGCGTCGACGGCGAGGGCGGTGAGGTCCTCGTAGTGCAGGTAGAACGTGGCGCGGCCGACGCCGGCCCGGCGGACCACCGCCGAGACGCTGACCTCCGCGAGCGGCGTGGTGGCGCACTCCGCGAGCAGGCTCTCGCGCAGCCGCCCCTTCGTCCGGGCCGTGCGCGGGTCGCCCGTACGCGGGTCCTGCGGGCTCACGCGGCCAGCAGCGCCGCGCCGAGGGCGAGGGCGCCGGGCAGGGCCTGGGCGACGAGGATCCGGCGGTTGGCGGTCGCGGCCCCGTACACCCCGGCGACGATCACGCAGACGAGGAAGAAGATCTGCGTGGCGAGCGAGTCGATGACGAGCGACCAGATCAGACCGGCGGCCAGGAAGCCGTTGTAGAGGCCCTGGTTGGCGGCGAGCGGTGCGGTGAGGCGGGCGGTGTCGGCGTCGAAGCCGGACAGCGCGCGGCCGGGCGGGCGCTCCCACAGGAACATCTCCAGGACCAGGAAGTACACGTGCAGCGCGGCCACGAGGCCGATCAGGATCTGAGCGACCGTGTGCATGGCCGCCTCCACTTCTGGGGGCTGAATGGGGACGCTATTTCCTGGACAACTGTACAGGAAGTCTTTCCCGGTCCGTTGTCGTACCCCGCGCCCACGCTGGCCGGGTGACCCTCCTCCACGAGGACTTCGCCACCGGACGCCACCGCGGGGTCGGAGCCCGAAACTCCGCTGGGGCCGGGTGTACGCCGGCCTCGACGGGGGACGACCGGTGTTCCGCCCGTGGACCGGTCCGGGCTGCCCTGGCACGCGGCCACCGGGGGCGCCGTCGGCGAGATGGCGGGCGCGGAACCGCACACCGTGGTCCTCGCCGGGTACGGGGACGGGGACGGGACCCTGTGCGTCGACGACGGAGCGGGCTCCCCGCACGCCGTCGCGGAGGCCGAGTTCGGCACGGCCTGGTCCGGGCACCGCAAGGGCCGGGGAGTGGGCCGCCCCTCGGCGCCCCCCGGCCGCCGTACGCGGACGTCCTCGACCTCGCCGGGCGGCCCGGAGGCGGCCGCGGCCGGGCGGCGCTCCCTGTTCGACGAGTGCGCCGCCCTGGTGGACCGCTCCCCGAGGCTGGAACGGCAGGCCGTCACCCTGCTCTGAGCCTCAGAGGTTGGCGTCCAGGAAGGCCCGGAACTCCTCGCGCGTCATCGGCCCGGCCTGGCTCGCGACCGCCTCGCCGTCCTTGATGAGCACGGCCGTCGGAGCTCCGGTCACCCCGTAGCGCCTCGTCGGCTCGGGGCACCGGGTCATGTCGGTGCGGACGGCCGTGAACCGCGTCCCGTACTCCTCGGTCAGTTCGCCGACGACCGCGTCCATCGCGCGGCAGGCCTCGACGGCCTTCGGCCAGGTGCCGCAGAAGTAGGCGAGAACGGGCCCGGACGTCATCGACAGGATGAAGTCGAACTCCTGGTCCTCCAGTGGCTGGTGCACCCGACGTGCCATGCGTGTCGCTCCTCGCTCGTACGCCCCCGCGATCGGGAGGGCGTCCCCCATCATCGCCGCATTGTCAGTGGCGCCTGTGAAGCTGAGCTGCATGGACGACAGGATGCTCCGGCGCCGGGTCTACGGCGCCGACCACGACGACCCCGACCCCGGCCCGCGCCCCGGCCACGTCTACGGCGAACTGGTCGGCGGGCCGCTCGACGGGCTCCTCCTGGACATCACCGGCTGGAGCGCGCCCCAGCTCGCCGAGGAAGCCAGGCTCCCCACCGAGATAGGGCGCTACGGAGCGGGCGGCCGCGCCCACTACCGCCGCCGCGCCGCGGACCCGCGCCACTGGGACTGGACGGGTGACAGCCGCTGACCTCCGGTGGCCGTGCGCGGAAAATCTTCGAAGAATTTCCCGGAGGCTGTCGATCCGGGTGTCTCCCGTTCGACGCAGGGGTGAGAGGCGGGGAGAGTCCCCGCCCTCCCGACCGAGGAGTCACCATGCCGCGCTTCCTGACGATGATCCGCATCAATGAGCAGGAGCTCACCACCGACACCGAGTTCCCGCCCGAGTTCCTGCAGAACATGGGCGCCTACATGGAGGAGATCAACAAGGCCGGCGTCATGCTCGACACGGCCGGACTGCTGCACACCCCCGAGGGAACCCGGGTCAACTGGTCCGGCGGGAAGATCAGCTACACCGACGGCCCGTTCACCGAGACCAAGGAGGTCGTCGGCGGCTACTCCCTCATCCAGTGCAAGGACAAGGCGGAGGCCATCGAGTGGACCAAGCGGTTCCTCGAGATCCACCCGGCCGAGTGGAACGTCAGCGCCGAGGTCCGGGAGATCGAGGAGATGTGATCCCGTGGCGTCCGCGCCGCGTTTGCCCTGCCTCGTCACGGCTGCTCTGATGGGTGGCCGTGACGGCAGTGAGTGCGGCCCAAGCGGTCGAAGCGGTGTTCAGGATCGAGTCCGCGCGGATCATCGCCGGCGTCGCCCGGATCGTGCGGGACGTCGGCATCGCCGAGGAGATCGCCCAGGACGCCCTGGTCGCCGCCCTCGAACAGTGGCCGGAGTCCGGCGTCCCGGACCGGCCGGGCGCCTGGCTCACGGCCACCGCCAAACACCGCGCCATCGACCTCGTCCGCCGCAAGGAGACCTACGTGCGCAAGCTCGCCGAGGTCGGCCGGACCCTGGAGGACGCGCCGCCGCCCGCCGAACCGGCGGACCCCGATGACATCGACGACGACCTGCTGCGCCTGATCTTCACCTCCTGCCACCCCGTCCTGGCCACCGAGGGCCGGATCGCGCTCACCCTGCGCCTGATGGGCGGGCTGACGACCCAGGAGATCGCCCGCGCCTTCCTCGCCGCCGAGCCCGCCGTCGCCCAGCGCATCGTCCGGGCGAAGCGGACCCTGGCCAAGGCCGGGGTGCCCTTCGAGGTCCCGTACGGCGCCGACCGCGACGCACGGCTCTCCTCGGTCCTGGAGGTCATCTACCTCATCTTCAACGAGGGCTACTCGGCCACCGCCGGGGACGACCTCGTCCGCCCCGCCCTCTGCGAGGACGCCCTGCGCCTGGCCCGCGTCCTGGCCGGCCTGATGCCGCAGGAACCCGAGGTGCACGGCCTGGCCGCGCTGCTGGAGTTCCAGGCGTCCCGGATCGCCACCCGCACCGGCCCCGACGGGGAACCGGTCCTGCTCGCCGACCAGAACCGGGCCCGGTGGAACCGCATGCTCATCGCCCGCGGCGCCCGGGCCCTGGGTCACGCCGGGAACGGCCCGTACTCCGTCCAGGCCGCCATCGCCGGATGCCACGCGGCGGCCGTCCGCTACGAGGACACGGACTGGCCGCGGATCGCCGCGCTCTACGCGCGGCTCGTCCAGCTGATCCCCTCGCCGGTGGTGGAGCTCAACCGGGCCGTCGCGGTCTCGATGGCCGAGGGGCCGGAGGCGGCCCTGCCGCTGGTCGACGCCCTGGCGCGGGAACCGGCCCTGCGCACCTACCACTTGCTGCCGTCCGTACGGGGCGACCTGCTGGAGCGGCTCGGCCGGCCGCAGGAGGCCCGGGCGGAGTTCGAGCGCGCGGCCTCGCTGACGCGCAACGCGCAGGAGCGCAATCTGCTCCTGCGGCGCGCGGCCCGCCTCTGAGCAGGGAGCAACGGCCCCAACTCGCTGTGCACGGCGCCCCCTTGCCCTCGAAGTGTGTTCCCTCGCGGGCGAGCCGGGACTCGACGAGGACGAGGACGGCGACGTCGCCCCGATCGTCGCCTGCGGCATCGCCCGGCTGCTCGACGGCATCGAGACGTCCTGACCACCGAGGGAAGGAAACCGATGAACGAGAACCACGTACGACGGCTCATGGGAATCTGCGGCGTCGCGGCGGGCGCACTCGCAGCCGTCGCCGTACCACTCTGCTTCGTCCACTCCGGCCCGCCGCCCGCCGGCTACGTCCTCGCCCGGATCCTCCTCAACCTCCTCACCTGCGCGGCCCTGCTGGCCTTCCTCGCGGGCCTGCGCCACGTCATCCGCGGCGCGGGCCCCGCCTTCGACTGGCCCGCCACCCTGGTCTTCGGCGCCGGGCCGGCCTACGTCACCGTCACCCTGGTCGCCGCGTCCGTAGAGGCGGGCATCGTCCTGGAGCACCCCGGCGGGGACCTCGATCCGACCGTCGACGGCCCGCTCGCCCACGCCGGCATGCTGCTGCACGGCTCGGCCGCCCGGCTGCTGACGGCGGTGCTCCTCGCCGCCGCCGGGTACGCGATCCTGCGCGCCGGCGTCCCGCCGCGCTGGACCGGGTACACGGCCTACGGCGTCGCCGCGGTCAACCTCGCCTTCGTCCCCTCGCTGTTCTTCGGCACGGACGCCGCCGACTTCTACAGCGCGGTGGGCTGGGGCAACACGGCGCTGACCGCAGCCCTCCTCGTCCACTGGGCCTTCGCCGTCGGGATCGCCCTGCTGCGGAGCACCCCGCGAGCCGCCCGGGCGGCCACCCCGTAGGCCCCCGGTTCAGCGGCGCCGGGCGTACGCGGCCACGTCCAGCGGGGTCCCCACCGGACGCCGCGGCGGGGTCAGCGCGATGGGCCGGCGGAAGCCGCCGGTGCGGGCGATCTCCTGGACCGTGAGGCGCAGCGCCGCCTGGAAGTCGCCCATGGTCCGGCGGGCCGCCGGGGTGTCGACGTAGAGCGAGTTCATGTGCAGCCCGTCCGTGTCCCGCTGGAACCACGAACAGGCCCCGTTGGCGCGCGCCGACCACACGTGGGTGGCGGGCCGCCAGTCGTCGTGGCGCTCGGCGCCCGGGCACTTGCGCATGTCGATGTACGAGAAGAAGTTCACCGGGTACGGCCAGGAGCGGGCGGCGAACTCCTCGGGTGCCAGCAGCTCCCACGCCCGTACGAACGGCACGTCGAGATGCCCGATCATCTCGGTGAAGCCGGCCCGCACCGAGGTCATGACCTGCGCGAAGTCCCGGCCGGGTGAGGCGTCGAACTCGATGGGCATGGTGTTGACGAACCAGCCCACCGAGTTCGTCCAGGTTCCCCGGCCGCGTTCGCTGACCGGCATGAGGCCCCGGTAGACGCCCGGCCCGCCCGCCTCGCGCAGGCACACGGCGACGGAGGCGAGCACCCCCATGAAGGGCTTGCCGCCGGCCGTCAGGCAGGTCTTCTCGAACACCTCGGTCTCGCCGGCGTCCAGCAGCAGCGAGGCCTCGTTGACGATCGGGTACATCCGGTCCGGCTCGACACCCAGGTCGAGCGGGAAGCGGGGGAAGAACTCGCCGGCCCGGCCGATGAAGGCCTTCCAGTAGTCCAGGCGTTCGTCGCGGGCGTCGATGGACAGGTAGCGGCGGCGCTGCTGGTCGGCGAAGTCGAGATAGCTCGGGGCGGGCGGCAGCGCGATCTCGTCGCCGCGGCGCAGGGCCTCGTAGGCGGTCAGCACCTCACGGACGACGATGGGCATCGACATGCCGTCGCAGACGATGTGGTCGAAGGCCAGGTAGACCGTGGCGGAGTCCTCGCGGAGCACGGCGCCCATGATGAACAGCGGCCAGGAGAGGGTGTCGATGCTCCGCTTGAACCGTTCGACGAGGAATCCGTTCAGCAGCTCGGCGGACTCGAAGGTGCCCACGTCCCGGGGCTCGAGGGAGAGTCCTGCGGGGTCGAAGGGCTCGCAGGCCAGCTCCCCGGCCAGCCGGCGGAAGGCGCACCGCAGCACCTCGTGCCGCCGGACGAAGGACAGCAGGGACTGCGCCATGGCCTCCTCGTCCAGCGGGCCGGTCACTTCGAAGGTGACCGCGACCCAGGACGCGACCGGGTCGTCGGCCGCCCGGCTCTCCTCGGCGACGGTGAAGTGCTTGTCCTGGTTGAAGGACGCCTTCCTGCTCGCCGGATCGTCCGTGCCGCCGGCCTCCGCCGCCGTGGACCGGAGCCGCCACTCGACCACCCGGCCGGGTGCCACGTGGTGCATCTCCAGAGGAAACTGCCGCATACCGTCATCCCTTCGTCCCCCGGATCAACCCCCAGGCCCTAACGACCCCCGGCCCGGGGAAGTGACGAACCACTTGAGCCGGGCCGAGGGAGCGGGCCGGGAGACGGGGGCCGAGAGGCCCGGGATCAGAGGGAGTTGAGGTCCACGGCGTCGGCCATCGCCTTGTACCCGGCGTCGTTCATGTGGAGGCGGTCGGCGCGCAAGGCGTACTCGTCCTTGATCTTGACCTCCTTGGGGTGCGCCGGGTCGGCGGGCGCGGCGAGCACCCGGTCGAAGTCCACCACCCCGTCGTACGCGCCGCTGGTGCGGATCCAGGCGTTCACGGCCGTACGGACGTCCTCGCCGCGCTCGGTCCAGTAGGCCGAGCCGTGGAAGGGCGGGATGGTGGCGCCGATGACCTCGACCCCGCGGAGGTGGGCCTCGCGGATGAGCTGCCGGTATCCGGCGATGATCTCCTCGGCGGTGACCCTGGGGCTGGGCACGGTGCAGTGGTCGGGGGTGGGGGAGTCCGGCAGGACGATGTCGTTGGTGCCCTCCAGGAGGATGACGGTTCCCACGTCCGGGCGGCCGAGCGCGTCGCGCCGGAACCGGTCGAGGGCGCTCTCGCCGAAGCACGCAGAGTCGTTCAGGACCTGGTTCCCGCCGATGCCGGCGTTCAGCACAGGACGTGAACGGCCGTTGTCGGCCAAGCGCTTGGCGAGCTCGTCGGGGTAGCGGCGATCGGAGCCGGGGGTCGCCCCGAAGCCGTCGGTGAGGGAGTCGCCGAAGGTGACGACGGCCCTCCCGGGGCCGCTCGGACGGATGTTCTTCACGTCGACGCCGGCCAGGTAGTACCAGGAGAAGCTCGGCTGCGCGGCGGCGAAGGCGTCCGCCGCCGGGTCACGACGGTGGTCCCCGGAGGCTTTGTAGGACAGGGACATGGCGACGTTGTGGAAGGTGGCCGGACCGGTCGGGCCCTCGAAGTAGAAGGTGACGGTGAGCTGTTCGAAGGCCTTGACGGGAAGGGCCACCGGATCGCTGGAGAGCTGCCCGCCGGCCGGGACCGTGACGGACTGCGCCCCGTCGAAGCGCAGCGCACGGACCGACTCCGGCTGCACGGCGGCGCCCCCGGCGGTCCGGGCGACCGTCGCGCCGGTGAGCCGCAGCGGGGCCGTGCCGTAGGCGTTGGTCAGCCGGACGCGCAGCTCGGACCCCTCGGCGCCGACGCGGACCACCTGGCGCACGGACTCACCGGTGAAGCCCGCCTCGGACCAGTTGGGGTACCAGGGGGAGGTGGCGGGGGCCTGCGGGGAGGCGCCCCAGGCGCTGTGCCAGGGGCCGTGGGGCGCGGCGGAGGCGGGAGCGGTGGCGGTCACGGCCATGAGCGCGGCGGCCAGCGGGAGGGCGAGGACGATCTTCTTGGCAGTCATGCTCCTCTGACCCGGACGGGGGAGGGGATGTGACGGCCGAGGCCAAAGTGTCCCGCCCGGCGGACCGTCAGGGCACCAGATCGGCCATCACCGTGCGCGGCAGCGCGGGGTTGGCGGCGGCCTCATGGGCCACCCAGGAGTCCTCGTCCGCGAGCAGTGCGGTGACGGTCGCCGCCGGGAGGGCCGGATGGGCGGCGGCCAGCGGACGGGCCCTCCTGTCCGCCAGGCAGGCGAGCAGGGCCGGGCCCGTCGCGTTCGGGTGCCGGGCGACCTCCTTGAACACCCTGCGCACGGGTGGTCGATGCCCGGTCAGGTGCTCCAGCAAGGCTCCGGACGCGTCCGGGTTGGCGGCCACCGCCGAGAGGACCTGTGCCCCGTGGAGCGAGACCATCGAGCGCAGCCGGTCCTCGGACAGGCCCGGGTGCGGCGCGACGGCGCGGACCACCGCCGCATCCCGGTCCTCGGCCAGCGCGTCGCGCAACTCCGCCGGCAGATCGCGCCGCTGCGCCACGAGCATCCGTACGGCCGCATGCGGGGACGCGGCCAGTTCCGCGACCTCGCAGGGCGGGGCGGCGGCGATCCGCGGCAGCAGCGCCGGCCCGATCCGGAGCGTGGTGGCCAGCTCCACCAACACGTCGAGCGGAACCCGCGGATGCCGCGCCAGGCTCCGCCGTACGTCCTCGTCCGGGTCGGCGGCCAGGACCCGGATCAGCTCCGGCCCGATCCCGGGGTTCTGCGCGAGCGTGGCCCGGACCCCGGGCCGCGGGTCGGCGGCCGTCCGCGCGTAAACGGCCTGCGGCAGATCGGTGCGCTCGGCGAACACCCAGGTCACCGACAGTTCCGGGTCCTCGGCGAGGGCGGTCACGGCAGCAGCAGGTGTGGCCGGGTTGGCCGCCGCCGCGCCGCGCACCTCGGGATGCGGGTGCCGCGCGAGGCGGTCGGCTTCGGGTACTTCGGCGGTCCAGAGGGCCAGTTCGGTGACGACCTCCACGTCCGGGTCGGCGGCGAGGGCCGTGACGACGTCCGGGGGAAGGCCGGGGCAGGAGGCCAGTTTCCAGCGGATGTCGGGGGAGGGGTCCGCCGCGAACAGACGGGCCCACTCCGGCAGGCCGCGGCCCTCGTCGAGGAGGGCGAGGGCGGCGTAGGGCCGCGCCGCCGGGTCGACGTCGGCGGCGGTGAGGTGCCCGCCGCGGGCGAGCCCCACGGCGGTGTCCTCGTCGCGTGCGGCCAGGGTCGCCACTTGGGCGCGGCCGAGGTCGGCGCGGCCGGTCAGGGCCGCCCGGACCAGATCGTCGACCAGGTCATCGGCGGAGTCCTCGACGAGGGCCTCGGACGGGTCGGGCTCCGCCACGGCCCACGCGATCAGCCGGTCGACCAGCTCGGGCGGCAGCGCGGGATTGGCGGCGAGGCCCCACAGGACGTTGTTCACTGGCCGGCTCCGGTCTGTGGTGCGGCTGCGGCTGGCGGGGCCTCGGCCGCTACCCGCAGGACTCTCAGCCGCCGCACGTCGAACTGCGGTTTCCTTGACACCCGTTCAGCGGCTGGTCGGTTGCGGTGGGGACGATACAGCGGCAGGGCCGGGGCCACGAACGGATTTTCGTCATCGGCCGCGGCCGGGCGGTCGACTGGCCGCCGGGTGCGAACGCCGGATCGGCCGGGCCCTGATCAGCCGTCGCCGGCGCGCCGTTCCAGGGGCGTTGCTACTGCCGAGTTGCTCACACTGAAAGTCACGCTGCCGGCCCGGTAGCGGTCGTCGGACCACTCGATCGGGCGGCCGGTCGCCGTGGCGGAGACGTGCCGCTGGCGCAGCAGCGGACTGCCGCGCCGGATCGCCAGCAGCCGGGCGTCCTCGCTGCCGGCCGGGAGGGCGTCGATGAGGTGCTCGCCGTAGTGGGCGACGACCCCGGAGCCGCCCGCCAGCCGGTCCATGACGGAGCGGCAGTCCTCCGGCATGGCCTCCACCGCTGCCGCGACCCAGTCGGGGTAGGCCGTCCGCTCGACCATGGTGGGCTCCCCGTCGAGCAGGCGCAGCCGCAGTACCGCGAGGATCTCCGCACCCGGCGCCACCGCGAGCCGCTCCGCCTCCTCGACGGTCGCGGGCCGGCGGGTGCGGGAGAGGAAGCGGCCGGCGGCCTCGTGCCCGACCCCCTCGGCCCACTGGGCGAAGTTGTTCAGCTCGCCGAAGCTGTGCCGGCGCTCGTGGCGCAGAACGATCCTCCGCGCGCCCTGCCGGGAACCGATCAGCCCCTCGGAGGCGAGCGTGGCCACCGCTTGGCGGACCGTGCCGCGCGACGCGGACCAGCGGGCGGCCAGGTCGCTCTCGGAGGGCAGCTGGGAACCCACCGGGTGCTCGCCGGAGAGGATCGCCCGGCGCAGCGCATCGGCGATCTCCAGATAACGGGCCGTGCCCATGCCCTTCGCCCCCCTCGGTGCGTGCGGATCATCCCGGTCGATGCCGCACCCATGATCATTCCAACATGCCCTGTCACGACTTGTTCCGGTCATTCTCAGCTCTTCGTCGAGCCGTGCTCCCGGAGACGGGCGCCGTTCACCGTCCGTACAGCGAGCCCGGGCGAACTGGTGCCAACTTGTTCAGACAAGTGAACCCACCCTCGTCTCCGGGAGAGACCGTGCTCAGTTCCTCCGCCCGTCGCGGTGCGGCCGTACTGCTCAGCGCCGCCGTACTCACCACGCTCAGCGCGTGTGGTGCGGCACCCGACCAGAAGTCCGGCGGCGCCGGCGCCAAGACCGGCGTACAGCCGAGCGCCGCGGCCTCGGTGGCCGACTTCGGCTCGATGGAGGCCCTCGTCGCCGCCGCCCAGAAGGAGGGCAAGCTCAATGTGATCGCGCTGCCGCCGGACTGGGCGAACTACGGCGAGATCATCAAGGCCTTCGAGGCCAAGTACAAGATCAAGGTGAACAGCGAGAACCCGGACGCCTCCAGCGCCGACGAGATAGCCGCGGTCAAGTCCCGCAAGGGCCAGGACCGCGCCCCCGACGTGCTGGACCTCGGCATCGCCTTCGCCCGCAGCGGCGCCGCCGAGAAGCTCTTCGCCCCGTACAAGGTCACCGCCTGGGACAAGATCCCCGTCTCCCAGAAGGACGCCGACGCCCGCTGGTACAACGACTACGGCGGCTACGTCTCCATCGGCTGCGACGCGGCCCGCATCGCCACCTGCCCGAAGACCTTCGCCGATCTCCTCAAGCCGGAGTACAAGGGCAAGGTCGCCCTCAACGGCAACCCCACCAAGTCCGGTTCGGCCTTCGGCGGCGTCTACGCGGCCTCGCTCGCCAACAAGGGCTCCTTCGCGGACATCCAGCCGGGCATCGACTTCTTCGGACAGCTGAAGAAGAGCGGCAACTTCATTCCCGTCGAGTCCACCCCGGCCACCGTCGAGAAGGGCGAGACGCCCATCTCCATCGACTGGGACTACCTGAACGCCGGCTACGCCGAGCAGTTCAAGGGCAAGGGCGTCGACTGGAAGGTCACCGTCCCCGCCGACGGCGTCTTCGCCCAGTTCTACTCGCAGGCCATCAACGTGGACGCGCCGAACCCGGCGGCCGCCCGCCTGTGGATGGAGTTCCTCTACAGCGCCGAGGGCCAGAACCTCTGGCTCAAGGGACACGCCCGCCCGGTGCTGCTGCCCCTCATGACCGAGGACGGCACCGCCGACAAGGACGCCGTCACCAAGCTCCCGCAGGTCCAGGGCACCCCGGCCTTCCCGGCCTCCGCGGAGCTCGACCGGGCCAAGGCCACCCTCGCCGAGAAGTGGGACAAGGCACTCTCCTGATGTCCACCTCCGACTCACGCGCCGCCGGCGGCACCAGCCGCCGGCGGCGCGGCCCGCGCACCTGGCTCGCGGCCCTCCCGCTCCTCGTCTTCACCGGGCTCTGCTTCGGCATCCCGCTCGGCGCCATGGCCTTCGGTGCGGTCACCCGCACCGACCGGGCGAGCGGCGCCACCCGGCTGACCGGCGAACACCTCGCGCGCTCGCTCCAGGGGCCCTACCTCGGCTCGCTCGTCGGCAGCGTCCAGCTCTCCGCCCTCACCGCACTCGTCGGCGGAGTACTCGGCGTCGTCATCGCCCAGGCCGTGGTCACCTCCCGCTCCAAGGGCCTGCGCAGCGCGGCACTGACCGCCTCGGGCGTACTCGCCAACTTCGGCGGGGTACCGCTCGCGTTCGCCTTCATCGCCACCGTCGGCATCTCCGGAGTCGTCACCCAGCTCGCCGATCTCGGCAGCCTCGGCTGGAGCCTGTACTCCTTCACCGGCCTCACCGTGGTCTACCTGTACTTCCTGATCCCGCTGATGGTGCTGGTGATCGCCCCGGCGCTGGACGGGCTGCGTCCGCAATGGCGCGAAGCCGCTCAGAGCAGCGGGGCCACCGGATGGCAGTTCTGGCGCCACGTCGGCCTGCCGGTGCTCGCCCCCTCCCTGCTCGGCGGGTTCGTGCTGCTCTTCGGCACCGCCTTCGCCGCCCACGCCACGGCCGCGGCCCTCGTCGGCGGCTCCGTACCGCTCGTCACGCTCAAGATCGCGGACGCGCTGTCCGGGAACGTGCTCACCGGCCAGGAGAACGTGGCGCTCGCCCTGGGCCTCGACATGATCCTGATCGCCGGCCTGGTCATGGCGGTCTACCTGCCCCTCCAGCGACGGAGCGCCCGATGGCTGCGATGAACACACCCGCCCCGCCGGCCCGGGCCGTCCCGCCCGGCGAGCTCCGGGCGGACGACCGCACGGACGGGCCCGCGCGAGGCAACTCCCCGGTCCCGGTCCCGGCCCCCGCTTCCGCCCCGCCGGCCCGGCAGGGCCGAGGCGCCCGCCGCCCCGGGATCTGGCGCGGAGCCGTCCTCGCCCTGGCCGGCGTCTACTTCCTCGGCCCGCTCCTCGCCTCCTTCGTGTTCACCGTGCACGTGCCCGGCCGGGGAATCACCTTCGAGGCGTACGGCGAACTGCTCTCCGCCGACGGCTTCACCGAGAGCCTGCTGCTCTCCCTCGGCCTCGCCGCCGCCACCATCGCACTGTCGCTGCTGCTCGCGGTGCCCGCGCTGGTGGCCGTACGCATCGGCTCCCCGCGGCTGCGCCCGGTCGTCGAGGTGATGTGCATGCTGCCGTTGGTGGTGCCGCCGATCGCCCTGGTCACCGGAATAACCACCGTGCTGCGCTGGGGACCGGAACACCTGTCGCGGACCCCGCTCTACCAGACCTTCATCGCCGTCCAGAACGAGAAGTTCCCCGTCGTCCTGGTCCTCGCCTACACCGTCCTGGCGCTGCCCTTCGTCTACCGCTCACTCGACGCGGGCATGCGCGCCGTCGACGTGCCGACGCTGGCCGAGGCCGCCCGCAGCTGCGGCGCGAGCTGGCCGTACGTCGTCCTGCGCGTGCTCCTGCCGAACCTGCGGGCCTCGCTCGCCGGCGCCGCCTTCCTCACCCTGGCCCTGGTGCTCGGGGAGTTCACCATCGCCTCCCTCCTGGGGTTCCGGCCGTTCGCCGTGTGGATCGTCTCGATCTCCGGAGCCCAGGCCCGCATGTCGGTGGCCGTCTCCATCCTCAGCCTCCTCATCACCTGGCTGCTGCTGATCGCCCTTTCACGGGCGGGGACCGCCCCCGCCACCGCCGCGGCCGCCCCCGCCACCCCCTCCCGCAAGGAGTCCTGACCCCCATGCCCACCACCCTCCCCGCGGCCGGGAAGCCGGCGGACGCCACCGAGCCCGCGGACCGCACCGAGCCGACGGGCGGCGCACGCGTCGAATTCCGCGGCCTGCGCAGGGCGTTCGGCTCCGCCGTCGCCCTCGACGGCCTCGACCTGACCGTCGAGCCCGGCGAGTTCCTGGCCCTGCTCGGCCCGTCGGGCTGCGGAAAGACCACCGCCCTGCGCGTCGTCGCCGGCTTCGAGCAGCCCGACTCCGGTGAAGTCCTCGTCGACGGACAGGACATCACCCGGGTCCCGGCCAACCGCCGCGACGCCGGCATGGTCTTCCAGTCGTACAGCCTCTTCCCCCACCTCAACGCCCGCGACAACGTCGCCTTCGGACTACGCGTACGCAAGGTCGGGGCGGCGCAGCGCCGCGAACGGGCCGCCGAACTGCTCGACCTGGTCGGCCTCCCCGACCACGGCGACCGCTACCCGCACCAGATGTCGGGCGGCCAGCAGCAGCGCGTCGCGCTCGCCCGCGCGCTGGCCCTGCGCCCGAGGGTGCTGCTGCTCGACGAGCCGCTCTCCGCGCTGGACGCCAAGGTGCGGTCGAACCTGCGCGAGGAGATCCGCCGGCTCCAGCTCTCCCTCGGCATCACCACCGTGTTCGTCACGCACGACCAGGAGGAGGCGCTGTCGATGGCCGACCGGGTCGCCGTCCTGAACGCCGGCAGGCTGGAGCAGTGCGCGGCCCCGGCCGAGCTGTACGACCGCCCCGCGACCCCCTTCGTCGCCGAGTTCGTCGGCACCATGAACCGGCTGCCCGGGCGGCTCGCCGGCTCGGGCCTGGTGGAGGTCGCGGGAGCGCGCCTGCCGGTGGACGGCCCGGTGCCGCCGACGCCGGACGTGGAGGTCCTCGTACGACCCGAGAACGTGACGGCGACCGCCGACGCGCAGGGCACGGCCACCGTGGTCTCCGCCTCCTTCTTCGGCTCCGTGACCAGGCTCCACCTGGAACTGCCCGGCGGGGTACCGGTCAAGGCGGACCTGCCCTCGCGGGACGCCGGAGCCCTGGTGCCCGGTGCGCGGGCCGCCGTGGGACTGGCCGAGCGGCCGGTGCTCGTCCTGGCCAGGTCCGTGTGAGCGCCCTCGCCGCGGTCCTGTTCGACATGGACGGCACCCTCGTCGACACCGAGGGGCTGTGGTGGCGGGCCACCGAGGAGGTGGCCGACGGCCTCGGCCACCGGCTCACCGACGCGGACGCGCCCGAGGTGGTCGGCCGCGCGGTGGAGGACACCGCCGCCCACCTCGTACGGGTCTCGGGAGGGGGAGACCCGTACGAGGTGGGCGCGGCCCTCACCGACACCTTCTTCCGCCGGGTGGAGGCGGGGGCGCCGATGCGGCCCGGCGCCCAGCGGCTGCTGACCGCGCTCACGGCGCAGGGCGTGCCCTTCGCCCTGGTCAGCGCCTCCCCGCGGGTGGTCGTGGACTCGGTGGTCGGGGGCTCGCTGGCCCATGTCCCCTTCGCCTTCACCCTGTCCGCCGACGACACGGCCCGGACCAAGCCGCACCCGGACCCGTACCGGGCGGCCGCCGGACGGCTGGGCCTCGTACCGCAGGCGTGCGTGGCGGTGGAGGACTCGCCGGACGGCGCCGCCTCCGCGGAGGCGGCCGGCTGCGGGGTCCTGGTCGTGCCTTCGCTGCTGGCCGTCCCCGCCTCACCGAAGCGGGTCTTCGCCCGCTCCCTGGAGGAGGCCACCCCCGAACTCCTCAGGAGCTGCCTGCCGGCTACCCACTGAAAGGTCGCTTCTCTTGGTCAGCCGTCCTGCCGTCGCCCGAGCAAACGGCCCTGTTCCTGCTTCAGGCCTGCGAACCCGTTCCGCGCGTACGCGGCTATCTCCTCACTGGGGAAGGGCACCACGGACAGGTGCTCGTCATAGCTCCCCTGCTCCCACCGGGCGGCCGTGATCTCGTAGCCGGAAACGTGTGCGCACAGCTGGAGCAGAATCGGCGGCATCTCTGGTTCGCTCACGAGGTCAGCGCGCTTGATGACCAGGTCGCGCATCGCCTGAATGTTCGGGAGGAAGACGGTCCTGACCCACAACCGCCACTCGGCGAGTTCCTCGTCGGAAGGGGGTATCTCATGCACGAAGGGCGACCTGCCGTCAGGACGAGCGTTGCGCTCCATGAACGCGCCGAAGATGCGGCTGTTGGCTTCCGTGAGGGCGAACAGCGGTCCGTAGAAGTCGCTGAGCTGCCGGTTCAAGCGAGCGAGGCGTTCTTGGCGCTGCGACAGGCGCAAGCCGTTGATGTACGTGGCTCCATAGCCGACGAACGCCAGCACGATGGTGACGACTGCTGTGATCATGGGAGGCGATGTTAGTGAGCATCACCTCCTTTGGTTGACCTGCGGCAGCAGATCAGGGTCGACGCGATCCGGGCGAAGGCCAGGAGGTGCTCGGCCTTGCGTGCGTACCGGCGCTGGAGTCGGCGGCGTCCGGCGAACCAGGAGGACCGGAAAAGGTTCGACGGGTGGGGGGGCGGCCATGCCTAGGGTGGGCGGATGAACGGGATACAGATCGTCCCCGACCAGGGCGAGTGGCGGGGTGGGTTCGAGGAGCGGGTGCTGGCCGGGTACCGGGCTGCGGGGTGCTCGGAGCCGCTGGCCCGGGCCCTGCTGGAACGGGCCGTGGAGGACATCGACGGCTGGACGGTCGCCACGGACGGCACCGGATGGATCGCCGTCGGGGTGACGCAGGACAACGGTGCGACCGTGGGCCGGATCCATGACCTGACGGCGCCGCGGGGGCGCGAGTGGGCCGAGCGGTGGTGCGCCGAGCACGGAGCGCAGCGGGTGGAGGTCCGGCTCACCGGCGGAGCGGGGGCGTTCGCCGACTACCCCGTACGGAGACAGATCCGGATGCGTGCCACGGCCGAACGGCCGGAGCTGCCGCCGGGCCTGACGGTCCGCCCGCTCACCGAGGAGGAGTACCCGGCCTGGTACGCCGCCGAGGAGGCCGGGTACATCGCGGACATCGTCAGGTCCGGAGTCCTGACCCCGGAGCAGGCCAAGGCGAAGTCCGACCAGGACTTCGCCCGTTACCTCCCGCAGGGATACCTGACCCCCGGCCACGCCTTCTACGTGATGGAGGCCCACGGCCGGGCGGTCGGCGCCGGCTGGGTGAACCACGGCTTCCTTCCGGGCGTGACCTTCGGCTTCTCGCTGGAGGTGTACGAGGAGCAGCGCGGCAAGGGATACGGCCGGGCCGCGATGGCCGTCGGCGAGTGGGCCGCCCGGCAGGGCGGCGACGAGGCGATGATGTTCAACGTCTTCGGCGGCAACGAGGTCGCGATGAGCCTGTACGACAGCACCGGCTTCGCCGTACTGGACGAGTACCGCTCGATCGGCCTCTAGGCCGGGAAGGCATTGCGGTGGGGTGGTCGGGCCGCCGTTCGAAGGGGTCCGACCACCCCCGCCCGGCCCGATCGGCAACACACCCCTGGGGATCCGGGTCGGCGACGTCCTCAGGAACCGCCGGCGCGGAAGGCCGTGGCGCGGACGGTGGTGCCGCAGAGCGCGAACTGCCCGCCGTCGTCGGGCGAAACCTGGAGCCCGCCGCCTCCCACGCCCAGCACGATCGAGGGCGCGACGGTCGGCTCTGCTCCGGAGGCGCAGTACCCGTCGGCCTCCCCGAGCACCGGGGTGAAGGTGAGCTGGGTCCAGGCCCGGCCGCCGACCTGCAGCTCCACGGGGCGCGCCTGGCCCTGAGGGACCACGTTCAGGGGCCTGTTGCGGTCCGGCGAGCCCTGACCGGCGAGGGCGACGGTGGGGAACCCCTTCAGGGAGCACGCCTCCGGACCTTCGTTGATCAAGGTGATCCGCACCCGGCTGCCGCGGATCTGCTGCGCGCTGTCCGCGAGGAGCTGTGTGTTCGTGCAGGGCGGGGCGGGTGCCCGCAGCCCGTCCGGCTGCTGCGCCGCGGCGCCGTGACCCGCGGCCAGCAACAGGCCGCAGGTCACGGCGCCCGTCGCGAGCCAGAGGGTCGTGGCCCTGGCCACGCCTGCCTGCGTTGTGCCGTTCATGCGGTCTCCTCACGGTCCGCAGGACGCCCGCTCACGCCGGGCCACATCTCCTCCCAGCCTGGCACCACCGCTGCCCGACGGCACCCGTAACGCTCTGACCTGGAGGGCAGGACACCCCTAGGAGGCCGGCAGGCCGAGGATCTCGAGGATGCCCTCCGCGTAGGCGGCGGGTCCCGAGCCGGGGGCCGCGGTGAGTTCGCGGCGGAAGCCGACGGTGCCGGTGCGGATGAAGGCGACGCACTGCCCGTGCAGCCCGGCCTCGTGGGTGCCGCCGTCGTCCACCGTGCACAGCAGGGCCAGCAGCGTCCACAGCAGTGCCTCGCGGGTCGCCTGCCGAGGCGGCTGCGCGGCCCACACGGCCATCAGCACGGCGCACACCGCCGGAGCGGGCGGTTTCAGGTTCTCCGCGAAGAAGACGTGGCCCTCCAGCGCGTGGAACGCGGCCGGATGGCCCTCGGCGGCATCCCGCACGGCGGCCACCAGGTGGCCCGCCGAACGGCCGCAGCCGCATTCCGTCGAATCCCAGTCGTGCCGGGCGATCTCCGCCTCCACCGCGTCCGGAACCAGCGGACTGCGCGCCGCCGCGCCCTGGCGCAGCAGAGCACGCTGCTGCTTCTCGCTCCCCCTCATGGGGCACAGTATGAGCCCAGGGCCGACCGCTCTGCGAGGGGGGTCGGAACCGGATCACCAGCACCGTCGTCTGAGCCCCCGTGTGGATGAAACGAAGAATTCCGGCCCTGCTCCTCGCCCTGCTCGTCACGCAGCTCGGCGCCCTGGTCAACCCCGCGTACGCGTGCGGATGCGGGGCCATGGTTCCCGACGGCCAGTCCCGGATCGGTGTCGACCGGGAGACGTCCGTCGTGCGCTGGGACGGCCGCACCGAGCAGATCGTCATGCGTTTCACCGTCGGCGGGGACGCCCACCGGGCCGCCTGGATCATGCCGGTGCCGGGGCGGGCCACGGTGGAGCTGGGCGACGGCGACATGTTCGGCGAACTGAGGGACCTGACCCGGCCCGAGCGCAAGGCCCGGCACTACTTCTGGCCGCGCGACCGGGACTGGCCCTTCTCCGCCGGCCGGGGCGAGCTCGCCGGCGCCGCACCCCCGGGCGCCGCGGACGCGTCCGTCGGCGTCGTCGGCCGCGAACAGCTCGGCGACTTCGACGTCGCCCGGCTCACCGCCACCGACCCGGACGCCCTGAAGACCTGGCTGGAGACCAACGGCTTCAAGCTCCCCGACCGGCTCGCCGCCGAAGTCCAGCCGTACGTCGACCAGCGGTGGGAGTACGTGGCGGTACGGCTCGCCCCCCGCCAGCAGGGCAAGGTGCTGCGCGGCGACCTCGACCCGCTGAGGATCCGCTTCGAGAGCGACCGTCTGGTCTACCCGATGCGGCTCTCCCGCATGGCGAAGACGCCCCAGTCACTCGGCCTGTACGTGCTCGCCGACCACCGCATGGAACCCGCGTCCCCGATCGGCGGCTCCGCGCCGAAGGTGACCTTCGCGGGGACCGTGCACCCGAAGGACGGCCCGATCGCCGAACTGGCGGGCGGCAAGGCGGTGTTCCTGACCGCGATCGACCAGGAGTTCCCGGAGCCGGCCCGCATCGACGCCGACCACGAACTGCGCGCCACCGCCAAGGACACCCCGTACCGCAGGGCCGTCTACCACAACGAGCTGCTCACCGTGGGGGACGGCATACCCGTCTGGCTCCTGACGGTGTCGGCCGTCCTGGTGGCGCTCGCGGGCTCCTTCTTCGCTGTGGTCCGACGCCGCCGCCGGCTCCGCGAGGACCGGGCCGCCTGAACTCCCCCGTACGGGCGGCCCGGTCCCGCCGGCCACGACTCGACGGGCCGGCGGAGCAGGGCCGTCCCGCACGGGCGCCCGGAACGGATCAGAGGGGCCGGGGAGGCTGGGTCCGCCAGAAGGAGCACTGGTGGTCCTCGCCGAAGGACGAGGTCGTCCGCGTCGCCGACGGATTCAGGGTGAGGACCGTACCGGCGGCGGCGCCGGCCGCCGGCCACGGTGTCTGACCCGCTGCGACCGGAGCGCCGAAGCGTGCGAACGCGGCCCAGTAGCGCTTCATCCGGGTGCCGAGCGCGGTCTGGACCGGGGTCAGCGGGCGTTCGCCCATGGTGAAGTCGTGCAGATAGGCGAGCTCCGCGCTGTGCGCGTTCGACTCGTCCAGGCCCGGCACCTGCGCCCCGGCGAGGGTGGGCGACTGCGGGTCGTCGAACTCGTAGACGTACGTCGGAACTTGGGAAGCGAAGAGCTGAGCGGTCCACGCCGTGTGGCACGCGAAGGTCGAGTCCGTCATGACGGCCGACAGCGCCAGGTACGGCGAGCCGTGCGCCGCGACCGGATAGCGGGCCAGCACCTCGGGGCCCGCAGCCCCGTGGTCCGCCAGGATCTGCGCCGTGTACTGCTCCGCCGTCAGCCGCGGCTGCGTCAGCGCGACGAAGAAACGGGCCTCGGCGCGGGTGCTCCCGATGAGTACCGGCACCTTGTTCCACGTGCCGTCTCCGATGGCCTGCGCGGGTGGGAGCGGCAGCAGGCCGTCACCGGACGCCGGGCCCGGGGTGGGCAGCGTACGGGCCGCCTCGACCAGCGCCGCCCCTGAGGCGGCGCGCAGGCAGGCGGCCGCCTCCTCCGCAACGGTGCATCCCGCGCGGGCGGCGAAGGACCGCGCCTGCCCCTCGGCAGCCGCGCCGTCCGGCGTACGCAGCAGGGTGCACGGACCGCTCTGCAGCACCGCCCGGTGGAAGAGGCCCGCGGCCGAGGGGGCGGCCAGCAGCGCGCAGACGGAACCGCTGCCCGCGGACTGCCCGGAGATCGTCACGTTGCCCGGATTCCCGCCGAACGCGCCGACGTTCTGCCGGGTCCACTGCAGCGCCGCGAGCTGGTCCATCAGGCCGAAGGACCCGGAACGCCGGGCGTTCTCCCGGCCCAGCCCGGGAAGGGCCAGATAACCGAGCTGTCCCAGCCGGTAGTTGATGCTGACGACCACGCTCTGGGTGAGATCGGCCATGGTGCGCCCGCCGAACTGCGTGCCCGTTCCCTGGCTGTACGCACCCCCGTGCATCCAGAGGATCACCGGGAGCCGGGCTCCGGGGCGGGCGGTCCGGGGCCGGTAGACGTCCAGATACAGACAGTCCTCGCTGACGGCCTGCGGATCGGCCAGGCCGAACGGCGAGAACTGCAGGCACGCGGGCGCCTGTTGCGCGGCCTCGCGCACCCCGTTCCACCGGGGCGGTGGCTGAGGTGCCCGCAGCCGCGCGTTCCCGACCGGCGGAGCGGCGTAGGGGACACCGAGGAAATCCTGTGCACCGTCGCGTGATTGACCGCGCAGGTTGCCCTGCGCCACGGCGACGACCGGGCGCGGCGAACCGTCGGCCGATGCCGAGGGTGAGGGCGGCGAGGCCGCCGCCGGAAGCGCCGAGGCGAGCAGGGTCACCAGTGCGAGGGCCGTGCCGAGCAGGGATCTTGCCGAAGACAGCCGGTTGCCGGGCCTCTTCATCCGTCCTCCTGGAGTCGTGCGGAGTGCGCGCACGGGTGTGAGCGGGTGCGTGCGGGTGCGTTCGGGGTGTGGCACGTTCCTGCCGGGGCGGCCTCGGACCTCGGACCTCGGGCTTCTGCCTCCGGCTCGGGGGCCTCGGCGGCCTCGGGTGCGGCCGGGGGCGGAGCCGTGTGCCCGCTCCGCCCCCGGCCGGTCCGCGGTCCTACGGACGGAGCCCGGTGATCAGGGCCGAGGTCACGGCGTGGTCCGCCGGTCCGGTGTTCCAGTCGGAGTTCATCGGGCTGACGGCGATCTTGCCGGCGGCCACCGCCTCGATGTCGCCGCCCTTGGCGGCGGGCTTCAGGGCCACCTTCACGGTCACCTTCCAGGTGCCGTCACCCGCGTCGGTGAAGTCCGGCTCGAGGAAGTTCTGCGGGTCCTGGAAGGTGGTGGCCACACCGGCGGCCGTGCCCTTGCCGTCCGCACCGACGACAGGGTGGTTGACGTTCAGGCCGACTCCCTTGGGCAGCAGGGGACCGGACCGTGCCCGGACCCGCAGCCGGTCGATCAGCTTGACCGCGAAATCGAGCGTGGGCCCCATGGCGTTGACCGTGGTGACCGGGTCGGGCGCGCTCAGGCCGCCGGTGCTCAGCGCGATGGCCGGCACGCCGGACTCCAGAGCGGCGACGGCACCGCCGACCGTACCGGAGTGGGTGGCGAGCCCGGCGACGTTCGGGCCGAAGTTGGTGCCGGAGACGACCAGGTCGGGGGCCTTCCCGGCGAAAACCTCGGCCAGCCCGAAGGCGACGGAGTCGCCCGGAGTGCCGTCGACGGCCCAGACCTTCGGCTCGGGGTGCTTCACCGAGATCGCGGGGGCGCTCATCATCTTGGTGCCGGTGCCGCTCTGGTTGGTGACCGGGGCGACGATCGTGACGTCGTGCCCGGCGGCGGTCAGCCGCTCGAAGGCCTTGCGGATGCCCGGCGCGTTGTAGCCGTCGTCGTTGGTGAGCAGGATCCGCAACGGGCCGGCGGGTGCGTCCGCCGCCGCGGGCGCGGTCTGCGGCGCGGCGACCGCGGGTGCCGTGCCGGCCAGCGCCGGTGTGCACAGCATCAGGGCGGCCAGCGGCAGGACTCGCTTGCGTCTCACAGAGTGCTCCTTCAGAGCGGAGGGAGGTGAGGGTGAGCGGTGGTGCGTGGTGCAGCCCGGCGGGCGCGCGACCCTCGGCGCGCGCCCGCCGGAGTTCCGGCCGGACCCGGTCCCGCGGGACGGGCCCGGAGCGGGTCCGGGGGAGCGGGCCCGGAGGAGGGCGGTCAGCGCACGCTGCGGATCGGGAGGATCGCGAGCGCGCCGATCAGGGAGAGGGCTCCGCCGACGAGGAAGAGCGGGGTGTAGCCGCCCAGTGCGGTGACGACGGCCGAGGCGACGAAGGGGGCGATGATCTGCGGTCCCGCGTTCGCGATGTTGAGCACGCCCATGTCGCGGGCAGCGTCCTCGGCCCTAGTACTGCAACCGCATGTGTGGGTCGTGGCCTCGGCGTTGGTAATGGCAGCGGCGGGCTCGGGCCTGGCTGCGGCGTCGGAAGTGTGACCAGTGGAGACGGTGCTCGTTGGTGTGGCAGCGGGGCGTGAGGACGACGTGCCCGATCATCCGGCGGATCTCCGGGACGCTGAGGGGTATGAGGTCTTGCTCGTCGTCTCCGCTGCCCCTTTTGCGGCTTCTGCGGCACGGATGGCCGTGAGGTAGGCCAGGACGGCCATGGCGAGGGTGATGTGCCGGTACCAGGCCCGGTAGAGCCGCACCTGGTAGTGGTCGAGCCCGCATTCACCCTTCGCGGTCTGGAAGCACTCCTCCACCGCCCACCTGGCTCCGGCGGTCCTGACCAGGTCTTTCAGCCGGGAAGTGACGGGGCCGTAGCAGACGTAGTAGGCGATGTCGGTGGGGTCGGACAGGTTGCGGCGGGCGAGCACCCAGTGCCCGGATCCGCCCTCCCAGGTGGGCCGGATCGCGACGCGGGCCCAGTGGTAGATCCGCTGGCCGTGGGCGCCTGCTCCGGCGGAGATCCGCTTCCATGCCTGCTTCGGCAGGGCCGCGATCAGCTCGTCGACGCGCGCGTCGCGGCCGTCGGCGGTGATCACGGTGTCGTTGACCTTGGTGGCCAGCACATACGCGGCCTGGCGTTCTTCCAGCCAGGCACGGAAGTGTTTGACCTGCCCGTATGCCTCGTCCGCGGTGACCCAGGCGAAGGGAACAGCCGCGTCGATGGCGCGTTGCAGCATCCACTTGAGGTGCTCGATCTTCGTGGCGAACGGCACGGTGTCGTCGATCCCGGCTGCCCGGCAGCGGTCGCGGTCGTCCGTCCAGGACTTCGGGACGTAGAGTTCCCGGTCGATCAGCGCCCGCCCTTTGGCGGATGCGTAGGCGAGGAAGGTGCCGATCTGGCAGTTCTCGGTGCGGCCAGCGGTGCCGGAATACTGCCGCTGGACCCCTGCTGACCTGGTGCCCTTCTTCAGGAACCCGGTGTCGTCCCCGATGAGCACGCCATCCTTGGCGCCGATGGTCTCCACGACGAAGTCCCGGACATCGTCGCGGACCGCGTTCTCGTCCCATTCGGAGTGGTTGAGCAGGCGTTGCACACCGTCCGGGCGGAGCTGGCCGACCTGCTCGGCCAGCGTCCACCCGTTCTTCTTCTCTAGCGGCGCAAGCAGGCCCGTCATGTAGTCCAGAGCCCGATCACGTGGCTCCGACCTGCCAAAACGATGCCCGAACCGGGCATGCAACCCCGCTACACCCTCGGACCACGACTCGATCTGCTCAACCGTCAGCGATTCATCACACAGTCACAACAACGAGCAACCTCACCGACCGTCACGCCACATGCGGTTGCAGTACTAGGGAGCACCAGGGTGACGAGCGCGGTGTCCACGGCCATGAAGCAGCCGAAGGCGAGGCCGTTGAGGGCGCTGAAGACGAGCATGCCGGTCCACGTCGGGCTGACTACGGGAACCACCATGACCAGCCCGGCGAGGGCGGCCGATACGCCGACGAACACCTTGCGGCGGTCCAGACGGTCGGACAGCAGCCCGCCCAGCACGGTGGAGAGGGCCATCGCGACCATCGACACCGGGGTGAGGACGGCCATCGCGGCCGGCGGGGTGAGTCCGGCGGGCAGCGTGATGTGGTCGTCGAGGATGTACAGCTGGTACCCGACGACGGCGAAGTAGCCGAGGACCATCAGGGCGCGGCCGATGAAGGCCCAGCGGAAGTCGTGGTTGCCCAAGGCCGAGAGGAAGGCGGCCAGTTGGGCGCGCTTGGGCGCGGTCGGCGCCTTGGCGGCGGACTCGGTGCGCGGGACGTCCCGGCAGAATCCGGTGAGCAGCAGCGCGGAGACGGCGACGATCGCGCCGAGGATCAGATAGCCGGTGCGCAGGTGTTCAGCATGTCTAGCGAGGAACCCCGGGCCTTCAGGCCCGGGAGGAATCGCTTCTCTGGACTGCTCTGACCCGCAGGCTAACGCGGACGTTTCTGCTGCTCGATGTACTCCTTGATGATTGCCAGCGGTGCGCCGCCGCAGGACGCCGCGAAGTAGGACGGCGACCAGAAGTGATCTCCCCACAGGTACTTGCGGATGTGGTCGGGGAACTCCTGCCGGAGCCTGCGGGCTGATACGCCCTTGAGGGAGCCGACCAGGCGGGACAGGGCGACCTTCGGCGGGTAGTGCACGAGGAGGTGCACGTGGTCGTGCTCGCCGTTGAACTCGACCAGTTCGGTCTCGAAGTCGGCACAGACGGCCCGCATGACTTCTTCGCAGCGCGTCAGGATCTCGTCCGTGAACGGGCCGCGCCGATACTTTGGTGTGAAGACCAAGTGTGCATGGAGGCTGTAGACGACGGTTCTACCCCTACGAGTGTTGGGGTTTGGCTCCCAGCGTGGTGACATAGACCAATGCTACGATCATGGGTGTGAAGATCGTGGCGCAGGTGAAGCTGTTGCCGGAGGCCGAGCAGGCCGCCGCGCTGCGCTCCACCCTGCGCACGGTCAACGAGGCCGCGTGCTGGGTGTCCGGTGTGGCGTTCGAGCACGGTGTGCCGCGTGAGTACGAGCTGCGCAAGCACACCTACGCCGAGTTGAAGGCGCGCGGGCTCGGGGCGCAAGCCGCTCAGCACGTCATCAAGAAGACCCGTGACGCCTACACCACGTTGAAGGCGAACATCACGGCCGGGAACCTGGGCAAGCCGGGATCGAAGCGCAGGGTCAAGGCGGAGTCGAAGCCGATCACGTTCCGGCCCCAGGCCGCGCAGCCGTACGACGACCGGTGTTTGAGTTGGCAGTACGACGCCGGAACCGTGTCGATCTGGACGACGGCCGGACGGCTCAAAAGCGTTCGCTTCGCCTGCTCCCCGGACGCGCTCAAGATGCTCCGCGAGCACCGCAAGGGCGAGTCCGACCTGATCGAACGCGACGGCGTGTTCTACCTGATCGCCGTCTGCGACATCCCCGAGGCCGAGCAGTACGAGCCTGACGGGTTCATCGGAGTCGACCTCGGCATCGCCAACATCGCCACCACCTCCACCGGCTACCGGGCCGCCGGTCGCGGCTTGAACCGGCACCGGAAACGACAGCTCGATCTGCGCAGGAAGTTGCAGGCCAAGGGCACCAAGTCCGCGAAGCGCCTCCTCAAGAAGCGCTCCCGCAAGGAAGCCCGGCACACCGCCAACGTCAACCACATCGTCTCCAAGACCATCGTCACCACCGCTGAACGCACCGGCTCCGGTATCGCCCTGGAAGACCTCACGGGCATCCGAAGCCGGGTACGGCTCCGCAAGGACCAGCGGACCTCCCTGCACTCGTGGAGCTTCCACCAGCTCGCCGCCTTCGTTGAGTACAAGGCGAAGCGGGCCGGGGTGCCGCTGGTGTACGTCGATCCGGCGTACACCAGCCGGCAATGCTCCGAGTGCGGCCACATCGACCGGCGCAACCGCGCCGATCAAGCGACGCTCGCGTGCCGGTCCTGCGGGGCCCTCATGCACGCGGACGACAACGCGTCCCACAACATCCGCCGCAAGGGCGAGACCGTGTGGACAGCGGGGCGTGAGTCACGCGTCCCTGCCACCCCATAGGGGTGTCTGGACGGAGGAGCCAACCCAGCAGCCAGTTGGGCGCTACCTCCAAGCCCGGCCCTTCAGGACCGGGTCAAGTTGACAGGTGTTCGAGGCTACGAGCACGCCGACCGTGCCGCCGATGGGCAGACCGAGCCCCACCAGAGCGGACGCGGTGCCGCGCCGGGCGGCGGGGATCCGGTCCGGGACGATCGCGGTGACCGCGGCCTGGTAGATGTTCATGGTCGCCTGGATCAGGCACCAGCCGATGCCGACGAGCAGCGCGGTGTTCACGCTGCCGAGCAGGCCCAGACAGGCGAGCGAGGCCAGGCCGCCGCCCAGGATCCAGGGGTTGCGGCGGCCGCTGCGGTCGGAGAGGGCTCCGGCGATCGGGTTGAAGGCGGTGGCGAAGATCGCGCTGATGCCGCCGATCAGTCCCAGGACGGCGACCTTGTCATCGGGGGCGATCGCGGCGATCTGAGTGGGCAGCAGGACGGAGCCGACACCCATGTAGACGGCCATCAAAGCGGAGTTGGCGACCAGCAGCAGGGGCAGCAGCCCTCGTTGGCGGACGGGTTCCGGCATCGGGGGTACGGGCGTATCGACGGCTTCGGGCGTGGCCATGACGACTCCTCGGGGGACGGAGCGGGGAGGTGGCGGTGCGTGGGGGGAGCGGGGCGCCCCGCGAGCGGAGGCCGGGCGGCGGTGTCACCGGGGGTGGGGCGGACGACCGCGGTCTTCTTGATGTTGTTACACGTGTCACCAAGTGCGTTGGAGACTGTGTAGCACCCATTTCTGGGCTCCGCCAGGGGTTGAGGTCGGTCGTTGCGCAGATCGTGACCGACTGCGGGGTTGCGATGCAAAGACGTGTAACCACCGCGTTGAGGTCGCTGTGCAGGGCTGATGTGTCGAAAAACTCTCTTGCACTTGTGGCGGCCGTCACGCATGGGCAATACTCCGTGCCGCACCGCGACTATCCGTCGCCGAAGGGCGTCCTGCCCGGACGGCGGGGCGTGGCCGGCGGTGTCTGCACGACGTCGCAGCCCGTACTCGTACCCGCGGCCGGTATCCGCTCCCGCTCGTGCCACGTGGCGAGCGCGCCCACCAGGCACGGCGGGCCGACCCGGACCTCAGGGCGTCCTTCAGGGGCGCCCCCGCCGATCGGTCCGGGCTCGCGAAGCCGGCACGCGTCCTCTCCCCGGCCACCGCCGGCAGGCGCCCCGCCGCGCGGACTCCTTCGTCCGCCTCGTGATCCGCCGGACCGGAGGTGGCCCCGATCCGGTCCGGTCGGCGGGCAGCCCCTCGGCCGTACCCCGCGGCCCGGCGCCCCCCGCTCCTGGCGCCTTCCGCTCCCCGTCCCCCGTCCCCCGTCTCCCGTCTCCCGTCTCCCGTCTCCCGTCTCCCGTCTCCCGTCTCCCGTCTCCCGTCTCCCGTCTCCCGTCTCCCTGTGTTCCTCCCACGCTTCCGCCCGCCCCCGCCGCTTCCTCCCCCTCCCCATTTCCGTGCCTGCTCTCCGCGTGCCCCCACCGCCTGGGGAGACGACCGTGAAAGGCCCGCCATGTTCCCCTCGCCCTCCCTCACGCCGCCACCTCGCCCGCCCCGCCCCTCCCGCCCCTCCCGCCCTCCCCGGCACCACCTCCCCGCCGCCCCACCGCGCCACGCGCTCGCCCTCGGGGCCGGCCTGTTGCTCCTCGCGCTCCTGGTCGCGCTGCTGCTCCGGATGGACCAGCAGCCCTTCTTCCAGGAGCTCGACGACCGCTGGGCCGCCTCGGTGAACGATTCCTCGGCCGAGGAATCCGGCGGGTCGGACGGGCTCGGCGGGGCCGCCCTCTTCCTCGACCGGCTCGGCGGCCCGTTCGGCCTGGTCCTGCCGCTCGCGCTGATCGGCTGCCTCTGCGTCTACGGGCGCTGGCGCTCGGGGCTGTTCGTCCTCTCGGCGGCCGTCGTCACCAACGTCTTCCTCGTCCTGCCGCTCAAGCAACTGGCCGACCGCCCGCGTCCGCCGCACCCGTGGGTCCTGGTCAACGACGGCTCGTACCCCTCCGGGCAGGTGTTCAGCGCGGTGACGCTCGTGATCGTGGTCGCGGTGGTCGTGTTCCCGCCCCGTGCGCGACGCTGGTGGTGGGCGATCGGGGCCTCGTACGTCCTCGCCATGATGGGGAGCCGTACCTGGCTGCACGCCCAGTGGCTCAGCGACACCTTCGCCGGCGTGCTCCTCGGCGCGGGAGCCTGCCTCGTGCTGTGGCGGGTCTTCAAGCCGTTGTTGGAGGTCGAGGCGGAGCGGATGGCCTCGGACAGCCTGTGGCTGTGAGGCGGGACCCGGAAGGAGCCTCAATATATCGTGCAGTATTGACGGACGCTAAATTTGCGCCATAGTCTCGCTGTGCTCGCGCATCCGGTGCGCTGCACTCAGGAAGGACCGGCTCATGCCCCACTCCCCAGGTCAGGACCAGACGACGGTGGTGGACCTCCCCGCGGGGCGCCTGCGCGGCGCGACCGAGCGCGGAGTCACCGTCTTCCGGGCCGTGCCCTACGCCGCACCTCCGGTCGGCGACCTGCGTTGGCGGCCCGCGCAGCCGCACGCCGGCTGGAGCGGCACGCGGGACGCCACCGCCGACGGCCCGAGTGCACCGCAGATGTACCGGGAAGGCGGCGACCCGGTCCTCGGCGGGCACGGGTCGCCGCCGTTCGACGAGGACTGCCTGACCCTCAACGTCTGGACGCCCGCCGCCGACGGCGGGCGCCGCCCGGTGCTCGTCTGGATCCACGGCGGCGGCTTCGTGTCCGGCTCCGGCTCGCTGCCCGGCTACTCCGGCGAGACCTTCGCGCGCGACGGCGATCTCGTCGTCGTGAGCATCAACTACCGCATCGGGCCACTGGGTTACCTCTACACCGGTGAGGGCGAGGAGGGTGAGGCGGGCGACGGGGCCGAGGGTGGCGACGTGCACAGCGCGAGCGGCGCGGGCGCCAACCACTGGCTCTCCGATCAGCTCGCCGCCCTGCGCTGGGTGAAGGAGAACATCACCTCCTTCGGCGGCGACCCGGAGCTCATCACGGTCGCCGGACAATCGGGCGGCGCGGTGTCCACCGCCGCCCTCGCCGGACACCCCGAGACGCAGGGGCTGATCCGGCGGGTGGTCCTGCAGAGCCCGCCCTTCGGCCTGGACCTCCCCGCCCCGGACGACTACCTGGAGCGCACCGCCGCCTACCTGGAGCTGGCAGGCGCCAAGGATCTGGCCGAGCTGCGCACCCTGCCGTGGCAGGAGCTGATCGGGGCGGCCGCCGGACTCTTCGCGCAGACGATGCGGTGGGGGTACTGGCCCACGCCCTTCCTGCCCGTGATCGACGGGATCACCCTCCGCAGCCACCCGGCGCAGGCGCTGCTGAACGGAGCGGCGGCCGGCATCGACGTCATGATCGGCTGGACGAGGGAAGAGGCCAACTTCGGATTCGCCCTCGACGAGGGGTACGCCGCCGCCACCCGGGAGCAGGTGACCGACCGGATCGCGGAGACCTTCGGGACCGAAGCCGCGGCCGATGTGTACGCGGCGTACGAGCACGCCCGGCCCGGCGCGCGTCCGGCCGACGTGCTCATGGACCTCATCACCGACGAGCTCTTCCGGGTCCCCGCCGTCCGGCTGGCCGAGGCCAGGGCCGCATCGGGCAACCCCGTCTGGGCCTACCAGTTCGACCTGCCCACCCCCGCCCACGAGGGCCGGCTCGGCGCCGCGCACTGCCTCGAACTCCCCTTCGTCTTCGACAATTTCGACCAGTGGGCGCACGCGCCCTTCCTGGCCGGACTCGCTCCCGCGATCCGCGACGGCCTCGCTCCCGCCGTCCGCGACGGCCTCGCGTACGCCATGCACCGGGCCTGGATCGCCTTCGTCCGCACCGGCGACCCGAACCATCCGGACCTGCCGCACTGGCAGCCGTACGACAGCGACGCGCGCACCACGATGCGCTTCGACTCCGTCGTCACCGCGCTCGGCGACCTTGCGGGCGCCTCCCGGCTCCTGCACGGCCCCGCCCGCACGTCTGTGCACACCTCCGCTCCCTTGACCTAACTCGTGTAACCTGAAAGCAAGGAGCAAGCAGCGCAGAAGGAGCATCGAGGGACGTCATGGCCAAAGAGACACACGCCGTCCCCGCGTCGATCACCAGCGCCGACGTGGCCCGCCTCGCCGGGGTGTCGCGCGCCACGGTCTCCTTCGTCCTCAACGACACCCAGGGCCACCGGGTCAGTGCGGGCACCCGGGCCCGGGTGCTCGACGCGGCGCGGCAGCTCGGCTACGTACCGCACGCCGCCGCCCGGTCCCTGCGCGCCGGCCGCAGCAACCTCGTCCTGATGCCCTCGTCGATCTCCGCGATCGGCCGCCTCGTCAGCGACTGGGTCGACGACCTGCACAGCGAGCTGGACCGCCTCGGCTACACGGCCGTGCTCCACGCGGGCCGCTTCGCCGACCCCGTCGACGCCGCCCGTGCCTGGGCCGAGCTGCGCCCCGCGGCCGTCGTCGCGCTGGACGGCGACCGCTTCACCCCCCAGGCGGCCGAGCTGCTGGGCCGCGCCGGAGTGCGCGGCCTGCTGGCCTTCGCGTCCCACCCCGTCGAGGGCGTGCACACCATCGGCTTCGACCACACCCACATCGGCGCCACCGCGGCCGAGCACCTCATCGAGCGCGGCCGGACCAGGATCGGCGTGGTCATGCCCCAGGAGAGGGGCCTCGCCACCCTCGCGCAACCGCGCCTCGCGGGCGCAGAGTCCGTCGCGGCCCGGCACATGGCGACCGTCACCCCGGTGGAACTGGCCTACACGCGGGAGTCCGCGAGCGCTCTCGCCCGACGCTGGCGCAGCCTCGGGCTGGACGCCGTCTTCACGTACAACGACGAGTACGCCGCGCTGCTGCTGCACGCGCTGCAGGCCGAGGGCATCGTCGTACCGGACGAGGTCGCCCTCGTCGGCTGTGACGACCTCGTCCTCTCCGCACTCCAGCAGCCCGCGCTCACCACGGTCCGGCTGGACATGCCGTCGGCGGCGCAGATCGCGGGCGCCCTGCACGAGCTGATCGAGACGGGTACGGCGGTGCCGGTCCCGGCCGTGGAAGCCGTCCTGGTGCCCCGCCTGACCTCCTGAGCGAGGGCCATCCGCGTGCGCAGGCACGCCGCAGCCGCGGGCCGCGGTGTCAAGCGACGAATTCCAGCGACGTGACCGGACGGGCCGCCCCGGGGCCTACTGGGACCACGGATCGAAGCAGCATCCCGCCGGCAATGCGGCCGGACGGCATCCCGCTGTTTCTCGACGAAGGAAATGCGCCATGTCTGGTTACAAGGACACGCCCACCCTCGGGATCGTCAACACGGGCACCGGATTTTATGAGATCCAGGTTTCGTACACCATCTTCTATGCGCCGAACGAACTGCTCTTCCCGGAGGGCTGGTTCGACAGCGTTGCGCTGTTCGAAAGCGACAAGGGGGAAGTCCTCGGCGGCGGTGACGATCGCCTGTTCGATCTGGAACCAAGGTTCTTCTTCCCGCAGTCGACCGAGGAGACGCGAACGTTCTCCATCCTGCGCACCCGCGATCAGCTCGGGACCGAGTCCGGCGGCGAGGAGATCTACGCGGTGGTCCACCACGTCCGCGGTATTCAGCATGTCTAGCGAGGAACCCGGGCCTTCAGGCCCGGGAGGAATCGCTTCTCTGGACTGCTCTGACCCGCAGGCTAACGCGGACGTTTCTGCTGCTCGATGTACTCCTTGATGATTGCCAGCGGTGCGCCGCCGCAGGACGCCGCGAAGTAGGACGGCGACCAGAAGTGATCTCCCCACAGGTACTTGCGGATGTGGTCGGGGAACTCCTGCCGGAGCCTGCGGGCTGATACGCCCTTGAGGGAGCCGACCAGGCGGGACAGGGCGACCTTCGGCGGGTAGTGCACGAGGAGGTGCACGTGGTCGTGCTCGCCGTTGAACTCGACCAGTTCGGTCTCGAAGTCGGCACAGACGGCCCGCATGACTTCTTCGCAGCGCGTCAGGATCTCGTCCGTGAACGGGCCGCGCCGATACTTTGGTGTGAAGACCAAGTGTGCATGGAGGCTGTAGACGACGGTTCTACCCCTACGAGTGTTGGGGTTTGGCTCCCAGCGTGGTGACATAGACCAATGCTACGATCATGGGTGTGAAGATCGTGGCGCAGGTGAAGCTGTTGCCGGAGGCCGAGCAGGCCGCCGCGCTGCGCTCCACCCTGCGCACGGTCAACGAGGCCGCGTGCTGGGTGTCCGGTGTGGCGTTCGAGCACGGTGTGCCGCGTGAGTACGAGCTGCGCAAGCACACCTACGCCGAGTTGAAGGCGCGCGGGCTCGGGGCGCAAGCCGCTCAGCACGTCATCAAGAAGACCCGTGACGCCTACACCACGTTGAAGGCGAACATCACGGCCGGGAACCTGGGCAAGCCGGGATCGAAGCGCAGGGTCAAGGCGGAGTCGAAGCCGATCACGTTCCGGCCCCAGGCCGCGCAGCCGTACGACGACCGGTGTTTGAGTTGGCAGTACGACGCCGGAACCGTGTCGATCTGGACGACGGCCGGACGGCTCAAAAGCGTTCGCTTCGCCTGCTCCCCGGACGCGCTCAAGATGCTCCGCGAGCACCGCAAGGGCGAGTCCGACCTGATCGAACGCGACGGCGTGTTCTACCTGATCGCCGTCTGCGACATCCCCGAGGCCGAGCAGTACGAGCCTGACGGGTTCATCGGAGTCGACCTCGGCATCGCCAACATCGCCACCACCTCCACCGGCTACCGGGCCGCCGGTCGCGGCTTGAACCGGCACCGGAAACGACAGCTCGATCTGCGCAGGAAGTTGCAGGCCAAGGGCACCAAGTCCGCGAAGCGCCTCCTCAAGAAGCGCTCCCGCAAGGAAGCCCGGCACACCGCCAACGTCAACCACATCGTCTCCAAGACCATCGTCACCACCGCTGAACGCACCGGCTCCGGTATCGCCCTGGAAGACCTCACGGGCATCCGAAGCCGGGTACGGCTCCGCAAGGACCAGCGGACCTCCCTGCACTCGTGGAGCTTCCACCAGCTCGCCGCCTTCGTTGAGTACAAGGCGAAGCGGGCCGGGGTGCCGCTGGTGTACGTCGATCCGGCGTACACCAGCCGGCAATGCTCCGAGTGCGGCCACATCGACCGGCGCAACCGCGCCGATCAAGCGACGCTCGCGTGCCGGTCCTGCGGGGCCCTCATGCACGCGGACGACAACGCGTCCCACAACATCCGCCGCAAGGGCGAGACCGTGTGGACAGCGGGGCGTGAGTCACGCGTCCCTGCCACCCCATAGGGGTGTCTGGACGGAGGAGCCAACCCAGCAGCCAGTTGGGCGCTACCTCCAAGCCCGGCCCTTCAGGACCGGGTCAAGTTGACGGTCTCAAGAGCAACAAGAGGCGGACCGCCGGTTTCCCGCTCGCCGTCTGAGGACGGCCACGGCGGGCCTGGAGACGGAAAGCGCCCCGTGGCGCCCGCACCTGCTGTGGGGGACACGGGGCGCTTCGCCGCCTCGGTGTGAGGCGTGGACCTCGGGCGGTCATCCGCCGTCGGTCACCACCGAGCCCGTGCCCGCGGCCGCCCCCCGACGGTCGCGGGCACGTACGCGTTCCCGGGCGAGGGCCGGCTGGAAGAGCCACCACACCAGCAGGCCCGCGCCCGCGCCCGCGGCGGCGCCGGCCGCCGTGTCGGTGAGCCAGTGCGCGTGCAGCCAGGTGCGGCTCCACATCATGGCCAGAGTGAAGGCCGCGCCCCCGAACCACCAGGCCCGCCGACGGGCGGCGGGGACCAGGAGCACGCCCACGGTGACGACGAGGAGCGCCGCCGTGGCCGCGTGGCCGGACGGGAAGGAGCCGTGGTCGACACGGACCAGGGGGTCGGCCGGTCGCGGCCGGTCCACCAGGTGCTTGAGTCCCTGTACGACGAGCATGTTGCCGCCGAGGTAGCCGGCGAGCAGGAAGCCGGCCGACGCCCAGCGCCTGCGGACGAGCAGCACGGCCAGCAGGGTCAGCGGGACGAGGGCGCCGACCGGGCCGCCGAACCAGTCCAGCGCCGTGGCGGCGGCCAGGTACGGGCCCTCGTGGGGACCGCCCATCCAGACCAGCCAGCGTTCGTCCAGCCCCTGGAAGGGCGGATGCGTGACGTCGGACCGGACCACGAGGCCCGGCGCCACGGCGGCCGTCAGGAGCAGGAGGGCCGCGACGAGGACGCCGCGGCCGCGGCGCGGGGACGCCCCGGGCCCGGCGCGGCGGGCGGCTGCGCGGGGGCCGTCGGGTCTGTCGTTCGGGGTGGTGACCGGAGTGCCGGGCATGGCTGTGCCTCTCGCGGCCGCGGGAGCGCCCGCGGCCGTGTGTGCTCTGAAGGGAGGGGGAGGGGAGGAGCGGGGGAGGCGTTCGAGGGAACGCGGGAGGCGCGGCCGGGCCGCGCCCCCGCGGCGGAACGCGTCCGCGGGACCGGCCGTCAGGCCCCCGCGCCGAGGTGCCGGGCCAGGAAGGCCACGCTCTCCTCGACGATCGGCGTGATGTCCGGGGCTCCGAGGAAGATGTGGTCGGCGCCGTCCACGGGCTGCAGGGTGACCTCGCCCCCGGCGCCCTTCAGGGCCTCGGCGAGGACCTCGCTCTGGCTGTACGGCACCAGGCCGTCCCGGGTCCCGTGCACCAGCAGGAACGGCGGCGGGGTCGCGTCCCCGGCGTACGTCACCGGGCTCGCCGTGCGGGCGGCCTCCGGATTCTCGGCCACGGAGGCGCCCAGCAGCGCCTCGTAGGGATCGGGGAACTCCATCCCGGACGGCATGGCCGGCATGGGGTGCGCGGCCAGGGCGACCAGGTCGGAGACGCCGTACCAGTCGACGACCGCGAGGACCCCGGTGTCGCCGGAGCCGACGCCGTGCGTGCCCTCCAGCGCCGCGGCCTGCGGACTGTCGGGGCCGACGAGTCCGGCGAGCGCCGCCAGGTGGCCGCCCGCGGACTCGCCCCAGACGCCGATCCGGTCCGGGTCGATGCCGAGGGTGCCGGCGAACGCGCGGACGTAGCGGATCGCGGCCTTCACGTCGTGCAGCTGGGCCGGGAAGGGCGCTTCGAGGCTGTGCCGGTAGTCGATGGAGACGAGTGCGAGTCCGGCCGACAGTACCGCCCCGTGCAGGAGCGCGGCGGGCACGGTCGGCGGCGGGTAGCGGCGGTCGCCGTCCAGCCAGCCGCCGCCGTGGATCCAGACGACCGCCGGGAACGGCCCCTCGCCCGCGGGCACCTGGACGTCGAGCAGGCGGGGGCGGTAGCCGGGGGTGGTCGCGTACGTGACCCCGTCGAACCGGCGCACGCCGTCCGCGCCGGTCACGGGCGGCACGGGGGACTGGTACGGCGGGGGCGGCCAGGTCATGTCGGCGAGATCGAACTCGGTGGGAGGAGATTGCGTCATTGCGGCCCTTCCAATGCGGCGGTCCCGGCGGGGGCGGCGTGCAGGCTTCGCGTCGTATGTCCGAAATGCTTGCGCGAGTCGCCGGGGGAGGCGTAGCTTGTTACACGTGTAATCACGGACTCTAGCGACGCATTTCCGCTGACTACAAGCCCAGAGGGGATCTGACTTCTGGAGCAGTTACACGAGACGCACCAGTGGACGCGCCGCCTTCCCCCTCTCCGGAGCGCCTCATGCTCACCACCACCGGCAGTTCCGCTCCTCCCGCGGTGCGGAGCTTCGTCCACTGGGTCGCCGACCCCGTCGCCGCGAGTGTCCCGCAGGTCAGGGCCCGCGTGCGCGCCGCGCTCGAAGACTGGCGGGTCCCTTGTGACGCGGTCGACGTCCTGTTGCTGGCCGTCAGTGAACTCGTCGGCAACGTCGTCCGGCACGCGGGAGCCGGCCGGATGCGGGTCGGCGTGGCCGTCGGCGGGGGCTGGCTCCGGCTGGAGGTCGCCGATCGGGGCGCCGGCCTGCCGCGGCTGCCCGCTCCGCGCGCCGAGATCGACCCGGAGTCCGAAGGTGGGCGCGGACTGCTGATCGTGCAGCTGCTGACGGCCGAGCTGGGTGGCGAACTCTCCGTCACGGCACATGAGTTCGGGAAGTCGGTCCGGGTGTGCATTCCCGCGGTCTGAGGCGGCGACCGGGGGAGGGGCCGGGGGTGTGCACCGCCGCCTCGCCTCTTGGATATCGCGAGATGTTGACGGACGCCAAATATTCGACATATCTTGCTCCCCATCTCCCCGCTGCTCCCTGATTGAGGTGCCGCCCCATGGAGCTCTCCCCTTCCGTGCATGCCGATTCCTTCTGTCGGGACCGGCTGCCGCCCTTCGCTCTCTGGCCCGAACTCCACTTCGAACTACCGGAGTTGGACTACCCGGACCGGCTCAACTGCGCTCAGCGCCTGCTCGACGACGCCGTCGAACGGCTGGGCCCCGACCGCCCCTGTCTGCTCACCCCGACCGAGCGCTGGACCTACGGCGAACTGCAGCACCGTGCCAACCAGGTCGCCCAGGTCCTCACCGAGGACTTCGGCCTCGTGCCCGGCAACCGCGTCCTGCTGCGCGGCCCCAACAACCCCTGGCTCGTCGCGACGTGGTTCGGGGTCCTGAAGGCCGGCGGGGTCGCCGTCACCACCATGCCGATGCTCCGCGCGTCCGAGCTCGCCGAGCTCACCGACATCAGCCGGCCCCTGCTCGCCGTGTGCGACCACCGCTACGCCGACGAGCTCGACCCGGCCCGCCGCCCCGGCGGGGCGGACTCGCCGGACCTGCCGGACCTGCCGGAGCTGCCGGACCTGCCCGTCCTCACCTACGGCGGTCCCGGACCGACGGACCTGACCGCGCGCTGCGCGGCCAAGGACGGCCGGTTCGACACCGTGGCCACCGCCGCGGACGACGTGGCGCTGATCGCCTTCACCTCCGGCACGACCGGTCGCCCCAAGGCGACCCTGCACTTCCACCGCGACGTGCTCGCCAACGCCGACACCTTCTCCCGGCACGTCCTCAAGCCCCGCCCGGACGACGTCTTCACCGGCACACCGCCGCTCGCCTTCACCTTCGGGCTCGGCGGACTGGTGGTCTTCCCCCTCTACGCCGGGGCAGCCACCCTGCTGATCGAGCAGGCGCCCCCGCTGCAACTGGCCGAACTCGTCGCGGCCCACGGCGTGACCGTGCTGTTCACCGCGCCCACGGCCTACCGCGCGATCATGGAGGCAGGGGCGGTGGACCGGCTGGCCGGGCTGCGCCGCTGCGTGTCCGCCGGGGAAGCGCTGCCGGCCGCGGTCTGGCACGAGTTCCACGCCGCCACCGGGCTGCGCATCATCGACGGCATCGGCGCCACCGAGATGCTGCACGTCTTCATCTCCGCGGCCGACGAGGACATCCGGCCCGGTTCCACCGGCCGCCCCGTCCCCGGCTACCGCGCCGCCGTCGTCGACGAGCACGGCGATCCCGTCCCCGACGGACAGCCCGGCCTGCTGGCGGTCACCGGCCCGACCGGCTGCCGCTACCTCGCGGACCCGCGCCAGGCCTCGTACGTCAGGAACGGCTGGAACATCACCGGCGACACCTACATCCGCGACGCGGAGGGCTACTTCTGGTACGTCGCCCGCAGCGACGACATGATCGTCTCCTCCGGCTACAACATCGCGGGCCCCGAGGTGGAGAAGGCCCTCGCCACCCACCCCTACGTGGAGGAGTGCGCGGTCGTCGGAGCCCCGGACACGCGGCGCGGCATGGTCGTCAAGGCCTACGTCGTCCTGGGCGCCGGTGTCCCGGCGGCCGAGGGGACCGTCCGTGAGCTCCAGGACCACGTCAAGCAGACGATCGCCCCGTACAAGTACCCGCGCGCCGTCGAATTCGTCACCGAACTGCCGCGCACCGGCACCGGGAAGCTCCGGCGCGGCGCACTGCGCGAGCGCGCCCTCTCCGCGGCGGCACTGGCCCCGGCGGCACTGGCCCCGGCGGCACCTCCGTCCGCCCCGGCGCCCCTGCCGCCCAGCGTCGTCGTCGAACGCCGCGTCGAATGGACCGACACCGACGCGGCCGGCCACTACCACCACTCCACCGTCGTGCGCTGGGTCGAGGCGGCCGAGGCCGTCCTGCTCCACCGCCTCGGCCTGTCCCACCTGTTCGGCAGCACGCCCCGGGTCCACTTCGAGGCCGACTACCGGGCCCGGCTCTGGTTCGGGGACGCGGTGCGCACCGAACTGCAGGTCACCAAGGTCGGTTCGGCCTCCCTGCACTACGCCTTCACCGTGCGCGGCGAACAGGGCGTGGAGGCGGCCACCGGCCGCATGGTCATCGCCCACTCGGCCTCCCACGCGACCGGGTCGACCCCCTGGCCCGCCGACGTACGGGAACGGCTGGGCACGGCGGGGCCGCAGGAACCCGAACTGCTCACCACCCGCGCGGAACCCGCGCAATCACCAGGAGGTACGGCGTGCGCGTCGCAGTCATAGGAGGAGGGCCCGGCGGACTGTACTTCGCGGCCCTCACCAAGCAGCTCTCCCCGCACTGGGAGGTCACCGTCTGGGAACGCAACGCCCCCGACGACACGTTCGGCTTCGGGGTCGTCTTCTCCGACGAGACGCTCGACGGCATCGCCCAGGCCGACCGCGAGATCCACGCGGCCATGTCCGCCGAGTTCGCCCGCTGGACCGACGTCGACGTCCGCTACCGGGGCTCCACCCTCACCTCGGGCGGGCACGGCTTCGCCGCCCTCGGCCGCCGGCACCTGCTGCGGATCCTCCAGGAGCGCTGCGCCGCCCTGGCGGTGGACGTCCGCTACCGCACCCAGGCCCCGCCCGCCGCCGAACTCGCCGCGTCCTACGACCTGGTGGTGGCGTGCGACGGCGTACGGTCGGCCACCCGCGCCGCCTACGCCGACACCTTCGGCACCGACCTCGACGAACGCACCGGCCGCTACATGTGGCTGGGCACGGACAAGGTCTTCGAAGCGTTCACCTTCATCGTCGACGAGCACGACTTCGGCACCCTCCAGGTGCACGCGTACCCCTACGACGCCACCCGCTCCACCTTCATCGTGGAGATGGAGGAGGAGGCGTGGCGGCGCGCCGGCTTCGAGGAGTTCGCCGCCCTCGACCACCCGCCGGGCACCAGCGACGAGGACAGCATCCGGCGCTGCGAGGAACTCCTCGCGGACCACCTCGACGGCCACCGCCTCCTCCCCAACAACTCCAAGTGGCTCCGCTTCACCACGGTCCGCAACCGCACCTGGCGCCACGAGAACGTCGTCCTCCTCGGGGACGCCGCCCACACCGCGCACTTCTCCATCGGCTCCGGCACCAAGCTCGCCATGGAGGACGCCCTCGTCCTCGCCGCCAGCCTGCACGAACACCCGGACGTGCCGACCGCGCTCGCCGCGTACGAGGAGGAGCGCAGGCCGGTGGTGGAGTCCACCCAGCGCGCCGCCCAGGCCAGCCTGGAGTGGTTCGAGCACATCGACCGCTACACCGGCCAGGACCCGCACCAGTTCGCCTTCAACCTCCTCACCCGGAGCCGCCGCGTCACCTACGACAACCTGCGCGTGCGCGACGAGAAGTTCACCACCGCGGTCAACCGCTCCTCGACCGTGCCGCCGATGTTCCGGCCCTACCCGCTCGGCGGACTGCTGCTGCGCAACCGGGTCGTCGTCCCGCCCACCGCCCTGCACACCGCGCGCGAAGGCGTCCCCGGCGACTTCGACCTCGTCCACCTCAGTACGCAGGCCCTCGGCGGCGCCGGCCTGGTCCTCGCCGGGATGACGGCCGTCAGCGCCGACGGCCGGGCCACCCCCGGTTGCCCCGGCCTGTGGAACGACGAGCAGGAAACGGCCTGGCGGCGCATCACCGGCTTCGTCCACGGCCAGTCCGACACCTGCCTCGGCATCCAGCTCACGCACGCCGGACGCCGCGCGGCCGCGCACGACCGGCAGCCGATCGCCGCTTCCCCGCTGGCCTGGGACGAGCGGAGCCCCGTGCCGCGCGAGGCCGACCGGGCCGACATGGACGCTCTCGTACGGGACTTCGCGAGCGCGGCCCGGCGCGCCGACCGGGCCGGCTTCGACGTACTGGAACTCCAGTACGGGCACGGTCACCTGCTCTCCGGCTTCCTGTCCCCGCTGACGAACCGGCGGACCGACGAGTACGGCGGCGACCTCGAAGGCCGGCTGCGGCTGCCGCTCGAAGTACTGCGTGCCGTACGGGAGGTGTGGCCGGCCGGCAAGGCGCTGCTCGTGCGGATCTCCGCCGCCGACTGGGCCGAGGGCGGCACCAGCGAGGCCGACGCGGTCGCGATCGCACGGGCGCTCGCCGGTGCGGGCGCCGACGCGGTCGACGTCTCCACCGGCGAGGTCGTCTCCCACGAGCGGCCCCGCTACGGCCGCAGCTACCAGACCCCGTACGCCGACCTCATCCGCAACGCCACCGGGGTCCCCACCATCGCGGTCGGCGCGATCTCCACCTACGACGACGTGAACTCGATCATCCTGGCCGGCCGGGCGGACCTGTGCGGCGTCGGCCGCGCGCAGATCCACGACCCGCTGTGGACCCTGCACGCCGCCGCGGCCCAGGGCTACCAGGGCCCCGCCGCACCCTGGGCGCGTGCCTGGCGGGCCGGCAGCGGCCGGCCCCCGTCGGCCCGCACCGACCGGATCCCGCCCCGCCTCGAGCTCCTGCGGCAGCCCGCCGCGTCCGCCCACCGCCGCTGGCTGCCGCGCGCCGCCGCCCCGGCGCCCGCTCCCGTCCCCCGATAGCCGGAGGTTCCCATGCCCACGGACAGGGAGAACCTGCCCCGATTCACGGCGGCGGCCGTCCAGGCCGCACCCGTCTACCTCGACCCCGCCGCCACCGTCGACAAGGCCGTCGCCCTGATCGCCGAGGCCGCGGTCCACGGAGCCGAACTCGTCGTATTCCCGGAGGTGTTCGTCCCCGGCTACCCCTACTGGAACTGGACGATGAACCCGGTCCAGGGCTCCCCCTGGTTCGAGCGCCTCCAGCGGTCCTCCGTCGACATCCCCGGCCCGCACGTCGACGCCCTGCGCGCGGCGGCCCGCCAGCACGGGATCGTCCTCGTCATCGGGGTCAACGAGCGTGCCCCGCACAGCCTCGGCGTCCTCTACAACACCCTGCTGACCATCGGACCCGACGGCGCCCTCCTCGGCGTCCACCGCAAACTGGTGCCGACCTGGGCCGAGAAGCTCACCTGGACCGGCGGGGACGGCAGCTCACTCGTCGTCCACCGCACACCCGTCGGCCCCCTCGGCGCGCTCGCCTGCGGCGAGAACACCAACACCCTGGCCCGCTTCACCCTCCTCGCGCAGGGCGAACTCGTCCACGCCTCCTGCTACATCGCCCTGCCCGTGGCCCCCGCCGACTACGACATGGCCGACGCGATCGCCGTCCGCACCGCCGCCCACAGCTTCGAGGGCAAGGTCTTCTCCGTCGTCGCCTGCTCCACCGTCTCCCCGGAGATCGTCGACATGCTCGCCGGGGACGACGAGGAACTGCGCAAGCAGTTCACCCGTCCCCGCAGCGCACTGTCCGGCATCTTCGGCCCCGACGGCCGCCCGGTCACCGAACCCCTCGTGGACGACGAGGGGATCGTCTACGGCGAGATCGACCTCGCCCGGTGCATCCAACCCAAGCAGATGCACGACATCACCGGTCACTACAACCGCTTCGACATCTTCCGCCTCGAAGTCGACAACCGCCCCCGGCTGCCCGTGACCTTCACCGTGCCCCCGGCCCCCTTCACCGACACCGCCGCCCCTGAGGAGGACGCATGACCAGCGAGCAGGACGACACCATGCTCGGCCGCGCCCGGGTCTCCGACACCCCCGAACTCACCGCGTACTACGACGAGCTCGGCGCCCTCGACGCCGGCGCCCTGTGGACCGTGGCCAACGACATCGAGCCCTGGTACCCACAGCCCCGGTCCGTGCCCGTGCTGTGGCGCTACGAGGAGCTGCGCCCCCACGTCCTCAAGGCCCTCGGCCTCGTCAAGGGCGACGACGCCGGCCGCCGCGTCGTCATGCTCGTCAACCCGGGCCGAAAGGAGGTCAGCGCCGCGGCGGGGCTCCTCTACACCGGCCTGCAGATCATGGGCCCCGGCGAGGCCATGACCGCCCACCGCCACCAGGCCGCCGCCCTGCGCTTCGTCCACGAGGGCACCGGGGCCTGGACGATCGTCGACGGCCAGAAGCTCAAGGTCGGCCCCCGCGACTTCGCCATCACCCCGAACGGCACCTGGCACGAGCACGGGAACGACGCCGAGGACGGCCCCGTCATCTGGCAGGACGGACTCGACATCCCGCTGGTCAACGCCCTGGACGCCGGCTTCTACGAGGTCCACCCCGAGCTGTACCAGACCCCGGGGAAGGTGATCAACTCCTCGGTCCTGACCTACGGAGCGAACCTCTTGCCGTACGGGGTGGAGAAGTGGACCCGGCCGTACTCCCCGCTGCTCGCCTACCCCTGGGAGCCCACCTACGAGGCGTTGCGGGGCCTCGCCGAGGCGACCGAGGGCTCCCCCTACGACGGGGTCATCGCCGAGTACACCAACCCGGTGACGGGCGGGCCGGTCATGCCCACCATGGGCGCGCACATGCAGCTGCTGCGCCCCGGCCAGGCCACCCTCGCCCACCGCCACACCGGCTCGGTGATCTACACGGCAGCCAAGGGCCGCGGAGTCTCGGTGATCGCCGGACAGCGCTTCGAGTGGAAGCAGGGCGACATCTTCTGCGTCCCCTCCTGGGCCTGGCACGAGCACCACAACCTCGACCCGGCCGAGGACGCCTGCCTCTTCTCCTTCAACGACTTCCCCGTCATGCGCTCGCTCGGTTTCCACCGGGAAGAGGCGTACGCCGACAACGGCGGGCACCAGCCCGTCACCGCCGCCTGACCCACGAGGAGCCCCAGCATGCGCTTGCTGACCTTCACCACCGGAACCACCGGAACCACCGAACGCCTGGGCGTCGAGGCCGACGGCCTCGTCCTCGACCTGGCGGTCCTGGCCGACCACGCCGGCGCGCGGCTCCCGCACGACCTGCTGTCCTTCGTCCAGGCCGGCCCGGCCGCGGAGGAAGCGGCCCGGCAGCTGCTCGCCGCCGACCCCGCCGGACGGCCCGCCGACGCCGTCCACCGGCTGGAGGACGTGACCCTGCGCGCCCCGCTGCGCCCCGGCAAGATCATCGGTGTCGGCCTCAACTACATCGAGCACGTCGAGGAGTCCAGCCGCAGCCTCGACACCGACAAGGACCTGCCGCCGCGCCCGGTCCTCTTCGGCAAGCCCGCCACCGCCGTCACCGGACCGGGCCAGCCGATCCTGCACAACGCCGACCTGACCACCCAGCTGGACTGGGAATGCGAACTCGCCGTCGTCATCGGCCGCACCGCCCACCGGGTGAGCGAGGAGGAAGCGTACGACCACATCTTCGGCTTCAGCATCATCAACGACATCAGCGCCCGCGACCAGCGCCGCTCCGGCCAGTGGTTCTTCTCCAAGGGCCAGGACTCCTACGCCCCCTTCGGCCCGGTGATCGTGACGCGCGACGAGATCCGCGACCCCATGGCACTCGACCTCTCGCTGCGCGTCAACGGCGTCACCAAGCAGAAGTCGAACACGCGCCACATGCTCTTCCCGATCGCCCGCCTCATCGCCGACATCAGCTCCGGCATGACCCTGGAACCCGGCGACGTCATCGCGACGGGCTCGCCCTCCGGCGTCGGCGCCGGCATGGTCCCGCCGGAGTTCCTCACCCCCGGTGACACGGTGGAGGCCACCGTCGAGCTGATCGGCACCCTGACCAACCCCGTCGTCGACGCCCGCTGAGGAGCACCCCGTGGCACCCCGTACCTACCGCATCGGCCAGATCGTGCCGAGCTCCAACGTCACCATGGAAACCGAGGTCCCGGCCATCCTCCGGGCCCGCCAGGCCGTCGCACCCGACGAGCGCTTCACCTTCCACTCCAGCCGGATGCGCATGACCCACGTGACCCCGGAACAGCTCAGGGCCATGGACGCGGACTCCGACCGCTGCGCCGTGGAACTGTCCGACGCCCGGGTCGACGTGCTCGGCTACGCCTGCCTGGTCGCCATCATGAGCATGGGCCTCGGCTACCACCGGACCGCGGAACAGCGGCTGCACACCCGCACCGCCGAGAACGGGGCGCCCGCCCCCGTCGTCACCAGCGCCGGAGCCCTCGTTCACGGGCTGCACACCATCGGAGCCAAGAAGATCGCGCTGCTGGCCCCCTACATGCGCCCGCTCACGCGGACCGTCGTGGACTACCTCACCCACGAGGGCATCGAAGTCCTCGACTACGAGGCCCTCGAGATCCCGGACAACCTCGACGTCGCCGCCCACGACCCGGCCCGGTTGCCGGGCCTCGCGCGGGCGCTGGAGTACTCGGACGCCGACGCCGTGGTGCTCTCCGCCTGCGTGCAGATGCCGTCCCTGGGCGCCATCGAGGAGGCCGAACAGCTCCTGGGCAAGCCGGTCGTCTCCGCGGCGGTCTGCACCGCCCACCAGCTGCTCCGCGCCCTGGACCTCGACGCCGTGGCCCCGGGGGCGGGCCACCTGCTGTCGGGCAAGTACGCACGGGCCGCCCTTCCGGCCTAGCGCAGCGGCGGCAACGTGTACGTCGGGATCGAGGGGTCGTCCGGGTCGAAGGGGGTCGGCTTCCAGTCCATCGTCGGGACGTGGGTGGGCGCCGGCGGCGGGGTGGGCCCCCGGTAGGGGTTCTGCGGGACCTTCGGCGAACCCGCCGTGCTCCGCTTCGGCGCCGGCCCCGACCCGCGGCCGGCCGAGGACTTCGGGGCCGGCGCCGGGGGTGCGGCCGTGGCGGAGGGCTCCGGGGCGGCCGGCTGCGAGGCCGTGGGGGCCGGCGGGTCCGTCGCCGGGCCGGCGCTCGTGGTCGGCGTCGGCGGCTTCTCCTGCGCCGGTGGGGCGCCGCCGTCCGCGGCGCCCGAACAGCCGCTCAGCAGCAGGCCGCCCACCAGCACCACGGCCACGGCCCCCGGCACTCTGCCACCGGCGCTCACGCCCACCACCCGCCATTCCCGCGTCGTTCACATGTTCTGCGCGGGGATCGTAGCTCAGCCCCGCGCCCCCGATCCCGGCAGGATGACGGTGACCCCGGCTCCTGCGGCCGAGCCCATCGCGGCCAGCGCTGCCGGGGCAGCCTCCAGCGGGATCGTCGAGGTGACCAGCAGGTCCGGGCGCAGCACCCCGCCCCGGACCAGCTCCATCATCGGCGGGTAGGCGTGCGCCGCCATCCCGTGGCTCCCCAGGATCTCCAGCTCCCAGCCGATCACCCGGTCCATCGGCAGGGCCGCCGTGCCGGCCGCCGTCGGAAGCAGCCCCACCTGCACGTGCCTGCCCCGGCGGCGCAGACCGCTCACCGAGGCCGCCGCCGTCACCGGCGAGCCCAGTGCGTCGAGCGAGAGGTGTGCGCCACCACCGGTCAACTCCCGTATCACGGCAGCGGTGTCGGCGTGGGCCGCGGCGTCCACACCGTGCACGGCGCCGAACTTCCGTGCCAGCTCCAGGGCTCCCGGCGCGGTGTCCACGGCGACCACCCGTGCCCCGGCCGCCGCCGCGATCATCACGGCGGAGAGGCCCACTCCGCCGCAGCCGTACACGCTGACCCACTCGCCCGCCGCGACCCTGCCCTGCGCCACCACCGCCCGGAACGCCGTCGCGAAGCGGCAGCCGAGCCCGGCCGCCGTGGCGTACGAGAGTTCCCGGGGTACGGCCACCAGGTTCACGTCGGCGTGGTCCAGGGCCACGTACTCGGCGAAGGACCCCCAGTGGGTGAACCCGGGCTGTGTCTGCCGCGCGCAGACCTGGTGGTCACCCGCCGCGCAGTCGGCGCAGCTTCCGCAGGCGCACACGAACGGGGCCGTGACCCGGTCGCCGACCCGCCAGTTCGAGACCCCGGCCCCCACCGCCTCGACCACGCCCGCCAGTTCGTGCCCGGGCACGTGCGGCAGCACGATGTCCGGATCGTGACCCATCCACCCGTGCCAGTCGCTGCGGCACAGCCCGGTGGCCTCCACCCGCACGACCACGCCGCCCGCCGCCGGACGCGGCTCCGGCACGTCCCTGACCTCGGCCTGCTCCCCGTACCGCTCGAAGACCACCGCTCGCATGGCTCCCGCCCTCCGCTCGACTGACCGGCACGCTACCCCCGTCCTCAGGGCGCGTCGTCCCCGGCCCTCGCGAGGGCCAGCACCCCCGCGCAGATCAGGGCGATGCCCAGCAGCTAGGGGAGCAACCACCAGCCCGACCGCAGGTGTTCCTCGTAGAGGACCACGCCCAGCGCGATGCTGATGCTCGCGTCGCCGAGGGTCAGCGCGGGCTGCGACGCGACCAGCGGACCGCCCTGCATGGCGTGTTCGAGCAGCAGCAGGGCGCAGATCCCGCTCGCGCCGAAGGCGTACGTCTCCCAGGTGGTCAGGAACGCGCCGATGCCGCCGTCGTCGAGGACGTGCACCGCGGACTTCATCAGGGCGGCGGTGAGCGCGTAGCAGACGGCGGTGGCCGCGCCGAGGCAGCCGGCCCGCGAGCGGCCGGGCGGGCGGCGCAGCCCGGCCACGGCCAGCAGGGCCACGACGACCGCGCAGGCCGTCAGGGCCACCGCCCACCGCGCGGGCGGCGCGTCCGTACGGTTGCCCTGGGGCGAGGCGGCCACCAGCGCGATCCCGAGCCCCGCCACCACCCCCGCCACGGCCAGCCACAACGCCCCCGGCAGCCGTTGGCGCGTCACCAGTGAGGCGATCAGCAGGGCCAGCGGCAGCTCCAGCACGAACAGCGGCTGTACGAGGGCCAGCGCGCCCGTGGCCAGTGCGACGGCCTGCCCGACCCCGGCCGCGATCACGGCCAGGATCCCGCCGACCCACACGGGCCGCCGTAGCAGGTCGAGGACCAGACCGAAGCGGAAGCCGTCGCTCTGCGGCACGGTGAGCGCCGCCCGCCGCTGGAGCACGGTGGCGAGCGCGTTGCTGAGCGCCGCGAACAGCGCGAAGAGGACCGGCAGGACGACGCCCATGCCCCGATCCTCACCGCCCCCGCCACCGGGCCGCGCCACGACACCGGACGGGGGCCCGCGCATCCCGCGCATTCCCCCGTCCGGACCCGCACGCCTACTGCTCGGCCGCTCCTCGGGTCCGCTCCGCGGCCCGGCGCAGGGCCAGCGCCGCGAGGGCCTCCGGGGCGCCGGCCTGTCCCCGGATCCCGGGGAAGGCGTTGACGTCCACGATCAGCGGTGTACCGCCGCCGGTGTCGATGATGTCCACTCCGTAGACGTCGAGCGCGAACACCGTGCCCACCTCACGCACCAGGCCGGCCCATCCCGGGGGCAGTTCGGCCGCCGGCAGGGGCCGGGTGGGGCCGCGGCCCCCGGGGGAGAGCTCGGAGCGGCGCAGGGCCGAGAAGACCTGGTCCCCTATCGCCCACAGCTTGTGGTCCCAGCCGTTGTTGGGCGCGTGGTCCTGCACGACGACCGGCTCGTGCGGCCACTCCCGCGCCAACTCCCGCAGGCGGGCCGCGTCGTCCACGCGGGCGACGAGGTCGCCCCGGCGGCTGCGTCGGCTCTTGACGACCACGGGGGCGTCGAGCCGTGCCTCGGCCGCCCAGGTCGAGAGGGATCCGTGGGTCCGGGTCGGGGCGAAGGGCAGCCCGGCGCGCAGGGCGAGCTCCGCCATCTCCGTACGGTCCTGGCACAGCGCGGTGGCCGCCGCGGAGTTCACCACCGGCGCCCCCTGTCGCTCCAGGTGGCGTGCGAGCCCCAGCGCGTGCGGCGTCCGCGACTTCAGCAGGTACACGTCGGCCGGCGGCAGCGGCACCTCCCCGAGCGTGACCGGGTCGAGGGCCTCGACCGTGTGCTCCGGGGCCAGCAGCGCGGTGGTGTCCGCCAGCAGCGGATGCCCGGGCTCCGGGGTGATCAGGCCGATCCTCATGCGCCGTCGCCCCCCACGGCCGAGACCTGAGCCGAGACCTGAGCCGAGACCTGAGCCGGGATCGACAGGGGCAGCGCGTACGGCAGCGCCACGGGCGCCGTCGGCCGCGTGGCGCCGCCCGCCCGCGCCAGCCCCAGTACCGCCCGCGCCACCCGCGCCGCCGCGTCCGGCACCTGACGGAAGCTCGGGAAGTCGTTCACGTCGACGACCACCGGCCCGTGCGGGCCCAGGAGCACGTCCACCCCGTACAGGTCCAGCCCGTAGACCGCCCCCACCTCGGCGGCGATCGCCGCCACCTCGGCCGACAGCGGCACCCGGCGCTCCCGCACCGAGGGGTCCGGGTGCAGCGGGGAGCAGCGCTCGGTCGCGAAGAGCTCGCCGCCGACCCCGTACACCTTGATGTCCGTGCCCGCGTTGGGCACGTACGGCTGGGCGATCAGCATGCCCTCGCCCGCAAGGAGGGGAAGCATCGTCTCCAGCCGCTCCGGCGAGGACACCATGCGCACGGCCCGTCCGGAGCTTCCGTCGGCGGGCTTGACGACGAGCGGGTACTCCGCCGCCGGTATCTCCCTGAGCAGTTCGGGGCAGGCCACCGCGTACGTGGTCGGCAGCGGCAGCCCCCGGCCGCGCCCGATGGCGGCGGCCAGCGCCTTGTCCCGTACGCCCCGGATGGACCGGGCGTCGTTGACGGTGGTCATCCCGGCCGCGGCGGCGGCTTCGAGCAGCGTGAGACCCGGCCCGCCGGAGACGGTCTTGAGCACCCAGGCGTCGTGCGCCCCCGCGTCCACGGCCTCGGACATGCGCAGCAGCGACCCGCCCGGCCGCACCACGTCCACCCGGTGCCCCCACGCGGTCAGCTGCCCGATCACCTCGTTCGGCATGCCGTCGTGGCGGTAGTGCTCCTCCACCAGGAAGCAGAGCCTCATCGACCTTCCCCATATTCCCCGGACGTCCGCCGATTCCGTCCGGCGAGTTGTGACGTCACAGGATGTCATGGACCGCAATGTGATGATCGGTCCGCGTGTGGGCTTCCTTGCTACGCTGCCCGTTTTGGATCAACGGGGGAGGGATCGGGCATGGGCGTTCGGTGGACGGGGCTGCTGCACGGGCTCGCCGGGAACACGGCCGCACCGGCGGACGTGCTGCTGCGTCTGCTCGGCCACGAAGACGAGTGGGTGCGACGAGCGGTTGCACGGCGCGCGGTTGTGCCGCAGGAGGTGATCGAGGCCGTTCTGGTCCACCCGGACCGCCATGTCCGGAGCGCCTTCGCCGAGAACGGCAACGCCGACCCCGACCAGCGTGCCCGGCTGGTCGACGACCCGGCCCCGGCGGTCCACCTCGCCCTCGCGCACGGCCCCTTGGCCTACCGGCGGCGCGTGGCCCCGCTGCCCGACTGGGCGTACGAGCGGCTGCTCGACCATCCCAGGGGCCTGGTGCGCAGCGAACTGGTCACGTGGGGCCCCACGCCCGCCCACGTCCTGGCGGGACTCGCGGACCACGAGGATCCGGTGTTCCGGCAGGCGGCCTGCCGTGCCTGGGACCGGCTCGCGGACGAGGCCCGGGAGCGGCTCCTCCACGACGAGGGCCCGGACGTCCGGCAGGCCGCCGCCCGGCACGTCTGCCACGAGGACGAGGAACGGACCGCGTGGCTCGTCGGCCGGCTGGGGGACGGGTGGCAGGTGGCCGAGGTCCTGGCGAGGGGCCGGCTCACCCGGGAACTCGCCGAACGCGTGGTCGCGCAAGGCGAACGGCTCGCGGCGATCGCCGCCAACCCCTCGCTCCCGCCCGACCTGGTGGCGCGGCTGGCCGTCGACCCCGACCCGCGGGTCCGGCTCCAGGTGTCCGCCCGCCCCGAACTGAGCGAGTCCGAGCGCGCCGCCATCGACTACACGGTCGGCGCCGAGGACCGGTTGTCCACTCTCGACTGGGTGTGGGAGCGCCGCGAGGACGCCGGGTTCCTGCGACGGTGCGCCCGGTCCCCGCACACCTGGCTGCGGCGCAGCGCCGCGGTCTGCCGCGGTCTGCCGGCCGAAGCCGTCGAACTGCTCGCGCACGACGATGACTTCGCCGTACGGCTGCTGCTCGCCGAGTTCCACCCGGAACCGCCGCCCGAGCTGCTCTTCGACCTCTATCTGAACGGCACCCACCGCGCCGTGGGCATGCTGGTCACCCGGCCGGGCTTCCCCGCCGCCGGGCTCGCCGCGCGCCTCGGCGACTGCCCGGACCCGAGGGGCCGGCGCCTGGCCCTGCGCGACCCCGGTCTGGAGCCGGAGCTCCTGGACCGGCTCAGCCGGGACCCGGAGACGCGCGCGGACGCCGGCCGGGACCCGCGGCTCCCCGTGGCCCGGATCCGCGAACTGCTCGCCGGTCCCGACCGGGACGCGGCGGCGGCCGCCGCGGCCAACCCGGCGCTCCCCGCCGAGGACATGCGCCGCATGCTCGACCGGGCCGGGGTGCCGGAAATCCCGGTGAATGATCGGACAATCGGCTGCTAGTTTGATCGCGTGCCGAAGCTGAATCAGATCATCGCAGTGGAAAAGGGCGTCAAGTCCAAGTCCCTCCAGGAGCTCACGCAAGCTCACCACGACGTCCAGAAGCCCGCCCTGCTGGCCGGCATCTCCCGGACCTACCAGCCCAAGGACGAGGAGGGCGAGCAGCTGCCGCCCGAGTCCACGCGGGTGCAGGTCAAGGCGGAGGACGTGCTGCGGGCGACCGCGGGGACCCTGACGCGGCTGTTCGACGTGACGGCGACCAAGGACTGGGCGAACCGCACCGCGGCCGCCGACGTCGTCGTGGACGGGACGGTCCTGCTGGCGCAGGTGCCCGTGCCGTACCTGCTCTTCCTGGAGAAGCAGCTGACGGACATGCACACCTTCGTGCGGAAGCTGCCGGTGCTGGACGCCTCCGAGTCCTGGAACCTCGACCCGTCGACGGACTCGTGGAAGACGGACGCGGTGCGCACGATCCGTACCAAGAAGGTGCCGCGCAACCACGTCAAGGCCGAGGCCACCGAGAAGCACCCGGCGCAGGTCGAGGTCTACTACGAGGACGTCCCGGTCGGGTACTGGACGACCGTGAAGTTCTCCGGTGCCCTGCCCGCCCGCCGGGTCAACGAGCTGCTCGACCGCGTGGAGAAGCTCCAGCAGGCCGTCAAGTTCGCCCGCGAGGAGGCCAACAGCGCCGAGGTCACCGACCAGCGGGTCGGGGACGCGGTGTTCGGCTACCTGTTCAGGTAGCCTCGAAATCTCCCCCTGTACGTCTGCAGGGGGTGCGCGAGAGCGCAAGCTGAAACTGATGTTGAAGCTGAACAGGGGTGTCAGTTGGGGGTTCGAATCCCTCCCCCGGCATTGCGTGCCGGGGTGGCCCAAGCCGGTAGAGGCGGCCCCGTTAATCTCAGATTCTCGCTCCAGTCTCAGTATTCGCCGCCGAACACCGGATCGACCGAGCGTGGACGATCATCGATGGATGGGGGTTCAAGTCCCCTCTGCGCCTCTCTCGTGGCGCGGTAGTTCAAAGGTAGAACACGTCGATCTCAGAATGATCCGCGACTCTTAAACGTGCCGGTGTGCGCAATTGGGTGGCACGCAGGAGCCCGGGAACTGGATATGCTCCCGGGCTCCGTCACACCCCGGTCAGGCCGGTACGGACACGAAGGTCCGGCCCGCCTCGTTCTCCACGAGGACCGCCTTGACGTTGGCCGGATCCACCGCCGCCGAACCGTCCAGCGAGGCGCCCTTGCCCTCGCCGTTCTCCTGGCCGCCCACGACCCAGCCGCCCGCGGTCGTGCGCGTACCGTCCTTGGAGACCACGATCAGCCGGCACCGCTCGCCCCGCGGCACTCCCGTGACCGCCGCGTGCAACCGCACCCACTTGGCGGCCGGCGTCATCTGCACGGTCATCCGCACGCCCGTGCCCGGATCGGTCGCGGAGAGCAGCTTGGTCCCGGCGGGCGGCGGCGAAGGGTCCGCCGAAGCCGTCGGGGACGGCGGCGCGGGCAGGGCGACGGAATCGGGATCGCCGGCGCCCAGTGCCGTACCGGCCCAGAACACGGCGGCCAGCGAGGCGGCCACGGCCAGTCCCGCGAACCCCGCGCGCCGGCGCTCGGCACCGGCCCGCTCACCGCGCATCTGCCGCAGGGTGCGCTGGAGCAGCAGGTCCCCGCCCTGCGGCGGTCCGTCGAGGAACGCCTCCTCGGGCACCTCGCCCAGTGCCGCTTCCATCTCGCGCAACGCGGCCAACTCCTCCCGGCACTGCACGCATCCGCTCATGTGATCCTCGATCCGGCGGACCTCCTCGGCGTCCAGGACGCCGAGCACGTACGGGCCGAGCAGTTCCTCCTCGTGCCGCTGCCGGTTCATGCCACCACCTCACGCAGTCCGGCCGGCCGCTGGGGCGGCCCGCCCGGTCGTTTGCCATCTCTGAAGCTGCTGTCCTTGGAACGCTGGTCCCTGAAGACGTCGCGCAGGGCCTTGAGCGCGTAGTGCGAACGCGATTTGACCGTGCCCGCCGGGATGCCGAGGGCGTCGGCCGCCTCCGCCACGCTGAGCTGCCGGTAGTACAACTCCCTGAGGACGTCACGGTGTTCCGGCGACAGCTGGTCGAGGGCCCCCAGGACCGTCATGCTGTCCACCACCGCGTCGGCGTGGTCCGCCTCCACCGGAGGCGTGGCCGAGGCCCCGGAGACCTCCGGCGGCCGCGCGGCCTTGGCCCGGTAGCGGTCGGTGATGATGTTGCGGGTCACGGTGAGCAGCCAGCCGCGCACCGAACCCTTTCCGTTGACCAGGACTTCGGAATGCCGCCAGGCCCGGATGAGCGTCTCCTGGACGACATCCTCGGCGGCGGCCCGGTCCCCGGTCAGCCGGGTGGCGTACGCGAGCAGGGCGTGACCGTGCTCCTCGTACACCGACTTGATCAGTACCTCATCGGTCGAGCCCCGCCGAGTGCGGGGCCACAGTGGTCCGGCCATCTCACCCTCTCCGTCTTCCTCGCTTAGGTGGTGCGGTCGGAACACGCGACCGGCGCCCGCACGGTTCACGTGACCTGTGTCACTCAGGTCCGGCAGGCGCGGCCCTCGTTGAGGCAGCCGACGACCGCGGCCATCTGCCGGTCGGTCATCGCGTTGACGAACATCGCGTGGTCCGTCTTCGGGCTGTGCCGCTGCTCGGGGAAGGAGTCGAGCGCGACGGGCACCCCCGCGGGGACCTCGTAGGCGAGGGAGACGCGCAGTTCGGGCACCGGGAAGAAGTCCGGCGGGCAGACGCCGTTCGTGCCGGGGAAGCGCAGGTGCGAGCGGTGTCCGGCGCCGGCGGTGTCGATGCCGTTCCAGCAGCTCGGAAAGACCAGGGTGCGGGTGACCCGCTCGTCCTCGGGGCAGCGCGGGTAGCGGGTGGTGGACCGGTCCGGGGAGCCGGAACACCCCCAGCGGGCCCGTACGTCGGCGTCGCCGGCCGCCGTGTACGCGACGGCGTCGCCCGTCATGCCGCGCAGGAAGCGCGGCATGGCCACCACCTTGCTCACCGGGCTGCCGCGGAACTCCACCAGGACCGAGACCTCCGGGAGGACCTCGCCCGTGTTCCCGTGCCCCGCCGAGTGCTCGTGGGGGCGAGTGCCCGGCCGGTCGAGGCGCCGCAGGACGGGCCAGTAGTACGTCGACCGGTCGCCGCCCGTGCAGCTCGTGGCGGCCGCGTCGAGGGAGGCTTCGGTCGACATCGCGTCCGTGGACAGGTTGCCCACGTACGCGTGCGTGTGGTGGGCGCCGGCCCGCAGGCCGGGCGAGACCACCAGATTGTCCTCGTTGTAGTGGCCCTGCTCGTTGCGGCCGCAGTCCACCACCACCGAGCCGGTGGATCCGTCGGCACCCGGGGCGGGAGGGGCGGCCGCGACGCGTGGAACGTCGCGTATGTCCACGTAGTCGGAGGGCGCCGGACGCCCTGCCACGGTCCCCCCGTGCGGACCGGCCGCTCGCGAGGCACCCAGCACCGCAGCGGCCAGTCCGCCCCCCAGGACCAGGCAGATGACGAGTGTGAGCAGTCGGCGTTCTTTCCCCATGGCGGTCACGGTTGCCGGTGGCGCGACCGCCGTCAACCTGGCATCCGCATGGCCGTCGCCGCCCGGCCGCCGACCACCGGACCCACCCGTCCCCACCAGCCACTCAAACCCCTTGGAGGGGGCTCCGGTTGTCCGTGCGGGTGCTTGCCCGGCCGTGCCGCGACCGCGCAGAGTGGGGCGCATGACATCAGCCGCGACACCCGCCGAGCTCCTGCAAGCATTCGCCCGCACCCGCGCCTCGCTGGACGGCCGCGAGGTCACCTTCTGGTGGACCGGTGATGTCCACTCCTGGGCCCCGGGCGAGCCCTACCGGCGCCTCCTCGGCTTCGAAGGGCTCAATGTCGCCCGCCTCGTCGCGGACGAGGAGACCGGCGGCTACCAGCTGCTCTCCAGGGAGGCCGCGTTCTACCTGGACCCCCGGACCCGGGAGATCGCGGAGACCTGGGAGGACAAGCCGGTGGTCCACGTCTGGAACGACCCGGCCAACCAGAAGTGGCGGCCGTTCCCGGTGCCCGTGACCGACCTGGGCGACCAGGTCTGCTTCAGCCTGGAGATCCCGCTCGCCTACCCCTCCCCCCTGCCGGTCGAGGAGTACCCGGCCCAGTCGGCCGACGACACCTACCGGGCACTGGAGCTCTTCCAGTTCTTCGCACCCGCGTCGGTGATGGGCACCGACGAGGCGAGCGTCCCCTCGACGATGTCCTGGACGCGGATGTCCCCGTGGCTGCCGTGGATGGAGCAGGGCGCGCGCCCGGGCGGCCTCACCTTCCACTGCCGGGGCCGCAAACTCGACACGTACGCGCAGGTCCCCGAGCGCACCCGCGCCTACATCGCGGACCACCACCCGGAATTCGCCCACGCCCCGGAGAAGTGGAGCGAACCGAACGAGACCAGCTGGACCTACTTCCGCAAGCTCTTCCCGCCCAGCTAGCGGGCCGGCCGGACAGCCCGTTCGGCGGCAACCCCGGTCGCTCGCTGCCCGGCACGAGGGGATCACGGTCGGGTGGGGCACGGAGCCCCGGTTCGAGCCGTTCGGGCGGGACGCGGGCGGCCCCTGGCGCGGCTTCCAGGTGGACCGCCGGCGGCTGGACGCGCTGCTGCTCGACCGCGCCGGGGAAGCGGGGGCGGAGGTCCGCCTCGGCTGACGGCCCGGTCCCCGCGGACCGTCCGGTGAGGGCCGGCCCCTCACCGGACGGGATGCCGGGAGGCCCCCGCGGGCACCCGGCGCACCGTCGGAACCCCTGGTCACCGCGGGCCCGAGGGACCCCCGGGGGGTGCGGCAGGGGCGGACAAGGGTTTTCCCCGTATCGAGTTCATCGCCGCGTTGCCTACTGTCTGCCCACCGGCGATCTTCCCCAGGCCGGGCGGTTCACACGCCAACCCCACATGGCGTGTACGCCCCACCGTCCGGGGGAGCGCCGGGACCGCCGTTGCCCCTGCCCCGCCGTTGCGGCCGGGACAACGTGGCGCGCGGCGGCGGCCGGGGCGAGACCGACCAACTCGCTCCCGGCCCCGCGGCCGCCGGAACCTCCCACACTGCACCGACCGGCCGCTCCGGCCTGCCCGGAAACGGCCCGCGAAGGGGAACACGTGCACGCTTCCAGACGTCGGCTCATATCCGTGGCGGCCATCTCCGTCACCCTGCTCGCCGGCTCCGCCACCGCCACCGCCTCGGTGGCCGCGGCCGTCGAGGCCCCCGGCACGGCGCCGGCCGCCACGGTCGCCGCCACCGCGCCGGTCCAGAACCTCATCGTCGGCTACAAGTCCTCGGCCACCGAGGCCAGCTCGAACACCGCGGCCGCCGACGACGCCGCCGCCAAGGGCAAGAAGGCCGGCAAGAAGGCGAAGTTCGACCGCCGCCTCGGCACCGGAGCGGCCCTGGTCAACCTCGGCGGGACCGTGGCCCCGGCCGACGCGGCCGACGTGATGGCCCAGTTCCGCGCCGACCCGGACGTCGCCTACGTCGAGCCGGACTCCCGCGCCTACGCCCAGGCCGTCACCCCGAACGACACCGAGTACGCCAAGCAGTGGGACCTCTTCGAGCCCACCGCCGGCATGAACGTTCCCGCCGCCTGGGACAAGACCACCGGCTCCGGCGTCACCGTCGCCGTGATCGACACCGGCTACGTCGCCCACTCGGACGTCGCGCCGAACATCGTCGCGGGCTACGACTTCATCTCCAGCTCCGCCGACGCCCGTGACGGCAACGGTCGCGACAACAACCCCGCCGACCAGGGTGACTGGAACGCCACCGACGGCGAGTGCGGCCTCGGCTCCAAGGCCAGCAACTCCTCCTGGCACGGCACCCACGTCGCGGGCACCATCGCCGCGGCCACGAACAACTCCAAGGGCGTCGCCGGCATCGCGTACGGCGCGAAGATCCAGCCCGTCCGCGTGCTCGGCAAGTGCGGCGGAGCCACGTCGGACATCGTCGACGCCATCACCTGGGCCTCCGGCGGCTCCGTGGCCGGTGTCCCGGCCAACGCCACCCCGGCCAAGGTCATCAACATGAGCCTCGGCGGCTCGGGCACCTGCGGCACCAGCTACCAGAACGCCATCAACGCCGCCGTCGCCCGCGGTACGACCGTGGTCGTCGCCGCCGGCAACAGCAACGCGGACGCGGCCAACTTCTCGCCCGCCAGCTGCAACAACGTGATCAACGTCGCCTCGAGCAACCGCGCGGGCGACCGCTCGTACTACTCGAACTACGGCGCGATCATCGACGTCGCCGCCCCGGGCGGTGAGACCCGCCGCGCCACCGACACGCCCGGCACCGTCACCACCCCCGAGAACGCCATCCTCTCCACGCTGAACGCGGGCACCACCACCCCCGGCGCGGAGAACTACAAGCCCTACCAGGGCACCAGCATGGCCGCCCCGCACGTCGCGGGCCTCGCCGCCCTGCTGAAGTCGGCGAACTCCTCGCTGACCCCGGCGCAGATCGAGTCGGCGATCAAGACGAACGCCCGTCCGCTGGCCGGCACCTGCACCGGCGGCTGCGGCACCGGTCTCGCCGACGCCGCCGCGACCGTCGCCGCCGTCACCTCGACCCCGCCCACCCCGGCCTTCGAGAACGGCACGGACTTCGCCATCGGTGACAACACCACCGTGGAGAGCCCGATCACCGTCACGGGCAAGACCGGCAACGCCCCGGCCACCCTCAAGGTCGGTGTGAACATCGTCCACACCTACATCGGTGACCTCAAGGTCGACCTCGTGGCCCCCGACGGCAGCGTCTACACGCTCCACAACCGGGCCGGCGGCAGCACGGACAACATCAACCAGGTCTTCACCGTCAACGCCTCCTCCGAGGTCGCCAACGGCACCTGGAAGCTCCGTGTGAACGACAACGCCGGCGGCGACACCGGCAAGATCGACTCCTGGAACCTCGCGTTCTGAGGCGCCGGTGACCGGCTTCCGGCCGGTTCCCGGTCCGGCCGCCAACTCGGCCTGACGGGCCGATAGTACGGACCAGCAATGATCCCCGGACCTGCTGATACACCTCGTATCGGCAGGTCCGACGGGTTTTCCCGGGACGTGACTGATTTCTGCGTCACAATCCGGGTCCGCCCGCCATCCGACCTCGTATTGTCGCCTCTCACAGGAAGGGCACAGGAGCTGGGGAGCGAAAGGCTGGTGGCTGTGCGTGGTGGCGGCGACGGGGAACGCTGACACGAGTGTCGGACACGGTGAACTCATCAAGGCGGTCGACCATGCGCTGAGCACACACGGCCGGGCCCTGCTCACCGGACCCGCGGGCGCGGGCAAGACCGAGGTCGTCCGCGCCGTCGCGGCCGCGGCCGAATCCCGCCGCGAGAGCGTGCTCCGCCTCGCCCCCGAGGCCGCCGACCAGTGGATACCCGAAGCGTCCGCCGCCGCCCTCCTCGCGTCCGTCCCCGGCGCCGCCCTGGACCAGCTCTCCGGCCCCCAGCGCACGGCCATCGCCCTGCTGCGCCGCGAGGCAGACGCCCCCCGCGCCGGCCGCGACCACATCGCGCTGCGCCTCGCCGTCGTCGAAGTGCTCCGCACCCTGGCCGCCCGCCAGCCCGTCCTGCTCGTCCTCGACAACGCCCAGTGGCTCGACGCCGAGAGCACCGACCTCCTCCGCTTCGCGCTGCGCCTCACCCCGCCCCGCGTCCGGGTCCTGGTCGCCGAATGCGTCCAGGGCGGAGCCCCCGTGGGCGAAACCCTCTGCGGACCCGGCGTCCCCGCGGTCCGGGTCCCCCCGCTCGGCGCGGACGAGGTCGCCGAGCTCCTCGTCCGCCACTGCCTCCCCGCCCGCCTCGCCGGCCGCATCCACCAGGCCAGCGGCGGCAACCCGCGCCTCGCCCTCGCCCTCGGCCACTCCCTGGCCGAAGCCGCCGAGGCCCGCGACAGCAGCGCCCACCACGCCGACCCGCTGCCCGTCTCCGGACAGGCCCGCGAGGTGGCCCGCCGGCTCCTCGCCGGGGTCCCCGCCCAGGCCCGCCGCACCCTGCTGCTCGCAGCCCTCGCCTCCCGCCCCACCACCTCCCTGCTCCGCCGGGCCGGCCGCCCCGACGCCGAGGCGGAGCTGGCCGAGGCGGAACGGGCCGCACTGGTCAGGGTGGGGGAGGACGGCACCGTCGAGTTCACCGCCGGCGCCCTGCCCACCGCCCTCGCCGCCGACGCGGGCTGGCCCGAACGCGCCGCCGGGCACGCGGCCCTGGCCGCCGCCGTCGACGACCCCGTCCAGGCCGTACGCCACCGCGCGCTCGCCGTGGACACCCCCGACCAGTGGCTGGCCGCGGAGATCACCGAGGCCGCCGCGGTCTGCCGGCGCCGGGGCCAGCGGGTCCTCGCCGCCGAACTCGGCCTGCTCGCCGCCGAACGCACGCCGTCCTGGCTGGCCGGCGAGGAACTGGCCCGGCTCGTCGCGGCCGCCGAGGACGCCGGCTGGGCCGGCCGGGCCGACCTCGCGCGCCGCGCCACGCGCGCCGTCCTGGCCCGCGACGCCTCGTCCGCCGACCGGGTTCGTGCCCGGCTCGCCGTGATCGACGCCGCCGGCCAGGCCCTGGGCGCCCTCGACGAGACCTTCGCGTACGCCATGGACGAGGCCGCCGGCGACCCCTCGCTCCAGGCAGCCGTCCAGCTGCGGATCGCCTGGAAGCACAACCTCAGCGACGGCGACCCGGTCCGCTCCCGCGACGCCGCGGCCGAGGCCGGCCGCCTCGCCGCGCTCGGCGGCGACCAGACCGCCGAGGCCATGGCCCTGACCGTACGGGCCCGGATGGGCCGCATCCTCGGGGACACGGACGCCGAGGAGATCCTGGCCGAGGCGCTCGCCCTGCCCGCGCCCGAGGTGCCGCTGGGGATGCGCAACGCACCGCAGTACCTCGCCGTCCGGCACGCCCTCTTCGACGACCGCCTCGCCGACGCCCGCCGGCAGCTGATGGTCCTGCTCCCGGCGGTCCAGCGCACCGGCTCCGCCGAGGACGTCTTCGAGGTGCTGCGCAGCCTCACCGAGGTGGAACTGCGCAGCGGCCGCTGCGAGGCCGCCTCCGCCCACGCCCGCCGGGCCCTGGAGCTGACGATCGAGGCGGGCCTGTCGCCCGGCCCCGCCTGGTACGTCGCCGCGATGGCCGAGGCCACGGGCGGCAGCTTCGCGCGCGCCGCCGGCTACGCCCGGCGCGGCATCCAGGCCTCACAGGAGGAGCAGGACCAGGTCTTCCTCTCCCGCAGCCTGCACGCGCTCGGCCTGGTCGAACTGGCCACCGGAGAGGCGGCGAAAGCGGTCGCCACCCTGCGCCGCGTCGCCGCGCTGGAGGCCGCCCAGCAGGTGGTGGATCCCTCGGTCCTGCGCTGGCACGGGGAGCTCGCCGAGGCCCTGATCGCCGCGGACGCACCCGGCGAGGCCGCCGAACTCCTCGACCGGGTCCGTACCGTCGCCCTTAGCCTCGGCCGCACCGGGGTCGTCGCCGCGCTCGACCGGGCCCGGGGCCTGTGCCTGTCCGCCCAGGGCGAGGCCGACGCGGCCGTCCACCTGCTGGAGGCCACGGCCCAGCGGTTCGACGCCCTGCAGCTGCCGCTGGAGCGCGGCCGTACGCTGCTCGCCCTCGCCCGGGTGGAGCGCCGCCGGCGCCGGCGCGCCCCCGCCCGCGCGGCGCTGCGGACGGCAGCCGAGGTGTTCGCCCTGGCCGGGGCGGCTCCCTGGACGGAGCTCGCCAGGGAACCGGCTCCCGGCGAGGGAGGCGGTGCGCAGGTGCCGGCGGCCGCGGTGCTGACCGAGGCCGAGATCCGGCTCGCCCTGCTCGTCAGCCAGGGCGCCAGCAACCAGGAGGCCGCGGCGAAGCTGTTCCTCAGCGTCAAGACGGTGGAGGCACGGCTGACCCGTATCTACCAGAAGCTCGACGTCCGCTCACGCGCCCAGCTCGCGACCGCCCTGCGCACCCGCTGACCGCGCCGCGGATCAGCAGCCCAGGTTGTTCCCCGGGGTCACCCCCAGCAGCTGCGTGAAGCTCTGGTACTTCGAGATCCGGCTCTGGACCTGGGCGGGATTGCCCCCGTTGCACTCCAGCGAGCCGTTGATGGAGCGGATGGTCTCGCCGAAGCCCGCGCCGTTCACCATCGCGGCGTGGGCGGTCATCGTGCCCGGGCCGTTCTGGGTGTTCCAGTACCAGAGCGCCGTCTTCATGGCGACGGCCGGATCCTGCTCCACGAGGTACGGGTTGGCGAGGAGGTTGATGCCCAGCGCGTCACCGGCCGCCTTGTAGTTGAAGTTCCAGCTCAGCTGGATGGGCCCGCGGCCGTAGTACGCCGCCTGTCCCGCCGGACAGCCGTACGGCTGGCTCGCGTCGCAGTAGTGGGGGTAGTTCGCGGTGTTCTGCTCGACGATGTGCACGAGCCCGCCGGTCTCGTGGGAGACGTTCGCGAGGAAGGCGGCGGCCTCGCGCCGCTTCACGGTGTCGTCGCCGGTCCTGGCGAAGCCGGGGTAGGCGGACAGCGCCGCGACCAGGCCGTTGTAGGTGTAGAACGGGTTCCGATTCGGGAACATCTGGTTGAACTGGGCCTCGGAGACCACGAATCCGGACGGGTTGCCGGGGTCGGGGTCCGGGTCCTGGCCCCCGCCGCCGCAGACGCCCTGGTCCGACCAGACGCCCCACTGGCCGGTGGTGCCGGGCGTCTCGCCCTGGGTCCACCACTTCGTCTGCCAGTTGTGTCCGCCGTACGAGGCGCTCATGCCGTTGGTGTAGACGGCGGACGAGGCCCAGGCACCGGTGCAGGGGGCGGCCGCCGAGGCGGGGGAGGAGGGGAGGGCGATGACGAGGCCCACCGTGACGGCTGCGGCGGCGGCCAGGGAGAGGGCACGGCGGCGAAACGCACGTATCACGTAACTGCTCCTTCAGTGGGGGGAATTGCCGTGGGAGGCAACAGTGCCCACTGAAGCGAGAATGGTCTGTACCTGTCAAGGTCTAGACCAAATGAAACGCGCCGGTGTCACGCGTAACGCGTGACACCGGCGCGGAATCGGGTCGATCAGCTGCCGGCGGAGACGTTGCCGGAGAGGACCGGGATGTTGCTGAGGATGTGCGAGGCCGCCTCGTCACCCTTCGCCTGGGTGGAGTTCTCGGTGCACTGCTGGTTCTGCGGGTTGGACAGGACGTTGATGTCCTGGACGCCGATGTTGGCGATGACCGCGAACAGGGACTGGGCGTTGACCTTGGCCGGCAGGCCGATGCAGAGCTTGTTGAGGGAACCCTGGACCGCGCTGAGCTGCGGGCTCATCTTGCCGTGGGTCTCCTGGTTGCCGTAGATCTGTGCGGCGCCGTTCCCGTTGACGGTGTTGACGCCCTCGTCGTTGCCGATGGCCATGGCCGGGGAGGCGAGTGCGGCACCTGCGCCGAGCACGGAGGCGGTGACGGCGGCGGTGGCCATGAACTTCTTGAACATGTGGGGGATCCTTCTGTCGCACTGTCGCATGAGATAGCTGCCCTCGGCGGGACGAGCTGATCAACTGCTGACGGTGCCAAGGGTTATCCTCCCTCACCCGGGTGGCCCAATGGCGGGTGGAGTCGCCCGGTCCCGCCGCCGCGGCGGCGAGACTGAGCTCCTCGGGTCCGAGGGTCAGCCGGTCTTGCGGCGGACCTTCTTGTTCTTGCCGCCGGGGCCGCTGCTGGCACCCTGGACCTTCGCCCGGCTCTGGTGCGCCTGCTGGGACTGGGCGTTCGCCGCGTTGCGCTCCAGGGCCTCCCGGAACTTGCGCTTGGCCTCATCGGCCGGGGATTCGTCCTGCGGGGTGTCGGTTTCGTCAGCCATTAGTCCTCCTGGGGTGATCAAGCCGTTTCAGTCTGTCAGGTGGCGTGCCCGCTGACCAGCGAGTTCGCCGTGACCCCAAGGGGGGCTTGGGGAGGTCATAAGTTTTGTTTATGGGGTCATAAAGCGATACCGGGTGCCGGGTTAGGCTTACCTTCGTTTAGGGTTCCCCTTGATCCACCTTGCCGTCGCTCGAAGGGAACCCCTGCCATGCCTCGCCCTCTGCGGGTAGCAATCGTCGGTGCCGGCCCCGCCGGAATCTACGCCGCCGACGCGCTGCTGAAGTCCGAGGCCGCCGTCGAGCCCGGTGTGTCCATCGACCTCTTCGAGCGGATGCCGGCGCCCTTCGGCCTGATCCGGTACGGCGTCGCCCCCGACCACCCGCGCATCAAGGGCATCATCACCGCCCTGCACCAGGTCCTCGACAAGCCGCAGGTCCGCCTCTTCGGCAACGTCGACTACCCGAACGACATCAGCCTCGACGAGCTGCAGTCCTTCTACGACGCCGTGATCTTCTCCACCGGCGCCACGGCCGACCGGGCGCTGACCATCCCGGGCGTCGAGCTCGACGGCTCCTACGGCGCCGCCGACTTCGTCTCCTGGTACGACGGCCACCCGGACGTCCCGCGCACCTGGCCGCTGGAGGCCGAGAAGGTCGCCGTGCTCGGCGTCGGCAACGTCGCCCTCGACGTCGCGCGCATCCTCGCGAAGACGGCCGACGAGCTGCTGCCGACCGAGATCCCGGCGAACGTCCACGACGGCCTCAAGGCCAACAAGGCGCTCGAGGTGCACGTCTTCGGGCGTCGCGGTCCCGCCCAGGCCAAGTTCAGCCCCATGGAGCTCCGTGAGCTGGACCACTCGCCCAACATCGAGGTCATCGTCAACCCCGAGGACATCGACTACGACGAGGGCTCCATAGCCACCCGCCGTGCCAACAAGCAGGCCGACATGGTCGCCAAGACCCTGGAGAACTGGGCGATCCGGGACATCGGCGAGCGGCCGCACAAGCTGTTCCTGCACTTCTTCGAGTCGCCCGCCGAAATCCTCGGCGAGGACGGCAAGGTCGTCGGACTGCGCACCGAGCGCACCGAGCTCGACGGCACGGGCAATGTCAAGGGCACCGGCCGGTTCACCGACTGGGACGTCCAGTCCGTCTACCGGGCCGTGGGCTACCTCTCCGACGAGCTTCCGAAGCTTCCCTGGGACGTCGACTCCGGCACCGTCCCGGACAAGGGCGGCCGCGTGATCGAAGCCGGTGCCCACCTGCAGTCGACGTACGTCACCGGCTGGATCCGGCGCGGCCCGGTCGGCCTGATCGGCCACACCAAGGGCGACGCGAACGAGACGGTCGCGAACCTGCTCGCCGACCACGCGGAAGGCCGCCTGAGCGCGCCTGCCGTACCCGCGCCGGAGGCCGTCGAGGCCTTCCTCGCCGAGCGCAGCGTCCGCTACACCACGTGGGAGGGCTGGCACCGGCTGGACGCGGCCGAGAAGGCCCTCGGTGAGCCCCAGGGCCGCGAGCGCGTGAAGATCGTCGAGCGCGAGGACATGCTCGACGCGAGCGGGGCGTAGCGAGATGGGGGCCGGGACCCGGACGGGGTCCCGGCCCCACCGCGCGGAGCGGTCCTGCCGGAGCACGCGCGGACCGTGACGGGGCCTTTGAGGGCCGGCCGTACCACGCTGTCCGGGCAACGGGACGGTACCGGTCGGGGCTGGGAACGCCGAGAACGCCGAGAGCGGCGGGCCCGTCAGGAGTCCCCGGTCCGCTCCAGCACGCCGCGGACGAAGGCCGCCTGCCCGGCGTGCTGCAGGTCGTCGGCCAGTACGCTGACCAGGCGCACCCCGAGGGTGACCGGCGGGTCCCAGCGTTCGTCGACCACCCGGTCCAGATCGGCGGCGGCGAGCCCCCGGACGAACCGCAGGCTCTGTTCGTGCACCGCGTCGAAGTACCCCAGCAGCAGCGCGCCCGAGTCCACCCGCACCGTGCCCGCCTGGCGCGCCGAGTGGCCGTACCCGGTGGCCGCGGCGGGCAGCGGCAGGGCGAACCGGTCCGCCCAGTCCCCGGTCCGCCACACCTGTTCCCGGCCGGCCGCGTCGGCGATGTGGTCGTCCTGGATGCGGGTCAGGTGCCAGACCAGCCAGGTGATCGAGTTCGCCGCCGGGTCCACGCGCGCGTTGAGCAGCTCCGCCGGGACCCCGTCCACGACCTCGTGCACGATCTCCCCGATGCGTCCGAACCCGTCGGCGATGACGTCCGTAGCCTTCATGCACCCACCATGCAAGGCCCGGCGGTCCCCCCGCCGTGAGCGACACGCGGCAGGGGGACCGCCGGGCCGGCGGTGGGTCGGTCAGCGGGTGGCTTCGGCGGCCTCGCGCTGCTCGGCGGCCGCGGCCTCCTCGGCCGTCCCGGCCTGCGCGGCCGCCACCACGGTGCGGTGCCCGCCCCGCAGGCCGATCCAGCTGATCACCGCGACCAGTGCGAACGCCACGGCCCCGATCCCGAAGGTGAGGGTGAACCCGGACTCGGCGGGCAGCGGGGGCACGCCCGCCGGCAGGTGCTCGATGGTCTTCGAGGCCAGGATCGTGGTGACCACGGCGCTGCCGATCGCGCTGCCCGTGGAGCGGGAGATCGAGTTGATGCCGTTGGCGATGCCGCTCTGGTGGTGCGGGACGCTGGACATGATCACGGCGGGCATGGCCGCGTAGCCGAAGCTGACGGCCGCACCGACGACCAGTCCGGCGCCGATCACCGAGATGCTGTGCTGGTGGTCCAGGACCAGCCAGGCGAAGCCGGTCGCGCCGAGTGCGGCGGCCAGGGCCAGCGCCGTGCGCGGACCGCGGTGGCGCACGATCTGGCCGCCCACCGGCGAGGCGAGCAGCGAGACGATGGCACCGGGCAGCAGGAACTGCACGGAGGCGCGCAGGATCGACGCGTCGAAGCCGTAGCCGGTGAGCGCCTCGGGCATCTGGACGAGGTACGAGACGCCCAGGAAGTTCGCGAACATTCCGAAGCCGACGAGGACGCCGGCCAGGTTGGCCATGAGCACCGGGCGGTGGACGAACATCTTCATGTCGACGAGCGGCTCGCGGACCTTGCGCTCGACCAGCACCCAGACGGCGGTCATGACGGCGGCGCCGGCGAAGCTGCCCAGCGTGCGGGCGGAGCCCCAGCCCCACTCGTGCCCCTGGGAGATCGGCAGCAGGAGCAGCAGCAGCGCGAGGCCGAGGGTCAGCGCGCCGAGGAAGTCGGTGCGCCCGCCCGTCTTGTGGCGGGTGGCGGGCACCAGGAAGACGACCGCGAGCAGGGCGAGGACCGCGAAGCCGGTCGCCATCCAGAAGGCGTTGCGGTAGTCCGCGTCGGACCCGGAGGTGAGCAGCCCGGTCGCGACGAGCGCGAGGCCGCTGCCGAACGCCAGCGTGCCGCTGACCAGCGCCATCGCGCCCGGCAGCTTCTGCGGCCGGACCTCTTCGCGCAGGACCGAGAGGGCCAGCGGGAAGATCGCGGTGGCGGCTCCCTGGAGCACCCGGCCCAGGATCAGCAGGGGCAGCGAGGACGCCAGCGCCGCGATCACGGAGCCGACGACCATGACGCCGAGCACGGCCACCAGGGTGGGCTTCTTGCCGTGCTGGTCACCGAACCGGCCCAGCAGCGGGGTGAAGACGGCCGCCGACAGCAGGGTGGCGGTGGTCACCCAGCTCACGTTCGCGGTCGAGGTGCCGAGGTCTTCGCGGATGAGGCCCAGGATCGGGACCGGCAGGGTCTGCATCATCGACACGACCATGGCGGCGAGACTCAGGGCGAAGACGATGACCGTCTCGTTCCGGGGCCCGGAGGCCGGGGTGGCGGGGGAGTGGGTGCTCATGGCTGGGGGGACCTTCTTCGTGTTTCGGAGCTGAAGAGCTTCGGAACGCAGATGTTTGACTTCCTCAAGTAACTCGACTGACGGTAGACGTCGATAGTTAAGGCGATCAAGTAAACAATTGATAATGTCAACCATCCTGAGTACGCTCCAGGTATGAGCGACACCGCCACGCACGCCCCCACCAAGCTCCAGCTGCTGGAACTGCTCGCGGCCATCGGCACCGCCCAATGGCGCGAGTTCGCGGCCGCCGCCGCCCAGCACGGCCTCACCTCGACCCAGGCCAGGGTCCTCGCCCAGCTCGACGGACCCGTGCCCATGCGCGGCCTCGCCACCCTGCTGGTGTGCGACGCCTCGAACGTGACCGGCATCGTCGACCGCCTGGAGGCCCGCGCCCTGGTGCGCAGGGAGCCGGACCCCGCCGACCGCCGCGTCAAGAACGTCGTGGCCACGGACGCGGGCCGCGAGGTCATCCGCCGGGTCCGCGAGGAGATGCAGGACATGCACGGCGCGCTCGACACCCTCGACGAGGCCGAGAGCGCGACGCTCTACGCCCTGCTGGGCCGCCTGCGCCCCTCGATGGAGAGCTAGCCTCGACCTCCATGAGCACCCTGCAGACGATCAATGACGTACCCGTCCTGATGTGCCCGGCCGAGGGTGAGGTCATCGCGGGCGAACGCGATGCCCTCGACTGCATCGGCGACGCCTCCTACCAGGGCGCGCAGTGGGTCGTCATCCCCGCCGAACGGTTCGACGAAGGGTTCTTCCGGCTGAGCACCCGGGTCGCCGGGGAGATCATCCAGAAGTTCGCCCAGTACCGGGTCGGGATCGTCGTCCTCGGCGACATCTCCCGCCACACGGCGGCCAGTTCGGCGCTGCGCGACTTCGTCCGCGAGTGCAACCGCGGGCGCCAGGCGTGGTTCCTCGCCGACGCCGGGGAACTCGCCGCGCGGCTGACCGGGCCGACCGCGTGAGCGGCGGCGACGGGCTCCGCCTCCTGAGGGCGGCCGACCGCGGCGCGACCCCGTGGAAGAACGGCGGGGGAGTCACCCGCGAGATCGCCGCGCGGCCCGAGGGCGCCGGCACCGGGGACTTCGCCTGGCGGGTGAGCCTCGCGGAGGTCGCCGCCGACGGGCCGTTCTCCTCCTTCCCCGGGGTCGACCGCACCCTCACCCTGGCAGAGGGGGCGGGCATGGACCTCGCGGTGGCCGGTGTCCGCCACCTCGTGGAAGAGCGGTTCGCGCCGCGGGACTTCGCCGGGGACGAGCCGACGGACTGCCGGCTCCTCGACGGCCCGGTGGTCAATTTCAACGTGATGTACCGGCGGAGCGAGACCCGGGCGGAGACCGCCGTCGTACGGGGCGTGCTCACGCTCGCCGTGCCGCCCGGGGAGACCCTGCTGGTCGTGGCCCTGGACGGGCCGGCGGTGCTCCACCGGTCCGGCGACCGCGGCCCCGGCCCCGGCTGCGCCGAGGAGCTGGCCCCGTACGACGCCGCCCTGCTGGCGGCCGGGCCCGGCCGGATCCTGCGTACGGCCGGGCGCGCGGCGGTGGTCCGCTTCGGTCCCGCTCCGGCGGCGGACGCCGTCAGGGCGTAGTCCCCGCCCCCGAGGCCGCCGCCCGCGCCCGCCCCGCAGTCCCCGGGTGCGGGCGCGCCGTCGCCGGGCGCCCCAGCAGCACGCCCGTCAGCGCCAGCGCCAGGCCGCAGAGCTGCAGCGGGCCGAGGGACTCCCCGGAGACGGCCGTGCCCAACAGGACACCGGTCACGGGGTTGAGCAGTCCGAGGAGGCCGACGGTCCCGGCGGGCAGGTGCCGCAGCCCCGCGAACCAGGCGGCGAAGGCCACCGCGGTCGCCACCACGGTCACGTAGCCGAAGCCGGCCAGCGCGTGACCGTCGAGCCGCGGCGGCGCCCCCTCCAGGGCGATCGCGAGGGGGAGCAGGAGCAGCCCGCCGCCCAGCAGCTGCCATGCCGTCGACGCGAGCACGTCCACCCCGGCGCCCCACCGCTTGGCCAGTACGTAGCCGAGCGAGGCCATCCCCATGGCGGCGGCCGAGGCGAGCACGCCGAGGAGGTCGAGGGGTGCGCCCGGGGTCAGCAGCATCAGGCAGACACCGCCGACCCCGACGCCCGCACCGGCTAGGTGCCGCAGGCCCGGCCGTTCCGCCAGCAGTGCCCAGGCGCACAGCATCATCACGAGCGGCGCCGTGGCCATGACGGTCGAGGCCACGCTGGTCGGCAGTCGCTGCGCGGCCACGTACACCAGCACGAAGAAGCCGCCCATGGTGAGGACGCCGAGCAACGGCGCCCGCCACCACCAGCTGCCGCTCGGCAGCCGCCGGCCCACCGCGAGCAGCAGCAGCCCGGCCGGCAGGGCCCTGATGGCACCCCCGTACAGGGGGTGGCCGGCGGGCAGGAACTCGCGGGTGACGAAATAGGTCGTGCCCCACGCCACCGGGGCCATCGCCGTGACCAGTGACCACCGCAGATTGTCTTCCATGGAAGCCATAATACCTTCCATGGAAGCTAACGCTATGCTGATCCCGTGAAACCCCAGCCCAAGGACCACGTGGCCCGCATCCAGGACGAGTGGGCCCGCGAACGGCCCGACGTCGACGTCAGTCCCCAGGGTGTGATCGGGCGGCTGCACCGGCTCGGCCTGCTCCTGACCGACCGCCTCGCCCTCGTCTACCGCACGTACGGACTCGGCGAGGGGGAGTTCGACGTCCTGGCCGCCCTGCGCCGAGCGGGCGACCCGTTCGAGCGGGCGCCCGGCGAGCTCGCCGCGCACACCATGGTGACGACGGGCGCCATGACCAAGCGGATCGACCGGCTCGAACGCGACGGACTGGTCACCCGCCGCCGCTCGGCCGCCGACGGCCGGGGCCGGGTGGTCGCGCTCACGCCGGCGGGACGGGACCTGATCGACCGGGCCTTCGCCGAGCACATGCGCAACGAGCGGAGCCTGCTGGACGGCCTGACGCCACCGGAGGCCGCGCAGCTGGAGCAGCTCCTCACCACTTGGCTGGCGAAGGTCGAACCGCCTCCCGGACCCTGAACGCTCGGCCCTACCGCGGGCGGACGCCCAGCTTCACCCACTTCGCCGTGCTGGGCACGCCCTTGGCGTCGAGCAGGAAGAGCATGTAGTACCCGGGCGGGGCGTCGGCCGCGCTCTGAGGCGTCCGGAGCCCGATCGCCGAGCCGTGCACGCCGGTGATCCGGAGGTCCAGGTGGCGCTGACTGGTGTTCACCGAATGGGTGACGGTGGTCGGTGCCAGCAGTACGGCGCGCTTGACGTCCTTCGCCGTCGAGCTCGTGACCTGGAAGGCCGTGTCGTGGCCGAGCTCTCCCGCCGGCGCCCGGTCGAGCGCCGGGCGCGCGCCCCGGTGCAGGTAGGCGGGCTCGTACAGCTCGATGCTGCCGTCCATCCCGTCTTCGATGTCGGGGTCGTTGGCGATCTGCTGGAGCTCGTCGCCGGTGACCATCATCCGCCCGTCCGGCAGGACCAGGGCGTTGGAGTGGTAGCCGCGCGGCAGCCGCTGGGCCGGACCCAGCTTCCAGTGGCCGCGCGCGTCGCGCAGCTCGATCTGCCGGTACTTGAGGTCGGCCTTCGGATTGAAGGGCCCGTTGCCGTAGTTCCGGGTGTCCAGGGCGCCGTTAACGGTGAGCAGCGTGCCGTCCGGCAGGATCAGGGTGCCGTCCTGGGTGCGGCCGAAGGCCCTGGGCTCCTCGATGCTCCAGCGGCCCCCGGACAGCCGGTAGGTGAGCGGGTCGCGCGGGTCGCCGCCGAGCACCAGGACGGAGTCCGGGCCGCGGAAGCCGGCCGGCAGCGGCACGGCCGAGCCGTAGCCCCGGAAGTCGGCGGGCCGCCGGGGCAGGTCGGTGCGCACGTCCTTGACCGGATCGAAGAGCCACTGCTGATCGGCGTCGCGGCCGAGTCCGTAGATCTTCCCGTCCCGCAGGGAGAACAGGTGCGGATAGTCGTTGCGGAAGGGGGCCTCGGAGCGGAGCCGCTCCGCGGGGACGCCCGCCGGGATGTCGAACGGGCGCCAGGGCACCGGGCGTCCGAGCGCGGGGAAGCGCTCCACGACCGGGGTGGGGGTGCCCGTACCGCGCTCGGACTGGCCGGACATGATGATCTGCCGGCCGTCCGCCCCGGTCACGACGGAGGGGTACCAGCGGCCCACGGCCATGTCGCGGTTGCGGAACCAGGTCTCGGTCCACGGGTCGAACACGAAGGACAGTTTGGCGCCGCTGCCGCCCTTGCCGCCGACGTTGCCGCCGAAGACCCCGACCATCCCGTTGGGGAGGTAGGAGTGCCCCGCGCAGAAGAAGGGCGCCGGGCGCGGGGCGTAGGTGCCGTCGGGCATCAGCACCACCGGCGGGGGCACGTTCTTGAACGCCCGGGCCCCGGTCCCCTTGGCGGGGTCCCAGAGGTAGGCCCGGCCCGCGTTCGTCCGCCCCACCGTGTTCGTGGGGCCGGTCTCCTTGGTGGGATCGGCCTCCACGCGCTCGAACGAGAAGAGCAGCACCTTGCCCGTGGGCAGCTGGGCCACGTGGACGCCGAAGTCGGGCGAGGGGAAGAACTGCGTGAAACGGCCGAACCGCGCCGCTTCGAAACCCGCGTTGGCCTTGCGCTGGGACTCCTGCAGCGAGGTCAGGCTCGCCGTGCGCTTCGACTGCGGATAGCCCTGGGTGCCCTTGGCCTCCTGGCGCAGTCGCGCGTGCGCGCGGGCGTGGTCATCGCCGAGCACGGCCGCCTCGTCGCCGGTGTGGTGCGGTGAGGCGAAGGCGGGCGCGGGCCCCGTCGCCGTGACGGTCAGGGCGGTGGCGAGCGCCAGCGCCGCGAGGGCGGCGGACCGTCGTACGCGGGACATGGGACTCCTCACCGCAGGCCTGAAGGATCTCGCCGATATTAGAACGAACGCGACTTTATGGTCGGTCCGACTCGGCGTGCCGCGCCGCCTGCGGCCGTTCGGCGGACCGGTATGGGCTGATTGATCGTTTCTGCGGCGAATCGTTTCGGCCATCGAGGTGAGCCCGCGTACCCGTCGGCAGGCCGGTGCCGCCGCCGACGGCTATCCATGACGGTGTGATCAAGTCGCTCCGTACCGGATTCACCGCAGCCGCCGTGACCGCAACGCTCGTCACGCTCACCCCCACGGCCGGGGCCTCCCCCTCGGCGCCCACCGACGAGGTGACCGTGGACGTCGCCTCCGTCAACGGATCGGGCTGCCGACCAGGCAGCGCGGCCGTCGCCGTGGCGCCGGACAACTCGGCCTTCACCGTCACCTACAGCGAGTACCTGGCCCAGGCCGGCGGTGGCGCCCCCGCCACCGAAGGCCGCAAGAACTGTCTCCTCTCCCTCCAGGTGCACGTCCCCCAGGGCTACACCTACGCCGTGGCCCAGGTCGATTACCGGGGCTTCGGCAGCCTGCAGGAAGGCGCGATCGGCACCCAGAAGGCCAGCTACTACTTCCAGGGCATGAGCCAGACCGCCCAGCGCACCCACAAGTTCAACGGCCACTACGACGACAACTGGCAGGCGACCGACACCACGGGCATCGAAGCCCTGGTCTTCGCACCCTGCGGCGAGCAGCGCAACTTCAACATCAACACCGAACTGCGCGCAGAGGTGGGCACCTCCGACCCGTCGCAGACCAGCTTCATGGCCCTCGACTCGACGGACGGCAGCATCAACAGCATCTACCACTTCTCGTGGAAGCAGTGCCCCGTGCGCCGCTGATCCGGGACGTTCCTCCCCCTCGGCCCGGCTGCCGGGGCCCGCCGTCGCGCGGGCCCCGGCAGCCCTTTCCGCGGGCTGATTCCCCTGGGCCGCGTCAGGCCGACACGCGCCGGACCAGGGTCGTCGCGGTGATCACCGGACCGGGCACGGTCCGCTCGTCCGGACCCCCGTTCAGCGTGCGCATCAGCAGCCCCGCCATCAGGCGCCCCATGCCCTCGACGTCCTGCCGCACGGTCGTCAGCGGAGGGTCGGCGCTCTCCGCCACCGGCTCGGCGTCGTCGAAGCCCACGAGCGCAACGTCCCCCGGAACCGTCCGGCCACGCTCCCGCAGTACCTGCAGGGCGCCGGTCGCCATCAGGTCGTTCCCGGCGAAGACGGCGTCGATCCCGGGGTCCCGGTCCAGCAGTTCGGCCATCGCCCGCGCCCCTCCCGCCACGGTGAAGTCCCCCTCGGCGAACAGTTCGGGGCCGTCGGCCGGGAGCACGTCCCGGTAGCCGCTGAGGCGGTCCGCCGCCGAGGTCTGGTCGAGCGGGCCGGCGATGTGCGCGATCCGCTGCCGGCCGAGCGCCAGCAGGTGGCGCACGGCGTCCCGGGCGCCGCCGCGGTTGTCCGCGTCGACGTACGCCACCCCGTCCTGCTCACCGGACCCGGCGGTCCAGCCGGGGCGGCCGCCGTAGACCGTGGGCATGCCGATGCGGCGGGTGATGGCGGGCAGCGGATCGTCGGTGTGCAGGGAGAACGCGAGCGCCCCGTCGACGTGGCCGCCGGCGAGGTAGCGCTCGATCCGGTCGTAGTCGCCCCGGTCCTCCACCAGCATCAGGACGAGTTGGGCGTCGTGCGCGGTCAACTCCTTGCTGATGCCGCGGATCTGGCGGGAGAAGAAGGGGTCCGAGAATATCCGGACCTCCGGCTCGGCGATGATCACGGCGACCGCGCCGGTGCGCCGGGTGACCAGGGTGCGGGCCGCGTGGTTGGGGACGTACCCCAGGTCCCGGATCGCCTCGCGCACCTTGTCCGCCAGGTGCGGACGGACGCCGTCGCCGCCGTTGACCACGCGGGAGGCGGTGGCCCGGGACACCCCGGCGAGCGCCGCGACGGCCTCCAGGGTGGGGCGGTTCCCGGGACGCGGTTCCGACACGGGCGTTCCTCCATGCTGTCGTTGGATCCCACGGGCGGTGGCCTCGCCGGACACAGCAGGGTAACCGGTGCGGCGGGGAAGCCGATGGGCCCGCGACCGTACGGGGCGTCACCGCGGTGACGGTCGGTGGAGGCCGGCCGTTCACCGGCCGATGACGAGGGCCTGCCCGGCCGTCCGAGGCCGGGGAAGCGGCAAGAGGCCGAACCCGGGCGTGAGTTGGAAACGCCCCTCGATCCGGTATGAACCGGCCTGCGGTGTGGCATGACTTTCTTTGATCATTATTGTCCGGCCATATGATCTTGAAGTTGAAGGGCCGCCTCGGAGGGCGGGTGGCGGCGACGCTGGCCGCCGTGTCCTCGCTGGCGGCGTTGATGGTCGGCACCCGACAGGCGGCTGCCGCCGACTGCAGAACGTCTACTCGGGCAGGGTGCTCGGCCTGGGCGCCGGCGCCACGAAGGGCTCCCACCTCATCCAGTGGACCCGCAACGAGGAGGCGGACACGATCTGGGGCGTCTCCCGATTCGCCCCCAACAACCCCTGACCCCCTGAACTCCCCGCCTTCCGGGTCGGCCCGATCGGCACCGGCGCCGGGGCGGGCCAGTGGGGTACGTGGCGGAGGAGGCACTCGCCAAGGCTGGCGGGCACTCGCTGACAAGCTCTGGCACGGCCACACCTCCCTGCGGGAGGATTTCGCCCGCCCGCCCGCCCGCCCGCCTGGCCGGCGGACAGCGCCGGCTCGCCCGCGTGCTGCCGTACGGTCAATTCGCCGCGGACCCGGACACGGCGGCCTTCATCGCGTACATCACCGCGCGCGGCCCGAGCGGACCTGCTGGCCCGCGGTCGCGCAGCCGTGATCGACGTGGCGACGGGGCGACGAGGAAGCTCTGCGGAGGAGCGCCCGGCTCTGATCCCGGGTGGACGCCGGTTCGAATCCTGCCCTCGTCGCCACTTCGCTTGCCCGAACCGCTCAGTGACCGAAGCCGAACCAGTTGACGTTCACGAAGTCGGCGGGCTGGCCGCTCGTGAAGGTCAGGTAGACGTCGTGGGTGCCCGTGACCGCGGTGATGTTCGCCGGGACCGTCCGCCAGCTCTGCCACCCGCCGGTGCCCGCGATCGAGAAGCTGCCGACGGGCGCCGAGTTCAGGTGGTCGAGGCGCACCTCGACGAGCCCGCCGACCCCGCCGGCCGCACCGCTCGCCACGCGTCCGTAGAACTGCTTCGCCGGTGTGGAACCGAAGTCGACCCCCTTGAACAGTGCCCAGTCGCCGTTGCCGATGGACGCCAGGTCCTGGCCGCCGCCGGAGTCCGTGGTGGTCTCCTTGACCGTGCCCGCCTGGCCGTCGTACGACTCGGCCTGGATCGCGGAGTACGCGTCACGGTTGCCCGTGGGCGGGGTGGTTGGCGGGGTGGTCGGGGGAGTGGTGGGCGGGGTGGTGGGCGGTGTGGTGCCGCCCGTCGAGCGGAGCACGGACACGTAGTCGACGACCATGGCGTGGCCGGGCTGGGTGCCCGCGTCGGGCCCGCCGCCGAAGGCATCGGGGAAACCGCCGCCCATGGCGACGTTCAGGATGATGAAGTAGCCGTGGTTCGTGGCGTTGGTCCAGGTGGTCGCGTCCACCTGGTTCGCCCGTACGGTGTGGAAGTTGAGGCCGTCGACGTAGAAGCGCATCTCCTCGACCGCGGTCGAGCGGTCCCACTCCACGGCGTAGGTGTGGAAGCCGCCCTGGCAGCTCGTGCCCGGGCAGACGTGCTGGCCGCCGATGCCGGACGTCTCGTTGCAGGGTCCGCCGGGGCTCGTGCCGCAGTGCACGGTGGCCCAGACGTTGTTGATGCCCTGGACGTTCTCCAGGATGTCGATCTCACCGATGCCGGGCCAGTTCCACCAGTTGCCGCGGTACGGGGCTCCGAGCATCCAGAACGCCGGCCAGTAGCCCTTGGCCGCCGGGCCCGTGACGTTCGGCATCTGGATGCGCGCCTCGGTGCGGAGCGTGCCGCCGGCCGGGGGCTGGAAGTCGGACCGCCTGGTCTCGATCCGCCCGGACGTCCAGTTGCCGGCCGCGTCCCGCCGCGGCGTGATGCGCAGATTGCCCGCGCCGTCGAGGGAGACGTTGGAGGGGTCGGCGGTCATCGTCTCGATCTCGCCGGTACCGAAGTTGGCCGGTCCGCCGGGGTAGCCGGTGCCGGTGGTGTACTGCCAGTCGGCGGTGTTCACCCCGGATCCCGCGGCTCCGTCGAAGTCGTCCAGGAACACGCGGGACCAGCCGGCCGGGGCAGGGGGAGCCGCGGCGCTTGCGGGCAGCACGATGCCCGCGGCGGCTGCCGCGACTACCGTGATCGTGCCCAGCGCGGCCAGGACGGCCCGCCGGACCGTCGGTCGTGTCCTGCCGGATATGTCACGCATGGGTGCCCTCTCTGAAGCGCGGTGAGGCGCGGTGCGGGGGGAAGAGCCGGGGGTCCGCCGTTCTGAGAGCGCTCTCAGGACGGCGCCGCTGGACACTGTGCTCCCCGCCCTCGCAGTCGTCAAGAGATTGAACCGGCAAAGCCCCTACGGGCACAGGGAGTTCAAAGAGTGAATGCACGGCATGCGTCGATCTCCGCCGCGGGGTCGCCGGCAGGGCCGGGGGGCGTGGTCGAGAGCAGGGCCCAGGACAGTGCCGGCGACGGACGGAGATCACCCGTGCGGTCCAACCCGCCGCGCTCAGAAGGACGGACCGAGCACCTCCCCGGCTCCCGACAGGTCGTGGACATCGGTCGCCGTCCCGGTCAGGGGCAACAGCCCGGCCAGCGGGCACTCCACGGGCATCTCGTGGTCCACCTCCCACTGACCGGCCGTGTTCCCGCCGGAATGGTCCGTGATGCAGACGGCGTACAGCCGGCCGGCGCAGCCCCGGCACAACAGGGGCCCCTGGGCGGTCACGGCCGACCCCGTCGGGTCGTCCCGGCCGAGGGGGCGCCGCGATCCGCGGGGCACGTCCCCGGAGTGCCGGGTCCGCCGCGCGCTTGTAGCGTCGGTCGCGACAGGAGTCCTGGTGACCCGACAGGAGTCCGCCGGCCGGTTCGCACATGCGGAACACGTCCCGTCAGCGCGCCGAGCCACCCGTGTGCCGCCCGTGTCGGCGCAGAGCCGGTCCGCCCCTCGTGCCGCGGCCGGGCGCACGCGCAGCCCCCGTGAGAGAGGCCGTGCCGATGTCGAACGATGTCCCGATAGCGAGCCTGCTGCGTGTGGAGAGGGGCATTGTCGCCCCGGAGGAACTGGCCGCGCTCGCGGTCGTCGTCGCGTGTTACGCCCACCGGAACTCCCTTGACCGCGACCAGCGCGGAGGCCGGGACCGGGCCCGCGGCGCGGCGGGCGGTGGCGTCGGCTCCGCAGCGGGCCACCGCCGTACCTTCCGGCCCGACGCCGGCTGCTGGGCGAACTGCTGGGCCTGCCGCTGAACCCCTTCCGCCGGCCGCGTGCACGGCCGGCGGAAGGGGAGACGATGTGGTCACGCCCGGCGCAGCACCGTCGAGAGGACCTCGTGCAGAGTCGCCCGGGGATCGGCGACCGCCCCCTCCGAGCGCCAGGCCACGAACCCGTCCGGCCGTACGAGCACGGCGCCCTCGGTGCTCATCGCGTGCACCTCGCTCCAGTCGGAGCCGCTGCCGTCCTGGACCAGGTCGGCAACCGGACCGGAGCCGATGGTGTACGCGTCCAGCCGCACCGGCAGCTGCTCCGCGACCTGTTCCGCGGCCGCCTGCCACGGTGACCCCGCGCCGCTGAGCAGCACGAAGGAGCGCTCGTACAGGTCCAGCGTGGAGATCCGCTCACCCGCCCGGGTCAGCCACATGTGCGGGGCCCGGGTCCCGGTGTCGCCGACCATGCGCATCGTCTCGGGGATGACGGGCCGGCCGGGCTTGGCGCCGACGAAGGCGCCCTGCGGGTAGCAGTAGCCCATGGCCGTGGTGAGCACCCCGCTGCCCGGCCCGCCGCCCATGGTGGGCGGGGGCGCGTAGCCCGGGTGGCTGTGCTCCGCCGAACGGGCCGAAGCCCGCTCGCTGGTGGCCCTGGCGACCGGCAGCCGCTCGGCCTCGTAGGTCTCGAGCAGCCCCATGCCCGCCGATCCGTCCAGCACCGCGGCGATCTTCCACGCCAGGTTGTGCGCGTCCTGGATGCCCGTGTTGGAGCCGAAGGCCCCGGTGGGGGACATCTCGTGGGCCGCGTCCCCGGCGAGGAACACCCGACCGGACGAGTACCGCTCCGCCACCCGTTCGGCGGCATGCCACGGCGCCTTGCCGCCGATCTCCACGTCCAGGTCGGGTACGCCGATCGCGTCGCGGATCTGGTCCACGCACCGCTCGTCGGTGAAGTCCTCCAAGGTCTCGCCCTGCTCCGGGTGCCACGGGGCGTGGAAGACCCACTGCGTGTTGTTGTCCACCGGCAGCAGTGCCCCGTCCGCCCCCGGGCGCATCAGGTAGCAGACGATGAACCGCAGGTCGCCCAGGACCTCGACGAGCCGCTCCGAGCGGAAGGTCACGCTGACGTTGTGGAACAGCTCGCCGTTACCCGTCTGGGGGATCCGGAGCTGTTCCCTGACGGGGCTGCGCGGCCCGTCCGCCGCGATCAGGAAGTCCGCGCGCACCGTGCTGTGCTCGCCCGTCAACCGGTCCTTCACCACGGCGTTCACTCCGGTGGCGTCCTGGTCGAAGCTCATCAGCTCGGTGGAGAACCGCACGTCCGCGCCCTGTGCGCGGCTCTGCGCGGCCAGCACCGGCTCGATGTTGTTCTGGCTGCACAGACACCAGCCGGTCGGGCTGAAACGGGCGATCGCCCCCGACGGATCGATCGACTTGATCAGCCAGTTGTGGTCGCTGCGGTCGGTCAGTGACCCGGCCTGCAGAATGCCCTGAATGCCCTCCAGTACGGACGCCGCCTGGCGGATCGCGCGCTCCGCCCCTGCCGTGCGGAACAGCTCCATCGTCCGGGCGTTGATGCCGCGGCCTCGCGGGTGCGGGGACGTACCGGAGTGCTTCTCGACGAGCAGGTGCCTCACTCCGTGGCGGCTCAGGAAAAGCGAGGTGGACAGGCCCACGAGGGAGCCGCCCACGACGAGAACCGGTACGCGAACATCGGCGTTGTCTTCCATCAGCTGCGGGCTCCTGTTTTCTGTGTGGGGGAGTGGAGTCTTTATGCCCCCGATCCGGGATCAGGCCCAGTTGATTCGCCGGTTGTCACCCGCTTGATCCGGACATGTAGCGGTACGTCGCCACCCGGATGACGATGAGCGACAGCGGCTCCCCCTGAGACGCGCCGGCCTGCCGTTCCCCATGGAGGCGGCCGCCGGCCCGGGCGGACGCCACCGGTGACGGACGAGGGGTCCGTACGCGATGGATCTCCACCCCCTCATGAAGGAGTGAGTAGATGACAACCACCCTGTCCCAACGGGTGTCGCAGTCAGCCTTCGACGGCTCCATGCTCCGGGTCGTCCTGCTGATGGATCTCCACGAGGGGACCCAGCAGCAGTTCTTCGAGGCGTACGAACAGCTCCGCCACGACATCGCGTCGGTCCCGGGCCACATCAGCGATCAGCTGTGCCAATCCTTCGAGGATCCCTCGCAGTGGCTCATCACCAGTGAGTGGGAGAGCGCCCCGCAGTACCTCGCATGGGTCAACAGTGAGCACCACGCCGAGCAGGTGAAGCCGCTGGGCGCGTGCGCGCGCAACATGCGCCCGCTCAAGTTCACCGTCCTGCGGGAGACCGGCCGCGGCTACGACCAGGCCGCCCGCCCGACCACGGCGCATCTGCAGGCCACACCCCGGCTGGGCGCCGGGATCGTGCGCCACGCCCTCACCTTCACCGTCAAGCCGGGCAGCGAGAAGGAGGTCGCGGCCATCCTCTCCAGCTACGCCTCCCCGGCGGCACGCGTCGACGCCCACACCCGCCTGTGCCGCACCTCGCTCTTCATGCACGGCAACCGGGTCGTCCGGACGGTGGAGGTCCAAGGCGACCTGGTGACGGCCCTGCGACACGTCTCCGAGCAGCCCGAGGTACGCGCCGTGGAGGAGGCGATCAACCCCTACCTCGAACAGGACCGGAACCTGAACGACCCGGAATCCGCGCGCATGTTCTTCATGCGCGCCGCGCTCCCGGCGGTCCACCACATCACGGCACCGGAGTCCGACTCCGCCGACGTGCAGCGGCACGCGCTGTTCTACGAGGCCAAGCCCGGCTGCGGCGTGGCGCTCGCCAAGTTCCTCGCCCGGCAGGACGAGGCGGCCGCGAACCGCCCGAAGAGCCCCGTACGGAGCAGCAGCATCTTCCAGCGTGACGACATCGTCGTCCGCCTCATCGACGTGCGCGGCCCGCTGGACGCCCAGCCCGACATCACCTTCGGCGTCTCGGGCCCGCGCAAGGCGGCGGTGCTCGCCCGGCTGACGGCCGCGCCCGGCGGGCGCGTTCGCCCCGCGCACCACACCATGAACCTGATCACCGACCGCCGGGCAGCCGCGCAGTCGTGATCCCCGCCGGGGAATCCATCCGGAGCACCACCCCTCTCCACCCTTCGCTCCACCCCCCGTCTCGACCCCCATGCCCGTCCAGGCTCTCCCCACACGCCAGGAGGAACCCGCCATGACCAGACAGCGCCCACGCATCGTGGACCTCAGCGAGACGCCGCCCAACCGCCGGCGCGGTGGCGATCTGAGGGCCGTGCTCACCCCGACGTCGGTGGGTTCCACCAGCGGCTTCATGGGCATGGCGATCATGGCCCCCGGGGAGTCCATCGCCGAGCACTACCACCCGTACTCCGAGGAGTTCGTGTACGTGGTCGCCGGCCGCCTGGAGGTGGACCTCGACGGCGAGGCCCACCCGCTGCGCACCGACCAGGGCCTGCTCGTCCCCCTCAACATGCGCCACCGCTTCCGCAACGTCGGGGACACCGAGGCCCGCATGGTCTTCCACCTCGGCCCGCTCGCGCCGCGTCCCGAACTCGGTCACGTCGACACCGAGGAGGCCCCGCACCCGGAGAGCACCGCCTGGGAGCAGCCTCCGGACCGTACGGGAGCGGTCTCGTGACCCGCCGGCGGGTGGCCGTCACCGGAGTCGGTGTCGTCGCGCCCGGCGGGATCGGCGTCCGCGACTTCTGGGACCTGCTCTCCAACGGCCGTACCGCGACCCGGGGCATCAGCCTTTTCGACCCGACGGGCTTCCGCTCCCGGATAGCCGCCGAGGTCGACTTCGACCCCGCCGCGCACGGGCTCGGCGAGGGCGAAGCGGCCCGGGCGGACCGGTACATCCAGTTCGCCCTGGTCGCCGCCCGTGAGGCCGTCCGCGACGCGGCACTCGACCTCGACACGGACGAGGCATGGCGGACCGGCGTCTCCCTCGGCACGGCCGTCGGAGGCACCACCCGGCTGGAGCACGACTACGTCGCCGTGAGCCAGTCCGGCTCCTGGTGGGACGTGGACGACAAGAGGGCCGGCCCGTTCCTGCACCGCGCGTTCACGCCCGCCACCCTCGCCTCCGCCGTCGCGGAGGAGACGGGTGCGCGGGGCCCGGTCCAGACGGTCTCCACCGGCTGCACGTCGGGACTGGACGCCATCGGGTACGCCGTCCACTCCATCGCGGAGGGCCGGATGGACGTCTGCATCGCCGGCGCATCCGACTCACCCATATCGCCGATCACGGTGGCCTGCTTCGACGCCATCAAGGCCACCTCGCCGAACAACGACGACCCGGCTCACGCCTCGCGGCCGTTCGACGCCGACCGGGACGGGTTCGTCCTCGGCGAGGGCGGCGCCGTCCTCGTACTCGAAGAGCTGGAACACGCCCGCGCCCGCGGTGCGACCGTCTACTGCGAGATCGGCGGCTACGCCACCTTCGGCAACGCCCACCACATGACCGGGCTGACCGCCGAGGGCCTGGAAATGGCCCGGGCCATCGAAACCGCCCTCGCCCAGGCCGGAGTCGGCGCCGACCAGATCGACTACGTCAACGCGCACGGATCCGGGACCAAGCAGAACGACCGCCACGAGACCGCGGCGGTCAAGCGGGTCCTGGGCGAGCACGCCTACAAGACGCCGATGACCTCCATCAAATCCATGGTGGGTCACTCCCTCGGCGCCATCGGCGCCATCGAACTCGCGGCCTGCGTACTCGCCATGGTCCACCAGGTGGTGCCGCCGACCGCGAACTACGAGACGCCCGACCCCGAGTGCGACCTGGACTACGTGCCCCGCGTCGCCCGCGGCCGGAAACTGCGCAACGTGCTCTCCGTGGGCAGCGGCTTCGGCGGCTTCCAGTCCGCCGTCGTCATGACCCGGCCGAAGGAGGAGGTCTCGTGACCAGCCGTACGGTCATCACGGGCATCGGGGTCATCGCGCCCAACGGCGTGGGCGCCGAAGCCTTCTGGAAGGCGACCCAGTCCGGGGTCAGCGTGCTGGACCGCGTCACGCGAGCGGGGTGCGAGCACCTGCCGCTGCGCGTCGCGGGCGAGGTACGGGGCTTCGACCCCGGCGCCATGGTCGAGGACCGCTTCCTCGTCCAGACCGACCGCTTCACCCACCACGCCCTGGCTGCCGCCGACCTCGCCCTGGAGGACGCCCGGCTCGGCCGGGCCGACTACGAGGGCGATCCCTTCTCCGTCGGCGTCGTCACCGCCGCCGGTTCCGGCGGCGGCGAGTTCGGCCAGCGCGAGCTGCAGCACCTCTGGGAACAGGGACCGTGCTTCGTGGGTCCCTACCAGTCGATCGCCTGGTTCTACGCCGCCAGCACCGGCCAGATCTCCATCCGCCGCGGGCTGAAGGGCCCCTGCGGGGTCGTCTGCAGCGACGAGGCCGGCGGGCTGGACGCCTTCGCGCACGCGGTCCGGGCGATCCGCCAGGGCAGCCGGGCCATGCTGGCCGGGGCGACGGAGGCGCCCCTCGCGCCGTACTCCATCGTCTGCCAGCTGGAGTACGAGGGGCTGAGCACCGGGGAAGACCCCGAGCGCGCGTACCGGCCGTTCACCGACAAGGCCTGCGGATACGTCCCCGCCGAGGGCGGCGCGATGTTCGTCGTCGAGGACGAGGACGAGGCCCGCCGCCGCGGCGCCACGGTCCGGGCCGTCCTGGCCGGCCACGCAGCGACCTTCACCGGCACCCAGCGGCGGGACGCGTCCGGCGAGGGACTGGCCCACGCCATCCGGGGCGCGCTCCGGGAAGCCGGTTGCGCGCCGGAGGAGATCGACGTGGTCTTCGCCGACGCCCTGGGAACCCCGGAGGCGGACGCGGCCGAGGCCGCGGCCCTCGCCGACGCCCTCGGCGCGTACGGGCGGAAGGTGCCGGTCACGGCTCCCAAGTCCGGTACCGGCAGGGCGTACTGCGCGGCGCCGGCCCTCGACACCGCGGCCGCCGTCCTGGCCCTGGAGCACGGAGTCGTCCCGCCGACCCCGAACGTCTACGACGTGTGCCACGACCTCGACGTGGTGACCGGCAGCGCCCGCCCCGCGGAGCTGCGCACCGCGCTCGTGCTGAGCCGCGGCCGGATGGGATCGAACTCCGCGCTCGTCCTGCGCAAGGGCTCGTCGGCCACCAAGTAGTGCCCCCGTAGAAGAGAGAAGCAAGATGTCCGACCGACTGACCCTGGAGGAACTGGCGGTGCTGATGAAGACCGCCGGAATCACCGTCGATCCCGCCGAGATGGCGAGCCGTCCGGACTCCCCCTTCGAGGAGTACGGCCTCGATTCGCTGGGCCTGCTCGGGATCGTCGGCGAACTGGAGAACCGGCGGGGGCGGGCCCTGCCCACCGACGCCGAGCGGTGCAAGACCCCCGGGGAATTCCTCGACCTCGTCAACAACAGCCTGATGACCGGAGCCTGACATGCCTGGACACACCGAGAACGAGATCACCGTCAACGCGCCCGTGGACGTCGTGTGGGAGATGACCAACGACCTCCAGAGCTGGCCGCAGCTGTTCAGCGAGTACGCCTCGCTGGAGATCATCGACCAGCAGGGCGACACCACCCGGTTCCGCCTGACCATGCACCCCGACGAGAACGGCAAGGTCTGGAGCTGGGTCTCCGAGCGGACCGTCGACCGCAAGAGCCTCACCGTCCGGGCCCGGCGCGTGGAAACGGGCCCCTTCGCGCACATGGACATCCACTGGCAGTACTTCAAGGTGCCCGGCGGCACCCGGATGAAGTGGACCCAGGACTTCGCGATGAAGCCGGACGCGCCGGTGGACGACGCGTGGATGACCGACAACATCAACCGCAACTCGCCGATCCAGATGGCGCTCATCCGGGACAAGATCGAGCAGCGCGAGCGCGAGAACCGCACCCCCGCCGTCAGCCGTCTCTGAAACGAAAGGCAGGCACCCGGATGAACCAGCCGCACCGCGCCCTCATCGTCGCCCGCATGGCGCCGGGGTCGGCGCCCGACATCGCCGAGCTCTTCGCGGGCTCGGATGCGGGCGAACTGCCGCACCTCGTAGGGGTCACGCGCCGCAGCCTCTTCCAGTTCGGCGACGTCTACCTGCACCTGATCGAATCGGACCGGCCGCCCGGCCCGGCGATCGCGAAGGTCACCGACCACCCGGAGTTCCGGGACCTCAGTGACCGGCTCACGGCCTACATCAGCCCGCACAACCCGGAGACCTGGCGCAGTCCGAAGGACGCGATGGCCCACGAGTTCTACCGCTGGGAGAACCCCGGCGCGAAGTGACCCGGCGGCCCGGACGGGACCCGCACACCGGTGTGTGCGGGTCCCGCCGCGCGTGGCCCGTCCGCGAGGAGCCTCTTCAGGAGCCTCTTCAGGAGCCCGTTCGGGAGCCCGTTCCGGGAGTCCGCCCGGGGCCCGTATCCGGAGTCCGAAACAGCTGACAGCAGGGAGACGGAATGAACCCGACCGACACCGACCACTTCCCGGCGGATCCGGCCCGCCCGCACGAGGACACGTTCTCCCATTCCTCGCTGCGCGTGCTGGTCCTGTCCGGGTCCTCGCGCACCGGCTCGGTCAACGCCCGGCTCGCGGCCCTGGCCGCCGCCCAGGTGGCCAGGGCCGGCGCCGTCGCGGACGCCGCCACGCTCGCCGACTTCCCCATGCCGCTGTACGACGGCGACGCGGAGGCCGACGAGGGCGTGCCGATGGGGGCCCTGGCCCTGTGCGAGCGGATCGAGGCGGCGCAGGCGCTGGTCATCGCCTCGCCCGAGTACAACGCCTCCGTCCCGGGCGCGCTGAAGAACGCCGTCGACTGGGTCTCGCGCCGCCGCCCGCAGCCCTTCAAGGACAAGCAGACCCTGCTGCTCTCGGCCTCGCCCTCGATGGTCGGCGGCAACCGCGGGCTGTGGGCCCTGCGGGTCCCGCTGGAGCACCTCGGAGCCCGCGTCTACCCCGACATGTTCAGCCTGGCCAATGCCCACCACGCGTTCTCCGAGAACGGCGCCCTCGCCGACCGGGGCCTCGCCGAGCGGCTGACCTCGACGATCGGCGCCTTCCTCGCCCTCACCGAGGCCGACACCCGCTACCTGCACCTGCAGCACTGCTGGTACGAGTTCCTCGGCGACCGCACCGACGCCCCCGTGACCGCCCGGGCCGAGGACTGATCATCAACGACCACGGGGCGTGAGCTATGTTGGAACGCGAGTGACGTGAGAAGGAGGCCCTCCGGTGTCATCGGGGCAGCAGGCACGCGCGCAGGCGGCCGCGATCAAGCCGAGCGGCCAGTCGTCGGAAGAGGTCCGCCCCCCGGCCGACCGGCTCCTCGCCCTTTTCGACGGCCGGCGCCTCTCGCCGGGCCAGCGCCGCATCGCCCAGTACCTGATCGACCACCTCACCGAGGCGGCCTTCCTCTCGATCACCGAGCTCGCCGAGCGGGTGGGCGTGAGCCAGCCTTCCGTGACCCGCTTCGCCTCCTCCCTCGGATTCAGCGGCTACCCCGCCCTGCGCGACGTGCTCCAGCCGATCGCGCTGAGCGCGGTCGCCGGCGCCCCGGACACCCGCGAGCAGATCCGCCGCAACGAGCTGCAGGCGGCCGTGGACGCCGAGATCGAGAACCTGGAGAACGTGCGCCGGCTGCTCGCCGACACCAACCAGGTGCTGGACATCGGCCGCGAACTGGCCGGCTCGGTGCCTCTGACCGTCCTCGGGCTGCGCATCTCGGTCTCGCTGGCGGAGTACTTCGCGTACGCGGCCCGGCGCATCCACCCCGACGTCCGGCTGGTGACCCGGGGCGGCAGCGTCGCCTTCGACGCGCTGCTCCAGTCCAGGGCGGCCGGCGGGACCTGGGTCCTCGCCTTCGCCATGCCGCGGCACGCCAAGGAGACCCTGGCCGCCATCCGGGCCGCCCGCAGTACGGGGCTGCGCGTGGTCCTGATCACGGACCCCACCCTGGGGCCGCTGGTGGACGAGGCGGACGTGGCCCTGACGGCGGGGACCGGATCGCGCCTGGTGTTCGACTCGTACGCGGCGCCGGGGATGCTCTCCGCGGCCCTGCTCCAGTCCATGGCGGACGCGGACCCCGAGCGGACGCAGGCCCGCCTGGAGGACTACGAGCAGGTCGCCCACCATCACGGCTTCTTCCTCTAGCGGGGATCCGGCCCGCTCCACCAGGGGATATTCAGCCTTCGACGTGCATGAAATTTTTCATACCCTTGCTTACTCGACGGTATATATGTTTACTGACGACGGCGCTCCGGATCCACCAGATGCCAAAGGGGACGACCCCACGTCCTCTCGAACGTACGCACGGCACGACGAACCTCCTCACGTCGCGGCCGCGCGTCGAGTCCAGGCTTTCGGATCCCGCAGAGCGCCCATGGCGGCCTCGGTCAACCCCTGGGCCGAGGCCGCCCCCCAGAACGTCTCGATCAGTGCTTCGACACCATTCGGAAGTGACGAGAATGCCCCAGACGGCCACGTTTACCCTCAGCCCGGACTGGCCCCTGCAGGTCAAGGCGCCCGGAACGCACGACTGGGAGCGCACGGCCACGCGCTGGCTGCGGGACCTCCTCCCGGCCCGCTACGGCGGCTACCTCACGCTCACCCGCCACCACGCGCTCCTGGCCCGGCACGTCCAGCTCCAGCTGCAGCACGAGATGCGCGCGGTGCGGGCGGCCCTGCAGACCAGCCGGGCCGAGCTGCCGACGATGGGCATAGCCGAGACGGTCATCGAGAACTCGATCAGGATGTACGCCCTGGAGCTCGAGCAGCTGAGCCGGCTCGCCCGTGGAGCGCGCCTGGTCTCGGACGCGCTGCTGGTGGGCACCCCCGCCCAGCGCAGGCGCTGAGGGCCCGGCCCAGGGGTTACACGGGCTGCCAGGAGCGGAGCCGCGCGGCCACGTCGTAGACGCTGACGCGGAGCATGCGGACGTCGGTGATCAGGTCGCGCCACTGCTCGTAGGAGGCCTCCACCGCTTCGCCGGAGGCCTCGATGTACGCGACGGCGACCCCGTAGGCGAAGTACTCGTTGGAGTCGGGGAGCGGTCGGAGCAGGACGATCGCGTCGAGCAGGGCGGCCGCACGCCAGTAGGCGTCGGGATCGTCCACTTCCAGACTGGGCGTGTTCACCCGGTGCCGGGCGACGGCGGCGACCAGGGCGGAGTGGTCGGCCACCTCCACGTCCTTGAACAGCGCCTCCTGCCGCTCCAGCAACCAGCGGTGATCGATGTGCAGTTCCACGCGTCCGAGTATCCCCGCCCGGGGCCCGGCCGTGGGGCTTTTCGGGTCGGGCGGGGACGTACGCGGAGCCGGATCTGCGGCTGCGGCTGCGGCTTCGGCTACGGCTTCGGCAGCAGGCAGCCGGGGCGGTTCAGGTCGATCTTGTTGCCGGGGCCTATGCACGGGACGATGATGTACGTCTCCTGGGCGTAGTTGATGCCCTGGCGGACGGTCACGTTTCCGTTCTGGTCGACCTCGCACGGGTTGTTCACCGTGCAGCGCCCACCGTCCTCATTGCCCGTGTTGTTGACGGCGACGACCTTGCCGGTCGTCGTGTCGATCACCGGCGAGCCGGAGGTGCCGCCGATGGTGTTGCAGGACGAGGTGTAGCGGACCGAGTCCTTCCAGGTCCAGTCGCCCTCCTTGAGGAGGTAGGCGAAGCCGTCCACGTTGCAGCTGTAGATCCGCTTCCAGTAGCCGGAGACCACCTTGATCGCCGAGCCCTGCGCCGGGCGCACGTCGTTCAGGGTCAGCGCGGTGATGCCGTACTGGCTCTGGATCTGGGCGTAGGTCTTGGTGAGCTGGTAGATCGAGACGTCCGTGTCGGTCATCGTCCCGTACGCGATCTTGCTGGCCCGCAGCGTCGCGACCTTCGAGCCCGACGAGTTGAGCAACGAGAAGGAGCGCGAGGACGGCCGGTCCTTGATGACCTCGCCGGCGGCCGGGAAGCCGGTCTCCAGGCAGTGCCCGTTGGACAGGACGAGCGCGGGGTCGTTCGGCTGGGAGGCGGGCGCGCGGACGACCGAGCCGGAACAGTTGCTGAGGGCCACGGTGCCGGCGAAGTTGACGGCGACGGCGGTCGCCGGGGGTGCGGCGGGTGCGGCCTGGGCGGTCGGTGCGGTCGGTGCGGTCGGTGCGGTGGGTGCCGAGGGTGCGGCGACGGCCGGGGCGACCGCTGCTCCCATCAGGAGCAGCGAGAGTAAGGCACCGGCGAGAGGCTTTTTCATGTGGGGGTTCCCCTCTGATGACAATGCGACCGAAGATCCTTCGGTTGTCATGTGCATTGTTGAGACACTTGCCTCAAGTCACAAGAGGGCATGGCGAGTTGGAGCCACCCCCGGGGGAGGAGTCCCGGACGGCTCCGGAAGGCCCCGGATCTGACCGCCGCACGGGTGTTCCGCAGCGGACGCTTTGCCTCCTACGGTCTGTGCACCATGGGTTCCGGATCGGGAGGCAGCGTGAAGCGCGAGATCGACATCGACCAGCTGGTGACGGCGATGAAGGCGGTCGACGAGGCGGGGCGGCTCTTCGAGGAGGCGCGCGCCGTGTACGAGGCGCGCGGCCTCAAGCGCAACAGCGACGACTTCAAGGTCGCCGGCGGCTCCGTCCAGACACTGCAGGGCGCCGAGGAGATGGCCCTCGGGACCAGGAAGTTCCTCACCGAGCTGGCGCTGGTCGTCGGCTACGCGACCGCAGGCTTCGAGGAACGCGTGGGCGGCAGATCGGCGACCGCGCGGACCGGTTTCACCGGCATCTCCGGCGGCGGCGCCCGCATGGCCCGCCCGCTGCTCGACCCGACCGTGCGGGGGCTGCGCCTGCTGCTGGCCGTCGACTTCTTCGAGCCCGTCTTCAGGACCGAGATAGAAGAGGTCCTGCAGGCCGAGAAGGCGACCTACCCCGATCCCTCGACGTTCCGCGTCCCCGCGGCGGCCGACGGCGCCGCCACGGTCGGCCGTACGTCTTGACGCCCCGGGGTGCCGGGCCGGGCCGAGGGGGCGAGGCTGTGGATATGCGTCATGCGCCCGTCGTCGTTCACCGGATCTTCCCGTCGGGAGGCCGGCAGGTGACCCTGCGGACCGCGAGCGGAGAGCGGTCCCTCGGTCTGGCCCACTCGGACGAGGATGTCATCGAGTTCCTGCGGCGGGCCGGCATGCCGGACCCCGACGACGTGGTCCTCGGCGGCACCGAGCTGGTGGAGTGGGACGCGGACACCCCCCACGTGTACGAGGCCGACCCGCCGACCGAGGACCTCCCGTGAACTGACACCGGTCCCGCAGGTTCCGGCGGGGTCGGGTGGGTGTCGGGGGATCCCCGCAGGGCGCCGAACGCCCTATGGCCCGGCCCTCCGCCCCCCGCCGCCTTCGGCGCCCGAGGAGACGTCCCGGCGCACGCCCGGCCTCGGCGATCCGGCCCGTCCGCGGTGGCCCCGCTCGAGCGGCGCGGCCGACCGGCTCACGCCCCTCGCCGGTGGAGGGAGTCCAGGGCGGCCAGGTCGTCCGCGGTCAGGCGCAGGGCGCCCGCGGCCGCGTTCGCCTCCAGGTGGTCCGGATCGCCGGTACCGGGGATGGCCAGCACGTGCGGTCCTCGCTGCAGGGTCCACGCCAGCCGCACCTGCGCCGGGCTCGCGCCGTGTGCCCGTGAGACGGCGAGCACCTCCTCGTGCTCGGCGCCGCTCGCTCCCGCCTGCCGCCCGTCGCCGGCGATGGAGTAGAAGGGGACGAACGCGACTCCCAGGTCGCCGCAGGTGCGCAGGAACGCGTCGTGCTCGGGCCGTACCCCGATGCCGTACATGTTCTGCACGCACACGACCGGCGCGATGGCCCGCGCCTCGTCGAGGTGTTCGGGGGTGACGTTGGAGATGCCCAGGTGGCGGATGAGCCCCGCCTCGCGCAGCTCGGCGAGTGCTCCGAAGCGCTCGGCGATGGAATCGGATCCGACGACGCGCAGGTTGACCACGTCGAGGTGGTCGCGGCCCAGCTGGCGCAGGTTCTCCTCGACCTGGCCGCGCAGCTGTCGGGCGGTGGCATGGGGAATCCACGCGCCGGACGGGTCCCGGCCCGGCCCGACCTTGGTGGCGATCACGAGGTCCTCCGGGTAGGGGGCCAGCGCCCGGCTGATCAGTTCGTTGGCGGAGCGCAGCGGTGAGAAGTAGAACGCGGCGGTGTCGATGTGGTTCACCCCGAGCTCAACGGCCCGGCGCAGCACGCGGATCGCCCGGCCCCGGTCGCCGGGCACGGCATCGTCCGCGAACGCCTCGCCGCTCTGCGCCAGACGCATCGCGCCGAAGCCGATCCGGTTGATCTCCAGGTCGCCGAGTGTCCAGGTACCCGCGGCCGCCGCGGTCATCGTCTGCGAGGTCATGCCCCGGATGATCTCCGCTGTGTATGCTGCCGGGCCATTGATTAGGACATGTGTGAATCCTCGGGGAGGGCCGGACCGTGCTGGCGGAGCTGACGTTCTCGGTGAGCGATCTGGCGCAGATGCGGTTCGCCGTCTCGCCGATGTGGGAGGTCGGCCCGAGCTTCCGGCTGCTGCGCTCCGGTGCCGCGTCCCCCGTGCACCGGCCCTGGACGGAGCAGGTACGGCCACGGCTGGCGGCCGCCGGCCTCGACCGGGGCTGGCTGGCCGAACTGATCCCGCCCTCGGGGTACGTTCCCGACTTCCTCAATCCGGCACCCACGGGGCCGGCTCCCGCGCTGACGGAGGAACTGGCCGGGATCCGGGCCTCTCCCACCGCCCAAGTGCGCCGGGACCTCGACCGCCTGCGGCGCGAGCAGGGGGCGCTCGGCCCCCGGACACGGAGCCTGTACGCCGAACCGCAGGCCCGCCTGGAGCGGGTCGCCGAGGAGATCGAGGCCTACTGGGAGCTGGCGCTTGCGCCTTACTGGGCGCGGATCCGCGCGGTTCTCGACGCCGACGTCTTCCACCGGGCCCGGCAGGTCGCCGAGCACGGCGCGGGCCGTCTCTTCAACGATCTGCACCCGTCGGTGAGCTGGGACGACAACGCGCTGCGGCTGGCCCGCCGGCACCGGCCCCTGTCCCGCGGGACGGCGGGCGCGGGGCTGCTGCTCATTCCCTCCGCCTTCACCGGGCCGGTCCCGTTCACCCGCGTGACGCCGCCCGAACCGCCTCAGCTCGCCTATCCGGCGCGCGGCACGGGTGCACTGTGGGAACCCCGGCCCGCCACCCGGACCGAGGCCCTGGCCGCCGTCCTCGGCCGCTCCCGGACCCTGCTGCTGACCGAGCTGGAGTCCCCGGCGTCCACCACCGAACTGGCCCGGCGCACCGGACTCTCGGCGGCCGGGGTCTCCCAGTACCTCACCGCGCTGCGCGCCGCGGGATTCGTCAGCGCGCACCGGGCCGGCCGCTCCGTGCTCTACGCCCGCACCGCCGTCGCCGAGTCCGTCCTCGCCGCATCCTCCGAGGAGCGGTCCGCGCCGCTCCGCCCGCCCCACTCGTCCGGGTGATCACCTTTCGCCACCCTCGATCCGTGCTGCGACATGTCGCCGTAAAGGGGCCGTCATGTTGATCGACTGATGGGCACTCGTCATGCTGAAGGCCGCCCTGCAGAACCAACCCGTTCATCGCCTACGCCGTCGAGGCCGTGGCGCGGGCCGAGGACTGGCAGTGGCGCGTCGACGACGACACCCTGTGGCGCGGTGACACCCGCGAGAACGTCGAGGAGCTCTTCAGGGCGGGCTCCACCCCGCGCGGCGATCAACGCCGCCTACGGCACGGCCAAGACGGGATGGGTCTACGAGATCGAGGCCCCGGTCGGCATCGACGTGAACTCCACCGCCTGGGCCAACCCATACGAATCGCCGTACCTGTGGAACAAGGAGATCGACTTCCCCGGCGGGGTCGAGGGACGGTTCATCAAGCAGGCCTGCAAGATCCGCCTGCTCAGCACCGACCCGGTGACCAAGGTCAACACCTACGAGAACCCCGGCTGCAAGGACAACCGGGGCTTCGCCCCCTTCCGCACCGCCGACGAGCCGGCGCTCAGCAGCTGAGGCCGAGGACCGGCCGGGCACTTCCGGGTGGTGGCGGGATCACCCGGAGGTGATCCCGCCACCACCCGCTCCGTGCGTTCAGGCGGGGCCGTCCTCGAGGGAGCGGCCGAACTGCTCGTCCAGTACGGACAGCCGCCGCCAGTACTCGTCGAGGCCCGGCGCGGGGGTGCGCGGTGCCTCGCCGGGGGCGCGCAGGGTGTCGAGGACCTGCCGGACCTCGCCCAGGGCCTCCTTGCTCGCCGCCTTGATGGTGGTCAGCGCCGTACGGGCCTGCTCGGGATCGGAGTCGAGCAGGGCCAGCCCGACGCCCGCCTGGACATTGATCACCGAGATGCTGTGGGCGAGGACGTCGTGCAGTTCACGGGCGATCCGCAGCCGCTCCTCGTCCACCCGTCGTCTCTCGGCCGCCCGCCGCTCGGCCCGCTCACGGGCCCACTGCTCCCGGCGCAGGCGGACCAGCTCGGAGACGGCGAGGATCGCGAGGACCCACGCGGTGACGGCCACCTCCTGCGACCAGGGCGCCGGCCCGTCCCCGGCGGGCGGGAGCCACCGGGTACAGCCAGTGGCCGATCAGCAGGTGGCCGGCCCAGAGCAGGCCGACGGCGCCCCAGGCCGCCCGGCGACGGCCGGCGACGACGGCGGCGAAGCAGGCCACGGCCAGGCTGAGGAAGACGGGGCCGTAGGGGTAACCGGCGCCGACATAGACCAGGGTGACCACGCTGACCGCGTACACCACGGCCACAGGATGGCGGTGCCGTGCCACGAGGAGGGCGGGCCCGAGCAGCAGCAGGAGCCGCGCGAAGCCGTCCAGAGCCACCCGCCCGCTCTGCGCGTGCGCGGCCCACCCGGCGCCGACCTGCGCGAAGACGGCGACGAGCAGCGCGGAGCGCCAGGCCGGGCCCCGCCCGGTCCGCTCCACCCACCTCCGCCACGGGGGACCCGGGCGCTCGCGCAGCTCGTCCATACGGCCGCGCTAGACCGCACCCGCCCTCACCCGCGTCACCCCGGCGTAGCGTTTCAGACGTACTCCCCGGGTAGTACGCGTACCCGGCCCGGGAACCCTCCCGCCCCCGGGCCCTGCGGATGCGAGGCTCGCCCGGATGGGGGAAGCTGGGCATGATCTCAGCGCCGACGCTGGGACCGACGGGCAAGGAGGACGTCGTGGACGCATCAGGAGACGGCCGACGCGTCCGTGGCCCCTGGACCAGGGTGCGGACCGCCACTCTGCTCTGTGCGGCCGCGGCCCTCGCAGCAGGCACCGTACCGGCCTCCGCGCAGCCCCGGGCCCTGCCGGCTCCGACGCCGGATCCGGTCGTGGTCGTCGACTGCTTCTCGAAGGCCCAGGTACGCCCCGAGGAGTACCTGCTGGCCTGCGGCGACGGCAACAACCGCCTCGTACGGCTCCGCTGGGAGACCTGGGGGCCGCAGACCGCGACGGCCACGGGCACCGACATGGTGAACGACTGCAAGCCCTACTGCGCGGCGGGCCGCTTCCAGTCCTACCCGGTGACGGTGACCCTGAGCGGCCCGGAGCCCTGGCCGGACCGTCCCGACCTCCGGCGCTTCACCAAGATCCGGCTGCTCTACACGGACACCGCCCCGGCCCCGGTCCCCAAGGACGTGAGCTACAAGCTGGTGTACTGACGGCCCCGGCGCGGCTGCTGCCGCGCCGGCCCTGTGGGAGCAGAGCCCTCCCGGTCACCCCAGGCAGTCGGAGACGAGCTCGGCGAACTCCTCCGGGGTGAGGACCGTGACCCCCAGCTCCGCCGCCTTGACGGCCTTGGAGCTCGGCTTCCCGCTCGCGGACGGCGCGCAGACGAGGTAGGCCGTCTTGGAGTTGACGCTGCTGCCCGCCTTGCCACCGGCCTTCTCGACCAGCGTGTTCATCTCCGAGCGCCCCATGTTCTCCAGCGGTCCGCTCATCTTGCCGGTGACGACGACGGTCTTGCCCGCCAACGGGCCCTCCACGGCCGCCCGGGGCTGCTGCGGCTCCGTCATGTTGACTCCGGCCGCGCCCAGTTTGTCGATGACCACGGCCAGCGAGGCGACCTGCTCGACGACGACCGGGGCCTTCTCAGGCCCGATGCCTTCGACTTCCTGCATCTCGCAGCCATCGGCCTGCCGGATGGCGTCCATCGTGCCGAAGTGCGCGGCGATGCGCCGGGACATGCTGCGCCCGGTGCCGAGCACGCCCAGGGCGCAGAAGACGCGGCTGAGCGGGCGGGACTTGGCCGCCGCGATCTGCTCGGCCAGCTTCGCTCCGCGCTTGGCACTCCCGGAGGCGGCGGTGAGCTGGTCCTCGGTCAGGGAGAACAGGTCGGCGACGTCGGTGACGTCACCGGACTCGATCAGGGCGTTGACGTACGTTCTGCCCAGACCGTCGATGTCGAGCATGTCGCGTCCGGCGGCGTACTCGATCAGCGCGGGCAGCGCGCACCCGGTGCCCTTCGCGCAGCGCCACCGCTCCTGTTCCTTGTTGATCTCCTCACCGCAGTTCGGACAGGCGGTGGGCAGCGGCACCTCCTGCGCCCCGGCCGGGCGGTGGCCGATGACGGCTGCCTGGACGCGCGGGATGATGTCGCCCGCCTTGTAGACCGTCACGGTGTCGCCGATGTGGAGGTCACGGCGGCGGATGTCCGCGGGGTTGTGCAGGGTGGCCCGGGTGACGGTGGATCCGTCGATGTCCACCGGTTCGAGGACGGCCGTCGGGGCCAGCACGCCGGTCCGGCCCACGTCCCAGACCACGTCCTTCAGCACCGTCTGCCGCTCGACCGCCGGGAGCTTGAAGGCGATCGCCCAGTAGGGGAACCTGCTGCCGAACCCGGCCGCGGCCTGCTCGGCCGCGTCGTTCGCCTTGATCACGACCCCGTCGATGCCGAACGGCAGGCCGGGGCGCAGCGCGGCGATCTCGTCGACCTTCTGCTGGGCCTCGGCGAGGGTCGCGACCACGTGCAGACCGGCCGGCGTGCCGGCCGTGGTCTGCACACCGGCCTCGGCGACGGCGGCGAGGACCTCGGCGTGCGTGGCCCCGGAGGGGACGAAGGCGACGCCGTCGAGCTCGACCGCCCCGTACGCCCAGAACGTCATCGCGAGCCGGTAGGGGCGGTCCTTCGCGCGCAGGGTGCCGGCCGTGCCGTTGCGCGGGTTCGCGAAGACCTGCGCGCCGTGTGCGGTGCGGACCTCGTTCGCGGTCTCGAACTGCGCCTGCGTGAACAGGACCTCGCCGCGCACCTCGAACGTGGCCGGCACGGGCAGTTGGCCGGGCAGGCCCTCGATGGTGCCGATGACGTGGCTGACGTCCTCGCCGTGCGTGCCGTTGCCGCGGGTGATGATCTGCTCCAGCCGCCCGGCGCGGTAGCGGGCGGCGACGGCCGCTCCGTCCATCTTCGGCTCGACCGTGAACCCGCCCGCGGATGCGTGTCCCAGGCGGCGCTGGAGCGAGGCCTCCCAGGCGACCAGGCCGGCCGGGTCGAAGACGTTGTCGAGGCTCAGCAGCCGCGTGGTGTGCGCTATGTCGCCGACCGGGGCTGCACCGTCACCGACCAGGCCGGTCGGGGAGTCCTGGGCGACCTCGTCCGGGTGCTCCGCCTCCCAGCCGAGCACGGAAAGGCGCAGCCGGTCGTAAGTGGCGTCGTCCAGCGAGGTGTTCTCACCGCCGTAGTAGGCGTGGGACGCCTCGCGCAACTGCCGGAGCGCGGCACGGTAGTCGGCGCGGCTGGACAGGCCGGACAGGGCGGACAGGCTGGACAACGCCTCATCGGCGGGAAGGATCGTCATGAGGTGATCCTCTCCCGGGGGTCTGACAATGCCCTGCGGTCGAGAAGGGGCCAGCTCACGGCGGGTGATCGCGTCCGGGGTCGGTGCGCTGACTGCGGAATCGGTGGGTCCGCCTCCGTGGCGACGGCCCGGGCAGGCTAGATTGCACCGGGCCGGGGGCCGTCCCGGACGTCCGCCCCCGGCGGCGATCGGTCGGCGCCCTGCCGTAAATTGTCCCACGGCCCGCCGGGTCAGGTCGGGCAAAACGGGCGACAACGGGCGGGAGTGGGCAGGACATGGTGCGACGCGAACGTGCGGAAACGGGCCGGGGCGTCACCTCCGCCACGCCCGCGGTTCCGGGCTCCGAGATAGCCGCGGCGGCCGACGGCGGGCTCGCGGCCCGGGGTTGGCTCCGTCTGGGGCGGGACGGCCGGCTGACCGCCTACGCGAGCTGTTCCGAGGGCCTGGTGCGCTGGACCGAGCCGGCGCCCGGCTCGGACGTCTGGCAGGGGCCCGACCTCTTCCCCGTGGAGGGCTGGGCGGGCCGGTTCACACTGGCCCAGGACTCCAGCGGGTTCGTCTGGTTCGCCGGCACCCGCTACCGGGACGGGGCGCCGGGCGGCCGCGAACTCGTCGTCGCCGCCCAGTACCAGACCGGCCGCCCGCTCAGCGACTGGCGTGCGGTGGGCAATCCCTTCCCCGAGCCGGAGTCGGAGGGGGAGTCCCAGTCCCCGCCGGGAGACCCGGTGGTGCTGCCCGACGGCGCCGGATCGCTCCACGTCCTCGCCACCCGGTTCGGGGTCGGCGTGCGGGGCCGGACCCGGCACGCCGACGGTAAATGGGATGATTGGACGGACTATCAGGGCAAGTGGGTGCGGGGCTCTGTCGCCCCCCTCGTCACGGCCCAGGGGTGGGCCGAGTTCCTCGCGCCCTTCCGCGGTGGCGCCGCGTACTGGGGCCAGGACGGCCCGGGAAGCGGCTTCAGATGGCTCGGGCGCATGGAGGCCGATGTCGTCGAAGGGACGTACAGCGCCTACGAGACGGGTCCCGGCAGGGGTACCTACTTCTGGCGCCACCCGGCGGACGGCGGCGTCGTCGCCTACCGCCCGATGGCTCCCGCCGGCACGCCCCGCGCGCTGATGCCGCTGGGCGGGGCGGGTGGCGCAGGCCCCGTGGGCGTCGTCCGTGCACGCATCAACGGCTACGACTGCACCGTCCTGCTCCAGCGGGGCGCCGAGGGATGTCCCGAGATCGCCGCTTATCCCACGGAGGGTGAGCAATACGGCGCTTGGTGGGCCCCCGTGGGGGACCGCTGCGCCGGGCTGCCGGCCATCGCCCTCGACGCCCGTGGCGCGGTCACGATCGCGATGATCGACGCCGGCGGAGGGCTGTGCGTCGCCCGGCAGGACCTCATGGACGCGGGCCTCGCCTTCGGTCCCTGGCGCAGCGTGGGGTGACCTAGCTCACCGGGCGTGCGGGTGTTCCGACAGGTGACGGTCCGTCCCTTCCTGCGTCACCCCGAACCGGAGGGGAGTTGGTGCGTCCGGAGTGCTGCGCCGAACATCGCTCATTCGCAGGAGCGAAGCCTGACGAGGCTTGCGTGCTTGTGAATAGTTGCTCGCCGTCGCGCAATTGCCCTACGCTGCGCACACCCTGTGAGGCTCGTATAAGTGTGCGGGTCGGGGGTGGGGGAGGGTCGAGTGTGCGGGGAGCGGTGGGTGACCAGATTCAGGGGCGGGTCTGGCGGCGCGTCGCGGCGATTCCCGGCGCGCTGTGAGAAGTGTGTCTACCAAGGAGTTTTCTGAGTGGCAGGTATGCCCCGCCTGAGCGTCGTCGTGCCCTTTCAGGACGTCGAGATCTATCTCGAGGAGTGTCTCGAGTCGATAGCCAGGCAGACGTTCCGCGACCTTGAAGTGATCATGGTCGACGACGGCTCGACCGACTCCTCGACCGCGATCGCCGCGGACTTCGCCCGCCGGGACCCGCGGTTCCGGCTGCTGCGGCAGGAGCCGATGGGACCGGGCCACGCCAGGAACGTCGGCATCCGCGCAGCCCACCCCCAGGCGCAATTCCTCGCGTTCGTCGACGGCGACGACGTGATCCCCGAGTACGCCTACGAGTTGCTCGTGCGGACCCTGGAAGCCTCCGGCTCCGACTTCGTCTCGGGCAACGTGCAGATGATGAACTCCTCCAAGAGGTGGCAGTCCCCGCTGCACAAGGCGCCCATGCGCAGCAGCAAGCGCGGCACGCACATCACCAGGCTGCCGGACCTCATCTACGACCGCACGGTGTGGAACAAGGTGTTCCGGCGGTCCTTCTGGGACTACCACTACATCGCCTTCCCCGAGGGCGTGATGTACGAGGACTCCTGGGTCAACATGTTCGCCCACTTCCGGGCCGCCAAGGTCGACATCCTCACGGACATCGTCTACTTCTGGCGCCGGCGCGAGGGCGGCGCCGCGCCCTCCATCACCCAGCGGCACACCGAGTTCAGCAACCTCCGGGACCGTGTCGCCGCGGTGCAGTCGGTCAGCCGCTTCCTCGCCGGACACCGTGCGCGCTCCTACTCCGACCACAAGCGCAAGTACGATCTCGCCTGTCTGAAGTCGGACTTGATGCTGCACCTGAAGGTGCTCCCGGACGCCGACAAGGAGTACCGGGAAGCCTTCATGCAGTGGGCGAACGAGTTCCTGGACGAGGCCGACGCGGACATCATCCACGAACTGCCCGCCGACGCCCGCGTCAAGTGGCTCCTGGTGCGCGAGGGCCGGCTCAAAGAGCTGCTCGACGTCGTCGAGTTCGAGCGCAAGGGCGGCCCCCTGCCCGTGCAGCGGCGCTTCCACCGCTACCTCAACTACCCCTACCTCGGCGACCGTTCGGTCGGGATAGACAAGAGCGCCTACCGGCTGGACAAGGAACTCTCACTGCACGGGTCGCTGACCGGCGCGCGCTGGGAGGACTCCGAGCACCTGACCCTCGAGGGGTCGGCGTACGTCCGCTTCATCAACGTGCACAAGCGGCACATGTCGATGAAGGCGATCGCCCTGCGGAACAAGAAGCAGGGCCGGGTGGTCGTCGCCAAGGCGAAGACGACCTACTACCCGCAGGCCACCGAGTACTCCCAGCAGAGCCGCTACTGCTACGACTGGTCCGGATTCCAGGTCCGCTTCGACGTCTCCCGCCTCAAGCGCAAGGGCGAGTGGACGGAAGGGACCTGGGACGTGGCGGCCGGCGTTCTCAGCCGCGGGCTGTTCCGCTACAAGGGCATAGCCCGGGGCGGCGCGGGCAGTGCGGCCAACCCGCCCTACCAGTACGTGGAGAAGAACACCCGCGTCGTACCGCTCTTCATCCAGGGCAAGCTGAAGCTCCGCGTGGAGAGGGTGCGTTGCCGCATCACCCGGCACCGGATCGTCGGCGACCACCTCGAGCTCCGAGGTGTCTACCTCGGCCCCAAGCTCCCCGAGTGGGGGAAGTTCCGGGTCACGAGCATGGGCGGCGCCGGCCGGCACGACGCGTGGGTCCACTTCCAGCCGGGTGGCGAGGGGTGGTTCACCTTCGTGACCCGCATCCCGACCAAGGCCCTCGTCCCCGGTCACCGCACCCACTCCTCCGACGGGGTCCCGGAGTCCTGGAACACCGGCGCGAACGGCTGGAAGACCACCCTGCACGTCGAGGGACGCAAGGCGGCCATCTACCCCGTCATGGCGGAGGACGCCACCGACGGCCACTACCGGATTCCGGCCGGACTGCAGACCGAGCGCGGCGACCGCGAGGTCTTCGTGCACCGCAACGGCTCCGGCTACGTGGTGCTGTTCGAGCGGGACACCCTGCCGCTGGCCAAGTCCGCCACGTGGCGCGAGGACGGCTCGCTGGAGGTCGTGGTCGGCTACGCCGCGCAGGACAGGCTCGACGCCTCCGAGTACGCCGCGGCGCACGTCGTCGTACGCTCCCGGGCCCACGGCGCGGAGCGCGTGGTCCCGATCACCTGGTACGGCGAGGAGTTCCGCTTCGTCGTCACGCCCGCGGCGATGCGCACCCTGGCCGGAGAGGTCCCGCTGGCCGCCGGCCGATGGGACTTCTTCCTGCGCCGCCAGGACCCGTCCGCCGTCAGCGCGGAGGACCGCTCCAACGACCTCATGGTCAAGATGACCCAGGAGCTGATCCCCGCCTTCCCCAGCGAGATGACCAGCAACGAGCGGCGCTACGAGGTCCAGGCGGAGGCCTACGACCGGCTCTCGCTCCTGGTCCACTCGGCCATGCCGGAAGAGGCCCGCGGCCCGTACCGGCAGAAGCTGATGCGCACCAAGACCTACCCGGAGGCCCGTCGCAAGCCGCTGACCCGGGCCGTGCTGTTCGACGCCTTCAAGGGGACCCAGTACTCGGACAGCCCCAGGGCGCTGCACGAGGAGATGGTCCGCCGCGGCGTGGACCTCGAGCACCTGTGGGTGGTGCGCGACGACCAGGTCGCCGTTCCGCCCACCGCACGCCCCGTCCGCATGTGGTCCCCCGACTGGTACGAGGCCATGGGCCGGGCGCAGTACGTCGTCGCCAACAACCACCTGCCCGACTGGTTCGAGAAGCGCGACGGCCAGGTCGTCGTGCAGACCTGGCACGGCACCCCGCTCAAGCGCATCGGGCACGACATCGAGGCCGTGCACTTCGCGGACAAGCGCTACCTGGAACGCGTGGAGAAGGAGGTGCAGAACTGGGACATGCTGGTGTCCCCGAACAGCTTCAGCACCCCGATCCTCAAGCGGGCCTTCCATTTCCCGGGCGAGATGGTCGAGAGCGGCTATCCGCGCAACGACGTCCTGCGCCGGGCGGACTCCGGCCGGCGGGCGGCGGAAGTACGCCGCCGCATCGGCCTCCCGCCGGGCAAGAAGGTCATCATGTACGCGCCGACCTGGCGCGACGACCAGTTCTACGCACCCGGCAAGTACAAGCTCGACTTCCGCATCGACCTCGACGAGGCCAAGGCGCAGCTGAGCCACGACCACGTCCTGCTCGTGCGGCGCCACCCCAACGTGGTGGACCCGGTGCCCGGCGCCGGCGACGGCTTCGTCCACGACGTGTCCGACTACCCGGACATGGCGGACCTCTCCCTCATCGCCGACGTGATGATCACGGATTACTCCTCCCTGATGTTCGACTTCGTCAACACCGGGCGGCCGATCCTCTTCTTCACCTACGACCTGGACCACTACCGGGACACCCTGCGCGGCTTCTACTTCGACTTCGAGCAGTCCGCGCCCGGTCCGCTGCTGTTCAGCTCCCCCGAACTGATCAGCGCCATCCGCAACATCGACAGCATCCAGCACGGCTACGCCGCCCGCTACCGCTGGTTCCAGCAGGAGTTCTGCGATCTGGACGACGGCTACGCCTCGGCCAGGCTGACCGACCGCATCCTGATCGCCGGAGGGGACCTCGACCCCGCCCGGGCCCAGGCGCCGGCCGTCGGCGCGGCGGGCGGCCGTGTACCGGGCCCGGCAGGCCAGTCGGGCCAGCCAGGTCCCTGGAACGGAGGCACCCTCGGCCAGGTGCCGCGCCAGCCGGTGAGAAGAATGGATTCCGAGCATGTCTAAGGCAGCCCAGAACGCGCGTCACGTCTTCACCGGCGTGGACACCTCCGGGGCGGTGCCCATCGAGTACCGGTTCTCCCACGCGAGGAACGGAAACCGCCACCTGGTCGTGGTCTTCGCGAACTTCACCGCGCCCGGTGAGTACGGCTGGTCCAACGGAGTGCTCGACAAGGTCCGATCGAACATCCTGTGGGTCCGCGACCTCTTCGACGGTGCGAACAGCTACTACCTGTGCAAGGGGATGGACTTCTCCCTGGAGCAGTCCGTCGCCGGGCTCATCTCGCGCGTCATGCACGCGCTGTCCCTCTCGCCGGACGAAGTGACCATGTTCGGCAGCTCCAAGGGCGGCAGCGCGGCCCTGTTCTTCGGCCTGAAGTACGGCTTCAGGAACATCGTGGCCAGCGTGCCCCAGTTCCTGATCGGGACGTACGTCAAGGAGGGAATCCCCGGCGCGGCCCGGATGATGATGGGCGAGGTGACGGAGCAGAACGTGCGCACCCTCGACTCGGTCCTCCCGGACCTGGTGCGCAGCGGTGCCAACCACGCAGCCAACATCTACGTGATCACGTCACCCCAGGACGAGCAGTACAAGCGGCAGGTGGAACCGTTCATAGGGCTGTTCCAGGGGCGCGAGAACTTCAACTTCGTCTACAACGACTCTTCCCTCATCACCGACCACGGGAAGGTCACGCTGCGCAACCTGCCGACCATCATGGGGCTGCTGAACCTCCTCGTCGACGGAATCACCCCACGGTTCGGCATGGTCCGCAACGGCTTCGAGCAGCCGGAGCGCGACACCTCGGCGATCGACGCGTACCTGACGCAGACCTCGCAGGTGAAGGGCGACTCCTTCCCCAAGCCGGTGGTGCTGTCGCCGGCTCAGGAGGAGCGGGTGCCCGCCAACACCGTCCGCTTCACGGGCACCGCCCAGGGCGCCGTGCGGGTCAGCTTCTGGCAGGACGGCAAGTACCAGGGCGCCGCGCCCGTCGGCGCCGACGGTACGTGGGTCTGGGAGCGCACCAGCCCGTGGTCCAAGGGCAGGCACGTCGTCAGGCTCTTCGGCGCGGACGCGAACAACTACCAGACCGAGCGCACCGAAGTGGTCTTCACCGCCGTGGAGCACGCCTCCGATCCCCTGCCCGAGTACGTACCGGCGCCTCCGCCGCCGCCGAGGCCGGCCCGGCCCCTCGCTCTCTCGGTGACGGCCCCGGTCGCCCACCAGCAGGTCCAGGGTCCCGCCGTCGGCTTCGCGGGCTACGCCCCCGGCGCCGTGCGCGTGGACTTCCAGGAGGGCGGCGTGAGCCTGGGCACGTGCGACGTGCGGTCCGACGGCAGCTGGGTCTGGGAGTCGGGCTGGGCCTGGAACGAGGGCGACCACTTCGTCGAGGCCATCGCGGTCGACGCCGTCGGCAACGCCTCCCCGTGGACGGCCGTCCCCTTCACCACGGTGAACGCCTACACCGTGCCCACCCAGCAGGGCAACTACTTCAACTCGCGCTACTGACGCCGGGATCCGCGGAGGGACCGGAGGGAGTGGCAGACGGAGCACCGGCGGGGCGGCTCACCCGCATCACCAGCGGTCGGTGGTCGGAGGCCTTGGTGTCCACCACCTTGCAGGCGGTGCGGGGCAGCTGTGTGAAGAGGTAGTCGATCTTCGTGCCGTCCTTGTGGGTGGCCTGGCCCTTGCGGGAGTCGCCCTTCTGATCGCACTCGCGGTAGGTGTCGTAGGTCTCCGACGGCCAGATCCAGGCGGAGGTGTTCCGGTTGCCCACCGGCGGCGGAGCGTTGAAGTCGCCGCCGAAGACCGTACGGGCGTCGGTCCCCGCCGTGGCGACCAGCGAGCTCAGCTGGTCGTCGCGGAAGTCCCAGTCGGGGTGCTCGTCGTCGCTCTCCCGCAGCGACAGGTGCGCGTTGCACGCCCGCAGCCCCTGGGCGGGGACCCGCGCGCACAGGATCCCCCGGTGCAGTCCCACCGTCGGCTGCTCGGTCGGGACCACCTCCACATCGGTGAGCCGGGAGGCGGCCAGCAGACCGTAGCCGGCCTGGCCGCGCCCCTGCCCGGTGCATTCGACGGCGGTGCGCCGGCCCGCCGCGTCCACGTCGGCGTACGGTTCGAAGACGGAGTGCCACTCCGGGCCCAGGCGCACCGCCGAGGACAGCAGGTCCTCCGAGCACACCTCCTGCAGGAGCAGGACGCGTACGCCGGAGTCGCCGACCAGGTCGCGCAGCTGCTGGAACTTGTCCTTCGGGCTGCCGGTCTCCTCGCAGCTCCACTGCCGCACCCCGCACATGTTCCAGGTCGCGACGGAGACCTCGTCCCCGCTGCCGGCGCCCGCGACCGAGGCCGGAGCCTGCGCGGACGTGCACGCCACCACCGAGGTCAGCAGGCTCAGGGTCGCCGCCGCGCGGCCGAACCGGCGGCCGGACGGCCACCGCCCGGTCTCCTTGTGTCTCTCCATGCGGACATCATTGGGTATCCGCCGGTCAGACCGTGCATCGGCCCGGGTGTGAACGGCTGCGGAACGCGCTCCGGGGCTGCCGCGGAGGTGGGCCGCCGCTCCTCGACGGCCTACGCGCGGAGCCCGGGCCGGGAGGGGACCTGGGCCGCGGAGAGTTCGCGCACCGTGGACATGTCGCTGAAGGGGAGCAGCGCCTCTCCCACGATCTGGTAGGGCTCGCTGCCCTTTCCGGCGATCAGGACGATGTCCTCGGGACCCGCGGCCGACAGGGCGAATTCGATCGCCCGGCGGCGGTCGGCGAAGCGCTCGAACGGGGTGCCGGTCTCCACGAGGCCCGGGGCGACCTGGTCCAGGATGGCCTCGGGGTCTTCGTTGCGGGGGTTGTCCGAGGTGAGGACACACAGGTCGGAGTGGGTTCCGGCGATCCTCCCCATGTCGGCCCGCTTGGTGGTGTCGCGGTCCCCGCCGCAGCCGAAGACGGTGACGACCCGGCCGCGGGCGAAGCCGCGGATGGTGGTCAGGACCTTGTCCAGGGAATCCGGCGAGTGGGCGTAGTCCACGATCACCGAGGTGCCGAGCGGGGTCCGGAAGCGTTCGAACCGGCCCGGTACGGGAGGCATCCGGTCGAGTGCGTCGACCAGGGCGCCCAGGTCGTGGCCGAGGACGTGACAGGCGGCCACGGTGGCCAGCGCGTTGGCCACCGAGAACTTCCCCGGAACGGGGATCGACGCCGGATACGCGCGCCCGCCGTGGCGGAGGGTGAACCGCGTGCCGGACGCACTCACGGCGAGGCCGGTGGCCCGGTAGTCCGCCGGGGCGTCGATCGCGTACGTGGTCACCGCCCCGTGCATCATCGACCGGATCCCGGCGCCCACGGGGTCGTCGGCATTGACCACGGCGTGCCGGCACAGGCCCTGGAACAGCCGGAGTTTGGCGTCCCGGTAGTTCGCCATCGTGCCGTGGTCGTCCAGATGGTCCTGCGTCAGATTGGTGAAGACGCCGACATCGATGAAGGTGCGGTCGACCCGGTGCGTCAGCAGGGCCATCGAGGTGGCCTCCAGCACCACGCTGCCGGCGCCGCGGTCGCGCATGCACCCCAGCAGGTACTGCAGGTCCGGTGACTCCGGAGTGGTCAGGACCGAACGCGGCATCGGGATCAGCTCGTCGCCGATGCGGCTGCCGGCGGTCCCGATGACCCCCACCCTCGCGCCCTCGGAGATCCGCAGGGCGGACTCGACCATGTACGACACGGACGTCTTGCCGTTGGTTCCGGTGATCGCCACCATGTCCATCTGCCGCCCGGGCTCGCCGAAGTACCGCGAGGTCACGACCGCGGCCGCCGTCCGGGTGTCGGGCACCCGCACGGCGCAGGCGCCCGGCGGCCACACCGACGCCGGAAGAGCCGGTTCCCTGCCGTCGACGAGCACCGCGGCCGCTCCGCGGGCGAGTGCGGGCGACACGGAGTCCGGTCCGCCCTCCCGGTGCCCGGGCACGGCGATGAACAGCGAGCCGGGCGTCACCCGATCCGCGTCGAACGTCGTTCCCGCGGTGATCGACGTCGTCTCCGGGTCACCCCGGAGTACGTGGTGCTCCTGCCCGGCCAGCAACTCGCTCAGCTTCACAATGATCCCTTCGAGGGGGCTCGGCCCGGGCGTGCGGCCGTAGCCAGGCGGCAGCGCCGGCGGCGTGCCGGGAAGCTGCGGTGGTGCCGTGGAGCGGGGCGGGCAGTCGTCCGGCGAGAGCAGGACGACGAGGTGGCTCGGCCCGGCAGGAGAGCCCCGACCACTGCGCGGAGCAGCGGCGCCGGGAGGAGGAAGCGCTAGCCGTGGCCGTGCAAGGCGACCCGACGGGTCTCGGGCGCCTCGACGTCAGCCGCGGGAGCGGGGTCGACGGCGGCCGGGCGCAGTCCGGAGGCGGCCTGCTGCAGGCACTGCCTCGTCGAACCCATGCGACCCATGGCCCGAGTGTACGGCCGGTCGGGCGACGTGAAGCCCACGTCGGGCACCCCCTAGGGTGGCGTGGTGACGAACGAGGCTGTGGGCATGAGCGGTGAAGAGCGGGTGCTGTACGGGTGCATGGGACTCGGCGGGAGCTGGGAGCCCGGTGCGTACGGGCCCGGCGACATCGATGCCGCCGAGGCGGCCGTCCGCGCAGCCCTGGAGAGCGGGATCACCACCTTCGATCACGCCGACATCTACCGGCACGGGAAGGCCGAGGCCGTCTTCGGCGAGGTGCTCGCCCGCACGTCGGGGCTGCGTGACCGCATCACGCTCCAGACCAAGTGCGGGATCCGGCTCGGCGGGGCGGACCGCCCGGGGATCTACGACCTCCGCGGGGAGAGCATCACGCGGCGGGTGGAGGAGAGCCTGACCCGGCTGCGCACCGACGTGATCGACGTCCTCCTGCTGCACCGGCCCGATCCTCTGGCGGACGTGGACTCCACCGCGTCGGCGCTGACGTCCCTGCACCGGCAGGGTCTCGTACGGCGCTTCGGCGTGTCCAACATGGGCGCCGCGCAGATCGCCCACCTCCAGGCGCGTCTCGACGTCCCGCTGGTGGCCAACCAGCTGGAGATGAGCCTGCACAGCCGGGACTGGGTCGAGGCCGGAGTGCTGCTCAACACGCCCGAGTCCGCGGCCAACGGCTTCCCGTTCGGCACGCTGGAACACTGCCGCGACCACGGCATCCGCCTCCAGGCGTGGGGTGCGCTGGCGCAGGGCCGCTTCACCGGCCGCCAGCAGACGACGGCCGAGCGGGCCACCGCGGACCTGCTGGCCGAGCTTGCCCGGCGCAAGGGCACGACGCCCGAGGCGGTCCTGCTGTGGTGGCTGATCCGGCACCCCGCCGGGATCGCACCCGTCATCGGCACCGCCCGTCCCGACCGGATCCGCGCCTGCCGCGACGCGGCCGTACGGGAGCCCGACCTCACGCACGAGGAGTGGTACGAGCTCTGGATCACCGCCCGCGGAGTCCCGCTGCCCTGATCCGGCAACCCGACCGGGCGGCACGGGGGTTAGCCCCACCGGGAGCCGACCGGCCTGCTGGATGGGGCGCCGGGGCGAGATCAACAAGGCTTGCGCCATGACGACTTACCCGAAGAAGGCCCTGTACCTCACCCTCGCCGCGGCCTCCGTGGCCGCCGGTCTCAGCACCGTGACCGCCGCGACCGCCGCACCGGCGGACGTCCGGCCCACGGCGCCCGCCCCGCAGCTCAGTTGGCACACCTGCGCCGATCCGGACGTGCCCACCGGCCAGGAGTGCGCCGAGCTGCCCGTCCCGCTCGACTACGACGACCCCGACGGCCGGCAGCTCACCGTCGCCGTCTCCCGCATCCGCAGCGACCGCCCCGAGGCCCGGCGCGGCACGCTCGTCGTGCTCCCCGGCGGTCCGGGCGGCTCCGGCGTACAGCGCCTGAAGCTGAAGGGCGACGCCCTCCGGCGGGAACTCGGCGGCGCGTACGACCTCGTCGCCTTCGATCCGCGCGGTGTGGGCGCCAGCACCACCGCGACCTGCGGTCTCGCCCCCGAGGACCGGTACCTCACCAGCCTGCGGTCCTGGCCGGGCCCGAACGGGGAGATCACCGAGAACATCGCGCGCTCCCGGCGCATCGCCGAGGCCTGCGCCCTGGGCGGCGGTCCCGAGCTGCGCAGCTTCACCACCGCCAACCAGGTCCGCGACATGGACCGTTTCCGCGAGGCTCTCGGCGAGCGCAAGCTCTCCGCCTGGGGCACCTCGTACGGGACCTACGTGGGGGCCGTGTACGCGCAGAAGTACCCGCAGCGCACCGACCGCTGGGTCCTCGACAGCAGCGGCGACCCCGACCCGGAGCGGGTCGCCCGCGGCTGGCTGGCGAACATGTCGCAGGGCGCCGCGGACCGCTTCCCCGACTTCGCGGCCTGGGCGGTCCACCCCGACCGGGACGAGGACGGTCTGCGACTGGCAGGGCGGCCCGAGGAGGTCGAGCCGCTCGTCCTGTCGCTCGCGGCCGCGCTGGACCGCGCGCCGAGGGAATCGACCACCCCGGGCGTGCCCCTGACCGGCAACGGCCTGCGCCAGGCCCTCCAGAACGCCCTCTACAGCGACTCCGCCTTCGCCCCCTTCGCCCGGCTCGTCAAGGAGGCCGGGGACCCGGCGAAGAAGCCCGCCCTCCCGCGCGAGCTCGCCCAGCCCATCCCGGACCCGGACGCGGCGCTCATGGTCGCCGTCATCTGCAACGACGTGGAGTGGCCGGACGTGCCGATGGCCTCGTACCAGCGCGCGGTCGACGCGGACCGCGCGCGCCACCCGCTCACGGCCGGCATGCCGGTGAACGTGCTGCCCTGCTCCTTCTGGAAGGACGCCCCGGCGCAGAAGCCGACGCGGATCACCGACGACGGGCCGTCGAACATCCTCCTGCTCCAGAGCCGCCGGGATCCGGCGACCCCGCTCTTCGGAGGGCTGAAGATGCGTGAGGCGCTGGGCGACCGGGCCCGCATGGTCACCGTCGAGCAGGGCGGCCACGGGCTCTACCTCGGCAACGGCAACGCGTGCGGCAACCGGGCCGTCACGGAGTTCCTGACCACCGGCAGGCGTCCGGCCCGGGACACGGACTGCGCGAACTGAGGACGGAGCCCCGGGGGCGGAGACCACCTCCCGCGCGGACACCACCTTCTGTGCGGACCGGCTCCCGCGCGCGGTCGCAACCCGGCGGCGCCACGATGGAGGGAGAGCCCGAACCGCGCAGGGGGGTGGAGACGACCATGAGCACGCACAAGCCGGGACCCGACATCACCGTTCTCGCGGATTGCCTGGAGGTTCCGGGCATCGGCTTCCTCCCCGTCAACGCCTTCGTCCTGCACTCCGAGCAGCCGGTGGTCGTCGACACCGGCCTCGGACTGCCCGACCGGGACTTCGTCGACACCCTCGGTTCGGTGCTCGACCCCGAAGACGTGCTGTGGATCTGGCTGACCCACCCCGACCGGGACCACACGGGCGGCCTCTTCGCACTGCTCGAAGCCGCTCCCCGGGCGCGGGTGGTCACCACGTTCCTGGCCGCCGGGATTATGTCCACCGAGCGGCCGCTGCCCCTGGACCGGCTGTACTTCCTCAATCCGGGCCAGACCCTGGACGTGGGCGACCGGACGCTGCACGCGTTCCGGCCGCCGCTGTTCGACAACCCGGCCACCGTCGGCTTCTACGAGGACCGTTCGCGGACCTGCTTCAGTTCCGACTGCTTCGGCGGTCCGATGCCCTCTGCGGACGTCGCGTTGAGCACCGACGTCGGGGCGCTGCCTGCCGAGGACCTGAGGGCGTCCCAGCGGCTCTGGGCGAGCGTGGACAGCCCCTGGGTCCAAGTGGTGGATCCGGACCGGTTCCTGTCCACCGTGGAGCCGCTGCGGGCGATGGACCCGCAGACCATCCTGTGCACGCACCTGCCGCCGGCGGTGGGCCAGACCACACAGTTCATCGACACCCTCGCCGCGCTGCCCGGCCTCGATCCGTTCTCGGGGCCGGACCAGGCCGCGCTGGAGCAGATGCTCGCGAACTTCGAGCCTGGAGGGGCTTGATAGCCTTTGAATCACAGGGAGATGGACGGTTACACCCCGCTGAACATCAGCTGAACATCTGTTACTGTGCCCGCGCTTGGTGTTCATCCATCGTTCCGTCCTCCCCTCGCACGCCTCGCGTCCGAGGATGCTGCGAGGTGTCGCGTCCGTGCACAGCACTCCGTTCTCCCCGACCGAGGCCAGGTCCGCACGAGCCCGCATGGGCCTGTCCCCGACCCAGGTGGCCCACTTCATGGCGACCTGCGGCACGCCCGTCCACCCCCGGCTGGTCCTGGCCTGGGAGCAGGGCTCCGAGGTCCCCACCGACCGGCAGCTCTTCGCCCTGGCCGACGTCCTGTGGTGCGAAGCGACGGCGCTGATGGGCATCGAACCGCGCACCCTCGCCGAGCACCGGCTGGCCCGCCGGCTCACCGTGGAGCGGCTGGCGTACCGCATAGGCATGGACCCGACCGAATACCGCGAGGCCGAGGCCGCACAGCACTGGCGCGGCGACGCCTGGCAGACCAGGGCGCTCGTGGAGGCCCTGGGCCTGTCCTTGCGCAAGCTCATCGGGATCATGGGACGGGTGGACGAGCTGGCGGAGCTCCTGAGGTCGGCCGTCGCCGGGCGGTGGAAGACGTACGTGGAACCGGTGGCGGAGATCGTTGTGGTGGACGCGACCAGCGTGGGGGACGCACTGCGCACGATGCACCAGGAGTTCTCGCGGTTCTCGGAGCGGTACATGGGACACCTGGTCGCGCGCAACGACGACGCCCGGCTCAAGGAGATCGCGGCGGAGCGCGCCGCATACCTGCGCCGACTCGTCGACCACTTCTGGGAGTTGATCGGGGAGGAGGGCGAGGCGTCGCCGTTCCCGCTGGGCGGGCGCTGACGGGGCGGCGGGCCGGGAAGGTAGCCCCGCCCCCTCCCGGCCCCGCGGTGCCCGCGTCAGAGGGCCGGGCGGGCCCCGAACTGCGGCTCCGTCGAGCCCTCTTCCCCGATGCCGTCCCAGTCGATCTCCGTCGTGGAGCGGCGCGTGAAGACGTTGAAGAGCAGGTTCAGCGTGATGGCGGTGAGGGCGCCCAGCGTGATCCCGCTGTCGAGGACCGCCCGGAGGTCGTCCGGCATCCGGGCGAAGAACGGGGCGACCGTGGTCGGCAGCAGGGCGGCGCCGAGACTGACCGCCAGGATCAGCGTGTTGCGCTCCTCGCGCAGATCGGCCTTCCCCAGGATCTGCACGCCGACCGCGGCGACGATGCCGAACATGGAGATCGCCGCCCCGCCCAGCACCGGGTGCGGGATCGCGGCGACGAGGCCGCCCGCCTTGGGCATCAGCCCCAGTGCGACCATGAACACGCTGGCCGCGACGACCACGTACCGGCTCATGACCTTGGGCACACGTACGAGCCCGATGTTCTCGGCGAACGCCACGTACGGGAACGAATTGAGGACGCCGCCGAGCACCGTCGCCGCGCCGTCGGCGCGCAGCGCCCGCGCGACCGTGTCGGCGTCGACCTTCTTGCGGGTGATCTCGCCGATCGCGTAGACGTCCCCGGTGGTCTCCACCATGGTGATCAGCATGACGACGAGCATGGCGGCGATCGGGAGCAGCTCGAACCGCGGCATGCCGTAGTGGAAGGGCGTGGTGACCCCGAACCAGCCGGTCTGCCCCACCACCGCGAAATCGGCGTCGCCGAGGAGCCAGGCGACCGCCGTGCCGGCGATGAGCCCGAGCAGGACGGCCAGGCTGCTCAGGAACGGCTTGCCGATCCTGACCATGGCCAGGATGAAGAGCAGGGTTCCCAGCGCGTAGGCGAGGTTCTTCGGATCCCCGTACGCGGGGGTGCCGATGAGGTGCGCACCTCCGGCGGCGTCCTGCAGGGCCACCGGGATCAGTGTGATGCCGATGATCGTGAGGATGGTGCCGATGACGACCGGCGGGAAGTACTTCACGAGCTTGCTGAAGAGCGGCGCGAAGACGAAGGTCGCCGTGCCCGCCGTGATCACCGCCCCGTAGACGACGAGGAGACCGGCGGTACCGCCGCCCGCCCCCGTGCCTATGGCGATCATCGGCGAGACCGCGGTGAAGGTGACGCCCTGGACCAGGGGCAGCCGGGCACCGACCTTCCAGACGCCGAGGGCCTGGATGATCGAGGCCACGCCGCAGGTCAGGAGGTCCGCGTTGATGAGGTGGACGAGCTCCTCGCGGGAGAGGCTCAGCGCGTTCCCGAGCAGGACCGGAACGATGACCGCCGCCGCGTAGAACGCGAGGACGTGCTGGAAGCCGTACAGGGCGAGTCGGGGGATCGGGAGCAGTTCGTCGACCGGGTGCGTGTGCGGGTGCGGTCGACGGGAGGACCGGCGGGGCATTCGTGCCATCTCTGCCTTGCCTTGGGGAGGTAGGTGAATGAGAAGACCGCCGCCCTCCAGTCCTGGGTGACAGGACGAGGGCAGGGCGGTTTGTACCGAGCCGACGCCGGGCGGTGTTGCCGACAACCAACGTCGCTCTGCACTGCGTATTCATGTCCCGGGTGGCGGAACGTCCTTCGATCGATGCATCGGATCCGTGTTTGATCTTGAGATCCGAAGGAGGGATCGACCGAGGGCGCTCACCCTAGCCAAAGGCGGTGTTTCCTCGCGAGCAACCTCCCGCGGCCCGGCGTCATCGCCGAGGCCCTGCGCAACCCTTACGGCATGGTCCGTCTTCCCGACGTGACGGCGAGCCCGGCCACTTGCTCGTGGACCGGCCCCGAACTCCGGGCCGCAGCCCGGGTTCTCGCCGGTGCGGCCGCCTCCCCAGGACGCCTCCCGGTGGCCGTTCCACCGCTCTTCCCGCTCGGCCACGGCAACCAATACCCATCCGTACTTGTGGGTACTGGGGCCGAATGGCGCCGGATTTGATAGTTCTGGACTGGTCCGGTGTGAGAAAGCTGCGGGAAGGACACGGCATGTTCGATCTACTGCGCCCGGAGACCGTCGTGTGTCCCTTCTGTAAGGCCACCGCCGCCGACGGCGCGGTGCGGACCCTGCGGACCGGACCCTGTTCGCTCTCGGTGACCTGGCACGCCACCAACTGCCCGCACTACGCGGCCGACCGGATCCTCGCCGAGAAGGAGAGCTGAGCACGGGCGGGCGTCAGGCCACCGCCCCGCTCGGCTCCGCCTCCCGGACCGCCCTGCGGCGCAGCGCGTCCTCGTCGGTGTCGGCGTCGTAGGAGATCAGCTTCGGCAGCAGGGCGGCCAGCACCGCCACCGATGCCACGCAGGCCAGACCGCCGCTCCAGAAGGCCGAGCGGGTACCGGTCCATCCGGCCATCGTGCCCGCCCGGACCTGGCCCAGCTGCGGGCCCACGCTGTACGAGAGCACCTCGATGCCCGCGAGCCGGCCGCGCAGCTCCTCGGGGATCGTCTGGTTCCAGATCGTGGCGCGCCCCAGCCCGCTCAGCATGTCGCCGGCGCCCGCCACCGCGAGGCACAGCAGCACGAGCCAGATCCCGCCGGACGCGCCCGCCGCCGCGATCGCCAGCCCCCAGAGCGCCGCCCCGGACACCACCAGGAGCCCGTGCCGGCGTATCCGGGACACCCAGCCGCTGGTCAGCCCCAGCAGCAGGGAGCCCACCGCCCCCGCCGCGTACATCAGACCCAGCGCCCACACCGCGTCCAGCTCGTCCGCGAGGAAGGGGAAGATTGCGTTCGGGAAGGCGAAGAGCATCGCCGCCAGGTCGACGGCGTACGTCCCCAGCAGCACGGGCCGGCTCCACGCGTACCGCGCGCCCTCGGCGATCCCGCGCAGCGAGGGACGCTCGGCGCCCCGCACGGGCGGCGCCGGACTGAGCCGCAGACACAGCAGCACGGAGGCGAGGAAGCCCACGACGGTGACCGAGTAGGCCGAGGCGTACCCGGCGTAGGCGACGACCAGACCCGCCACGGCGGGACCTGCGATCGCGCCGAACTGGTAGCGCAGCCCGTTGAGGGCGGCGGCCGCGGTCAGCTGGTCGTGCGGCACGATCCGCGCCATCAGCGAGTCCAGGGCCGGCCGCTGGAGCCCGGCCAGGGCCGACACGCCGGCCGCGACCACGTACAGCGGCCACAGCAGCGGATCCGGCAGCAGCGCGTTCACCAGGAGCACCAGGGCCAGCACCCCGAGTCCCGCCTCGGTCAGCAGGATCATCCGCCGCCGGTCGACCGCGTCGGCGAGGGCGCCCCCGTACAGCCCGAAGACCACCAGCGGAGCCAGCTCCACCGCGCCCATCGCGCCGACCGCCAGAGGCGAGTCCGTCAGGTGCTTGATCTGGAGCGGCAGCGAGATCATGGCCATGAACGAGCCGAAGTACGTCACCGTCCCCTGGTAGAACAGCAGCCGGAAGTCGCGGCTGGACCGCCACGGTGCGAGATCGGGCAGTACGGCGGTCAGTCGGGAGGTGCTCACGAGATGCCATCGTCGGCGTGCGGCCCCGCCGGGGCAACGCATTTTCCCGGCGCCGGCCTCCCCCCGGGCCCGTCCGCCCGCAGGCCTCCGTCCCCGTCCCTCCGGATCGGCCAGATCGAGGGCCATCTGCTGCACCCGCTGGTGATGAGCCGGGCGGTGCGGCTGCACCCGCTGGTGGTGGCGATCTCGGTGGTCTGGTCGGTGCACTCGGCCCTGCGCGCGGCCCGTCTTCCTGCACAATCGCCTGATGAGCGATGAAGACCCCTACCTCTGGTTGGAAGACGTATCCGGCGAGGCCGCCCTCGACTGGGTACGGGAGCGCAACGCCGAGACCGTGGAGGCGCTGACCGGCGGCCCCGGGTTCAAGGTGCTCGAGCAGGAGATGCGCGAGGTGCTGGACGACGACGGCCGGATCCCCCACGTCGTCCGCCGGGGCCGCCACCTGTACAACTTCTGGCAGGACGCCGACCACGTACGCGGGCTGTGGCGGCGGACCACGCTCGAGGAGTACCGCACGGACCGGCCGGCCTGGGAGGTGGTCCTGGACCTGGACGCACTGGCCGAGGCGGAGGAGGAGAAGTGGGCCTGGGCGGGCAGCAGCGTCCTGGCCCCCGGACACCGGCACGCCCTGGTCATGCTGTCGCGGGACGGCGCCGACGCCTGCGTCGTGCGCGAGTTCGACCTGGAGACCCTGGAGTTCGTCGAGGACGGGTTCACGGTCGAGGAGGCCAAGACCCGGATCGGATGGATCGACCACGACCGGATCTGGATCGGGACCGACTTCGGCCCCGGCTCGATGTCCGCCTCCGGATACCCGCTCCAGGTGCGCCGCTGGCGGCGCGGCACCCCCCTGGAAGAGGCGGAGCTGGTCTACGAGGGCCGGCCCTCGGACCTGTCCGCCAGCGGATGGCACGACGACACCCCCGGCTTCGAACGGGACTTCGTCCACCGGCAGATCGACTTCTGGAACAAGGAACTCTTCCTCCTCCCGGAGGACCCCGCCGGTGCGCCGGTGAAGATCGAGGTACCGGACGATGCGGGCGCCTCCGTCCACCGGCAGTGGCTGACCGTCACCACCAAGGCGCCGTGGCTCGGCCACCCCGCGGGCAGCCTGCTCGCCTTCGACTTCGACGCCTTCCGGGCGGGGGAGCGGAAGGCCGAGGTGCTGTTCACCCCGGACGAGCGGACCGCGCTCGCCGGATACAGCTGGACCCGCAACCACCTCATCCTCAGCACCCGCGCCGACGTCTCCTCCCGGATGGAGCTCCTCACCCCGGAACCCGGCGGCTGGCGGCGCGCACCGCTGCCGGGCGTACCCCCGCTGTCCACGGCCTCGGTCACCTGCACCGACCCGGACGTGAGCGACGAGTACTTCCACCACGTCACGGGCTTCCTCCAGCCGTCCACCCTCTACCGGGGCACGGCCGGCGGCGACGGCGAGAGCGTCAAGCAGGGCCCGGCGCTCTTCGACACCGCGGGCCTCGCCGTGAGCCAGTACTTCGCGACCTCCGCGGACGGCACGCGGGTCCCGTACTTCGTCGTCGGGCCCGAGGACCGCCCCGGCCCGGGCCCCACCCTGCTCTACGGGTACGGCGGCTTCGAGATCTCCATGGTCCCGCAGTACAGCGCGCTCACCGGACGGGCCTGGCTCGCGCGGGGCGGCACCTACGTCGTCGCGGGCATCCGGGGCGGGCACGAGTACGGGCCGGACTGGCACCGGGCGGCCCTCGGCGCGAACCGGGTCCGGGCCTACGAGGACTTCGCCGCCGTCGCCCGGGACCTCACCGCCCGGGGTGTCACCACCCCCGCCCAGCTGGGAATCGAGGGCGGCAGCAACGGCGGGCTGCTGATGGGCGCGATGCTCACCCGGGACCCGGAGCTGTTCGGCGCGGTCGTCGCCCACGTGCCGCTGCTGGACATGCTCCGCTTCCACAAGCTGCTCGCCGGCGCCAGCTGGATCGCCGAGTACGGGGATCCCGACAGCCCGGCCGACCGGCCCCACCTGGAGCGGATCTCCCCGTACCACCAGGTCCGGGCGGAGGGGCCCGCGTACCCGCCGCTGCTCCTGCTCACCTCCACCCGCGACGACCGCGTCCACCCGGGCCACGCCCGAAAGATGGCCGCCCGGCTGCGCGAGTCCGGGCATCCGGTCTTCTTCCACGAGCACCTCGGCGGCGGCCACGCGGGCGCCACCGACCACCGGCAGACCGCATTCAACGAGGCCCTCGTCCACACCTTCCTGTGGGAGCGGCTGACCCCGTCGAAGTGATGCGGGGCCGGAACCGGGCCGGAAACGACGCACGGCGCCCCGGGAGCGGGACCACTGGGGTCCGCTCCCGGGGCGCCGTGCCGGCGGTTCAGCCGGCAGGTCCTGCCGGTGGGCCGGGCGTCAGTTCTTGGCGTAGAAGCCGAAGGTGTCGACGAGCAGGTCCGTGGACTGGTAGCCCATGTTCCAGAAGTCGATCACGTTGTTGACGCCGGAGCTCGCCTGGACCAGGTTCGGGACGGTCTTGCGGTAGGTCCAGTTGAGGTTGGAGGAGTTCGGCGGGGTCGGCCAGGTCTCCCAGCCGCCCTCGTAGGCGGCCCACGAGTTGGGGTCCGGGGAGACCGTCAGGAAGCCGGTGCCCTCGGGGTTGGTGACGGTGGCGTTGGTGACGAGCGCGGTGACGTTCGTGTCTCCGCCCGCGACCCGGCCGTAGATGTAGGAGCGGCCGTCGAGCGGGTTGCCCCACTCGCGGGTGTCGAACCAGCGGCTGGGGGCGGTGCGGATCAGCGCGCTCTCGCTCTCGGGGCTGTAGTAGCCCACGACGTCGACGATCACGTGGGTCCCGGCTCCGGCACCGTTGCGGATGTTGATCTTGCCATCGGGGCCGATCGGGACGATGACCGAGTTGGCGATGGTCTGGCCCTGGCTGAAGTTCAGGTTCGACGAGGTCGGGGCCGGGCCGCCGGGGTAGACGGTCAGGTGACCTTCCATGTTCGGCTCGTGCACGGTCACGTTGAGCGCGACGGCCTTGGCGCTCGTCGGGACGCCCCCACGGCCGTGGACCTGGGTGCTGAAGCTGCCGTAGCCCGGGACCTTGCCCTGGCTCGTGCCGAGGCCCTCGCGGGTGTCGACGATACGGCTCGGGTTGAGCGAGGTGTAGCCGCTGGCGGCGGACTTGGAGAAGTAGCCGGTGACATCGGCGATGAGGTCGAGCTCGCCCGCGCCGTGGTTGTAGATGTCCACGTAGCCGTTCTGGCCGACCGACGCGATCACCATGTTCGGGACGGTCTGCCCCGGGGTGTAGTTGACGTTCGACGTGGTCGGCACCTCGCCGCCCTCGGCGTACACGCGGACGTGTCCGTCCTTCGAGGGGTTGGTGACGGTGACGTTCAGGGCCACGGCGGTCACACCGGCCGGGATCTGAGCGGCGCCGCCGACCTTGATGCGGGCGGTCCCGAAGGCGGGCACCTTCTTCGCGGCCGCGCCGATGCCCGCACGGGTGTCCAGCAGACGGGTCGGAGCGTGCGGGGTGAACTCGTTGCCCGCGGTCTGCACGACGATCTGGTTGGTGCCGCGGACGCCGCCGCCGCTGCCGTCGATCAGGGTGACCTTGACGGTGTAGACGCCGGACTTGGCGTACACGTGGTTCTCGGTCAGGTCGGTGGGGCCGTTGGCGCCCACCTGTACCTGGCCGCCGTCGCCCCACTCGACGAGCACGCCGAGCGCGGTGCCCGGGTCGCTGGTGACGGCGAGCTTCAGCTGCACGCCGTGGGCGCTGGTGGCCTCGGCCTCCAGGGCGACCGTCGGCTCTGCGGCGGCGTCCGAGGCCTGCTTGCTGCCCTTGGCGGCCGGGTGGACCGTCTTGGAAGCAGGGCTGGAGGCGGTCCCCTCCTTGTACACCTTGGCCGCGATCTTGTTCAGATCGAGGTCGGGAACGGACACCCCCCGGTGGTCCGTCCCCTTGGCCCCGTCCTGGCCCGTCGCGTTGGCGACACCCGGGACGAGTCCGACACCGGCCGCGACGATTGCGGCGGTGGAAAGCATGAGTCGGCGATTACGCACCGGCCCCCCCATTTTAGTTTTTGAACGTGATCAGGTTTGACGCCCGCTCAGAGTACATACGTGCGATGTTTCTGGCGAGGGCTTTCCCCGGTGAGGTGATCAAGGTGGCCGGCCACGCCGTCCGGCGGCCTTGGTCGTTCGCGCGCCCACACCGCCCGGCAGGTCCTACGTCGCGCGGAGTTCCTCCACGCGCTTCTCGATCGCGGTGATCAGCGCCTCCACCCTGGCGAGGAAGATCTGCTCGTCCGTCACCTCGGCGAGCTGCGTGCTCAGTCGGGTGATGTTCGGGAACCCCTCCGCGTCGACCAGGCGGTACTCGCGGCTCCACGAGGACTCGTCGGCCGCCCGGATGTCCGGGTCGAACAGCAGGTAGGCGGCGCGCTGGCCGACGTACGCGAGGAGCGAGTCGCCGACCATGCGGTAGTGGACGGCGGCCTCGGCGCCGTCGAGCCCGGCCTCCATGACGGCGCCGAGGATGAGCTCGACCACCCGGAACTCGTTGGGCCGCCGGGTGGTCCGGCTGGCCATGGTCGATCCGACCACCGGGTACTTCAGCGCCACCTCCAGTGAGCCGTCGGCGAGCGCCCGCAGCCGGCCCTTCCAGTCGAGCCCCTCGGGGATGCTGTCGAGCACCTCGCCGAGCGTGCGGTCGGCGACGGACAGCAGCAGCTCGTCCTTGTCGCGGAAGTGCCGGTAGATCGCGGTCGGGTCGGCGCCGAGCTCCTCGCCGAGGCGCCGGACGGTGAACGCGTCCTCACTCCCGCGGGCCGCGATGCGCAGGCTCGCTTCGATGATCGCGTCGGGTGTGAGCTGGCTGCCCGCGCGCTTGGACCGGGCGGGTGCGTCGGATGGCTTCGGCATGGTGGGGCCAGTGTAACGATGTGGATCAGAGGCGGCGCAACACCGTTGACAACAATGTTGCGCTCCCGTTCACTCCTCCTCAACAAACAAGACGTGCGGGTCTGCCCGCCGAGCCGGAGGATGCGTCGATGTCCAACAACAGGCAGCGGGCCGACACCGTATTCGTGGGCGGGAAGGTCTTCACCGCGACCGGGCCGGCCCCGGTCGACGCCGCCGTCGCCATCGGGGGCGGACGGATCCTCGCCGTCGCCGACGACGCCACCGTGCGCTCCCTCGCAGACGCGGACACCGAGGTGGTCGACCTCGCGGGCGGACTGCTCGTTCCGGGGTTCCAGGACGCCCACGTCCACCCGGCGGTGGCCGGCGTGCAGATGCTCAGCTGCGACCTCGGCGAGGAGCGGTCCATCGACGGCTACCTGGCGGTGGTGGCCGCGTATGCAGAGGAGCACCCCGAAGCGGCCTGGATCCGCGGCGGCGGCTGGTCCATGGACGTCTTCCCCGGGGGCACGCCGACGCGCGCCATGCTCGACGCGGTGGTGCCGGACCGGCCCGTCATGCTCACCAACCGGGACGGCCACGGCGCCTGGGTCAACACCCGCGCACTCGAACTCTCGGGCGTCGACCGCACCACCCCCGACCCGGTGGACGGCCGGATCGAGCGGGACGCCGACGGAACCCCGGCCGGCACCCTCCAGGAGGGCGCCATGGACCTGGTGGCCCGCCACGTGCCGATCGCGACGCCCGACGAGGCGCACGCCGGCCTCCTCGCCGCGCAGGAGCACCTCTTCTCCCTCGGCGTGACCAGCTGGCAGGACGCCATGATCGGCGCCTTCCCCGGCAACCCCGACAACTACGGGGTCTACCTGCGGGCGGCGCGCGAGGGCTCCCTGCGCGCACGCGTCGTCGGCGCCCTGTGGTGGGACCGCGAACGCGGCCTGGAGCAGATACCCGAACTGGAGGAGCGCCGCCGCACCGGACAGGTCGGCCGGTTCAACGCCACCAGCATCAAGATCATGCAGGACGGCATCGCCGAGAACTTCACGGCCGGCCTGCTGGAGCCCTACCTCGACGGCTGCGGCTGCGCCACCGCGAACTCCGGACTGAGCTTCATCGCACCGGAACTGCTCACCGAGGCGGTGTCCCGGCTCGACCGCTCCGGCTTCCAGGTCCACTTCCACGCACTCGGGGACCGCGCCGTGCGCGAGGTGCTCGACGCACTCGCCGCGGCCCGGGCGGCCAACGGCGCCAACGACAACCGCCACCACCTCGCCCACCTGCAGATCGTCCACCCCGACGACATCGGGCGCTTCGCGAGCCTGGGAGCGGCCGCGAACATCCAGGCGCTGTGGGCCGCGCACGAGCCGCAGATGGACGAGCTGACGATCCCCTTCCTGGGACCCGAACGGGCCGCCCTCCAGTACCCCTTCGGGGACCTGCAGCGGGCCGGCGCCCGCCTCGTCGCCGGCAGCGACTGGTCGGTGAGCAGCCCCAACCCGCTGTGGGGCATCCACGTCGCCGTCAACCGCGCCGTCCCCGACGAGGACCCCGACGCGTCCGGGACCTTCGAACCCCTGGCTCCCTTCTTCCCGGAGCAGGCGCTGACCCTCTCCCAGGCACTGACCGCCTACACCGCGGGCAGCGCCTGGGTGAACCACCTCGACGAGGCCACCGGCACCGTCGAGGTGGGCAAGTACGCGGACCTCGTCGTCCTCGACCGGGATCCCTTCGCCCACCCCAGCGAGGAGATCGCCGAGACCCGGGTCCTGCGGACCTACCTCGACGGCGAACTCGTCTTCGCCGCGACGGACTGAGCACCGGAGCCCTGCGCACCCGCGCTCACCTGCGCACTGAGCACCCGCGCACCGGCACACCGATCACGGACTGCCGGCGGACAGGGCAGTCACCGGCCGGGCCGCCACCGGCCGAGCAGCACGAACCCCACCACGCTCACCCCTCAGGGAGCCAGACGATGTCATCAGCCACATCGGGATCGCCGTACCACCGACGCAGCCGGATCCGCCACGCCCTGGCAGCCGCCCTCGCGGCGGCCGCGGTGCTCGTCAGCACCGCGTGCAGCGGCACCGCGGACCAGGGGAAGGGCGCGACCACCGCCTTCCAGCTCACCGACAAGACGCCCGACCCCGCCGGCGACGTGGACTCGTTCACCTGGTCGACCTACGCGGAGCCGACCACGATCGACTACGCCCACTCGTTCGACTTCCCGCCGAACCAGATCCTCGCCAACGTCTGCGAGAGCCTGCTCCGCTGGAACCCCGACCTGACGACCTCGCCGAACCTCGCGTCCTCGTACACCAACCCCACCCCCACCACCTGGGTCTACCAGATCCGCCCCGGAGTGCGCTTCCACGACGGGACGACGCTCACCGCCGACGACGTCGTGGCCTCGCTGCGCCGCAACCTCGACCCGCAGACGGCCAGCGTCTGGGCCAACCCCTTCCGCAACGTGAAGTCGGTCGACCGGACCGGGCCGTTGGAGGTCACCGTCACCCTCGCGCGGCCCGATTCCACCTTCAACAAGTACCTCGCCGCGGGCCCCGGCACCGTGGAATCCGCCGCCACCCTCGCGAAGTCAGGCAACGACTACGGCAGCCCCCAGACCGGTGTGAACTGCACCGGCCCGTTCTCCTTCGGCTCCTGGGCCTCCGGCCAGTCGCTCACGCTCAAGCGCTTCGACGGTTACTGGAACCCCGCGCTCAAGGCCAAGTCCGGCCAGGTGAAGTTCGTCTTCCTCGGCGACGCGACGACCCGGGTCAACGCCTTCCAGAGCGGTGAGGTCGACGGCGGCTGGATGGTCCCGCCGAACGCGTACGCCCAACTGCGCGACACCCAGGCCGGATCGCTCTACTTCGGCCGCAACACCACCGTCGCCGACGAGGTGGTCAGCAACCTCAAGGGCCCGCTGGGCGACGTCCGGGTGCGCCAGGCCCTCCTCATGGCCATCGACCGCGAGGGCATCCTCAAGGCCGGCGCCGGCGGGGTCGGCGAGGTGGCGCACTCCCTGGTCACCGACAACCTCTGGAACGACGCGCCCGACGCGACCCGCGACGCGATCCGCAAGGACGTCCCCACGTACCCGTACGACCCGGCCAAGGCCAAGGCGCTCGCCGCCGAAGCCGGAGTGAACGGTCAGAAGATCGTGATCGCGACCAGTCCGCTGGACTCCCAGACGACGATCATCACCCAGGCCGTCGCCCAGGCCGCCACGGCCATCGGCCTGAAGCCGCAGATCGACTCCGTCTCCGCGGAGAAGTACACGACGCTCTTCACCGATCCGGCCGCCCGCGAGGGCATCGACCTCTTCCTCACCTTCTGGAACACCTCCATCACCGACCCGCTGGACATGTACGGCGCCCTCCAGACCGGCGCGTTCAGCAACTACGGCGGATGGTCCGACCCCGCCTTCGACGCGGCCGTCGACAAGGCGGTCGCGAGCTACGACCCCGTCGAGCACACCGCCGCGAACGCCGAGACCCAGCGGATCGCCCTGCGGGAACTGCCCTGGCTGCCCCTCTACACCCAGCCCGTGAGCGTGTTCCTCGGCAAGCGGATCACCGGTGTCCAGCCGTCCATCGCCTACCTCTACTACCCGTGGGCGGCCGAGATCGGGGCGAAGGGATGACGGTCGCGGTGGCACGGGCCGGACGGGTGCTGCGCAAGCTGGCCGGCATGGCGGCGACCCTGCTCGTCACCTCCTTCCTCGTCTTCTCCTCGCTGTTCCTGGCGCCGGGGGACCCCGCCTCCTTCCTCGTGAAGGGGCGCAGCCCCAGCCCGCAGGAACTCGCCGAGATCCGCCGCCAGTACGGCTTCGACGAGCCGTTCCTGGTCCGGTACTGGAACTGGCTGGAGGGCGTCCTGCACGGGGACTTCGGCCGCTCCCACCTCTTCCACCAGGACGTCTCCTCGGTCATCTGGTCGCGGCTGCCCGCGTCCATGCTGCTGATCGGCGTATCGGCCCTGATGATCGCGGTGGTGGGCATCGGATCCGGCGCCGTGGGCGCACTGCGCCGGGGCACGCGGACCGACCGCACCCTGATGCTCCTGGTGACCGTGGGCGCCGCCGCGCCCGCCTTCGTCGCCGCGCTCCTCCTCCGATCGGTACTGGGCGTGCAGCTGGGCTGGTTCCCGACGATCGGGAACGGCACCGGCGTCCTGGACCGCCTGCACCACGTGGCGCTCCCGGCCGCGGCCCTGTCCGTGACCTTCGTGGCGCTCGTGACCCGCGTGACCCGCTCGGCGATGCTCGACGAACTGCGCCGCGAGCACGTCGAGGTGGCCCTCAGCCGGGGGACACCCCGACGGACCGTCATCCGGCGGCACGTCCTGCGCAACGCGCTGGGACCGATCGTGACCGTCTCCGCGCTCCTGGTCTCGGGGATGCTGGTCAGCACGGCGATCGTGGAGACCGCCTTCGGGATGTCCGGAGTGGGTTCCCTGCTGGTGCAGTCGGTGGACCAGCTGGACTTCCAGGTCGTCCAGGCGATCGTCCTGCTGGTGGTGGCCGCGTTCGTCGTGGTCAACGCCCTCGTCGACCTGGTGCACCCGCTGATCGATCCGCGCATGGCCGCGGCGGGGAGCGCCCGATGACCGCACACACCGCACAGACCGCACAGACCGAGCCGACCGCACGGGCCGCGGCCGCGGCCAAGGACCGCCGCCGGCTGACCCGGCTCCGGGCCCTCGGCGGCAGCCGGCTCCAGCAGGGCTGCCTGCTGCTCCTCGTCGGATTCGTCCTGGTGGCGCTGCTGGCGCCGTGGCTCGCCCCCCAGGACCCGACCTTCGGCCGGCTCGGCGACACCCTCCTGGGCCCGAGCGCCGACCACTGGCTGGGCACCGACCAGGGCGGCCACGACACCTTCTCGGCGTTGATCGCGGGTACCCGGACCAGCCTCGCCGGACCCCTCGCGGTGGTGCTGTTCTCCACCCTCCTGGGTACGGCGGTCGGCCTGTTCACCGCCTGGCGCGGCGGATGGATCGACACCGTGACCGGCCGGGTGCTCGACGTCGTGTTCGCCTTCCCCGCGCTGCTGCTGGCGATCCTCGCGGTGGCCCTCTTCGGCAAGGGGATGACGGCACCGGTCCTCGCCATGGCGATCGCCTACATGCCGTACACCGCCCGGCTCGTGCGCGGCCTCGCCGTCCAGGAGAAGGCCCGCCCCTACATCGCCGCCTACCAGGTCCAGGGCCACTCGGCCCTGTTCGTGACGGTCCGCAGGATGCTGCCCAACATCGCCCCGACCCTGCTCGCCCAGTCGACGGTGAACTTCGGGTACGCCCTGCTCGACCTCGCCGCCCTCTCCTTCCTGGGCCTCGGCGTACAGCCGCCGACGCCCGACTGGGGCGCCATGATCAACCAGGGTCAGGCGGCCGTGCTGCAGGGGCAGCCGCTGTCCGCGATCGCGCCGGCCGTGGCGGTGGTCCTGGTGGTCGTCGCCTTCAACGTCGTCGGGGAGAACCTCGGCGACCGGCTCGCGGGGAGGGACTCCTGATGACACTGCTCGCCTACGAAGACCTCAGCGTCTCGTTGCCCGCCATGGCCCGCCCGATCCTGGACGGCGTCGCCCTGCGGGTCTCCGCCGGGGAGGTCGTCGCGCTGGTCGGCGAATCCGGCTCGGGGAAATCCGTCACCGCCCGCGCCGCCCTCGGCCTGTTCCCGGCGGGAGCCGAAGTCGGCGGCCGGGTGCGCGTCGACGGGACCGACCTGGTCGGCGCCGACACCGCGAGCCTGCGCGACGTACGGACCAACAAGGCGGCGATGATCTACCAGGATCCGCGGGCCGCCATCAACCCGGTCCGCCGCGTCGGAGACTTCCTCACCGAGCCGCTGCGCCTGGTCCACGGCTGGTCCAAGGCCCAGGCCGACGCCCGGGCGGCCGAACTCCTCGGCGCGGTGGGCCTGCCCGACCCCGCCCGGCACCTGAACCAGTACCCGCACGAGCTCTCCGGCGGAATGCTCCAGCGCGTCGTGATCGCCGCCGCCCTCACCGCGGAACCCCGGCTGCTGCTGTGCGACGAGCCGACCACCGCACTCGACGTCAGCACCCAGGCCGAGATCCTCGCCATCCTGGGAGGGCTCCAGCGCGAACGCGGCCTCGGCCTCCTCCTGATCACCCACGACATCGAACTCGCCGCCGCGGTCAGCGACCGGATCTACGTGATGTACGCGGGCCGGATCGTCGAGACCGCGCCCGTGGGGGAACTCTTCGCCTCGCCCCGCCACCCCTACACCGCCGGCCTGCTCGGTTCCTCACCGCCGCTCGACGGCCCGCTCGGCCGCCTCACCCCCATCCCCGGCGCCCCGATGGGCCTGCTGGAGTCCGCTCCCGGCTGCGCCTTCGCGCCCCGGTGCCGCTTCGCCGAACCCGGCCGCTGCGACCAGTCCCCGCCCCTGCTGCAACGGCACGGCCCGGCCGAGGTCGCGTGCCACCGCACGGCCGAACTGGCCGCGGCGCCGGCGCCTTCCCTCGCATCCTGCACGGAGGACAGTTGACCACCGACCCCGCCGCAGCCCTCCTCCAGGTGAGCGGCCTGCGCAAGACCTACCGGACCGGCGGCGCCGTGGTCGTCGCTGTCGACGACCTGTCGTTCACCCTCAGGGCGGGCGGTGCCCTCGGCATCGTCGGCGAGTCCGGTTCCGGGAAGACCACCACGGCCCGGATGCTGATCGGCCTCGAACGCCCCGACGCGGGCCGGATCCTCGTCCAGGGCGAACCGCTGGCCGCGGCCGTACGGGGGAGAGCGGCGCGGCTGGCCCGGGCCAAGGCCGTCCAGATCGTCTTCCAGGACCCGTACCTCTCCCTGGACGCCCGGATCAGCATCGGCGCGACGATCGACGGCGTGCTCCGGCTGCACGGGACCCGCGACCGCGCGGCACGGGCCGACCGGGTCGGGGAGCTGCTGGCCCAGGTCGGCCTCGGCGACCGCGAGGCGGCCGCCCTGCCCCGCCGCCTCTCGGGCGGGCAGCGCCAACGCGCCGCGATCGCCCGGGCGCTGGCGGTCGAACCCGCCGTCCTGGTGCTCGACGAGGCGGTGTCGGCCCTGGACGTCTCCGTACAGGCACAGGTGCTCAACCTGCTGGCGGACATCCGGCGCGACACCGGTATCGGCCTTGTCTTCGTCAGCCACGACCTGGCCGTCGTCCGCTACGTCTGCGACGAGGCCCTCGTCATGTACCGGGGCCGGACCATGGAGCACCGCCCGGTCTCCGAGCTGCTCACCTCGCCCCGGGACCCCTACACCCGGCTGTTGCTGGCGTCGGTACCCCGGCCGGGCTGGGACCCCGACTCGATCAGCCGGCGCCGGCGCCGCCTTGACCCGTTCACGGGGGGAGTCCACCGGCCGGCGGCGGCGACGTAAGAGGCGGCCGGGGAATCCGTACGGGGGATTTCCGGTGCCGGTCGTCGCCGGGCGCCGGATTGTGCCCCACCATCGGCGGATCGACCCCGGCCCGGGAGGACCCCATGAGCACCCCGTACGCGTCCGCCGCTCCGTACTACGTCCGCTACCGGCCCGCGTACCCGGCGGAGTTCTACGAGCTGCTCGCGGACCGGTTCGCGCTCGACGGCTCGCAGACCGTACTGGACCTCGGCGCCGGGCCGGGCCCGATCACCCTGGCCCTGGCTCCGCTGGCCGACCAGGTCTACGCCGTCGACCCGGAGCCGGCCATGCTCGCCGAGGGGGCCCGGCTCGCCGAGGAGCGGGGCCTGACCAACACCTCCTGGCTGGCGGCCGACGCCGCCGGCATCGGCCGGCTCTGTCTGCCCCGGATCGACCTGTGCGTCATCGGCCGGGCCTTCCACCTGATGGACCGGACGCGGGTGGCGGCCGAGCTGGACGGGGTACTCGCGCCCCGGGGCGGGATCGTCCTCGTCGACTGCGTACCCCGGCCGGACGTCCCGGGTCCGGCCTGGGCGGCGGTCGCCGAGGAGGTGTGCGCACGATTCCTCGGACCCGGCCGCGGCAGGGCGGCCGACTGGGACGACGTGGACCGGTCGGGCGAGGCGGAGGACTCGGCGCAGTCGCAGGGCGCGGAGGGTCCGGAGGGCGCGGAGGTCTCCGAGGACCATCTCGCCAAGTCGCCGTTCTCCCGCGTCGAGACCATCACCTGGGACCAGCGCCTGCGCCACACCGTGGACCAGGTGGCCGGCCTCCTGTTCTCCTGCCCCTCCTCCGCCCCGGCCCTCTTCGGCGACCGCAGGGCCGCGTTCGAGTCCGAGCTGCGGCACGCCCTGCTGGACCACGACCCCAGCGGCACCTACGCCCGGACGGTCCGCGTCCGGGCCCTCATCGCGACCAGGCCCCGGCCGTGACCGCAGCTGCTGCCACGACTTTCAGAGGGCCGGCAGGGGGTCGGCGGTGCCGGGGCAGGGCCCGTAGGACTCGTCGGTCGAGCTTGCGCTCGCCAGTATGACCAGGAGCCAGATGTAGCCGATGAGCGGGAGGACGGCTATGAGGACCATCCAGCCCGAGCGGCCGGTGTCGTGCAGGCGGCGCACGGTGACGGCGAGCGAGGGCAGGAAGGTGGCCAGCGCGTAGACCGTTTCCGGTACGGACGTGCCGAGGGCGTCGTCCAGGACGATGAGGGCGATCACGAGCCCGGTGTCGATCAGCCAGAACATCCAGAACTCGCGGCGCGTGGCCCTGCCGCTGAAGACGGCGTACTTCTTGAGGACATCGGTGTAGTAGTGCATGAGTTCCCCCGGGAGCAGAACGAAAGGGCGGGCCTCGTCCGGAGCGGAGCCGGCCAAGGACTCGGACGCCAGGTCGAGGAACGCCCCCCGTCAAGCAGGGTTCGCGCGGCATCGCTCCAGGTCAGCCCCGCCCTCGGGCATCGCCGGGCACCGCCGGCCGCCTCAGCCGTCGAGCCCGGGGAGCGCGGTGAGCAGTTCGCGCTCGCGGGCCGTGCTCAGGCCGGCCCGGCGGGCGCGGTCCAGTCCCTCGGTGCGTTCCCACTGCAGGAGGGCCTCCAGCATCTCCACGCGCGGGCGGTGGCGCAGCCCGGCCGCACCCGCCGCGGCCCCGCTGCGCGCCGAGAAGCCCGCCCACTGCGGATCCGTCATCCACATGGCCATCGACTCGGGACCCATGAACGGCCCGACCCCCTGGTCGAGGAGCCACTGCGGGTCCGCCGTAGCCACCGGTCCGGTGTGGCCGGCCACGCGCCGCGACAGGTCGACCCACTCGTCGAAGGGGACGACGGGTCCGACGGCGTCGAAGGTCCCGGTGGCGCCCTGCTGCGCGAGGTCCAGCAGCCAGCCCGCGAGGTCGCGCACGTCGACCGCCTGGGTCGGCGGGCCGGGGGAGCGGGGTACGAGCATGGGCTGGTCGACCTCGCGGGCGGAGCGGGCCACCCAATAGCCCGAACGCCCGCTGTGGTCGCCGGGTCCGCCGATCAGACCGGCCCGGGCGACGACGAGCCGGTCTCCGACCGCCGCGCGCGAAGCCGCCTCGCACGCGACCTTGGCCTCGCCGTATTCGTTCCGTTCCGCGTACGGGCTCTCGGTCGGCGCCAGCAGCGCGGCCGACTCGTCGGCGCCGACCGTGCCCTGGTCGGCGTAGGCACTGACGGAGGAGACGTACGTCCAGTGCCGGGCCCGCCCCGCCAGGGCGCGGAGCGCGCCGCGGACGAAGGCCGGCTGCCACGACACCTCGATCACGGCGTCCCAGTCGCGGCCGAGGAGTCCGGCGTAGGCGGAGTCCTGCTTCCGGTCCGCCGCCACCAACCGTGCGCCGGGGACGACGGCCCCGCTCTCGCCGCGTGCCAGGCACGTGACCTTGTGCCCGCGCCCCAGCGCCTGCCGCGTGACCTCACGACCCAGCCACGCCGTCCCGCCCAGCATCAGAAGATCCATTCACCCAGTCCAGCACATCGGGAGCGGTGAGCGGCCCGGGGTTCGCGCTCGGCGAAGGAGGGAGCGCGCGGTACGGATCCGGCCGGGCCGGGCCGGCGCCGTTGACCATGTGGCAGGGGCATGGAAATCTCATTCCTGACAACGGAGATGGCCTCAGCGGGGATCTGAGGTCACGCCGCCACGGGCGCGGGGCCGTCTCCGAGGGCGGCGGCGAGGAGATCGAAGAGGTGCGCCGCCTCCGGGGCCAGGGCGGCGGTGATCCGGTCGTTCGAGTGTCCCGTCAGGGTGAGCTCCTGGATGCGCCGGAACAGCAGGCGATGCGCCGCGGCGAGGAGGGCGGCCGCCGCCCGGGGGTCGACGTCCGGGGCCGTGCCGGGGGTGAGGTCGGCCAGGGCCGCCGCGAGGGCCTCTTCGCGCTGCTCGTGGAGTTCGCGCAGCCGGGAGGTGAGCGTGGGGCTCTCCGCGATCATGCGGGCGAACTCGGGACCGGCGAACCCTGCGACGGGGTCGTGGCCTTCGAGAGCCGTGTGGAACTCCCGCCGCAGCGCCGCCACGACGGGCTCCCCCTCGGCCCGCGCCGTGACGGCGCGGGCCAGGCTCCGGGTGAACTCCTCGTGGTGGTCGAGGGCCATGTCCTCCTTGCGCGCGAAGTAGTTGGTGACCGTCTTCTTGGCGACGCGCGCCGCGGTGGCGATCTCGGCGATGGTCGTCGGCTCGAAGCCCTGCTCGATGAAGAGCCGGGTGGCGTGGTCGGAGATCAGCTGTCGTGTCTCCTGCTTCTTGGACTCGCGGAGCCCCATCTCGGTACCCATGCGAAAATCTTACACCCGTTGTAAAAATATCCTTGACCGGGCGAACGGGTCCTGCTTAAAGTTACGTCCATCGCAAAAATCGCCCGGACGGAAGATGATTCCGAACGGAAGATGCCGCGCACCCGCCGCACTTCGTCCCGAGGAGCCGCCGTGAACGTCACCACCTCCACCCTCTCCCTGACCGTCGCCGACGTGGACGCCTCCCGCGACTTCCTCTGCACCCACCTCGGCTACCAAGTGGCCGTCGCCGCCGACGGCTTCGCCTTCCTGACCCGCGGCGACGCCGCCGTGGACATCGTCCTGCTCCGTCTGGGCACCGAGGTCCTCCCGGCCGACCAGCGCGACCGGCGGGCGGGCGGCCTGATCCTCGCGCTCACGGTCGCCGACATCGAGGCCGAGGAGGCACGGCTGCGGGGTGCGGGCGCGCCCATCACCATGCCGCTGCGCGAAGAGCCCTGGGGCGAGTGTCTCTTCCAGATGACCGACCCGAACGGAGTCGTCGTCCAGCTCGTCGAATGGAACACCGAAATCCCCGCCGACCCCGCGCAGTGAGCGCATCACGGCAGTACGGCGTGGCGGCGTCGCGGCGCGGCGGCGTCACGCCGTGCGTCCGTGGCCGTCAGGCGTCGCGTTGCATGCAGACGCGGGGCCACCGGTCCAGGCCGTGTTCCGACTCGCGGGCGCGGATCTCCCGCAGGCCCGGCGTGAGCCCGCCGTCGTCCAGCAGCCGGAAGCCACAGCGTGCGTAGTACGGGGCGTTCCACGGCACTTCGGTGAAGGTGGTGAGCGTCAGGGCGGGCACCCCTTCGCGCGCGGCGAGCCGGGCCAGGTGCTCCAGCAGGGACCGGCCGATACCGCGGCGCGCGCGGTCCGGGTGTACGGACACCTGCTCGACGTGGAGGTTGCCGTCGATGCGGTCGGCGATCAGGTACGCGACCGGGGCATCGGCCGCGTCGACCGAGACCCAGGCCATCCCGGACCGCTGGTACCGGCCGAGCTCGCCGAGCGTCAACGGCTCGTCGTCGGCGATCTCCGGCATGCCGATGTCCCGGAAGCAGATCCCGGCGGCCCTCTCGATGTCCTGGAGGACGGTCAGTTCGTTCACGTGTGCTGTGCGAATGGGCATGGGCGCATTGTCGGTGGACGGGGCGTCCGAGGGCACCTGGGTATCGACGCCTCGATGCGACGCCGGTAACCGGTCGGCCCGGGCCGGCGGTTGTGCTCCGTCCGAGTTCTCTTGGGGTGCAGTTCGGCCCCAGAGCCGAGTCCATGATCATCATTTTGGCTCTCCATCGGTTTGATACGGCTATGCGACGAATGCGACGGACACAACCGACCAAGGCGTGGGGCGCCGTGGCTGCGGTGACGGGGGCCATGCTGGTCGTCGCCGCAGCGCCGGGCCGGGCGCCCGATGCGGACACGACGGAGCGGACCCTCGGCGGTCCGCCGCGGGAAGCGGCGGTCACCCTGCTGGTCGGGAGGGTGCTGGAGGAGGGTCACGAGGCGGGCGGGGAACGGTGCGCGGTACGCATGTTCCGGCCCGGACTGTGCAGCGGCTGGCAGCAGCAGCGGGTGCTCGCCACCGCGCGCGGAGTGGGGTCCGTACTGAAGGAGCCCGCCCTGCGCGAGGGCGACGCGGCGCGCGCCGCCCGGCAGGGGGTGCTTCCCACGGACGCCGGCGGGCCGCTCGAAATCACCCTCGCCGACACCGGCCGCCTCACCGACGTCACCGTGCAGGACCGGCGCGGCCGCCATCTGGCCGGTGAGCTCGGCCCGCACAGTGAGCGCTGGGCGAACACCGAGCCGCTGCGCGCGGGGGAGACCTACACCGTGCACGTCGGAGCCCAGGACGCGGGCGGCACCCCGGTCGGCGTGACCATGGCCTTCCGGACCGCGCCGCCCGCGGACGGGGGCAGGCTCACGGCCGAGTTCGGGCCCGGCCCCGGCACGTACGGGGCCGGCGAGATCGTGACCGCCTCCCTCAGCAGGCCGGTGCCCGCCGACGACCTCCCGGCCCGCGCCCGCCTGGAACAGGCGCTGCAGGTGACCTCGGAGCCCCACGTCGAGGGCGCCTGGCACTGGGTCGACGACTCGACCCTGCACTACCGGCCGCGCACGTACTGGCCCGCGCACACCGTGGTCCGCGTGCGCAGCGGACTCGACGGGGTCGAGGTCGGGGACCACGGCTACGGAGGCCCCTCCGAGGACGTGCAGTTCACCATCGCGGACCGGATCGAGGCCGTCACCGACTCCGCCACCCACCGGATGACCGTACGCCGCAACGGGCGGGTCATCAGGACGATCCCGGTGACCACCGGCAAGGCGGGCTTCAGGACCCGCAGCGGCATCAAGGTCGTCCTGCGCAAGGAGCCCAAGGTCCGGATGCGCGGGGACACGGTCGGCATCCGGCGCGGCACCAAGGAGTTCTACGACCTGCCCGTCCTCTACGCGACGCGCGTGACCTGGAGCGGCGAGTACATCCACGCCGCGCCCTGGTCGGTCGAGGCGCAGGGCGAGGAGAACGTCAGCCACGGCTGCACGGGCATGAGCACCGAGGACGCCGCCTGGTTCTTCGACACGGTCCGCGAAGGCGACATCGTGGAGGTGGTCAACAGCGGCGGAGCGAAGATGGCCCCCTTCGACAACGGCTTCGGCGACTGGAACGTGGACTGGCGGACCTGGCTGGCGGGCAGTGCCCTCGCGGACGTGGAGGGAGACCGGCAGGGTTCACCGCCCTCCCCGTCCCGGCTGCACCCGACCACCTGACCGCGGCCTGCCCTACGATCACCACATGATCAAAGGAGTGATGTTCGACTTCTCCGGCACACTGCTGCGCATCGAGTCGACCGAGGAGTGGCTGGCCGCCGCCCTCGCGGCGACCGGCATACCGCTGGCCGACGAGGAGTTCGGCGAGACGGCGCGGCGGCTGACGGAGTACGGCGCACTGCCGGGCGGGCCGGCGCCCCGGCAGGTGCCCGCACACCTCGAAACCCTCTGGCACGAGCGGGACATGAGCGCCGATCAGCACCGCGCCGCCTACGGCGGACTGGCCCGGGCGGCCGGTCTGCCGGCGCCGGAGCTGCTGCAGGCGCTGTACGACCGCCACATGAGCCCCGCCGCCTGGCGGCCCTACCCGGACACCGGACGGACCCTGCGCGAACTGCGGCGGCGGGGGCTGCCGGTGGCCGTGGTCAGCAACATCGGCTGGGACCTCCGCCCGGTCTTCCGCACGCACGGACTGGACGAGCTGGTCGACGCCTACGTGCTCTCCTTCGAGCTCGGCACGCAGAAGCCCGACCCGGAGATCTTCCGGGTCGCCTGCGCCCGGCTCGGACCGGCACCCGCCGACGTACTCATGGTCGGCGACGACCGCCACGCGGACGGCGGCGCTCGGGCACTGGGCTGCGCGGTGCACTTCGTGGACCACCTGCCGGTCGACCAGCGCCCCGCGGGACTGGAGCCGGTCCTCGACCTGCTCGGGACCCCGTAGCCGGCGGGAACGCCGCTCCGGCGGCCGGGGAAGCGTACGCGAAGACGATCGGCGGCATCGGCGGCATCGGCCGCATCAGCCGCTTTCCCGGCCCGGCCCTGCCCCGCCGTCGTCCACGTTCCACTCCCGCGGCAGTTCCCCGTCGCAGAAGACGCAGACGAAGTCCTCCTCCCGCACGATGTTCAGCTCCCGGCAGGAGGGGCACCGGCGGAACACCACCTCGTGGGTGAACCCGGGCGGGTACCCGATGCCGGCCGCGTCCAGCGCGTCCGCGACGGCCGTCCACGAATCGGCGTCCGGGCAGTAGCCCGTGGACTGGTTGCTTACCTCCCGCACCACCCACCGACCGGACTCCCGGCGGAAGCCGATCTCACCGGCGCCCCGGACCGGTCCACCGCCGGCGCACACCACGTGCTCACTGCGGCGCGGCGCAAGGCGCAGGACACCGGCGGTGTCGACGACGAAGGTGAAGGGCTTGGCGAGTTCCTCCGGCGCCAGCGCCGACGCCCAGTCGTCGAAGTCCGCCGCCGAGCGGACCCTCCGGCCCTCGCTCCCCGGCCGGACCAGCGCCCGCAGGTCAACCGGCCCCACGTACCGGTAGTTGCGCCCCCGCCCCTCCATGACCGTCAGCCTAAGAGGTCATCTCGTTTGGTTGCCTCGGTAGGCTGTGGGTCGTGGTGGGGATCGTTGAGCGGCTGGTGCCGGACGAGTTTGCCTGCCAGCGGCTGTCTACGCCATCAGCCACCAATTGAGATGTCGTCCAAACCCGCCCGCGGAACGCCCGCCGCGTGTGTCATCCTCGGGGCCAGGCCCGAAACCAGGCCCGAAACCAGGCCCGAGAGCAGGCCCGACGCCGACGACGGACTGGCCCTGAACCGTGCGCTGTGGGACGTGTGTGCCCGGATCCACGGCTCGACGCCCACCGACAGGTTCTACGACGTGGAGTCCTTCGTCGCGGGGCGTCAGCCCCTCTACGCCCTCGAACGGGAGCTGGCGGGCGACGTCACCGGCAAGGACCTGCTGCACCTGCAGTGCCGCTTCGGAATGGACACGCTGAGCTGAGCCCGGCTGGGAGCCCGGGTCACCGGGGTCGACTTCGCGCCGGCGGCGGCCGAGCGGGCCCGGCTGCTGGCCGGCCGTACCGGTCTCGACGCCACCTTCGTCGAAGCCGACACCCGGCGGCTGTCCGAGACCTTGGCCGCCGGCTCCGACCTGGTCGTCGCCACCTACGGGGTGCCCTGCTGGATCGCCGACCCGGACGCCTGGATGCGCGGTGCGGCGATGGCGCTGCGCCCCGGAGGCAGTCTGGTCCTCGTCGATCTGCATCCGGCGTTCCGGACGGTCGCCGCCATCGATCCGCTGGTCGTCGACTGGCCCTACGGCGGTGGCGAGCCGCACCGCGAGACGGTCACCAGAACCTGCGCCGAACCCGGGCAGAGCCTGCCGGCGCAGGACACCGTCCAGTACCCGTACTCGCTCGGTGAGATCGTCACCTCGGCCGCGTCCGCGGGCCTCACGGTGAAGCACCTGGGCGAACACGTCGCCGCCGAGTTCGACCCGCGCGCCATCCTGCCCGGGGGCCGGGACGGCCGGTACCGGTTCCCTTTCGGGGATTCCCACCCTCCCGTCCTGTACTCCCTGCGCGCCGTGTCACCGGACCCGCACCCTTCCTAGGGGCCGGGTCGTCTCACATGTGGCCGTAGTACCGGGAGTACTGGTCCAAATAGGTCGGCTCGCCGGTGTACTTGATCTCGTCGAACTCGGGCGCGTGCTTGATCTGGTCCTTGGTGCGGTTGACGTAGACCTTCTTCTCGGCCGTGTCGATGCGCTGGATGATGCCGGCCGGGAGCAGTACGTGTCTGCCGAAGATCCAGACACCCGTGTCCACGACGAGATGGGCGGCGTCGACGGCATCGGAGTGCTTGTCGACCTTTCCGATGCTGCCGTCGGTGGCCTCGACCTTGTAACCGACGAGGTCGAGGCCCGTCTGGTGGCCAGCGGTCGGGTGGTAGGCCCAGAACGCTTCCTCGGTCATGGCTCATACCTCTCCGTGCGGGGTGACCGCCCCGGGCGGGCGCGCGTCACCGTCTCCCGGGCGCCTCCCCGGATACGGCCGGCTCATGCACGGGACGCCGGCCCGGCCTCCAGCCGTGAGTTTCCGGCAACGCCGTCCGGGCAGGCGCCGGGACGGAACACGAAGGAAGGGGTCTGTCATGGACGACCAAGGCGGCGCGGGAGGCGTACCCCTGCACGGCCACGACGGCGAAGCCCGGCACCACGCGCCCGGCCGCGGACTGGCACACGGACCCGGGGCGAGGGCCCGGCCGGAAAGGAATCCGGGACCACGCGAGCCGCGGACACGGACGAGGTGAGCCGCCTCGACCGGCCGGTCGGCCCGACCGGAGCGGATGAACGGCCGACCCGCTGGAAGGGCCCCGCCGACTGACGCGCCCTTCACGAAGGGACGGCACGACGGAGAGCTGAAGTTTTGCCTGCGGCAGGTGCACGCCGAGTACGCGAGGGTAAACCCTTCATGACTTCGTTATGGCCCCCGTCTGCCTTCGGTTGAAGGGATGATCCCGCATGGTTCCTCGTTTTCGTCATTCCTCGACCGAAAATCCCTCCGATGTTACTGAAGGGGCGATGTCAGGCGGCCGGCGTGCGGTCGGCGATCCGGCGGTGGCGCGGGCCGTGGGGATGATCATGGCAATGACGCCGTGCTCGGCACGGGACGCCCGCGTCGTCCTCGCCTCGGCGGCCACGGCCGCCCATGTCACGGACGTCGAGCTGGCCGTGGCCATCGTCGCCGCCCCACAGGGGGTGGCGCTCCCCGCCCATGTCGAGCGGGCCCTGCGGCACGCGGTGGAATCCGCCCGCAGCCCGGTGTGCCCCGCGCCCGCAGCTGCCGCACCGGTGGCCATGCTCGCGAACCGGGCCCTGACCGAGAAGGTCCTCGCCCGTTTCCGGGCCTGCCGGGCGAGGCTGGGCGCGGAGCCCGGGAGCGAGGACGCGCGCCGGGAGATGGACGACGTGACGTACACCCTGTGCGTGCTGATGGGCCGGCTCCGCGCGCACGACGCCGTCACGGCCGCCCAGGACCGCCTCGACCTGTCCGCATAGCGCCGACGTAGCCCTGGGTACGGGCCCGGACACAGGCACCGGCAAGGCCGCGTAGCGGTGCGGCATGAGCCGCTTCCCTGCCACCGCGGACAGCAGGTGCGCCGCTGCGGTGACCACCGGTGCGCGGGCCGCGGGCGCCCTTGCCGGCCAGGGCCAGGGCCAGGGCCAGGGCCAGGGCCAGGGCCAGGGCCAGGGCCAGTGCCAGGGCCAGTGCCAGGGTCTCGGCTCCGGCCGGGCTGGACCCGAGCAGGTCGGCCAGGCCATCAGGGCACGGCGGACGGTGCGGGCCGCGATCAGCAGCACCGAGGCCAGAACATGACGGCGTCCACGCCGGCCGCGTGGGTCGGGAAGCGTTTCCAGACGGTCCCCGCCACCTGCGGAATCTCGCCGTGTTGACGCGAGGGCGACATGACCAGGCCGGCGGCGCCACATGAGGTCCCGTACCGCTGTGGTCGCACACCAAGCGCGCTCGCCGTCCCCTGTTCGGGGGAGCTGCAGTAACTCCGGTTGCCGATGTGGCAGAACGCGTCGGCGGGCAGCATGAGCAGCTGTCCGTGACGCGTGGAACAACCGGGGGAAGTCACATGACGACGCAGGATGTCGAACCGATCGAGGGCGGCGGCTTCGTGCCCCGCTGGGCACGGATCTCCGCCCACGCGGTCCCGCTGGTCGTGCTGCCGTCCGGGCTGTGGCGGGTCGCTCTGGTGCTCGGGCTCGTCGACCGCAACAGCGGTCACCACTGGCTTTCGTGGGAGCGGCCGTACGTCCTCTCCCTCACCGTGTTCTCGGAGTGCCTCGCGCTGCTCACCCTGGGGCTGGTGCGCCCGTGGGGCGAGGTGGTGCCCAGATGGGTTCCGGTGCTGGGCGGTCGGCGTATCCCGACAGCCGCCGCCGTCATCCCGGCCATGGCGGGCGCCACCGTGGTCACCGGGCTGTGTGCGTATGCCGGGCTCAACTACGTCTTCCACTTCGTCCAGCCGCTGAACGACACCGGCGAGACGTTCCCCACGAGTGGCCCGGAGATGTGGGCGCTGATGATCTGCTACGTGCCGCTCGTCGCCTGGGGGCCGTTGCTGGCCGCCGTCACGATCGCCTACCACCGGCGCAGGCGCAGCACCCGCTCCAGGGAAGTTCCGGTCTGTACGGGCCACGCCATGTCCCGCTGACGGAGGGTCCGCTGCGCGAGGTCGGCCGGCTGCCGCACGTGAAGCGCCTGGTCTGACCGGCGGCGCCAATGGATCACGCGAACCATGAAGCAGTCCTGCTGCGGGAGGGGAGGGCCGGGGCAGAACGCCCGCACCGTCGTCAGATCCGATCGCATGACTCGTCCCCTTCGGGGCAGGCGCGGACCAGCGGGTCCGGGCGAGGGCCGTCCGGACGACCTGGAATCCGGAGGCACACCATGGGACACGGCGGAGACGTGGTGCGGGAACTGACCGCCGACCACGACGAGGTGAAGGACTACTTCGTGCAACTGCGCACCGCCACCGACGGGGAGCGCAGGCGCGAGCTGGCAGACCTGCTGACCATCGAGCTCGTCCGCCACTCGGTGGCGGAGGAGGAGTACCTCTATCCGGCCGTCCGCGAGCATCTCGACGGCGGTGACCGCATCGCGGACAAGGAGATCGCGGACCATTCCCGGGCGGAGAAGCTGCTCAAGGAGCTGGAGCAACTGGATCCGACGGGTGCCGAGTTCAGCAGCCGCGTGGACGAACTGCGCATCGAGGTGCTCGCCCACATCAAGGACGAGGAGGAGAACCTCTTCCCGGCCCTGCGGCACAACTGCCCGCAGAGCGACCTGGACGACCTGGGCGACAGCGTCCGCCGCGCGAAGAAGCTGGCGCCGACCCGCCCGCACCCGGGCAGCCCGTCGACACCGCCGGCGAACAAGCTGCTCGCCCCGGGCCTCGGCCTGGTGGACCGCGCCCGGGACCTCGTCACCGGACGAGGCAGGACGACCTGAGCCGCCACGGACGACGGTGCCGGAATCGGCACCCGTCGCCGTCCGCGCTCCGACCGTCGGCGCCTCACGCCCCGTCGCGGGGTCCGATGACGCGGAGTCGCTCCAGGAGGTACAGGAACGCGTCGGCCAGGGGCGCGGCCCGGTGGTCGTCGTCCAGCCGCCGCCAGTCGATCTGCTCCCGCAGCATCCGCGCCATCGGCAGCAGGTCCCCGAAGTCGCAGTAGTGCTCGCACAGGGCCGCGAGCTTGCTGTCCATGAGGTCCGTGGGCGAGAGCACCGGCATCCACACCGAGTCCACCGGCAGCAGCACCGCCCGGTCCAGCAGCTCGCTGCTCACCGGACGTCTGGCGAGTTCGAAGATCAGGTCGATCTCCTCCCCTCCGGACCGGCCTTTCACCAGCCAGTCCTCGGGGGCGCGGCGCATCGGGATGCCGCCGTCCTCCAGGGCCTTGATCGCGGCCTCGGAGTCCTCGGGACGCACACAGAAGTCCGTGTCGTGCTGGAAATGGGCCGGCACGCCGTGCGCGAACGCGGCGACGCTGCCGGCGAGTGCGAACGGCTGCTCCGAGGCCTTGAGGAGCGCGGCCACCCGCTTGGTGGTTTCCAGAATGGCCTGCGTGTGGTCCTGCGGCAGCCGGGTCGTGTCCTCGGCCCGCAGATCCAGCTCTTCGGAGGGAGGCGCCTTCATGCGGCGCGCCTTACCGGTCGGGCGCCCGTCAAACCCGCCCGGGGCGTGTCGGGCGCCGGCGAGACCGACGGCCGCACCTTGACGGTCAGCGTCAGTGACGCCGGCAGCGAGGCCCCCCGCACGGTTGCGGATCACGGTGCCCTGCCGGAAGGCGGCCTCGGACGGGCGCTGATCCACAGCCTGGCACGGCGGGTCTCCGTGGGCAGCCTCGTCTACGGTGGCGGCAAGACCGTCGAGGTCACGCTCGTCCCGGCGTGACCGAGGGCCCGGCCGTTCGGGAAACGGTCACCGCAGGGTCGGATCCGGGGCCGGACCCGGCTGCCAGGGCGGGGGCACCTCCAGCCACACCGTCTTCCCGGCGGCTGCGGGCCGCCAGCCCCAGCTGCGGGACAGGCGGTCCAGCACCATCAGGCCGTGGCCTCCCGGGAGGGCCGGATCGCGCGGAGGGCGGAGCACCGGGCGGTCGGGGCTGTCGTCGGTGACCTCGATCAGCAGCCCGTCCGCGCCGTGACGCAGAACCAGCTCGACGGGGCCGCCCGCGTGCAGGCAGGCATTGGCGACCACCTCGGAGACCATCAGCAGCACGTCCTCCACCCGCTCCCGGCGGCGCGCCCGCTCGTCGTCCTCCCGCTGCTCATGGACGGGTGACGGACCGCCGCCGGGCGGCCCGTCACCGGCCGCGATCCACTGCCAGTCCGCGAGCGCCTCCCGAGTGAAGTCCCGGCAGCGTGTCACCGCCCCGGCCCGGCCGCGCAGCAGCAACCGACGCGTCTGCTGCTGCGCTCTGCTCATGCACGGCTGCTGCCCACGGCCCCGGTCGTCATGCCTGCGCAGCGGGGGAACGGCGATGGGGTACGGCAGTGGGGTATCGCCGGTAAAAGAGGGGCCGGCGGCGAGTCGGCGGCAGGTCAAAGGGTATAAATCGGTGTGAAGCCGACTGTACGGTCCGACATTCCCGTCGGAGGCGGAGGCCCCTTCTCATGACTCCGAACACGTCGAAGACATCGAACACGTCGAACACTCCTCGTACCTCGTCCACCGACGGCCGCACCCCGGTCGATCCGCTGACCGAGCCCCTGAAGGCCAGCACGGCCGACGCCCGGTCCCTCTCCGTGGTCCTCTTCCGGCGGCTGAGCACCCTGACCGAGGGAACCGCCGAGTACTCGTACGTGCGCAACACCCTCATCGAGCTCAACCTCAGCCTGGTCAAGTTCGCGGCCCGCCGCTTCCGCGGACGCAGCGAGCCGATGGAGGACATCGTCCAGGTCGGCACCGTGGGCCTGATCAAGGCCATCAACCGGTACGACGTGACGCGCGGGGTGGAGTTCACCTCCTTCGCCCTCCCCACGATCACCGGCGAGATCAAGCGCTTCTTCCGCGACACCAGCTGGGCCGTGAAGGTGCCCCGGCGGCTTCAGGAGCTGCGCCAGAGCCTGGCCAGGGCCTCGGACGAGCTGGAGCAGGACATGGGCCGGCTCCCCACCGAAGCCGAACTGGCCGCCCACCTCGGGATCACCGACGCCGAGCTGGCGGAGGGCCGGCAGGCCGCGCAGGCCTATTCCTCCCGCTCCCTCGACGTGTGCGTGCAAGAGGACGCCGACCCGGGCACGGCCCAGCGCGCCCTGGGGCGCGAGGAACCCGCCTACGAGCGGATCGAGGACCTGGAGGCCCTCAAACCGCTGTTGGAGCGGTTGCCCGAGCGGGACCGGGAGATCCTCTCGCTGCGCTTCGGGCAGGAGATGACGCAGTCCGAGATCGGAGAGCTCCTCGGCATCTCGCAGATGCACGTGTCGCGCCTGCTCAACCGCACTCTGCAGAACCTGCGCAGCGGGCTGCTGACCGATGCCCCGCCGGCCGACCAGCCGGCGTCGGAGCCGTCGCCGGAGTCGCCGGACCCCTGCGGGAGCGGAGCCAGGGGCGTACGCCGGGCCACCACGGCGCCGGGCTGACGGCGCGAGCCGGAGCGAGCCGGCGCGGAGACGGCCGCAGACGGAGTGAGACGGCCGCAGACGGCGGGGGACGGCGCGAAGCCGCCCGGTCAGGGAGGGAGACCCGTGAAAGAACCGGTGGAGTACCGGATCGAGCACCTGAGGCAGCGGCTCGCCGCGGCGGACATCGCCGAACTCGGCGTCCGCGTGGACCTGCGCGGGGACACCGTCGTCGTCTCCGGGACCGTCGCGACGCCCGAATGCCGGGCCACGGTACGGCAGATCGCGGAGGCCGAACTGGAAGGCGTACCCCTGCTCACCGACGTAGTGGTGGGACACACGGACCCCCCGGAGCACGCGGAGGTGCTGTGGTGATCCGCGTGGCCGCGGTCGGGGACATCCACCTCGGGCCGGACAGCCAGGGACTCCTGCGACCGGCCTTCGAGACGCTGCCCCGCCATGCGGACGTCCTGCTCCTCGCCGGGGACCTCACCCGCCACGGCACCGCCGCCGAGGCCCGCGTGGTCGCGGCCGAGGTCGCCGAACTGCCCGTGCCGGTCGTGGCCGTGCTCGGCAACCACGACTACCAGAGCGACGAACAGGACACGGTGACCCGGGTCCTGGTGGAGGCCGGGGTGAGCGTGCTGGAAGGCGAGGGCGTGGTCCTCGACCTGGACGGGGTCAAGGTGGGGGTGGCGGGGACGAAGGGGTTCTGCGGAGGCTTCGCGGGGCGCAGCGGCAGCGAGTTCGGCGAGCCCGAGATGAAGTCCTTCATCGGATACACCCGCAGGTGCGCCCAGGGGCTGTTGCGTGCGCTGCGCGAGGTGACGGACGCGGGATGCGGCGTACGGATCGCGCTCACGCACTTCTCGCCGGTGCCGGACACCCTGGCCGGGGAGCCGCTGGAGATCTACCCGTTCCTCGGGAGCTACCTGCTCGCCGAGGCGATGGACGAGGCCGGCGCAGACCTCGCCGTGCACGGCCACGCCCACCGGGGGACGGAACACGGCCTGACGGCGGGCGGTGTGCGGGTCCGCAACGTCGCCATGCCGGTGATCGACCGCGCCTTCGCCGTCTACCACCTGCGGTGACGGCGGGCGGGTCGGCAGGGAGACCATGTGGCCCGGCCCGGGTTCAGGCCGGACGGGAGAAGAACCGCCGGGCCAGGCGGGTCAGGCGGTGCAGCCGCGGATAGCGCTCGCGCCGCATGCGGGAGTGCCGGTCGAGTTCCTCGATGAGCCGTTCCGAGCGCTTGTCCACGCCCAGTTCGTCGAGCACCCGGTCCGCCTCGGCGAGCAGCGCCCCGTACAGCTGCCACGCCCCCGGATGGACACCCGCCTCCTCCTGGAGGAGCACGGCGAGGCGGTCCCGGCTGACGCGGGCCGTCGTCAGCTCCCGGGCCAGCTTCTCCTCGGCCTGTTCGGCGTTGGCGCTGACCTGCGCGGTGATCAGCTCGGCGAAGCTCTCCACGGCGACGGCCAGGTGCCCGTACAGCTCGCGCAGGGCCCCGGCGATGGGCAGCGGGAAGAGGGGTCCCGTCTGGTGCGACTTCGCGAGGTCCGTCAGGGTCCGGCAGGAGACCCGCAGCACCACCGCGCAGATCTCCAGCGTGTCCAGTCCGGTGCGCAGCACCAGACGGAACAGGAGCCCCTCACGCACCCGCGGGTTCAGCCGCAGACTGTCCTCCGCCTGCCGCAAGGACGCGTCGACCAGCGCGATGTCGTTGTCGAGCCGACGGGCTTCGTGGAGGTGGGCGGCGGCCTTCTCGACCGGGGTGTGCTCGGCGACCTGGTCGCCGATGTGGCCGAGGAGGGCCCGCATGCGCCGGGCGAGGTCCGAGATGGCCTCGCTCGCCGGCCCGATCCACACGGGGGGCACGAACAAGAAGTTGAACAGCAGACCGACCGCCGCGCCGATCAGCGTTTCCAGCACCCGGTCCCAGGCGGTGTCCGTCACGCTGGTCACGCCCAGCACCAGCATCGCGCTGATCGCGACCTCGGGTACGAACTCCCCGGCCTTCACCAGCGGCCCGATGACGAGCGAGACCAGGATGATCAGCCCGAGGCTCCACCAGGTCAGGCCCACGAGCGCGCTGAAGCCGATCGCGAGCAGCACCCCTGCCACGACCGAGTTGACCCGCCGGATTCCGGTGGTGAGCGTGGAGTAGAGGGTGACCTGGACGACGAGCAGCGCGGTGAGCGGAGCCGTCAAGGGTGCGGGCTCGTCGCTGACCCGGAGCGCGACGACGTACGAGATGACGGCGGCCGCGGTCGAGCGGACGGTCTGCACGACCGCGGGTTCCCGGTGACGGCGGACGAGGGCGCGCAGTGGGGCGATGGCTTGTGGCATTTTCCGCCCCTTCCCCGCCGGCGGAGAGATCAACGGGGCGTCGACGCGCCTCTTGCGCCGCCGGAGCCGTGGCCGTCCCCGCCCTCGCCGCCGAACCAGTAGTCGCCCGCGGCCAGTGGCCACGAGGACGCCGTCCGGATCCGGGGCTCGACAGCCGGGTCTCCGGTGCGTCGGCGGACCTCGGCCTCGTCGTCAGGACGCTCGCGTTCCAGCACGGGAAGGCTCCCTTCAGCGGGGTGGGGGACTGGTTCCATCCTCGGGTCCCGCACCCGATGGCGCACGACGAGAGCACGGCGGGGCACGTGAACCCGTCCGCCCGCGCTGCACGGGCCGCGGCGTACGGGCACGCCAGGTCCGGTCCCCGGCAGGGCTGACCCCCGCCGCCGGCACGCCCGATCCCGACCCGGCGGGACCTGCCGTTCAGGGAGCGGTGCTCTGGTTGGTGATCAGGTCGATCAGTGCCGGCATGCCGCCCTCCCACAGCGCCCTGCGCTGCCGGTCGGCCGCGGTGCCGTCCCGTAGCAGGCGGTGGACGAGCGACGTCACCTCGCGGAGGTCCCCGGCCTCGTCCAGCGCGGGCCGGATGTGACGCACGAGCAGGGCCACGGCCGCGCGGGCCTCGAGGCGGGCGCCGTCCGGCCCGACCAGAGGTCCCCCCACGCCGTGCCGGGCGGCCTGCCAGGTCGAGGCCTGCAGCATCTCCTGCGTACAGAGGGGCGCGGGCACCCCGCGGGCGGCCTCACCGAGGGCGGTGGCCACCAGTGCCCGCACGATGCCCGCGAACATCACCGCGTCGTCGGCCCGCAGCTGCACGTCCGCGCACCTGATCTCGACGGTCGGATACTTCTCCGACAGCCTGGCGTGCCAGTACAGCTGGCCGGTGTCCGCGATGACGCCCGATTCCACCAGTTCGGCCGCACGCAGGTCGTAGTCGGCGTCGTCGCGGAAGACAGGGGTGGGTCCGCTCACCGGCCACCGTCCGAAGACGACGGTGCGCCAGCTCGCGAAGCCGGTGTCGTGACCCTCCCACAGCGGGGAGTTCGCCGACATCGCCAGCACCGTCGGGAGCCAAACGCGGATGCGGTTGAGCACGTCGACGCCCTGGGCCCGGTCCGGGATTCCCACGTGCACGTGCATGCCGGTGATCAGCTGTTCGTCGACCAGGCGGGCGGCGTGGTTGCGCATCGCCAGGTAGCGGGTCACGGGTGTGACGGGCACCGGTGTGGCCCCCTTGACCGGCGCGGTCCCGGTCAGCGCCGCCTTGCAGCCGGTCGCCTCGGCGGCGGAGCCGACGGCGTGCCGCAGGCGCAGCAGGTGGCCGCCGATCTCCCCGAGGTCGGTGCAGACGGGTGTGGCGACCTCGACCTGGGCCTGGAGGAGCTCGGCCTGGACGTCGTCCTCCGCGGAGACCGGATCGAGGCCGGCCGCGGCCCGCACCGCGGCGCCGTGGGGGACCGGCAGTCCGGTGTCCGGATCCACCAGCAGATACTCTTCCTCGACCCCGACAGTGATCATCTGTGTGCGTACCCTGCCGTCGTCCGATGCGTGCGAGAGATGTGTGCCTCCGTCTGCCCGCCAGGGCCGTTCCGCAAACCGGCCGCCACCTGAGGCGAGCCGGTGCCGATCTCGCGCGGATGTGTGCATTCCGGTTCTACCAGGGCGTGCGTGCCGCGGCGTGTACCCGCCGGGAAATCGGCTCAGGTGGCAGGGTGGACGGCATGTGCGGCCGTTACGCTTCCACCCGCAGCCCCCAGGATCTGTCCGGCCTCTTCCAGACGGCGCCCCCGGATCCCGGGCACGTGCTGGGGCCGAGCTGGAACGTCGCCCCCACCGACGCGGTGTGGGCGGTGCTGGAGCGCGCCGACCGCGAGACGGGCCTGCTGGAGCGACGGCTGCGGCCCCTGCGGTGGGGACTGGTGCCGTCGTGGTCGAAGAGCCCCACCGGCGGCGCGAAGATGATCAACGCGCGGGTGGAGACGGTGCACGAGAAGCCGGCCTACCGGCGGGCCTTCGCCAAACGCCGGTGCCTGCTGCCGGCGGACGGGTTCTACGAGTGGCAGCCCGTCCCCGCCTCCGGCACCGCGAAGGCGTACAAACAGCCGTACTTCATCCGCCCCGAGGACGGCGAGGTGATGGCGATGGCCGGGCTGTACGAGTTCTGGCGCGACCCCGCCGTCGCCGACGACGACGATGCGGCGGCATGGTGGGCGACCTGCACCATCATCACCACCGAGGCCACCGACGCGGCCGGCCGCGTGCACCCCCGCATGCCGCTCGCCCTCGCCCCGGCCGACTACGAGGCCTGGCTCGACCCGGCCCACCAGGACCCGGACGAGCTGCGCGCCCTCCTCGCCGCCCCGGCGGGCGGCCTGCTGGACGTCCGCGCGGTGTCGACCGCGGTCAACAACGTCCGCAACAACGGCCCCGAGCTCCTCGAGGCGCCCTAGAGTGTTGTCCGGCGGGTGCACGGGCACGTGCGGAACCCGAGAGGGAGAACCATCTATGGCCGCCGCTGTCGTCACCGAAGGACAGCTGTACCGCGACCTCGCTCCCGACATGAAGGCACGCGACCGGCGCATGCGCGTGACCAAGGTCGGAGAGACACGCGCCGAACTCGTCGGCGAGCACGACTTTGCCGGCCTCACCGGCAAGACCACCCACGCCAGTCTGGTTCGTCTGCGGCCCTCCTCCTTCGCTTGCGGCCATCTCCGAAGTCCACCGCCGCGACGCCACCCCCACCGACTACGCCCACGCCGCGCTGCGCGCCGTCCGCGAAATCTCGCAGTAGGGCCCCACCGTCCGCATGACCCGCCCGCCCGCGCCGCCACGCAGCGGTTCGACCGCCTGACCGAATGTCTGCTCCTGGTCGAGGTCGTCCTCACATTGGCCGTGGGGGAGGATCGGCGGCAGCGTTTCGGCCGCGTCGCATCCGGCGCGCGTGGCCGCCCGCGAGCGGGCACCCCTGGCAGGCATCCGTATGCTCCGGGCATGAAATTCTTCAGGCCGTGGGGCCGCAACGGCGCCGGAAAGATGGCGAGATCCCCCTTGGCCCAAGCCATGGCCCTGTACCGGGCCGGGCGCTATGCCGAGGCGGAGGCCGAGGCCCGCGCGGTGGCGGCGGCCCGGTCCCGGCCGCGCGACGACGTGTGAGCCCCGGTTCTTCGGCAGTCCGACCGGCGCAGGCGCTTTCTGGCATGGGCAGCAACATCTGGACGTCCCCCCCCACACAACTACACGTGCCCCAATACCGCCATGCACCTGGCGAACTGGCTCGCGGACAAGCGCCGCGGCCCGCACCTGTTTATACGGCAGCAGTGTGAAGCACTCGAAGCGCTCGACATGTGTCGGCTCCGCCGATGACGCAGCAGAGGAAGAGCACGCTAACGCCGCGCGACGCCTGACGACTACTGAGGCGCTGGATCGCTGCCGGTCATCACCCCTTTGACCGGTTCGGGGGCTCGACTCTGTGAATGGCTGGCCCCCGACGGCGCGGGATCACGTCCCGTGCCGGGCCGCCGTCCACGATTGTGGTCGCCAACGACGGCCTTGGCCGTTCGGCCGTGAAGGACCTTACCCCTTCGTGCTCATGGGGATGACCAGGAGGCCTTTTCCCACACGTCTTCGAAAACTGCCTGTGTCACGACCTTCGCCTGGAATTCTGGCTGGGCGGCGACGTCGTCAATATCTCCCACTGGAATCTCGCCGAGACCGATCTCTCTTGATTCGTGATGCTCGTCGGCACGGAGAATGCTGCCGTCGAGATAGATATGCACCTTGCGCGTTTCGTATCCGTCCTCGCCGATCTCACTGTAGATCGTTACAGGATCCTCGGGCGTATCGTGCAGCCAGTTGACCTGCCAGTATTTCATGAGGATTAGCTCTTCCCGTGGCGTACTATCCGGTTGCTGAGATCCAACGCTTGATCGTTCAGAATGACGTAGACGTCAGGCCGTTCAACCGAGCGCCAGACCTCGAGGTCACTAACGTCGATCTCGAAATAATGGGTGAACTTGTGGCCGGCCCATAGGACTTGCACGAAGGCGTGCGAAAGCTGCCCGTGTGTCTTCGTTCCTGGCTCGATCGGTGATAGGCACTGGCCGTCTCCGAAACGTGCGTCCTTCGGATTGTGCTCCTTTATGGACGGCCACATTTCTTCACTGTCCAGGATTCCCTGGTAGCCCTTTTCGTTGGTGTAGTGGTAAAGAGTGCCAAGTTCATCCTGCGGGACGCGCTCGACTCGGTACTTGCACTCGTCTGCTGGCGTCAGGCCGAGGGGGTCCACCCAGGTGTGAGGGTTGTGGACGTAGGCAACGGGATTGGGGGATGGAGCGAGCCCCAGCGGGTCCGGTGAAATATAGCGAGCGGTTTCCGGATCGTAGGTGCGGCTGACGTTGTAGTGAAGACCGGATTCCGGGTCGAAGTACTGGCCGGGGAACCGAAGCGGAGTATAAGCGGTAGCATCCCGATTCCAGGTAGTTGTTCCCCATAGCGTGCTACGTGTCTCCCAGGCAAGCATCCCCTGCTCGTCGACGAGTTCGGTCGGAGTGCCGATCAGGTCCGTAACGATGGCGAAGAAGCGGGAGTCGATCTCCAGCTGGTCATCGCCCCGGGCGACTCGTTCTGTCTGGGTGAGCGGATGCAGTCCTTCGTGAGACCAGGTGGTGGTAACAGGGCTGGGGAAGCGGGGGGAGGTCTCAGTCTGCTCGCAGAGCACGGGACCGTCCCAGGTGAAGAGGACCTCCTCTTCCACCTCGCCGGAAGTGGACAGGCGTTGCTTGGCCGTACGGCGGCCCAACGGATCGTAGCGGTAGCGCCACGTGGTGCCGTCAGGCGTTACCACGGATGTCAGCCGGTCCTCCGCATCCCAGCTGTGACGCCAACTGTCTGGTGTGTGAGACAGTTGCTTTTTCTGCCGCAGGACGACACGCCCCGCGATGTCGTGCTCGTATCGGACAGATCCGGCACGGGTGAGGCGGGTCCCCTCATAGACGCGGCGGCCACCGGCATCTGCGCCGGGGTGCGAACCAGGCCACGTGGCCTCAGTTTGGTTGCCGATGCTGTCGTAGGCATACCGCTCAACCCATCCGGGCGAGTCCACGGCGACGACCCGGGAGGCGTCGTCGGTAGTGAAGGAACGGGTCCCTGCGATCGCGTCCGTGATCGAGGTGAGGATCCCATCGGCTCGGTAGGCGTAACCGCGCCGCTGCAGAGTATCCCCGCCGTGGCCCGTCACCTGCTGCACCCTACGGCGGCCGTGCTCGTCGAATGCATGGTCGATACCGACACCCGTGCTGAACATGTACGAGCAGGCCTGCCCGGTGGCATCCCGTCCGATGACGACGGTGTGACCGGAGGTATGTACCTCCGCGGTTCTGCCAGCCGCGTCGTAGAACCAGCGGGTGACCTCACCGCTCGGGGTGGTCCTGCTCGTGCGCCTGCCGGTTATGTCGTACTCGTACTTGATCGTGCGGCCGTCGGTCGTTTCGGCCACCAGACGCCCCAGCCGATCGCGCAGCCTGATCATCTCGCTATCGGCGTCCGCGACACGGGCCAGTCTGCCAAAGACGTCGTACTCGTATGTCCTGGTGTTGCCGGCTACCCCTTCACGGATGATCCTGCCCAAGCTGTCGTAGCAGTAGGTGATCCGGTCGCCGCAAGCCGTCGTACGGGCCGTCAGACGGCCCGCCCCGTCGTACTCATAAGCGGTCGTACGCGCGTCGAAGTCCGTCTCGGCGATCAGGCGGCCAGCTGGATCATATGTGTATGACCAGGTCATTCCGTCGGGGTTGATGACCTGTGTCAGCCTCAGTTCTGAGTCGTGAGTGAAGTTGTATCGAGCTCCTCCCGGGAATGTCCGGGCAGTGAGGAGGTCGAAGTCGCCGAATTCTGAGGTTGTAGTGGTGCCTGCAGAGTCCGTGTGAGTAAGGCAGTTTCCCTCGCCGTCATATGTCCACGATTCGGTACTTCCGTCGGGAGCCGTTCGATGGCGGAGCCGACCTTCGACTGTCCAGGCAAGCTTGGTGGAACGGCCCAAAGGGTCCGTCACCGCCCTGGGGCGGCCAAACGCATCGCGCTCCCAGCGGGTGACCGCGCCAACGGCGTCGATCACCTCCACGGGGAGACCGGCCTCGTCGTAGCGAATTCTAGTGGCATGCCCCAAGGCGTCCGCAGTTTTGGTGAGATTCCCGCGCTCGTCGTACTCGAAGGTCATGCGGGCACCCGATGCCCCGGTGACGGAGATTCGGTTGCCGCGTGCGTCATACGCTTGGCGAATCACGGATCCGTTCGCTTCGACGATACGGACAGGTAGGCCGAGGTCGTTGTACTCGGCTGTCGACGCGCGACCGTCCGGACCTACCACAGACGTCACTCGGCCGGCTTCGTCGTACGAGAACCGGGTCACCTGGCCGAGCGGATCGGTGTACGAAAGAACGCGGTTGAAGCGGTCGCGCTCGGTGAGGGACGTCACCCCTGTCTCGTCTGTAGTGGCAACCACCTGTACCCGTTCGTTGAAAAGGTACTGGCGGACGTGCCCCATCTCGTTCGTCGCGCGAGTTACGCCCGCTTCGTACGAGTACCGCATATTGAGGTGCCCGTTCGTCCCTGACTGCGCGACACATCGGTCGCGATCGTCGTAGGTGTAGTCGAAGTGGCGGCCGTTGGTGTCAGTCCAGGAGACGATGCGCCCCCGATCGTCATAGCCGAAGCGGAGCGGCTTGCCGCACGAGTTGGTGACCTCGGTCAGGTGGCCGTCTGTGTACCCGAAGTCCAGGATCTCGGTACCGTCCGGGAGAGAGAACGACGTGATCCGGCTGTCGGCGGTCTCGATTCGCACCCGATACCCGCCACTGTGACTGATGCCCTTCGGGTGGCCTTCCGCGTCGTACTCGTAGGCGATCCAGTTGCCATTGCGGTCACCGAGCTGGAGCAGTAGACCGTCGCAACTGTAGTGCCAGACCCGCCCCGACTGCGGGTCGGTGACGCTGTAATCCCCTTCAGGAGTGCAGGCCAATGGCCAACGCCGACCATGGGAGGGCATGACGGGAACGCCCGGGGCAGGGTGTGGGTAGGTGAGCAGGTCGGTGTCCTCGGCCACCAGCACAACGCCCTCGGCATCGATCTCCAACCGCTGGTCGAGTGTGCTGGACCAGGAGGGGCCGAACCAGCGGCCGGCCCTGTAGGAGGACTCGAAGGTCCGAGTGAGAACCAGTGGCAGAGCACCAGGCAGAACAAGGTCGGTTTGTGGAAGCACCGTTCGGCCGGTCGCCACGTCGACGGGGTCATCCACGCATTCCTTGTCGCTGGGCTTGCGCGAAGTGCTATGCGGTCCATCCGTCTCAGCCTGGACGCGACCAGGTCCCTTGACATCGTCGGCGTGCTTCGTGACCGATGCTGTCTTCTTCGCGGCGCCAAAGCCCTTGGTGCCGACGAGTTCCGGGATGAGTTTGCCGATGCCCTCGCTGGGGTCCTTCATGAACTCGTCGAGCATCTGCTTGCCCGCGCCCATGGGGTCGTTGACCGCCACGGCCAGGCCGGCGACCGTCGAGTTGAGGTTGGTCCGGTACTCGGCGGGGTGGGTCAGGTTGTACGGGTCGATCGGGTTGACCGCGCGGACGAAGTTGGCGAGGCCCGCCGTGCCCTTGATGACACCCCCCGCCAGGTGGGTCTCGGCGAGCTCCAGGTAGTCCATGCCGTCTTCGAGCTGCTCGGTGTACGAGGGCTTGGGCGGGGCGGCGTCACGGGCCGCGCGGACCGCCGTACGGGCCGTCTCCGCAGTCTCGTTGCGCTGCGTGCGCGCGGTCTGAAGCTTGTCGTCGGCCGCCTTGAACAGCGGATCGGCAGGGTCGGTGAAGTCGTCGGCCGGCCGCGGCGGCAGCGTGTCCTTCTCCGCCTTCACCGCCGCCTTGTAGTCGATGATCGACTTGTTGTAGGCGGTGCGCGCGTCCAGCGAGGCCTTCTTGGCCTTGTTGTATTCCTCCAGGGCCTCCTTGGCCTGGCCCTGCGCCCACTCCACGGTCTCCGCGAAGCGGCCCATCGCGTCCGCGGCCTTTCCGAAGGCCTCGGCCGCCTTGAACCAGCGCGGCGGCTCCTTGGCTATCGCCTCCCGGAACGCGTCCGCCGACGCGCCCTTCAGCCCATCGCCCTCCAGCCCCTTCAGACCGTTGCCGACCATGGTGAAGGAGGACTTGAAGTCGTTCAGGTGCGAGACCTGCGCGCGGATCTTCGACACACTGCCGTAGACCAGCTTGTTCGGGTCCTCGGTCTGCCCGAGCTCCAGCTCCGAGACGTCCGCGCCGAGCTGATTGGCAGCGGAGCGGCTCTTGTCGCGGACCCAGTCGCCCGCCTCGTCCAGGCCCACCTTCTCGGCAGCGCCGGCGACCTTGTTACCGCCCCACTCGATCAGGTCACCGGCGTCCTCGGCCCGGTCCTCGGCCCAGTCCTCCACCGAGTCCGGTACGAAGTCCTTCCAGCCCATCAGTTACCGCCCCCGCCGGCCTGGTCCAGCAGATCCTTGATCGAGCCGAGATACCCGCTGGAGGTCAGCTTGTCGCCCGTCTCCGACCAGGTCTTCTTGATGTCCTCGTCGCTCTTCTCGAAGGACTCATCGCTGTAGTCCGGCTTGTAGACGTCCGCCCGCCAGATGTCGTCCCAGCTCTTCTGCTCGATCTCGTCCTCGCTCGCATGCGGATTCCCGTACGCGGCGTTCGCGACGACCTTGAACGCGCCCTGGAGGTACTGCTCTTCCTCCCACACCGTTCCCGCCGCGATCCCGAGGTTGCCGGCGAGGGCGCTGGCGTTCTGCACGAGACTGCGCACGCCCCACTCCCAGCGCTCGCAGAAGTCCTCGAAGTCGGTGGCCAGACCCATATGTCCGGCTTCCATCCCCGTCATCGACAGATCACTGAAACCGGCCCCCTGGGAGGCCCCGGCCGCATCCCCCGACTCCCGCAACTCGGCAATCGCCTTGCGCAGACCGTCCTGGATGTTCTTGACCGCTGTCGGCGAGACCTCGAGGTCCCCGTCGCCCGCCATCAGACGGCTTCCACACGGTCGGCATCGGCATCCACGGCGTATGCGTCCGGGACGATGCCCACGACGGGCGGGAACAGCATCGAGGCGTCCTCGTCCGCGACATCGACCGCCACACCGGTCGGGCCGTCGACCGTGGGAATCACCGCGTCGACGAGACGGGCACCCAGGATCGACAGGTACTCCCACTCGCGGGCCCCGGCACCGACACCGCGCGTCTCCGCGAAACGCGCCAGCGCCTCCTCGTCCGTGAACGCGTAAATCCAGCGGACCCCGCCCTGCCACCCCGACATCAGACCACCGTCATCACCCTCCGACAGTGGCACCAGCAGCGCCGTGCGGCGCAATTCGCCGAGCAAACGACCGGAGTGCCCCGAACCGCTCCGCTGGCGGTTATTTGCTCGGTGAGTCCCATCGCTTGCCCCTATTCCCGAGGGCAGTCGGCACCCCCGATTCACATACGCTACCTAGGCGGACAGTAGTCGCCGAGCACCGCCCCCTCCGTACAGTGCGCGGTTGTTCGTGCCGGGCGCGCGTGGTGTCGACGGCCGCCGTGGCCGCGGTGGTGGAGACGGTCGGGCACACGGTCGCGGCGCGGGGGATGGGCTTGCTGGTTCGAGGATCCGGGGGTGGGCCGGGCCGCGGCGGCGAACTGGCGCCGCCGGGCACGTCGACTTCCCGGCGCCGGTGGGCGGTACGGCGACGAGCCCGGAGTTCGACCGGGCGGCGGTCGTCGCCTGGCTCCTCGCCCACGACAAGATCGCCGTGCCCACGGAGGCACCGTCCGCCGCCCTGGTCGTCGCCGGAGCAGAGGCTGGTACGCGTCGGTTCCGGCTGGAGGAGCCGCACCTGCTCCTGGCCGACGATGCCGAGGACGAGGACCGCCTGTCTGGCTGGTCCACCGACGAGGACGCCGACACCCTCGCGGCCCCGCCTGCGCCTCACGCAGGCCTGACCGGCAGGCCTGCGCGGCACCGCCGCGTCAGGGCCGGCGGGCGGGCTGGTGCGCCACGGCGTCGCCCATGCCGGGCCGGGCGAGGGGTGCGTGTGCGATATGGCTGCGGTGGCGTGGTTCCGGTCTCCTGGTGCGCCGAGCACGGCGACGCCGTCGGCCCGATGTTGGAGTGGCACACCGGCGGCGGGATCCGCTGCACCGACTTCTCCCGCCGCGCAGCCACACAGCCGTCCGCGGTCGGGCAGACTGCCACCACGACGGACGACGAGAAGACCGCCCCGCACACGACGGCGGCCAATCCAGAGGCCGGGTCCTAAGCGGTCCAGCGGGGGCCGGAACACCGTACGGAGAGCAGCCGCAGGCTCCCGCCGCCCGGATATGTATAGAAACCTTGACACCATGTTGCGCTTGCTTGACACTGCAGGTGTCGGGTTTTCTTTACATGGGGAGTGGTCGTGGCAGTCGAGGAAAAACGTGCGTGGATCATGATCGTGGTGACGGTCGTGTCCTACGGGGCGTACCTGGCCGTGGTTTTGGGGCGGTCCGGGGAGACCCCGCTCGCCCAGGTGCCGTACGCGGCCGCGCTGCTGTGGACGGTCGGGGCGGCGATCGTCGCGTCGATCGCCCTGCACATCACCGTGGCGCTGCTCGCGCCCGAGGAGGACAACACCAAGGACCAGCGCGACCGGGAGATCCACCGCTTCGGTGAGTACACCGGACAGTCCTTCGTCGTGATCGGCGGCGTGGCCGGGCTCGTCCTGGCCATGGCCGAGGCGGACCAGTTCTGGATCGCCAACGCCATCTACCTGGCGTTCGTCCTGTCGGCGCTCCTCGGATCCACGGCGAAGATCGCCGCCTACCGGCTGGGCTTCCAGCCGTGGTGAGGCCCACGAAGGTCACCAACACCATCCGTGCCCTGCGCTTCGCCAACAACGAGATGACGCAGGCCGAGCTCGCCCGCCGCATCGGCGTGACCCGGCAGACCGTCATCGCCATCGAGCAGGGCCGCTACTCGCCCTCCCTGGAGAAGGCCTTCCAGATCGCCCGCGTGTTCGGCGTACCGCTCGACGCGGTGTTCCAGTACTCCCAGACCGAGGCAGAGGAAGACGACTCGTGAAGGCCATCGTCCAGGACACTTACGGACCGCCCGCGGTCCTGCGGCTCGAAGAGACGGACCGGCCGGTGCCGGGCCGAGGCGAAGTGCTCGTACGGGTCCACGCGGCCGGCGTCGACCAGGGCGTCTGGCACCTGATGGCGGGCATGCCGTACGCACTGCGCGCCATGGGCTTCGGCCTGCGGGCACCCAAGGTGCGCGTCCGCGGCATGGACCTCGCGGGGCGGGTGGAGGCGGTCGGCGCGGACGTGACCCGCTTCCGGCCGGGCGACGAGGTGTACGGCAGCTGCGACGGTTCGTTCGCCGAGTACGCCTGCGCCAAGGAGGACGCGCTCGCGCCGAAACCGCGCAACGTCGGCTTCGAACAGGCCGCCGCCGTGCCCGTCTCCGCGTGCACCGCGCTCAAGGCCCTGCGCGACGTCGGACGGGTCGAAGCCGGGCAGTCCGTCCTCGTCCTCGGCGCGTCGGGCGGAGTGGGCACGTACGCCGTGCAGTTGGCCAAGGCCTTCGGCGCCCGCGTCACCGGAGTCTGCAGTGCCGCCAAGGCGGACCTGGTCCGCTCCATCGGCGCCGACGAGGTCGTCGACTACACGGAGCACGACCCCGTCGACGGCAGCCACCGCTACGACCTCGTCCTCGACATCGCCGGCAACCGCCCCGTCTCGCGGCTCCGCCGCGCCCTCACCCCGCGCGGGACCCTCGTCATCGTCGGCGGAGAAGGAGGCGGCCGGTGGATCGGAGGCAACGAGCGGCAGCTGGGAGCGCTCCTGCTGTCCCCGTTCGTCGGGCACCGCCTGCGCACCGTCGCCGCCATGGAGCACCACCACAGTGACCTGCAGGTCCTCACGGAGCTCATCGAGGCCGGCTCGGTGACCCCCGTCGTCGACCGGACCTACCCGCTGGCCGAAGTGCCCGATGCCATCCGCTACCTGAGGGAGGGCCACGTCCGGGGAAAGATCGTGATCCGGCTATGAGGCGCCGAGCGTGATGCGGGCGGCGACCGGCAGGTGGTCGCTGCCGGTCGCGGGCAGGGTCCGGACGTCGACAGCCGTCGCCGAACGGGTCAGGATCTGGTCGATCCGGGACACCGGCAGGGCCGCGGGCCAGCTGAAGGCGAGCCCCCGCCTGGGCGCTCGCAGCCGCGAGGTGAGCGGGGCGAGACCGCGGTCGTCCACCGTGCCGTTGAGGTCGCCCAGCAGGATCACCGTGTCCAGCCGCTCGGCGGCGACGGCCGCGCCCAGCAGACCCGCGCTCTCGTCCCGCAGGCCGGAGCTGAAACCGCTCGGCCGGATGCGCACCGAGGGCAGGTGGGCGACGTACACGGCGATCTCGCCGCGAGGCGTGCGCACACCGGCCCGCAGGCCACGGCTCCAGCCCTCCCCGATCCCGGCCGGCTTGACGTCCAGGCGCCGGACGTCCGTCAGCGGATACCTCGACCAGAGGCCGACCGTCCCCTCGGCCGCGTGGTGGGGGAACTCCTCGGCCAGGGCCGCCTCGTAGGCCGGCAGGGCGGCGGGCGTCAGCTCCTCCAGGGCGACGAGGTCCGGCGCGGCCCGGACCAGGGCGGCCGCGGTGCCCGAGGGATCGGGGTTCTCGTCGCTGACGTTGTGCTGGACCGCCGTGATGTGGTGGGGGCCTCCATCGGAGGGGAGCAGCAGCCCGCCGAAGAGGACCGCCCACGCGGCGGCGGGCAGCAGCAGGGCCAGCAGCGCGGTGGCCGAGCGGCGCACCAGGGCCGCTACCAGCAGGACCACAACCGCCAGGCCGAGCCAGGGCAGGAAGGCCTCCAGCAGACTGCCGAGGCGGCCGACCCCGTTGGGCACCGCCCGGTGGAAGGTCAGGAGGCAGGCGGTCAGTACGGCGAGTGACGCCGGTACCCGCCCGCGCGTCCAGGCGGAGCGGCCCCGCGCGTCCCTGATCCGGCGCCACCGGTCGCCGCGACGCCACCGGCCACCGCGGCGCGGCCGGTCGCCTTCGCGCACACCGCTGTCGGCCCGCTCCACCAATGCCGCCCCGCCCATCCGCCCCGGACCCGTTTCCCGTCCCGCAGCCATGAGCACGACGTTGCCCGGTACGACGCACGATCCACCGGACGGGTTCCCTCCCGCCGGCGGATCGCGCGTGGAAGAGTGATCGCGGCACGTGACGAGGGGAGAGCCGCATGAGGACTGCAAGGATCGCGATCGTGACGAGCGGCGCCGGTGCCGACGAGGACCCGGACCTCCCGCTGGTCCTGGCGGCCCTGCGCGTCGCAGGCATGTCCGCGCAAGCCGTGGCCTGGGACGCGGACTCGAAGGAGTGGGACGGCTTCGACCTGGCGGTCATCCGGTCGACCTGGGACTACGTGGGACGGCTCGAGGAGTTCCTGGCGTGGGCCGATGCGACGGCCCGGGTCACCCGGCTGTGGAACCCGGCGCCGCTGGTGCGCTGGAACAGCGACAAGCGCTATCTGTGGGAACTCGCCGAGCGCGGGGTCCCGGTGGTGCCGACCCGCTTCATCGAACCGGGCGGGCACTGCGGCGAGCAGGACTTCGACGGGCCTCACGGAGTGGTGGTCAAGCCCACGGTCTCCTCGGGCGCGCGCGACACCGCACGGTACGAGCCCGGCCGGCGGGCGGACGCCGTGCGCCACGCCCGGATGCTGTTGGACCAGGGCCGTACCGCGATGGTCCAGCCGTACCTGCGCCTCGTGGAGGAGGGGGAACGCGCCCTGGTCTTCTTCTCCGGCACCTTCAGCCACGCGATCCGCAAGCAGCCGGTGCTGACCGAGGCCGGGGTGACGGACAACTTCCGGGTGCCGCACCCCGGGGCGGCCCCGTACCGGCCCTCGGAGGCGGAGATCAGGACGGCGCGGGCGGCCCTGGCCGCGGTTCCCGCGCCGGGCGGCCTGCTGTTCGCCCGAGTGGACCTGGCGTTGGACGAGGCCAGGGAACCGGTGGTCATGGAGCTGGAACTCATCGAGCCGAATCTGTTCCTACGGATCAACCCACAGGGGCTGGAACGTTTCGTCGAAGCCGTGGCGGCCGAGCTCCGGCACACCACGGCCTAGGTTCGACGGCTCTGCTATCCGAGCCGCCCGCGGCGCACCCGGCGGCGGCGCAGGAAGAGACCGACGGCCGCCCCCGCCAGGGCGGTCGCCGCCACACCCGCCGTCGTCCACCAGACGGCGTACCCCTCGGTGTCGGCGGCCGGCACCTGCGCCGTGGACGCGGCCGGGGCGGCGGCCGAGGGCGAACCGGCCGACGGGGCGGCGGCCGAGGGCTGTGCGGCGGTCGGCGTGCCCGGAGCCGGGGCGGAGGCGGTCGGCGCGCCGGTGCCCGGAGCCGGGTCCACCACGGGTACGGCGACTTCGAGGTCGCCGTGTCCGAGGGCCGGGAACCCCACGTCGACGCTGACCTTCCACGAACCCGGCGGCAGTGTCTCGGCCGTGGTCCAGCCGGCAGGCGCCGCGGCGGGATCGCGGACCAGGCGCCAGGGCCCCACGGTGCGGGACCCGTCGACGCTGACCGCGTTCACGGTGGCGGCGACCGCCTCGTCGACGGCGTCCCCGTCGTTCTCCCAGGTGATGTCGGCGGTGACGTGGCCCGTCCGCTGCCCGGTCACCACCACCTTCACGGTGTCTCCGTGGGCGTGGGCCGCAACAGGGGTCAGCATCATGAGGCCGAGTGCGGTCAGGACGGCCGAGAAAGCGATTCGTATGCGCATCGTCGGGGTGCTCCGGTCGAGATGAGGGGGACCGGCGGACGGCCGCGCGGGGCGGCCGTCCGCCGGGGCGGGTTCACGACGTCACGACGCCGGGGCCGCGGGGGCCCGGGGCGCCGTGGCATCGAGTCGCGGCAGTGCTCAGCCGGCCTTCTGGACGGTCCAGGCCTGCGCCGCGCGGCCGTCCGCACGCTGGAGGTCGAGCAGCCAGTTCCCGTAGTAGGGGCGGTTGCTGACGGTGAGGGCGAAGCCGCCGCTCGGGTCGGTGACGGTGACCGCGCCACCGCGGGAGGTCAGCTTCCAGGCCTGCGCGCCGTTACCCTTGTCGCAGGGCTGCTGCGCGACCCACATGCCCGCGGCGGGCGATCCGCCCGGCTGCAGGCACTTGCCGGAGACCGCGGACCGCATGCGGACCTGGCCGTTGCCGGCGTCGTCGAAGAACCACTGCTGCTGGGCGTACCCGTTGGCGCGGCCGCCGACGAGCACCGTGCCGTCGGCGGTGCGGCCGCCCCACACCTCGGCGGCCATGCCGGTGCTGCCGTTGCCGAGCGTGTACTTGCTGCCCGGGGTGGTCGCCCCGCCGCCCGCTCCCGGTGTCTTGAAGGACGCGGCCTTGCCGGGTCCGCTGTCACGTCCGGAGCTGTCGCGGACGGAGACGGTGACCGTGTACGACGTGTTGGGCTGGAGGTTGTAGATGCGCAGCGCCTGCGACTGGACCCAGGTCAGGTGCTTGCCGTTCAGCATCACCTGGTACCAGGAGGCACCCTCGACCTTGGGCCAGCTCACCACGACGGAGTCGGACTGGACCTGGGCCGCCGTCACGGCCGGGCCGCCGCCGGGCTTCTTCGTCGGCGTGGGCGTCGGCTTCTTCGTCGGCGTCGGCGTCGGGTTCGGACCCGGGTCGGTACCGTTACCGCCCTTCGTGCGCATCAGGAACTGGTTGTCGGCGATGTTCCAGTGCGTGGCCAGGTAGCTTCCGGCCTTGGGGCTGGTGTGGAAGTAGTCGTCGTGGTTGCAGTCCAGGATGTTCTCGGCTGCCTGGTTGGTGCAGATGTTGCGCATCTGCGGGTAGTACGGGGTGTCCGAGTAGCACATGACGTCGTACTCGTCGGTGCAGTGGGCGCCGCGGCTGGTGTTCGGGGCGCTGTTGTTGACCGCGCCCAGGTTGTGCCCGAGTTCGTGGGCGGCGGTGTGGCCGCCCCAGCAGCCGGAGTCCGTACGCCCGTAGGACGGGCCGAAGTTGCTCTGGTTGGCCTGGCCGGGCCGCTCGTCGCCCGCGAAGGTGCCGATGCCGCAGTAGACCTGCGTGTCCGCGAAGATCATGTACTTGCGGTCGCGGCGGTCGAGGCCCTTGCCGGCGAGCGCGTTGTTGGTCGCGCTGAACTCGGCCAGGGCCGAGGCCGGGAGCTCGATGTTGAGCACCGTGGGGGTGCAGTCCGCGGCCGTGACGTAGCGGATGTGGCGTACGCCGCCGGTCTCCTGGGCGCTCGCCGAGTAGATGAGGTCGGCGTCGGCCGCCCACTTGCGGAACGAGGCGACGTACTCGGAGTAGCGGTCCTTGCCGGGGGCGTGGACGTACACGACCTGTACGCGGTTGCCGGTGCTGCCGTCGCCCTCGCACTGGACCGTCTGGCCCGCGGGGCCCGCGGCGACGGCCTGGCTGCTGCCGGCGGCAGCCGGTTCGGGCGCGGTCGCCTTGGTCGCCGCGGCGTCGGCGGCGGGCGCGTCCTGAGGACGCCCGCCACCTTCCTTGGTGGCCGGGTCTTCGGCGGCGGGGCGGGACGGGTCTGCCGCCGGGGCCGACTCCTTGACCGCCGGCGGGATCTCCTTCGTGATGTCGACGCCCTTGGGCGGGGCGTCGGGGCCGTGGGTGCACAGGCCGGTGTCGGTGCGGTAGACGCCGACGCACCGGTCGCCCTTCGGCGCGGCCTGGAGGCCGTCGTAGACCATGCCGCGCGCGTTCTCGTTGGAGGGCGCGGCGGCGATCGGCTCGGGCTCCTGGTCCCGGGCAGGGGCGGCGGCCGGTGCGGCGGCCTCCGCGGCCTGTACGGGCGCCGCCGCCTGGGCACCGTCGCCGATTCCGGAGTACGCGATGCCTGCGGCGATCACCGCCGCCGTTGCCGTGGCGGCGGTGATGAGTATCAACCTCCGCGGTTTGCGGCGGTGGTCGGCGGCGGCGCGACGTCTGCGTCGTCCTGTCATGGGCACCTCAAATCGTTGTCGGATGACTGGGTTCGCGGAAGCCTGTCAGACGAATGCCGCGGAGAATTCGGACAAACTGGAGTCCGCTTCGAGAAATCATTCCGTTACCTGTCGGCTTGATTTGACGAACAGTCAATTCGCAGTAAAGCAAGGGGAGTTACGCGCGTTGCGCGATAATGGTCCAGGCCATTCGGGGCGGGTTGTTATCAAATCGAGATAGCATGTGGAGGCTTGTTGACTGGAATTCAGTCAGGAATTCACCTAATTACTACCTGCCGAATTCCCTTCGTCACGACCCGTGAGGAGCCGTCAGCCTGCGCGCCCCGCCCCGCCGTCGGGCCCGGCGCGGAGGGCGGCCCGAGGAACCGGGGGAGCGGAGGAGGCCGGTTCCGGCCGATCGCCGGGAGGTTCAGGCGCCGGTGAGCGCGGAGGTCAGGCGGCGGGCTTCGGTGACCAGCCGGGACGACCCGGTACGGGCCGCCGCTGCCGCCACCTCTGCCGGCACGAGGCCCGTGGCCGCGCAGCGCTCCACGCACTCGGCGGCGACGGCCAGCATCTCGCCCGCACCCCGTACCGAAGGCAGGAGGGCCGGAAGTACCTCGGCGAGGACGGCCCACACCGTGGCGTACGCGCCTGCTGCCGCCGCCGAACGGGCCGCATCCGCAAGCCGGTTGGGCTTGACCGTGCCCAGGGTCACCATCGAGGCCAGCTCGCGCCCCAGCAGCGGGGCGTCCAGCTCGCCCCGCCCCGCCAGTACCAGCAGGGCCTCCACCGCCGGGCGGCGGCTCTCCGGGTACCGTCCGCCCATCCCCGCCGCCATGGCGGCGTGCAGCCCGGGCCCCGCCGGCCCGCCCAGCAGGGCGAGGTGCGGCAGCATCCAGGCGCCGCCGTGATCGCCGGCCGTCGCGGCCAGCGTCACGCCCGGCAGCAGCCACGCGGCCTGGGTGTCCCGGTCCTCGGGCAGGACCGACGCCCGCACGGCATGGCCGGCGTCCCAGTGGTAGCACTGGGTGAAGCCCTCGTGGGGGCGGCGCAGCCACTGAAACGCATCCGGGAACTCCCACCGCAGGGCCGGCCGTTCGCCGCTCACGAAGGCGACTTGCGGCACGGCCGCGCCGGTCCGCGCCCAGGCCCGGTGCGCCCCCGGATCGGGCATGGCGATCCGGCGGCGCGCCGTGCCCGGTTCACCGTCCGGGCCGAGCCAGGCGGCGAGCCGATCGCCCTCCGCGGTCCCGAGCCGGGCCGCGGCCGCGGCGGCCGCAGGGACCGCCGGATCGTCCCGCCGCACGCGCAGCAGGGCCTGCCCGAAGTCGGCGGCTCCGGGACGGATGCCCAACCGCCGGTACTCCACGAGTCGTTCCACGAGCTCGGCCGCCTCCAGCGCGCCCGTGTCCCAGGTGGGGGTGGCCAGCAGGAAGGGCTGGGGTTCGCCGGACCGCAGTGCGTACCCGATCTCGCGCACCCGCGCCGCGATCACCATCTCCAGCCCGCCCTGCGCGCACTCCTCGTGCCCGCGCTGCCGGCGTACGCACTCGGGCTTGAGGCTGTACCCCGCCACCCGCCACAGCAGCGCGGCCACCACCACGTCCACCGCGGTGAGCCGGTGCGCCTCGGTCTCCTCTTCGGGGTAGCGGTGCCCCAGTGCCGTGGACAGGGCGTTCGCGAGCGCGTGGCGGTCATGGTGCGCCTGCCGTACCAGACCGTCGAGGACGCGTTCGAACACCGCCACGGTATGGGCGGGGGAGTCGAGATGGGCAGCCGTCAGCTCGACGGTCTCGGCGAGCCCCGAGGGCGCGGCATCGAGCCGCTGCGCAGGCGGAACGGGCGGGAGGGTGTCCTGAGTGGCGGTCCAGATCATGCCCCGACGCTAGGGGCGGCCACTGACATCGCCTCCGCGGGACGAAGCGGTTCCTGGGACGAGACGGTCTCCTCCCAGCACGATCGCACCTGTTCCTGCACGTCCGGAACGGATGCCGGGTCGCAGGACATGACGACCACGAGCCTGCTCAGGTCGATGCCCTCGGGCCGCTGCACGGAGGACCAGCGCCGTCCTGCCCGCAGAAGGGTCCGCAAGAGCTGCCGCCGTCCGGCGGGGTCGCCCGACAGGGCCTCGTCCGCGGCTTCGACGATCAGTACGTACTGGTCCGCGGGCAGCCAGGTCAGATCGCGCAGACAGTCGAAGAGGGCGTTCCAGTTCCACCCGAAGCAGTCGGGCAGCCTCAGCCCGTCGTAGAACTGCATGAAGACGGCGTCCGTGTCGCGCATCTGCCGACCGTCGAGGCGCGCCACGTACGTCCTGCCGGTCAGCAACAGATCCACGGGCAGGGCGCCTTGCTCGGGAACCACGTGTACCCAGGGCACGGTGTGCACCGCCATCCTCCCTCCAGTGAGCCGGCGCGTCCCCCACCGTCAGAGCCGCTGAACAGAGCCTCGGTCTCCCAACGGTCCGGGCCGGGGCCGGGTCCGAGAATCCTTGGGTCAGTTGTCTTTGCCGATGGTGTTGCGGGCCGCGAGGCGGAAGTCCTTGACTGCTCGGTAGAGAGTTCGCTCTCGTTCGGCGGCAAGGGCGATGTCTTCGGTCTTGCGGGTCGTGTCTCCCGCGTGGGCGTCCTCGGCCATGCGTCGCATGACGCGCGAGAGATCGCTGGAGGCGAGGGTGACGCGTTCCGCGACCTCCGCGAGGGGTGCCGGCCCTTCGAGGACGACGACCTCGACGGCGCGATGGACCTCGCGTGCCAGGGTGATGAAGCGGCCTGTCTTCTCGTCGGTGTCGGGGAGGTCGGGTTGGTCCGAACGCAGTGCGTCGAGGACGGCGTCCATGGCGACGTCGCGGTCATGGAGGGCGCTGAGGTAACGGGCGTATGCGTCGCGGCGATGCTGGCGGCTCCATTGCGCGTGCTGGGACCGCGCCTGAGCACGGCCGTTGACGATCGCGGCCCCGAGGGTGGTGGCGGAACCGACGGCGGCGCCCAGCAGTGCGGCGAGTCCTGAGTCCATGCGCCCCAGTCTGCCGCTCTTGTCGTTCACCCGGTTCGCCGGGGCCGAACTGCGAGGACGCTGGTCACAGCGACCCGCGTTCGATCCGCCGGCAGACGACAGGCCGACCGCGACGGTGATCGTCAGTGGCTCCGCGCCAGCACGTCCTTCTCGCTCACCTGCTGCATCCCCCTGTGCCGATCGGTCGGTTGGGAGACGGACGATAACCGACCCGGGCAACGAGCCGCGGCCGTCCACTGGTGGGAGCGGCCGCCGCGAACGCCGGATTCCCCGGCCGGGAGGGACGGGGAATCGGGGCCGGGGAATCCGGCTGGGGAATCGGGGCCGGAGCGTTCAGAGGCCGAAGTCGGTGAAGAACCGGTATCCGGTGGGGTCGCCGGGCATCTGCCAGTGGAAGCCCTGGAGGAGGAAGCAGGCGATCAGGTTGCTGGCGGCGAAGACGACGAGCACGGCGGGGGTGACGGCGCCGGCCCGGCGCAGGGCGGGGGAGGTGAGTCCGGCGTCCAGGGGTTCGCCGGAGGGGGTCAGGAAGAGAGCGGCCGCGGCGGCCACGGCGGCCAGGAAGGTGATCAGGGCCCAGGTGTAGAGGTGCAGGCCGAACAGGGCGCCGGCGTAGCCGGGGTCCGGGGGCACGATGTGCATCAGGACCTGGGCGGCGGAGACGGTACTGCCGGTCACGGCGGCCAGGATGGCCCAGCCCCAGCCGGAGGTCCACTCGCCGGTGGTCACGGCCCCCTTGCGCGAGCGGGCGATGATCCAGGCCGGGCCGAGTGCGCTGAGCAGCCCCGAAGACGCACCCAACGGACGAGGGCCCCTCCACCGTTCGGGGGAGGGGGATGCCCCCCGGGCATGACGTGCGCGGCGGACGGTGCCGGTCACCCTGAAGGCATGATCCTCGACGGGTACACCGACAGAGCGCGCCGGATGCTGTTCACGCCCGCGCGGCCCGCGCCCGCGGGCCGCTTCGTACGGCTGGCCGCGGGCCTCGCCGTCGCGTACATGCTGATGTACACGGGGCTGAAGCTGTACATGGCGGCGCGCGGGGAGATCGGGATGCCCGGCAGCCCCGCGCCCGAGGCCGTGCAAGCACGCTTCGCGCACCCCGCGTCGGCGCAGGCGGGCAACGCGCTGCTCGGCGTCGTGGCAGCGGCGGTGGTCGCGGCGACCGTCACCCGCTGGGGACGGTGGATCCCGCGATGGGCGGTGCTCGGCGCCCTTGCCCTCGGCCTGCTGCTGCAGTCGCTCGGGATGGCGCTCACCCTGCGGCGCCAGGGACTCGACGTGCTGTCCGGCGGATGGGCCGCGGCGGCCGACGGTCTCGGGGGAGCGGCGCAACTGACCGCCTGGTGCGTGGTGATCGTGTCCTACCACCGGCGCACGCGTGCGGAGTCCGTACGGTGACGGCCGCCGACCGGACCGGCGCGCGGGCGGCCCGAACGGCCTTCTGGTGCTCCTTCGCGTACGGGGCGATGAAGCTCGACTGGGCCCTCGGGGGCGCGGTCCTCGCACGCCAGACCCCGCTACCGCCCGCGGCCCGGGCCCAGTTGCTCGAGCGCGCCGGGAACACGGTGACCGAACACAGGCTGTCGGTGGCGCTGGCCGTGGTGGGCATGGCCGCGGCCCTCCACCTGCGCGGCCGCTTCGGACCGCACGGCGGAGTCCGGCGCGCGGTGCTGCTCGCCGGGGCCTGGGCCGGATGCGCGTTCATGGTGGCGCGCGCCGTCGGACTCCTGGGCTACGGGTTCACCGGTGACCTGTGGCTGCTGGCCGGCCGGGGCTCCGTACCCCCTGCGCACCTGGACCTCGCGCGCACCCTGGCCTGCTGGGACCTGCTGCTGTGGTCGCCGTACTGGCTGCTCTTCGGGCTGTCCTGGGGGCTCGCGGCCCGGCAGTACGCGCGCCGCCCCGCTCCTACGCCGCGGACGCCTTCCTGAGGTGCCGGTAGAGACGGTTGCGGTCGGTGTAGAGCGCACGGCTGCCGTCCTGCACCAGGGCCCCGTTGATCTCCATGGCCGGGGTGCTCTCGGCGGGTGAGTCGCCGAGAGTCTCGTCGGAGGCCTCGACGAACTCACGGTACTTCGTCTCCTGCACGGCCGCGTCGAACTCCGGGCCGCGCAGTCCCTCGACCAGGACGGCCAGCGCCAGCAGCCGGTCCCTCGTGAAACCCCCGGACTTCCGTGCGGGGGTCTGGTGGCTGTAGAGCACGTGGTGGTACTCGGCGAACTTGTTCTGGTCCACGGCGGCGCGCAGCGCGTTCGCGGCGAACTTCGACCCGGGGCCGAGGAAGGACCCCAGGGTGAACTGCAGTTGCAGCGCGTCATTGCGGGCCGCCCGCTTCAGGTACGGGCCGGTGCCCTCCGTCTCGAACTCGGCGCAGGCCGGGCAGCTCAGGTCCTCGTACACCCGGACCGCCAGGGGAGCGCCCGGGTCGCCGAGGACGATCGTGGTGCCGTCGGCGGCCACCGACTCCCTGGCCGCGGGCAGGTTCGCGCTCGCCGGCACGTCGAGCGGATCGTCGTTCGCGCCCCGCTTGCGGCAGGCGCCGACGGACGCCGACGCCGTGATGGCGGCGGCCGCGACCAGGAAGCCGCGTCTCGTTCCGACCTGCATGAATGTCCCCTCCCCGGGTTCGAACAGGGAGACAGTACGCGGGCCCGCGGGCTCGGACCGCACCGGGCTCACGTCGACTCCGGCACGGCGGGGGCGATTCAATGGGTCCGCGCCGAACCGACCCGCCTCGCACCCCCGTCGAGGGCGTCGGACGGACAGTTCTTCCCCGCACCGACGTGCAACCGAGCAGGACGACGTCCACCCCGCGGAACGAGTGGAAGTGATCCGGAATGACAGCGATCGACACCATCCGGCTGCTGGGCGCCCTCGCCGTGATCTGCGCAGCCGCACACGGATGCGGCCTTCTCTTCGGCGCCCTGCGCCAGCCGCCGGTCATCGGGGAGGTCGTCGGAGGCATCCTGCTCGGCCCCTCCCTCCTCGGGCTCGTCGCCCCCGCGGCCAGAGCCGCGCTGTCCCCGCCTCCGGGACGGTGACCAGCGCCCCGGACGCCATCTACCAGCTCGGCCAGCTGCTCCGTCCTGGTCCTCGTCTCCCTCGTGACCTGCCAGATCGCGGGCTTCCGGCTGGCGAGGGCGGTGGAATGCTCCGGGAGCCGGCCGGCCCGACCCCTACCGGGCCCCCGCGGCAGCGGGAGAAGCCGGCGCGCTCAGGAACTCGCGCAGGTCGATGACCTCGTAGCCGTCGGCCCGGGCCGCGTCGATGATCAGCGGGAGGGCGTCGGCGTCGAGGACGACGCCGTCGCCGGTGCTGCCGACGTGCATCTGGATGATCGCTCCGGGAGAGAGGGCGTCGACGGCCCGCTCGACCGCCTCGTCCACGGTCATGCCGCCCTTCGGGCCGAGGTAGCCGTTGGTGTCGGCGGTGAACTCGATCGCCGCGTAGCCCAGGTCGTTGACGTCGGCGACGGACTGGCGGGTGGTGGAGCTGTAGGGGAAACGGAAGAACGGCAGCGGCTCGGTCCCCGACGCCGTCCGGATCGCCGCGTCCGCGCGCCGCACCTCCTCGGCGCGTTCCGCCGTACTGATCTCGCCGAAGTAGGGGTGACTGTACGAGTGGTTGCCGAGGCCGTGCGCGGCGCCCATGGCGCGGACCGCGGCGGGGTGGGCGTCGGCGAACTCCCCCGTCGGAAAGAAGGTGGCGGGCAGCTTCCGCCGCCGCAGTTCGGCCAGCACGGTGTCGAGCCCGGCCTCGTCCCAGGCGGCGTTGAAGGTGAGCGCGATGACCTTGCGCGAGGTGGGCAGCCGGCGGATCTCACTGCCGAGGAGCGAGGCCGGCGGGCGCGGACCGGCGGGCGGAGCACCGGCGGCCGGACGGTCCGCGGCCGGTGCGCCCGCCGGCGGTCCGCCCGTGGCCCGCGCGGTGGGCTGCGCCGCCGCGGCGGCGCAGCAGGGTACGAGCCCTGCGGCCAGCAGCGCTGACAGCGCGGCGCGTCGTCCGACGTCCACCACCATCACTCCCTCCGGCACGGGGCCGCCGTCACGGGGCCTCCCACGACTATGCGACGGCGCCGACGCGAGCACCCGCAGCCCGTGCCGGGCACCCGGGTGATCTCCACCGCGGCTACGGCACGGCGCGGCGGGGTCTAGGCCGGGCGTCGGCGCAGGTGCGTCGTGAGGTGGTGCTGCAGGGGCTGACCCACCGCCGCCATGTCGTGAACGACCGTCATCTCCCCGGCGTCGACGGTGTAGCGGCGCCGCGTGCCGGTGACCTCCTTGGCCAGGGGGGTCAGCGACACGTCCTTGGTCTCGATCTCGATCTCCGTACCGGACACCCGTCCGACGTACGTCTCGACGATGCCGGTCGGGTGCGCGAGCACGACCTCCAGGGAGGCGTCGGGCGTCACGCGCCACCAGCCCGCCTCGCGTCCCGCCGGCCGGACCGGGGCCCCGGTGTCGTCGATCAGCCACGCGCGTGCCTCGTAGCGCAGGAAAGGGCGGCCGTCGTGGCTGAAGGTGATCTCCTGCCCGTAGCGGAAGTCCTTCTCCAGTGTCGGGTATTCGCCCTGGCCCCGGCCGTGCCAGCGTCCCAGGAGGGGCAGCACGGGCCGCAGCAGCGGGTGCGGCTCGGGGCCCTCGCCCAGGACGTGGCTGTCGGGATAGGGATTTTCCTGCACCGGCTCGAACATGTTCACCTTGTCTGTCTGCGTGGACCCGAGGAGTCCACGCAGACTAGCGCGACCGCACCGGCCCGCCCCGTCCCCGCAGAACGGGAGCGGGCCGGGACGGCGCGGCTCGCAACGGCGCGGCGCGCGCCGCGCCGTCAGCGGGCCGGCAGGGCCGCCGCGACCGAGGCCGGTACCGGCGCGAGACCGGCCGGCCGGGTGGTGAAGGTGCCCCGGCCCTGGGTGCGGCCGCGCAACCGCGACGCGTAGCCGAAGAGCTCGGCCAGCGGCACGGACGCCGTGATCACCGCGGTCCCGGACTGCGCCGTGGACCCCGAGACCCGGCCGCGGCGGGCCGCCAGGTCACCCAGCACACCTCCCACCCCGTCCTCGGGCACGGTCACCGTCACCTCGACGACCGGCTCCAGCAGTTCCACCGTGCTCAGGCGCAGCGCCTCGCGCAGCGCGAACCGGCCCGCCGCCCGGAACGCCATCTCCGAGGAGTCCTTGGAGTGGGTCGCCCCGTCGGTGAGCGTGACCCGCAGCCCCGTCACCGGATGGCCGCCGAGCGGGCCCTCGGCGAGGGCGTCCCGGCAGCCGGCCTCGACGGCGCGCGCGTACTCCTGCGGCACGCGACCGCCGACGACCGCCGACCGGAACGCGAAGACCGCCTCCTCCAAAGGCTCGACATCGAGGACGACGTGCGCGAACTGGCCCGCGCCACCGTCCTGTTTGACGTGCCGGTAGACCAGGCCCGTCACCCCGCGCACGACGGTCTCCCGGTAGGAGACCTGCGGCCGGCCGACGACGACCTCCACCCCGTGGCCGCTGCGGATCTTCTCCACCGCGACCTCCAGGTGCAGTTCACCCATTCCCGACAGCACGGTCTGCCCGGTCTCCGCGTCGGACCGCACCACCAGCGAAGGGTCCTCCTCGGCGAGCCGCGCCAGGGCCGCCGAGAGCCGCCCGGTGTCGATGCTGCGACGGGCCTCGACCGCGACCGACACCACCGGCGCGGCCACCGAGGGCGGTTCGAGGACCAGCGGAGCCCCCGGCGCGCACAGCGTCGTGCCCGCCCGGGCGGCCTTCAGCCCGATCACGGCGACGATGTCACCGGCGACCGCCTCCTCCCGTTCCTCGTGCCGGTCCGCCTGGACCCGCAGGATCCGACCGACCCGCTCCGTACGGCCCGTGGCCGCGTCCAGTACGGTCGCGCCCTTGCGCAGGGTGCCCGCGTACACCCGCAGATAGGTGAGCCGACCGGTCGCGGTCGCCGTCACCTTGAAGGCGAGGGCCGTGAAGGGCCCCGCCGGATCGGGCGCGCGCTCCTGCTCCGCGCCGTCCGCCATTCCCCGTACGGGCGGCATGTCGGCGGGCGAGGGCAGGTACGCCAGGACCGCGTCCAGCAGCGGTTCGACACCGCGGTTGCGGTACGCCGAGCCGCACAGAACGACCACGCCGTCCCCGCGCAGGGTCAGCTCCCGCAGGGCGCGGGCCAGCGTCCGCCCGGTCAGCGCCGAGGTGGCACAGAACTCCTCCAGCGCGTCGGCGTGCAGCTCCGCCACCGTTTCCTCCAGGAGCCGGCGCCGCCGGTCCGCCTCCTCGCGAAGCGGCTCGGGGACCGGTCCCGTCTCGTACGTGTCGGAGCCGGCGTGCCAGTGCAGCGCGCGCATCCCGAGCAGGTCGACGACGCCGGTGAACGCGTCCTCCCGGCCGATGGGCAGCTGCACCACGAGGGCTACGGCGCCCAGCCGTTGGCGGATCGACGCGACCGCCGTGTCGAGGTCGGCACCGGCCCGGTCGAGCTTGTTGACGAACGCGATCCGCGGCACACCGTGCCGGTCGGCCTGCCGCCACACCGACTCGCTCTGCGGCTCGACTCCGGCGACGGCGTCGAACACCGCGACCGCCCCGTCCAGCACCCGCAGGGAACGCTCGACCTCGTCGGAGAAGTCGACGTGCCCCGGGGTGTCGATCAGGTTGATCCGATGTCCGTCCCAGGTGCAGCTCACGGCCGCGGCGAAGATGGTGATGCCGCGGTCGCGCTCCTGGGGGTCGTAGTCGGTGACGGTCGTTCCGGCATGGACCTCGCCCCGCTTGTGGGTGGCACCGGTCGCGAACAGGATGCGCTCGGTGATCGTGGTCTTGCCGGCGTCGACGTGGGCGAGGATGCCCAGATTGCGGACGGCGGAGGGGGAAGTGGTGCTGAGGGGTCGCCCGTTGGCGCGCATGGCCCGAGGCCTTTCGAGTGAAGAGGTGAAGAGGGCGGCGCGAATCCCCTGACGACAACCCCGTCACCCGCGCCCGGCGGCCGCGGACGGCCGTCCCGCCCGTGGCCCGGAGCGGGTCCGGTCAGGCGGTGGCGTACGGAAGGCGGGAGAGAGGACCTAAAGGTGCGTCACGGGCATACGGTGACGGCCGCGCAGCCGGCACCGAGCGTCACGAGACACCGGGATCACGTCGTACCGGGACGGGGGAGCGAAGACGGCGGTGCGGTAGGTGCACATGGCGCTGCTCCCCTTCTCTTCGGACTCGGCATGGGCGCGCAGTGCCGTTTCGGCAGCGCGTACGGCGAGTCTAGGGAGCGGACCGGGGCAGGGCACCGCATTTTTCCGACAAGAATGTGTACTGTGAGTGACGAGTCACCACGGAAAGTGACGATCTGTCTCATCCTCGGGAGTCATCATGTCCATGTTGCTGATCAAAGGGTCGTTCCGGGTGGACGGCGGTGCCGAGCCGGACGGCGACACCCTCCCGTTCGTCCCGGACGACGTGGCGGACTGGAAGCTCGTGGGCGGCCGAGCCAGGGTCGTGCCCAAGGCGGACGGCCGCGCCGCGGTGCGCCTGGAGGGCGTGGACGCGTTGGAGACGCACTACAAGAAGCCGGGCTACGGTCCGGAACGGCACCAGCCGAGGAAGTTCGGGCACCAGGCGGCCGACGCACTGCTGAAGCACCTCGGATTCACCGGCATCGACCGTCACGCGAACGAAACCGTGACCACCGTTCCCGTCCAGGTGCCCGGTTTCATCCTCACCAGTGGCGCCGACGTCTACGGCCGCTGCATCGCGCTGGCCTTCGACGGCAGCGTCCGCCCGCCCGTGTACAGCGGCTACGAGGTCTCGGTCGACGAAGGCCTGCTGAAGAGGAGCGCCAACTACCGCCTGGTCGAGGACGGTCTGGCCTATCCGATGTTCTATCCGGGCCTGCCCGGATACCTGCGCGACGTCCTCAAGGCCGCCGCCCGCGAGGCACGTGATGCCGCGCCGCCCAGAGGGCTGTGGGCCGAGGACAAGACCACCGACGGGGCGTTGATCTCCGGCATCGAATCGATCACGGATGACATCACGGGGACGGTGATCATGCCCAAGCTGTTCCGCCGGCTCAAGGACTACCTGGACTCCGACTCGGGCATCACCTCGCTCGCGGGATTCTCCGCCTACCTCGCCGGAGCCGGCGACGAGTACCGCATCCTGCCGGACGGCAAGACCAAGACCGGACTGCACAGGCTGATCGAGATCAGCGACGACGGCAAGACCCTGCGGATGACCCGCGGCTCCGACGAGCTCCTCTTCCTGGACAAGTGAGGACGCGCCGCACCCAGGGCACGGGCGGACCGCCGTCAGCCCGGCTGTGTCAGCGGCAGCCTGAGCACCAGTCGGGCGCCGCCCGCGCAGTCCTCGGCCGTCAGCGTTCCGCCGTGGTGCGTACTCAGGTCACGCGCGATGGCGAGGCCCAGCCCCGCTCCGCCGTGGTCACGGCTGCGCGAGTCGTCGAGCCGGGTGAAGCGCTCGAAGATCCGCTCGCGGTCGGCGGCGGGGATGCCGGGACCGTCGTCGACGACCTCCAGCACCGCGCCGCGTGCGGTGGTGCGCAGGGTGACGCCGACGCTCCGGTCGGCGTAGCGCTGCGCGTTGTCGACGAGGTTGGTGACGACCCGGCCGAGCCACAGGGCGCTCGCGGTGACCTCGACGTCCGCTTCGAGGTCCACCCCTACGGGGACCCGGTCGCCGAGACGGCCCTCCACCGCCTCGCGCACGAGGGCGGTCAGGTCCAGCGGGACGGCCGCCACGGGCTGGGCCGCGTCGATGCGCGCGAGCAGCAGCAGATCGGCCGCGAGGTGCTGGAGCCGTTCGATGTCCTCCAGGGCCCCGCCGATCAGCTCGGGCCACAGCTCCGGATCCCGGACGGCCAGGGCCACCTCCAGCTGCGTGCGCAGGACGGTGATGGGACTGCGCAGTTCGTGCGAGGCGTCGGCGATGAACTGCCGCTGGCGGATGCCGGAGGCCTCCAGCCGGTCCAGGGTGGCGTTCATGGTCTCCGCCAGACGGGCCACCTCGTCGCGGGTGGCCGGAACCGGCACCCTGCGGTGCAGGTCGCGGTCGGAGATCGCGGCGACCTCGGCGCGGATCTCCTCCACCGGCCTCAGCGCATGACCGGTGACCCTCCAGGTCACCAGGGCGACGGTGGCGAGCAGCAGGGGCATGCCGATGACGAGGGCGGCGGTCGTGGTGTCGTCGGCCGCGTCCGCGTCCCTCAGCGAGGCGCCGGCGTAGACGGTGGCCGGACCGTCGGGGGTGTCCGTGATGACCTGGACGACCCGCTGACGGTGTTCGCCGCCGAACGGGCGGACCTTCCACGTGTGGACGCGGGGCCCCGGCAGGCCGGGGGTGGCCGGCGGCAACGGAGGCACGTCCAGCAGGTTCGGGCTGGCGAAGAGCACCCGCCCGTCGGCGCTCACCACCTGGACGAACTCGACGCCGCGGGCGGGCGCGCGCAGGCGCCCCAGCTTCCCGGTGGCGGCGAGCTGGGCCACCGTCTCGGCCTGCCGCCGGGCGTCGTTCTCCGCGTTGCGCATCAGGTTGCCTTCGAGCAGCCCGAGCAGGGCGAACGAGGCGAGTGACAGCGCCGCAGCCACCACCACGCTGGCTCCCACGGTGGCCCGGGCCCGTACGGTGGTGGGCCACAGCCTCCGCAGCACGGGCCACCGGCGCAGGGCCGCACCCGCGAGTGCGCGCAGGGCGGAGCCCGCCCGGCGGCGGAGGCGGGGAAGCGGACGGGGGTGCGCGCCGGGTCGCTCAGCCACCGTCGACCGCCAGCCGGTACCCGGCACCCCGCACGGTCTCCAGCGCGGCGCGGCCGAAGGGAGCGTCGATCTTGCGGCGTACGGCGCTGACGTGGACCTCGACGACGTTGGGATCGCCGTCGAAGGCACTGTCCCACACCTGTTCCAGTATGTCCCGCTTGGGCACCACCTCGCCGGAGCGCCGGGCCAGGTACTCCAGCACCGCGAACTCCCGTGCGGTCAGCCGGATCTCCGTGCCGCCACGGGAACAGGAGTGGCGGGCCGGGTCGAGCACCAGGTCGCCGAACCTCATCACCTGCGGGCGCCTGCGGCCCGTACGCCGCCCGAGCGCGCGGAGCCGGGCGACCAGGACGAGGTAGGAGAACGGCTTGGACAGGAAGTCGTCGGCGCCGGTGTCCAGGGCCTCCGCCTCGTCGTACTCCCCGTCCTTGGCCGTGAGCATCAGGATCCCCGACTCGTTGCCGGCGGCGCGCAGCTTCGAGCAGACCCGGTAGCCGTTCAGTCCGGGCAGCATGATGTCGAGCACGATCAGGTCGTAGTCGTGCTCGGTGGCCAGCCACAGGCCCTGGGGCCCGTCGTGGGCCACGTCCACCGAGAACCCCTCCGACTGGAGCCCCCGCTGCAGGGCCACGGCCAGCCGTCGTTCGTCCTCTACCACCAGTACGCGCATGCCGGACAGGATCTCAGGCCCCGCCCGCTCCTGGCTGAAGAGGTCTTCAGGTGGCTTCAGCGGGGCTTCAGCATCCGCTCAGCATGCTCGGGAACGAGCCGGGCGCGGTGCCCGGTTGTCCTGAGGAGCGCCTGTATGTCTGATTCTGTCCCGCCGTCCGAGCAGCCCGAGAACGCGCCGGAGGCCGGAGTCCGCAAGCGAGCGGCTCTGGGACGCCTGGTGCCGCGTACCAAGACCGCCCGCTGGATGGCGGCGGGCGCGGCCGTGGTGGTCGTCGGCGGGGGAGTGGCCGTGGCCGCCGTGGCCGACCATCACCACCACGGGGACCGGGGCCCGCGCATCGTCCGGGCCGAGCCCGGCGAGAAGGGCGGGTTCAAGCGCGGCCCGGAGGGTGCGCCGCCGCACGTGTTCAAGGGCGGCCGCGGCGGTCCGGAGGTTTCCGAGCGGCGCGCGGAGCTCGTCGGCCCCGACGCGCCGGACGCCCCCGGAGTTCCCGGTGGTCCCGGTGGAAAGGGGGGACTGCACAAGGCCGCCCCGGCTCCCCTGCCCTCCCTGGCCATCGGCGAGGCGGCCGACAAGGCTGCCGCGGCCGTGACGGGCGGGAAGGTCGAGAGCCTGCGCGTGATCGCGCAGGACGGCGGCGGCAGCGCCTGGCTGGCCGTGGTCCTCGGACCGGACGGCGTCCGCCACGCGGTCACCGTCTCCGGCACGGACGGCACGATCACCGGCAACACCGTCGTCGGTAGCCGGTAGCCGGTAGCCGGTAGCCGGTAGCCGGTAGCCGGTAGCCGGTAGCCGGTAGCCGGTGGCCGGTGGCCGGTGGCCGGTGGCCGGTGGCCGGTGGCCGGTGGCCGACGGCCGACGGCGGCCGGGGGGCGGCCAGCCATCGTCGGTGGTCGGCTGCAGGGCCGGCCTACGGGGCCATCGCCCGGCCCCCGATGCCGGGGGCCCCGGCGAGCTGGCCCTGCCACCACGCCGCCATCCCGCCGCCGTTCATGGCCGCCCAGGACGGGGTCTCCTCGACCTGGGCCCGGCCCAGCCGGCGGGCCAGCGCGACCAGCTCCCGTCCGCCCGCCCCGCGGGAGTCCTCGTAGCCGCGCAGCAGCTCCTCGAACGACCCGGCGCGGCGCCACCCGTCGGCGAAGGCGGTGGCGTCCTGCAGGGCCTTGGCGGCCCCGCTCGTGTTGTGGGGGCGTACGACGGTGGCCGCGTCGCCCGCGAGCAGCAGCCGGCCCGCGGCGGTGCGGTCGGTCTCCAGGTCGTAGATGGGCTGGACGAAGGTGTCCGCCGGAGCCGTCAGCGCGAGCGCCCGTCCCCAGTACGGCGGAAACTCCCGTTCGAGCAACGCGCCGAGATGTCCCGCCAGTCCGGGGGTCAGACCGCCCGGCGGGAAGCTCGTCGGGTCGTCGAAGCGCAGCCCGCCGTCCCGCGGCGGAGGGGCGTAGAGCACCCAGTTCACCCGCGGCCCGTCCGGCCCGGGGATGCGGTAGACCACACAGGTGCCGCCCGCGTAGCAGACCGTGGTCACCGCCTCCGGCACCGATTCCGCGTCACCGCCGGGCCCCGCCAGCAGGGCCGCGTCGAAGTTCCCGCGCCAGCACACGTACCCGGCGTAGTGCGGCCGGGACCGCGGGCAGAGCGCCTCGCGCACCACCGACCGGTACCCGTCGGCGCCGACGACCAGGTCGAACCGCTCGACGGAGCCGCCCGCGAGCCGCACCTCGGCTCCCGCGCTCCCGTCCGCCCCGACGCCCGTCACCGTCTCCCCCTGCCGGTAGACCACCGAGGCCGGGACCGACTCCCGGAGCCCGCGCCACAGCAGTCCCCAGTGGTAGGAGTGGAAGGGGAACGGCTGCTCCCACACCACCCGCCCGCCCGGCCCGGAGGCGTCGTCCCGCACCACCCAGCGGCGCCGCTCCAGCCGGTGCGCCGCGATCCCCGCGGGCAGTGCCCCGCTCGCGCCGAGCTCCACGGCCCGTTCGTCGTGGATGCAGAGGCCCACGCCCCGGTCCTCGAGCCGTCCGCGCGTGCGCTCCAGCACCACGACCTCGCCGGCACCCGCCCGCGCCGCCGCCGTCGCGACGGCGCAGCCCGCGATGCTTCCGCCGACCACCGCAACCGTTCCGCCCCGCATGACCGCCTCCCGACGAAGCACCGTGCACGTGAACCGCGTTCAGAGGCGGATCACGTTACTGAATCCGCGGCGGCCCCGCCGGGTCCGGGCGTCGGATTCCCGCCAAGCCCGCGGGCGCCCGTGACCGCGCGCGCTGGCGGGGTCGGCTGCGGGGAGCCCTGCAGGGCCAGCGCGGTCAGCACGAGCAGCGAGTCCGTCCAGCCCAAGGGCGCGACCGAGGAGGGCAGCCCGGCCCCGTTCACCGTTTCGGGGAGCTCGCCCAGCCCGTTGCGCTTGGACAGCACCCAGTCGAGCACCCGGCCGGCCCTCGCCTGCTCGCCCGTACCGGACCAGGCGAGGGCGAAGAAGGAGGTGCTGGCCGTCCACGCGTACGAACCCCAGCTGAAGGAGGGGTCGTTGCCGGGCGAGACGCCGCCGTTGGGCAGCAGCAGCGCCCGGTAGGTGGAGTCCAGCGCCCCGCCGAGGCCGGGCGGGGCGGCGTTGAACGGAGGCGCCATGAAGGCCACCGCGCTGTCCCGGCCGTGCTTGCCGTCGACGGTCCGCTGGTACCCCAGCGGGGCGAAGTGCGTGGCGATCGCGGCGGACAGCCGCCGGGCCGCGTCCGCCCAGCGCTCCGCGTCCCCGCTCAAGCCCTGCCGGTCGGCCAGGTCGGCGGCGGCGTTGAGTCCGGCCAGCAGCGGAGCGGCCGTACCGATGTTGGCGGTCGTCGTGTCCAGCTCCCAGTAGTCCGGGGACGCCGGAGGCAGCCCGTCCGGCCCCAGTGACCGCGCCGCGTAGTCGGCGGCCTTCCGCACCATCGGGTAGAGCCGGCGCAGCCGTTCGTCCCGGCCGCCGGGCGGCGCCGCCTGGTACCACTGCCAAGTCGCCCAGGGCACCCAGCCGTTGCCGTCCAGCTGCCACTTCCGGGCGTCCGGCGGCCCGCTGCCGTCCAGTGTGGTACGGGCCTCCCAGGTCCCGTCGGCCCGCTGGGTCAGCGCGTCGTAGTCCAGGATCCGGTACGCCTCCTCGTCGTGCCCGGTGGCGGCGAACGCGGCCGCGGCGAAGGCGCCGTCCCGCGGCCAGGAGTACTCCCAGGGCGGCGACCACGCCGCCGCGAACGCTCCGTTGGGCTTCAGCAGCGCCCGCATCGACAGCAGGGCGCGCTGCGCCGCGGCCCGCTGCGCGGCGGTGGTACCCGGCACCCTGCCCTCGGCCAGCCACGCGCGGCTCTCGGCGACCTGCGCCAGGGCGCGCGGGTCGTCCGCCTCGACGACGGCCGACGCCGAGGCCCCGTCGGGCAGGTACCGCCACCGGCCGGAGGGCAGGCGCAGCACGTTGCTCCCGTCGACGTAGGAGGCGCCCACGGCGAAGGGGGGCAGGACGGCCTCGGTGGCCACCCGGTTGGTCAGCAGGCCCGAGGTACGGGCCGCGAGCGCGGAGGCCGGTACGTAGCAGGGCTCGGTCTCCCCGCAGCGCTCGCTGCCGGTGGGATTGACGTGGAAGGCCAGCCGGGAGGCGTAGGCGTGCCAGCCGCCCCAGTACGCCCGGTCGTAGTTCCAGCTGGTCAGCGAGCCGGGCACGGACCGTGTGGTGCCGTACCAGGCGATCGGCTTGTTCTCCGCGGTGGTCGCCTGGAGGAACAGGTAGTACGTGGTGCCCGGGGTGACGGCGGCGTCTACCGGGAATTCGACCCAGCCGGCCCCGGCGCCGCCGAGGGCGGCCAGGTTCAGTGTCTTCGAGGCGATCGTCGACCCCGCGTCCGCGCGCACCCGGCGGATCTGGGCGGTCACGGTGCCCGTCGCGGCCCCGCTCGCCAGCCAGACGCTCACCCGGGAGAGCCGGGTGCCGGTCACCGCGAACTCCTGGGCCGCCGCGTTGTTGGTGGACTTCACGCTGAACAGCGCGGTCTCGTGGCGGACCTGACCGTCGTAGATCACGGCGGCCGCGGCGGCTGAGGCGGCCGCGGCGTCCGGGAGCGCGGCGGGCACACCGGTCAGCGCCAGGGAGAGCACGGCGGGCAGCAGACTCCTCGCGAACGCCATCGGATACGGGCCCTTCCTCTTCGACGGGCGCGCGCGGAGTGCCGGGGCGCCGAAAGCTGGACCCACCATGCAGGTATCCGCTCCCGGGAGCGGGGGAGTCGGGACGTGTCCCACCGGATGGGGCCGTAGCGACATCCGATCGTGTGAAAGAAACAGCGGCGGCGCCCCTGGGTACGCCCGTGCGGGCGCACGGCGGCGAAGGCCGGGCGGGCGGATGTGCCGGGGGCGTGCGCGGGCGGACCGGGGCGCGCGGGGAGGCGGATGCGCTTCCTTCTGAAGATTTTCCCGGACCGGTTTGCACGATCCGGCTCGTTTTCCGATGGGGTGGTGAGTGGGAGCGTGCCGGGCGCTCCGCGGCTGCTGGTCCGGGGGCAGGCACGCCGATTACGCATGGTCCATTTGGAAGGTTCCGCGCCGAAGTGAATGTTGCCGAGACGGTCGCCCTCGCGCTGTTAACCGCCACCGCGGTCCGTTGTCTCGTACCTCTCGTATGTCTCGTAGTCGATTTTTTTCTTGTGGTCGAAGTGGTCGAAGTGGTCGAAGTGGTCGATGCCGTCGACGTGGCCGATGGGTTCAGGGCGCGCGTGCGCCTGTCGGGCGTGGGGGTACGGACGGGAGCGGGCGGGCCAACCACCCTGCACCGCCTCGTCGTTCCCCCGGCCCGCCACCGTGAGCTCCCCGCCGCCCCGGCGGGGAGCGCTGAACAGCTGTGGGGGAGCGTATGAGCGAAGGCGAATTCGATCCATCGGGGGACCAGGCGGTCTCCAGCGAGCTGGCCGGAGTCCTTCCGGTGGAGTTCACCGCGTTCCACTCCCAGCAGCACCGTGCCTATCTGCGCTACGCCCACCTGCAGCTCGGGAACCCCAAGGACGCCGAGGAAGTCGTCGACGACGTGTTCACCTTCCTGCTGAAGGTGTGGCGCCAGGCGCTCAAGGAGGCGAGCCTCCACGGCTTCGCCTGGGCGGTGCTGCGCGAGCACGTCGAGAGACGGCTGGCGGTCCTGGGCCGGCAGGTGGCCATGGTGGAGACGGCGTGGTTCGCCGCGCTGCGCCGGTCCTCGAGGGAACGGCTGGAACTGCTGGAGTCGAAGCTCGGACTGTACGCGGCGATCGCGGGCCTGTCCGAACGACAGTACGACGTGGTGCTGCTGGCCTTCCTCCTCGGCAACGACTCCGACACCGTCGCGCGGATGATGGGGATCACCCCCGCGACGGTCCGCTCGCACATCCGCGGCGCACGCCGAACCCTGTCCCGCAAGCTCGGGGTCGACTGGATCCCCGGAGAGGAGAAGGACCAGTGAGCGACATGCCTTGCAACCGTGACATGCCGCTGTGCGAACTGGACGCGGCCCTGGAGGACGCGACGGTACTCGCGGAGGAGTACGCCGGATACGACGAGGGGGCCGCCCGGCGCCGGATCGCCCGCCGGATCGTCGCCGACCGCGCCCGCTCCGTGATGGGAACCACCACCGGTGGAGCCCTGCCCGCCCGGGGGCAGCCGGCATCGGCCGCCCCCGACGACCTCGTCCTGGACGCCGCCTGTCACGTACGGGCCGCCCGCGGCCTGGACGACCTCACGTGGTCCCTCGTGGAGAGCCGGGACTTCGCCGAACGCGCCCTGGACGCCGACTCCTGGCCCCACGGCGCGGACTCGGCGCTGCTCTTCGGCTGCCTGCTGCACCTGGCCGACCGCACGGACGGCGCGCAGTTCTGGTTCCAGTACGCGGCCGGGGCGGGCTCGCAGACCGCTGCCCGCTGCCTCTACCTCCACCACCTCGCCCGCGCCGAGGTCGCGACCGCCCGCTACTGGAAGCGCCAGGCCCAGACCCTGTCCCCCGACGAGCACCTGCCGACCCTGCCGCCGACCCCGGAACACCTCGAAGAGGCCCTCGGAGCCTCGGTCATCTGGACCTCGCCGCCCATCACCACCCAGGACCTCACCGCCCTCGCCGCCGGCCCCGGCCGGGCCGGACGACCTCCGCTGCGGCTCCCCGCGCGACTGCGCCAGGCCCTCACGGCCCGCCCGCACGAGGAGCACCCCGACCTGGGGGAGGTCTTCACCCCCGGCCCGCAGGTCGCGGTCGCCGTCGCGCAGAACGCCCGGCTCAACCCCCTGCACCTGACGGAGGAGGCGAACGCATGGGCGCTCGAAGCGCTGAAACAGCCACACCTCACCCACGCGGCCCGTAAGACCCCCGAAGGACGCCCGGCGCCCGCCGCGCTGGAATCCGTCCACCAGGCGCTGCGCGTCCTGGAAGTCGTCAACCGCTACTCGGGCGGGGTGAACCTGACCCAGATCGCCCTCGAGACGAAGCTGCCGCAGCTGGTCCTCGCGCGGGCCGTGGAACAGCTGATCCGCGCCGGCCTGGCCACCCCGATCGGACCGGACGCCTACCTCGCCGGCCACGCGCTCCTCCTGGCCGACTCGGTCAACGGAGAGGGCCGCGGGCATCTGCGCGAGACCCTCGCCTGGGTGCGGGACGCGGTCGGCGCCGCCGTCTACGTCGCCCGCTACACCGACGGAGAAGTCTCCATCACCCAGTACGCCGACGGCCCCGCCACCCCCGTGGTCGAGGAGTGGGTCGACTTCCGCGCCGCCGCCCACGCCTCCGCGGTGGGCAAGGCGCTGCTCACCCAGCTCGACTACGACGACAGGAAGGACCACCTGGCCCGCCACCGGCTCACCCGTTTCACCGCCCACACCCTCACCAGCCAGCAGGCCCTCTTCCACCAGCTCGACACCCGCCCGCCCAACGCCCCCCTCCTCGACCTGCAGGAGTACGCGATCGGCACGGTGTGCGCGGCGGTGCCGATCACCGCGGGCCCGAACGCGGAGTGCGTGGCCCTGTCCATCCCGGTCCCCGATCCCGGCCGGCTGAAGCAGGCCGCCCGGATCCTGCAGAGCGAGGCGGCCGCGGTCTTACTGGCCCTGATCGTCGCCGGGAGCACCCAGCCCACGGCACGCGCACCGGAGGACACCGTCCTCTCCCCGACCGCCTAGCCGTACGGGTACGGGCCCGCCGTCCTCACGAGCGGCGGGCCCGTTCATCCCGCCGGTCCTCCGGCGGGCGGGAGCGGGGTCGGCGGCGGGGGTGGCTGCGGCAGGGGTCCCGACGGGACCGGTCCCGACGGCGGCACCGGTCCCGACGGCACGGGTCCCGGCTGTCCTGGCCACCCGCCACGGCGCACCGGAACCGGCTCCGCGGTGTTCTCCGCGTCGGGCGAGGCGACGGCGGCCTTCCGGTACCACCGCGCCACGGCAGGGTGGGTGAAGGACCAGCCGTCCCGCCCGGCCCGCAGGACGTCCGGGTCCGTCGCATCGGCGAGCAGACCGAGCAGAACCCCCGGGTACAGACCCCACAGGGCGAAGCGCGAGGTCAGCACCGCTCGCAGCCAGTGCCCGGTCACCGTGACGCCCAGCAGGACGGGCAGCAGCACCGGCAGGGCCGTGATGGTGTCCCCCGGCAGCACCGCGAACAACAGCACGGGTACGACGGCCAGCTCGGTCAGGAACCAGTGCGGCGCCGGCCGGCGCGAGGCCTGCTCGGCCAGCCAGACCGCGCCCGCCAGCAGTGCCGCGGCCACGACCAGGGACAACCGTTCGGCATCCGCCCCGGGACCGACCGCCGTCGCGAGGATCAGGGCCACCCCGGCCGGGATGCTCCGCAACAGCCACGACCGCACCCGGCAGAGGGGGTCCGTCCGCCCTGCCCTGCAGTCCAGCCGGTGCCGCAAGTACACGTACCAGCCTGCCCCGATGACCGCTCCCGGGATGAGCATGGCCGACTCGACCGGGGAGGAGGAGCCGGCCGCGGTGTACGTGCTCGCGCTGTCGCCCACCTGCACGAAACTGAGGAACACCCACGACAGCAGACACAGCAGGGCCGCCTGGACGCCGGCCCGGCGGCGGGAAGGACGGCGCCCCCGGTACAGCACCCGCAGGTCGCCCACGGGTCCTTCCTCCTCCTGCTCCCGCCGGGCCAGCAGGTGCAGCGCCTGGTGGCGGTGCTGTTCCTGGAGCTGGTGTCCGCCGATGCCGCCGTGCTGGCGGTACGGCGGGAAGGAGCCGAAGAGGTGCTGGACCAGCCGCATTTCGAGGGCCTCGGCGGTGGCGCCCTCTTCCACCAGCTCGGCGGGCACCGCCCGGCCGTCCGTGTAGAGCAGTCTGGCCGCGCCGGCCAGCGTCGGGTCGGCGAGGACGGTGGCGGCCGGCAGGTCCGGCCGGTCGGCGAGCGCCGCCAGGACCGGCGCCCAGTCCTGCTCCTTCGTACGGGAGCGGGAGCTGCGCTGGATCCAGCCGTCGAGGTCGCCGACGCCCACGGGGAGCAGCCGGACACCGGCGCTCCCGGCGATGACGGTGTCGGTCTGCTCCACGGTCCGGGTGAACTCGGCCCACCCGCTGACGAGGACGAACGGGGCCTGCTGCGGCAGCTGGTTGAAGGTGTACAGCGCCCGGCCGCGTTGACGCAGGGTCAGGCTGTCGAAGTCGTCGAGGATGGGCAGCAGCCGGTGCCGCCCGAGGAGGGTCCGGACGTCCTCGGTGGTGCAGCCGGTGAGTGCGTCGGCGATCCAGGCGAGCAGGCTGTCCGGGCCGCGCTCGGGGCGCCATCCGCGCAGCGACACCAGTACGGGCACCACGGGCACGGAGCCGCCGCCACCGTCCGCCGTCAGCAGCCGGGTGCCCAGATGGCGGGCCAGTTGGGTCTTGCCGCTGCCGCGGTCGCCGAGGACCAGCAGGCGCCGCGATCCGGTGAGGGCGAAGATCTCCCCGATCTGGTCGTAGTGGCCGGTGAGGTCGGCGGCGTCGGATCCGGTGTCGGTGAAGTCGGGCCCGACGGTGGTGAAGCGCAACGGGATCGGGGCCGGATGGGCGGCGACCCCCCACGGCCGCCGGTCGGGGGCGAGGGTCCGCCAGGCGTCCCGTTCCAGCGAGCTGGGCCGGGGCCCGGCCGGGCTGTCCGGCACGCGCGGCCCGGGGGCCGTACGGCCGGCCGGCGGGCGGCCCGCGGGCAGGACGAGGCGGGTCCGCTCGTACTGCGCGCGGGCACGACGGTGCCGGGCCTGCCAGAGGTCGAGGTTGGCCTCCGGATCGCAGGCGGTCACCCACGCCTCGACGAGTTCCCAGCGCGGCAGGTCCCGCCCGGTGGTGGCCGCGCTGAGCGCGCCCTTGCTCCAGTGGGTGACGGCATAGAGGTTGTCCAGGGTCAGCCCGGCCGCGGCACGGAGCTCGCGCAGTTCCCGCGCGAGCTCCGCCAGGGCCGGGACGGTGGTGTCGAGCGGCCGCTGCGGCCGCCCCCGCCGCCCCGTGCCCACGGCGCTACCGGCCGATCCGGTCGGGCTGGACGCCGCCGTCGGCGGTGATCCGGCGACCCAGTTCCAGAGCGGTGGTCGTCACCATGACGATCACGCCGAGCGCCGTGCCGGGGGAGTACCCGAGCCCGCCCATGACGGCCGTCACCACGGCCACCACCACAACCACGACGATCTTCACACTGAATACGGAGGGGAGCCCGCAGAGGCGCGGAAAGGAAGCCGGTGAAATGACCACGAGGACAACTCCTTCGAAAGCAACGGTCCGGAGGGAGTGCATCGCGCCTGCGCGGGCCCGCAGTTGGCGCTACGGACTGTCCGCTCCCGGCCCAGGAGGCCGAGGGCGCTCCTCAACCATGCCCGAGCGCGGCTGCAGGCGACACCACTTGTTGATAAGCGGACATGCCCGCCATTTCGGGGATGCCCGCCCTGCTGAACTTTTCCCGGGCCTGGCCCCACGGACGTGAACAATTCCCGCGCCCACCTATCCCCCCAGCTCACGGCCACCCCGTGCGGCCGGGGTCGTTCACGAAGAACCAGCCGCCCTGAACAACCACTGCGCGGCGCATACTGCTCCTGCGGCGGATCCCTGAAGATTCGCCACCGCTCGCGCGGGCGCCACGGTCCGGAACACGCGCAGGCGGGGGCCGTTGGCGCGACCCCCGCCCCCTCCACCGCCCTCCACCGCTCTCCAGGGAGTGCCTGTCGGATGCAGCCCCTCCCTTTCGGACGGACCAGGAGCGAGCCGCATCATGGTCCCGTGACGAAAACGAGCAGTAACGTGCCAGCAGGGCTGTCCCCGTACCAGCAGGAGCTGCGGGACCGGATGCTCGCCGTCCCCGTGGTCCCGGCCCCCGTCCCCTGGCGGTCGGTCTTCGAGCCCCTCGTCCCGGTGGGCGGGCTGCTCGGCATCGGCTTCGCGGTCCATCCCGACAGCGGACACGACCTGGTGATGGTCGTGTCGAACGACGGCCACGGCCTCTTCGATTCGGTCACCGGGGAGAAGATCGCGCGCGATCGGGACCCCGACCCCGACGACAGCACGCCGGACGCGGTACCCGACCTCTCCTGCCCGGGCCTGGGTCCGGTCGCCGGAAGCCGGGTACGCATCGCCGGGCTATTCGGCGGCGGCCTGCACACCACCACTGCCGACGGCTGGACGCTGGAGGTCGTGAGCCCCGCCTGGCCGCATGACCGCGTACTGCTCTCCGTCGACGGCGGGGCCCCGCACTCCGGCCCGCACGGCGAGAGGTGGTGGCACGTCTTCCACTCGAACTACTCGGAGCTGCGGGCGGTCGGGTTCTCCCCGTCGGGTCGGACCCTCGCCGTCGCGACGAGCAGCGACCTCACCCTGTGGACACGCACGCTCGCCTGACCCGGTGCGGTGGATGAAGCGCCGGTCACTCGGCCGCCGCCAGGCGACGGCGGAGTTCCTCGTCCGAGACGTCTTCGATGTGGGTGAGGAAGACCCATATGTGACCGGATGGGTCCTTGAGGATGACGGTGCGGTCGCCGTGGAACATGTTCGTCGGCGGCTGGAGGATCTCCGCGCCGGCTGCCTCCGCACGCTCCGCCAGGCTGTCGACGTCCGACACGAAGAGGTGCAGGGTGACGGAGGTGCCACCGCCGAGCGCGGCCGGCGCGGCGAAGGAGCCGGCCTCCGCCTCCTCCACGCTCGCGTCGCCGAGCATCAGGACCGACCACCCTATGGTGATCTCGGCGTGCAGGACGCCGCCGCCCGGAGCGTCGATCCTGAAGTCCTCGCGGGCGCCGAAGGCGCGCTGGTAGAAGTCGATCGCCGCGGCGGCGTCGTCGACCATGATGTGCGGGATCACCGCGTGGTGGTAGCGGACGGGGATCTCGACGGTGCCGGCGACTCCGCTCCTGCGGACGTGCCGTTCAGCGCCCCGGCGCCCCGGCGCCCCGGCGGACGGCCGGCGAGAGGCCATGGGGCCGCTCGCCGGCCGTCGAACCGGGGGCGCGAGGTGCGGTGCCGGTCTGTGCCGGGTCAGCCGAGGGGCAGTACCAGGTGAGCGGCGGTGTCGTCGGTGGAAGTGATCGTGGTGATGCTGCTGCCGGTGTGCGCGTCGGAGTAGAGCTTGTCCTTGCTGTTCACGACCAGCATGAGCCGGTGGTTCGGGGCGAGGTCGTAGCCGGCGGCCTGGAGCTGCCAGGTGGCGCTGCGGTCCTCGCCCGTGGACAACTCCGCCAGGGTGAGGGGTTCGTGCGTGATGATGCGGGCCGTGCCGTCAGGGCTGACGTCGAACAGGTAGGCCACCAGGGTCGTGGCGGCGGCGGAGCTTCGGACGGTCAGCGTGAGCTCGGGGACGCCGCGGATGCGGCGGGCCGCCTGGAGCGGGCCGCTGGTCCACACGGCGAGCTGCTGGCGGTCGAACGTGTCGGTGGGGTAGGTCTTCGGGTTGCCCTTCCACTCCGCCTGGCCCGTCGTGATGACGGCGTCCACCGCGGTGGCTTCGGTGAGCTCTCCGGCGGTGAACTCGCGCTTCCAGCCCGTTTCCGGTGTGGTGGCGAGGCCGCCGTCACGCCGGTCCGCCGAGGAGGCGGTGAGGTGCCAGCGTTCGGTGGAGGTGGTGACGTCCGCCCAGGACGGCCTGGTCTCGCGGACGGCCGGTTCGGTGATGACGTTCTGCCCGGTCTCCGGGTCGGTCCGGGTCTGGTACGTGAACATGATCTGGCTGTTGACCGCAGGCCATTGGGCAACGCCGTTGTCGGCCCCGAGCACGTGGTGGTCGAGCCAGGCGAGCGCTTCCTCGACGGGCACGTTCGGCCCGCTGAAGGGGATGGTGAGGCCGGCGCCCTCGGGTGCGGCGTGGTCGCCGATCCAGAGGTTGAGCCGCTTGGGCACGGTCAGCCGGTCGAAGTGCGCGATGGCCTGGTTGACCGGGAACAGCGTCTCGTGCCAGGTGTTCGAGAAGAACGTGGGAATGTCGCGGGCGTTGGTCCGGCTGACGTACGACGAGGGCGACCGCTCCTTGCCCCACGCCACCACGGCATCGAGGTTCCGGCCGGCCTGGAAGTCCTCCAGAAGCTGCCGGGTGGCCTCGTCGAACTTCCGCTCGACCGGGCCGCCGGTGAAGGCGATCAGGGCCTGCACCGCCGCCAGATGCCGGGTCTCGTTGTGGTAGAGGCTGTCGGCCAGGTCGCCCCACGTGCTCAGGGCCACGACCGCGTCCACGCGGTCCGCCGGGTCGTTCGCCGCGACCAGCTGGCTGATGCCCGACCCGTAGGACTCGCCGAGGAACGCGATCTTGCTCGGGTTGAAGTGCTCCTGGGCGTAGTCGATGACGGTGGAGCCGTCGCACCGGTCCTTGAGACCTGCCACGTCGATCGTGCCCCCGGAGGTGAACGGGGCGTCGACGTACCCACCGCCGGCGACGGGCACCGTGAGACCGATGCCGCGAGGGGTGTAGGCCAGCACGTGGTAGCCGCGCAGCGCCAGCTGAAGATACGTGTACTCGAACAAGACCCAGCCGAAGGGAGTCCAGCCGGCCGGCACGATCACCACGGGTCGGGGCTCCGAGGTGTTGAGCTTGATCGTGTGCGCCGAGAGCTTCACCCCGTCGTCGGCGGTGATGCGGGGGAAGCCGATGGTCGCCCTCTGCCGCACCTGCTCCGTCAGCTTCTGGAGGTCAGGGGTGAGCACCGCCTTCTCTGCCGAGCCGTTCAGCGTGGCGACCAGCGCCTCGGCGACGTTGACGGCGGCCGGGTCGATGGCAGTGGCCGAGCTGTAGATGCCCTGCTCGGCGATCCGGCTCAACTGTGCCGGCGTGACCGCGCTGATCGTGTTGTCGTCCTGCGGGTGGCTCACGAAGCCGTCCTCTCGAAATCGCCGACCGGGCATGCGCCGGGCGGCACGTGCTGTCTGCCGGGGCACGTCCCCGGCACGTCCCGGCCCCTTCGGTGTGCAGGACCGCGCTCAGGGCGTGCCAGAACGGCGTCACCTTGGACACGGAAGGATCAGGCATCGACTCGGACGGTCGATCTGCGCCGTGGGGGGCATGCGCACAGTTCTAGTCCCACCGGTTCGCCCCACAGTGCATATCAGGACATCTCCCCCCTTGGTTGCCGTGCATCGGCTTCACCCGCACAGATGGTTTGAACGCTCCTGGCCGTCCTGGGCCGCGAGTGTCGATCAACATCCGCCGTCGAGCGAGCGGGCACGGACAGAAGGGATCATGGGCTGATCGACCTGATTCAGCCGTAGGTGCCCCGCGAGAGGAAGCGGCGGCGCACCCGGCGCTCCGCGACCGCCATCCCCATCGGTTGACGACCATGGTCTACCTATCGGTAACTTCATGTTGTCCCAGGAGAGTCGACCGAAGGAGCAGGCGCGTGCCGGACCACGACCTGAACGGCTTCACGCAGACCACGTTCACCCATGACGGCGCCACCCGCTCTGTGCTGTGCAAGGGCACGGGCCCTGCTGTGATCATCATGGCGGAGATCCCGGGCATCACCCCCAAGGTCATCGAGTTCGCCGAACACGTGGCGGCGATCGGCTGCACCGCCGTACTCCCCGTGCTCTTCGGAGCGCCCGGCCGCGAGGCGAATCCCGGTGCCGTCGGATGGGCGAGTACCGGCCGTGCCATGGCGTCGTCCCTGTGGCAGGTGTGCGTGAGCCGTGAGTTCACCCTGCTGGCCACGGGGCGCAGTTCGCGCGTCGTACGGTGGCTGCGCGCCCTGGCCGCCGCCGAGCACGAGCGCTGCGGCGGCCCGGGGGTCGGCGCCGTCGGCATGTGCCTGACCGGCGGGTTCGCCCTGGCCATGGCCACCGACGAACGACTCGTCGCACCGGTGCTGTCCCAGCCGTCGCTCCCGCTGGCGTGTACCTCGAGCCGTGCCGGCGCCATCGACATCAGCCCCGAGGAGCTCGCGGTCGTCCGCGGACGCTGCGAGCGCGACGGGCTCCAGGTGCTGGGTCTGCGGTTCCGGGGCGATCGGCTGGTCCCCGGCGACCGGTTCGCGTACCTGCGGCGCGAGCTCGGTGACGCTTTCCTCGCCGTCGAGCTCGAAGACAGCGCGGCGAGCACGGCGAGCGCCCTCCCGCCGCACTCCGTCCTGACGGAACATCTCGTCGACGAGCCCGGACAGCCCACGCGGCAGGCGCTCGACACCGTCCTCGATCTGTTCCGCACCCGGCTGCTCGACGGGCAGCCGGCCCCGACGGCATGACGCACACGGCTCGGCCCTACGGCCGGGCCAGGCGGTCGAGGAACATCTCGTCATGGTGCCAGACCGGCAACTGACGGCGAGTCATGCCCCTGGGCGGGTGGGTGGCGGGCGCGGGCCGGTCGGTGGGCGCGTTGCGTAGGCCGGCAGGGCACCGGGTGGCAATCTGGTCGATATCATAATAAATCCCATGCTTTCGGAGTCCCGCAGGCGCGGGCCCGACGGCCCGGCCCGTGGGCGCGGTGACGGGTCGACAGCCGGCCGGCCGCCCCGTACCCGGTCCTGCACGAGAGCAAGGAAGCTCATGCCGCACAGGGATCTCTCCGCAGTCGAAGCGGACGTCAGAAGCTGGTTCGACCAGTACGTGAGCACCTTCATCGGCCTGGCCGCCGCCGGCCGCACCGACCCGGCGCCCCTGCTCGACTACTTCGCCGTACCGATCACCATGACCACCGACGCCGCCCACATGGTGCTCACCTCCACGGACGCGCTCACGGCCGGACTCGCCAACGAGCTGCAGGCTCTGCGGGACGCCGGCTACGGAGGCAGTACGGCGCTCGACCACCAGGTCCGCGCACTGAACGAGCGGTCGGCCCTCGTCGAGGTGACCTGGGCGCGCAACGACACCGGCGGACGCGAGTTCCAGCGCGTACGCGTGCTGTACCTCGCGGCCAGGACGGTCGCCGGGTGGCGGACCACGGCCTCGGCGATCCTGTCGCCCTGACCGCGCCACGCAGGTCAGTCAAGTGGTTTGTATATGCCGGTGACCGACGTATGGTGGGGGTCTGAACCTGAAGATCCTTCCGGCGGCGGGCTGCTCCTGCCCGCCGCCGGGAGTTCGCCTTGCGACGGAGACGGAGTGCTCATGGCCACCAGGAAGAACCTCACCGCCAACCGGGAATCCCTCGTCCACAAGGTTCGCTACGCCGCGAGCCGCCCGAACCGCATCGCGCCGTACCTGAAGCGGGCCGCCCGTGATCGGTGGCTGGCCTTCAAGCACCCCGACCACGTGAGCTACTACCGGGCCGTCATGGCCTCGGACACGCGCCGCAACCCGGAGGCGGCCGTCGGCAGTCAGACCCACGAACGCTGGCTCGCACTGGGGCGGATGCAGTTCGACTACCTGCTCGGGCACGGCCTGAAGCCCGGATCGCGCATGCTGGACATCGGCTGCGGAAACCTCCGCGCCGGCTGGCGCTTCATCGACTACCTCGACGAGGGCCACTACTACGGCATCGACATCTCGCCGGACATCCTCATCGCGGCGAAGGGCACCCTGACGGAGCGCGGGCTGCAGGCCAAGCTCCCGCACCTGACGATCACCAAGAACCTGACCCTGGACTTCCTCCCCGAGGGGCACTTCGACGTCGTCCACGCCCACAGCGTGTTCTCGCACTCACCCATCGACGTCATCGACGAGTGCCTCGCCCATGTGGGCCGCGTCCTGGCGCCCGGGGGTCACTTCGACTTCACCTTCGACCGCACCACCGGCGCCGAACACCAGGTGCTGCGCGAGGACTTCTACTACCGGACCCAGACCCTCGTCGACCTCGCCGCCCGGCACGGGCTGGCGGCACGCTTCATGGAGGACTGGGAGGAACTCGGCCACGGTCAGTCCAAGATCCGCGTCAGCGTGAGCGGCTGCGACGCCTGACGGTCGCGGGCTGCGGGCCGCCGGCTCGGCCCGGTTCGGCTCAGGCGCGGCCGGCCATGCCCGGGCTCCTACGGCGCCACAGGCGCACGGTCAGGCCCGTGACAGCGAGCAGCGCGAGCCAGAGGAGCGCGGTGTCCTCGCCCACCACCCCGGCGAAGTAGCCCGTGACGAGGAGGGGCGCGGCGGCCAGGGCGAACTGGCCGCCGGTACGCACCCCCGACAGGGCCGGGCGCCCCGCCAGGACCAGCGCGGCGGACACGAGCACGGCGAACCGCCAGAGCAGGATCATGCCGAGGCCGCTCGCATCCAGCAGGGCGAGGATCACCACGGTCAGCGGGGCCCAGGTCATCAGGGCCGTGAGGCCGGCGGCGCTCCCGATCCGGCGGGGCGGTCGCAGGTCCGGAGGGCAGACGAGCGGGAGGGCGGCGACCAGCAACGGCGGCGCCAGGTACGCCGCGTGCTCCAGCGGCATGTCCAGGGCACCCGGCAGCACCGCGACCAGCAGGCAGACCGCGGTTCCGGCCGCTCCGGCGAACATCCACCGCGCCCCGGCTGCGAACCGGCCGCTCAGCGCGACGACCGCGCTGACGAGGGTCAGCAGGTAGCAGCCGTTGATCGCGTACCCGATCGGGTCCTCGAAGTCGGGGCGCCCGGTGACGTAGGCGCTGTTGAGGGTGGAGGCGAGCCGGAACGCGGCGTGCGCGCCCGTCGCGGCCAGCGCGAAGGGCGCCGCGGCCGCGAAGAGGCGCCCGCCGCGCTGCGCGGAACCCACCCGCAGGCGAAGCCGCAGCGCGTGGGCCACGATGTCGCAGGCCTCCCGCAGACGGGCGAGCGGGCCCGCGCCCTCGGTCGCCTCCCGGTAGGCCTCGGCCATCTCGTCGCCGAAGGCGCGGCGGAAACCGGCGGGATACAGGCGCAGCAGGCGACGGCTCACGCCGTGGCCGTCCCGCCGGAGACCCTCAGGCGGCGGGTGGCCTCGCGCGCGGTGGCGGCGATCCGCTGCGCCTCCGCGGCCAGGCTCTCCCGTCCGGCGGCGGTGAGGCCGTAGGTGCGCCGGAGCCGGCTGTCGACGATCTGCTCCTCGTGGACCTCGATCAGTCCTTGGCCGAGGAGCCGCTCCAGGGCCCCGTACAGAGTGCCCGTCCGCATCTTGACGCGGCCGCCCGAGACCAACTCCACCTCGCGCGCGATCGCGTACCCGTGGCGGGGCTCGTCGGCGAGCGCGGTCAGGAGGAGGAGGGTCGGTTCCTGCATCGCACGATCACTCATGCCAGCATGGTAAGTCACCCACCGGCATATATCGCCGACGGAAGGACGTGGTCTTGCGTCGCGATGTCGAGAACGCCGAGGAACGCGGTCGCGGCCGGCGTCCGGCCGGAGCGGCCCCAGACGGCGTACTCCACGCGGGCCGGCGCGTCGGCGACCTCGATGGTGATGACGCCGGCGAGCTGGGGCGCGTAGGCGGCGGGGAGCATGGCCACGCAGAGGCCCTGGGCGACGAGCCGGGCGATGAAGTCCGCGGTGGTCACTTCGAAGGCGACGTCACGGCCGAGACCGGCGGCCGAGAAGGCCAGGTCGGACTGGACCCGTCCGGCCGTCCCGGCCGGAAGGTCCACGAACACCTCGGACGAGAGCCTGCGAAGGTCGACCACTGGTTCGTCGGCGAGCGGATGGTCCGGCGCGACCACGGCGACGAGCCGGTCACGGGCGAGTTCCCGGGCGGCGACCCCCTGGGGCCGCGCCGTGGTCGGCAGCCCGAGGAACGCCACGTCCAGGGCTCCTTCCTTGACCTGCTCGACGAGGTCCTCGCTCGCGCCCACGCGCAGGCTGATCCGTACGTGCGGGTACTGGCGCCGGAACTCACGCAGTGCACCGGGGATGTCGACCGCGGCGACCGTGGGGATCAGGCCCACGGCGAGCCGTCCGCGTACCTCACCGACGGCCGCGGCGACCTCGGCGGCCGCCCGCTCGGCGGCGTCCAGACACTGACGGGCGGCCGGGAGGAACGCTTCGCCGGCGGGCGTCAGTCGCACCCGCCGGCTGGTGCGCTCGAAGAGCCTCGCGCCGAGCTCCCCTTCCAGGCGGGCGATTTGGTGACTGAGGGCGGACTGGACGACCAGACATCGTTCGGCGGCCCGGGTGAAGCTGTTCGTCTCGGCGACGGCGACGACGTAGCGCATCTGTTGGAGCTCCATGCATCCATCTTGAATCGAGATCGATGAGCTGACAAACATGTATTGGACTCATCGATCGTGCCGACCGAGACTGCGTGCATGACAGGCTCACGTCCCAGCCCGAGTCCCAGTCCAAGTCCCACTTCAGGAGCTTCGAGCGGCATGCGCGGAACCGGCAGAGCCGGTGCCCACGGGAATCTGCCCCGCACCGCCCTGACCGCGCTCGCACCCCTGGCATGGGGCACGACGTACGTCGTCACCACCGAGCTTCTCCCGCAGGGGCACCCGCTGTTCGCGGGCCTGCTGCGTGCGTTGCCCGCCGGCCTGATCGCGCTCGCGATCACCCGGACACTGCCGCGCGGTGCGTGGTGGGGGAAGGCCGCCGTGCTCGGCGTGCTGAACATCGGGCTGCTCTTCCCCCTGCTGTTCGTGGCGGCCGAACGCCTGCCGGGCGGTGTCGCCGCCACCGTGGCCGCGGCCCAGCCGCTCATGGTCGCCGTCCTGGCCGTGGCGGTCCTCCACGAGAGCCCGTCCGCCTGGCGCCTCACCTGGGGGGTGATCGGAGTCGGGGGCGTCGGCCTGGTGGTGATCGGGCCGAACGCGGCACTCGACGTCATCGGGATCGCCGCGGGCCTCGCCGGCGCGGCCTCGATGGCGCTCGGCCTGACCCTGACCAAACGCTGGGGACGGCCCGCCGGGGCCGGTCCCACCGCCTTCGCAGGCTGGCAACTCACCGCGGGTGGCGTATTCCTGGTGCCCGTCACCTTCCTCGTCGAGGGGACGCCTCCCGCGATCGACGCGCCCGCGGCCCTCGGCTACCTCTGGCTGGGCCTGGTCGGCGGTCTGATCGCCTACGTCCTCTGGTTCCGCGGCATCGCCACCTTGCCCGTCGCCTCGGTCGCGGTCCTCGTCCTGCTCTCGCCGCTGGTCGCGGCCGTGCTCGGTGCCGTCCTGCTCGGCCAGACACTCGGCCCGATCCAGCTCGCGGGGTTCGGCCTCGCGCTCGCCGCGATCGCCGCGACCCAGATCCCTCCCCCCACCCGCTCACGCGACTCCGTCCCCACGCCCACTCCGGAAAGGACGACGCCTCGATGAGGACCGCTGAGGCAGCAGCACGGCACGGTTCAGCAGTGGGGGGACCGGCTGTCAGGCTTGCTGCCAGGGCTCAGGAGATCGCGTACCACTGGCTGGCCCATCCGGTGTTGATGGTGCTCGTGGACTGCTCGGCGAGGTTCACGGCGGCCGGCAGCGAGGTCTGGCCGGTCAGGATTGTGCTGTACCGGAGATGGGGCGGCGTCAGACCGGCGTTGACCGAAATCCCGGCGCCCGTGGACTTCAGGGTGAGGGCGTTGGTGGCCCAGTTCCCGTTGAGGAGGAGAGCGATGAAGTAGGTTCCCGGGGCAGCGGTGAACGGCTTGCCGAGGGCCAGCGGCTTGGCGATCGCATCGGTCATCAGCTGGGGCGAGATGTCCGCAGTGGCCGCGACCAGCTTGCCGGTGGCGTCGTACACGCCGAGGTAGCAGTTGGCGAGCTGGGCGTTCGGGTCGATGCCGGCCAGGCCCAGCCAGATGTTCGACCAGGTGATCTGCTCGCGCAGGACGATCCGTACCAGGGTGACCCGCCCGCCGACCCCGGCGGCCGACTGGGCGGTGACGTGACCTGCGTCGTTGGGGTCGCCGGTCCACGCCAAGAGGTTCTGATCCTGCGGCCGAGGCCCCTCGAACCCGGCCCCGGCCCCGGGCCCGCCGCTCTGCGGGGGCACGGTGGCCACGGAACCCACCGCAGCGCTCGGGCTCGCGGTCGGGCTCCCTTTCGACGCGGTGCAGCCGGCCAGGACGAGCAGCGCCGCGAGCGCGGCAACGAAGCCGGTCGTGGCCGTGGTGGTGCGGGTGCGCATGGTCCCCCCATGAGGTGCGGATGTGCCGACGGTCATGATCACACGGGCCACCGCTGCGCAACGGACTGGACCCGACCGCTCATGGCCCGACGCTCTCGATGGATCGCCGGCCTGTGTCGGTACTCTGCGGCAGGATGACAGCCATGAACACCGAGATGCTCATAGACGTCTGGCGGCGGATCCTCATCGACCCCCGCAACTCGTGGGTGCTGTTCGAGCAGGGCACGTGCGTCGTCCTGACGGCTCCGGAGGGAGTGCTCGCCGAGCAGGCCACCGAGATCCTGAAGGAATTCGGCCCCGTAGACGTCGGATCCCCGGCCGCGGACTTCGCGGTGATCGACCTCAAGCAGGCCGAGGGCTGGGTCGTCACCGGCCACCACCACGACGTCCTCACCTACGTCGGCCCGGACGAACCGGATGACGGCTCCGACATCGCGGTCGGTCTCCACGGACGGTCCAAGCGCCACCGGGACGGAACCGAACTCCACGTCGTCCACGTCGAGGACAATCGCGGCAGCACGGCGGAACCAGCCCACGGGGACCGGACCTCGGCTTGAGGGACGCAGGAGCAATGATCACGGTCGTGTCGTTCGAGGCCTTCGCCGAGCGGGCGCCGTTCGACCCCGGCACCGCGGTACTCGGGCCGGTGAGTCACCGCAGCGGCCCGCTCGATCACAGCGGGATCGCCGGCACCTTCGGGCGGCTCGGCGACACCCTGGCGGTCCTCTACCGGGCCGGGGGAACACTGCGGCTGCTCCTGGGCGCCGAGGACATCGCCGTCACCGAAGGCCTCGGGGCGCGCCACGAACGCGGCGAGACCCTCAACAGGCTCACCGTGGGCACCCGCCACATCGACTACCCGCGTCCCGCGGACGAGCTGGACGAGGACGACCTGACGGCCCTCGCGGAGCCGGAGGATTTCGATCTGGGCCTGTTCCTCGCCAACGTCCTGAGCGACCCCGCACGCTGCGACCGGGTGTACCGGTCGTCGGCCGAGGCGCCCGGGACCGCCGGCTGACGCACGCCGACACGTACCCGGTGGGAAGCGAAGGCCCTGGTCGGCGACGCCGGCTCCTCAGCGCCGGCTCCGGCGCGCGCAACGGCCGCAGGCCCTGGAGGCGCTTGCAGACCGTCGCCGAAGAGATCCCGAACAGCGGGGTGGCCCTATTCACGGGTCGTGGGTTCTGGCGCAGATCTTGGGGAGTCGTCGCGGAGCGTTGCTGAAACAGGATCACCGCGCGGAGAAGTACGAATCCGGCTCGACTGTGGAGCAGGCTCTCGATCCTCTTGAGATGATGCAGTGCCCTGGTCCAGAGCGCGACAAGGCCGGTGGGGCTGGCTGTCGTACTCCGGTTCTAGAGTTCGGCACATGCCCCGTCACACACCTGCCCGCCCGGTCGACGTGGAGAGCCTCTTCCCCGAGCTGCTTCCCTTCCGCCGTGAGTCCGTCCGCCTCCACCCGCGCCCCGGTTCTCCGACATTCCGTGACAGCTCTGTCGGGGGTCCTCTGATGTGGCCGGCCGACGAACCATGGCCGGTGTGCACTGCGGAGCACTACGACCCGGACACCACGAGCCGCCTTGAACCGGCCGCACCCATGGCCCCCATCGTGCAGGTCCGCCGCGTCGATGTACCCGGCCTGTCCTTTCCCGAGGGCGCAGATCTGCTCCAGGTCCTGTGGTGTCCCTACGCGCACGGCACTTACTGCTACCCGCTGCCCCTGGTGTACTGGAGGGACTCCCGTGCCATCCGGGAGGCAGGGCCGACGCCCGCACCGGCGGCGGCCGGGCTTCCCGACGGCTGGTACCCGGCACCCTGTGTCGTTCACCCCGAGCGGGTGACCGAATACCCGAGGAACGACCTGTCCCGGGATCTCGAGGAAGCGCTTGAGGACCGTTTCGAGGCGCTGCTGGCCGAGACCGGGCTGCGCTACTCGTCGCATCTCGCCGACGCGCCGGGGATCAAGCTGGGCGGCTATCCGGGCTGGCGCCAGGAGCCCTGCTGGCCGGACTGCGAAACGTGCGGCGGCCGGATGGAGCACCTTCTGACCGTGACCGAGGGGGAATTCGACAATGAGTCCTGGCGCACGTGGCTTCCCGAGGAAGACCGGGCCGCCGAGGAGACCGAGACCCGCTGGCTATGGGAATCCGAGGCGTTCAACCCGACCCTTCTGGACACTTGCGGCGTCAACGTCTACGTCTTCGAGTGCCGCACCTGTCCCCACCGTCCCATCGGACACTGGTCGGACCGATGACCGGCAGACACAAACCGCCTGACACCCGCATCTCACCCCGCCGGCCACGCTTCGAAGCAGAGCAACACACTGCTCTCGACGCTCGGTTCTGGGGAGTGGTCGCGGAGCGGCGTAGGTCGAATCCGGCTCGTCCGTAGAGCTGACTCTTGATCTCCTTGGCCGGCTTCCCCCGGGACAGGTCCCTGCGGACCTTCGACTTCGACGCGAACCCCGACATCGACGCGGCCGCCATCCATACCCTCGCCCGTCACACGAGCCCGCGCCGAAGAATCGGCCAAGGCCGGCTGACCTCGGCAGACCAGTCTCACGGCCCGCCGCCCTCACGGCCCGCCGCCCTCACGGCCCGCCGCCCTCACGGCCCGCCGCCCTCACGGCCCGCCGCCCTCACGGGCCGCCTCACCGTGCACCCCGGCAGGGGCTAGCTTGGCCGTTTCCTTCGGACCACCGTTGCGGTTCTCCTCGGCCAGGGCGAGCGCGGCCTCGCGCATGACGGCGACGGTTCCGGTGAGCCAGCGGCCGACGGCGGCCAGTTCGGACTCGTCGAGGCCTTGCACCACTTCGGCCATCCCTGCCGTCATCGGGGCCATGGCCGCACCCAGGACGCGGCGGTGCGCGGCTGTGGCGGTCAGGGTGAACCGGCGGCGGTCGCCGGGATCCCTGGCGCGTTCGACGTATCCGAGAGCGGCAAGCCGGTCGATGATCTTGGTGATGGCGGCGTTGCTGAGGCCGGTTTCGCCGACGAGCCGACCGGGAGTGGTGCCGGGGGTGCGGGCGATGATGCCGAGCACCTTGTGCTCGGTGGCGTTGACGTGCAGGCGGGCCGCGAGCTGCTCGTGGTAGAGCACCACCCAGAGGCTGAGCTCGTGGCCCAGCGCGGCGCCGTCGCGTTCGGTACTCATGCCGGTCAGCGTACAAGTCTTTCACTTTGGTGAAGAAAACTACTTCACCAAAGTGAAAGGATGTGATGGGATCAGCCGCATGACCGCACCCCAGACACCGACGCGTTCGCGCCCGCGTCGCCCCGGTCCGCCCTCGGCCGCGCAGCTCGGCCGCGTGTACCTCGCCGCTCTGATCACCCACCTGCCGATCCTGGCGGTGCTCCTCGCGCCCCAGGGCCGCAGCCGGGTCGGCTCGGAAAGCACGGCGGGACTGCTGAACGCGTTACTGGTCGGGCTCGTGATCGCGGCCGTGGTCCTGGTGCCTGCGGTCTGCGCCCGGGTCGCCCCGGCGGGCCCGCGGTGGCAGCCCGGGAACGCGCTCGCCGGAGTCCGCGCCCTGATCCGCACCGACCGACGGGCCTGGCTGTGGCGCCTCGGGGAGTTGACCGCCCTCTACATCGCCGCCCAGTTCCTTCCGTACATCTGGGAGAACCCCCGGTACGGCACCGAACCGGGGGCGGCGCAGTGGGAGTTCCACCACGTCAACTTCGCTCTCCAGGGCGTCGTCATCTACGTGGCGGTGTGCGCGGCGACCACGTGGTACGCCTGCCGGTTGCGGCAGCTGCTGGAGGACTGATCCGCAGGAAGCGACCTGGCTCCGCGGGAGAGCCCGGACGGGGCCCCGGCCCCTCACCGCAGACGCCGACCACGCCCGATGACCCGCATGAGCAGGACGAGCCGCGAAGGTCGGAGTGACGTCATGTGCCGTGAACATCAGCGGGCACGCGGATGGCCGACGGCCCTCAGACTGCTGGACAGACGCTGCCCCTCGAAGCGAACGAAGCCAGCGGGGCGGGCTGCCGCTCATGAGGTCCGTGCGGCAGTACATCGCCACCCGCAGAACTCGGTCCGCCCGCGGCAGGCACCACGGAGGGCCACCACCGGGCCCATTGCCGCCCCGCTCCCGCACCGCCCTCACCAGCCTCGCGAACCGGGGCTTCGGGGGAGGGAGTGTCATGAATCAGGTGGGCACTTGCTCAGAAGGGACCCCTGATGGACGCGGAGAACGGTCACCTGATCGAGGACGCTGACGGCGTGTCGGTTGCGGTGTTCGACAGGGACGTTGACGGTGCCGGTGTGACATCGAAGATGACGGCGGCGAGCCGGGAAGCGGCGGCCGCGCACGGGCTGAGCCCCGGGCTGATGGACGAGCTGGCCGAGCTCGCCGCCGGCAAGGTCCGCGACGGCGGGCTCAGGCTGATGGGCGAGGGCGGCCTGCTGGTCGAGCTCACCCGGCACCTGATGCAGGCCGCCGTCGAGGCGGAGATGGACCTGCACCTGGCCGAGGAGGCCGGCCGCACCGGCGGCCGGGGCTCGCGCTCGGGCGGCAACGCCCGCAACGGCCACCGGTCCCGGAAGGTGATGACGGAGGTCGGCAGTGTGACGGTGCAGGTCCCCCGGGACCGGCTGGGCACCTTCACCTCCGGCCTGCTGCCGAAGTACGCGCGCCGCACCGGCGGCCTGGAGGAGATGGTCCTCTCGCTGACCGCGAAGGGGCTCACCTCCGGGGAGATCGTCGCGCATCTCGCCGAGACGTACGGCATGGAGACCTCCAAGGAGACGGTCTCCACCATCACCGACAGTCATAGTGGTACACGGGTCCCCGGTGGTCGTGACCCAATCACTGACTGACGTCCTGCTGGACTGTCCTTGCCTTGATCTGTCCGACCGCCGGGGCCCGGTTCCCCAGGGCTCCGGCCGGGCGGAGCATGACCTGATAGGAGTCAGCCGTTCACCTGCGGTTGACGCCTCGCGAGCGTGAAAATCGGTACGGGGGCTGTCCGCCGACGCCGCTTGATGTTTGGGCTGTGAGCCCGCATAGGAGTCTGGTGAGGGAGCCGTCCGAGGGGCCGCACACTGTCGTCTCGAGCACGCCGTTCAGCTTCTCTGTCTCCCCTCAGGCTTCCCGGGCAGCCCCCGCCCGCACCTTGCGCAAGGGGAGGAAGACGATGGAGGAGTCCAGGGAGGACCACGACGACGGAAGTGTTGCCCGGGTCGCGGCGATCGACATCGCCAAGGCGTCCGGGATGGTGTGTCTGCGCGTCCCGCACGACACCATTGAAGGCCGGCGCGTCCAGCAGGTCTGGACGGTCGCGTCCACCACGAACGCGATCCTCGAGCTCGGCGACCGGCTGGTCTGCCAGGGTGTCCAGCGGGTGGTGATGGAGGCGACGGGCTCGTACTGGCGGCCCTTCTTCTACCTCTTGGAGGCCCGTGGCCTGGAATGTTGGCTGGTCAACGCCCGCGATGTGAAGAACGTCCCGGGCCGGCCGAAGACCGACAAGCTGGACGCGGTCTGGCTGGCCAAGCTCGCCGAACGCGGCATGGTCCGCGCTTCGTTCGTACCGCCCAAGCCGGTCCGGCAGCTACGGGACCTCACCCGCACCCGCACGGTCTTCATCCAGGAACGCACCCGGCACAAGCACCGGGTGGACAAGGCCCTGCAGGACGCGCAGATCAAGCTGTCCGACGTTGTCTCGGACCTCTTCGGCCTCTCCGGCCGGGCCATGCTCGACGCCCTGGCCGCCGGTGAACGCAACCCCCGAGCTCTGGCGGATCTCGCCAAGGGGAGCCTGGTGAAGAAGAAGCCGGCCCTGGCCGAGGCACTCACCGGGCAGTTCGAAGAACATCACGGCCGCCTGCTGGGAGTGTTGCTGGGCACCATCGACCACCTCACCGCGCAGGTCCGGGAACTCGACCGGCTGATCGCCGACCTCATGGAACAGACCAGGGCCCCGCACGACGGCACCGGAACCGGACCGCCCCGCACAGACGACACCAGCACGTCGTCAGCCCGTGACGCTGTGACCGCGCGGGAACTGGCCGAGCGTCTGGACGCGGTCCCCGGCATCGGACCGGCCACCGCCCAGATCATCCTCGCCGAGATCGGCTTGGACATGAGCCGCTTCCCCACCCCCGAGCACCTGGTCTCCTGGGCGAAGCTGTGCCCCCGCACGATCCAGTCCGGAGCGAAGAACACCACCGGCCCAGCCGGCAAAGGCAACCCCTGGCTCAAGGGCGCCCTCGGCGAGGCCGCCAACGCCGCCGCCCGCACCGACACCTTCCTCGGCGCCCGCTACCGCAGGATCGTCAAACGCCGCGGCCACGCCAAAGCCCTCGTCGCCGTCGCCCGCTCGATACTCGTCATCACCTGGCACCTGATCAACGACCCCGACGCCCGCTACCAGGAACTCGGCGCCGACTGGCACCAGCGACATCTCAACCCCGCCCGCAAGACCCGCGACCTCGTCCGCCAGCTCCAGGCCCTCGGCCACCAGGTCACCCTCGCCGCCCCCACTACTGCGGCCTGACCGCACTCCTCGTTCCCGACGTCCGTCCCGCTCCGCGGAACGGACGCTGCCGCCTGCCCGGCTGAGGTTCGATTTTCCGTTCAGCATCAAGGTGTCGGCGTACGGGCTGTAGTGCAGAGGTGTGTACGGGCTGATGTGCAGAGCTTGATCCTGTGTCAGCTGGCCGCAGTGATGCCGCCTTCGATGGCTGTGAGGCGGTTCTTCAGGCGGTAGCTGGCGCCGTTGATGGCGAGGATCTCGCAGTGGTGGAGTAGGCGGTCGATGATGGCAGTGGCCAGGACGTCGTCGCCGAAGACCTGACCCCACTCACTGAAACTCTTGTTCGAGGTCAGCAGGGTGGAGCCCTTCTCGTAGCGCTTGGAGAGCATCTGGAAGACGAGGTTTGCCTCGTCACGCTCCAGCGGGAGGTAGCCGACCTCGTCCACCACGAGAACGTGAGGCCGCAGGTAGGTGCGGAGTTTGCTGGCCAGGCGGCCGATGGAGTCGGCGGCCTTGAGCTGGCGGACCATGTCGTCGAGGGTGGTGAAGTAGATCGAGTAGCCGGCCCGGCAGGCGGCGACAGCCAGCGCGACGGCGATATGTGTCTTGCCGACCCCGGGCGGGCCCAGCAGCGCGACGTTGGACTTGGCCTCGACGAACGCGAGGGTGGCCAGGTCCTTGACCTTCCTGGGGTCGAGTTCGGGCTGGTAGGAGAAGTCGTACTCCTCAATCGTCTTGTGGTGTGGCAGGCGGGAGACCCGTAGCGCGTGGCGGAAGCGGCGTTCTTCACGGACGGCAAGTTCTTCTTCCAAGACCAGGTCGAGGAAGTCGAGGTAGGCCATCGACGCGGCGTCGGCCCGGCCGACGTGCTCGGCCAGGGCCTCGGTGAGGTGGGGCAGGCCGAGTTTGGTGGCGGTGGTGCGGATCCGGGCGGTGACCAGCTCGCTCAACGCATGTCCTTGGGGTCGATGGGGGCGGGGTTGAACGGGCGGGTGCCGGCGATCTGGTCGTAGAGGGCCAGCGGACGGGTGCCGACGTGGACTTGCGCGGCTCTGGCCCGGGTCAGCAGCGAGATCAGACCGCCCGGTTCCTCGGCGCCGGAGCGGGCCGGCCTGCTCACGGGTGGCGGAAGGTCGGTGGTGGTGGCGCGGGTGTGTCCGTCGGGCAGGGCCTTCCAGTGGGCCTCATCCACGATCCTCGCGCTGCGTCCGACCGCGCGGGAGTGCACGGCCAGCAGCGTGATGCCCTGCGCGTCGGGCACGGTGGAATGCAGGGCCACGGTGCCTGCGGAGGCTCTGACCTCGACGAGCTGGCGGTGGCGGACCTTGGTGGCGGGCACCGAGTAGAGGTTGGCGTCGAAGGCGACCAGGCAGTCCTTGGCCACGTGTCGCAGGTGCCGATCGGCCACGATGTAGGGCTTGGCGGGCAGCGCCCGCAGCGCGGCGTGATCCCGCTTGGCCCGCACGCCGATCACCTCGCCGTGGGTGCGGTGCGTACGCGCCCGGCGCTGGGGCACCCAGGCCATGAACGCCCCGTCCATGTCATCCAGGCTGGAGAAGGACCGCCCCGCGAGCACATGATCGCGGACGATGAGGACCTGGCGCTCGACGCGGCCCTTCCCCGTCGGCCGGTAGGCGGCCAAGACGTCGATGTCGAAGTCGTAGTGCCCGGCGAACGCCACGGCCTCCGGATGCAACGGGACCGCCTCGCCCGGGGCGACGTGACGGCGCACGACAGTCTTGGTCCGGTCGTAGACGATCACCCCGGGCGCCCCGCCGAAGTGCGCGAACGCCCGCCGGTGGCACTCGAAGAACGATGCCAGATTCTGGCTGGTGGTGAAGCAGCAGAACGGATCTCGGGAGTAGGACAAGGTCATGTGGAAGGAGTAGACCTTCGGGATGCCGACATGGGCCAGGATGTTGCCCTCGTCGCCCCAGTCGACCTGGGCCTGGGCGCCGGGCACCACCTCGAAGCGGCGGTGCAACTTCGCCAGCTCGCGCGGGGTATATCCCAACTCCTCGGCGATGCGGGGTCGGGCCTGCTGCACGTACATCTTGACGCGCTGGTAGTGGTGCGGGAAGGCATACTGCTCGACCAGACGCTCATGGATGACCGCGGCCTTCAGCAGCACCTCAGCCCGTAGCCACGCATCAATCACATGCGCCCACGGCTTGATCACCTGGTTGCCGAGATCCGAGCGCGGCGCCGGAGCCGGCGGAACCGGAGGACCGTCGCTCTCCAGATACTTCTTGACCGTACGCCAGTTCAGACCGGTCTCCCGAGCGATCTCCGAGATGCTCGCGCCCGCCTCATGCAGAGCCCGGAAACGCCGCAGCTCCAGCCACCGCCCCGGTTCCAGCAACATCCGACAGGCCCTCCTCGACGCTTCACAAGATCAGCGTCAGGCTCCTCTCATCGAGCCGGGCCCCACCCCGACACGCCGAGTCACCTCTGTAGATCAACCCGTACGCACCTCTGCATCAGAGCCCGTACGCCGACACAAGGCCCTGGACGCCATGGCCGACTGGCGCACGCGCCCGCTCGATCCGGTCTATCCGGTCCTGTTCGTGGACTGCGTGAACGTGAAGATCAGAGACGGTGCGGTGGCGAACCGCCCCATCTACGTGGTCCTCGCGGTCACCTGCGACGGCCACCGCGAGATCCTCGGACTGTGGGCCGGGGACGGCGGCGAGGGCGCCAAATACTGGCAGAACGTCCTTGCCGAGCTGCAGAACCGCGGCGTGAGGGACGTGCTCATGCTCGTCTGCGACGGCCTGAAGGGCCTGCCCGAGGCGGTCAACACCGTCTTCCCGCAGACGGTGGTCCAGCTCTGCATCGTTCACCTCATCCGCACCACGCTGAAGTACATCTCGCGCGCCGACTGGGACAAGGCCGCCCGCGACCTGCGGCCCGTCTACACCGCCGCCAACGAGGACGAGGCCCTCGCCCGGCTCGCCGAGTTCAGCGAGAAATGGCAGGCCAAGTACCCGGCCGCGGTCCGTGCCTGGGAAAGGTCCTGGAGCGAGGTGGTGCCCTTCCTGGGCTTCCCACCGCCGATCCGGAAGATCATCTCGACCACGAACGCGATCGAGAGCCTGAACGCGCGCTACCGGCGCTCGGTCAACGCCTGCGGGCATTTCCCGAACGAGACCGCCGCCCTCAAGCGTCTCTACCTCACCACCCTCGCCCTCGACCCGACCGGGAAGGGCCGCAAGCGGTGGACCAGCCGCTGGAAAGAGGCCATGAACGCCTTCGACATCGCCTTCGACGGCCGCCTCTCGGCCGAACGTGTGTGAGCCAACCAGACCAACGAGAAACCTCTACGCCAACCGAGTGGTGAACACCGCTTTCGTGATACTCCCCGACCCCGGATGCGTCGATGACGGCAGGCAAGCCGTTCGGTCCGGCCTGTGCCGGGGTTCCCGCCGAGGGCGCCGGCTCCTTCGACGGCATGGCCAAGGACCCGGTCGCCACAGCTGCGTCCAACAACCCGGCGCTGTCCACGCTGGTCGCCGCAGTCAAGCAGGCCGGGCTCGTCGACACCCTCAACAACGCCAAGAACATCACGGTCTTCGCACCGACCAACGACGCCTTCGCGAAGATCCCGAAGACCGACCTCGACAAGGTCCTCGCCGACAAGGCCATGCTGACCAAGATCCTCACCTACCACGTCGTCGGCGAGAAGCTCACGCCGAAGCAGCTGGAGAGCGGCTCCTTCGAGACCCTGGAGAAGACCAGGCTCACCACGCGTGGCTCGGGTGAGTCCTACAAGGTCAACGACACCTCGAAGGTCGTGTGCGGAAACGTCAAGACCGCCAACGCCGACGTCTACATCGTCGACACCGTCCTGATGCCGAAGTAACTCTTCCTTTGTGACGTCCGGTCAGTGCTTCGTGAGCCGGACCCCCCGTCCCCCGGGGGGTCCGGCTCACGGGCCTGTTCCGTCCGCTGCGGACAGGCCCGCGCCAGACGCCCCTGGCGCTCCAGCGCTGTCTTCCCGGTGGACCCGTCTCCTCGCTCACGGAACCCCGCCCATGCGACTGGCACCCTGACTGGGTGTGAGAACGTCCCGAGGCCTTCACCCAGGGAGCGGCTCCTGGGCCGGAGCCGATTCGGATGCGCGCCGCCCTGGCCGCCCGACCGCGGGCACCGGTTGCGATGCCAGTAGCGTCCCTTCCATGATCGCCCTCGATGCCCTCGATGCCCTCGTCCGCCTTTGCCCGCCGCCCGCCGACTTTCCACCCGGTGTGGACTGGGCACAGGCCGAGCGCGCCCTGGGTGCGGCTCTGCCCGCTGACTACAAGCAGCTCGTCGAGACATACGGCGACGGCATCTTCGACGACACGATCTGGCTACTCGTCCCCGATTCCGCCTTCAGCGAGTGCGACCTGCACGCGCAGACGACGGAACGGGACGAGATCTTGGCCGACCTGTGGGAGTTCGAGGCGAAGCCTGCCGGCCTGCTGGAGGCGGGGGCCCGGGTCCTTCCGTGGGCATTCGAGGAGGGCACGGGGGCCTTCCTGTACTGGCTGGCGAGGCCCGGCCAGCAGCCCGATGAATGGACCGTGCTCTACAACGAGGGGCGCGGCCCACTGTGGGAGCACCACGACATGGGGTGCTTGGCCTTCTTGCTGGCAGTGCTCACAGGAACGGCGGAGACGGAGTACTTCGGCTACCTCCACGACGTGCCGAAGCCGACGGAGCACCGCTTCGCGACGGCCGACCAGACTCTCGGAACGTCCCGCCGCTGACGCCGTCCGAGCGCCACAGTTGGTTCGACCGCGCTTCCGTGACGAGTGGGCCAGAAAGAAGGCCCGTGTCCAGGGGCGGCCAGCCTGAGCGTCTCCCCGCTCGACGCTACGGCCTGCTGCGGGCCTGTCACTGCTCCTGGTAAGCTCACCGATCTCGATCCGCAGCCTTGGTTCTGCGTCCACGCTGCACGGCAGAGGCCGTCCGTGCCCGGGCCAGGTGCAAGATCCACGCTCACGCGTTGAAAGGTCTTGCTGTGAAAGGGTTCGAGCAGAATTCAGACGGTGCCGAAAACCGAAGGTGTCTACCTGCTGACCGCCGTCAGCCCGCGTAGGGACGAAGGCAACAGCCCGACCGGGATCGTCGGCCGGCGCCTGGCACGGCAACTGCTTACCTCGGGCCGGCATGTGCGGGTGATCGCCGAGCCGGACCAGTGCGGCGGCTGGCCCGACACGGTCGAAGTCGTCGAAGGCTCCATCACCCGGCCGCTGGAGTGCGCCCGAGCCTTCGACGGTGTCGAGGCCGTGTTCCTTGCCGGCGCCCATCCGTCCACGGTCCAGGACGCCCTGACCCTGGCGCGGAACGCCGCCGTGAGGAAGATCGTCCTGTTGTCGTCTCATGGACCGGAGTACGAGGAGGCGAATCCGCCGGAGACCTGGTTCTGGCTGGCGATCGAGAAGGCGGTGGAACGCTCGGACATCGCCTGGACGCACATCCGGCCGTCGGCCGTGATGGGTGCCGTCATCGAGGGGACCTACCCGGCGACAGGGTCGGACTGGCCTGATACCGTCCGCGCCGACGGGGTGGTCCGAGAGGCTTTCCTCAACCAGGGCCACTATCCCTTCATCCACGAGGAGGACCTCGCCGCCGTAGCGGCTGCGGCCCTGATCGGCGATGACTACGCGGGGACGGTCATCGAGGCGGTGGGCCCGCCGCTGAGCACACGATCACGCGTACGGAGCATCGCCGCCGCTCTCGGCCGCGACATCGGTACCGTCGAGCTGACGCCAGACGAGAGCCGGACCATCTGGCAGCATCTCGGCTGGCCCGGCGGTGCGGTCGACGTGACGCTGTTCGCTCTTGAAGAGTACGGTGCCCGATTCGCCGAACTCGCTCAGTGGACAGCCGACCAACAGCCGTCCGTGCAGGACATCACCGGCCGTCCGCTGCGCACCTACGACGACTGGGTATGCGAGAACATCGACTCATTTCGCTGACCTCGGCGAGTCGCAGTATCCGCCTGCCGGGGCTTCAGACCCTGGTCGACTTCTCGCGAAGACCCGGCAGTTCAGTGAGTCCACTTACCTCAGCCCGCTCCTGCAACCCGGCGGCCGGCCGTGGCGGTGGCGGCCCGCCTCCAGCAGCTCGGCGACCTCGTCCAGCGTGAACCCGAGCCGCTGCGCGGCCTTGATCACCCGCAGCGCGGTCACCGCCTCCTCGCCGTACAGGCGGTGGCCGCCGTTGCTGCGTTCCGGCTCCGCCAGCAGGCCACGCCGCTCGTAGTACCGCAGCGTCTGGATGTTCACCCCGGCCGCCTCCGCGACCTGCCCACTGCGCAGCGCCGTACTCACCGCTGCTCCCCACTGCCAGCCGTGGTCCGTGCGGCGAGGGCATCCAGGACCGCCTCATGCAACTGGTCCACCGAGATGTCCAGACGGACCAGGCCCTTGCCGGGGGTGGTGGTGAAGGTGAAGAACGAGCAGCATCTGCTCTCACGCGCCACCAGGTCCCGCACCCGTTCCTCGGCACACGGTCCGCCGGTCAGGTCAAGGCGCAGCCGCAGAGGCTCGGGCCTCGACAGCGAGATCAGCCGCTCGGAGAGCAGCGCATCCCACTCCGCGACCCGCAGCGGCCGCTCCTCGGTGGGCAACGCACAGGACTGTGTGACTGAGTGCTGTAGTTGGCCGGACCGGCCAACTACGGCGCTCAGCTCCCGTGGGGCGTGCACTGCACGGCTTTGTGCGGCCCCGCCGGTCAGGCCGCGGGGCCGAGGTCTCCCGCGAGGAGCGTTTGTACGATCTCGGGCCGGTCCCAGAGGGCAAGGATCTCGTTGGCGAGGGCCACGACGGGCAGGTGGTCTTGATCCCGCACCGTGATGGCTGCGGCTTTCAGGGTGCGCGGGACAGCTCCGGCGTCCAGGAGGACGCGCCATTCCTGCGCGCCGAGTTCCAGAAACTCCAGTGCGGTGAGCCCAGCGACCTCCAGGGGGTCGGCCAGTGTGCCGGGCGCGGCGGTAAGAGTGCGCAGTCGGGGCAGTCCCGTGACAGGTGCGAGGCTGAACGGTGTGCCGTCCCAGGCCCCGATGGTCAGGACTTCCAGGGCGGGATGGGCGGCGGCCTGGATGCTCTCGAGGCACCCGGTGCCGACTCTGGCCACGGCCGGAAGCTCGTCTCCGCGGCGGTCACGGCGTTCCTCCCGCATCCGGCCCATGACGAAATCGGTGAGGGAATCGGCCACGAGCTCGGCACCGAGGCTCTGCTCGTGATCGACCAGGATGACCTGCCCGAAGTGTCCTGCGGGGCCGGGAGTCAGGTCGACGGCGAACTCGTCGCCGCCGTTGCTCCCGAAGCCGATCCAGCCCGGTGAGCCGGCCAGGCTCTGCACCGCCGCGTCGGGCGCGCTGCTGACCGCACGCTTGGCGCCGAGGCCCCAGCCCGTGTGACGTACCGCCCCGTCGACGCTGCACAGGTGTTCCAGTCCGGAGAGCTCGCAGCCGACCGCCTCGCCGGCGCGGTCCGCCTCGTCGAGGTCGAAGTCGTCGCCCGCGTACACACGTGTCACCCGGTAGAGCACCTTGATCTCCTCGGACAGCGTGACACCGAGGCGTGCTTCAGCGGCAGCGATCTCCTCTTCCGTCGCGCCGATGGCGCCCGGCAGCCGCTCGCGCAATGTCCGCTCCAGCAACTCCGGGTTCGCCGAAGGCGCCGGTACCGCCCGGAACGCGGGATCGGGGCGGCGGAGCCAGGGCTCGGGAAGGAAGCCGTCGGCCAGGATGAGCACTCCCAGGTCCGGGTAGCCAAGTGCCGGTTCCACGACTGGGGTCGGCCAGACCAGCCCGAGCGTGGTCCTTCCGTCTGGGTGGACCTCTGCCCTGAATGCGATCTCCTGGACTCTGCCGCGCGCGAGCGCCCGCTGTATGTCCTCCACCGCGGTCCGCGCCGTCGGCGACATGGATCCTCGATGCGCAAGGCTCGTGCCGTATTGGCTGATGCGTCCTGCGACCCGCGCCGACCGGGCGGCACGCCGATCCCTGTCGTCGGCCAGCATGAGCCGCAGAACGGGCTCCCAGGTCGCGAAGTCGGATACCGATGACAAGGGGGGTCTCTGATCAACCATGCGTAGACCGTACGAGGAGGCAATGACAGTGGAGGCGGCCGGGCTGCCTTGCCGACAGGTCACCTGACCATCCATCAGCATCAACCTCAGGAGCCACACGATGCGCCCCATCAGAGCAGCTTGTCCCGGCACGGCCAGTGCGCTGGACCGGCGGCACTGCACCACCACCCGGGTCGAAGACGGCGGAGCGGAGGAGTGCGTCGTGACCTGTACCCTCCCGGGCGGCCGGCTCTCCGTGCACGGATGGTCTTCGGCATTCTCAACCCGGCCCTCCCCCTTCGTTCGACAACGGGATCACCGGCGGCACCGGGGTACTCGACCGGGCTCGCGGATCGGTCCATGCACAAGGCCGCCGCACCGGCGTCGGCGAGAAGGTCGAGCGCCGGCCACGCCGCCGTCTTCCCGCCTGCGGCGGATCCGAGCGGAGCGGCGGCGAAGACCGGCAGCAGCAGGCTCCGTACGACCCACACGTCGTCCGCTGGTCATCAGGTGCAGCGGAGCTGGACACGCGCCAGTTTCCATGGAGCGGGAGCCGGGCCTGGCGCTCTGCGGGAGGGCAGTTGCCGGGGCGGGCGTGACGCCTCAGCCGGGGTAGCCGATCTCCGAGATGTCTTCGGCCAGATCGGCGAGCCCGACCTCCGGGTTGAGCACGGCGACGAGCTCCGGCGTCAGCGGGCGCTGGGCCAGCAGGGCACGGACGGCCTCGACGTTGACGGGTGTCTCGTAATACTCCGACGCCCACGCCGCGTAGGCATCCGGGGAGCGGTCGACGAGGAGCTCGAAGAGAATGTTCGCACCGTCGGGGTCGCCGTCGCCCTCCTCGGGAAAGGTGATGCTTCCAGTCCTCCAAGCGGTGTCGATGGCCTCGCTGCGTCGGCCGTGACGGGCCAGGAGCTCGGAGAGGTGAAGCGCCACGTGGGGATTGCCTGAAACGTCAGCCGCGCGAAGGGTGTCAACGGCATCGTCGATCCTTTGCCGCTCCTCCAAGTGGTCGGCCAGGGCCGCCAAGGCGTACTCCTCGCCTCCGTCTGCGGCGAACTCCCGCAGTTCGGCCTCGCGGCCGTGGCGGGCGAGGAGGCAGGCGAGCTGCTGTGCGTGGTCGGCATACATCACGCCGTCGACGTATACGTGACCGTGCAGGAGGCTGACAGCCTCGTCGACGCGGCCCTGGCGTTCCAGCAGGGTGGCGTGCAGAGGGACAGTGTCCCAATCGTCCGACCGCCACGGCTCGAAGGGATCCGGCGGCCCGACGCTCACGGCAGGGAGCAGCGCAGCGATCTCCTCGTCGCGGCCGTGGTCGGCCGTCAGCTCCACCAGACTCTCGGCCAGCACCAGGTCGGTGGCGCGCGGTCCCAGGAGGGCGATGACCTCGTCGATACGGCCTTGCCGGGCAAGCAGGGTCGCCAGCTGGCGGAGGGCCTGCCGGTGTCCGGAGTCGGCGGGCCGGCGGAGCAAGGCGATGGCCTCGTCGAGGCGGTCCCATTCGGCGAGCAGTCCGACGACCGTACTGACCGCCTTCATCCAGCCCGTGGCAACGAACGGTTCGAGGAGCGCAAGCGCCGTCTGCCGGCCTGGGGGCTCAGGGTCGTCCTCAAGCGTGGCCTGCGCGAGGCGATGCGCGCAGAACCAGTCGCCTGCCGCGGCCTGGCTGTGCAGGATGCCGAAGTGGCCCCGCTCCATGAGCAACGAGGCCACGGTCGGAGGTAACCGCAGACGACCTGGCCGTTGGCTCTGGGCCGAGGCGGTCATCGTCCCCGGCTGTTTGGGGGAACCGCGGTCCACCCCGGCTCTTCTCCCACCCGGCGCGGGGCATCCATGGGGGAAAACGAAAGAGAGACACGATGACGCTCTATCTATCGAGGTTCAGCTACACGCCGGAGACCTGGGCGAGGCTGATCGGCCACCCCGAGGACCGCGCAAAGGCCGCTCAGTCGTACATCGAATCCGTCGGTGGAAAGCTCCACGGCTTCTGGTACGCCTTCGGCACGCACGACGGCTATAACCTCTGGGAAGCTCCGGACAACGTGTCCATGGCCGCGGTTGCGCTGGCGATCAGCGGAGGTGGCGCGCTCAGCTCCTTTGAGACGACCGTTCTCCTGAGCGTCGATGAAACGCTGGATGCGCTGCGCAGGGCGGAGCAAATCCAGTATCGGGCTCCTGGCGAGTAGGGCCCGCAAGCGGGCCTGCCAGTCCTGCGCAGGATCACCGCCGCCGACGGACCGCAGGCCCAGTAGCCGACCGGTCCGGCCGGCGCCGGTTTGGCGACCAGCGTGCGGTCCAGGGCGTTTTCGGGCCAGAGCCCAGGCGGCGGGCTGCCTGGCGGTCACTCTCGTCGAGGAAGGCGTGGGGTGCGTATGGCGCGCGTGATGGTCCCGGCCCCGGCCACCAGGGTCGCGGAGGCGAGGACGGCGAGGACCGGGTTCACACAGGCGGGGACGAGGTCGTTGTCGGCGTTGCAGGTGTTTGACAGCGGGAGCAGCGTCGAGACGTGTTCGTCGGGGTCGAAGCGGGTGTGCACGGTGAGCTCGCACATCTCGCGGACGTCCAGGACCAGGAGGTGGGTCAGGCCCACCAGGTAGTGGACGCCGGTCACGGCGGCCAGCAGGAGGGCCCCGAGGGCCCACCGGTCGCCGCGGGCCGCACGCCTGACGGCCGCCACGAAGCACCAGAGCACGCCTACGAAGGCGCCCACCTGCAGGAATTCACTCAGCATGTCGGCACAGTATGCGGATGGTGTGAGCATCATTCGGACATACCGTTAGTTCTCATCCGTCAGTGAGTGATCGGTGACCGAACCAGTACACGGAGCGGCGCGCGGGGAGCGTCGAGCCGGCGAGTCGGAATCGCCGTTGATGGCGCGCTGGCGGGTCTTGCATTGCCCAGGCCGCGGTATCCCGCTCGAAGGCCCCGGAGGCGCTCTTGGGGGCCGCGGCAGGGGCGCGGCGCCGAGCCGCCCCAGGCGTTCGCGTTGCCCGGTCGGCCCGGACATCTCCGGTGGCACCGTCCCTGGCCGTGACCGAGCCGCTTTCCGTATGCGCCTCGCCCATCACCCGGATCCCTGTCTCCACCGGTCCCGTGGTGCGCTCGCAGACGGTGTGCGCATGCTGTGAGCAGACGCTTGGCGGACGCCCCGTAGCCGCGCCCCGGCACGGGTAATTCGGAGGCTGCCGCGGCCCGCGGACGCATAGGCTCCACCCATGCCCGGATCAGAACTGCAGCGGATCAACACCTTCTTGTCGGCCTTCGCCCGCCGCCAAGCCGCGCGCTCCGTCGACCTGCCCGGCGGGTTCGCCGTGTACGACGACGCCCTCGCACACTCCCGTGCGAACAACCAGGTCGTCATCGACGTGCCCGCCGTCGACATCGACCCCGAGGCGGTGCCCGCCCTCGTGGAGGAGGTACTGGGGCACCTGCCGCACCGGCTGATCTCCGTCCTGGACGACGAAGCCGGAACAGTGTGTGCGGAGCCGCTGATCCGCGCCGGATACACGCACTCCACCTACCTGGTCATGCTGCACACCGGCCCGGCGCCGGTAGGCGGCGGAACCGCGGAGGAAGTGGACCTCGACGCCCTGCGCGCCCCGCTCACCCGACGCTGGCAGGGCTTCCTCCCGACCGTCGAGGACGAGGTCCTGCGCCACCTCGTCGACCGGCGCGAGGTCCGCCGCCGCGGGGCCGACGGCGTCCACTTCATCGGCGCCCGCACGGCGCGGGGCGAGGTCGCCTCATGGGCCGACCTCTACCTCGACCCGACGACCGGCACCGCCCAGATCGAGGACCTGATGACCTCGGAGGCCCACCTCAGGCACGGTTACGCCGACGCCGTCCTGAACACCGCCCTGCGCCTGGCCGCCGCCCAGGGCTGCGATACCCGCTTCTTGACCGCCGATGCGGCGGACTGGCCGCGCCACTGGTACGAGCGCCGGGGCTTCTCCGTGATCGGCCAATCGCACTGCTTCGAACGCGGCTGATCGCGCAACAGCCCGGGTCGGAATTCGTGCTTGAGTCGAAACGCGCGCCACGGTCCGGCCGTGGTGTGGCCGGAATGTCGAGCCCCTGTCTCGGAAGTGGCGAGCTGGAACGCGCCACGGAGTTCCGCCACCGAAACCGATTCCCCTTTGTCAGCAAGACGGGTGCGGGTGTCAACAAGGCGTGATCGGGCCATTGGTGGGTCGACCGCTTGGCGGTGCCACGTACCCCCTGGAGAATCCTTTGCATGACAATTCTGCGTAGCACTACACGCGTCGCCGCCGTGGCTGCAGCAGCCGTCGGCATGTTCGTCTTCGCGGCATCGCCCGCGAGTGCGTTCTCGCAGTCATGGGGATCGGGTTCCTATCACGCCAGCGGGGATTTCGTGCCCTCCTCCGGCAGCATCCGGATCGGTGGCAGCGGCTGCTCGGGCGGCGCCGCCCGAAGCTTCTACACCCAGCTCGTCAAGACCAGCGGAAGCTCGAAGGTGTTCTCCAGCTACAGCTACGCGGCGGACGGGCAGTACCAGACCGACCCCCGCGGCATCGGTGTGAGCACCAGCACGTCCTACTACCTGCGGTGGTACGGCAAGAACAACAGTGGCGGCGACGCCTCCGCTCCCTGCGCGTCGGCGCACACCGCCTGACCAGGCCAGTCGGGCAGCAGGCCGCCCCCGGCCCCGGGTCGTAGCCCAGGGGCGGGGCCGGGGCCGGACGTGCTCCACGGATGCGGGAGGGAATGCAGTGACTTCGCGCGGGCGCCGCCTCGCCGGCTCGCTCTGTCTCCTGTCGGCTCTTACGGGTTGCACGGAGGCGGGTTCGGCGTACATGCCGCCCGCTGCCCGTACCGGCCCGGGGCAGACGCATGTCGCCGTGATCAGCCAGGGCGCCATGGAGGGCACCACCTGGCGCGTGGACTTCGTCTCCGTCGACGGGAAACTCTGCACACAGGCCACCGTCGGGGGAAAACCGGCGGGCAGCGGATGTGAACCCCCGGTTTCGAAGGAAATTCCGGTGAACATTGCGCTGGACGGGCTGGATCCCACGGTGCTCCTGATTTATGGAGCGGCGGATCCCGGCGTCGCTCGCCTTGTGGCACGATCCGCGTCCGGAGAATCGCAGGCCGTCGCCATCACCGCACACCAGGGAAAAGCGTTCTTCGCCTACGCGTTGAAGCCCGGGACCGCAGAGGATCTGATGGCTTTCGAAGCGGGCGGGCAACAGGTATTCTCCGCCGCCGACAAGATCCGGGAGTTCGAAACCCCGGCCGGGTGACGTGTACGGGCGCCTTGAACGCGGACCGCACCCGACTGCCGGGCGTCGAACCGCCCCCCCGCTCCTCAGGCTGAGGGCACCTGGGGGCAGCGCACCTGGGGGGTTAGCCCCACCTGGGGCCCGGCGGGTAGCAGGATCGATGCGCGCGGCCGAACGCGGGCAAGCTGGGACCGGCACATACCGCTGGTTTCCCAACGATTCCGTAGGAGTTGACGCGTGCGCGAGCAACAGGCATGGCGAAGGTCTGGTTCGTCCCGGCGACAGCGGAGGGACCATGGCCGGCGCAGAGCCGTGCCGGCCACGGTCGTCGTTGCGGCCGTAGGCGCCATGACGATGGGTGTGCTGGCGCCGCCGGCGGCGTCCGCCTCCGCCAGGCCCGACACCGTCCAGCAGGGCCTGAACGCGCTGGTGCACTCCGACGGCCTGCCCGCAGCGCTGGCGAGCGTCAAGGACCGTGAAGGCCGCACCCGTACCTACACCGCAGGGGTGGGCGACCTGGCCACCGGTTCGAAGGTGCCCAGGGACGGCCAGGTGCGGATCGGCAGCAGCACCAAGACGTTCACCGCCGTGGTCGCGCTGCAACTGGCCGGTGAAGGGAAGATCGACCTCGACGCCACGGTCGACACCTACCTTCCGGGGCTCGTCCGAGGGGAAGGTTTCGACGGGCGTCACATCACCGTCCGCCAGCTCCTCCAGCACACCAGCGGACTTCCCGAATACGAAGACCTCGTCGAGGACGACATCCTTCAGCACCGGTACTTCGAACCCCGCGACCTCCTCGACATCGCCTTCCAGCGCAAGGCCGTCTTCGTCGCCGGGAAGGACTGGGGGTACAGCAACACGAACTACGTGGTGGCGGGCCTGATCATCCAGAAGGTCACCGGCCGGCCCCTTGCCGAGGACGTGGACCGGCGCGTCATCAAGCGCATCGGGCTGCGCCACACCTACTTCCCCGCCACCGGTGACATGGCCGTCCGAGAAGCCCATCCCCGGGGGTACCACCGGGATTCGGCAGGCGCTCCACTGCGTGACGTCACGGAAATCGACCCCTCCGCTGCCTGGGCGGCAGGTCAGATGGTCTCCACCAACTCCGACGTCAACCGGTTCTACGCCGCGCTCCTGGACGGCCGCCTCCTCCCGGACGCCCAGCTCGCCCAGATGCGTACCACCGTCCCCATCGGGGACACCGGCGCCGGCTACGGACTGGGGCTCATGAGCAGGCCGCTGTCGTGCGGCGGTGTCTACTGGGGCCACGGCGGCGACATCACGGGATACGAGACCCGGGGCGGAGTCACCGAAGACGGCCGCGCCGCCAACATCGCGGTGACCAGCATCCCGACCGACGGGGCTGCCACTAAGCACCTCGAAAGCCTCGTGGACACGGCCCTCTGCCGCTGAGCCTCGCCTCCCGCGCTGCTTGGGGACCGTCCCTCGGGCCGGGGCGCGCTCACCGGGCCGGGTGGAGGGCGAGGGTCCAGGTGTGGAGGGTGCGCCGGGCGGGGTGGTCGGGGTGCCGCTCGGTGAGGGAGACCGTGACCTCGTCACCGGCGCGGTGGAGGTGGCCGTGGTAGCGCCAGGCCTCGCCGGGGTCCACGGGAAGCAGTTCGGCGAGGACGGTGTCCTCCAGCCGGCGGCCGACGGCCCGTAGCATTCCGGCGTCGAGGACCAGGATGGTGCCGTCCGCCAGGACGAGCGGCCGCGGGGCCTGCGGGTCGGTGAGCAGCGGTCCGCGTTCGATGGTGCCGCCCGGAAGCAGCCGTACCACCCGGCTGCGGGTGGGGAGGTTGCGGTCGGTCTCGACGACGCGGATGCCCGTACCGATGACGTAGTGACCGTAGCTGCGCCAGGAGTCGACGAGGGTGCCGTCGCGGTCGTACTCCCAGGTGTCGAAGGCGTCGTAGCCCTCCAGCCCGAGGAGGAAACGGCCGCCGCCCAAGGCCGCCCCGCGTTCCCCGCGCAGCTCGGTGATCAGGGTGCCGTCCGTCAGGTCGAGGAGCAGGGCGGGGCCGAGGTTGCCCCAGGCGGTGTACGCGAGGGAGTCCGTCGTGACCAGGACCCGGCCGCGGGATACGTGGGCGGCGTTGGGCTTGCCCGAACAGGGCGCGGTCCAGAGGGTGCGGCCCGAGGGGTCGATGCAGCTGATCTTCCCGGCGGTGCCGTGGACCCGGAGGCCGTCCCGCCGGGCGAGCGGCTGACCCTGGCGGTGCGATGGCTCGTGCGGCGGCGGGCCGGCCTTGCGTCGCCCCTGCTTCAGCACGGTGACGCGCCAGGCGCCGGAAGCCGCCCCTGGGGTACGGCCGTTCTCCTCGGGTCTCACCATGGACGCAGATGCTAGCCCGCGCCGCCCTCGCCGCCGAGGGCCCTTGGCCGACCGCGTCCGGCGGGTGGCGCGCCGAGTCCTTCGTGGTGGACTCGGGAAGACACCGTCACCAAGCTGTGAAGCTTCTGCGGGACGCTGGTGCTCAGCACAACCCCGGCACCACCCCTGGCACACCGGCTCACCCCCGGGACAGCCCCAGCTCGCCCCAGCTCAGCCCAGCCCGGCGCACCTTGCGCTTCTCATTGGGGGACCAACGCCATGAGCACCGTACGCAGAGCCGCAGTCGTCCTCGCCGCCGTATCCGCACTGGCCCTGACTGCCTGTGGGCCCACCGATGACGACGCGGGCGGCGGGGCCGGAGGGTCGACCGCGAGCCCGACGAAGTCCGCGACGCCGTCGGCCGAGCCGTCCGCCTCCTCCAAGCCGTCGACGACTGCGAAGCCGTCGAAGTCGTCGACCGACCCCGACTTCGACGTCTTTCCGTGCAGCACCTTCGACGTGAAGTTCACCGCGACCCTGGCGGAGCCCACGACCAGCAGCTACCTGCTGAAGATCACCAACAAGGGCACCAAGGCGTGCAGGGTGCTGGGGCATCCGGTCGTGACCTTCGGCGGCCTGGACGGCCAGGCCACCGAGCGCGGTACGGCTCCCGGCATCGAGGACGCGATCAGGCTCGACCCGGGGGAGTCGGCGTACGCCGGGCTGATGGGCGGCGCCAACGACGGCAAGGGGAAGACCGTCGCCTCGATCGAGATGACCATGAACACGGAGTCGGATCTGAAGCAGACTCCGCTCAAGGCGTCGACTCCCGGCCTGTACGTCTCGCCCGACAAGAATTCCGTGACGGCCTGGGTGGACAACGCGGAGGACGCCCTCAGCCTCTAGGCGCCCGCCCCGTCCTTCCCCGCTCGGCGCCGAACCTCAGGCGAAGCGCCAGCGGGTCTGGCTGTACGGGGCCTTGCCGAAGCCGAAGACCGTGCGCGGGGAGACCGTGAAGACCACGGCTTCCCCGGCCTCGGGGTTGACGAAGACGCCGTCGCCGACGTCGAAGTGCCATTGCGAGCCGTACTTCGTCTCCCACGCCGTGGCGAGCGCGCGCAACCGCCCGGAGTCGGTCACGCGCGTCGCCTCGCCCTCGACGACCAGGTCGAGGCCCTTGTGGAGGGAGTTGCTGCCGGTGGTGAGCACGACGTTCGGATTGGCGCGGAGGTTCTCGGCCTTGCGCTCGTGCGGACCCGTGCAGAAGTGCAGCGCGCCGTCCGCCCAGACCCCGATCAGCGGCGTGACGTGCGGGCGGGCGTCGGGTCGTACGGTCGTCAGCCAGTACAGCTCGGCCTCGGTCAGCTGCGTCACGGCCGTCGGCCACGGGACGGCCACCGCCTCCTTGTCGCTGTAACGCTCGTCCAACTGGGTGTGGGGCATGCGTGATGTGCTCATGGATGGTGTGCTCACATCGAGTTCCGGTCCGGGCAGTGCCTCCAGCCTCGACGGTGGGGGCCGGGTGCGCACGGCCGACATGCCCTTGCCCTCGGACGTCACCCGATCGGTTGCGCGGCACCCCGCGGGGTAGGTTCGGCGGGTGATCAGCCTGTGAACGCACGCCACCGCCTCGCCCCCGTCCAGTGCGGCGGAGCCCAATGCGAAGGCGGCCGTCTCCTCGTACGACCCGAGGCGGTGGCCCCCTGAACCGGCCCACTCACGGCACGTTGCACCACGTCGAGCTGTGGGTCCCTGACCTCGACCGCGCGGTCGCCTCGTTCGGCTGGCTCCTGGAGGCATTGGGGTACGCCCTCTTCCAGCACTGGGACAACGGGCGCAGCTGGCGGCTCGGGCCGACCTACCTGGTCCTCGAACAGTCCCCGGCCCTCACCGCCGACCGGCACGACCGCTGCAGGCCGGGGCTGAACCACCTGGCCTTCCACGTCGAAGACGACACGGAGGTCGACAGGCTGGCCCGTGAAGCGACCGGGCACGGCTGGCATCTGCTGTTCCCCGACCGGCATCCGCACGCGGGCGGAGCGCAGCACTATGCCGCGTACCTGGAGAACGAGGACGGCTTCGAGGTCGAACTCGTTTCGATCGACCCCGGGCGCCCGGCCACCACTCCCTGAGCGGGGCGTGCCCCAGGGCACGCCGGTGGCGCAGTGGGGGCCGACCGAGCGCGGCGAGTCGATCACTGGGCTCCACACCATGACCAGTGATCTCGGAATCACCTGCTCGTGCTGCGGCGCCCACCACCCTGACCTGCCCATGAACTGCACCGCCGAGGCCCCGGCCGTGTGGGATCCGGCCTTCGCCGACGCCGAGGACCGCCTGCTCTCGTCCGACCAGTGCGTGGTCCGTGCGCAGCACTACTTCGTCAAGGGTCTGATCGAGATACCGGTCATCGGCAGCGACGAGGTCGAGATCGGTCAGATCCGTTCCGTGGGAGGACGGGCGCCACGTGCGGACCGTGGGCCGCCGCAGCCGGTCGGTGAGCGGCGCGCGCGCCCCGGTCGTCCCCTTCGTGACCCCCTACGCCACTTCCTCGGCGACGCCGATCCCGACCTCCGGCATACGCCGACGGACGCGACGGCGGTGCTGGGCTGCTCCTGCGGCATCTGGGATTGCCGGCGCCTGTTCACCCGCATCACCCCCACCCCCCAGACGGTCACGTGGTCCGTCTTCCGCCAACCCCACCGCCCGGCCTGGGGCGATCTGGCCATGGGGCCGTACGTCTTCCCGCGCCCCGTCTACGAGGAGGCGCTCACGCACGTCGTCCACCTCGCCGAGGACCCCCTGACGGCCCTGCCTCCGTCCGGCGCGGTCAGGGGGACGTGACCACGGTTCCGGTGCCGGTTCTGGTTCCGGTTCCGGCCCCCGTGATGCGCCCCACCCGCGCCCTTCTATATCCAATCTGTGTTGTTTCTAGAATGGTCGGATGAAGGATATCGACGCGATTGCCGTGCTGCAGGATCCGGTGCGCCGCCGCCTGTACGAGTACGTGGTGGCACAGGGCCGTGAGGTCGGCCGCAACGAGGCTGCGGAGGCGGCCGGGGTGGCGCGCACGCTCGCCGCGCACCATCTGGACCGGCTGACCGAGGCCGGGCTGCTGGAGAGTGGTAGCCGCCGCCTGACGGGACGCTCGGGGCCGGGGGCGGGCCGTCCTGCCAAGGTGTACACGCGGGCGCGGGTCGAGCGGTCGGTGTCGCTGCCCGCCCGTGACTACCGCACTGCCGCCGAGTTGCTTGCCGAGGCCGCCGAGCAGGCCGGACTGGACGCCGGGCTCTGCGCTGCCGCGCGCCGCAGGGGCGAGGCCCTGCGCGGCTCGGCGGGGCCCTGTGGCGGCCTCGAAGAGGTCATGGAGATGCTTGCCGCCCGCGGCTATGAACCGCACCTGGAAGCCGTCGAGGGCGTCCAGGGTGCTGAAGGTGCTGAAGGTGCTGAAGGGGCTGACGGCGCCGAGGGGATGACCGGAGGAGCCGCACGCGTCGTCCGTATGCGCAACTGCCCCTTCCATACCGTCGCCGAACGCTTCCCGCCCCTCGTCTGCGGCATGAACCTCGCCCTGCTGGAGGGCCTGTTGGGGGCCGGCGGTCCCGTCCGCGCCCGGATGGACGCCCGGCCGGGGGAGTGCTGCGTGGTGGTCGAGGCTTCTAAAAACAATGGTGATTGACATAGAAACGGGGGTCGTGCTGGGATGAGGCCATGACCGCATCCACGCACGCCGCCCACCTCGCCCAGCTCAACGTCGCCACGCTCAGCCACCCCTTCGACGACCCGCGGATGGCGCCGTTCGTCGAGATGCTCGATCCGGTCAACGCCGCCGCCGACGCCGCGCCCGGCTTCGTGTGGCGGCTCGTGGAGGAGGGGGAGGCCGACGCCACCGGCCTGCGCCCGGCGGGCGAGGACGTCATCGTCAACCTGTCGGTGTGGGAGACCCAGGAGGCTCTGTGGGACTTCGCCTACCGCAGCGGGCACCTGGAGGTGGTGCGGCGGCGCCGCGAATGGTTCCAACGGCACGTCGAGGCGCACCTGGTGCTCTGGTGGGTCCCCGCCGGGCACGTCCCGACCGTCGGCGAGGCCCTGGAGCGGCTGGCGGATCTGCGGGCGCACGGGGCGTCCCCCCGCGCGTTCACCTTCGCCTCCGCCTACACCGCCGCCGAGGCCGCCCAGCACCCTCGGGCCGTGCGGCCGGCGCAGACCGCGGAGGTCGCCCGGACACCTTAGTACTGCAACCGCATGCGTGGGTCGTGGCCTCGGCGTTGGTAATGGCAGCGGCGGGCTCGGGCCTGGCTGCGGCGCCGGAAGCGTGACCAGTGCAGACGGTGCTCGTTGCTGTGGCAGCGGGGCGTGACGACGACGTGCCCGATCATCCGGCGGATCTCCGGGACGCTGAGGGGTATGAGGTCTTGCTCGTCATCTCCGCTGCCCCTTTTGCGGCTTCTGCGGCACGGATGGCCGTGAGGTAGGCCAGGACGGCCATGGCCAGGGTGATGTGCCGGTACCAGGCCCGGTAGAGCCGCACCTGGTAGTGATCGAGCCCGCATTCACCCTTCGCGGTCTGGAAGCACTCCTCCACCGCCCACCTGGCTCCGGCGGTCCTGACCAGGTCTTTCAGCCGGGAAGTGACGGGGCCGTAGCAGACGTAGTAGGCGATGTCGGTGGGGTCGGACAGGTTGCGGCGGGCGAGCACCCAGTGCCCGGATCCGCCCTCCCAGGCGGGCCGGATCGCGACGCGGGCCCAGTGGTAGATCCGCTGGCCGTGGGCGCCTGCTCCGGCGGAGATCCGCTTCCATGCCTGCTTCGGCAGGGCCGCGATCAGCTCGTCGACGCGGGCGTCCCGGCCGTCGGCGGTGATCACGGTGTCGTTGACCTTGGTGGCCAGCACATACGCGGCCTGGCGTTCTTCCAGCCAGGCGCGGAAGTGCTTGACCTGCCCGTATGCCTCGTCCGCGGTCACCCAGGCGAAGGGAACAGCCGCGTCGATGGCGCGTTGCAGCATCCACTTGAGGTGCTCGATCTTCGTGGCGAACGGCACGGTGTCGTCGATCCCGGCTGCCCGGCAGCGGTCGCGGTCGTCCGTCCAGGACTTCGGGACGTAGAGTTCCCGGTCGATCAGCGCCCGCCCTTTGGCGGATGCGTAGGCGAGGAAGGTGCCGATCTGGCAGTTCTCGGTGCGGCCAGCGGTGCCGGAATACTGCCGCTGGACCCCTGCTGACCTGGTGCCCTTCTTCAGGAACCCGGTGTCGTCCCCGATGAGCACGCCATCCTTGGCGCCGATGGTCTCCACGACGAAGTCCCGGACATCGTCGCGGACCGCGTTCTCGTCCCATTCGGAGTGGTTGAGCAGGCGTTGCACACCGTCCGGGCGGAGCTGGCCGACCTGCTCGGCCAGCGTCCACCCGTTCTTCTTCTCTAGCGGCGCAAGCAGGCCCGTCATGTAGTCCAGAGCCCGATCACGTGGCTCCGACCTGCCAAAACGATGCCCGAACCGGGCATGCAACCCCGCTACACCCTCGGACCACGACTCGATCTGCTCAACCGTCAGCGATTCATCACACAGTCACAACAACGAGCAACCTCACCGACCGTCACGCCACATGCGGTTGCAGTATTAGAGGGGCCCGGGATTCCACGTGCCGCTTCCGGGCGAGGCTTCCAGGCGGGCGGAGCGCCCGGCCGCCGCCCCGCCGCGGGGCCGAACGGCCCAAGGGCGGAGGTCTGCGACAGGCCCGACCTCCCTGGTCGCACCTATCGTGGGAGCAGACACATGACGGTAGGGACGCGCGCGGACAGGTGGATCGTGAACGGATCCGGGATCGACTACGAGGCGGTCTTCCAAGCCCTGCCGGGCGCCGTCGCGCTGCTGACCCCCGATCTGGTCTACGTGGACGCCAACGACGCGTTCCTGATCGTGTCCGGCCGTACCCGCGAGCAGCTCATCGGCCGCTACCTGTTCGATGTCTTCCCCGACAACCCCAGTGATCCGGACGCCAGCGGCATGCGGAACCTGCGCGCCTCTCTGGAAAGGGTCGCGGCGACCGGGGAGCGGGACACCATGGCCCTGCAGCGCTACGACGTGGAGCACCGCGGTCGGCCCGGGGTGTGGGACGAGCGGTACTGGAGCCCCGTCAACGTCCCCGTCCTCGCTCCCGACGGCAGCGTGGCGCTGCTGCTCCACCGCGTGGAGGAGGTCACCGAACTCATCCGGGCCCGCGGTGGCACCCGTACGGGTACGGACCGTGCCCAGGAGCTGGAAGCGGATCTCTACACCCGCGGCCGGGAGCTGCAGGAGGTCAACGCACGCCTGCGGCAGGCCCACGCCCGCGAGCGCGAGGTGGCCCTCCACCTCCAGGAGGCGATGCTGCCCGCGCCCCAGCCCCTCGGACACCACGAGGCCGCCGTCCGCTACCGGCCCGCCACCGAGGCCTTGAACGTGTGCGGCGACTGGTACGACCTCGTCGACATGCCCGGCCGCACCGCGGTCGCCGTGGGGGACGTCGTCGGCCACGGGCTCCGGGCGGCCGGCGTCATGGGCCAGCTCCGCAGCGCCCTGTCGGCCGCCTCCCGCGTCGTCGGCGGTCCCGCCCAGGCCCTCGAAGTCCTCGGGCTGTACGCCCGAGCCGTCGAAGACGCCGAATCCACCACGGTGGTGTCGGTCTTCATCGACTGGAGCGACCGCACCCTCACCTACAGCAGCGCCGGTCACCCCCCGCCCGCACTCTGCCGCCCCGACGGCACGGTCAGCTTTCTCGACCAGGCGACCGACCCCCCGCTCGGCGCCCGGCCCGAACACACGCGCCGCCCCCAGGCCCGGACCCCCTTCACCGACGGATCCGTCCTCGTCCTCTACACCGACGGCCTCATCGAACGCCGCCGCGAGGACATCGACGTCGGCCTCCAACGGCTCGCCGACGCGCTCGCACGACACCGCGCCGCCGACCCCGACGCCCTCGCCTACGCGCTGCTGACCGACCTCGTCCCGCCCGTCGGCGTCACCGACGACGCGGCCCTGGTCGTCCTCCGCCTGTGACGGCCGGGCCCCACCCCGCGCACCGGCGCGACGCCCCCGCCGGTCAGCGCGGGAGCTCGACCGACACGTACGGGGACAGCGCCCGGAGGAAGTCCGCAGCGTCGAACATCGCGCCGGCCGAGGCCACGCCCGCCGTTCGTGTGTGCCCGGCCAGGATGCGCTCGACGGCCTCCACCGCCAGCGGTGCGGTGACCGCGTAGATGTCCTGGCCGCGGGCCGAGGCGCGACGCTCGACGCCGCCCGCGCACACCACGACGTCGACGACGAAGGTCTGGTTCGACCGCCCGAGGGCGTCGACCGGCTCCGGCGCGGGCGTGTCCTCCCCGGCGAGGTCCTTCGCGGCTTCGACCGTCATGTACGTGCGCACCTCCGGTACGGACACGTGGCTGGGAACGGTGACGACATCGGCCATCGTGAACTCCGCGATCACCGCCCGTCGGCCCACGGGCTCCGGGAAGAGCCAGTCCTGCTCCCACGGCTTGTCGTCGTGGTACTGCAGTGCACCCTCCGCGAACCGCACCCGGCGGCCGGCGCGACGCTCGTGGGACACCCGGCCCGCCACCCGGGTGCCGGGCGTGGGGTGCCAGCCGTTCAGCCCGTACGCGACGTGCACCTCGTCCGCGGCGGTCCATTCCCCCATCGCCGCGGTCACCAACAGGTCGCCGAGCCCACCGTAGAACGCCATCGCCGGCACCACGGGCACGTCCGCCTTCCGGGCTGCTTCCGCGTGGTCGGCGAACATCGAGACGTTCGCCTCGATCTCCGCCGCGACGTCGACGTACGGGATCCCCGCGCGCAGGGCCGCTTCCACGACCGGGCCCGCGGTCAGCGCGAAAGGTCCCGCGCAGTTGACGACGGCCGCCGCGCCGGCGAGGGCCCGGTCCAGCGAGCTCGCGTCGTCCACGGTGGCCGGCCGCACCTCCACGTCTCCCCACTCGGCGGCCAGCGCCTCCAACCGGTCCGCGTCACGGCCGGAGATGACGGTGGCGAAGCCACGCCTTCGTAGTTCGGCGACGACGAACCGCCCCGTGTGCCCGGTCGCCCCGTAAACCACCACTGCCGCTGTCGTGCTCATCGTTCCCCGCTCTCGATGTCCTGGTGGATTCAGTCTCGGTGCGGGCGGCGTCCGACGGTGATGGTCTGGAACGACAACATGCGTACACTTTCGGACATGCCCACTGTCGCACTGCTGGCCGCCGGTCACCTGCTGCACTTCGAACTGGCGGTGGCCTACGAGATCTTCGGCAACCCCCCGCGCGAGGCCACGGAGGGCTGGTACGACGTACTGCTCTGCGGGCCCGGGCCGGTGCAGGTCGGCCCTTTCATGGTCGAGCCCGACCACGGGTTGGAGCGCGTGGCCGGCGCCGACACGGTGATCGTGCCCGCGTGCGCCGACATCGACGATCCGCCGCCGGCGGAGCTGATCGAGGCCGTGCGCGCGGCCCACGCGGCGGGGGCCCGGGTCGCCTCCTTGTGCACCGGAGCGTTCGTACTCGGCGCCGCGGGCCTGCTGGACGGGCGGCGGGCCACCACCCACTGGGCTCATGCCGCGGAGTTGAGCGCACGTCATCCGCTGGCCGTCGTCGACCCGGACGTCCTGTACACGGACAACGGAAGCGTCCTCACGGCTGCGGGCAAGGCCGCCGCCGTGGACCTCTGCCTCCACCTGATCCACCTCGACCACGGCGCCAACATCGCCAACTCCGTCGCCCGGCGCCTGGTCATGCCGCCCCATCGGCCGGGCGGTCAGGCCCAGTTCGTGGCCACGCCGGTGCAGGCCGGGGGCGACCACGTGCTCGCCCACCTGCTCGCCTGGGTCCAACAGCGACTGGACCAGCCGCTGACGGTGACCGACATGGCGCGCAAGGCGAACACGAGCCCGCGCAATCTCGGCAGGCAGTTCCGGTCGGTGATCGGCCAGACGCCGCTCCAGTGGCTCCTGACCCAGCGCGTACGCCGAGCCCAGGAACTTCTGGAGGCCACCGACGAGACCATCGAGGCGGTGGCCCTCGCCACCGGCATGGGGACCGCCACGACACTGCGGCGCCAGTTCAAACGGATCGTCGGGGTCCCGCCGGACAGCTACCGCCGCTCGTTCCGCAGCGCGGCTCCCGGGGCCCGGCCGATGCCGTTGCGGTGAGGCGGGGGAGTCGACCCGGCGTCACTTCGTCCGTCAGATCCCGCCGCTGCCGATGGGGTCCGCGATGGTGACGTCCGGTCCGTGCTCCTCCTGCATCCGTTCGGACCACGCGGCCGTCTGCGTACCGGCGCGGGTGGCCGTCCCCGGCGAGACGCCCGGCCGGAAGCTTCCCGGGAGCGACCTGCCCTCCGATGCGTGGGGGAGGAGGTCCAGCGGCGCCGGGCCGTCGGCCGCGTACACGACGCGGTCGGCCGAGACCGCCACCGGGAAGAGGCCCGCTGCCCGCGCCAGGCCGAGCATCTTGCGGTGCGTGGTGACCCGGGCGGTCGCGGCGACGCCGGCGCGGATGTCGGGTCGCGAGGTCGGGCGTCGCGGGGCCGACCACGGTCGCCGAAGGCGCCCTGCCTCGGGCCGGCCTTCACCGAGCTCGGCGAGGCCGCCCTCGGCGGTGGCCGCGATGGCATCGAGCACTCCGGCCGGCCCGGGACCTCCCTGCCGGTGAAGGGCCGTGGCGTCCAGGAGCTCCTGGACGCCGAGACCTGCGCTCACGCCGAGGTCGGCCGTGGTCGCCAGGTGGCCGTCGCGTATCCGCTCGTACCAGGGGTCCAGGCAGGCGCCGCCGCCCGCCGGGCGCCCCCCACTTCACCCGGCCCTGCCGGACTTCAACTCCCCTCCCCGTACGGTGCGGTGATCCGGCGTACGGCCTCCACCACCGCCGTCCGGTGGCGGGCGAGCTGCTCGGGCGCCCAGCCGCTACCCGTCTCGCCGGCCGCCGCACCGACGGCGCCCGTGCCGTCCGCCGCGGTACTGCGCACCGCCGGACCGCCGAACGCGCCGAACCATGCCTGCGACATGGCCACCACCAGCGTCAGCACGTCGGCGGCGTCCAATCCGGCGTCGATCCGGCCCGCATCCTGCGCCCGCCGCACGGCTGCGATCTTGCCCTGGTAGGACGCCGCCTCGGTGTCCGTGCTCCCCGGACGTTCCAGCTGCTTCCACAGCACCAGACGCATCAGCGACGGCCGCTCGACGAGGTGGTCGAAGACGGCGCCCGCGTAACCGGGCAGGTCGTCGACGTCGAAGGGCACCGACTCCGAGCCCGTCTCCAGCGCCCGCTGGAGCACGGCGTCGAAGAGCTGCTCCTTGTTGCCGTAGTAGACGTAGATGAGCCGCTTGTTCGCCTGCGCGGCCTCGGCGATGCGGTCGACCCGCGCGCCGGCGATGCCGTACGTCGCGAACTCGGAGAAGGCCGCGTCGAGCAGCCGTGCCTTGGTCGCGCTGGAATCCCTTGCCATGGGCCGCAGCCTAGCAAGTAACTATCTGGTTATTGACATCCAGTGCGCGTGCGGTGCATGCTCTACCTATCCAGTTAGTTACTTATGAGGGAGACCGCGATGGACACTGCGATGGAGATCCGCGCCCTGGGCGGCCAGGGACTCGAGGTCGGCGCCGAGGGGCTCGGCCTGATGGGCATGAGCGCCCACTACGGAGCCACGGACGAGACAGAGTCGCTGGCCACGATCGACCGGGCCCTGGAGCTCGGCGTCACCCTGCTCGACACTGCCGAGGGCTACGGCCCCTTCCGCAACGAGCAGCTCCTCGGCAAGGCCCTCACCGGCCGGCGCGAAGCCGCCGTGATCGCCACGAAGACCGGCATCGAGTTCAGCGACGAGGGAGCCTTCCTCGGTCACAACGCGACCCCCGAGTACATTCGCCGCTCGGCCGACCGTTCCCTGCGCCACCTGGGCACGGACCGCATCGACCTCTACTACCTGCACCGCATCGACCCGAACGTGCCCGTCGAGGAGAGCGTGGGGGCCCTGGCCGAGCTCGTGGCCGCCGGCAAGGTCCGCCACATCGGCCTGTGCGAGGCCGCGCCCGCCACCATCGCCCGCGCGCACGCCGTCCACCCGCTGGCCGCCGTGCAGACCGAGTACAGCCTCTTCGAGCGCGGCATCGAGTACGACGGCGTCCTCGACACCCTGCGCGAGCTCGGCATCGGGCTCGTCGCGTACTCCCCGCTCGGCCGGGGGTTCCTCTCCGGCGCGATCACCAGCCCGGACGACTTCGCCGCCGACGACTTCCGCCGCACCGACCCCCGTTTCCAGGGCCGGAACTTCGACCGCAACCTGGCCGTCGTCGACCAGGTGCGCCGTCTCGCCGCAGAGAAGGGCGTCACGCCTTCGCAGCTCGCGCTGGCCTGGACCCTGCGCCAGGGTGCGGTGCCCATCCCGGGCACCAAGCGCCGCCGCTACCTCGAGGAGAACATCGCCGCCACCGCGGTGACGCTCACCGACGCGGACCTGGCCGCCATCGACGCCGTGGCCCCCCACGGCGTGGCCTCGGGCGACCGCTACGCCCCGGAGCTGATGCAGTCACTGAACGGCTGAACCACTGAACGGCCAACCGGCCAACCGGCCACCGGCCTACGGGCCCGGGGCGGTGTCTCGGCGCGCGACGGGATGTATCAGCCGCCGGTCGGTTGCCGGCCCGGGCCGAGGAAGCGCGTGACGGCCGAGTCCAGGAGGTCGCCGAACTCCTCGCGGCCGACGACCCGCGGGCCTTCGGTCACGACCTCGTCCGCGGTCAGCGCATCGACGTCGGCCCAGCCGCCGCGGTACAGGACGATCTGCAGTTCGCTCCACGCGTCGGCGCCCAGGATGCGCAGGCCGACCGAGTCCGGGTCGGCGACGAGGGTGCGATTGGTCTCCAGTCGCTGAGGCCAGGGAGCCTGTCCGTCCCGCCAGGTGAGCGGCCCGGGGCTGTGGCCGGACGTGGTCCAGGTGGGGAGGCGTGCGGTGATCTCGGCCGCGGCCTGATCGAGGTCGATGACGTGGTCCATGGAGCGATCTTCTCTGCCTCCGCTGTCTATGTATATTAGATTTATGCCTAGAGGCCCTAGGCATGGAGGGAGGGGGCGCATGGCAGCGCGCGTGGGACTGACGGCCGACCGGGTCACCCGGGCCGCAGCCGATCTCGCCGACGAGGTGGGCTTCGACAACGTCACCGTGTCCGCGCTCGCGCGGAGCTTCGGCGTGAAGGACGCGAGCCTGTACTCGCACGTCAAGAACGTCCAGGACCTGCGCGCCCGAGTGGCCGTGCTCGCCGCCGGCGAGATGGCCGACCGCATCGGCACGGCCGTCGCGGGACGCTCCGGGAAGGACGCGCTCGCCGCGTTCGCCGACGCGTACCGGGACTTCGCACTGCAGCACCCCGGGCGCTACGCGGCCACCCAGATCCAGCTGGACCCGGAGCGGGTCGCCGCCTCCCCGGGACACCTGCGCAGCATCGAGCTGACGTACGGGATGCTGCGCGCCTACGGCCTCGGCGAACCCGACGTGACCGACGCGGTCCGGCTCCTGCGCAGCACCTTCCACGGCTACAGCAGCCTCGAAGCCACCGGCGGATTCGGGCACTTCAGGGACACCGGCGCTTCCTGGAGGCGGACGGTAGACGCCCTTCACGTGACCCTCACGCACTGGCCGTCGACGGATGAAGAGGACAAGAAGTCATGAGAACGGCAACGTTGCAGGTCCCCGGAGCCGCCCTCCACCACGAGATACACGGCAGTGGGCCCGTGCTGCTCCTGCTCCCGGGCGGCGGAGGGGACGCCGCCGTCTTCGACGGAATCGCCGACGTCCTCGCCGAGCGGTACACGGTCGTCACCCTCGACCCGCGCGGCTACTCCCGTAGCAGACTCACCACTTCCGGCCCCGTGGACCAGCGGGTCGACGTGCAGAGCGAGGACGCCTACCGCCTGCTCGCCCACGTCCTGCCGGCCGGCGAGGAGGCGTACGTCTACGGCAGCAGCTCGGGCGCGATCGTCGCCCTCGACCTGCTCGCCCGCCACCCCGAACGGCTGCGCATGGTCGTCGCGGACCAGCCGCCGTGCGCCCGGCTGCTGCCGGACGCCGAGGAGCAGGCGTTCTTCGACCGGGAGACCGAAGGGGAAGAGGTCCAACGGCCGGGCGACGACGAGTTCTGGGCGCGACTGCGCTACGCTGTCGTCTCGTGCCAAGCGGGACTCCTGGAGGAGCAGCCCGTCGAAGGCGTCTCCCGCTTCCACCGCCTCACCCACGAGAACCTTGACGCGGTGCGCGCCGGACTCGCTCCCCGCGCCCGGTTGTCCGTGTGGCGGGACCTGTCCTGCGACATCGACGCCGTCCTGGGCGCTTTCCCGGTCGACGGCCTCATCGAAGGCGTCTGGCAGGACGAGGAGGGCCGGATCCACAGCGCCGTCGTCGACGAGGAGGAGTTCCCGGAGCTGGCCGCCCGGATCTCCCGTTCGGGTGCGGCAGCGCTCCTGCCCATGTACGCCGACGAACGCGTGCCCTTGTTCACCGCCGTCATGCCCGACGGCGACGGAGTGGTACGGGCCCGCTGGCGGACCGAGCCCACACCGAGCGACCGCAACTGGGCCTTCCTCAAGACCCGGGCCCTTCGACGAGGCCAGGTCGTCACCGGCACCATCACCCACATCGCCGACTTCTGCGTCACGTTCGTGGACATCGGCGGCTTCACAGCGATGATCAACATCCCCGAACTGTCATGGCACCCCATCGGCCACCCCTCGGAGGTCGTCTCCGTCGGCCAGGAGATCACCGCGGAGATCCTCGACGTCGACCCGGTCCGCGAACGCGTGTCACTGTCCCTCAAAGCCCTGCAAGAAGATCCACGACGACCGTGACCAGCGCGTCGTAGGGTCTTGATGCGCCGGGGGAGTCGAGCGCCGCAGCCCAGCAGGGTGGAAGGATGCCGATGCCGATGCCGTGGCCAACGTCGCAGCCGGTCCGCTCATGACGGAGTGGAGAGCGAACGCCGCCTTGCGGGCGGTGTGGAAGGGCCGTTCGCGATTCCCGCGGAGCGGGACCAGCCGTCGTGGCCGAGGTCTTTCGTCACGCTCAGCAAGGCGAACGGAAGGGAGGACGGGCCGACCCGGGTGGCAGCCTGCAAGCACCGCTAGGCCTGGCTTTGGAACGTCTCGGGCAGAGCCCGCTCCAGGGCGTCGAACGCCGCGTTCACCCGCATGCGGTGGTCCTCGGCCACGTCCGCCGCGCGCTCGCCGGCGAGCAGCCGGCCGGCCGTGGTGACGTAGACGGCCCGGTACGCGGCCACGGTCAGGGCCGCTGTCAGGCGTGCGCCGGGGCCGCCGATCGCTTCGGCCAGCGCGTTCTCCACCTCCTCCACGCCCTCGCGTGCCCGCGCACGCAGTGCTGGGGAGCCGAGCACGATCCGCCAGAAGTGCGGGAAGGTGTCGCCGACGCCCGCCAACGGGTGGCGCTGGTCGAGGAGTCGGAGCAGCAGCAAGCGCAGGCCGGCGAGCTGGGACTCGCCCTCCGCGCGGTCGCGCACCGCTGCCGTGAACAGCTCTACGGCTTCGGGGATCCGGTCGAGGAAGAGGTCCTCCTTGCGCGGGAAGTGGTTGAACACCGTCATCGCCGAGACATGGGCGGCCTTGGCGACCTCGGCCACGGTCACGTGGTCGAAGCCCCGTGCCGCGAACAGCATCGTCGCCTCGTCGGAGATCCGCTGCCGGGTCTCCCGCTTCTTGCGCTCGCGCAGGGAGAGCGGTGCTTCCTTCGCGTCGTTCCCTTGAATCATGGGAATACTATAGCGGCTACAAAATTTGAGTGACTATAGTGAAGGTATGAACGCGAACTTAGAGCTGGACGTGGATGTGGACGTGGTGGTGGCCGGCGGCGGCCCCGTCGGACTGATGCTGGCCTGCGAACTCCGCCTCGGCGGGGCCCGCGTGGTCGTCGTGGAGCGACGTACCGACGTGGACCAGACCATCAAGGCGGGGGCGATCAACACGCCGACCGCCGAAGCCTTCTACCGACGTGGGCTGCTGCCCGCGATATCGGAAGTGCAGCAGCGCACGCTCGACCAGTTCCGGGCCTTCATGCGCAGCCGGCCGGGTGGCGCATCGGACGGGCAACCCCCGCGCACGCCGCCCAAGTTCGCCGGCCACTTCGGCGGGATCATGCTCAGCAGCGCTCTGCTGGACGGGGCCGACCCCGACTTCGCGCAGGCCGGGCCGGCCGGTGACGTGGCCCTCGTACCCCAGCAGGAAGTCGAGCGGCTGCTCGCGGAACGCGCCGCACACCTCGGCGTCGATCTGCGCCGGGGCGTGGAGTTGACGGGCTTCGACGCCGAGGACGACGGGGTAAGAGTCCGCACGGCCCCGCTCGGCGGCGGGGTGGACCGGACGATACGCGCCGGCTGGCTGGTCGGCTGCGACGGCGGCCGCAGCACGGTGCGCAAGCTCGCGGGCTTCGCCTTTCCCGGAACGGATCCGCAGATCACCGGCCGCCAGGCCGTCGTCACCATGACCGGCGCCGAAACCCTGAAGCCCGGCTGGAACCACACCGGCACCGGAACGTACGTCCACGGCCCGGTCCCCGGCCGCATCCTCACGGTCGAGTTCGAAGGCCCGCCCGCCGGCAGGGAGGCACCCGTCACCGCCGAGGAGTTGCAGACGAGCCTGCGGCGGGTCACCGGATCGACGGACATCACGGTCACCGAGGTGCACACCGCCACCCGCTTCACCGACAACGCCCGCCAGGCGGCCGACTACCGGGCCGGCCGGGTGCTGCTCGCGGGGGACGCCGCGCACGTCCACTCGCCGTTCGGCGGCCAGGGGTTGAACCTCGGCATCGGTGACGCGCTGAACCTCGGCTGGAAGCTCGCCGCGGTGGTCCGGGGGCGGGCCCCCGAGGGGCTCCTGGACTCGTACACGGCCGAGCGGCACCCGATCGGGGCCTGGGTGCTCGAATGGACCAGGGCGCAGATCGCCCTGATGCGACCGGAACCCCATTCGCGCGCCTTGCTCGATGTCGTCACCGAGCTGATCGGCACCGTCACCGGCACCACCCATTTCGTCAAGAAGACCTCCGGCGTATGGCAGAGGTACGACCTTCCCGGCCGTCACCAGCTGGTGGGCCGCAGTGCCCCGGACCTCGAACTCGTCGAGGGGCGCCGCCTCGCGGACCTCATGCACGACGGGCGGGCGCTGCTCCTGGATCTCGCGGACGACGCGGAACTCAGGGCCGTGGCCGAGGGGTACGGAGACCGGGTGCGGGTGGTCACCACCACCTGCCCCGCCGGGCCGGCGCCGGCCGGACTGCTCGTGCGTCCCGACGGATGCACCGCCTGGGCGGCGGACGCGGCCGACGACCGGGCGGACGCGGCGCAGGGCCTCGCCGCGTCCCTGGCGCAGTGGTTCGGAGCCCCCGCATCCGTTGGGGGCTGACGGGCAGGGCACGCGGCCGGGGGTCGCGCGGCCTTGCCGCACCCGATCGCGCAAGCCCTACTGTCGCTTTTTGTGACCGAACTCTCCGCGCACCTCCGTGCGATTTCAGATCGGTGATGCCCGGCCCCTCGAAGCGCGCGATGGCGCCGTCCAGGGCGAGTTCGTGGGGCGCGCGCCCGTAGTCGAAGCGGGGCCGGCACTCCAGGGCGAAGCGCACGGAGCCCCGTACCGCCCGCAGCACCCGCACGACCTGGTGCCGGTCGGTGGCGGTGTGCGGATCGCGGACGGGCATGAAGTCGACCACCTCGCCCACGCCCTCACGCGTGAGGAAGCGGGTGATCAGCACGGCGGTGTCGGCCAGGTAGAGCCGGCGGGTGACGACCCCCGCCTCGGCCCCCGGCCCACCGCCCGCGACGCCTTGGGGCGCCTCCGCGGTGATGGCGAAGTATCCGCCGTGCCCGTGGTCCAGCAGTCCCGCGAAGACGCTGGGCGAGTCGAAGCGGGGCGAGCAGAACCAGTCCATCACGCCTTCGGAGGAGACGAGCGCACAGGTCTGCAGGTCTCCGATCAGACCGTGCGTCGTGCCTCTCCGGGGCCACAGGACGCTCGTCCGGGCAGATCTCATTCGTGTTCCCCGCCGGTGATCGCCATGCGGGCGGGGCGGGGCAGGGAGCGGTGGCGGTGGTCGCGAGCTCAGATCTCGACGGCGGGGTAGGACTCGGTGTAGCCGTCGCCATCGGCTCCGTAGTAGGAGCAGGTCCGCGCGTTCAGGTCGACGTCGTACCAGACGACACTGACGGTCGGACGGTCGGACGGTCCGGTCCGCGGCGGCCCGTCAGGCGGGCGGGAGGTGGGGGGTCGTGCCGATGCGGGCGGCGAGGAGGGCGATGTCGTCGTCCGCGGATGCCGGTACCAGGTGCGCGATCAGGGTGTCGCACAGGTGGTCCAGCGGCTGGTGTGGTTCGGTGAGCAGGCTGGTGAGCTCGCCCAGGCGTTCGTCGATGTCACGGCTGCGGGCTTCGATCAGGCCGTCGGTGTAGAGGACGAGCAGGCTGCCGGGGGGCAGGGTGATCTCGGTGGTGGTGAAGGTGATGCCGCCGACGCCCAGCGGGACGCCGGGCGGGGTCTTGACGAGATACACGGTGCCGTCGGGCTCGGCCACTGCCGGTGGCGGGTGTCCGGCGCGGGTGACGGTGCAGTGGCCGGTGGCGGGGTCGCAGACCGCGTAGAGGAAGGTGGCGAGCATCGGTTCGGCGAGGTCGGCGAGCGTGGCCTCCAACTGGTGCAGCAGCGCCGTCGGGGACATGTCGAGGCGCGCGAGGGCGCGCACGGTCGCGGAGAGGCGCCCCATGACCGCGGCGGCCGCGATGCCGTGCCCCATGACGTCCCCGATGAGCAGCGCGGCCCTGCCTCCGGTGAGGGGGAGGACGTCGTACCAGTCCCCGCCGACTTCGTTGACGTCGCTGGCCGCCAGGTAGCGGTGGGCGATCTCGATGCCCGGGGGAGGTGTGACGTGCTGGGGGAGCATGCTGCGCTGGAGGACGACCGCGGTCTCGTGCTCGTGGTGGTACAGACGCGCGTTGTCGATGCTGATGGCGGCCCGGGCGGCGAGTTCGGCGGCGAGCGTGACGTCGTCGGACCCGAAGGGGGCCCCTCCGGGCCGGGCGCGGTAGAAGGTCGCGACGCCGAGGACCACGTCCCGTGCGACGAGCGGGATCATCATGAACGAGTGCACGCCCGTCTCGAGCAGTTGCGCGGGTTTGGGGGTGTGGCGGGCGGCCGTGGCGGCGGCCGGTTCGTCGAGGTGGGCGATCAGGAAGGGCTGCCGGGCCGCGAGGGCCTGGGTGTACGGGGCGGCCGAGGGGAAGGTGAGGGTCCTGCCGAGCGGCGCCAGGATCTGGGTGACGGGGGAGCCGGTCAGCGGTGCCTTGCCCAGCCGTCGCAGGGCAACGCCCCCGGCCAGTCCAGGGCCCGGCTCGTTGCCGCTCGCGAGGGAGTCCAGAACGTCGACGGTGACGGCGTTGGCGAGGTGCGGGACGGCGAGGTCGGCCAGCTCCTGCGCCGTGCGCTCCAGGTCGAGGCTGCCACCGATGCGGGAGCTGGCCTCGCTCAGCAGCGCGAGCCTGCGGCGGCCCGCCTCGGCCTCGGTCTGATCGCGCTGCTGCCTGGTGATGTCGAGGAGGGAGGCGATGATGCCGATCGGCCGGCCGCCGGGGTCCTCCACGCGCACGTACGAGCACGACCACACGTGGTCGTGCTCCGGGTCGGCCGGGGTCCGGCCGGAGCGGCGCCGGTCGAGGACCGGTTCACCCGAGTCCAGCACCTGGCGCATCGCCTCTTCCATCTCGGCGGCGTTCACCTCGGGCAGGATCTCGGCCAGGCGCCGGCCCACGTGGGCGGATTCCGCGAGACCGTTCATCGCTTCGAGTGCCGGGTTGACCTGCAGGAACCGCAGCTGTGTGTCGAGGACCGCGATACCGACGGGGGAGCGGGCGAACAATCCGTCCCACACCGCCGAGGACCCGCGGATACGGCGGGCGGCATGGGCGTCCGCGGCGAAGACCAGGACCGCCGAGGCGCCGTGGCGCCGGTCGGGAACGGGACAGGCCCAGATCTCGAGCTCCAGCGGGTGACCGCTGCGGTGCCAGGCGGTGACCGTACCCATCACCCCGCGACCGGTGGCGGTCGTCTCCCACAGGGACCGGCCCAGGCTGCGGTCGGCACCCGGATGCAACAGATCGGCGATGTGCCGGCCGAGCACCTGGGGCGGGGTGTAGCCGAGCAGTTCCTGCGCGCCGTGGTTCCAGCGCACCACCAGGCCCTCGCTGCTGGTGGCGATCAGCGCCACCGGCAGCGCGCCCAGCCATCCGCCGGCGTCCTGGGCGGCGCCGCTGATCAGATCCTCGAACGGCATCTCCTCATGCATCCTGCACCCGCTCCTCCTGGGAGGCCCCGGCCCTGCGGCGCGCAGACCCCGGACAGCGGCAGACGGTACCGGTGCCCACGGAGCGGGAGGGCGCCCAGGTCGGGGCCTGCGGCCGCTCACCCGGTGCGTGCTGCGGCTGCGCTTCGTCCACACCTCTCATCGTCGCCCTGACGGCTCTGCACCGCCCCCCGACCGGCTCCGTTCTACGGCCGACCGGTGGTCGCGGTGGTGGTCGCGGCTGCGGAGCCGCCGGCGCAGCGGAGGCGGTCGCCGGTCACCGGGGCGCCATCGGCGATGTTGCGGTCGTAGGTGACGGTCTTGACCGGGACGGGCTGCGTGCCGATGGCGACATCGAAGATCGCGCCGTGATCCGGGCGGGCCTCCAGGCGGGAGCCGGGCAGGGCGGCGGCGAGGGTCGCCGCCTTCTCCTCCTGGCCGGCGGCGAACCGGATGACCGCGGGGCCCACAGGGCGTGGGGACGGTGCGGACTGAGAGGTGTCGGTGACGACGAAGCCGTTGCGGCGCAAGGCCGCGGCGACGGCGGAGTCGTCCACGCGGACCGCGATGCCGGCGGGGTCGGTCGGCGCCGGGGTTTCCGCGACGGGCTGGATGCGGGTGTCGCCCGTGAGGGGTCGGTCCGCGCCCAGCGCGTCCCACAACGCGGCGGAGCGGGCCTCGTCCCACACCAGCGAGGAGCCCACCCCGGGGACGCGGTGGTCGAAGAGCCGGATCGGTACGGTCGCGAACTCGATCCGGTCCGCACGGAGGCGGCCGAGCGCCCAGCCGATGCGGACCAGGTCGCCCGGCCCGGTCCGCGCGTCGGTGCGTACGGACTTCAGCAGGGCGTGCACGGTCCGCGCCGTGCGCACGGGGCTGGCCAGGGCCCCCTCGAAGGTGAGGCGGGCCAGTAGGTCGTTGACCACGCGCTGCTGGCGACGGACGCGGCCGAGGTCCCCGGGCCGGAGGTTGACGTGCCGGGCCCGTACGTAGCGCAGGGTGTCGTTTCCATCGGTGTGGTGGCGGCCGGCTCCGATGTCGAGGCCGGAACTCTCGTCCGTGAGGGGCCGGTCCGTGCAGACGGTCGCGCCGCCGAGGTTGTCGATCGTCTGCTCGAAACCCCTGAAGCCCGTCTCCAGGTAGTGGTCGATGTGGAGACCGGTGGCCTTCTCGACGGTGGCCACCGTGAGGGCGCCGCCGCCGAGCGCGTACGCACCGTTGATCTTGCCGCGGCGGGCGGTGGTGGTGTCGCCGGCGTACTCGACGTAGGAGTCGCGCGGGATGGAGACCACGCTCGCGCGCTGCCCGCTCTCGGAGACGTGCACGAGCATCATGACGTCCGTGCAGTTGCACCCTTTGCCGCCCACGTGGAGCCGGTTCTTCTCGGCCGCGGAGAGACCGGCGCGGCTGTCGATGCCGACGATCAGGATGTTCGTGCCCCGGCTGCCGCCTGCCGAGCCGCTCTCGGCCGAGACGGCCGCAGAGACGGCCTGCGGGCCCAGGAGGGAGCCGCAGGAAAGGGCGGTCAGCAGTGCGAGGGCAACAGTGAGACGACGCAACGTACATCCCCGAAATAGGACGAACCGGCTCGAAATGTGACTCTATGTGGCCTCTGAGCGAGCGACGGGGATGTACGCGCCGGTTTCACCCTTTGCGAGGGGACGTCGGGCCTTTCGGAGGGGACGTCGGGCCTTCCGGAGGGGACGTCGGGCCTTGCGGACGGGACGTCGGCCGACGGCACGGATGAACGTGCCGTCGGCCGACGACGTGGACGAAGCCGCTAGTAGTAGTGGCGCCTTCCGCCGACCTCGTGTCCGACGGCCCCGAGGATCCACAGCACGGCGCCGATGACGAGCAGGATGATGCCCAGCGTCCACAGGATCGAGATACCGAGCAGCCACCCGACGATCAGCAGAATGATTCCGAGCACGATCATGAGGGTCTCCCATCTCCCTAGCCGCCTCTCGCCCGATGCCGGACGCGCGATGCGTGCGACGGCGGGTCCTACCGGAACGCGGCGCACAGGGCGTCTCACCGTTTTCCACCAGCGCAAACACCCGAACGGCCGCCGGTCCTGGTCCCGGGTTCCACGGCCGGATAATCCGGTTGTGACGGCAGTCCGCGCCGCCTACCTTCCCGAGCATGCTGCCTTTGGTGGAAACGGACGAGGAGTGGGACGCGGTCGTCCCCGACGAAACGATCATGCGGCCGGGTGCGGAGGACCTCTGCGGCCGTCTGGGTCTGGGCGGAGCGCCCCTGGTCCGTTTCAAGGACGGTTCCCAGCCGGTCTACGCGGTCGGTGACGAGCACGTCCTGAAGCTGTTCCCGGCCGCTGCGGCCCGGGACGGCGTTGCCGAAGGACGGGTGCTCGCCCACGTGCAGGGACGGCTGCCGGTGGCGACACCACACGTCCGGGAGTCCGGCGCCTACGAGAACGGTTGGCGCTACGTCCTGATGTCGAGGCTCGGCGGCGAGAACCTGGCACATGCCTGGCCGCGGATACCGCAGGCCGACCGGGAACGACTGGTGGCCGAGGTCGGCGAGGCACTGGCGGCGCTGCACGCACTGGACCCCGAACCACTCGCCGACGTCCTCGGCCCCGGAGACTGGGGCGCCTTCGTCGACGGACAGCGGGAAGGCGCCGTGGAACAGCAGCGGGGCCACGGACTCGCCGGCGCATGGCTGGAACAGATTCCCGACTTCCTCACCTCCGTTCCCCTCCCACGAGAACCCCGGCGCTCCCTGCTGCACACCGAGGTGATGCGGCAGCACCTCCTGGTGGACCCCGACGGCTGGCGCCTGACCGGATTCTTCGACTTCGAACCGGCCATGATCGGCCACCGCGCGTACGACTTCGTGGGCGTCGGGCTGTTCGTCACCCGAGCCGACCGCCACCTGCTGCGCAGGCTCCTCGCGTCCTACGGCAGTGGCACCGGGACGGGCTTCGAGCCGGCCGAACTGCTCGCGTACACACTGCTGCACGTGTACAGCAACCTGCCCTGGTACATGCGGGAGCTGGGTGCGCCGTCGGACACGGAGCTGAACTCCCTCGCCGAATTCTGGTTCGGTCGGGACTGACAGCGAGCTCACTCATCCGGCACCCCCCACCGACCCGCCCGCCCGCCCACTCACTCGCCGTTGGCGGAGAAGTGCTGGTAGTCCCGGTTGGTCCAGCGGCCGCCCCAGCGCCAGCCGACCTCGCGGAACGCCGCGGTGACGGCGTCGCCCGGGTGGATCTGACCCGGTTGGTTCAGGGACCGTTTCAGGTGGGGGCGGCCCTTCGGGGGGTGGACGACGCCGTGGATGTCGACGTACGGGTTCTCGACGGGGTTGATGTCCACCGCGTCGCCCCACGCGTGCTGCGACAGGCGCCGGGGATCACCGGTGACCGGGCGGCAGCTGAAGGCCGAGGTGTTGTCGTCGGCCATGGCCTCGGAATCGTCGCGGTACCCGGCCATCACGCGCATCCGGCGAATCGGGAAGCGTGCCTCGAAGGCCCGCTGGAACACGTGGAGGAGGGGGCGGGCGGCGTTCTCGTGGACCACCATCTCGCCCGCGTGGGTCCGGCCGTCGAAACCCCAGTGGTTCATCCGGATCAGCCTCAGCCGCTCGGGCGGGACCGGGCAGCCCTTCCGGTAGGAGGCGCCCAGCTTCTCCGCCGGTACGGCCGTGACCCGCGCGGAAAGCCGAACCGGCGGGTCGGCCGGCCTGGCCTGGAAGCGCGGCGGACCGGCCTGGGTGGAGCAGGCCAGCGCGGCTGCGCACAACGTGGCCGTCACGGCCGCGACCGCGGTGGTGTGGCGCACGGGAAACACGCTACGGCGATACCCGGGGACGGGCATGCCGGGCGCGGCCGGATGGGCGGCCCGCCGGCCCCGGCCCCCGCGGGCCGCCCCGGCCTCCCGAGCGGTGGTCAGGGGAGGGTGGTGACCGGCAGGTCCTGCAGGGCGCGGAACCGGAAGGTGCTGTGCCACCGGAGCCGGTCCGCAGGGCGGGCGAGCCTGAGGTGGGGGAGCCGTTCGACGAGCGAGCCGAGGGCCAGGGTGAGCTGGAGCCGGGCCAGGGGCGCTCCGAGGCAGTAGTGCATGCCGTGGCCGAGGGCGAGGTGGGCCTTGTCGGCCCGGTCGATGTCGAAACGGTCGGGTTCCGGGTAGCGGGCCGGGTCCCGGTGCGCGGAGGCCAGGCTGAAGAGGACGGTGTCCCCGGCCGGTATCCGTACGCCGCCGATCTCGACGGCTCCGGTGGGGAAGCGGCGGATCGCGGTCTGGTTGGGGCTGGTGTACCGCAGGAGTTCCTCGACCGCGTCCGCCATGCGCGCTGGCCGTGCCCGCAGTTCGGCCAGCTGCTCCGGGTGCTCGACGAGCGTGAGCACGCCGGCGCTGATGACGTGCTGGACGTTCTCGCTGCCGGCCCCGAGGATCAGGAAGGCGAGCGAGACGAGTTCGTCCTCGGTGAGCCGGTCCTCCTCGTCGCGCGCCGCGATCAGGCTCGACAGCAGGTCGTCACGGGGGGCGGCGCGCCGCAGGGCCACGAGGTCGACGAGGAACCGGTGGATGTCACCGATGGCCTGGACGAGGCCCTCGCGGGAGCGCGGGCTGAGCATGGTGGAGACCCAGGCGGCGAAGCGCTCCTGGTCGCCGGCGGGAATGTCGAGCAGGGCGCCGATGACGCGTAGCGGCAGTGGTCTGGCGAACCCGGCCACCAGGTCCGCCTCGCCGTTGTCCGCGATCTCGGCCGCGAGCTGCGCGACCTGGCCGTCGACGGCTGCCCCGATGCTGTCGCGGAGCACCTCGACGTGCCGGGCCGTGAACCCCTTCGCGACCAGTCGGCGAAGGCGCAGGTGGTCGTCCGGGTCGATGTTCAGCAGATTGCGGTCGAGCGCGGGCGGGAGCGAGAAGCCGCTGAAACCGGTGGACGAATGCCTCTTGTTGACCGACAGGCGCTGGTCGGACAACCCGGCGCGCACGTCCGCCTCGTGGGTCACCAGCCACACCGGCGAACCGTCCGGCAGTGCCACCCGGTGCACCGACCCCGCGGCGCGCAGTTCCGCGTAGACCGCGTGGGGGTCGCGTGAGAACGACTCCCCGAACGGCTGGGCCAGGGAGACGTCTTCAGATGTTCCGGTCATGCGCATTCCCCTACGTGCTGAGCGGCCGATCGGCGGCGACGGGCTCGTTCGCAACCTTGATCAAGATAGTCAACTCGGCCCGGGTTCCAAGGGGCCGGGCTCCGCGTTCTCGGGCAGGCCGTCGAGGATGCGGGCGATGGTTTCGGTCGTGCCGGTGGTTTCGTGCACCCGGCCCTCGTGCGTCCGCACGCGGTAGCGGCCGTTCCCGATCGCCCGGGCCATCGGCAGGTCGGTGCAGAGGGGACCGGTGGCGCGGCGGCCGAAGCGGAGCCAGTCATGGCTGGTGCCGGGAGACAGGGCCCGCAGGCGCGGTTCGGTGAAGGCGGCCTCGACGAGTTCGTACAGCGGGGCGTACAGCGGGCCGGCAGCCGAAGCACGCAACCGCCGCCACCGGACCGGCACCGCGTCGCCGGGCTCCCCGGCCCCGGACGGCTCCCCGGACCTGAGGAAGGGCCACTGCGCGGTGAGGTCGGGCACGCTCAGCCCCTGTAGCCAGGAATGCAGGGCGCCGGCGGCCTCGGACAGGTCCGCGGTGCCGCCCCGGGCCATGTGGGTCCCGTCGGCACGGCAGTTGACGGCGAAACTCCGCCGGCCGAGGGTCATCGAGACGATCACGGACCGGTTGCCGCTCCGGGCCCGCGCAACGACGTGCCGCCAGCGGGGCGGTGACATGAGTGCGATCGCGAATCCGTACCCCGCACGGTCCGCTGCCGCCTGCAGCGCATGCCGTAGGGATCCGGCCCGGACGACCTCGGGGTAGAACTCCGCGTACGCGCGCAGCGGATCCTCCGGCTGCGCATCGGTGTGTTCCTCGGGCATGGGCCCGAGTCTGCCAGCGCCGCGTAGCCGCGCTCCATCGCCTCGGAGAGCGTGGCGAACCAGCGTGACGGCAGCGGGGGCTCGCTGACCGGCGCGCACACCCCGATCCACCATGACGGAGGGCAGGCGCCGGCGGGGCGGATCGGGTCGGTGGGCTGAGCGGCGCCCGGGTGCGGGGCGCGGGCGCCGCTCACGGGTCATTCGCTGGGGCAGACCGCCGTGATCGCCTGGAGGGTCGAGATCTTGTTCCGCAGCCCGTCGCTGCCCGCCAGGGCCGCGATGACGTCAGGGTGAGGGGGGTACTTCACGTTCATCCGTTCGTTGTTCTCGCGCACATCGGCCTCCGTCTTGGCATCGAGGTCGACCGCGTGCTGGTTGAGTTTGGTCCGAATGTCCGCCTCGGACGCCTCCGCAGCAGCGGCCCTGAGCTCCGAGGTCAACGCCCGTGTCTCCGCCGCCAGTTCGTCATACGTTCGCGTCTTGTCGCCGGTGTCGTACGCCTCCACCGCCGCGTACGCCGGTTCGCAGCCCGCAGGCATTTCGTTCGCATTCGCCACCACGACCGCTGTGGTCGCCGCCAGAACCACGGCACCGGCAGCCACGGAGGCACCCGTCTTGGTGGAGACGGTGGCGGCGATCTTCCCGAAGAAGCCGAGCGCCTTGCCGCTCTCGACCGCGGCCGCCCCGAGCGCCGGGGCGAGCAGCACCGCGGCGGCAACGGTCGTGCCTGCCTTGTCGCCGTCGAGGAGGTCGCGGGTCAGCTTCTCGGCCTGGTCGTAGAACTCCACGTCCTTGGTCACGCCGCCCCGAACGGCCGCCATCCGGCCCAACACGTAAAGCTGGAGCGCCAGTTGACCGCGTCCTTCGGTCAGGGCCCGGGGTCCGGCGATCCGCACGAATCGTGAGGCGAGCGCCCACTGCTCCTCGCGGACCAGCGCGCGGGCGACGGCCAGGAACAGGTGCGCGTCCGGCTCAGGGCCTGACGGCCCGTCCTGCCGCGCGAGCGCCGCGAGCAGGCCCTCCGCCGCGGTGGTCGCCGCGGCCGGAGCCCACTCCTGGCTGTGGACGGCCGCGGCGGCGTCCTCGGTGATCCAGTACGTCCCGCCGAAGTGCCTGACCATGCGCCGGTCGTGCAACTCCGAAGCGGCGGCGCCGTCCTGTGGATAGCCGGTGACCGGAGCGATCCAGGCAGCGGGAAGCGCGGTGCCGAACGTCGCCAGGGCGAGCAGTACGCGACGCGCAGGCTCGCTCAGGGCGACGGCCAGCGCTTCCGCCTGGCGTCGTGGACTCAGCAGCGCCGGATCGACGGGAGCCGGTTCGTCCCGCGGTTCGTCGGTCCCGCGGACGCGCCGCTCCCACTGGTCGGAACCCTTGATGAACTGGGCGTACTGGCAGATTCGTTGAGGCGCGCCGCCCGACTCGTCCCACACGTGGTCGAACTGCAGGTTCTGCAGCCCCGCCGGGCCGAGCGGGAGCCCCACTTCGGCGCTGAGCAGTTCGACGGCGGCGGTACGGGACAAGGGCCGGACGAGATGGGCCGCGTCGGTGTCAGGCAGCGTCGCGTAGGGGGAGGTGAACAGGAACGTGCAGCCGGGGAAGGTCTCGAGGAGCCGTGTCAGATCGCTCTGCGGCAAGGCGCAGTCGACGACGGTGACGTGCGCACCGGAGAGGTCCGCGGCGGCCATGGCCGCACGCAGCTGCGTCTCGTCAACGGCCCGCAGGAAGTGCGTACCGAAGAACGCCCCGGCAAGCCGCCCGTACAGCGCCTGCAGTGACTCCTCCTCGTCCGCCCCGGTGCGCGGGTACAGGACGTGGCCCCGACGCCCCCGGGCGGCCAGCTTCCGGTGCACCGCCGCGGCCACGGCCTTCTTCCCGACCCCCGGCTTTCCGTGCAGCTGCACGCTGGAGCCGCCGTCGAGCTGCGCGACCACGTCGTCCACCAGTGCGTCCCTGCCGAACAGCGTGCTCCGGCCCGCGGCCGGCAGCAGCGGCGGCTGATGCGCGGTGAGGTCACGGAGGCTGGTGATCTCGACGAGGGCGTTGCCGTCGTAGATGACGTTGATGGTGTGGGAGCCGGTGGTGACGATGCCCTTTACGTCGCCGTGCACGACGACTTTTGCGTGGTCACGGTCGGCCTTCGCGCGGCCGCCGGCGGACGTGGGGCCATCGCTCCCGACCGTCGGCGCGGCGGCGCCGGGTTCACGCGTCGGGTAGGGCGGGATCACCGGCTTCTCCGGCACCTTGCTGTCGCCCGTCACCGGCGCTGGATGTTCATCGCACCGTCTCCGGTCGAGACGATTCCTGAGACGTTCCCGCTCACCGCCACACTTCCGGCTCCGCTGCTCCGAGCAGGTCCGGGCGCGGGGAGCAGCGCGGCGATCTCGTCGACGAGCGCGGGGTCGGCCGCGAGCGCGCGCCTGATCTGCAGGCGCAACGCGGCCAGCGCGTCCGGATCGTCAGGATCGGCGGCGAGGTCCGTCACGGCCCCGTCGATCGCGGTCGGATCGGCAGCGCCGCCCCGAATGCGGGCGAGTAACCGCTGGCCGAGCCGCACGGTGGCTCCTGCCGCCTCGTCCTCGACCCGTCGCAGCACAGCAGTTCCGTACACGGCCACTGCCGCTCCCGCGGCCGGAACGATCTGACCGAGCATGACTTCGATGTCCGACACGTACACCCCCGTCTGATGGCGCGTTCACTGAGTTCTGATTGCGCACGCGCTGAGTGAAGTCGCCCTGTAATCAATGGTGTTCACCAGTACAGCCGCTCGCGCGCCACCATGCCAGCCGAAACGCCCAACACAGGGAGGCCGCCGCCGACGAAGAACAGCACCAAGCCCGCCGCCGCGGCGACGGACAAGTCCTCGTGGTGACGAGCCGGAGCCGGAGCCGACGCCGGGCAGCGTCCGCGGCGACTCACCGGACGGGTGCTAGCAGGCGCCCGGTCCCTTGTGCGGCTCCCCGTACTCGGCGGCGCAGCTCCGGGTGAGCTCCGTGTACAGGGCGGTCTCCACCTTGCCCAGCAGGCGGGCCAGTTCGGTGCGTTCGGCGTCGTCGAGGCCGTCCAGGGTCTGGCGCTCCAGTTCGCCCCACGCCTTGCGGACCTCGAGCAGGAGCCCGCAGCTGGCGTCCGTCGCCTCGACCAGGGAGGCGCGCCGGTCCGACGGGTCGGGGCGGCGACGGACGTGGCCGGCTTGTTCGAGGCGCTGGAGCATCTTGGTCACCGTGGAGGGGTCGAGGCCGACCGCCTTGATCAGCTCGGACTGGCGCACGGCCCCGTTGTCCCACAGGTGCATCATCAGGAACTCCTGCCCCGGGTGCAGCCCCAGGTCCCGCAGGGCGCGGCCCGCCGCGATCCGGTGGAGACGGGCGACCCGGCTGATCGCATGACTCACCGGCCCGTCCAGCACGGCGCTGGGCGCCGCCGTGCACTGCGAGGTGGTGCGCGGTTCCTGAGCGGCTTCCGCAGTCATGGGGGCGCTCCTCCTGGGGCGGGTGCGGCAGGGTCCGGTCGGCGGACCACGCCTTGACCTGCGTCGTCCGTCCACGGATCCTACCCGCCCTCCAGATTTTACCTTGGCCGGCCAAGTAATGGGGTACGCTGCATCTCGTAACCAATGCTTGGCCGACCAATTATCTCTGTGAGGCGAATATGGCCAGCGCTTTCGAACCGGTTCGCATCGCCGGCTCCACCCTCTCCAACCGCATCGCCCTGGCGCCGATGACCCGCAGTCGTGCAGGTGAGGGAGGTGTCGCGACCGCCCTCGTCGCCGAGTACTACACGCAGCGCGCCTCGGCCGGTCTGATCATCAGCGAGGGGATCCAGCCCTCCGTCGTCGGCCAGGGCTACCCCTTCACTCCCGGCCTGCACAGCGCCGAGCAGGTCGCGGCCTGGCGTGAGGTCACCGACTCCGTGCACGCGGCCGGCGGCCGGATCTTCGCCCAGCTGATGCACTCCGGCCGGATCGGCCACCCGTCGCTGCTGCCCGACGGCCTCGTCCCGGTGGCCCCGTCGGCGGTCGCCGCCCAGGGGCAGCTGTTCACCGGCGAAGGCATGAAGGACTTCGTGACCCCGCACGAGCTGACCGGAGCCGAGGTACGGGCGACCGTCGCCGCCTTCGCAGAGGCAGCCCGCAACGCGGTGGAGGCCGGCTTCGACGGGGTGGAACTGCACGGGGCCAACGGCTATCTGATCCACCAGTTCCTGGCCCCCGGTTCGAACCTGCGCACCGACGAGTGGGGCGGCCCGGTCGAGTACCGGATCCGCTTCGCGGTGGAGGTGGTCAAGGCGGTCGCCGCCGCGATCGGCGCCGAGCGCACTGCGCTGCGCATCTCGCCCGGGAACACGTACAACGACATCTCCGAGCCCGACCCGCAGCCCGCCTACGAGGCGCTGGTCAAGGAGATCGACGGGCTCGGGCTGGCCTACCTGCACGTGCTGGAGCCCACCCCCGAGACCCGTGAGACCACCCTCGCCCTGCGCAAGCAGTTCTCCGGGCTGCTCGTGCTGAACCCGGCGACCGAGGGCCCCACCGACCACCGGGCCCTCGGGCTGATCGAGGACGGCACCGCCGATCTCCTCGCGTTCGGCGCCCTCTTCCTGGCCAACCCCGACCTGCCGGACCGCCTGCGCACCGAAGGTCCGTACAACACCCCGGACCCGGCCACCTTCTTCGGGGGCGACGCCCGCGGCTACACGGACTACCCGGCCCGCTAGCGGTTTCGGCACGCGGTGGGACATGGGTGCGGCGTGCCGCGGCGAGGTTGCCGTGGCACGCCGTTCCCGTACGGCGGCGGTTCACCGGCCCCGGTCCCGGTCCCGTTGTGGGTGGTGCGGCTGCCGTTGGGGGTCAGCGGCGGGGCTGGTGGTGGCCGCCGCGGCCCCAGGACTCGGTGTCGACGACGTTGCCGCGGTTGTCGCGGAGGGTGGCGGTGTCGCGCTCGTTCCAGATCTGGTGGCGGCGGTCCTGGTAGACGTCGCGGTGGGTGTCGCGGCCCTGCCCGGTGTGGACCTTGACGCTGGAGCGGCCGTCCAGGCGGAGGTTGGCGAAGCGGTAGCGGTTGCCCTGCTTGTCGGTGAGGGTGAAGCCGCGCAGGTCGACGCTGCGGCGGCCGGTGTTCTTGACCTCGACCCATTCCCTGTTCAGCGCGCGGTTGGAGCGGTCGTTGCGGGCCGGGCTGTCGTACTGGACGTCGCCGATGACGAGGGAGGAATGCGAGTTCCGGTCGCGTCGGTGGTCGTCGGCGGTGGCCGGCAGGGCAGCGGCGCCGACCAGGGCGACGGCGGCCAGGGCCGCGGAGAGGGCGCGGCGGGTGGCGAGAGAAGCAGACATGAAGCTGACCCCTTCAACAGTCAGCCCGGACCGGCGCCGTTCGAGCCGGTCGGGCTCCGTGCGGTTCCCGGCGTCCTGCCGAGGAGCCACACTTTGGCCTCCATCCACCATGAATCGCCACAATTAAGGCTCGTGTTGCCCAATTCGGATATATCTGTAACTCTCCCGTGTAATCGACGCCGGCCCGGACTCCGCGCCGGCGATGAGCGCATGTATCCGGTCAAGGTGAGTGGCCGTTCGGTGAACCGTGCACGGCCGACAGCAGGTCAGTGGGCTCAAGGGTGCACGTCACGGTGTGTGTCGCTCGCGGTCGCGTCCCGCTACGGCGCGGGTGTGCCCCCTCCGAGCTGCCCGAACGACCATTCGGTCGCGCATATGTACACGCTCTGTCCGTAAATCGGCCATGGATGTGCGACGCGTCTCCATGTCGGACAGTCTGGGCTTGCAAGGACGCGATCGAAAGAATATGTCGCGTTCAACCTTTGAATCGAAAGCGAGTCTTGTCGTGCGTCACCGCATCGCAGCTGCCTCCGCCGCTGCAGTCCTCAGCCTGATCGGAGCCACCGGAAGCGCGGCGGCCCAGCCCGCCGGCCTGTACGCCCCGTCCGCGATGGTGTTCACCGTCGCGCAGGGCGACGACGACGCGTCGACCGTCGTCCGGGCATCCACCCTCAGCTGTGCGCCGACCGCCTCGGGCACCCACCCCGACCCCGGCTCGGCCTGCGCGGCCCTGAACTCCACCGACGGCGCACTCGACCGCCTGCTGGCGTCCCCGGACCCGGACCGGGCGTGCCCGATGCACTACGCCCCGGTCACCGTCACGGCCGATGGCGTGTGGAAGGGCAGCCGCGTCGCCTGGAAGCACACCTTCTCCAACAGCTGCGTGATGTCCGCGACCCTGAACGGCAACGCCGTCTTCGCGTTCTGACCCTCCGCCGGCACGCCCCCGCGCCCGGCGCCCCGCCCGCGAACCGCGAGCGGGGCGCCGGCATTCGCCCGGAAGCCGGAAGCCGGAACAGACGGCCTATGCGCCCCTCTCCCGGGCCGACACGGTGACGTGGTCGACCCGCATCGGATGGCCCGGTTCGGTGGCGGGGCCGACGGTCGCGCCGTCGGCGAGCGGGAGCTTGCCTCCGACGGCCACGTTGAGGATCAGGAACAGCCCGTGGTCCACGGCCCGCTGCCACGTCCCGGCGTCCATCCGGCCGGCCGTCACCCGGTGGTACACACGGCCGTCCAGGTACCAGCGCACCTCCTCCGCGCCGGGAGCGAGGTCGACCTCGACGGCGTACGAGTGGAACGCCGTCCGGCAGCCGGAGCAGGGCTGCCGACCGGAGGTCAGGCCCACCGGCTCCTCGCACGGGCCGCCTTCGAGGACACCGCAGTGCATCGCGGCGAAGACGGTGTCCCGCCCGTTGACGGACTCCATGACGTCGAGCTCTTCGACCCCCGGCCACCCCGTGAACCCGTCGCGCAGCGGTGCCCCCAGGGTCCAGAACGCCGGCCAGTAGCCCGCCGCCTTCGCGCCGGTCACCTCCGGCAGGGCGATCGACGCCTCGATCCGCAGGATCCCGCCGGGCGGAGGCGCGAAGTCGGAGCGCCGCGTCTCGATGCGCCCCGAACTCCACTGCCCGTCCTTGCGGGTCGGGACGATCTCCAGCGCACCCTTCCCGTCGAGGCGCACGTTGTCGGTCGAGTCCGTCATCGTTTCGATCTCGCCGGTGCCCCACTGCGGCGCCGGGCAGCCCGGATAGCAGGTGCCGAGGTCGTGGATCCAGTGGGCGGCCGACGGGGGACTGCCCGCCGGGCCGTCGAAGTCGTCCCGCAGCAGCTGCTTCCACCCGTTCGCGCCGGGCGGCGGCGTCGCGGACGCGGCCGGAGCGGGCAGCGCCCCGGCCTCCGTGAGCAGCCGCTCCAGCCGGTTGGTCAGGACGACGGCCGCCACGTTGGTCAGGTGGGCGTCGTCCCGGTAGAGCAGGATCCGGTCGAGCACGGCCGGGCAGGTCGGCCCGTCGCCCGGACACAGGACCGGGTTCACGCTGACGCTCCGTACGCCCTGCAGTGCGCCGGAGGAGATCCGTCCGGCCAGCGGATCGGGCGGCAGGGCGTCCTTCCGGCTGAACGCGCAGGCGCCGGCGGACTCGGGGCTGCCGGAGACGCACGCCGGGACGTCCGTACCGGGTACGGGGGTGTCCTCGACGTAGACGATCGGCGCGCCCAGCGCGCTGAGCTGCCGCAGCGTCTTCTCCCAGCCCTCGGCCAGGAGCTTCGGGTCCGCGGTGTAGCGGTTGAGGGAGGCGATCACGATGAGCCGGGGCTTCGGCTGCTGCCTCAGCCTCTCCAGCGTGTCCGCCCGCCAGGTGTCGCACTCCCGGTAGGCGCGGCCGAGCTGGGGGCTGTCCACCGCCAGCTCCGGCAGCGGGCAGCCCTGCTTCACCAGTTCCTGCAGCGCCCAGCCCCGTCCGGCGGCCAGCGCCAGCATCGGGGAGAGCCACTGCCCGGCGTGCGAATCGCCGAGCAGCACGATCCGGTCCGGGCTGTCCACGGCGCCGAACAGGCAGTCCGGACTGCGGGTTTCGGCCGGGGCGACCTCGCAGGCCCCGTCCGGCGGGAAGTCCGCGCGCGCCTGGAGCGGGCTCGGCACCACCGGGCCGTCCGTGAGCGGGGTGCCGGAGGTCCGGGCGAGCAGGGTGGGGCCCGAGGCGGCGCCCGGGGGCAGCCCCTTCGGGTCGACCGGGGTGGCCGGGCCGAGCAGGTGCAGGGTCGTGGTGCCCGCCACCAGTGCGAGGACGACCGGCAGCACGATGGCTGTGACGCCCACCGACAGTCCGCGGCGGGGGAGTTCGGAGACCGTACGGCTGCGGCGCAACGGCTGCTCGACCCAGCGCGCAGTGGCGAGCGCGGGCAGCACGGCGGCCAGCGTCAGCGCGGTCTTCGCGGGCCAGCCGAGCGGGCCGGTCCGGGCCTCGGCGAGCACGAGGACCGGCCAGTGCCACAGGTACAGGTTGTACGAGAGCCGCCCGACGGCCCGGGGGGCCCGCCCCGCCAGCAACCGCCCGATCTCGTAGGTGCCCGGGGCGTTCCGCTCGCCCCGGCCGGGTACCGCGGCGAGGATCACGGCGGCGGTGGCCAGCGTCGGCACGAGCGCCGCAAAACCGGGGTAGGGGGTCGCGGCGTCGTACGACACGACGCACCAGCCGATCGCGGCGGCCCCGGCCCAGCCGCACAGCAGCCGCAGCGGTCTCGGCCCGCGCATCAGGTGCCAGGGCAGCAGGGCGAGCAGGGCGCCGACGCCGAACTGCCAGACGCGCGAGGGCGTTCCGAGGTAGGCGAGGGACACGGAGTGCCGCGTCCAGTGCAGGGCCAGGGCGAACGACGCGAGGGTCAGCGGCGCGGCGACCAGCACCACGACGTGGCGGACGGCCCGGCCCCGGCGTACCGCCCGGGCCGTGCAGAGCACGAGCACCGCCAGCAGCGGGGCCCAGAACAGGTAGAACTGCTCCTCGACGGCGAGGGACCAGAAGTGGAGCAGCGGGCTCTGGTCGTGCCGGGCGGCGAGGTAGTCGGTCTGCTGCGACACGAACCGCCAGTTGGCGACGGACAGCGCCGCCGCGACGACGTCGTGCTCCACGTCGGTGCGGCGCAGCGGTACGGTCAGCCAGGCTCCGGCGACCGCCACCGCGCCGAGCACCACGGCGGCCGAGGGCAGCAGCCGTCGGGCGCGCCGGGAGAAGAAGTCGCCGAGCCGGATCCGGCCGGTGGTGATCGCCTCGCGGACCAGCAGACCCGTGATCAGGTAGCCGGAGATGGCGAAGAAGACGTCCACGCCGACGAAGCCGCCGGTCGCCCAGGGGATCCCGGCGTGGAAGGCGAGGACCGAGAGGACGGCGACCGCGCGCAGACCTTCGATGTCGGGCCGGAAGGCGGACCGGTGCGGGCTGGGCCCGGACTCGACGCCGGAACGGGATCCGGACGGGGGCGCGGCAGGGCTCTGCCGGCCGGGCGTGAGGAGGAAGGACATGGTGAGGGTGCCTTTCAGCCCAGCCAGGGAAGCATCGGGTCGACCCACCCCGAGGCCAGCAGGCCGGTGAGCAGGAGGACGGCGGACGCGGCGACGGTCTCGGGCCAGCGGCGCGGCAGCATGCCGCCTCGGGGGCGCAGGGCGGCCCGAACGCGTGCGCGCAGCGGTCCGGCCGCCGGGTGCAGCTCGGCCAGCAGGTCCCGGACCAGCGGAACGTTGATCTGGCACTGCACCAGGAGGTAGAGGAGGAGGCCCCAGTTGGGCTCCCAGCCGTTGCGGGCCACGGCCAGCGCGAGTCCCGCGGCGGCCGCGCCGTTGGAGAGGACGAGCCAGACCAGTGAGACGGCCACCCCCCGGCGGGCCATCCCGCCCGGAGCCGCCGCGCTCCGCGTGCCGGTGGGGACCCAGGCGGCGCTGCGGCCCCGCAGCGTGTGCAGGAACGCCGTCGCGGCGGCCACGCTCGTCAGGACGTTCGCCCGGATCACCTCCACACGCCAGCGGGTCCGGCTGATCCGGGGCAGCAGCACGTGCCAGAGCCACAGCGGGGCGAGCAGCGGCAGCACGTGCCAGGGCCGGATGCGGTCCGGGTACCAGAACATCATCACCAGCGGCGGCAGGGGCGCCGCAAAGGTGTTCACCGCCGTGGTCAGGTAACCGACGATCCCCTCGTAGAAGCACAGCCGCATCCGCCAGGGCGCACGCATCCGTCCCAGCACGGGCGCGCCGAGCAGGTGGAGGTTGCCCATCGCCCACCGGTACTGCTGGTTGACGAAGGCGGTGACGTGGTCGGGGGAGGTGCCCTTGGCGACCAGCACCGGTACGTACAGGGTGCGGAACCCCTGCGCGTGGAGGGCGAGTCCGGTGTAGAGGTCCTCGCTGTGGTCGAGCCGGGCGAAGCCGCCGGCCAGGTCGATCGCACTGCGCCGGTAGACGGCGTTGCTACCGCAGCAGATGGCGGCGTCGCTGGCGTCCCGGGACGGCTGGATCCACCGGAAGAACCACTCCTGGGCGGAGCCGGCGGCGCGCTGGATCCAGCCCATGGACTCGTCCGTGTCGAAGCACTGCGGGCTCTGCACGATGCCGACGGCGGGGTCGGCCAGGTACGGGACGAGATGGCGCAGGAAGTCCGCCCTGGGCGCGAAGTCCGCGTCCAGGATCGCGATGAACTCGGCGCCGCTCAGGGCGAGCGCGTGGTTGAGGTTGCCGGCCTTCTTCAGGTGCCCCCGGTCGGGACGCACGACGTACTCGTAGCCGTACGAGGAGGCCAGCGCGGCGACCTCGGGCCGGTCGGCGTCGTCCAGGATCCAGACGGTCAACGCCTCGCCGGGCCAGTCGACTTCCGCCACCGCACGGTAGGCGTTGGCCAGGACGGGGAGCGGCTCGCCGCACGTCGGCAGGTACAGATCGACGCCGGGCAGGGCGGCGGGCTGCCAGGCGTGGACGAGCACCTCGTGCGACTGCCGGGTGAGCCGGCGCTGGCGCAGGCTGTTGACGGAAGAGAGCGCCAGGGCCACGAGGTTGAGGCCGAGGACGGCGAGGAAGGCCCAGAGCGCCGGTGTGCGCAGGGCGAAGGTGAACATGGTCGCCGCCGTGAACACGAAGGCGAGCGAGGTGGCGACCAGGACCCAGCGGCGTTGCGGTCCGAAGTACCAGTAGAGCTCTTCGTCGGAAGGTGGCTGCGGAAGATGATGAAAGGTCATAAAGCCTCCCACGGCTGTTCATGTGCCCGTTTCAGATGACCCAGCCTAGTGTTAAAGGTATAGACCACTGTCACGTGGGGATGAACAGTCCTGGAACTCGAGGCCCTTGCCGCTGTGCGTCATCGGCCCCGGTCGAGGACCGGGGCCGACGACGCGTGCCTGGTGAGGGACCGCGCGACCGCCTAGTGTCCTGCGCCAGTAGTTGATCGTTAGTTGTTGTGTGACTTCTGCTGCTGGTGCGTCTGTTCCTCGTCGGGGCCCGAAGCTGGAGCCGTTGCTGCTCTCTGCTGATGAGCGGGCGGCGTTGGAGCGGTGGACTCGTCGGGCGACATCGGCCCAGGCTCTGGCCCTGCGTGCTGGGATTGTGCTGGCGTGCGCCGGGCCGGAGGTGCCGCCGATCGTCGCGGTCGCACGGGATCTGCGGGTGACCGCGGACACGGTCCGCAAGTGGCGGCGACGGTTCCTGGCCGACCGGCTGGACGGGCTGGTCGACGAGCCCCGGCCCGGCCGGCCGCCCACCATCAGCGTCGACCAGGTGGAGAACGTCGTGGTCACGACACTGGAGGAACTCCCGAAGAACGCCACGCACTGGTCGCGCAAGTCGATGGCGGACCGCAGTGGCCTGTCGAAGTCGACGGTCGGCCGGATCTGGCGGAAGTTCCAGCTCAAGCCGCACCTGACGGACACGTTCAAGCTGTCGACGGACCCATTGTTCGTGGAGAAGGTCTACGACGTCGTCGGCCTGTACTTCAACCCGCCCGAGGGCGCGGTGGTGCTCTCGGTGGACGAGAAATCCCAGATCCAGGCCCTGGACCGGTCCCAGCCGGTCCTGCCGATAATGCCCGGCATGCCCGAGCGACGAACCCATGACTACGTCCGCAACGGCCTGACCACCTTGTTCGCTGCGTTCGATGTTGCCACTGGTGAGGTCATCAGTGCCCTGCACCGCCGACACCGGGCTGCCGAGTTCAAGAAGTTCCTGATCAGGATCGACAAAGAGGTGCCCGCGCATCTCCAGGTCCACCTGATCGTGGACAACTACGGCACCCACAAGACCCCGGCGATCAGGGCATGGCTGGCCAAACACCCCCGGTTCCAGCTGCACTTCACCCCGACCGGCTCCTCGTGGATCAACCAGGTCGAGCGGTGGTTCGGCTTCCTGGCCGACCAGATGATCCGCCGCGGCGCACACAAGAACGTCCAGGCCCTCGAAGCCGACATCCGCAAATGGGTCAAGAACTGGAACGAAGACCCCAAGCCGTTCATCTGGACCAAGACAGCCGAGGAGATCCTCGACTCCCTAGCCCGTTTCTGCCGACGAATCTCCGGCGCAGGACACTAGCGGCGCGCGTCCACCACCGCGAGGAGCTTGCCGCTGGTCGGGCTCCGGTCCAGCGACGCGCCGTCGACCGCCTCGACCACCAGGTCCAGCAGCCGCTCCGTCACCGCCGAGCGGAGCTCCGGGTAGCCGGTCAGGAAGACCTCCCGCAGCCGCTCCGGATCCGTCGTCCCGGCCCGCTCCACCCGTACGGTCAGCAGCTCGCGCGCGTCCGCACCGTCGAGCCGGACCTGCAATTCGCCGCGGTGTCCGCCCTGTTCCCCGGCCAGGTCCAGGAAACGCCGGTGGTTGAGGAAGTACGTCGCCACCCGCATCACGTCACCGGTGCGCCCCCGCAGCTCGAAGCGGGGCGCGTGCCGGCCGCACGGGCAGCGGCCGGGGACCTCCCGGCCGAGGTCGCCGATCACGTACCGGCCCAGGTGCTGGCCGCGCCGGGCGTGCGTGGTGAAGACCAGCCGGCCCGTCTCGCCCGGAGCCACCGGCCGGTCCACGGCCAGGTCCAGGACCTCCATCGTGTGGAGGTCGGCGTGCAGGTGGTGGACGCCGCCGGAGCTCTCGGTGCACTGGTAGCCCAGCGGGCCGAGGTCGGTGCTGCCGTAGGTGATCGAGCGGACCGTCTCGATCCCGAACCTCTCCTTGAGCGTGCGCTGTTGCTCCTCGGTGAAGTGCTCGCCGCCGTAGAAGACCTTGCGCAGGCCTCCGTACGCGCGCAGCGCTTCCTCCTGCGCGTGCAGCAGCTGCCACAGGTAGGAGGGCATCCCGAAGAGGGTGTCGGCCCCCAGGTCGATCAGCGCCTGCGCCGTCGCCCGGTGGTCCGGTCCGGCGGACAGCGGCAGTTGCACCCCGCCGAGCCGCTCCAGCACGGAGAAGAAGCTGATGAAGCTGCCGTACATGGCGCCGCAGTAGAAGAGGTTCGCCGTGCGGTCCCCGACCGGGTCGTAGCCGGCGGCGAGCAGGCCGCGGGCGGCGGCGTGCATCTGGGTGTCGTAGTCGTCGTAGCTGAAGATCGACAGGGCGGGCGCGCCGGTGCTGCCGCCGCTGCGGAAGTACAGCTCGGCATCGGCCCGCGCCACCTGCGGGCCCAGCTCCGGCACGTCCTCCTTGCCCAGCAGCGGGCCTGCGGGCCGCGGCAGGACGACGGGCCGGGCCAGGTCGTCCAGGCAGGCGGTGGTGGCGAAGCGGGCCGGGTCGGCCTGGACCGCGACGCGGCGGCTGTAGCGCTGCAGGGCGTAGACGCCGTCGTGCGGCTCGCCCGCGTAGCTGCCCAGCATGGCGCCGACCGGCGTCACACGGGTGACGCCCGCCGCGAGGGCGGTGCGGGACAGCTCGGCGATGTCGGTCCGGCTGCCCGCGAGGCCGGCGGTCTGCAGGTAGCGGCGCATCGGGCGCAGGGTGGCGATCAGCCGCTCGCGGGGCAGCGGCTTGACCCACACGCTGCGGTGCAGCGGCGAGGCGGTGAGCGGGGACCGGGTGTCGGCCATGACCCGCCACGAGCCGTCGGGCGCGGCGAACACCCGCGTGAGGCCGAGGTGTTCCTCCAGGCGTGCCATCAGCTCGGTGGTGGTCAGCTCGGCCTCCCCGGCGGGATCCGGCCCACCCGCCGCAGCGGCGGTCACGGCCGGCGGCCGCGCCGCGAGCACCGCGGCGAAGCGCTCGGCGAACGCGAACACCTCGCCCTCATCCTCGGTGTCGAGGTAGACCACCTGGGGGCTTGAGCACGCCTGCTGCTCGTGCAGGCACACGTCGTCCGCGAGGGCGTCGAGCGTCCCGGCGTCCGACCAGGCGTCGCCCGTCAGGTACGCGAAGGAGATCCGGTGCCCCCACTCCACCAGCCGGCAGCCGGCCGGCACATGGGCCGCCACCCCTTCGACGGCGCCCTCCCCGCCCCATACGGCGACGGCGTCCGCGGGCGCGCACATCAGGCGCAGCCACTCCTGCCTGGAGGACGGGAAGCGCAGCACGACGATGCGCGCGGCCAGCGTGCCGCTGGGGTCCAGGGCCGCGAGCTCGGCCATCAGGTGCTGGGTGAGGAGGGTGTCGGCGCTGCTGGTCTTGAGGACGTTGACGTTGCCGGCGAGCAGGCCCTCGACGATGCTCAGCGGCGCCACCGTCGAGGCGTTGCCCGGGGCGATGTGGGCGACCAGGCCGACGGGCGCCCAGGCCTCGTAGACCGTCTCGCGCGGATCGGCCCGGTTCAGTCGGCCGGGAGCCGCGCCGCCCAGTTCCCGGCGCAGCTTGCGGGTCAGCTCCCGCCGGCCGAGGAGGCCGCCGAGCTCGGCGAGGACGGACGGGTCCTCGCCCTCGGGCAGGTGGGGGGCGAGCCGGGCGTGCACGGGGTGGGCCGGGTCGCACAGGGCGCCGGCGAGGGCGTCGCAGGCGGCCAGGACGGTCTCGGTCGCCAGCCCCTCGGCCAGCGCGGCCTCCACGGCGGCCGGCAGACCGGCGAGGCGGCGCCCGGCCTCCTCGTCGCCGATGAACGCGCCCTGCCAGTAGTGGTGCGCGGCGCCGTCGCCGTGCTGCTCGTACGCGGCCTTGGTCTCCGTCACGGTCACGCCATGTCCTTCATCAGTTCGGCTGCGGCCACCGCGCAGCTGCGGTTGCGGCTCACCCCGGCACGGCCGTGGACGGTGAACCAGGGGGTTTCCAGCTCGCACCCGCAGGCGTCGCCCGGCCGGAGGGAGGCGAGGTCGCCCATGACCACGCTCTGCGCGGGCACCGAGGTGATGTACGGCGACACGAGGTGGAGGTAGCCCGGCTCCCCGTACGGCAGCGGTTCGAGCGTGCGCGTGGAGCGGATCGTCACCCGGGACCAGACGGGGGCGTGCAGCCGGTGGTGGTCGCACTCGATGTACGGGATGCAGTGCTCCACCGACCCGAAGGTGTCCCGGATCCGCTCGCCCGGGATGCCCAGCTGCTCGGTGACGCGGGAGTACAGCTCCTCCTTGCCGATGCGCCGGTCGGCGTGGCCCTTCCAGCCGCCGCCGAGGACGACGAGGGAGCCCTCGGGCAGGCGCAGCGGAGGCAGCCCCCTGGAGCGCATGCGCTCCAGGGTGAAGAAGAGGAAGGCCGGGAAGCCGAGGATGCGGACCGGGGCGTCCTCGCGCTCGAAGCGGCGCAGCGCGGCGATGCAGCCGAAGGGGTCGAACTCGTGGTCGCCGCCGGTGTTGCGCAGTGCGTACTCGACGCTGCGCGCGGGGGCGAAGTCGCACAGGTAGTTGTCGGTGAAGGCGGTACCGAGGTTCAGGGACGGGGCCGGCTCGTAGCTGTAGAGGAGGTAGTTGACCTCCTGGTCGGGGGTGATCCAGCCGTTGCGCTCGAAGATCCGGGCGACCATGCGCTGGGCGGAGCGGATGGTCCAGTGGTCGAAGAACATCTGCGACTTCTGGCCGGTGGTGCCGGAGGAGGTCAGGTGCAGCTCGACGTCCTCGTGCGGGATGGAGAGCACCTCGTGGCGCTTGAAGAAGTTCGCGTGGACGAGTGGCGTGCGGTACGGCTCGGCCGGCGCAGTGGCCTCGTACAGGGAGCGGAAGAACGGGGAGCGCTCGGCGTGCCAGGCGTTGGTCTCCGCCATGGCGGCGGCGAACAGTGCGTCCTCCGCGGGCCCGGAGGCGTACGGATCGGTGAGGTCGCACAGCTGCTGTACGTGCGGCAGGAGAGCCGGATCGGGTACGGAGACCGGTGCGAGATGGGGGTTCATGTGGTTCGTGGTGTTCATGGGATTCATGAGGCGACCTCGGGTGATGTGGGCAGATGGGTCGACGCCCAGGCCGACGTGTAGCAGTCCAGATAGGGCTGGAGAGGCGGTTCGACGGCGACGCCGCGGAAGTCGATCCGCTCGCTGGACCGGGACAGGACGGCGTAGTCGTGGAAGCCGTCGCCGTCGGCGCGCATCGCCGGGTAGAGGGCCCCGGCGACGAACCCCTGGGCGAGGAAGGCCGAAAGGGCCTCCTGGTGTGCGAGCGGCACCAGGGCCTCGACGTAACCGGCACCCGCGCGGGCCAGGGCCCGGGTGACGGGTTCGAGGTACGCGGCCGCGGCGGCCGGGTCGGGGTGGGCGGTCAGCAGGGAGGCGTACCCGCCGGCGCGGTTGAGGTAGGCGTAGACCTCGAACCGGCCGTCCTCCGGGGTGAGCAGCACGTTCGGGGTGTGCAGCGGGTAGAACCAGCCCTCGGCGCAGGGGAACTGCTCGCGGAAACGGCGGCGTACGAAGGCCGGAGCCTCGATCATCTCCAGCCGTTCGGCGGCCCCTTGCGGCGCGGGCGCCGGGATCGGGCCGGTGGAGGCGCGGACCCCGGGGTAGCGGATGCCGAGGGCGGCCTCCGCGGTGCGCAGCAACGGCAGCAGCGGAGCGGGCACTTCGGTGACCGGCATCCGGCGGTCGAGCACACCCTCGGAGTGACGCGCGTAGAGCGCGAGGCTTTCGCGGCTGCGGAGATCCACCGCGTTGGGCAGGATGCCCAGCGGGCGGAAGCCGTTGCGCGCGACGACGCGCTGCGGTCCGGAACCGACGGTGCGTACGGTCGCGTAGACGGAGTCCAGCCGCCCCGTGTCCAGCATCCCGGCGCACAGCGCCTCGGTCAGGGCGGCGGCCAGGCCCCCCGAGCGGTGCCCGGGGTGGACGGCGATGCCCTCCAGACGGCCGATGCGGCTGCCCGGCTCGCCGTGGATGGCGGCGGACGCGGTCAGGGCCCCGGTGCCTGCGCAGCGGGCGACGAGCCACAGGGAGTGCGGGTCCTCCATGAGCCGGGCCATCTCGGCCGGGTCGGTGCCGAGGGCCACCGGGTAGTGCGGCCCGTAGACGGCGTAGTAGAGCTGGCGCAGTTCGGCGATGTCGGCCGGGGTGGCCGCGGTGATGACGGGGTTCACCGGGTGCCTCCGACGGGTTCCGTGCCGTGGTCCGCGTCCGCTGCGGGCGGTTCGGGCGTACGGGACCCGAGCAGGGCCAGCGCGATGGCGGCGGGGACCAGGCCCGCCCCCTGCACCAGGCACAGCGTCCGGGGCGAGAGGAAATCGCCGGCGGAGCCGAACACGAGCGACGCCACCGGAAGGGAAGCGCCCAGTACGGCCTGCATCACGGCGAAGAAGCCGGGCTTGTCCGCCGTCGGCACCAGCCGCTGGAAGAGGGCCACGAAGCGGACGCTGACCGCCCCGGCACACCATCCGGCCACGGCCAGGCTGCCCGCCACGACCGGGCGGTGCGCGACCAGCCCCGGCACCGCCAGCGCGAGGGCCATCAGACCCAGGCAGTAGGCGCCGGCGACCGTGGGCCGGCCCGGCACGCGGGTGCCGGTGAAGGCGCCGATGAGCGCGCCGGTGCCCAGGGAGGCCTCCAGCAGTGCCACGGTGGCGCCACCGCCCTGGAGGACCGAGCGGGTGTAGAGGGGGATGACGACGAAGACGGCGGTGGTGAAGAGGTTCGCCGCGGTGAAGCAGACCAGGATCCGCCGTACGTAGGGCAGTTCGCCCAGGATCCGGCGGAGCGCGCGCCGCTGGGGCACGTCTGCTGCGGCCGTGCCGGCCGTGCCGGCCGCGCCGGTCTCGGCGGTTTCGATGGTTCCGATGGGGCGGAAGCGGGCGCTCGCGACGAGCAGGGCCGCCCCGGCGTAGGCGGCCGCACAGCCGACGGCCAGCCCGGCCACGCCGGCTTGGTCGACGGTCAGGGCGCCGAGGAGCGCTCCGCCGAGGCCGGCCAGGGACTGGGTGGACAGTTCGAAGCCGGTGGCCGTCTCGATGTCGGCGTCGTCGACGAGTTCGGGCACCGAGGTGGTCAGGCAGGGATCGAAGAAGGCCTGGCAAGTGGCCAGGGCGAGAGCGGCGGCGTACACGGCGGGGAGCGGCAGCCCGCCGCCGTACGCCCACAGCGCGAGGGCGCCGGAGGCGGCCCCGGCCAGGGCGGCGGCGGTCCGCAGAACCGAACGGTGGGCGAAGCGGCCGACCGCCGCCGCCACGACGGGCGCCAGCGCCACGGCGGGCAGGGTGCAGGCCGCCATGAACAGCCCGGAGGCCAGACCGCGGGCGTCGTGCACGGCGTAGGCGACGATCCACCAGGACACGCCGACCTGGAACATGCGGACGGCGGCCTGGCTGAGGACCTGGCCGAGCCACACGGCGCCGAAGGCGCGGTTGCGCAGGATCAGCGGCGCGCGTCGGCCGCCGGTCGCAACCCCGCTCGTGACCTCCTCGGTCACGGGTGCGGCGGTCATGCGGTCGGCCTCTCGTCGAGGACCCGGACGAGCTTGCCCGAGCGCGGGTTGACGGCGAGGTCGCGGTGGCGTGCCCACTCCACCGAGAGCGGGTGCACGAACCCGGCGCGCACGCTCTCCGGATACAGCGGGCGTACGGTCTCCAGCTCCGCGACGACGGCCCCGGCCAGCTGCTCCCGGCCGTGGTCGGGGTCGCCGGGGGCCGTCGCCAGCCGCAGGACGAGCCCGTCGCGGCCGTCCCAGCGGCGGACGACGAGCTGCATGCCGACCACCTGCCCTGCGGTGTCCGCCGCGGTCACGGCGTCCTGGGCGTCCTGGGTGTAGAGGGAGACGGGTCCCACCCGTACGCCTTCTTCGGCGCGGCCGAGGATCCGGAAGTGCCCGGGCCCGGTGCCGGTCCACTCGGCCCGGTCACCGGCGGGGTAGCGGATGATCGGCATGAGCCGGCGGAAGAGGCTGGTGACGACGACGCGGCCGGGCCGCCCCGGTTCGGTGACGGGCTCATCGGTGGAGTCGTCGAGGATCTCGACGACCGAGTACGGGGTGAAGGCGCGGTGCACCCGGGCGTCGGTGCCGGGGACGGGGCGGCCGAGGAGGCCGGCGTCGACGCTGGCGTATCCGACGGAACGGGCCTCGGCACGGGGGAACGCGGTGGCCAGCAGGCGCCGCTGGTCGTCGAAGAGCGCCTCGCCGCCGAAGAGCAGCAGCTCGACGGAGTCGAGCCGGGCACCCGTGGAGACGACCTGTTCGGCGAGCCGGCACAGGGTGGTGGGCGTGCCGGCCAGCACCTGCGCGGCGAGATCGCGCAGCGTGGGGATCGTCGTCTCCAGCGCCGCGCCGCCGCCGATCGGCAGTCGGACGTTGTCCACGGGCGCGTGGGCGAGCGAGTCGAGGACGAACAGGAAGCTGGCGTACAGCTCCCCGGCGTAGAAGAGGTCCGCGACGCGGTGCCCCGGGCGCAGACCCGCGTCCACCAGGCCCTGGCCGAAGGAGGTGACGAAGGTGCGCCACTCGTCGCGGGTGTAGACGGAGAACTTGGGGGACCCGGTGGTGCCGCCGGTCTTGTAGACCGTGGCCTCGCTGAGCGGGCCGGTCAGCACACGGCTGTCGTGAAGGGTGTTGGCCGCCCAGAACTCCTGCTGGTCGACCACCGGCAGGTCGGTGAGGCGGTCGGCGTGCGGCGGCAGGGACGCGTAAAGGTCCCGGTAGAAGGGTGAGTTGTGACGGGCGAAACGTATGAGGTCCGAGAGTTGCTGGGCGGACATGGGCCTTTGCCTTGGTGACGGAAACGGGACGGGAGCCCCGGCGGCGCACGGCGAGAGCAAGAACTCGCCCGCGGCTTCGACCGGTGTGAACGGGGGACCCCCCCGGCGCCCCCGGCTCCTCGACGCACGCCAAGAGCTGACGTGCTGTCACAATGATGAAACATCAGTGTGCTTGTCACCAAATTGGCCGAGGTTTTCCGGCCAGCGTGGCTGCATCCGTCAATATCTTCTCCTCCCGGCCCGTCAGGAGGGCCTGCGGCGAATCGCCGCGGATCAGGTCAGCAGCGCGGCGGCCTCCCCGCGTGCCTCGTCGAGCCACGCCGCGCGTTGCTCTTCGTCCGAGTCGGTGACGGTGCGGAAGACGATCCGGCGCACCTCGGCAACCCCCACGTACGGCAGGACGCATGCCGACCAGATGCTGTGCAGCGGATCGCCGAACTCGGTCTTCTCGCGATCGGCGGGAGTGTCGGAGGTGTTCAGTACGAGCGCCTTGCCGGCCTTCAGGAGTCCCGCGGGCTCGCCCTCCGCGGTGCCCAGTTTGTAGGCGACGCCGGGCGCGAGTACGCGCTGCACCCAGCCGGCGAGGACGGCGGGCGGCATGCCCCACCAGTTCGGGTGGACGAACACCATGGCGTCGAGCGTCGCCACCTCGGCCCGGTGGAGCTCCACCTGCGCATCGTGGGCCCGTGACGCCGACTGGACCGTCCCCGTCTCCTCGGCGGAGAGCACCGGCGCGAACCCTTCGGCGCACAGGTCGTGCGCCACCACCTGACAGCCCCGCCCGCGCAGCTCCTCCACCACCGCGTCGAACAGTGCGTGATTGAAGCTTCCTGACCGCGGATGTGCGAGATAGACACCTATGCGCATGGCTCTTCCCCCAGTCGACACGAGCCGCCAGTTCGGCTGGTCGTCATTATCCGTGAGTCACTGCTCACCGGAGCGGGCGCACCTGACGGGTCAGCGGCGCAAGGCGGAGTCCAACTGGTGGCGCAGCAAGGCCAGTCGGCTGCGACCGGGCTCGCAGGCCGGCATCGGCCGCATGAGCGCGCGCACTTGCGGCGGCGCGTGCTCGATCGCCTCACGCGGTCGGGTGTCGTCGGGAGCCCTCGCCTCGGACAGCGGCAGCACCTGTCGATATCGGTAGGTCCGCTATGGGGACTTGCGGAGTTCCTGATCTCCTCGATGCGCTGTCGGGCGCCTCCGATGGTCCCGACCACGAGTGAGAGCTTTCAGGTTGAGCAGTGGATCCCCAGTGGCAAGGAGAGAGTCGGCGGAGCCCGCCGACGGTGGCGGCCGCGATCACGGAACCTCCGAACCCGGCCCGTCACCCGCCCTTGACCACTGAGCCGAGCGAGTGACCACCACCGGCGGCCTCGTCAACGAATCCGTACACCACGTCCGTGGACGCAGCCGCGCCCGGGACCGCTCAGGGCCAGAGACGGTCGTGCGTTCCCGGCCGGCTCGGAGGTGTGGGGACGGGAAACGTGCGGGGTTGCTCCTTCTGCCCGGCCGTAGCCTGGCAGGTCAGGTCCTTGGCGGGGAGCCTGCCCGTGGTCAGGTAGACCGTGACGGCCTTGTCCGCGCAGGGACTGCTGTCCGGCGCGTAGAGGACGCCGTGTCCCTCGCCGCCGGCGACGGTGAGCATCCCCTTCTTCAGTCCGGTGATCCGTTCGGCGGCCTTCTGGACGTGGAAGAACGTGCGGTTGTCTGCACGGATGCCGTCGCCGGTGAGGGTCTGTCCCTCGAAAAGGACGGGCTTGCGGTTCGCCCGCGCGATCAGGTCCCAGTAGGTCTTGCGGACCTTGGCCGGAGTGTCGCCCAGTCCGTAGGTCGTGTGCCGACGGGCCGTCCATGCGGTCCAGCGCGTGAAAGCCTGCTCGGCCGCCTTCGCCATGTCCTGGAACATTCCCCTGTAGATCCGGGTTGGGTTGGTTGCGCTGTCCAGCACGATTCGGTCGGCCCGCTGGGGGAACAGCTGCATGTAGACAGCGCCGAGGTAGGTGCCGTAGGAGATCCCCAGGTAGGAGATCGTCTCCTCGCCCAGCGCGGCGCGGATGACGTCCATGTCACGGGCGCTGTTGCGGGTGGTGAGGTGCGGCAGCTTGTCACCGGCCCTGGCCCGGCACTTCTCGGCGACGGTACGGGCCCGGTCCACGTCCTTCGTGAAGGTCTCCGCCTTGTACGGCTGGTCGGCCTGCTCCTCGGCGGTCAGCCCGCAGCTGACGGGAGAGCTCTGCCCGGCGCCCCTTGGGTCGAAGCCGACGAGGTCGTACCGCCGCTTCACTTCCGCGGGGAACTTCATGAGCGGGTCGGCAGGCAGCTGCAGTCCCGGTGCGCCGGGGCCGCCCGGGTTGAGCAGCAGAACGCCGTGACGTGCCTTCGCGCTGCCCGCCTTCAGCCGGGATATCGCGAGGCCGATCGTCTTGCCGCCGGGGTCGCTGTAGTCCAGTGGCACCTTGAGCGTCGCGCACTGGAAGGTGTCGGGGCCCTTCGCGTCGCAGCGTTTCCACTGGAGCTTCTGCTGCGTGTACTGCCGCAGGGGGTCCTTGGCGGTGGAGGCATCGGATGCCGTGGACGCGGCCAACGCCGTTGCGGGCGTCAGCGCCGAAAGGGTGGCCGCCGCGAGGCTGGCGGCGAGTAGGGGAGCCTTGCGGGTGTTTCTGCTTCGCACGATGGTGCTCGTCCTTGTCGAGGAGAGTGGGCGGCCGGTTCACCGGTGAGGGAGAGGCAAGGCCGTTCAGTTTCCGTTCAGGTGCTCGCGGACGCACCGCGTGTACTGGTGGAAGCTGTCGGGCTGGTAGCACTCCTGCGTCTTGTTCGCGTACCAGACCATGAAGACGGCGACCAGCCCGGACACGGCGATTGCGACGAACGACGTCACCACGGCGGTGACGGCCTTGCCCCGGCCCGCACCGGTCCGCTTGGCCGCCATCAGCGCGGCGATGCCCAGGATCAGGCCGATCACGGCGAGCGGGCCGCCGATGAAGACGACCGAGGTGCACAGGCCGATGATGCCCAGTGTCATGGCGGCCGTGGCCAGGCTGTTCTTCGGTGCTGTCAGGCCCGGTGCCACTCCGTTCGTTGCCGTCCGAGTCCGTACGGCCTGGTCCTGGGCGGACACCGTGTGGTTCGGCGGCGTCTCGATTCCCTGAGCGTTCATCAGCCCGTCCTTCCGTCCCGTCAACTGGTGAGACCCCGATTCTGGTTTCGGGAGCCCACGGACACATCGCGGGAAGGCGGGAGAGTTCTCTCCCCCGATCGGGGGAGGCCGCCGGTGGGCCGTCCGGTCATACTTGCCTGGCCATGTTCAGAGGAATCCGGCCGCTGCTGCGCGGCTCCACGTATTCGGGTGCGCTATTCGCCTATTGCGGCGCCTTGGCGAGCCTTCCATTGCTGCCTTTCGCAGCACTACCGGCGGTGGCGTGGCCATCCGCTTCCGTGGGGGTGCAGTTCGCTCTGACCGTGCTGGTCTGGTCCGTACTGATCGGTGTGATCGGGCTGGCTCGTACCATGCGGCGGGTGCTGATCGCTTGCGCCCGGCGGATGCTGGGGGTGCCGTTGCCGGATCCCGTGGGCGAGCGTCGGCGTGCGGGCCCGCCCGGTGAGGGGGCGGCTGCTTCCACGGCATCGGGCGCCGACCGTTGGCGGACCCCGCTCTGGCTGCTGTCGCATGTGGTGCTGGGGTGGGCGGGGGCGCAGCTGAGCGTCCTGCTGTTCGTCGCGGGCTTGCTCCTTCCCGGCGGTTGGGCCGGCGCCGAGGCCGGGGTGAGTGTGAACGGCTGGTCGCTGCGCGCGGAGAGCGGCTGGCAGAGCTGGGCAGCGGCGCTCGGCTGCCTGCTGCTGGCGGCGGCTCTTTGTCTGGCGGTGACGTACGCCCTGCGGTGGCTGGCGCCCAGGCTGCTGGGTCCGTCGCCGGCCGAGCGGCTCGCGCTGGCGGTCGAGCGGGAGCGGGTACTGGCCGAACGCAACCGGCTGGCCCACGAGTTGCACGACTCGATCGGGCACACGCTGACGGCCGCCACGATCCAGGCTGCGGTGGCGGGCGAGATGCTCTGTGCCGACCCGGTGGCGGCGCGGGCCGCCCTGCGCAGCATCGAGGAGTCGACCCGGGCCGCCCTTGAGGACCTGGACTATGTGCTGGGCATGCTGCGCGAGGAGAAAGCGGGGACGGCGCCGGCCCGCAATCTGGCCGACCTGCCCGGGCTGCTCGACCGGCTGCGGCACGCGGGCGCGGTGGTGGAGCCGGAGCTGTCGGGCGACTATGCGCAGGTGCAGGGGACGCTCTCCCGGGCGGCGTACCGGATCCTGCAGGAAGGGCTGACGAACGCGCTGCAGCACGGAGCGGGCGGTCCGATCCGGGTCAAGGTGGCGGCCACGCCGGACTCATTGGAGCTCGAGGTGGTCAACCGGACCGGAGCCGGGAGCGCAATGAGCCCGGGGGCCTTCCCGACGTCCGGGCACGGCCTGCCCGGCCTCTTTGAGCGCGTGCGGCTCCTGCACGGCGAAATCGAGGCCGGTCCGGACGGACCGGAGCACTGGCGGCTCGCGGTCCGGCTGCCGGTACGCTTGCCCGCATGATCGGCTCACAAGCGAGCGCAGCGGTCGCGACCGGCCCCCACGCGAGCGCAGCCGTCATAACTGACACCGCCGGCGCCTCCGGCCGCACCACCCTCCTGATCGCGGACGACGACGAGGTGACCCGCAGCGGTCTGCGCACGCTGCTCGGAATGCAGCCCGGGATCGCCGTCGTCGGGGAGGCCGTCGACGGCATCGAAGCAGTGGAGCAGGCACGGCAGTTGCGGCCGGACGTGGTCCTGATGGACGTACGGATGCCGCGCCGCAACGGTATAGAGGCCACCCGGCAGCTCCTCGCCGGGTCGGCCGACCCGCCGAGAGTCGTGGTGATCACCACCTTCGAGAACGACGACTACGTCACCGCCGCACTCAGCGCCGGGGCCAGCGGCTTCGTGCTCAAGCGGCTCCCCGTCCCCAGGATCGCGGAGGCGGTGCGGGTGGTCGCGGCGGGCGAGGCGATCCTCTTCCCGGCGGCCCTGCGCCAGATGGTCACCGCCCGCCCACTGGGATCCGCCGAAGCGCTGCCGCAGGCGTCGCTGACGGGCCGGGAGGAGGAGGTGCTGCGCCTGATGGCCACCGGCCGGTCCAACCCGGACATCGCGGAGTCGTGCAGGGTGAGCCTGGAGACGGTGAAGACGCACGTCGGGAACGTGCTGACCAAACTCGGCGCGCAGAACCGGACCCACGCGGTGGTGATCGCGTACGAAACCGGCCTGGTCGTGCCCGGGGTCACGGGCTGACGCGACATCAGGTGGTCTGACCCGGCCTGCCTGTTCCGCTGGACCAGCCTCCCGGGCGGTCCACGCCCGGGACACCTCACCGTCGGGGCAGGCCCGGCTATGGGAACTTGGGGAGTCACCAGCCCTCGCGGCGGGAGAGGTCGGCCGCGTAGGAGTTGCGGGACGCGTCCTGAGCCGCCTCCTCGACGGAGACGCGTTCTACGTGAAGATCACTCCCTGAGCAACGACGGAGACCGGCCATGCCGCTCATCGCAGGCAGCCCCCGGCAGCAGCCGACGGCACGATCGCGGTATCCCTGGAATCCGAGATCGGACTGCTCGTCGTCAACCAGCTCACCTACGGACCGGCAGGCGAAATGAACCTGCCCCGCCCCGGAGCCTACGAAGGCCACGCCTCTTGGACCGGACGCGACGCGGCCGCCGCCTACTACAACGCGTCCCTCCAGCGGGCCGCCGGGGAACAGTGGACCCCGGACCGGATCGGCGCATCATGGCAGCAGTGCCCCGCTGCCGAGCAGTACACCCTCGATCTCTGGTTCGCCAGGGAATCCGGCCCCGAGGACGAGGACGACGACCAGCCTTCGGGACCGCTCCGCGGAATGACCAATGGGTGGGCCCGTGCTCCCCTTCCACCATAGGGAGCACGGGCCCGCTCCGCTCATTCCGGCCGTCGGCCCGGCGCCGTGGGACCTCTGGCGGACGAGCCTCGCGGGGCTACCCCCATCGCCTCTCGGGACCGGCGGTCCTACAGCCCGCAGGGCCGCCCGCCCCGGCGGGCGCGCGTACCTGCGCCGGGGGAAACGGCTTTCACCGTGCAGAATCCGCGGAATCTCCCCGGTGGCTGCGATCGGGCGGACCGCCGGGCGTTCCCGCTTCGGCTTCCCGCTTCCCGCAGTCCGCCGGAAGCCGCGGAAGTCGCGGAAGCCCCGGAAGCGGCGGAAGCCCCGGCGGGCCCGCAGGCCCGCCGGGGCGAGGTACCGCTCAGGAGCCGGCTCAGCCGTTGACGTTGACGGCCTTCCAGGCGGCCGCCACCTGCTGGTATTCCACGCTGGTCGATCCGTACAGGTCGGCCGTCGCCTGCAGGGTCGCGGTGCGTGCTCCCGCGTAGTTGGTGGTCGACGTCATGTAGGTCGAGAGCGCCTTGTACCAGATCTTGTAGGCCTTGGTCCGGCCGATCCCGGTCACCGTCGAACCGTCGTAGGTGGGCGAGTTGTACGAGACCCCGTTGACCGTCTTCGCGCCGCTGCCCTCGGAGAGCAGGTAGAAGAAGTGGTTGGCCACGCCCGAGGAGTTGTGCACGTCGAGCCGGCCCACGGTCTTGGACCAGTAGTCGGCCGAGGCGCCGTCCTTGCTGGGCTTGTCCATGTAGCGCAGCGGCGTACCGTTGCCGCGGATGTCGATCTTCTCGCCGATGAGGTAGTCGCCGACGTCGGCCGGGTTGTTCGCGAAGAACTCCACCGACGTGCCGAAGATGTCGCTGGTGGCCTCGTTGAGGCCGCCCGACTCGCGGCTGTAGTTCAGCTTGGCCGTGGCGGCGGTCAGGCCGTGGCTCATCTCGTGGCCGGCGACGTCCAGGGAGGTGAGCGGCTTCTGGTTGGCGGCGCCGTCGCCGTAGGTCATGCAGAAGCAGGCGTCGGACCAGAAGGCGTTGACGTAGGCGTTGCCGTAGTGGACGCGGGAGTAGGCGGCCTTGCCGTCCCCGGCGATGCCGTTGCGGCCGAATTCGGACTTGTAGAAGTCCCAGGTCACCGCAGCGCCGTAGTGGGCATCGGCCGCGGCCGTCTGGCGGTTCGACGGCAGTCCGTCGCCCCACTTGTCGTCGGCGTCGGTGAACAGGCTTCCGGTGCCGGTGGTGCCGCCGTTCAGGTCGTAGGTCTTGTGGCCGCCGCGGACGCCGTCGGTCAGGCTGTAGGACGCCCCGCTCTGCGTGGTGTCCAGCGTGACGGAGCCGGAGTACTGGCTCGTGCCGGTGCCGGTGTCGATGGCCTCGTAGGAGTACAGCTCGGCGCCGGTGGCGGCGTCCGTGATCACGTGGCGCTCGCTGGGGGTTCCGTCGTGCTGGGTGCCGGTGACGACGGCCTCGTAGGCGAAGACCGGCTTGCCGCTCGCGGCCCACACGACCTGGCGGGCACCGGCGGGCGCGGCCTTGAGGGAGGAGCGGGCGGTGGCCGGGGCTATTCGGGCCTCGACGCCCTTGGTGGTCTTGCGGCTGCCGTCCTTCTTCTGGTGGACCACCAGATCTCCGCCGAGGACCGGCAGTCCGGCGTAGGTGCGCTCGTAGCGGGTGTGCACCGTGCCGTCGGCGTCCTTGATCACATCGCGGGCCACGAGGCGCTCGTCGTCGGCGAGGCCGATGGCCCGCGCGGTGTCGGCCGCCGTGTTCTGGGCCGCGGTGATCGCCTGGACGCGCGCGTCGGCGGTGAGGGCGAGCGCGGTGGCTCCCGCCTCGCGCTCCGCCGAGGCGTTGGCGGAGCCGCTCTGGACGGAGATCGCGACCATCGCCGCCGAGGCGACGACGGCGGCGGCGCGCAGCGCTCGGGTACGGCTGCGGGGGGTGCGGGATGAGGACGTGGGGAGGGTCACTCGTGCTCCTTCAATTGCCGTGGGGGGCCAGGCGGTTGAGATTGCCAGGAAGGAGCGGCGGATTGACAGGTATGCAACAAGGATTTGACCAGCTGTTGTCCGGAGGGAGGGGAGCGATGTTCGCTGAGCGACCAAAAGTGGAACATTCCGCTTCCCCGGACGCGGTGTGCCCCGAGTCCGGGGAAGGGTCCGGCCGTTACTGGATGCCGGGGATCTGCCGGGCCTTGAACGCGGCGCGCACGGCGTCCGCGGCGCTCGCGCCGTACATCCGCTGGGCGGTCGAAACCGTCGTCAGGGCCGCGTCCTTGAAGGACGTGTCCGGCGCGAAGCCGAACTGGGCGTTGACGATGATGCGGTCGGCGGTCCGGGCGCCCAGGGCGTTGAGGATGTCGAAGAGGGCGCGGGACCAGATCTCCCCGTCCGCGTGGACCTCGCCCTCCAGGTCGGCGTACACCTTGTTCCCGTCGATGCGGCGCAGGCAGTGCGGGGCGTCGCTGTAGGAGGCCGCGTCCCAGTCGGCGACGCAGGCCAGGTCGGCCCGCCGCGGCCAGCCGTACGCGGCGTCCGCGTGGGCGCCGACCTCGACGGCGAGGTAGTCACCGAAGGCCTCGCCTATCGCGCCGGCCTCGGGAGAGGTGCCGAAGCCTGCCCGTTCCCTGGGCGCGGGCGGAGGGACGGCCGGGACGCCGGTGACGGTCGCGGCCGCCGCGGTGGAGCCGACTCAGGGCAAGTCGGAGACGTTCGTGCCGGGCGGCAGCAACAGCCCTGCGGGCGCCGATGACAGGTCGAAGCGCGGTGGGTGGGTGAACGCCGCGGCGTGGGAGAGGTCGACGGTGCCACCGTCGAATCGTGCGGGCGGGACCGTGCTGTGCAGGGTCGCGAGATGGCGCGCGCCGACGTTCACGGCGGTGCCGGTGAAGTCCGAGCCGGTGAAATCGACGAGGCTGCCGGAGAACTCGGCGTCTTCGAGCCGACGACCAGGGCCATCACACCGCCGATGCCGGCGACGACGGCCAGAGCGATCTTGATGCCGTCGTAGACGTCGGCGGGCTTGAGCGGTCCGGCCACGTGCAGGCGGGGCGTGCCCAGAACGAACCAGAGCGCTCCCGCGACGACGCAGGCCGTGGAGGCGGCCAGCAGCAGCGCGACGCCGACGTGCAGGCTCAGCGGCCAGCGCATCACGTTGTGCGCAGCCGGACTTGAACGCTCGCCCCTTGCCGCCACACCGCCCAGCCTAGAACCGGCACCGAGGCCGAGGAGCCGCTTCGAGGCAGTCGCCCGGTACCTCGGGCCGATCGTGGCTTCGCCTGGGTGGCTGCCCGCGGAAAAATAGTAGCCATGTACATAGTAGCCATGTACTGTATGTTGCTGTGAGTTCAGCAACTGAGAGCGCCACGGCGGGATTTCTGGTCTGGCGTCTGTCGATGAAGTGGCGGGTGGCCGTCGACCGGGCGGTCGCGCCGCTGGGACTGACCCATGCCCAGTACGCGTTGATGGCGTCGCTGTACGGCATGGGGCGCTCCGGGCTGCGGCCCAGCCAGCGCCGGCTCGCCGACCACACGGGGCTCGAACCGCTGTACGTGTCCAAGCTCGCCCGTGCCCTGGAGGCCGCCGGACTCGTCGCCCGCACCCGGGACCCCGACGACCCGCGTGCCGTGCAGTTGTCGCTCACCGAGCAGGGGCGCGACGTCGCACGCCGCGCGGTCAAGGTGGTCCAGGGCCTGCTGGACCAGTTGCTGGAGCCGCTCGGGGGCCAGGACAGCCTGCGCACGCGGCAGTTCACCCGCGAGCTGGCGACCCTGCTCGACGCACCTCTTGATCCGTACACCGAGAACGACGAGGAGCAACCATGACCATCACGGCACCCACGGCACCCACGGCACCCACCGCGGTCAACGCCCGTGTCATAGCCCTGGCGCACCACGCCGGGCGTGCCCTCCTGGAGGACGTGCTGGTCCGCCACGGCGCCACGTTCCACCAGAGCGTGACGCTCCGGGCCGTCGTGGCCGCGGGCGGGTCCATCGGCCGCGACGCGCTCGTCGGCGACGTCAGCGGTTCGCTGAAGACCGACGGGTCGGTCGTGCGCGCAGTGATCGAGGAGCTGACGGCCGGGAAGCTGCTCGAAGAGGATCCGGCGCAGTCGTCCCGGGTGCGGCTGACCGACACCGGACGGGGGCTGTACGAGAGCACCGCCGCCGAGAGCGCCGAGATCGCCGCCCGGCTGTACGTCGGCATCCCGGCCGAGGACCTCGCGGTCTCGGGCCGCGTGTTGGCCCTGGTCACGGAACGCGCGAACGCCGAGTTGGCCGGAGCCTGAGCCCGAAGCCCGCGTCAGGAGCCACGGACGCGAAGAGAGGTGGCGCGGGGTCGGACGGTCTCGTCAGGAACGCATCAGGCCCGCGCTGCCCCGCACCCCGCCTCGCGGCGTACCTGGTTCACCTCGGCGGGTCCTCGCCCGTAAGGCCGTCGACGGATTCACGGATGAGGTCGGCGTGACCTGCGTGGCGGGCGTACTCCTCGACAAGGTCCAGGAGGATGCGGCGGAGGTTCGGGCGTTCGCCGCCAGGGGTGGTGTAGGCACCGAGCTGTTCCAGCCCGCCCGCGCTGAGTGCCTTGTCGACGATGGCACGGGAGCGGGCAACTGATTCCCGCCAGAGAGCGAGCAGTTGCCCGGGGGAGTCCTCGGCAGCGGAGCGGTAGTCCCAGTCGGGAGTGCTGTCCCAGTCGACGGTGTCCCAGGGAGCGCCGACGTCAGAGCCGAGCCACAGACGGGCGAAGTGGCTGTCCTCTACGTGCGCCAGGTGTTTGAGCAGGCCGCCCAGAGTGATGCTGGATGCGCCGACCGTGGCGCGTAGGCCAAGATCGTCCAGGCCGGAGCACTTCCAGGCCAGCGTAGCCCGCTGGCGTTCCAGGGCGCCGAGGACGGCTGCCGCCTCGGTGCCGGCGAGTGGAGGTTCCGGCCATGCTTCGGTCGTCGTCTCTGTCATGGCCGCAGACCCTAGCGAACGGGACCGGCATTCGGCCCAGACGGTGAACTGCAAGATGCCGATTACAGGACCGACCTGCAGGTCGGCGCCCACACCGTGTGCCTCGACCCGAAGGCCGCTGTGGAAGGGCCGCCCGGTCGACGTGCGAAGGGCTCCCGGGCGGACCTCCCTCCCCAGGCTGCCCTGTCGTCGGCCGAGGAGCCGTGAACACGGCCGTAGCCTGCGCCGAACGGGACGCCTCACCCATCACAACGACCGAGTCCGAGGATCCACCGGTGTGCGCGTCCGCATCACCCGGCCCAGGTGACACGACTGGTGATCACCACTGATCACGGTTTGAGTGGAGAACGCGGGCGAGCCACAGTCCGCACCAGCACCAGCACCAGCACCAGCACCAGCACCAGCACCAGCACACCAGCACACCAGCACACCAGCACACCAGCACCAGCATCCGCACCCGCAGACCACCCGACCCGACCCCGGTGACCGCATGGAGAACCCCGCAGGGCCCGATTCACCCGTGCGTCCGCCGCACGGGAGCCCGGCACCGTCCGGTGACCCGATGCTATCGGCGCGGTTCGCCGTTCCGGCCGTGCCGCAGCTCCTCGTGCACCGGCCCGAGCTGCTGAAGCGCATGGCGGCCGGGGCGCGGGGGCCGCTCACCCTCGTCAACGGTCCGGCCGGTTCGGGCAAGACGGTGCTCGCCGCCCACTGGGCGGCCGGCGGGCTCGCGCCGCGTCCACCCGTGTGGCTGACCGTCGAGCCGGGCGACGCTCCTGGCGCACTCTGGGCGTACGTCCTGGAGGCCTTCCACCGGGGCGGGGTGGCACTGCCGGCGGGCGTGGGCAGTCCCACGCGCGCCGAAGGAGTGACCCGGTCGTTCCTCGCACGTCTGGCGGAGGGGCTGGCCGACTCGGCGCAGCCCGCCGTCCTCGTGCTCGACCAGTTCGACACGGCCCAGCCGTCCGCGGCGGTGGCGGAGGGCCTGGACTTCGTGCTCCGGCACGCGGCCGGGGGCCTGCGCATCGTGCTCACCGGCCGCACGGACTCGCTCCTTCCGCTGCACCGCTACCGGGCGGCCGGCGAGATCACCGAGATCCGCCAGGCAGACCTCCGGTTCACCCGCGAGGATGCCGAGGCGCTGCTGGGCGAGCACGGGCTGTCGGTCTCCCCGGAGGGGATCCGGCTGCTGGTGGAGCGGACCGAGGGGTGGGCGGCAGGGGTACGCCTGTGCGCCCTGGCCATGCAGCACAGCGCCGACCCGGAGAAGTTCCTGCGCCAGTTCGCCGCCGACCGCACGATCATCGCCGACTACCTCCTCAAGGAGGTGCTCGACGCGCAGCCGCCGCTCACGCAGGACCTGCTGCTGCGGGTCTGTGTCACGGACCGCGTCCATCCGGACCTCGCGGACGCGCTGACCGGCCGGGACGACGCCGCCCAGACACTCGCCGGGCTGGCCCGCGACAACGCGTTCCTGGAACGGATCGACGCATCAGCCTGGTACCGGCTGCATCCGCTGTTCGCCGAAGTCCTGCGCGCGCACCTTCGGCAGCGCCGTCCCGGCCTCGAACCCCGGCTGCACGGACGGGCGGCGCGCTGGCTGGCCCGCACCGCCCGGCTCACGGAGGCAGTCGTCCAAGGCGCGGCCGCCGGTGACTGGCAGTTCGCGGCGGCGCAAGTGGTCGACAACCTGGCCATCGGTCGGCTCTTCACCGGTCTGGAGGCGGATCAGCTGGGCCGGGCGTTCGCCGGCATGCCGGTCGATCGGACGGGTGTGGCTCCCGCACTGGTCGGCGCGGCCTGTCGGCTGGCCGAACAGGACCTCCCGGGATGCGAGGCCGGGCTGTGGCGGGCGGACGCGTACCCGGGCCCGGACTCCGGTCCGGCGGCGAGGCTGGCCCGCGCCTTCGTCGGCGTACTCGCAGGGCGGCTGGCGGACGACCTGACGGCCACCGAACGGGCGGCAGCCGACGTCGAGCGTGTGCTCCCGGAGCTGCCGCCGCACCTGCTCGCCGAGCGCCCCGAGATCCGCGCCCTGGTGCTGGCGGGTCTCGGCGCGGCCGAGCTCGGCGCCGGACACCCCGACCGCGCGGTGTCCGTCCTCACCTCCGCCGTCGAGGTGTGCGGGAAGCCCGGTACGGAGTACCCGCTCTGCGACGCGCTCGGCTCACTGGCCCTGGCCGAGCTGATGCGCGGCCGCCTGCGGCAGGCGGCCGCGCACGCCCGCGCCTCGCTCGCCGTGGCCGAGCAGTACGCACTGCCGACCGGGCGCCGGACCGGTGCCGGCCACCTCGCCCTCGCGGGCGTGGCCGTGGAGCAGGACGACCTGGCGGCCGCCCGCCGCCACCTCGACCTGGCGAGCTCGGAGGCGGGGCCCCGCCCGGAGCCCGTGGCCGCGGTCCTGGCCGCCGTGACCGGCGCCGGGATCGCGGCGGCCGAGGGCGACGCGGAGGCCGCGCTCACCACCCTCCGTATGCTGCGGACGGCAGGGGCGCCGGTACGGCTGCACTCCTGGGCGGTGGCCGGGCTGGCCGTGGCCGAGTCGACCGCACAGCTGGCACGTGGTGACGCCGTCGCGGCCCTCCAGGTCCTGGACGCCGTGGAGGGCGCAGAGGGCGAGGACGGCGACCGGCCGGAGCAGGTGCTGGCCGGGGCCCGCGCCCTGCTGGCCTCCGGCCGCGGGGACCGCGCGGCGGAGGTGCTCGCGGGCATGCCGGCGGACGAGGGCGTGCCGGCGCCGGTACGGGCACGGGCGCGCCTGCTCCAGGCGGAGATCGCTGCGGCGGACGGCGACCCCGACGAGGCCCGACGGCGGCTGGGGGAGGCGCTGGGGCTCGCCCGGCCGGAGGGCCTGCGCCGGATGTTCACGGAGAGCGGTCCCTGGGTGCGCCGGATCCTGCGCGGGGACCCGCAGCTGGCCCGGCTGCACGGCTGGCTGCACTCCCGCACCCCGGTACGTGCGTCGGCGTCGGCGTCGACGGCCGGCAAGCAGCAGCCGCCCGTGGTGGAGCCGCTGAGCGGGCGGGAGACCGAGGTGCTGCGCAAGGCCGCCGAGCTGCTGTCGACCGAGGAGATCGCGGCCGAGCTGTTCCTGTCGGCCAACACGGTGAAGACCCACCTGAAGAGCATCTACCGCAAGCTCTCGGTCACCCGGCGCAGCGAGGCCGTCCACCGGGCGCAGGACCTCGGGATGCTGTGACGCAGGGCTCGGCGGCCGCAGGTGTACCCGGCCTTCTCGCCCGTACCGGGCGATGCCGAGCCACCGGGCGAGGACCGACGATGGGGAGTGAAGGCCAGGAGCGGGCCGGGCACCCGTCCCAGTCCCACCCCGACGCCTTCGTTCCGAGAGGAGTGAGTGCTCTCATGCGCTACGAATTCCGCGTCTCGGGCGTCGTGCCGGACACGCTCGCCGCGAACTTTCCCGAGCTCGCCCGGATCCCCGTCAGGGAGCAGACCCTCCTGCACGGCAGCGTGGCCGACGAGGCCCACCTGTACGGGCTGCTCACGCGTTTCCAGTCCCTGGGCCTGCGGGTCCTCGAAATGCGCCAGCTGCCGGCCTGACTCTGCACGCGCTCCCGGGGGAGCGAAGACCACCCGCTTCGGGTGATCACAAGAACCCGTCCGCCGGACGACACTGCGATATGGGCGCCGATGCCTGTGACCCGGCCGAGCCGGAGCAGGACGGTCCGGCGCCCTACCGCCATCTGTGAGGTGAATTCCATGGGTCAGCCGACACCGACCGGGGGGAACACCGGCCCTGCGCCGGGCAACGCTCCGCTGCTCCCCGGCAGCCAGCGCGATGGTGCGGGGAGCACGGGCACGCTGTTCGCCGCGGTCCTCCTCCTCGTGACCGGTTGCCTTGCGGTCTTCCAGGGCATCGCGGCCATCGCCAATGACGACGTCTACGCGCGCATCGGCAACTACGTCTTCGAATTCGACCTGACGGCATGGGGCTGGATCCATCTCGTCCTCGGCATCATCGTCGTGCTCACCGGAGTGGGCCTGATCGCCGGCTCGAACGTGGCCCGGGGCGCGGGCATCGCCCTCGCCAGCCTCAGCGTGATCGTCAACTTCCTGTGGCTGCCGTACCAGCCCTGGTGGTCCATCATCATCATCGCGATCGACGTGTTCATCATCTGGGCCCTGTGCACGAGTTGGACGCACTCGACCGCGCCGGAGTGACAGGCGGGCACGCGCCACCTCGGAGGACGGCCCCGCCGCTTCGGCGGCGGGGCCGTCGCGCGCCTCAGCGACCTTGCTCCGGAGGGGTCGCGGGGCGCGCCGGTTCGTCGTGGAGCAGCCGGCCGAGCAGCGCGCCGCCGAACACGACGACGACGACGCCGACGAGCCAGAACTGGATGACGAGGACGGTGCCGAAGGGCCCGTACGCGACGGCGCTGGACGCGATCAGCGGTGAGAAGACCAGGCGGGAGAAGACCCGGAGCCCGAACAGCCCGAGCATGGTGGCCACCGCTCCGGGCAGCAGGGCGGTCCAGGGGATCCGGCCGGCGAGCAGCAGCCGCTGGGACCACCAGAAGAACAGGGTGCCGATCGCCACCGTGACGAAGCCGTGGGCAGGGGAGTCGCGCCACGGCGGGGAGATCGCCGACAGGTGGAGGACGCCGATCAGTACGGCGAGCCACAGGACGTGCCGCCACCTGGCCCACCAGTGGGCCGGAGGCAGGCCCCAGAGCTTCTCGTAGCCACCGGGGCGCGGCTGCGGCGGTCCACGAGGATGAACTCCTCCTCCACCCCCATGGTCAGCCGACCGGTGGTGGTGCACGGTGCTCCGGACGAGCGCATGGCCTGCGTACCCGCGGTCACGGCGATTTCGGCTGGAACGGAAAGTAGTCCGTGTGCCGGGCGGAGGGGATCACCGAATAGCTGGCCTCCGGCAGCTCGTTCCAGACGCCGGGCAGGTCACCCAGGGGTTCCGAGACCACGATCCGCGTCTCGTCGGAGACCTCGCGGAGGTAGTCCAGTTCCGGATAGAGATGTCGTACGGTGTCGGCCCTGCTGCTGTAGTACAGCGACCGGGACTGGCCCTGGCTGGAGTACCTGAACGCCCAGACGCGCTCCCCGTCGCTCACCGCGACCGTCATCTGCAGCGGATTGGGCACCCCGTGCTGCCTTCCGAGGTCCTCGACCAGCCCCGCCATGCGGGCCACGGCGCCCGGGACGTCCTGGTCGAGGCCGAACGTGACCGCCAGGTAGAACATCACCTCGGAGTCCGTGGAGCCCTCGATGGACGGGAACAGCGCCGGGTCGACCGCCATGCAGAGGTCCCGTTGCAGCCGGTGGAAGTCCGTGACCGCGCCGTTGTGCATCCACAGCCAGCGACCGTGACGGAACGGGTGGCAGTTGGTCTGCTGGATCGCCGAGCCCGTCGAGGCGCGGACGTGCGCGAAGAACAGGCTGGAGCGCACATGAGCGGCGAGCTCACGCAGATTGCGGTTGTTCCAGGCGGGGCCGATGTCACGGAAGACCGCCGGCGTGCCGTCGCCGTTTCCGCTGTACCAGCCGATGCCGAAACCGTCGCCATTGGTCGATTCGACGCCCAGCCGCGAGCGGAGGCTCTGGTTGATCAGCGAGTGCTCCGGCCGGTAGAGCACCGCATCGAGCAGCATCGGCGAACCCAGGTACGCGAGCCAGCGACACATGCCACATCTCCTTCTCGGCCTCCTCCGAGCCTAATGCCGCAGGTGTCGCTGTTCGCGCTGGCGAACCGAGCGTTCCGCACGCATCCGGCTACGGATGGTGGCGTAAGGGTGATGCCCGGGCGTCGGCGGCGGCGTCGGCATGCGGGCGGCAGCTCCAGTGCCCAGGATGGGTGGGATCCGCCCCCGTGCCCTTAGGAGCCCCTGATGCTGGAGCGCAAGCTGCGCAAGGACCGTACCCAGGTGACCTTCGTCCTCCCCGCGGACAGCCCGGCCGGGACGGTGAGTGTGGTGGGCGACTTCAACGATTGGCAGCCCGGGGTCCACACCCTGCGGCCGCGCAAGGACGGCAAGCGTGCGGTCACCGTCGAGCTGCCCAACGAGAGCACGCACTGCTTCCGCTACCTGGCTGCCGGTGACTACTGGTTCAACGACGAGAGCGCGGGAGACCAGGAAGGCCCCAACAGCCGTCTGCACACCTGACCGGATCGGTCAGGAATCGAGAAGCGGCGGCGGGGGAGCGGCGCCTAGCGTGACGGGTATGACTTCCATTGAATCCGTCACCCTCGAGGTGGCCGACCTCACGGCCGCCGACCACTTCTACACCGCCTTCGGTCTGGGCACGCAGGTGCGCCTGCGTGCCTCGGACGCGCCGACGACCGGTTTCCGCGGGTTCGCACTGTCGCTCACCGTGGCCCAGCCGGCCGACGTCAACGCCTTCGTCGGCGCCGCCCTCGACGCCGGCGCGACGACGCTCAAGCCCGCCTCGAAGTCGTTCTGGGGCTACGGCGGCGTCGTACGGGCCCCGGACGGGACGATCCTGAAGGTCGCGACCTCGGAGAAGAAGGACAGCGGGCCGGCCACCCGGGACATCGAGAAGATCGTCCTCCTGCTGGGAGCCGCCGACGTGGCCGAGAGCAGGCAGTTCTACGTCGGCCAGGGCCTTGTGGTGGCGAAGAGCTTCGGCCGCAAGTACGTCGAGTTCGCCGCCGGTCAGGGCCCCGTCCAGCTGGCGCTGTACGGGCGCCGCGCCCTCGCCAAGGACGTCGGCGTCCCCGCCGACGGCACCGGATCGCACCGTCTCGTCCTCGGTGGCGGTGCCGGGGCCTTCACGGACCCGGACGGGTATGCCTGGGAGGCCGTCGCAACCCCGGCGGCCACCGCCTGAGCCGTCACCGACGCGGGTGGCGGGTGCGCCCACCGGCCACGGGACCCGTTCCGCGGCCGGGCTCGCGCCACATCGTCCAGAGGGTCGGCCCGTCGTCCGGCAGCCGGATCTCGTGCGTGACGCGGAAGCCGAACCGTTCGTGGAAGGGGACGTCCGAGGCCTTGCCGGACTCCAGGTAGGCGGGCTCCCCGAGCCGGTCGCAGTGGGCCGGTTGCTCCCGAACCAGGGCCGAACCGATGCCCGCTCCCTGGAGCGCGGGGTCCGTTCCCAAGGTCGACAGATACCAGTGCGGCGCGTCCGGGTGGACCTCGTGCAGGGCGTTCTGGACGTCCGCCGCCCTCGGCATCCGGCGTGTGCCGAACACGCGTGCGTAGTACGGCATGGCGGCCAGTTCCTTTACCGCGGAGGTCTTCCAGCGGCCGGGCCCCGACCACAGCGCGGAGGCCAGGAGCCGACCCCCACCGGTCGCGGCCACCCGGACACCGCCGGCCCGTGGCCGCTGCTGCCGCTGGGCCGGCTTGAAGTAGACGGCGATCCTGCGCTCCCGCCCGGCGGGGCCGGGGACCATCCACGTCATGACCGGGTCGTCGGCGAAGGCGCCGGCCAGGAGCGTGGCGACGGCGCGCGCTTCGGCCGGCCGCGCGCACCGGATCCCGTATCCGGAGGAAGGCGGCGCTGTACGTGCGTTCATGAGGTCACGGTAGGCAGCGGTACCGGGCGGCCCCTGCCGTGCGTCGACGGACACGCCGGACGGATCACCCGCCGTCGTGCGGGTATTCGTTGGCCCGCGTACGGCCGGACTGCTTGGATGCGGGCATGAACAGTGCCCTTCCGCCCGGTTATGAGATCTCCACCGCTCCCGAGCGCCTCGATCACGCGCTGATACACCAGTGGCTGTCGCAGGACGCGTACTGGGCCCTCGGCCGGCCCCGGGAGAAGCAGGACCTGGCCATTGCCGCGTCCCTGAACTTCGGCCTCTACGACAGCGCGTCCGGTGTGCAGGCCGGCTACGCCCGGGTGGTCACCGACCAGAGCACCTTCGCCTGGCTCTGCGACGTCTACATCGATCCCACCGTACGCGGCAAGGGCCTGGGCACCGCCCTGGTGAGTGCCGTCAAGGAGCACCTCGCCCCGTACGGGCTGCGCCGTGTCCTGCTGGCCACCGCAGACGCCCACGCGGTCTACGCCGAGGTGGGATTCGAACCGATGGGAGAGCCGGAGAAGTGGATGGTGCTCGGCGAGCAGTGACGACCTCCGGGGCGGCCGTCGTCGGACCGTCCAGGCGGGGCGCCGGCATCGCGCGCAGGTGCAGGTCGAAGAAGTCGCCGACGTACGCCCGAGTGATCTGCCGGGACCGGGCGGCCGAGAGACGCACCGCTACCCGCAGGGGTCCTTGCGCTCCCGGTCCACCAGGTGGAGGGTGTCGCGCCCCACGCTGAAGGCGCCGGTGGGCCGGGGGAGTTCGAGTCGGGAGGCGCCCGCCGGAGCGGTCGCGGCGAGGGCCGGACCGGCCGCCACCGCCGTCAGTACGCGGATGATCTTCTTCATGCCTGCACCCTAGGTTGTCTTTAGGTAAGGCCTACCTAAGTTCATGGCGCGTGTCGTGCAGTTGAGCCGTTCCCGGAGCGGCCCGGCCCGGCCCGGGCCGTGGGGTCGGCGCTTCGGCGCCGTGGGCCGCCCGGGCGTCCTCGCGGGAGGGCCGGCCGTGGGCGTCAGCTGTCCAGCGAGGCGAAGAAGGTGCGGACGTCGAGGACGAACGCCTCCGGCTGCTCCAGCGACAGGAAGTTGCCGCCCCGCTCCAACTCGGTCCAGTGGGTGACGTTGTGGTCGCGCTCGGCGAAGCGGCGGATGGCGATGTCGGTCGGCAGGGCGACGGCCACACCGGTCGGGACGGTGCCGCGCGGCTTCGGGGCCCAGGCGCTCGGGTCGTGGCCCGACTCGTAGTACAGGTTCGCCGAGGGGCCCGCCGTGCCGCTGAACCAGTAGACGCTGACATTAGTCAGAAGGCGGTCCCGCCCGACGGCGTCCTCGGGGAGCTCGGCGGCCGGGTCGGTCCACTCCTTGAACTTCTCGGTGATCCAGGCGAGTTGACCGACCGGCGAGTCGTGCAGCCCGTAGGCGAGGGTCTGGGGGCGGGTGGACTGGATGGCGTTGAAGCCCATCTTGTCCTGCTGGAAGTTCTCCAGCCGGGCCAGCCGCTCCTGCTCGGAGGCGGTCAGCCCGTCGAATTCGGCCGGGTCGCCGGAGGGGAAGGTGACCAGGCCGTTGACGTGCACGCCGAGGACCCGGTCGGGTACCTGCCGGCCCATCTCGGCGGCGATCCAGGCACCACCGCCCGTCCCCTGGACGCCGTAGGAGTCGTACCCGAGCCGGCTCATGAGCTCGACGAACGCGCCGGCGACGCGCCCGGTGTTCCACCCCGCCTCGCCCAGCGGACCGGAGAAGCCCGTGCCGGGGGTCGAGGTCACGATGACGTGGAAGTCCTCCGTCAGCGGCCGGATGACATCGGCGAACTGCACGAAGGAACAGGGCCAGTCGTGCAGCAGGAGCAGCGGGACGGCATCCGGACGCTGCGAACGGACCTGCAGGAAGTGGATGTTCTGGCCGTCGATCTCGGTGGTGAACTGGGGGAACTCGTTGAGCTCCGCCTCCGCCTTGCGCCAGTCGAAACCGTCGGCCCAGTACGCGGCCAGGGCCTTGAGGTAGTCCGTGGGCACGCCCCGGCTCCAGCCGGCGCCGGGGATCTCGCTGCCCCAGCGGGTACGTGCCAGCCGGTCGCGCAGGTCGTCGAGCTCGACCTGCGGGACCTCGATGCGGAAGGGGTGGATCCGGGCGTCGGTGTTGCTGCTGTTCTCCATGGGTAAGACAATATTCTCGATATAGGCACGACGCCTTCCTAATGACGCAACAGGCTGGTCCTCATGCTCGATACCTCCGCACGCTTGCTGCGTCTGCTCTCCCTGCTGCAGGCCCCGAGGGCCTGGCCTGGATCCGAACTGGCCGAGCGCCTCGGGGTGAGCGGCCGCACCGTCCGCAACGACATCGAACGGCTGCGCGACCTCGGCTATCCCGTGGACGCCACGCGCGGAACCACCGGCGGATACCGGCTGGGCGCCGGCGCCGCCATGCCCCCGCTGCTGCTCGACGACGAGGAGGCCGTCGCCGTGACGATCGCGCTGCGCACCGCCATGCAGGGAGCCGTCCCCGGAACGGAGGAGACCTCGCTGCGGGCGCTGACCAAGCTGGAGCAGGTACTGCCTTCCCGGCTGCGCCGCCGAGTACGGACCCTCATGGCGTACACCGTGGCCGTGCCGGCGGACCGTCCGGTTCCGGCCGTGTCCGCAGACGTACTGACCACCCTCGTATCCGCCTGCCGCGACCAGGAGCGGCTCCGCTTCGACTACCTGGACCACGCGGGCTCGCCCACCCGCCGCATCGTGGAGCCGTACCGGGCGGTGAACTGGGGGCGTCGCTGGTACCTGGTGGCATGGGACGTGGAGCGGGAGGACTGGCGGACCTTCCGGATCGACCGGATCCAGCCCCGCACTCCGACCGGACCGCGCTTCACCCCGCGCGAACCGCCCGGCGGCGACGTGGCCGCGTACGTCGCGCTACGGGTGTCGGGCGCAGCCTGGCGCCACCACGCACGCGTGACCGTGCACGCCCCGGCGGCAGCGGTGGCCGAGCGGATCAATCCCGCGGTCGGCACGGTCGAGGCGCTCGACGCCGATACCTGCGTTCTGGTCACCGGCGCCGACACGGTGCAGACCCTCGCCGCCTACCTGGGCATGCTCGACTTCGACTTCGACGTCACGGAACCCCCGGAACTGGTCACCCACCTCCGCGGCCTCGCGGACCGCTACGCGCGCTCGACAGGGGAGCGACCGCTCCGCTGACGGTGGCGATGACGGTCGGGGCTCAGCGCTCGGGGCTCGGCGTGACAAATGTAATGGGTTGTCAAGGTGCATCTCCTTCTGGAGGTTGATGCCTTGTTCGTCCTGGTGGAGGAGGCCGCACGGCGGGGAGGGGGCCAAGAATCGAGGTGTCCCAGATCGCCGGGCCCCACCGGGCCACCGACGAGGAGTCGCCGTGCCCCACACCTCTCCTGCAGACCGACCCGTACCGCGCCTGCGCCGCGTTGCCTCCGTCACCGTCACCGTCACCGTCACCGTCACCGCCGTCGCCGCAGCCCTGCTCGCGGGCCTCGCTCCGGCGGCCACCGCCGCCGGCGAGGAGTCGCCGGCCGCTCGTGCCACGGCGTCGGGCCGGCACCCCGACCGCGCTCAGCTGCAGGCGAGGCTGAACGCCATCCAGGAGGCGGGCGTGTACGGCGTCTACTCCGCGGTCCGCGACGGACGCGATCGCTTCGACGGAGCCGCCGGCCTCGCCGACCTTTCCGTCGGCATACCGACCCGCCCCGACCTCCGGCACCGCGTCGGCAGCGTCACCAAGACCTTCACCGCCGTCGCCGTGCTCCAGCAGTCCGCGAAGGGCCGGGTGGGCCTGGACCGGCCGGTCGCGGACTACGTGCCCGAACTCCTGCCCGGCGAGCGCGGCCGCAAGGTGACCGTACGCATGCTCCTCAACCACACCAGCGGCATCGACGACTACATCGCGGACGCCTTCCCCTCCCTCAAGAAGGGCACCACGGAGAGCCTGGACGACCACCGGTTCCGCACGGTACGGCCCGCCGAGCTGATCGGGTACGGGGTGGCCCGGCCGCAGCTGTTCGAACCCGGTACCGACTGGACCTACTCCAACACCAACTACCTGCTGTTGGGCGAGGTGCTCCGCAAGGTGACCGGCCAGGACCCGGAACGACTGATCACCCAGGACGTGATCCGGCGGGCCGGCTTGCGGGACACCTACTTCCCCGGCACCGACCCGCACATCCGCGGCGCCCATGCGCGCATGTACGAGAGCTTCTTCGGGCTAATCGACCCGCCGCGCGACTACAGCGTCTACAACATGACCTGGGCCGGCACCGCGGGCGCCCTCGTCTCCACACCGCAGGACCTCAACGCCTTCTACCGCACCCTGCTGACCGGCAACCTGCTGCCGCGCCACCAGCTGGACGAGATGCGCACCGCTGTCGACGTCAGGGACGAAAAGGGTTCCTTGATCATGCGCTACGGCCTCGGCATCTACACCATGGACACGCCCTGCGGCCCGGCCTGGGGGCACGACGGGGGCGTCTGGGGCGCCGGTACGTGGGCACTGTCCAGCCCGGACGGCACCCGGCAGTTCGCCATCGGCTACAACCTGATGAAGTACCAGCGCCTCAACGAGGACGGCACCGCCTTCGTCCCGCACCCGGCCGACGCCGCCCTGAGGGACTATCGGGACCGGTCCCTTTGCGGTGCCACCGCACCGCGCGCAACGGACCCGGCCGCGAAGAACCGTCCCGCCGAGGCCTTGCCCATGGGCGTCCCGGCGGCTGACGGCCCGGCCTCCGCCCTCCGTGCACTGCCCCCGGCCGTCGCGACGCTTCCCGGACTGCTGGCGGGCCCCCTTCGCTGAGCCGGCATCGGCGTCGGCATCGGCGCCCGCTCGTACGACCGCGGGCGCCGGGGCTCTGCAGCCGGACGGCGTTCCCTATTGCTGCGTGGCGCAGTGATCCCGTATAGTTCTCTGCGTAGCGCAGAAAGTGCGCCACGCAGAGAATCTGTTCGTGGGGGAACCATGCTCAACGTTGTCGTCACCGGAGCCACCGGGGCCCAGGGCGGGGCAACCGCTCGCGCCCTGCTCGCCGCCGGCCACCAGGTGCTTGCCGTCACCCGTGATCCCGATGCGCCCGCGGCTGACGCCCTGCGCAGCCTCGGAGCCGATGTCCGCCGCGCCGACTTCGACGACCGTACGTCCCTTGACGCGGCCCTCGAAGGAGCGGATTCGCTCTTCGCGGTCACGACTCCCTTCGGCGCCGACATCGCCACCGAGACCCGGCAGGGCAAGACCCTCGTCGACGCCGCGGCAGCCGCCGGCCTCGGCCACGTCGTGCTCACCTCTGCCGCGCACGCCGACCGCGGCACCGGTGTCCCGCACTACGAGAGCAAGCATCTGGTCGAGCGGCACCTTCGTGAGGCCGGATTGCCTTGGACGGTGATCGCCCCGGCCGCGTTCATGGACAACTATGCGAGCGGCTGGATCCTGGAAGGGCTGCTCCGGGACACGTTCGCGTGGCCCATGCCGGCCGACCGGCCGCTCACGCTCATACCCGCCACCGACATCGGCGCGTTCGCCGCACTGGTCCTTCAGCGACGCGACGAGTTCGCCGGCCGCCGCATCGACATAGCTTCCGACGAGCGCACCCCTGCCGAGATGGCGAAGATCCTCGCCGATGCCATCGGCCGCCCGATCGGCCACCAGGAGGTACCCCTGGCCTACGTACGGACCCGGTCCGAAGACCTGGCCGCCATGTTCGAGTACTTCACCACCTCTGGCCTCGACGTAGACGTGGCCGGGCTGCGCCGTGACCATCCCGAAGTCGGCTGGCACAGCTTCACCGACTGGGCCGTGGACCAGGACTGGTCCACCCTCCTGGCCGGCGCCGACGCTACGTGAGGACGGCAGGGCGCCGGGGCGCGAACGTGCCTACGCTGGAAGAGGGGCCGTCCCGGAGGCCGTGCAGATGAGGTGAGGCCATCTCCTCGGTCCGTGCGTCCGTGCACGACTACCTAGGATGATCGATGACCATGAAGCGCGTAGCGGAATTGCGCTCGATCAACGGCATCCCGGCCATCGTCGCCGTCGCCGCCATGACTGCCGCGTGCCTGATGCCCGGGTACACTGCGACCGCGACCGCCCCGGACGACCGTTCCTGTGAGACCTCACTGCCGGACAGTTTCTGGCGTGCACCCGTGGACCAGTTGCCCGTGCACCCGAGCTCCGCCCGGTACGTCGCCTCGATCGGTTCCACGGAGCCCCTGCACCCGGACTTCGGATCGGGGCTCGTCGAGGGCGAGCCGTTCGGCATACCCATCACCGTCTCGGACGCGATCGTGCCGGAATCGACGGTGACCTTGGACTACGCAGAGGAGAGCGATACGTCCGGGTACCGGATCCCGCGGAACGCCAAGATCGAGAACGGTCCGGCGAGCAGCGGGGACCGCCACGTAGTCGTCTGGGACCGTGCCCTGTGCAAGTCCTACGAGCTCTGGAACGCGCAGCAGCAAGGCGACAATGCCTGGCATGCCGGTGGGGGCGCGATCTTCGATCTGCGCACCAACAAGCTGCGGCCCGACGGGTGGACGTCGGCCGATGCCGCCGGACTCGCCATCCTTCCCGGCCTGGTGCGCTACGACGAGGCGGCCAATGGGCGGATCGACCACGCGATCCGCGTCACCGTGCCGCGCTCCGACCAGAGCTACGTGTGGCCCGCACGACACCAGGCGGGCTCCGCCGCGGACGAGTCGCTGCCTCCCATGGGGCTGCGGCTGCGGCTCAAGAACTCGGTGGACACCTCGCAGTTGGCCCCGCAGGCCAAGGCCGTGGCCGAGGCGCTCAAGAAGTACGGCGCCATCGTCGCGGACAACGGTTCGGCCTGGTACATCACCGGTGAAGAGAACTCCGGCTGGGACAACTCCCAACTCGACGGACTCAAGGGATTCAAGGGATCGGACTTCGAGGCGGTCGACGCATCCGGACTCCAGCAGTCGCCGGACTCGGGAGCGGTCGCGCCACAGTGATCCATCCATCGGGGCACTGCTCCCCGCACCTGCGGGGACAGGCCCTGCAGGTGCGGGTGAAGCGCGACGAGCAGCAGGTGACGAGGGCGGCCGGTGGTCAGCGTTCGGCGAGTTCGGAGGGGGCTTCCTGGACCACCCAGCCGTTCCCGTCGGGGTCGTTGAAGGTGAGGAAGGAGTTCCAGGTCCCACCCTTGCCGTTTTCCCAGCCGGTCGCGCCGACGTGGCGGACGGGGGATACCTCGACTCCTCGGTCCGTCAGGTCCTTGTGTGCTGCTTCGATGTCGACGACGCACAGTTGAAGGCCGTGCAGTGTGCCGGGTGCCATGACTTTGGTGCCGGGAGCTGCCGGCATTCCCTGAAGCATGGCGATGGAGCAGCGCGAGCCGGGCGGTGTCATCTGGATGATGCGCACTCCTGGGGCGACTTCGTCGTCGAGGTCGATCTTGAAGCCGATCTTTTCGGCGTAGAAGGCCTTCGCGCGATCCATATCGCTGACGGGGACGGGGACGACTTCAAGTGTCCAGTTCATGGGGGCGCCTCCTGGGGTGTCCGGTCGTGAGTTCCGAGCTGGGTCCACGGTCGCCCACACGGGTGTGGTCGGGCGCGTCGAAACGCCCGTAGCCCCCGAGTTGATCGGGCCTGCGGGGCCTGCGGGGCCTGCTGGCATGATCATCTTGTGATAGGTGATTCTGATGGGCTCGGTGCGAAGAAGTTCGTCCTGTTCGACGTCGATGGCACGCTGATCGACGCCGTGGACAATCAGCGCAGGGTGTGGGGGGTGTGGGGGGTGTGGGCGCAGCGGTACGGGTTGGATCCCGATGAGGTCTACCGGGTGGCGTTGCGGACGAGGCCGATGGAGACCTTTGCGCAGGTGGCTGCCGGACGTGATCCACAGGAGTGCCTCGCCCTGCTGCACGAGCTGGAGGACGAGGACGTCCGCTCGGGGGTGTACGGGGCGTTCGAGGGTGCGGCGGAGCTGCTGGAGGCGCTGCCGACCGGCGGATGGGCGCTGGTGACGTCCAACTACGAACACCGGGTGCTCGGGCGCTTCGCCCGGACCGGGCTGCCGGCCCCGGAGGTCATCGTCGATGCCGCCTCCGTGGCGGAGGGCAAGCCCTCACCGGTCCCGTATCTGCTGGCTGCCCAGCGGTTGGGTGCCGCGCCGCAGGACTGCCTCGTCGTCGAAGACGCCCCCACCGGCGTGCTGTCCGGGCTGCGCGCCGGCATGACGGTGTGGGGGGTCAACGCTCCCGCCGCGGTGGACGGCGTGCACCGGCACTTCGCCAGTCTGAGCGAAGCTGCCGCAGACATCCTCGCCTTCACCTGCGGTACGCATCCTCATGCTGCGGCGGAATGATCGTCGATCTGGGTCCCCGCCGGGCGTGCCTCGACACGGCTGACCGCTCTCCACGTGCTTCCATGGCGACGTGCAGAGCATCACCCAGCGACTTTTGACCAAGGGGTTCGGTCAGCCCACCGGGCTGCTCGGCCGTCTCGGCGGCCGACTCATGGCGCACGGCAACGCCGCCACCGAGCGGCATGTCGTCGCCCTCGCCGCGCCCACCGAACAGGAGGTCGTCCTGGTCGTCGGGCCCGGCCCCGGAATCGGGCTCGACGCCGCGGCCCGCCGCTGCGCCCACGTGATCGGCGTCGACCCGTCCGACGTCATGCTCGCCATGGCCCGCCGCCGCTGCGCGCCCGCAATCGCCCGGGGCCGCCTCCGCCTCAGCGCCGGCACCGCCGCCCGCACCGGCGAGCCCGACAACTCCGTCGACGTCGTGCTCTCCGTCAACAACCTCCAACTCTGGCCCGACGTACCCGCCGGCCTCACCGAACTCCATCGCATCCTGCGCCCCGGCGGCCGCATGCTCCTCGCTGCCCACGAGAAGTGGCTCCCCACCGCGCTCCCGGCCCTCGCGCACACGGTCCTGGCGGCCGGCTTCACCTCCGTACGCACCTGGACCTGGCAACCCCCCACCCGCATGACGTCCACGACAGCCCTGCTGAGCGCGGCCCGCGCCCACGATCCGGCTGCACATCCGTCCGGCGAAGAGCCCCCGGAAGCCCCCGAGATCGACAGGGGCCCGTCCGGCCGAGGTTGATGCGGCATATCTCTTGCTCTTGCGAGTGATGTGCAATAAGCTTGGCGGGTCCTTACCGTCTGCCTGTGACGTGGAGCCTTGTCATGCCCCGCCTGATGCCGGACACCAGGCCGCAGCGCAGCCTTGCGGCCTCGAACTTCGTCTAAACCGTGGGCAGCGGCCTGTTTCTGACCGCTGGGGTGCTGTACTTCACGGAAGCGATTCACCTTCCGGCAGGCCAGGTTGGGCTCCGACTCGGCATCGCCGGTCTCGTCGCTCTGGCCCTGGGCGTCGCGGTCGGCCATCTCGCGGACAGATACGGAGCACGCGGCGTCTACACCGCCACCCTTGTCGTCCAGGCACTGGCCACGGCCGGCTTCGTGCTGGCGGACGGCTTCTGGCCGTTCGTTCTCGCGGTCACCGCGGCTGCCGGAGCCAAGGCGGCCGGAACAGCCGCACGCAGTCCGCTCATCAGGCACTACGGAGGCGACCGGCCGCAGGAGTTCCGCGCCTATCTCCGTGCGGTGACCAATGTCGGCATCTCCCTCGGTGCCGTGGGAGCGGGCTTGGTCGTTCAGGTGGGTACGCTCACCGCCTATCAGCTCATGGTCATCGGCAACGCGATCGCCTTCGCGGTCTCCGCGGCGCTCCTCATCTCCCTGCCGCCGGTCACGCCCCTCGCCACCACCGGCGGCCCTCGCTGGATCGCTCTCACGGACCGGCCCTACCTGCTGCTCACCGCACTCGACGGGATCATGGCCATCCAGTTCAAGGTTCTCACCGTGGCCATCCCGCTCTGGCTGATCGGAGCCACTACCGCCCCGCACTGGCTCATCTCGGGCACCATGCTCACCTGCATCCTCATCGTCGTCGCGTTCCAGGTACGAGCCAGCCGCAACGTCGTTTCCCCCGAGACCGGCGGGAACGCCTACCGCCGAGCAGGCGTGGCATTCGCTGTGCATCACCTGGGGCCGCCCCGGGTGGTACGTCGTGGGAGCCCTGTTCGCGCTGACGGGTCTGGCAGCACCGCCCGCTGTCCGCTGGGTACAACGCACCCAGCGTGCCGAGCAGGCACACACTGCCTCGATGAAAAGGGCACAAGCCGCCTGAACGGGCCGAGCCCGCTGTGCGGGATTGGCGTTGCCGAAAACCGGCGTTGCCCGGACGACTCCCGGTGGCCGGCTCTCGGCCGACGACAGCTCACCCGGCGCGGAAGTAGAAGAGGAGGAACACCAGCGGCACCGCGATGGCCACCGCACCGAGCAAGACCCCGATGAGCGCCCGGACCGGACCCGGTACCCCCTCGCGCCGCGAACGCCACACGTCGGGAAGGCCCCAGACGACCGCGCAGATCCCAAGAGGGAGGATGAGGTAGAGGGGGAAGAAGCGGATCAAGGGCGGGAGCGCCTCCGGCAGGAACGGGCAGCCGATCGCCGCGACCCCGGCGATGCCCAGGAGCAGCGATCCCGTGCCTGTGGACTGCGATTCTGCCTGGCCTGCCTGGTCTGCCGGTTCAACGGCCTGCTTCGTGGAACTCATGGAAGCAGGCTAAGCGGGAGGCGGCCAGCACCGCCCGGGGACGGCTACTCAGACTCCCGTGAGTATCCGGGCCCGGATGTCAGAGCCATCAGAATGGCGGCATGAGGACTGAAGAAGACACCCCACTCGCTGACCGCGTTCTGCTCATCGAGAGCCGTGCCGACGAGTCCGCTCTCGCCGTCCTCGGGCAAGGGCTTCCCCGGCTCTCCACGAACGAGGAGGCGCTCTTCCTTTCCTACAACTACGCCGACGTGCCGGTTGGCAGAAGCTTCGGCTGCTGCTTCCGAGCCTCCGACGCCAGCGATGTCGTTTCGGTGACCGCGACGGTCGTCGCGGTCACCCAGCAGTTCGGAATCGGGTGGGACGTGATTCCTCACGGCTGGAAGACGCTGGCCGTGTTGAGGTTCGAGCCCGCGCCGCCCGCACTGATCCGCGATCTTCCGGAGGCCGCTGGGTGGTTCGACCAGCGGGTCTCCGTCCACGTCTCGGACCGGGACGCCTGGGCAGCACGAGCCGTGACGGAGCTGGGCCACGGGAACTGACGGCAGCGTGGCCTACGCGGCAGAGGTCTTGCCTCCGGCGCGCGTCACGGCCGGCCTCGCTCGACGCGGTGGACGAGTGTGGCGATGTGCGTGGCGAGCTCGGACCACAACTGCTGCGGAAGGTTGTGGCCCATGCCCTCCAGGATCACCAGCTCGGCACCCGGGACGGCGGCAGCCGTGGCCCGCGCGCCACTGACATCGCACACGACGTCGGAGTCGCCGTGCATCACCAGCGTGGGGACCCGCAACGCCCGCAGCCGCTCGGTGCGGTCGCCCGTCGCGACGACGGCGAGGCCTTGGCGCTGCATGCCCAGGGCGTCGTACCCACGGTCGAAGACGCGTCCGGCCCGCTCGGCCGCAGCGGCCGCATCGAACGCGAACCTCGGTGACGCGGCGAGGCGCAGGGCGCGCACCTGCCAGTCGACGAAGGCCTCCCGGTCCCCGGGCGGCCCTCCCAGCTCGGCGAAGACCGAGAAATCGGCTTCGCCCACACCGGGTTCACCCGTCGTGGACATCATCGACGTGAGCGAGCGCACCCGCTCCGGATGCTCGATCGCGGCCATCTGGGCGATCAGCCCGCCCATCGAGGAGCCGACGAGGTGGGCGTCGGCGAGGCCGAGCGCGTCGAGCAGGCCGACGGTGTCGGCGGCCATGTCGAAGAGCGTGTAGGACGCCGTGGACAGGTCACCGGCCAGGGCCGCCGCGAAATCCGGCACGGGTGCGTCCGAGAAGTGCGTCGACCGTCCGGTGTCACGCGTGTCGAACCGGATCACCTGCAGGCCGCGGTCCACCAGGGCCTGGCAGAACCCCTCGGGCCAACTGATCATCTGTGCGCCGGCTCCCGTGATCAGCAGGGCCGGTGGTGCACCGGGCGCACCGAAACGTTCGTAGGCGATCTCGATTCCGGACGGCCGACGTTCCGCGCTTTCAGTTCTGGCATGGCAGAAACGCTGGTCGCCGCAGGATCCCTGAAGTGAAAGGGGGAAGGACCGCTGTCCGGCGGCCAACCGAACACCGCCGTCCCTCCCCCCGGTCAGCTGCCCGAGCGGGAGCCGATCGCGTTGCGCCAGACCGTCACGTCCAGGGTCAAGTACTTGCTGGGCGATCCCTCCGGCGAGAAGCCCTGCACCGTCACGAGCCCCATGTGTCCGGTGCCCGTGGTGACGCAGATCTGGCGTCCCTTCGAGATCTTGTTCAGGTAGATGTTCTTGGCGAACCGCGTTTCGGCGCGGCAGGTGGCGAGGGACCCCTCCTGGCCGGGGTCCAGCAGGACCATGTTCCCGTCCGAGGTCTCCGCGTCGAGGTATGCGCCGGTGTCGTAGGAGAGTTCGTACCCGCCGTCCTCGCCCTGCTGGGGCCGGACGTCGTCGTCACCGAGGGTCAGGTGGTAGCCGGCCGTGAGGTTGATGCCCTTGTGCTCCGTGGGCGTCGGATCGGCCTTGGCGCCCGGCTTGGCGTCGCCCGACGCGCCTCCGCCGCTCTTGTCCTTGCCCTGAGACGATCCGCTGCCCTGCGTCTGCTGCTGGTTCTCCTTGAGCGCGGAGTACGCCACGACGCCACCGACCGCGACCACCACTGCGGCCACGACGGCGATCGCGCCCCGCCGGCTCTGGCTCCTCGGGGGCTGGGCCGCCGGGTGCCCGGGCCATCCCGGGTACGGCTGCTGCGGACCCTGTGGCTGCGGGACCCGCGGCGGCTGCGCCGGGAACTGGGTCGGGGCGTAGTGGTGGGCCTGCGCGTGCGCAGGCGAGGGTGTGGCCGCAGGTGGGGGCGTCGGATACGGCTGCTGGGGCTGCGGCGGCCCGTACCCCGGGGGCGGGGTGGCCGGGGCCACCGGGGCGGTGGGCGAGTACGCCGCCACGGTCGGGGCCGACGACGGCGGCGGCGGCGGGGTCTGAACCGGGGCGGGCGCGGCCGCGCGTACGGTGATGTCGGCGGCGACCGGGGCGGGCAGCCAGTCCTCGGGGCGGCGCAGTACGGTCTCCGCGTTCGCCGCCTGGCAGAGCGCGATGACCTCGGCGACGGACGGACGGGCCTCGGGGTCCTTGGCCAGGCAGCGCGTGACCAGTTCGGTCAGCCGCTCCGGGATCCCGCTGAGGTCAGGCTCCTCGTGGACGATCCTGTAGAGCACGCCGTGCGAGGTGCCCTCGCCGAACGCCGGGGCTCCGGTGCACGCGTACGCGGCGACCTGGCCGAGGGCGAAGATGTCGGTGGCCGGGGTCACCCTGCGTCCTGCGGCCTGTTCCGGAGCCATGAACGAAGGCGTGCCGATGGTCACCCCGCTGCCGGTGAGCGAGGTCGCGTCGGCGGCGTAGGCGATGCCGAAGTCGATGACGCGGGGCCCGTCGGCGGCGAGCAGCACGTTGGACGGCTTGAGGTCGCGGTGCACGATGCCCGCGCCGTGGATGACGTGCAGGGCCTCGGCCATGCCGGCGATCAGCAGCAGCACGGCGTCGACGGGCAGTGCCCCGTGTTCGACCACCGCGTCGGCGAGCGAGGGGCCCGGCACGTACGCGGTGGCCAGCCAGGGCTGCGCGGCGTTGGTGTCCGCGTCGATGACGGGAGCGGTGAACAGGCCCTGCACCCGCTGCGCGGACTGCACTTCCTGGGTGAACCGACGGCGGAACTCGGCGTCCTCGCCGAACTCGGGGCGGATCACCTTGATGGCGACCGGCCGCCCGCCGGGGGTGTACGACAGGTACACCTTGCCCATGCCGCCCGCTCCGAGCTTGGCGGCCAGCCGGTATCCGGCGATGGTGGTCGGGTCGTCTCCCGCCAGTGGCTGGAAGACCTGGGGGGATCCGTCCCGGCCCGGCTGCTGACCACTCATCAACTCATGTCTCCCACGCAGATCTCTCCTGACGACCGGCACCCTACCCAACGAAGCGGCCGGGTCTCGCAGCGGCGGTCGGGCCCCCCGCGGAACCGCTTCGGGGTTCGAGTGGCGGGACCACCTGGGTGACAGCTGCGGGCAGGGCGGCCTCGGCCACGCCGTGGCGAGCACCCCCGTGGTTCGCCACGGCGTGTGCGAGGCCGTCCTACTGGGTCAGTCGGTGGGGGGCGGTGAGGCGGGCAGGGAAGTGCCGGGCCGGGGAGTGCCGGTGGGGTGGAAGCGGGCGATGCGTTGTGGGGGGACGATGGTGGGGAGGAGGAAATTCCACAGATCGGTGACGCGCGCGTGCAGGTCTTCGCGGCGGGTGCGGACGTACGAGGTGACCTGGATGCCGGTGAAGGATGCGACGAGGAGGGCGGAGAGGGCCCGGACGTCGAGCGCGGCGTGTATGTCGCCGCTTTGCTGAGCCGGTGTCAGGCACCCGCGGCAGGTGGCGATCCAGGTGTCGTAGGGGGTGGGGTCGGGGTGGGTGAAGGAGCCGAACTCGACGACCAGGCGGATGGCGGCGCGGATGCGGACGTTGGTGCGCAACCCGTGCGCCATCTGGTGGGTGAGGTCGATGACGGTCTGCAGGCCCGGGTTCTCGATGGTGGGGACGTGCTCGGCGACCTGGAACTGCTCGTTCATCAGGGTGCGGGCGAGGGCTTCCTTGGACGGGAAGTGGAAGTACAGGGCGCCTTTGGTGACTCCGGCGTGCTTGACGACGTCACTGAGGCTGGTGCCTTCGAAGCCGCCGAGGTCGAAGGCCGTGGCCGCGCCGTCGAGAATGGCTTGGCGGGTGATCTCGGCCCGTTCCTGTCTGGCCCTCGCCACGTGCTCGTCCCCCAGGTCGCTGTTTTTGAACGGTTTTCGCTGCGGTGTGTCGTCAATGTAAGCGGGCCGCCCGAAAGAAAACCAGTCGACAGGTACTTGTTTCGCGAGGCGGGGGAGCGGTTCGGGGAGTTGTGAGGTTTTTGCGTTGTCGCTTCTTGCCGGACGAGAGGGATGTGGGTGCAACGGTCGTCCACTGCAGGTGTGTTGACGCCACAGGCATCGCCCTCCGTGCCACCGCCCTCACCGCCAGAGGGCCGGCTGTCTAGCATGCGGACCATGAGTGATCTTGGCGAAGGGCTGCGCGGGTTCCGACTCGATGTGGGACAGGGAGAGCTGGACGACCTCGGCGAGCGGCTGGGGCGGGTGCGGTGGCCGGACGAGCTGCCCGGGGCGGGGTGGGCGTACGGGATTCCGCTCGAGCGGGTGCGGGAGCTCGTCGCGTACTGGCGCGACGGGTACGACTGGCGGGCGGCGCAGGCGCGGCTGAACGAGTGGCCGCAGTTCACCACGGTCATCGACGGGGCACGGGTGCATTGCGCGCACCTGCGCTCGCCCGAGCCGGACGCGACGCCGTTGCTGATGACCCACGGCTGGCCGGGGTCGTTCGTCGAGTTCCAGCGGGTGGCCGGTCCGTTGACCGATCCGCGGGCGCACGGCGGGGACCCGGCCGACGCCTTCCACCTCGTGCTGCCGAGCATCCCCGGGTTCGGCCTCTCGGGGCCGACGACCGAGGCGGGCTGGGAGTTCAAGCGGGTGGCGCGGGCCTTCGGCGTGCTGATGGAACGGCTGGGGTACGGGTCCTACGGGGTGCAGGGCGGCGACTGGGGAGCCGCGATCTCGCGGGAGCTCGGGCGCATCCATCCGGACCGTGTGATCGGGGTGCACCTGAACCTGCTGCCCGGGGGCGGCGCCACCGCCGAGCCTCGGCCCGAAGAGCTGGCCGCGCTTCCTGCCGCCGAGCGGGAGCGGACCATGGCTTCCTGGGAGCGGTACCAGACCTGGGCGCGTGAGCGGCAGGGGTACGCCGACATCCAGGCGACCCGGCCGCAGACCCTCGCGTACGCGCTGAACGATTCACCGGTCGGGCTGCTCGCCTGGATCGCCGAGAAGTTCGACGAGTGGAGCGATCCCGGCTGCCCGGTCGACCGGGACCAGCTGCTCACCAACGTGATGCTGTACTGGCTGACCGGTACGGCCGGCAGCGCTGCCCGGATCTACTACGAGCGGGCCCACGCCGACTATGCCGGGCAGCCGCCCGAGGTGTCGCACACCCCGACCGCACTCGCCGACTTCCCCCGGGACAACTTCATCCCGCTGCGGCACGTCGCCGCGCGCACCGACACCATCGTGCGCTGGACCTCGTACGACCGGGGCGGCCACTTCCCCGCGATGGAGGTACCCGAGCTGCTGGTGGGAGATGTACGCGCCTTCTTCCAGCAACTCCGACAACTCCGACAACTCCGGCAGGACGGCTGACCGGAGAGCCGGACCGGCGTCCGGCATGTGGAATAGCGGTGGGCCGCGCCCGGGCCGACTGTGATGATCACCCGGTGATCGACGAGCAGAGGACACGGCCCGTACTGGCGGGCGACGAACGCGCCACCCTGACCAGCGTCCTGCAGTGGCAGCGGGACACCCTGATGATGAAGTGCGCCGGCCTGAGCGAGGAGCAACTGAGGGCGAAGGCGGTGGCCCCGTCGGGGCTGAGCCTGCTGGGGCTGGTGCGTCACCTCGCGGAGGTCGAGCGCGGCTGGTTCCGCAACGTCCTCGGTGGTGAGGACGTACGCGGCTACTTCCCGAAGAACGAGGCCGGGGAACGGACGGAGTTCCACGTCGAGGACGCGGACGTGGCCCGGTCGTTCAGGATCTGGGAAGAGACCTGCGAGCGGTCGCGGGCGATCGTGGACGCCGCCGAGTCCCTGGATGTGACGGGGCACTTCGGCGACCAGGCCTACTCGCTGCACTACATCCTGACCCACATGATCGAGGAGTACGCCCGCCACAACGGGCATGCGGACCTGCTGCGCGAGGCGATCGACGGGACGACGGGGGAGTAGCCGCCCCGATCCCTGCCCGGCCGCCGTCCCGGCGTCCCGACGCGCCGAAATGCCGGCATGCCCCCACAACCCCACGCCGCTGCGGCCGGGTGGCCGCGTCCGCCCGGCTAGGGCCGGACGGTGGCGATGCGGTCCACCGCGTCCAGGGCCGCCGGCCAGGGGAAGTGGGGCGGGGCGTCGGGGCCGGCCGGACCGGGGACGAAGCCGTTCTCCCCGTAGAGGAGTTCGACTCCGGCGCTGCGCAGGGTGGCCAGGGAGGTGTCGAACTGGGGGTGGGCGGCGAGTGCGGTGTTGGTGCAGGGCATGGCGACCGTGGGGGTGTTCTTGCCCATGGCTTCGGCGGCGACGCCGACGACGAAGCGGTCGGTGAGGCCCAGGGCCCAGGCGTTGATGGTGTTGAACGTGGCCGGGGCGAAGAGGAGGGCGTCGGCGGAGGGCCATACGTCGGCCTCGCCCGGGAACTTGTACTGCCAGCGCACCGGGTGGCCGGTGAGCGCGGCGAGTCCGTCCAGGCTTTCCGAGACCCAGTGTGCGGCGGTGGGGGTCAGTCCCAGGCATACGTCCCAGCCGCGGGTCTGGGCGTCTTCGATGACGTGGGCGACGTCGAAGACGGGCGGGGCGGCTGAACAGAGCAGGTAGAGGGTCTTCGTGGTCATGGGGCAATATGATCATATGCTTGACCTCAAGTATGGTTGAGGGAGCGCGATCAGGCCCATGGGCATCGAACAGGCGGCCGGAGCCGCTTCCATCCTGGCGATCGAAGAGGTCGTCGCCATGGTCGAGCGCACGCAGCGGGCCAAGGATGCCGAGGGCTTCCCGGCCCTGTTCCGTCCGGATGCGCTGTGGACGACGGCGCACGGGAAGGTCCTCATCGGTTTCGAGGAGATCGGACGCTGGCTGCTGACCGCCTGCCAGAACACCCAGGTGGTGGCGGACCCGGCCTGAGTCCTTCCGCCGGTGCCGCGCCTCAGGAGCGCGTGCGCTCGTCGCGCCGGCGGACGAGCTCCTCGACCGCGCTCGGGAGGGTCGTCTCGAAGTCGATCGGCTTCGCCCACGTCGGGGTCACGGCGATCCGGACCATGCCGTCGTAGAGCGAGCGGACCTCGGCCTCCCACACGACCCGCTGCTCGGGCGTCATCGTGTACGTGCCGTTCGCCTGGAAGAACTCGTCCGGGATGCCCTCGACGACGTCCAGCTCGGCCCGTCCGCGGATGAGCAGGATCTTCGGCGGGTGCACCTACGTGTCGATCGTCAGGGCGACCGCAGGGTTGTGGCGCAGGGCCGGCAGCTTCGGGGCGTTCTTCGGTGTGCACATCACGATTTCCGGGCCGTTCCACGCGAAGGCGATCGGAACGGCCCGGGGTGTGCCGTCCTTGGCGACGTAGGCCAGGCGGGTCAGATCGCGGGCCAGGAGTTCCCGGCTGATCGGATGGTTCAGAATCTCGCTGATCTCGTTCGGCTGCACGGTCGAATCCAGCTTCCAGTGATCGTCGGCCAGAACCGCCCAGACCGGGATGTTCCATGAGTTTTCACTGGGTATGGGGCGGGAGCGGCAAAGACATCCCCCGGATGTGCCGCTCTGCCACGTGACCGGCCGGTGCGTGCCGAAACGCCGCTGGTGGGGGACAGTGGTGCTGTGGTCGACGTAGACGCGGTGGCAGCCGAGCTGTACGGGCTCAGGCCGGAGGAGTTCACGGCCGCCCGGGACGCACACGTGGCCGAGGCGCGCACGGCGGGGGAGCGGGCCGAGGCGAAGCGCATCGCTGCCCTGCGCAAGCCCACGCTCGCCGTCTGGGCCGCGAATCTGCTCGCCCGCTCCGACGCCGACCAGGCCCGGCGCCTGCTGGAGCTGGGCCAGGAGCTGCGCGAGGCACACCGGACCCTGGCGGGGGAGGACCTGCGCAAGCTGTCGCACCAGCAGCACGTGGTGATCGCGGCGATGGCCCACGAAGCACGGCGCCTGGCCGGCGACGCGGGGCAGGCGGTCTCCGAGGCGGTCCAGCGCGAGGTCGAGCAGATCCTCCGCACCGTCCTCGCCGACCCCGACGCCGCCGAAACCTGGGCACGGGGCGTGCTGGCGAAGGCCCCGCCCCAGGTCGTGGGCTTCGACGAGCTGGCACCCGTACGCGTACCCGGAGCGGTAGCGCCACAGCCACAGCCGTCGTCACCGGGGCGACGGAAAGCCGAGAAGGCCGATGCGCGGGTCGCGGAGGCGCAAGAGCGGGCGCGCGTCGAGGCCGAGCGGACGGACCGGGAGGCGGAGCGGGCCGAGGAGGCGCTCGCCCGGGCGGAGGCTGATCGGGAGCAGGCCCGCGCCGGGCTCGGCGGGCTCGACGAGCAGATCGCGAACCTCCAGGAGCAGCTGGAGCGGGCCCAGCAGGAGCGCGACCGCCTTGGCGATGCCGCGGAGGCCGCCGACCACCGCCACCAGCAGGCCGCCCAGGAAGCGAAGGCTGCGCGAGCAGCAGCCCGGAAGGCCCAACGCGCCCTCGAAGCGCATGAGGGCACGACGTCGAGGGCGCGGCGCCGCTGAGATCATCCTTGGGTTGTTCACCGGCTCCGATGGGAATTCAGAGCATGATGAGCAGGCGCGTCTTCGGCTTGAGCTTCCGGTTCACCGAACGACTCTGCACGTACACCTCCAACTGGGGATTGTGCCCCGACTTCACGGAGACGGTCCCCTGAATGCCCGTGCCGAATAGCAGGCTGCGTGCCGCATTCCCGGTATATGCGCGGTCGGTGTCCTTCTCGACCACGATGACTTCCTTGTCGGGCTGAACCTGAACCCGGGTGCCCAGCTGGTAGTAGCACGACCCGCGTTCGTACGCCACGCCGGGATGAGAATCGACAAAGGCCCGAATTCCGACCTCCGTATCGACCTTCAGGAGCCGGTACTTGTCGGCCGGGACCGGTTCGAGGTTCGCCCGCACATCGTCGACCGATATGTCCTGGCCGACCGCGAAGAGGTTCTTGGTACCGCGCACGCCCTTCTCGCGGCCCCGCAGGAAGCTGGTGGCGGCAGCGCGCACGGTGCCTATCGCCTCCTCGACACCCTCCTGGGAGTCCGCGTCCCAGATGGCGATGTTTCCGGCCGGGAAGCCGTAGTTCTGGGCGGTCCGCTTGGCCAGCGAGTTCGGAACGAGGATCGCGGAAGTCCAGTGGCCCGGGAGCGCACCCATCTTCGCCGCGATCTTGTCGAGCCAGGGGCCGAGGATGGCCATGTCCCCGTCGTGCCGCCTGTCGCCGCCGGAGGCGTTCTCCTCGCCGTCCGTCACCACGATCTGGAGGAAACTGTGCTCCCCGTATTCCTCCCAGATGTGACCCAGGTCGTCCAGGGACTTCAGAGAGGCTTCGATGAGGGCCGTAGCGCCATTGTTCACCTTGTACAGGCCCTGCATGGACGGCAGGTGCTTCACGTCCATGTCCCAGACCAGGTTCTCCACCCTGTGGTCGAAGGAGTAGAGGCTGATCCGGGTCTCATGGCCGAGGCTGTCCGACTCGGCTTTCAGGCCTGCTACGAACTCGTCCACGACACGGATGAGTTGACTCTGGTGCTGATGCATGGAACCTGAACAGTCCACTACCAGCGCGACGTGATTCACCTTGTGCTGGATCTTATTGGCAGACATGCTTCCGCTCCCCCTCCGAGGCTCCCCGAGTGATGTCTCCACACTATGGGGAGGCACTGACAATGGAGCGTGACGGACAATCACCCACCTGCCCCCGAGGCCGCGCCGGAAAGGACTTGGAGGGTGTCTCACGTGGCAAGTTTCGCGAGCTTCTTGTAGCAGGTCAGGGCGGCGGCCAGGCCGAGGAAGGCGAGGAAGTGCGAGCCCTTTCGTTCGTATCGGACGGTGAGGTGGCGGTAGCCGAAGAGTCAGGCGATCGACCGTTCGATCTTCCAGCGGTGCCGACCGAGGCGTTCGCCGGACTCGATGCCGGGCCGCGCGATGCGCGCGACGAGCCCGCGCTCGCGCAGCCAGGCCAGGTGTTCGGCGGAGAAGTACGCCTTGTCCGCGCGGAGTTTGACGGGTCGGCGCCGCCGTGGTCCCCGGCGGGACCGGACGGCGGGTATGCCGCGGATGAGCGGCTTGAGGGCGAGGCTGTCGTGCATGTTCGCGCCGGATACGGCGACGGCGAGCGGGATGCCCTGGGCATCGGACAGCACGTGCAGCTTGCTGCCCTTCTTGCCGCGATCGACCTGGTTCGGCCCGGTCGGCGATCCCCCCTTTCGGCGCGAACGGAGGCCGCGTCGACGATCGCCGAGGTCCAGTCCACCTCGCCCCGGGCCCCGAGTTCGTCCAGCACCGCCCGGTGCAGCCGACGCCACAGGCCGGCCTCGGTCCATACCGTGAAGCGGCGATGCGCGGTGGCGGGCGACGTGCCGAACGTCGGCGGCAGATGCAGCCAGGAACAGCCGCTGGTCAGCGCGTACACCACTGCCGTGACACGGCCCGCCCGTCACACGGAGCGGTCCCACCACCTTGCGGACGAGCAGCGCACGACGGCAGCAACGGGGCGGCCGGCTCCCAGAGTTCATCAGGAACCAGACGCTTCGATAGATCAGCACCCACGACCGGCATCATGCCGCACGAACATCAAGTCACGTGAGACGACCTCTAAGCCTTGATCGGTGCGGCCGACCTGGCGGCCTGCTCGATCTTCGCGCAGTAGGCCGCACGGGCTTCCTCGTCGATCTGCTTCTCGTGTTCGGCGCGCAACCCGGTCCGGCCGTCGAGGCCCTCGCGCAGGATATCGGCGTGCCCGGCATGGCGGATGGACTCGCCGAGGACATGGACCATGACGGCGAACAGGTTCGTGTCGGTATAAGGCTCCGGCCACCACGGCACGTGGCCGGGGGCGTCGAGGGGAAGCTCGTTGATCGTCGCGTCCGAGTGTTCCCACGTGCGCCGGTAGAACCCGATGATCTGATCGCGGGTCTCGTCCTCGGCCGCCCACAGATCGCTGCCGTCGGAGTCCTGCCACCGGGGCAGCGGTTCCGGGGAAGGGCGGTCGAAGACCTCGCCGAAGTACCTGGCCTCGACGGTGGCCACGTGTTTGACCAGGCCGAGGAGGTTGGTTCCGGTCGCTGTCAAAGGCCGGCGGGCGTCGTATTCGGACAAGCCGTCGAGTTTCCAGAGCAGCGCCTCGCGGTCCCGCCGCAGTCTCCCGTACAGGTTGTCTTTCGCGAATTCATCGATCATGCGGCATGAGTCTGCCATGGGCTGCTTGTGGCCTCAAGATCCCGTACGTGGTCCGCAACGGCTGTCCGAGCCGAGGCCTGGCCATGGCCGCCGCCCTGACCTGCTACAAGAAGCTCGCGAAACTTGCCACGTGAGACAACCGCTTAGGGTCGTGGGCATGATCATGATGAATCGGTTCAGTGACGCGTTCCTCCTGGAGGCAGAACGTCATGCGGCCTGGGGCGCCGCCCAACTCCAGGCGCTCACCGCGTACATGCCGCAGGGGCCCTGGACGGCGGACCTCGAGGCCTGTCGCTACCGGCAGGGCGGTCTTGAGCTGCGGGTCGCCGTGCTGGGCACGTACGACGTGCAGGACCGGTCCTGGATGTGGGGCTGGGCCAACCCAGGACTGCGCGGCGGCGACGTGGTGGCTTTGACCGGCGCGATCGAGCGCTACGGAAGGAAGCACGGGATCGCCGAGTTCACCGAGGAGACCCTCGACCTGTCCGGTTTCGAGGATCCCCGGCGGGCGGCGGAGACGCTGGCCTTCGCGGGCATGGGTGTGGCCGAGGCGCCCGGGTACCTGGGCCTCCCGGCGGGACCGGACAGCCTGGTCTACTTCCTGCCGGACGACCCGCAGGTTCCGAGGGCCGGCCTCGACGCGGTCGCGCTGCCGCGGGAACTCCTGACCGGGGCGGGCCTGATCGGCCGTTCGGCCCGACGGGTGGTCACCGGCTACCTGGAATACCACGGCCTGCCCCTGAGAGAGGACGGCGACCGGATTCTCGCCGATCTTCCCGGTGGCCGTGTGGCGGAGATCGAGTTCGATCACGCGGACCGCATCGCCGCCGTACGCCTGACCGCCGTCTGAGAACGGCCTGAAGGCGGGATCGGGGACCTTCGCGGGGCGAGGCTGATCGGGTGAGGGGCAAACGGCCCCTCCACACCAACCGTTGACCTGACCAGGTCTGCCCGCGACGCTCAGGAATCGTTCTCTCCGTCGTCAGAAAGGCACCCGCCATGATCTACAAGGCACTGGGCGGTGACGGCGCCGCGGCCACCGTCGTGACCGCTGCCGGTGACGCGCGGCCGGGCCCGGCAGTCGAGCTCCACGACCCCCTGGAACTCCTCGTCCCCGACACCGAGGACGACTACCGGCTGACGGTCGACCCCGACACCGGACACCTCGGGTTCACCTCCACCACCGAGGCACCGTACGCGATCCTCAAAGCGGACCCCTACCTCGGCGCCCGGCGCAAGCAGACGATTCCCGACCCCGCGTTCGTCGTGGCCCACCACGGAGGCCCCGCGATCCTCGAACGCACCGCGAGCGTCCTCGGCTGCGACCACCGGCAGTTGCGCCACTCCTGGGACTCCCTGCGCAGCCAGGGCAACATGACCTCCGTCTCCGTCCTCGACGTCCTGGCGCGGACCCTCGACGACCCCGACGGACCGCGCCCCGGCGAGGAGGGGCTCATGCTCGCCATCGGCCCCGGTGTCACCGTCGAGGCGGCACGCCTGCGGCGAACCTAGCCGGTGGCCCCGTGGGACGTCCGGGGGCGGAGGCGGGCGGCGAGAACGGCGACGTCGTCTTCGGCCTGCTGGGCGTCGAGTCCGCTGCAGACCGCGTCCACCACGTCCGAGACTCCCGCTCCGGCGGTCATGCGGAGCGCGGCGAGCCGGGCCAGGGAGGTGTCGATGTCCTCGCCGCGGCGCTCGACCAGGCCGTCCGTGTAGAGAACGATCGTCTGATCGGCCGTGATGGGCAGGGCAACGGCCTCGTATCCGCCGATGCCCGTGCCCAGCGGAGGGCCGACGGGGACCTTCAGCAGCCCGCCCGGGCCGTCACCCGTGAAGACGGCCGGCGGCAGATGCCCGGCGCTCGCGTACACGGCCGTACCGCGGGCAGGATCGACGCGGACGAGGAGGCAGGTCGCGGGGCGGCGGCTGTCGTCCGCGGCGGACAGCGCGTCCAGCTGGCGCAGGACGCGGTGCGGGGCGAGATCGGTGGAGGCCACGTCGCGCAGCAGCGAGCGGTAGGCGTTCATGTCGACGGCGGCTTCCAGGCCGTGGCCCATGACGTCTCCTACCACCAGCAGGGTCCGGCCGAAGTGCAGCCGCACGGTCTCGAACCAGTCGCCGCCGACGAGGGCGCTCGCTCCGACCGGCAGGTAGCGGCTGGCGACCTCCAGGTTCGGGTGCGGCCGGCCCGGTTCGGCCACCAGGGCGCGCTGGAGATCGAGTGCGATCTTCTCGGTCGCCGCCTGGCGCCGGGCGTGGCCGACGTGCATGCACGCGAGCCGTGCCGCGAAGTGCAGCGTCGCCGTCTCGTGGTCGCTGAAGCCGCCGTGTGCCCGGGCCGCGAGGAGCCGTCCGTAGAGCTCGCCCCGGCCGATCAGCGGCACGGAGATGAGCTGCACGGGCCCTTCCGTGCCCCGGCCGGTGTACGCGTGTACGGGATGCCCCTCGTCCAGTGCCCGGACCGCGGGGCTGATCTCGGTGGCGGGGCCGTCCAGGAGATCCGTGGCGCCGGCCGCGGCCACGCGTTCGTTCCTGGCGCCGTGGCCGATCAGCTCCACAGCCGCGGCGTCGCACGGGGTCCGGAACACGAACCCCGCGAGCTCCCGCCAGGTCTCCCGCTCGACGAAGGACGTGCCGACCTGTTCGAGTGCCTCTTCCATCGCGCGCAGGCGTGCCTCCAAGCCATCCGATTCCGGCACGATGCCTCCATAACCCCTGATCCGCCCCAGGGAGCCCGACGAGGAGGGCATTCCATCAGCCCCGTCCGTTCCGGTGACGAACGCGGGGCGTGGCCTTGACCCGATCGAGGCCACACCGACCTGTCTGGGGGTGCCGGCTCGCACCTCGGGCGGAAGGACTCTGGTCGGCGTGGCCGGAGCGGCGGCGGAAAGGACCGTGAGGACGGCGTGCATCCGCGGCCCGATCACACCGCGTCAGGCGCCGTCCTCCTCGCGACGACAGGAGCGGCCTGCGCCTGCGCACAGCTGCTCCGGACGCCGGGCCCGGCCGTCGGGGCGCACCGGTCGACGGCGCAGTCGGTCTTGGCCGCCCGTGCACGCTGCCGCCGCACGTGGCGTGCCCGCAAGACGGCGTACAGCGCGGCGGTGGCGACGGCGGCGGCGCACCAGGCGCCGAGGATCACGGCGATCGTGGTGAGGACGGCCACGAGTACTCCTCGGGTGGGAGAGGGGAGGGGGCAGCGACAGCCGCTGGCGGAGGCACGGGAGAACTCGCCCCGTCGCACCGTGTGTTCCTGTCGTCGCTGTGTGTATGCGCGCCGAGGGATGACGATACATCTGCGAGAGCCACCATGAACCGCCTTCGGGCAACGATCGTGCGCGGCGCCGCCGTTCTTGCCGACGAGGCCGAGCCCCGGGGAGCATCAGCCGGCGGCGGAGTGTCGAGTCGAGCCGGGCCGTGTGGTGCTCACCGTGAAGGACAAGTACCCCACGGGCGTGGACTTCACGCTGGCGAGCCCCACGGCCGGAGTGAGGGCGGGGCGGCGCGGGCCGTCACAGCGCCTCGTCGGCAGCTCTGTCCATGAAGGTTTGCAGCGCCGCCAGTTGCTGGTGCACCGCCTGCGCGAAGGCGGCGCCGGTCTTCTTCAGGTCGACGCCTTCGGGGCCGCCGACGTACTCGGCGGTCGCCAACTCTCCTACGCGAGTGGAGCGGGCGCTGATCTCTTCCAGGTCGCGCCTGCCCTCCGGTGTCGTCACGAGGCGCACCGTCGTGAGGGCACGCGCGAGGTCCGTGTTGGCCGGTGCGTATTTGTCCTCGAACTGACGCCGCCTCTCCTCCGGTGTCTTGGCGGGGTCGAGGCTCACGCTCAGCAGCTGGGTGGCCTGCTGCACGAACTTGTTCGTGCTCCCCGCGAGCTCCACGTAGGCGGCCCGCCGGATGTCAGCCCGTCGTGCCCCGGTCTCCTCGCGGTGCGTGTCCTTGGCCTCGAAGTAGGCGAGCGTGCTGCCCGTGAGGCCGGCCAGGGCGCCGATGAGTGCTCCCGCGAGCGCGGCGAAGGTGGTTCCCCGCTGCCTCGGCCGCTCGGCGCTCACGTTGCCGGCCTTGTCCTTCTTCTGCGTCATGCAGTACCCGTACCGCGGCCGGGCGAGCCCGGCACCTGCAACCACCTGGAGGCATGCATCGCGTCCCGCACCCCCGAGGCCTGTCAGCAGCACTGCCGGGTGAAGAGGGCCTCCTCGAAGCGGCCCGCCGCCAGTCGGCGGGGCGGATCAGCCGGTACAGGGTGCCTGCGTCGCCCCACATCAGGTCCGCCGCGCAGTCGGTGTCGAACTGCGCGAGCAGCACCCACTTGGCGGCCTCGTCGTCCAGCCGGGGGTCCTGCCGGGGGGCACCGGAGCCGAGCAGGGCGCGGGCGGGTGGCGGTGCCGGTGGGGAGGTACATGACCCGGGCGCCCGGTCGGCTCTCGGGGTCCTCGGGATGGACGAGAGGGTCGTCGCCGTCGAGGCGGCCGTCGAAGAGGAAGAAGAGGAGGGTTCCGGAGGCGGGCAGGCCGAGGCCGGCCTCGCCGGCCGCCGCGAGGACCGGGCAGTCGAGGGACGCGATGTGCGAGAGCGGACCGTTGCCCTCCCATACCGGCCACGGCGTGTCGACGGGCAGCTCCGGCAGCCCGCCGAGGCGCCCCGCCGCCGCTCCGTCACCGGCGTGCGCCAGGCGCAGGCCCGGGGCGAGCATGCCGACACCGACACCGACACCGACACCGACACCGACACCGACACCGACACCGACACCGACACCGACAGTGGCCGTGGCGGCCCGGCGCTGCGCCTGTACCGGGCGCGGTCCCACCGGACCCGTGTGCCCCCGCGTACGTCGGCGCAGCGCCCGCCCGGTTCAGCAGGTGCGTCCGGCGTACCGGGCGTTGCTCACCTTGCTGCGCGATCCGAGCCACGTCTTGCCGGGGGCCACGCACTTCTCGTAATTGGGTCCGAACACCTCGACCTCGATGATGACCCGGGAGCCGTCGTTCGTGCAGTGGTTGTAGTACGAATCGGAGCCCGTGGCGAAGTACCCGCACGGATCGGCGGTGGCCGGCGTGGCGGCGACCAGCCCGCCTGCGAGCATCAGGCCGGCGGACAACAGGGCGGTGGCGAGGCGGCGAATATGCACAGGAACTCCTCGGAATCCGGATACTGGAAACATTGCGATCACCCTAAGCACCACCCGCCTGGCCGAATCGATTCTCTGGTGTGCCGACACACCGGCCGAGTCACATCGGGAAGCGGTGGGATTCCGCCTGCGTCCACTCGGCGGTAGGCGCGCCGGCGAATCGGCGCCAAGGGGGCGTCGGCATGGAACGATCTCCGCATGACAGAAAGCTCGAGCCCGTACATCGCCACACCGCGGGTCACGGTGGGGGCGGTGCAGCCCGGCGATCCGCCTTTCAGGATCGTTGAGATCGACGGGGAGATGGTCCGTATGGCGGAGTCCATGACCGATGTGGTCCTGGCGGCCGCGGCCGAGGGGATCACCATCCACGACCTCGACGATCCGGACGCGGTCCGTTGGGTGGGCGGCGGGAAATTCCACTGGCGCCTGCACTAGGTGTTCCGCCCCCGCCGGGTGCCGGTTCAGGTGGCGCGTCCATAACGGACCTCTGTGCTCCAGATCCGCTCCAGACGCACGAAGGTGCCGGGGCGTGGAGCGTGCCAGATCCTGTCCTGGCCTGCGTAGATGCCGACGTGGGCCATGGTCGCGCCGCGGGGGAAGAAGACCAGGTCGCCGGTCGCGCGGTCGGACTTGGGGATGTGGCGGGTGTGCTCGTACTGCTGGTCGGCTGTGCGTGGAAGACGTTTGCCGGCCTTCTTGAAGGCGTAGAGGGTCAACCCTGAGCAGTCGAAGCGTTTGGGCCCGGTGGCGCCGTAGGCGTACGGCGAGCCCTGTTTGGAGGCCGCCACCTCGACGGCTCTGACGCCGTACGGTGCGGCCGCGTTGGCCGGGTCCGCGTGACCGGTCAAGGCGCCGGCCGTGAGGAGCAGTATGAAGAAGACGGCACTTGCTCTGGGGCAACAGCCCGTGAGGAGAAGGCCCTTGGGGGCCTTTCGGGAGTCGGTCCTGGAGCAGGACATCGTGACACCTCCGCAATCGGTTGGCAGTCGACAGTTCAGATCAGTGGTCTGGTCCCGTTCTCGGTGGCATGTGTCGTGGCTCGGCTCTGACGGCGGACCAGTTTTCTCCGACGTCCTGCGCCCAACGGCATCGGACACGGAGCTATTTGTCTCGAATTTTCATTCGATTCGAGATAATAGTTATGCATGACTTGCTCGAATTCACGTCTGACAGCCGGGAGCATTCATGCGGAGGCCGGCGGTGATCCCGATCAAATCCGTTTGATATCCGGGGCTTTCGGAACTCCGTTGCTGCCGCCGATGTGCTGAACCGTGCCGCCGCGAGGTATCGGGTCCGCGCGGAGCGGGCACCCAGCACGGGTGACCTCGACCGACCTGATCCCGGCGCCGCCCCGCCCCGCCGCCCGCCGGGCCCTGCTCGCCGGTTCGGCCGGCAACCTCGTCGAGTGGTACGAGTTCGGCGTCTACGGCTGCTTCGCCACCGTCATCGCGGCCAACTTCTTCACCCCGCACGCGGGCGCAGGAGCGGGGGCCGCGGGCGGTGCCGAGGCGCTGATCGCCACGTACGCCTCGTTCGCACTCGCCTTCTTCTTCCGCCCCGTCGGCGCCCTGCTCTTCGGGCGTCTCGGCGACCGTCTCGGCCGCCGCCCCACCCTCGTCCTCGTCATCGGCCTCATGACGCTCGCCACCACCCTGATCGGGCTCCTCCCCACGCGGGACACCGTCGGCGCGGCGGCCCCCTGGCTCCTCACGCTCCTGCGCGTACTCCAAGGCCTCTCCGCGGGCGGGGAGTTCGGTGGCGCCGTGTCCCTGATGACGGAGTACGCGCCGCCGGGCCGGCGAGGTCTCTACGGCGCGTGGCAGTCCTTCACCGTCGCCCTCGGCCTGCTGGCCGGCGCCGCTACGGCTGCCGGCCTGGCGGTGGTCCTGCCCGCCCAAGCCCTGTACGCGTGGGGGTGGCGGATCCCGTTCCTGCTGGCCCTGCCCCTCGGAATGGTCGCGCTGTGGCTGCGCACGGCGCTGGAGGAGCCGCCGGGGGCGCCCCCGGCCAAGGCCGGTTCCGGGGCCCGCGGCGGCGAAGTGCCGCCCGGCGGCCGGTTGCAGGCCCGTGCCGTCGTACTCGGCATCGGGCGGATCACGGGCTGGTCGGCGGCCGGCTACACGTTCCTCGTGGTCTTGCCGTCCCACCTCCAGTCCACGCTGGGAGCCTCCTTCCGGGACGCCCTGCTGGCCACCACGCTCGTCAACCTCGGGTTCGCCGCCTCGATCCTGCCCGCAGGGCTGCTCAGCGACCGGTTCGGGCGGCGCCCGGTCATGCTCGGCGGCGCGCTCGGGATCGTCGTACTCGCCCACCCCCTCCTGCGCCTCCTCCAGTCCCCCGGAACATCCGTGCAGGCGCGGGCAGTTGCCGTGCTGGCCGCGGGCGCGCTCGTCGGCCTGCTGGCCGGACCGGGGCCGGCCATGCTGGCCGAGATGTTCCCGCGGCGCGTGCGCTGCACCGGGCTCGGACTGGCCTACTCCCTGGCCAACGCGGTGTTCTCCGGCTGCGCCGGCCTCGTCATCACCGCATGGACCGCCAGGACGGGAGACACCGCCATCCCCGCCCACTACGCCGCGGGCGCCTGCGCCATCAGCCCACTCGCGCTGCTGACCCTGCGCGGGAACGACCACCGGGAGCCCCTGCGATGAGGGTGGTCGGCCTGATGTCGGGGACCTCGTACGACGCCATCGACGCCGCGGCCTGCGACCTTGAAGTCCGGGGCGGGGACGGCGCGCTGCACCTCACCCCGCTGGAACTCGGGCTGCCGGCCGCGGCGAAGGAGGCGTACGCGTTCGCGGTGCTGGGATACCTCACCCTGCACGGCCTCCCCGGCAACGTGCCCGGGTGCACCGGAGCCGCCGGCTCCCGCGTCCTCGGGTCGATCACCCCGGGCAGCCGCCCGCTCCGGCTGCCCACGGCGCCGACTCCTGCCCCCCGCTCCCTGTCCGTACGGGCCCCGGCGCGGCGCTGACACCGCGAGGCCCGTACGCCCGCTCTTCCGGCTCGCCCGTCCGGCCCGCCAGGTCGAACCAGTCGGCGGGGGCGCCGAACCACTCGGGCAGGCGGCCGCGCAGATCCTGCCGGTCGTCGCCGACCCGCACCACATGGCCGTCCGGCCGCAGCGGCACCGCGGACACGTCCCGTTCCTCGCCGGCGCCGACGACATCGGCCACGTGGTCGACCCGGTCCGCCCAGCCCTCCACCGAGAGCCGGCCGGTCTGGTCGAGCACCAGTCCGCGGCCGTCGCGCATCAACTCGTGGAGCCGGCCCCGCTTCAGGCTCACGTCCGCATCCGTCGGCCGAGCGGTGCGTGGCCCTCGCCGCAGTCGTAGCGGACATCGACCGCGAAGTCCATCAGCTTCGACAACAGCGTGAGCAGCACGCTCGCACCCGCATCGGTCCCCGGCAGCGTGATCTGCGCGCGGGTGTTGTCCAGCACGGCGGCGCCCACCGGGTGCCGTTCGGCGTGATGGCTGTCCAACAGCCCTTCCGGGGCCCAGCCGTTGACCTCGGTCGCCAGCTTCCGGCAGACCACGTCCACCTGGGCCAGCCGCACCTTTCTCTTTCCCCCTCAGCTGTCCAGGCATGGTGTTAACGTGCGGGCATGCGCGCTCCCATCGGGCCCTTCGACAACGCGGTGCCCGCTCCCGACTGCCTCGCGGATCTCGTCCAGCCCGTCGCCGATGCGGTCGGAGGCTGGACCGGGGACGTCCCGGCCGAGCAGATCCTTTACGTGGACACCGACCCGGCCATCGCCGACACTGGCGCCTTCGTCGCGCACTACGGGCAGGAGCTGCTCGGTCAGTCGGCGAACTGCGTGGTGGTCGCCGCCAAGCGCGGCGGCGCGACCACCCTCGCGGCCTGCCTCGTGCCCTCCGCCGGCCGGGTCGACGTGAACGGCGCCGTCCGGCGTCACCTGGGCGCGCGGAAGGTGTCCTTCGCGGCGATGGAGACGGCCGTGGAGCTGACGGGCATGGAGTACGGCGGCATCACCCCGCTGGGTCTGCCGGACGGCTGGCCGCTCCTGGTGGACCCGGTGGTCGCCGACATGCCGTACGTGCTCGTCGGCAGCGGACGCCGACGCGGCAAGCTCATCGCGCCCGGGAAACTGTTCGCGGAACTCCCCGGCGCCGAGCTCATCGAGGGCCTCGCACCCTGACGTTCCTCGCTCTGAGGGATCGCACGGAGCGGCACGTGAACGCGCGCACGGCCCGGCACCCTTGGGGGCCGGGCCGTGCGCGGTTCAGCCGTGGCTCCGGTCCGGGCGCAGCTCGATGTGGTCCGCGGCCAGGTCGACCGCCAAGCGGTGCTCCATGCCCAGGGCCTCCAGGAACTTCGGGGGGAGCTGGACGCGCCCGGAGCGGTCCAGGACGACGTACTCGCGTTCGCTGATCGATTCCTCGCCGTGCTCGTCGGTGACCAGGCGGCGCAGGACCTCGCTGCTGGTGCGGCCGTCGCGGATCGCCACGGTGCGGCGGACCTCGCCCGCCACCATGGGGTCGTGCGTCACGATGACCACCGTGACGCCGAGCTCCTTGTTCACCGTACGGAACGTCTCGAAGACCGCAGCGGCCGTCTCGGAGTCCAGTTCGCCCGTGGGTTCGTCGGCCAGCAGGACCCTGGGGTCGTTGGCCATCGCCACGGCTATCGCGACGCGCTGCTGCTGGCCGCCGGACAGTTCCGCCGGGCGCCGGTGCGCCAGTTCGCCGATCCCGAGGGCGTCCAGGATCTCCGCGACCCGGGCGGACCGGCGCGCCCCCGCGGCCCCTTGACGCGCGCCGCCGCGGCCGCCGCCACCCCTCAACTGCATCGGCAGGGCCACGTTCTGCGCGGCCGTCAGGAACGGCAGCAGGTTGCGGGCCGTCTGCTGGAAGACGAAGCCGACCGCTTCGCGCCGGTAGCGCAGCCGGTCCCGCGCCGACAGGTCCAGCAGGTCGTAACCGGCGACCGCCGCGCTGCCCGCCGTCGGGACGTCCAGGCCCGCCAGGATGTTCAGGAGGGTGGACTTGCCGCTGCCCGAGGCGCCCACGAGGGCCACCAGGTCGCCCTGGGCGACCGTCAGCTCCAGTCCCTGGAGGGCCTGTACCTCGATGCCGTCCGTGCTGAAGATCCGGACCAGACGGTCGCAGGCGATCGCGGTGTCCGCCGCCGGGGTGCGCGGCTCCGCGGCGGCCGTCGCCCGGCGGCGCAGCTCCTCGTACGTCGGCTGGTCGGTGTTCAACGCTGGTCTCCCGCTCTCAACTCGGTGGTGATCTGCCGTCGCCCGGATGTCGCCGCCTCGACGAGCACGGCCGCGGCGACCAGGGCGGCCAGGCCCAGGGCCTGGGTCAGTACGGGGCCCGCCGTGAGCCGTACACCGGTCGGCACACCCGCTCCGACCAGCGTGGACAGGTCCATTGCCGGGCCCAGCAACCCCACCGCGGCGGCCGCCACCAGGGCCCCGCCCAGGGTCGCGGCCAGGGTCTGCGGCAGGCTCTCGGCGAGGATCAGCGCCACGCCCTGGCGGCGGCGCAGCCCCATGGTGCGCAGCCAGGCGAGCAGGGCCGCCCGTTCGGGGACGGTCCGCATCAGCGTCAGCAGTACGGCCAGCAGTGCGAAGCCGGCCGCTCCGGCCACGGAGGCCCAGAAGAGGCGCTGGGCCGACCGCTGCAGCGGATCGGCGCCCAGCTCGGCGACGGCCTCCGCGCTGGTGCGCACGGGATACACCTCGTCGGCGGGTTGCGTCCCGGCGGCCGGACCCTGGCCCGCGGCGGGTGCCGGAGCCGGAGCCTGGGCCTGGTTCGTCGAGGGCGCCGGCGGGAGCGCGGCCCGGACCAGCGCGCGCAGCCGGTCACCGTCGACGGAACCCAGGCCCAGCCACTGGTTCGGGCGGTCGGCGCCGATGAGCGCCGTCGCCGGGCCCGCCGGGAGGATGACGGTCGCGGCGTCCCGGGCGGGCCGGGCCGGCGTGCAGTCGATCACGCCCGCGACCCGTACCTTCAGCTCACGGCCGTTGCCGGGCTGCAAGGTGTACGTGCCCGGGCCCGCCAGCCGTGCCAGCCCGGCGCTGAACAGCGCGGGCACGGGCGCGTCGGCGGACTGCGAGCCGCCCGCGGCCAGCAGGGCGGGGTCGAAGGAGCCGCAGCCGAGGACGCGGGACAGCTCCGCGTACGCGGCCGGCTCCGCGATGATCACGGAGATCTGGGTGGAGCGCTGGGTCGTGCCGAGGACCGAGGAGTCGTGGTCGATCCACAGCGGCACGGAGGTGCGTACGCCCGGCAGCTCGCCGGCGGCCTTCGCGAGTCCGTCCGGCAGCGAGGCCTTCCCGAACGCGGAGATCGCCGCGTCTGCGCCGACCGCCAGCCGGGCCACCCCCAGCCGGTTCGCGTCCACCGAGTCCAGGACGGCGGCCCCGAACCCCCCGGTGGTGATGGCGAGGAGCAGTGCCACCATCGGCAGGACTGAGGGACCGGTCCGGCCACGCGCGTTGGTCCCGCCCGCCCCCGAGCCACGCGCGGCCCGGGCCAGTCCGAGGAAGCCGACCAGCCCGGAGCGCCGGCCGGCCGCCCGTGCGAGCCAGCCGGTCACGACCGGCTGGAGCCGGGCCAGCAGCAGCCCACCGCACAGCGCCAGCAGCAGCGGAGCCGCGATCAGCAGCGGGTCGGGGTCGCTGCCGGCCGGGGCGACCCCGCGGCGGCGGACCTCCACTACGGCGGCGGCCGTGGCGATGACGACGAGCAGTTCGGCCACGGGCCGGCGCCACCGCCCGGCCGGGCGCGGCGGGGTCAGCAGTACGGCCGCCCGTACGGGGAAGGCCAGCAGCGCGAGCAGTGCGACCACCGCGGCCGAGAGCAGCGCGGGGGCGAGCCGGGGCGTGGGCAGCAGCAGTACGGCGAGCGCGGTGGCGGCCGCGGCCGCCGGCAGCACCGTGACGGCGCCCTCCCCGAGGAGCCGGCCGACGATGCCGGCGCGTGAGCCGCCCCGGGCCAGCAGCAGCCGTAGCTCGGCGTCGCGGCGGTCCGCGGCGAGCGCGCCGGCCAGGCACAGGACGACGAAGGCGACCCCGCCGACCCCGGCGGGTCCGATCAGGGCGAGCGGCGCCGCGGCCTGCCGGCGGTCGTGGGCCTGCTTGAACAGTTCGGGCAGCCACGAGGTGGTCCGTATCCGCTCGCGGCGGGTCTCGATGGCGATGGCGGCGGCGGTGGGACCGGCCACGTACGAGGCGATTTCCTCCTTCGTGGCGTCCAGCCGGTCGGCCCGCAGCCGGCCGACCTCCACCGGGAGGCGCCAGAAGTCCTCGGCGTTGTGGCCCCAGAGGTCCATCCGGTTGAGGTCGCCGGCCCCGATCAGGGCGTCGGCCTCCCACAGGTAGCTCTCCCCGACGAACTTCTTGCAGGCGCGCGGGAGGCAGTCCTGGTTCACCCAGAAGTCCTCGGTCTCGTCCGTGACCGAGTAGAGGCCCACGACCTCCACGGACGGCGTGCCGTCGATCAGGGGCGTGCTCTTGAGGACGGACCCGACGCGGGCGTTGATGGTGTCGGCGGCCTGCTGCGACAGGGCGACCTGGAGCGGCGGATCGTACGCGGCGGCTCCGGCGGGCCGGGGGGTGTCGCTCGGCCAGCGCCCCTCCACCAGCTTCACGTGCTCCTGCGCCTGCTTGAAGTACAGCAGGGACATCTCGGGCGGGAGGCGGTGCGGGCGGGACAGTTCCGGATTCAGCAGCGGTTGCCGCTTGGTGGTCCGCGTGCCGTGGACCACCGCGTCCGGGTCGACGCGGAAGGTGTTTCCGGTATGGGACAGCAGGCTCTTCAGGGTGCCGTCCAGGGCTTCGGCGCTCTGCCCGGACATGGGGGCCGGCGCGGTCACCTGCAGACTGGTGTCGCTCTGCCCGCTGCCTTCCAGGAAGGACCTCAGGGCCTGGTCGGCGCCCCGGTCCTGGGCCCGCGGCAGCGCGGCGGCCAGCAGGACGGCGACGAACGCCAGCGCGGCGGCGAGCAGGGTACCCAGCGGAGCCGCCCGCAACCGGGTCCTGACCCAGGGCGCGGGCCGTGGCCCGGACCGCGGGGCAGCGGCGGACGGCGGGGTGGCTTCCGACGGCGGCGCGGCGGACGGCGGCGGGGTGGTCACATCTCCTCCACGGGACGCAGCCGGGCGGCGATGTCGCGGCCCCGGGGGCCGCTGAGCACGGCCGACAGCAGGGGAACGGCGGCGATGGCGGCGGCCGTCAGCAGGGTCTGCCAGAACGGCAGGTCCACCCGTACGGGCGGGAACGGCCGCCCGGCGGCGGGTGTCAGCACGACCAGGGGCGCCATCAGGTGGACCAGGGCGCCACCCAGCCCGGTCCCGACCGCGGTTCCGATGACGATCAGTACTCCGCCCTCGGCGGCGGACGCCAGGGCCAGCGACCGGCGCGGGGTGCCGAGCGCGAGCAGGACCGAGAACTCCCGGCCGCGCACGCGCCGTTCGGCGGCGGTGGACGTTGCGAATCCGATGGCCGCCAGGACCGCGCACGCGGCGGCGAGGGCGGCCAGCGCGCTCTGCGGGCCGGCGCTCAGCGGATCCTCCAACAGGTGCGCGGTGATTTCCTCGCGCAGCTGGACGCGCTCGGTCCGGGATCCTTCGCGCAGTTTGTCCGCCGCGCGGGCCGGGACCGGATCGGCGGCCGAGGCGGCGGGCAGCCACCACTCGGTGGGCGGGGCCGGCTGCTGTCCGGCGGACTCCACCAGGAACCGGCCGAGCGTGCGCAGGTCGACGGCGAGCCCCGACCGTCCGACCACCGGAAGGGAGTCCAGGGCAGCGGTGACCCGCATCGGGATCGTCGCGCCGTCGAGCGTGACGGGGACGGTCGCACCCACGGAGGCGCCTACGGACCGCAGGTAGTCGGTGGTGGCGACCGCCGGGACCGCGGCGGGGGCAGGGGCGGTGGGCGCGGGGAACAGCACGGCGCTGACACCCTTTTCGGTGCCGGACCCGCCCCAGTACCGCACTTGCAGGTGGTCCGTGGAACCGGCCGGAACCGGGGAGAGCGCGGGGGCCCGCATGCTGCGGGGTCCCTGCGGGGGCGAGGACTGCCAGCCGCCCGTGGCCGCGGGGCCGGGTGCGGCGACCGCCGTCGCACCGCCGTCCGCGGTGTCGGAGACGCCGATCCGGCGCAGGGTCAGTTCGCTGCCGTTGCCCGCGGGGCCTTCGTCCCCGGCATACGAGAGGCGTATCCCCGCCAGGGTCAGCGGGGCTGCTGCCGAACCGATCGGGGCACCGGTCAGGGTGTCCAGGGGGAAGGTGAGAGTGGCGTCGCCGCTGGTGGGCAGCGTGACCGAGGGCGTCCCGTGGGTCGCTCCGAACCGGTCGCGCAGCAGTAGGCTCACGGCCGCCCAACTCGTACCTTCGGACCGTGCCGTCACGCCGAGCTCGATCCGCCGGGGGGAGCCGGGCAGGTCGACACCGGGAGCCTGCCCGGGGGCGGCTCCTGCGGCGCCGGCGGCCGCGGACCCGGTCGGGGCATCCGGGCCCTCCGCGGCGAGCGGGGCGAACAGTTCCCGCATCCCGTGGCCGCCGCGCAGGTCCGCGCGCAGCGGTACGCCTTCGCCCACCTTGGTGGCGTCCAACGCGATGAGGTCGGCGGTGCCCCCGCCGGGGAGCGGCTGTGCCCGGCGGACCACCGGAATCAGGCGGTCCGCACCCGGCAGTGCCCCGTAGCGTCCGCCCTGCCCCATCGGGGCCATGCTGCTCCCGGAGATCCGCAGGCCGCCCGCGGTCGCGAAGTCGGCCTGGTCGCGCTGGGACTCGGACCAGGCGATGTGCTGGCCGAGGGCGAGGATCCCGCTGGAGACGGCGAGGACGAGCAGGAGCACTGGTCCGGTGGCCCGGCCGGGTCGACGGGCGAGCTGCCAGCCGAACAGGGCGGGGCCCAGACTCCGGCCGCGTGCCGCCAGTCGTCCGCCGGCCCGCGCCGCGAACGGCAGCAGGCGCAGGACCAGCAGCGTTCCCCCGCAGAGGGCCAGGGTCGGGGCGGCGACCAGGACCGGGTCGACGCCGAGCCCGCCGCCGGTGGAGGAGGCGGGCACGCGGGCGTCCGTACCCCCGTACTGCGACAGCTGCTGGTAGCCGAGGACGGCGAGGACCAGCACGGCCAGGTCCAGCCCGGAGCGCGCTGCGCCCGTCACCAGGGCCTGCCTGCTGCCGGCGCGGCGCAGCACGGCGGCCGAGGCGCCGCGCAGGACGGACGGCAGGGTGGTCAGCAGGACACAGGCCAGGGCGCAGCCGGCCGCGACCGGCCAGACCAGCCAGGTGTCCGGGATGTCCAGGTGAACCCGCCCGAGCGGTCCGAACCGGCTGAACAGGCGCAGCAGGGGCGGTGTGAGCAGCGGTGCCAGGACGGCCGCGGGCAGGGCGAGCAGCAGCGACTCGGCCGCGCCGAGCGCGCCGAGGCGCCGGCGGGAGGCGCCGCGCGCGGTGAGCAGGACGCGCTCCGGTTCCTGGCGGACCGTCAGGATGTGGGAGACGAGGAGCAGCGCGGCCGTCGAGAGGACGGCGAGCTGGAGCGCGCCCACCAGGAGGGTGGACCGGGCGACGAGCAGGCCGGAGTCCAACTCGGAGAGGAGTTTCGGCAGTTCGGTGGCGGCCCGGAGCGAGGTGGCGCGCTCCAGGGCGGCCCCCGCGGGGTTCGTGGCGGTCCGGACGGCCCCGGCCTCGGAGGTGCGGATCGTGCTCAGGTCCGGGGTCAGCAGCGTGAGGCGGTAGTTCTGCAGGAGGCCGCCGGTCGTGAACGCGCTGTCGTCCACCAGGAGAGGGCCGTAGGTGGCGAGGGTGCTGGACTGGATCTCCCGGCCGCCGAGCGGGTCGAGCCGCCAGTACCCGGCGTCCGGATCGGTGGCCCGGTACACGCCGGTGACCAGCACGGTGAGCGCAGCCCCGTCGAACCGGTCGTCCAGCCGGACCGGCGCGGGCAGCGCGGCCTCGGCCAGGCCGAGCCGGGCCAGCGCCGCGCGCGGCACGGCCACCTGCATCGGCGCCGCCGGGGTGCCGGCAGCCCCTGCGGCGACGGGCCCGGGCCACTCGCCGGCGAGCAGTTGTACGTGCTCCCGGGCAAGGGCGGCGAGCAGGGTCAGGTCGGCGTCGCGACCCGAGGCGGCAGTGCCGGGAAGCCCGTACGAACGGCTGCGGGCCACGCTCTCGGTGGTGACCGGAAGCCGCCCGAAGACCTCGCTCGCGTAGGCCCGGACGGACTCGTCGTCCTTGGCGCGGGCGGAGGCCGGATGGCCGCTGGTGACCACGACGGTGGTCCGGGCCTGTTCCGAGCCGGTCAGGGCTTGCCGCAGTCCCTCCTCCTCCACGCCACGGGTGAATGCCGTCAGCGCGGTCAGAGCGGTCGCGGTGATCAGTACGGTGAGCAGTACGGCGACGGCGAGCGGCCATCGCCCGCGCAGTCGGCGCACGACGAAGCCGAGCACGTGTTGAATTCCCTCCCCCGTCCGGACCTTCGGTACCGGATAGCGGACGATGCTGTCAGATTCGAACCAGAGAGGGAAGGGGCTTGCGTGAAAGGTGCGACGGATGCGCAAATGCGATCAGGAAGCTGCAACGGCGGCGGGTGCGGACCGCGGGGCGGGGCGCTCCACGCGGACGACGCGAGCGATGCGGACAACTCGACGGGGGAGTACATGCGATGAGCAACAACCATCAGGCACCGGTGGCGGCGGCGGTGGCGACGGCGCGGGAGGGCGCGGGCACGCCGATCGTGGTGGTGGACGACCTGCACCACAGCTTCGGCAGCGGACCGCAGGCCGTCCACGCCCTGCGCGGCGTGTCCTTCGAGGTCCGCCGCGGTGAACTCACCGCCCTCAGGGGCCGGTCGGGCTCGGGCAAGACCACCCTGCTGAACCTCGTCGGCGGCCTCGACACGCCGACCAGCGGCCGGATCACCCTCGACGGCACCGACCTGGCCGCCCTCGACGAGGCGGACCTGCTCGCACTGCGCCGGGACCGCATCGGGTTCGTCTTCCAGTCCTTCGGCCTGATCCCCGTCCTCACCGCCGCCGAGAACGTCGGCGTGCCGATGCGACTGCGCCGCGTACCCGCCAAGGAGCGCGAGGAACGTGCCAGGACCCTGCTCGCCCTGGTCGGCCTCGCGGACCACGCCGAGCAGCGCCCCGGCGAGCTCTCCGGCGGTCAGCAGCAGCGCGTCGCGGTGGCCCGCGCCCTGGCCAACGACCCCGACCTGATCATCGCGGACGAACCCACGGGTCAGCTCGACTCCGAGACGGGCCGGTCGATCATGGAGCTGTTGCGTGCGGTCGTGCGCAGCGAGTCGGTCACCATCCTCGTCGCCACCCACGACCCCAACCTGATCGAACTCGCCGACCGGGTCGTGGAGCTGCGCGACGGCCGCATCGTCGGGCCCGGTGCGGACGAGGAGCTCAGCCGGTGAGGGTGACGCAGGGCAGGCCCACGCTGGCGCCCCCGCGGAAACCCTCCGCGCAGAGCCGGGTGCCCGCGGGGAAGCGCCGTTGCGGGTAGGCGTGGTCCCGGTAGGTCCTGAACTTGGCGACGTCCTCGACCTTGGTGTCGGCGCTCCAGCCGTTGGTGGTCCACACGCGGGCACTGATGCGGTTCGGCTGGTTGGTGTTGGTGACCGACACCTCCACCCGGCCCAGGTAGGTGCCCGTGTCGTAGGTCTCGATGCAGACCGAGTGGTTGCACCACTTGCCGTCCGCCACCGCGGACGGTCCCGTGGCGATGACGCAGCCGAGAGCGGCAGCCGCTGTTCCGATTCCCGCGGCGATCTTCCTGGTGACGGAGTGCATGGCAGACGACCTCACGCATTCTTCCCGGCCCGCGACGCGGCACGGACCCTGCCGGCAGATGTCCCTCAGGGCCGGACGGGCCCCGAGGGACCAACGCCGAACAAGATCACGAGTCACGTCGCCCGGTCGAGTGGATGTCGACGGTCCGGCCGTCGGGGTCCGTGAGGAGATGGCGGCCGGGCCCGAGCGGTGGGGTCGCGGCGGCGCCGGTGAGGGTGAGGCCCAGGCGAAGGGCACCGGTCTCGCGGCCGGGGCGGGCGGGGTAGAGCTCGAAAACCGCACCGTCCGCCAGCGTGGCCGCGTAGTGGCGGGGGCCCCGCCCGTGCTGCTCGCTCGCGAAGTGCAGACCCAGGTCTTCGTAGAAGCGCCGGCACTCTTCGAGCCGGGGCGAGTACAGGACCAGCAGGGTCGCGCGGATGCCGATCGGGTCGCTCATGGGGCTCCTGGGGGCCGAGGGGAGGCGGGCTCGGGCAGCATCCGCAAGAGCCGCGCGGATGGGGCACGTTGCGGTTCGGACGGCTGCGGTGGGCCGACGTCCGAGCCTCGCCAGCATAGTTACCGGTCCGAGCTGCGGCGCGGGAAATTCCGCCCCAGCGGCTCCCGCCCGGCCGGCGCGGAGACCGCGGCCGGTTCAACTGCCGTTCACGCCGTGCTCGCCGGGCCTCTCTACCCTCCCCCTGTCCTTCACCCGACCGAGGGGAACCCGGTGTCCTTCGCCCTTTCCGTCCGTGCGGCCGCGCTGCCTGCCGCCGTCCTGGCCACCCTGGCCCTGCCGGCCGCCCCGGCTCACGCGGCGGCGATATCCGTCACCGCCACCGTGGAGACCGCCCCGGTCTCGCACAGCGGCGACGCCGCCGACGACCCCGCCCTCTGGGTCCACCCGACCGACCCCCGCCAAGTCGGTGGTCGTCGGAACGGACAAGAAGGGCGCGCTGGAGGTCTACGACATGACCGGCGCCCGCATCCAGCGGATCACCGGCGACTACGGCAACAACGTCGACCTGCGCGGCGACATCGTGGTCTCGGCCGACGACGAGGCCGCCGGCGGCAACGGTGCCATGCACGTCTACCGCATCGACCCCGCGACCCGGCAGCTCAAGCGGCTGGCGGACGTGCCCACCGAGGTCACCGCGCACGGCATCTGCCTCTACACCTCGCCGGCCTCGGGCAAGCTGTACGCCTTCCCCAACTCCACCTCCGGCAGCGTCGAGCAGTGGGAGCTCGCCGTCAACGGTGATGCGGTGACCGCGACTTCCGTCCGCCTGTGGGACGCGGGCTCCGCGGTCGAGGGATGCTACGCCGACGAGACCACCGGCAAGCTCTACCTCGGCGAAGAGGACGTCGGCGTCTGGGTGTACGGGGCCGAGCCCACCGCCGGCACCAGCCGCACCAAGCTCGACTCCGCCGGCTCGGGCGGCCACATCACCGCCGACACCGAGGGCATCACCGCCGCCGGAAACCGGATCTACGTCTCCTCCCAGGGCAGCAACGACTTCACCGTGTACGACCGCACCACCCGCGCCTACCTCGGCCGCTTCTCCGTCTCCAACGGCACGGCGGCCGACGACTGCGAGGACACCGACGGCATCGACGCCACCTCGGCCAACCTCGGCCCCGCCTTCCCCCAGGGCGTGTTCATCTGCCAGGACGGCTCCAACGGTGCCCCCGGCACCAGCGGCAACCAGAACTTCAAGTTCGTCCCGCTCCAGCACATCACCGCCCAGTTCGGCTGATCGTCCTGGGCGCCGGCGGTCCCGCCGGCGCCCGGGACGGCAGCGCCCGCGCACGGCGTCAGCGGCGGAGCACCTTGCGGGACACCACGTTGCCGAGCAGCTGCGCCGACTGTACGAGTGCCGCAGGTAGCCGTAGGCCATCGCCAGGTTGCCGACGCCTCCTGCGCCGACCGTGCCCGCCACCGCCGAGAAGTCGATCAGCGCGACGAGCATGAAGGTCAGGCCGAGCACGAGGGGTCCGAGCGCCTCGGGAACGAGGACCGTGAGCAGGATCCGCAGCGGGCTCGCGCCCATCGAGCGCGCCGCCTCGATCACGCCGGGTTCGACGGAGAGCAGGTTGGACTCCACGATGCGGGCGACCCCGAACGTCGCGACGACCGTCATCGGGAAGATCGCGGCGTTCGTGCCGATCATCGTGCCGACCACCCCGCGCGTGACCGGGGCGAGCGCGACGATCGCGATGATGAGCGCCGCAGCCGGACACGAGGAGCGCGAGGAGATGGATGGATCGTAGATCGAACTCGCCATATGACCTTCGAATGTGAGGTTCTATTCATGAATCTGAAATGAATGAAAGGTGATTGGTTGAGGTGGGTGGGAGTCTCCGGAGCGTGCGCGCCTGCCAGGGCCGGATGGAGCACCGCCGGCCGGCGCGCGGCCGTGTCGCCGCCGGCACCGGCGCGGCTCCTGCCATCGTGGGGCCGCCGCGCTCCGTCGTCCCCTGGAGGTACCTCCGTGTCCTCACGCCCGTACGGCCACGCCCGCCGGATCCGCCCCTCGCTGCGCCTGGCCGCCGCCACGGCCGTGTGCGGCGCCCTGCTCGGCGCCTCCGTGCAGCCCGCGCAGGCCGGAGCGGACCGCGCCCCGGCGCCCGCGGCCTCCCTCCAGCAGCAGCTGCGGGAGCTCGTGGAGCGCGCCGACGGGCCCCCCGGGGTCATTGCCGTCCTGCGCGACGGCGACCGTACGCAGGTCTACCGGGCGGGCGTGGCCGACGTGGAGAGCGGGCGGCCGCCGAGGGCGACCGACCACATGCGGATCGCCAGTGTCGCCAAGGCCTTCAGCGGAGCGGTGGCCCTCGGGCTCGTCGACCGCGGCCGGCTGCACCTGAACGACACGATCGGCGAGGTGCTGCCCGCTCAGCCGGTCGCATGGCACCAGGTGACGCTGCGTCAACTGCTCAACCACACCAGCGGGTTGCCCGACTACTCGGCGTCCCCCGGGTTCGTCGACATCATCTCCGAGGACCCCCGCCACCGCTTCGACTCCCGGCGCCTGCTGGATTTCGTCGCCGACGAGGACCTCGAATTCCGGCCGGGCAGCCGCTACCAGTACTCCAACTCCGACAACATCGCCATCGCCCTGATGGCCGAGGCCGCCACCGGACGCCGGTACGAGACACTGCTGCGCGAGCTCGTCTACGAGCCGCTGGGCCTGGACGCCACGAGCCTGCCCCAGGGCTACCGACTGCCCGTGCCCTTCCTCCACGGCTACCAGATCGACCCGCAGACCGGGCCCGTCGACGTCAGCGAGGCCGTGAGCGCCTCGGGGGCCTGGGCGGCCGGGGGCATCGTCTCGACGCCGAAGGACCTGACGGCGTTCATCCGGGGCTACGCGGGCGGCACGCTCGTCTCGGACCGCACCCGCAGGCAGCAGTTCACGTTCATCCCAGGCGCCCTGTCCCAGCCCCCCGGCCCCGGCCGCACCGAGGCGGGCCTGGCCATCTACCGCTACACGACGCGCTGCGGAGCGGTCTACGGCCACACCGGAAACACGGCCGGCTACACGCAGCTGGTGGCGGCCACGGCGGACGGCCGCCGCTCCCTGACCTTCTCGATCAGCACGCAGACGTCCCTCGACAACAACCCCGACCTCCTCGCACAGGTCCGGGACGTCCAGGAGGACTTCGTCTGCGCCCTGCTGCGCAGGTGACCCGGGCGGCCGTGGAGGCGCGGCGGGGCGCCTGCCGGGTTCAGGGCTCGGTGGGAAGCCAGCAGCCGTGCAGGCCGAGCGGGACCCGGACGGGGATGCGGGCGCGGGCGACCGGCCCGAGGCCGCCCCAGAGGGCGTGCCCGACGCGTTCCTCGGCCTCCACCGCGGGAGTGCGTACGAAGCGGTTGCGGTAGCGGGCGCGGCCCCCGGAAAGCCAGACCCCGTGCAGCATGCCGTCGCCGTCGATGGGGTACAGGTACGAGCCGATCGGCGTGAAACGGGGATTGGGGCCGTTGCGCAAGTACAGGCCGTCCAAGGAGGCCGGCAGCTCGCCCGGCACCTCCAGATCGGCGACGTCCACCTCTTCCGTGACCGGCGCGAACGATCCCAGCAGGTGGGGGACGCGGGTGGGGTCGAAGCGGGGTGGCGTGTGGGTGTTCACGGGACCTCCCGGCGTGCGCCCGGCGGGGTCCGCGATGGACGGAGCGATTCCGCTGCGGGCGCGCGGTTGCGGCACTCTCCAGTGAAACGCGGTACGCACGAGCCTGCCAGAAGACGCAGCGGCCCGGGTACCGACCACGACCCGGGAGATCAGTCGGACGTGAAGACCTCTACGTGTGCGTCGTCGAGGACGAAACCGTTGTCGAGGCGTACGCGGACGGTCACGTGGAGCTGCTGCTCCTGGTAGGCGATCCACTCGGGTTCCAGCGAGCCGACCTGCTCTTCGAGCTGCTTCCTGGTCCCCGAGGGCATCTGGTGGCCGAAGCCGTCGAGGAGCGACTTGAGCCGTTCGTACTCGCGGACGCCGGGACCCTGTTCCTGCGGCTGGGGCTCGTTCACCCGCTCGACGGTGCCCCCGGTGCCCGATGCCAGGGACAGCGAGCCGGCGACGGCACCCGTGGCAGCCGCCGGGGAGTCCTCGGCCGAAACGACCGACCCGGCCAGCCTCAGGTCTGCTGCCAATTTCACCCGCTGGCCTGCTTCGAGCATCATCGATCCTTCGTCTCCCCGGTCAGTGCGTCGGGCTGCGACCGAGCGCGCGCACGGTGGCCGCCCGGGTCGGTGCCATTATCCGGGTGCGGTTGCCGCCGGAGTCACGGGAGGGCAGGCGAGCAGCCCCTTCCTGTGCCGTGCAGGGGATTGAGAGGTCCCGCGAGGGGCAGGCGCCCCGCGTACGAGGAGGTGCGCCATGGCTGCCGAGGACACGCCCGTACCGGAGCCCCCTGCCGAAACCGGGCTCCGGAGCCCTTGCGTGGTGCGGGTGAGCGGCGAAATGGATGCCGACCACGTGGAGGATCTGCGTGCGGCACTCGCTGCGGCCCTTTCACGGGCTCCGAAGGGCGCCGAGATCGTCGTCGCGCGCGGGGGTGAATTCCTTCACGAGGGTGGTGCAGAAGGCGTCGAGGTCGTCGGGCCTGCGGCTGGTGATGAGCGTTGACGGGGCCGCGCGGCACACCTGTACCTCCTCGTCGACCCAGGTGCCTCCCGCGTTGCGGATGTCGGTCGCCAGGCTTGGCCACGACGTCAGCGTCCTGCCGCGTACGACGTCGGCCTCGATCAGGGTCCAGGGCGCGTGACAGATCGCCGCGACCGGTTTGCCCGTCTCGAAGAAGCTGCGGACGAAGCCGACGGCCCGGTCGTTCATGCGGAGGGCGTCCGGATTGGCGACACCGCCCGGTAGCACGAGTGCGTCGAAGGCGTCCGAGGTGTCTCCGGCCAGTAGGTGGTCGACGGGGTAGGTGTTCGCCTTGTCGAGGTGGTTGAACGCCTGCACCCGTCCGGGCCCGGTCGATACCAGCTGGGGGATCCAGCCGGCCGTCTCGACGGCCTTCCAGGGCGTGGTGAGCTCGACCTCCTCCACCCCCTCCGGAGCGGTCAGAAACGCGATGCGCATGGCGCTCACTCCCTTCGATCCGCTGGGCTCTTGCGCGCCTTCCCCGCCTGGTGGCCCTGAACCGTCGGGGAAGGGCCGAGAATCCGGCCTCCCGCGACGCCCCGGACGGATCGTCCGGCGGCGGGGCGCTCCGGCAGGTCGTGCCGACGGTGCCATGTGGCGGATCCGAGGTGCGGGAATCCGCGTGGCCTCGCAGCATGGCGGTGAACCTCCCCGCAAGAAGGAGACGTGTGATGCCCCGAGGTCCCGGGATGAACCAGCAGCATCCGAAACATGCCCACGGCCACTGATCGACGTCGCCCGCAGGGCGCTCACGCCCGGACGGACGAGGAAGGCGGTAAGCGATGACCAGCGACGCCGGCGCATCACGGCAGTCATCGGCGGAAGTGGTGGTCACGGCCACTCATTGCTCGGAAGAAGCCGTCAGAGTCCTCCTGGACGTTCTCGATCGGGCCTTTCCGGATGCGTCGGCGGAAGGCGTGGCGCTCGAACCGGGGCCGCACGGCAAGACCACCGTCTGGTGCACGACCGTGGTCGCGGCGGACCAGCCCGGGACGACGGGGCCCATGGGCCTGGACGGAACCGTCGACGTCGGCCTGCAGGGCGGCCCCCGCGCGGTCGACCGGGTCGTCGCCGCCCTCTCGCACGCCTTCGTCGTCGAGGACCGCGGGACCGTGGCGGGAGATCAGGAGAAGGAGGTCGACCTGCTGATCCGCGCCGGGTGACCCCCGTGCCGCCTGCCGGAGGGAAAGGTTCCCTGTTGGGGTCTTTGTCGTTTTCGGACAGTCCGACGGGAATTCAGGTCATCGTCTCCGAAGGGCCTCCGTGACCGGGGCGGCGTTGCGCAGGCTGGAGCGTATCCGCGTCCCGGCCGGGGCGGGGACACCGGTGCGCACAGGGGGAACGTGATGGGAGTACGTGGGGGGATGCACGGATCGGCCGCCGTGGCGGCGGCCGCTGCGCTGGCGTTCGTGACGTCGGGGCCCGCCGTGGGCGCCGAGCAGTGGCGGCCGAGGCCGGGGACCCTGTACATCTCCGACATCCGCCTCGGGGACGGGGTCGGGTGGTCCGCTCCGCCGGTCCAGCGGGGCTGGGGCTCGCGGTACAACTGCCTGGCGGACTGGACGTGGCGGCCGCCCGAGGTGAACGTCTGGCACCGGCAGTTCTCCACCGCGGAGACCGCATCGGCCGAGCAGAAGGTGGTGGTCTTCGCGACCGAGGCCGAGGCCGCCGCGTTCGCGGATGCGGCCCGGCAGAATTACGCCGACTGCCCACGCCGCCGCAACGAGCGGCCCGACATGACCGCGACGGGTTACGACCACGGTGTGGTGAACGTGGAGGAGGGCGCCACCCTCCAGGGCATGCACACCGTCGACACCGATGCCCAGGAACGCCCCGACTTCAATTACCTGTGGGGCGTGGGCCGCGACGGGGACACCGTCACACTCGCCGAATGGTCCAGCTACTGGGGTGCCCCGCCGGTGGAGGCATGGAAGAACATCCTGCGCACCGCGGTGAACAAGCTGTACTGACCGGGGGATCACCGCCGCTGCGTGCCCGGTGCGCGGGTGCCAGACTGGATGCATGCCCTCACGGCCCCGGCCCCCGGCACTGCGCATCGCAGCACGTCGACCCCGCCGGCTCGCCGTTTCCCTCGTGGCCGTGGCCGTGGCCGTGGCTGCGGCTGCGGTCGCGGTAGGCCTTTCGCCGGCAGCCTCAGCCTCAGCCTCTGCCGGCCCGGGCGTGGCCCCCGGTGGAACGGGGGCGCCCACCGGTGACACCGTCCCCGGGGACTTCGCGGGCACGGTGCCCCTGGAGGGCGGCCGCCGCGTCTACGTGGAGTGCCGGGGAAGCGGCTCGCCGACGGTGGTGCTGGTGTCCGGTACGGGAGGCGCCGCGGACGAGTGGACCCACGCGGTCGACCCAGCCGAACCGGCAGCCGCCCCGGCGCCGAGCGCGTCGGCGGTGCTCCCGACGGTCGCCTCCTTCACGAGGGTGTGCGCCTACGACCGTCCCGGTACCATGAGGTTCGACGACAGGCCGAGTCGTTCGACGCCGGTGCCGCAGCCCACGACGGCGGCGGAAGGCGCAGCCGATCTGCGGGCCGTGCTCTCCGCGGCCGACGAACACGGCCCCTATGTGCTGGTCGGGGCCTCATGGGGCGCGATGATCACCACCCTGTCCGCGTGCACGGGCGTCCCCCGGGTCGCCGGCCTGGTCACCGTCGACGGCGCCTCGACCCACCTGCGGGACACGCTGACACCGGCTCAGTGGTCGGACTGGATGCGCAGGATCGACGAGATGAAGGGGCCGAAGGGGCTGGAGGTACCCGACTACACGGCCAGCGTCGCCGAGATCCGGACCGCGCCCCCGCTGTCCTTCCCCCTACCGGCCGTCGTGCTCACCTCCGACAAGCCGTGGGACCTGCAGGTGGGAGACAGCGGTTCGACCTGGCCGGCCTGGCTGGCCGCCCAGAACCGCCTCGCCGTCGAACTGCGCGCCCGGCACGTCACCGACACCGACAGCGGACACGCGATCGCCGTGGAGCGGCCTCAAGTGGTGTCGCAGGCTGTCCGTGAAGTGGTCGGCCAAGTCCGGAACGGGAGCCGGAACCAGTCGCGTTGACCCGGCCGCAGAACCGCACGCTGCCGGACCGTACGCCGCCGAAGGAGCACGGGATGCGTACCTTCGGCCGACGTGGACCACGGCCGAACGGCCGATGCGGCGCCGGCGCCGGGTGCGGCAGGCCGGGCGGGTCGCCCCGACGACCCGACCGCCCCGTGAAGGAGGCGCCATGCTGCACGCCCTCTACCTCCTCGGCACAGCCGCCTTCGCCGCCTCCGGCGTGCTCGCCGCGCACCGCGCCCGCATGGACCCCTTCGGCGGGCTGGTCCTCGCCTACGCGGCAGCCCTCTCCGGCGGCACCCTGCGCGACCTCATCCTCGACCGGCACCCGCTGTACTGGACGCACGACCGGGTGCTGCTCGTCCTCATCGCCTCCGTGGCCCGTCCTGACCATGATCTAACTGCGCCGCCGGGAGCTCCCGCACCGTGCCCTCGTGGTCGTCTAAGCCATCGGGCTCGCCGTCGTCACCGTCATCGGAGCCCGCGCCGCCTTGGACGCCCAGGTCAGCCCCGTCGCCGTCCTCATCCTCGCCGTCCTCACCGGAGTCACCGGCGAGGTCGTCCGCGACGTGCTCTGCGGGGAGTTCCCGCCGCTGCTGCTGCGCGAGGAGGTGTACGCGACAGCCGCCCTCGCCGGCGCCGCCGCCTACCTCGGCCTGCCCGGGGCCGGAGCCCCGGGCACGGCCACCACCGACGTCTCCGCCGCCCTCGTGTTCACCCTGCGCCTGGCCGCGGTCTTCCGCGACCTTCACTTGCCCCGCCTGCAGCGCATCCCCGGGTGATCCCTACGCTCACCGCATGACGACGACCATCACCGCGCTCGACGCGGCCGGACTCCGCGCGCACCGCGACGAACTCGCCTCCCTCCTCCTCGCGGTGGTCGGGGGCGGCTCCTCGCTCGGCTTCCTCGCCGGCCTCGACCACGACGGCGCCGCCGCCTGGTGGGACTCCCTGCTGCCCGTCGTCGAGGAGGGATCCCTCGCCCTGTGGGTCTCCCGCACGGGCGACGACGGCCGCATCGACGGCACGGTCAGCTGGTACCGGGAGTCCAAGCCCAACGGCCGTCACCGCGCCGAGCTGCGCAAGCTCATGGTCCATCCGGCTGCCCGCGGCCGGGGCACCGCCCGCTCCCTGCTCGACGAGGCCGAGACCGCCGCCGCCCGCGCCGGGGTGGTGCTGCTCTTCCTGGACACCGAGACCGGCAGTGGAGCCGAGCGCGTCTACCGCGCCGCGGGCTGGACGGAGGTCGGCACCATCCCCGACTACGCCACCGACCCGGCCGGTCGCCTGCACCCCACCACCCTCTACTACAAGCGGCCGTGTAGCACTCACGGGTGACCTCGTCCGCCGCGCGGCGTTAGACCCGTAGCCGCCGGCCACCGAGCGAGGGAGACCGTATGTCCGCTGCATCCGCCGCCGCACCACTGACCCGCCGCGCGGTCCTGCGTACGGCCTTCACCGCGGCCGTGCTCGCCGGTACGGCCGCGGCCCTGGCGCCCGTCCTGCGCGCCCGGCGTCCCCGGCAGACCCTCACCCCGGCGCCGTTCGCCGAGGAGGAGACGTACCGCGGCCGGCACATCGCCGTCGACGTCGCCGGGGTCCGCATCGACGGCCGCCCGCTGCACGTCATGCGCCGGGCCGACGGCAGCTACCTCAGCGGGATCAACCACTTCGAGTCCTACGCGACGCCGATGGAACTGGCCCGTGCCGCCGTCGACGAACTCGGCACGGCCCAGCTGGCGTTCGCGGCCGCCCCGCACCACGGCTGACACACCCACGGGAACGGGAGGAGCCCCGCATTGCACACCCGGCAGAACCAGAAGAACCTGACCAGTGCCCAGAAGAAGCGGTTCACGACTGCGGTGCTGGAGCTCAAGCGCAACGGAGCCTACGACGCGCTGGTGCGCACGCACGACAAGTACTTCGTGCCCGACCGCGACCGCAAGCTGCGCGTGGGGCACATGTCACCCTCCTTCTTCCCGTGGCACCGGCTGTACCTGCTCGAATTCGAGCGGAAGCTGCAGGAACTCGACCCGGCCGTGTCCATCCCGTACTGGGACTGGACCACCGACACCAGCCCGGTCTCCTCCCTCTGGGCCGACGACTTCCTCGGCGGCACCGGCCGGGCGAGCGACCGCAAGGTGATGACCGGGCCGTTCGCCTACGACAAGGGCAACTGGACGGTGACCGTGGGCATCACGGAGTCCGCGTTCCTCACCCGCAACCTCGGCCGGCCGCAGAACCCGATCAAGCTGCCCACCGCGGCCGAACTGCAGTGGGCGATCGACGACCCGGTCTACGACACCTCGCCGTGGGACTCCACCGCCGGCGCGGGCGGCTTCCGCAACAAGCTGGAGGGCTGGGCCGCCCCCAAGAGCGAGCGCTGGCGCAACCACAACAAGGTCCACCAGTGGATCGGCGGGCACATGACGGGCGGCACGGCGCCCAACGACCCCGCCTTCTGGCTGCACCACGCCTTCGTGGACCTGATCTGGGACCGCTGGCAGCAGAAGCACCCCGCTGCCGGATACCTGCCCGCCACCCCCCTCGCCCGCGGCGACCTCCAGCAGGGCCGGGTGATCTCCCTCGACGAGCCCATGCCGCCGTGGAACATCACTCCGCGCGAGATCCTCGGCCATCAGAACCTCTACCGCTACGAGTGATACGGCGGGGCGGCCTGCGAGGATGCCTTCGGTACCCATCCCGTGGTCCGCCACGGGTGGAACACCACCAAGGAGTCCCGATCCATGACGGTCCGCCCCTACGACGCCGTGCTCTGCGACATCGACGGCGTCCTCCGGCACTGGCCCGCTGCCGGCCCCACCGACCTCGACCACGTCCACGGGCTTCCCGCGGGCACCATCGCGGCGGCCGCCTTCGCGCCGTCCCGCCTGCACCCCGCGATCACCGGGGAGGTCACCGACGAGCAGTGGCGCGCGGCGGTGGCCACGGACCTCGCCGACGCATGCGGATCGATGGACCGCGCCCGAAGCATCGTCACGGCCTGGTCCGAACTCGTGCCACGCGTCGATCACGAGGTCGTATCCCTGCTCACCAGGGTCCGCGAAGTCGTGGCCGTCGCCCTGGTTTCCAACGCGACCACCCGATTGGAGTCGGATCTCGCCCGACAAGGCCTGAAAGACCTCGCCGACGCCGTGGTGAACACCTCCCGCATCGGTGTCGCGAAGCCCGATCCGCGCGTCTACCGCATGGCCGCCGAACGGGTCGGAGTCCCCGTCCACCGCTGCCTGTTCATCGACGACACCGCCGACAACGTCGTCGCGGCCCGCGCAGTGGGGATGGCCGCCGTCCACGACCGCCGGATCGGAGACCTCGAGGACGCCCTGTCCGCTCTCCTCCCCACGTGAAGGGGCCCCCGCCGGTCCGGCGGGGGCCCCTTCGTCGATCAGGCGATCAGGCGATCAGTGGCCGTAGCCCTCGCCCTCGGTGTGGTGCTCGTCGCCGTGGCCCGACGCGTTGACGCAGGTGTTGCCGAACGCGGGGTTCAGCAGACCGATCACGTTCACCGTGTTGCCGCAGACGTTGACCGGGACGTGCACCGGAACCTGGAGCAGGTTGCCCGACAGGACACCGGGGGAGCCGACCGCCGCACCGTGCGCTCCGGCATCGGCGACGGCCAGACCGGCACCGGCGACCACGGCGCTACCGGTGACAGCGGTGATGGCGAATGCCTTCGCGATACGCGACATCAAGATCTCCTCGTGAGATATGGGGCGCCGCAGAATCTGCGGCATTTGACATGGCATACAACGCAGGGACGGCCGAGGGGTCACGGCCGCTGGGCCTACCCGGTGACGGGAAAGCGCACCGAGGCGAAGTACGGCCGCACCTGGCTGACGTCGCCGGGCCGCAGCACCCCGACCACCCGGCCCGAGCAGCCCGGGTCCCGGTAGAGGGTCGCCGGGCCCCGGGTCCCGTTCGTGACCGCCCGGGCGCCGCCGCCCTCCGCCTCGACGCAGCCCTTCGGCGCGGTGAGCCCGTGGACCTGGTCGTCCTGGCCGACGTACTGGAAGTCCGGCCCGGTGGCGGCCAGGGCCGGGCCGCCGAGGAGCGTGGCGCCCGCGAGCAGCAGGACGGGCACCGTGGTGTGGTGGATACGCACGAATCGCATGCCCGTCCAACCTGGGCGGGCCCGGGCACGGTCACGCCTTGTCACCCGTTGGACGGCTGTGCGACCGTGCGCCCAGCACCAGGGTTCAGGAGGACTGGATGAGCGCAGTGGGCGACGCCGGAGCCGCAGTCGGCGGCCGGCCGAGGGTCAGGACCGCGGCCGGCGTGGTCGAGGGCCGCACCGCGGCCGACGGCACCGCCGTCTTCCGGGGCATCCCGTACGCCGCCCCGCCCGTCGGCGCCCTCCGCTTCGCGGCGCCCCGGCCCCCGGCCGCCTGGGACGGCGTGCGGGACGCCACCGCCTTCGGCCCCACCGCGCCCAAGGTTCCCTACCCGGACACGTACGCGGCCCTGCTGCCCGACCCCGAGATCCCCGGGGACGACTGCCTGAGCGTGAACGTGTGGACGCCCGATCCGGCGCCCGGAGCCCGGCTGCCCGTCATGGTGTGGATCCACGGCGGGGCGCACACCCGCGGCTCCTCGGCCGTCCCCGTGTACGACGGCTCGGCCTTCGCCCGCGACGGGATCGTGCTCGTCTCCTGCAACTTCCGCCTCGGCGTCCTCGGCTACGGCCTCTTCCCCGACGCCCCCGCCAACCGCGGCCTGCTCGACCAGATCGCCGCCCTGGAGTGGGTCCGCGACAACATCGGGGCCTTCGGCGGGGACCCCGCCCGCGTCACCGTCTTCGGCGAATCCGCCGGAGCCATCAGCATCGGCGCCCTCCTGGCCGCCCCGCGCGCGGCCGGACTCTTCGCCCGTGCCGTCCTGCAGAGCGGAGCCCCCGAGGTCCTGCCGCGCGACAAGGTGCGCACCGTGGTCCGGCGGATGGCCTCGCTGCTCAAGGTGGACGCCACCGCCGGGGCCTTCGCGGCCACCGCCCTGCCCACCCTGCTCGCCGCCCAGGCGGCCGTGCTGCGCCGCTCGGGCCCGCTCCTCGGCGGACCCGCCTTCGGCCTGGTCGCCGATCCCGCCACGGTCCCGGGGGACCCGCTCGACGCCCTGGCCGACTCCGGCGTCTCCGGCGACGTGCCCCTGCTCCTCGGATGGACCAGTGACGAGTACCGGCTCTGGCTCGCCCCCACCGGCGGGATGCGGCTCCTCGACCGGCTGGGCCCGCTGGCCGTGGCGCTGGCCCGCGCCCGCGCCGGCAAGGACCGGTCCGACGTACGGGCGCTGCGCGCCGCCCTGCCCGGGGCGGGCCCGGCCGAGCTCGCCGGCCAGCTGCTCACCGACCGGCTGCTGCGCGACCCGCTGCGCAGGCTCGCAGGGGCGCGGCGGGCGGCGCCGAGCTACCTGTACGAGTTCGGCTGGCCCTCCGGCGTCCCGGGCCTGGGCGCCTGCCACGCCCTGGAGATCGGCTTCGTGTTCGACATGCTCGCGGCGCCGGAGGCCTCCTGGCTGGCCGGGCCGGGCGCCCCGCAGGCGCTGGCCGACGAGATGCACGCGGCCTGGGTGCGGTTCGCGGTGACGGGCGACCCGGGCTGGGCGGCCTGGGACGGCAACGGCCCGCCGAAGGCGTTCGGCGGGCCGGAGCGGGAACCGGAGGGGACGCGGGCGTCGACGCTTACTCGACGGGTCCTTCCATGACCTTGCTGATGAACTGGACCGGTCCCTCACCCATGTTGGGGACGTAGGTCTTGGCGTTGTGCTGGCCGCCCTTGATGACCCTCAACTCGGCGTGGACGGGCCCCTTGTTGCCGTAGGCGGCGATGAACTTCTGCACGTCCGGAAGGGTCTTCTTGTTGTTCTCGCTGTCGCCGACCTGGAAGGCGAGGTAGACGTCCGGACCCTTGCTGTCGATGAGCTGCTTCGCCAGCACCTCCGGGTTGTTCTCGGCCTTCTCCTTGTCGTGGCCCTTCCAGAGGGAGGAGTCCGGGACGATGTCCGGGCCGGAGGCGATCACGGCCTTGAACTTGTCCGGGTGCTTCAGCACGGCCTTCAGACCCGCGAACCCGCCGGTGGAGGAGCCCATGAAGGCCCAGCCGTCACGGGACTTGACGGTGCGGAAGTTCGCCTTCACCAGGTCCGGGACGTCCTCGGTCAGCCAGGTGCCCATCTTGGGCTGGCCGGGTATGTCGGAGCCGTCCCAGTAGACGCCCTTGTCGTCCGGCGCCGGGTTGAGCACCGGCATGGCCAGGATGAAGGGCTTGCTCTTCCCCTCGGCGTACCACTTGCTGATGCTGGTCTGCAGACCGAGGTCGGTGCCCATCCAGTAGTTGCTCGGGAAACCGGCACCGCCCGGGAGGGCGATCATGACCGGGAAGCCGCTCTTGGCGAACTTCGGGTCGTTGTACTCCTTGGGTGCCCAGACCCAGACCTTGCCCTTGAAGCCGGACTTCTTGCCGTCCAGCGTGGTGACGGCCACGTGGGTGCCGTCGGGCAGGGTCATCGAGTTCTTGAACTCGGCGGCGGGGCCGGTCGGCATCAGCATCTTGGAGTTCGCCGGCTGCTGCGGTGCGTCGTTCTTCTTGCCGCCACCGCCCGCGGGCTGCTGCCCGAAGGACACGGCGGAGCCCTTGTCGGTGAAGGGGGGTATCTCGAAGTGGTTCATCACGAGCGCCGATATGCCCGCGAGCGCGAGGACGGTGGCCCCCGCGATCGCCCAGCGCCGGCCCCGGGACTTCCGGCACGGGGGCTCGGGCTGCTCGTGGTGGTCCTGCGACTCGTACCCGTACTGCGGCTGCTGCCCGTACGGAGGCTGCGGCCGGCCGTGGGGCGGCTGCGGCGCGCCCCCGGCCTCGTACGGCTGCTGTCCGTACGGCTGGCCGTACTGGTCGCCGTGGGGCGGCTGCGGGGTCTGCCCTTGCGGCCGGTACGGCTGGTACTGCTGCCCGTCGGGTGCGTACGACATGTGCGGTGGCTCTCCGGCTGGTGCTGCCCCAGAGGGGCGGGGTGGTCTGGAAGCTGGATCCTTCCGTTCGAAGGATGAACGAAAGCATGTCAGGGTTCCGCATTTTTCCTACTCTTGGGGTCCCCTGGGGGAGGCCATTGCCTGGCGCCCGCACGGCACATGGACTTCTCCTCCCCACCGCCGTACATCCCTGGCTCATGCAGGGGCCGCTGGGTATGGTGCCCCCGCCCAGCCCCCGGACCCCCACCTCGCCCGGAGTCTCTCCATGACCTTCCAGCGCCGGATCCTGCTGCTCGCCACGGCGGTGCTCCTGCTCACCGCCGTGGGCGTGCTCGCCGTCCTGCGGGCGTCGTCCCGGGTCGAGGAGAAGGACCACGCGCAGGCGGGCGGCCCGCGCGTCTCCGAAGGCGCGGTCTCGCTGGACCCGGGCCGGGGCGGGCGCCGGATCGTGTTCCGGAACATGGCCTGGGGCCCGCACCGCGACGAGCTCGCCACCGTCCCGGCCGGCGTGCCGGAGGGGGCCCGCACCGCGTCCGGGGTGAGCTGCCTGCGCTTCCACGCGGCCGGCGGCACGGGGATCTGCCTCCAGGCCGACCGGAGCGGGGTCCAGGACGGCTACAAGGCCGTGGTGCTCGACGCCCGCCTGAAGGAGGTGTCCGCGCATCCGCTGAACGGCGTCCCCACCCGCGCCAGGGTCTCGCCCGGCGGACACCTCGCCGCCTGGACCGTCTTCGTCGGCGGGGACTCGTACGCGGGTACGAATTTCTCGACGCGCACCTCGGTGCTCGACCTGCGCACCGGCAGGCTCGACGCCTCGCTGGAGGACTTCGAGATCCTCAAGGACGGCAAGCCGTACCGCGCCGCCGACGTGAATCTCTGGGGTGTCACCTTCGCCGCCGACGAGCGGACCTTCTACGGGACGCTGGCGACCGGCGGCCGGACCCACCTGGTCCGCGGGGACCTGGCCGGGCGCACGGTGACCACCCTGCGCGAGAACGTCGAGTGCCCGTCGCTGTCGCCCGACGGGACCCGGCTGGTGTTCAAGAAGCGGGTGCCGGACCTGCCGGCCGAGGCGCCGTGGCGGCTGTACGCACTGGACCTGGCCTCTGGTGCGCAGACTCCGCTCGGTGAGGTGCGGAGCGTGGACGACCAGGTGGTGTGGACGGACGACCGGACCGTCGTCTACGCCCTGCCGGGGGACTTCGGAGCTGACCTGTACTCCGTACCGGCCGACGGGAGCGGCGCCCCCACCCGGCTCATGGACTCGGCCCTCGCCCCGGCCTTCCTCGGATGAGGAGGGCCGCGGCGAGGCCCGGGAACGCCCGCCCCGACGTCCGGCCGATGGCAGGCCGGAGCCGGGGAGGACCGTTTTTCCGTTTGTCTGTTCCGACTAGGCCGGGATCAGCGTCTTGCGGCGCCGCTTGCGCTGCGCGCCGGCCGACAGCCTCAGCTCGATGATCGACCGCACGGCCGGCCACTCCTCGTCGAGGATCGAGTAGAAGGCAGTGCTGCGGACGGCGCCGTCCAGCCCCCGCGAATGGGCCCGGCGGACCCCCTCGCAAGTGAAGCCGAGACGTTCCATCGCGGCTCGCGACCGGCCGTTGCGCGCATCGGCGCGCAGCGAGATGCGCCTGACACCCCAGGTCTCGAAGGCATGGCGGAGCATGAGCAGCTTCGCCTCGGTGTTGATGCCGGTTCCCTGGGCGGCGGGGGACAGCCAGGTATTGCCGATCTCGGCGGCATCGGGGATCGCCGTTGCCGGATCGCCGAACGGGACGCCCGGCACGGCGGGCCACACGAGCGGCCCCTGCCAGTAGTCGAGTTCCAGGAACCGGGTCGAACCGACGACGCGACCGTCAGTGGCTCTGACGATGGCGAACGGGAGCGATCGACCCGATGCCTGATCGGCGAGGGCGCGGTCGATGTACTCGTGGGACGCCTGCACCCCATGGGGTACGGGGGTGAAGGCGTAAGTCGTACGATCCTCGGCCCCGGCCACGGCCAGAGCCTCGGTGTGGTGGGGGGCGAGGGGCTCGAGCCGCACGGTGCGGCCCGCGAGGTGTACGGGTACGGGCACGGAGCCTTCGGTCCTTCTGGGCGGTGGGGTGGTTGCACAGTCTGCGTCCATGACGTCGCCCCCCGTGCAAAACACGAGTGAAAGGCAACCGGCTGTCAGGTGAACGCGAGTGGCTCAATGTAGCCCCTTAATGTCCTCTCATGAACCCCCAATTTGGCAATGGTGTGACGCTGATTTTCGATGACTTGGGTCCCCGCGGCGGAGCGCCCGTAATCCTGATCCACGGACATCCCTTCAACCGCACGATGTGGGCCCCCCAGACGGCCGCCCTGACGGCCGCCGGATACCGTGTGATCGCCCCTGACCTGCGGGGATACGGAGAGAGCCCGGTGCTGCCGGGCAAGGCCCTGCTCGCCGATCTCGCGGACGATCTCGCCTCCCTCCTCGCCTCGCTGGGCGTCGAACAGGTGGTCGTCGGTGGTGTGTCCATGGGCGGTCAGATCGCGATGGAGCTCCGACTGCGCCACCCGGGTCTGGTACGGGCCCTCGTGCTCTGCGACACCTCCCCGGTTCCGGAGACGGACGACGGCAAGAAGCTCCGCCGGGAGACGGCCGAACGGCTGATCGCCGAGGGCCTGCGGCCGTACGCCGAGGAGGTCATTGACAAGATGCTGGCGCCCTACAACGTGACCGGCATGCCGGAGGCCGCCGCACGGGTGAGCGCCATGATGTGCGCGACCGACCCGCAGGGCGCGGCGGCCGCCCTGCGCGGCCGGGCCGAGCGCCCCGACTACCGGCCCGTGCTCGCCGAGACCACACAGCCCTGCCTGGTGCTGGTCGGCGCGGACGACGTCTACACCCCGGTCGCCGAGGCCGAGGCTCTGCACGCGCTGCTGCCGAACGCGGTGCTCACCGTCATCGAGGGAGCCGGGCACCTGCCCGGGGTGGAGCAGCCGGAGGCCTTCAACCGGGCGCTGCTGGAGTTCCTCGCCGGGCTCTGAGCCGTCCGCCGCAGTACGGCCGCACGCGGCCGGGCCCGGCCGGGGGATCCCCCGGCCGGGCCTGAGATCATTGCGGGCATGGACGACGTACTGCGGCGACTGGCCGCCGTGGGGCCCTTCTTCACCGTCCCGTACGGGACGGAGCCGCCGGGGCCCGGCTTCCGGCCGCTGACGGCGCTGTACGGGGAGCGGCTCGGGCCGTATGTGACCGAGGTGGGCCGGCGGATCGGCAGCGGCCCGGGCCGGGTGGCCGCCTCGACCGCGCAGCTCGGCATCGCCTCCCGGCTGTGGTCGCTCGGGCTGGGGTGCGCGGCGCTGGCCGGGCGGGTCCCGGACCTGGCCGCCGACCGGGTGTGGTGGCGGCTGCCGGCCGCGGGGTCGCTGGAACTGTGGCTGCCCGAGCCCGCGGACCTGCCGGCCGAGACGCTCGGGGAGACGGTCCTGGGGAACCTGGCCGTGCTCGACGAGGGCCTGCGAGAGCGCTTCGGGGTCTCGCAGAAGGTCCTGCGGGGGAACGCGGCGTCCGGGCTCGTCGGGGCGCTGCGGGTGCTGATCGACCGGGTTCCGGGCGGCGCGGCCGTGGCACTGGCGCGGGCCCTGCTGGCCGAGGGCGGGGCCCTGGCGGGGACCGGCACCTTCATCCACGAGGAGGGGCTCGGGGTGGCCTTCGTACGGCGCAGCTGCTGCCTCTACTACCAGGTGCCGGGCGGCGGGCTGTGCGGGGACTGCGTGCTGCGGACCCGGTAGACGCGGCCGTTCGGATGAGCGCAGGGTGTGGCACGCTGCGGCGCCCCCGGGGCTCCTCCTACGGTCCGCTGCATGACCGCTCCCTCTCCCTCATCGCACCAGCCGTCCGAGCTGTCCCGCCGCGCCGCGCTCACCGGACTCGCCGCCGGTGCCGGCTCCCTCGCCCTGGGCGGTGGTGCCCCGGCGGCCGCCGCCGGGCCCCGGCCGTCCGGCTCGGCCGAACCGTCCGCCGCGGACCCGGACCCCGCGCCGGGGGCGATGAAGCTCTTCGCCGACCCGGGCTTCAACTTCGCCGGCCTGCTCGCCCTCGGCGGGGCCGGCATGCACGCCTCCGAGGTCGGCGAGGTGCTCACCGCGGTCAACGCGATCAACGCCGCCGGGCTGTCGGAGCAGACCTTCAGTGACACCTTCCGCTCCTGGGGCGACAAGCTCGCCGCACCGCCGGCCACCGGCCGGGGCGGCCACGAGACCCCCTCGCAGACCCGGCGCATGCGCTCCCTGCGCGCCGCCCAGTACTACGCCCAGGCGCTGTTCTACGTCCTCGGCACCGACCACCCCGGGGACGAGAAGGCGGTGTACCAGGCCGGACGCGCGGCATGGGACACCTTCGCCCGGCTCTGCAGCCCGGCCGCCGTCCGGGCGAAGGTCGCGTACGGCAGCACGCACCTGCCGGTCTGGTTCTTCCGCCCGGACGGCCCGGAGACCCCCCGCCCGACCGTCATCCTCACCAACGGCAGCGACGGGCAGAACCTCGACATGTGGACCTACGGCGTGTCCGCGGCCCTCGACCGCGGCTGGAACGCCCTCGTCTACGACGGCCCCGGCCAGGGGCAGCTGCTCTTCGTGGAGGAGATGCCCTTCACCACCCGGTGGGAGAAGGTCGTCGGCCCGATCGTCGACTGGCTGGACGCGCGCAAGGACGTGGACAGCGCACGGATCGCGCTCACCGGCCTCAGCATGGGCGGCAACCTCGTCGCCCGCGCCGCCGCCTTCGAGCACCGGCTCGCGGCGGTGGCCTGCCAGCCGGGCTGTGTGAGCCCCTGGCTCGGCTTCGACGAGGAGCTGCGCGACATCGTCACGGCCGACAAGGAGGAGACCAACCGGATCTGGAACGAGGAGGTGGTTCCGGAACTGACCCCGCAGCTGGCCTTCACGGTCAAGAAGCGCTTCGAGATCTTCGACCGCCAGGCCCTGCTCCAGGCGCGCGCCGGCAAGGTCCTCACCGACCTCTGGACCCCGGCACAGGTGGCCATCGGACTCGACGTCACCAAGGTCGTGCCGCGGATCAAGGCGCCGGTGCTCGTCCTGGACTACGACTTCGAGACGTTCTACCCGGGCCAGCCGCAGCAGATGTACGACCTGGTCCGCTCGCGCAAGGAGTACGTGAAGATGGCGGAGGCCACCGGGGCGCAGTTGCACTGCTCCCCGATGGCCCCCCAGCAGCACTGCGAGGTCGTGTTCGACTGGCTCGCGGATGTGCTCAGGTCCTAGGACCGCCTTCTCAGAAGGTCAGGTTCCAGGAGTCGATCTTGCCGGTGTCGCCGCCGGCGTTGTCGTTCACACGGAGCTTCCAGGTGCCGTTGGCGACCTCGGAGGAGGCGTTGACGGTGAAGACCTGGTTGATGTTGTCCGTGCTGCCGCCGGCCCGGTTGTGGACCGTGTAGACGGTGCCGTCGGGAGCGATCAGGTCGACCTTCAGGTCGCCGATGTAGGTGTGCACGATGTTCACACCGACCTTGAGGGTGGCCGGGGCGTTGCCGGTCACCCCGCTGACGGTGATCGGGCTCTCCACGGTGGTGTTGTCGCCGATGGCGAAGTCACCGGCGTTCTCGAAGTACTTGCCGGGCGGCGGGGTGGAGCCGACCGCCTTGAGGGCGTCGACCTGGCCCTCGCCGAAGAAGCCGTTCTTCGCGGTGGTGCCCTTGCACCGGCTGTCCGACGGGCAGGCGACGTCGTTGGCCTGGGTGGCCAGCTTGTCGCGCAGCTGCGCCGGGGTGATGCCCGGGTTGGTGCTGGCCAGCAGCGCGGCCACGCCCGCGACGTGCGGCGAGGCCATCGACGTGCCGCTCATGGTGCCGTACTTGCCGCCCGGCTGGGTGCTGTAGATGCCGGTGGCGTCGCCGCCGGGGGCCGTCACGTCGACGACGTTCAGGCCGTAGTTGGAGTACGAGGCCTTGGCGGTGGTGCCCATCGCCGAGACCGTGACCACGCCCGGGAGTTCGGTCGGGATGTCCAGGCAGGCGTTGGTGATGGTGCGGGTGACCGGGGTCGAGTCGTTCGGGGACTCGGTGTCGGTCGTCTTGTTGGCCAGGTCGATGTTGGAGTTGCCGGCCGCCGCGACCTGCAGCGAGCCCTTGCCCTCGGCGTACTCCTGGGCGCGCTTGACGCCCTCGATGATCGCGGCCTGGTCGGCGTTGTCCGGGCAGTTGAACTGCCACGGGTCCGTGTAGTAGCTGTTGTTGGTGACCTTGAAGCCGTGGTCACCGGCCCACATGAAGCCGCAGACGGTGTTCTCGGCGAAGAAGAGCGAGGAGCCGGGCTCGGCGATGCGCACCGAGGAGATCTTCACGCCCGGCGCCACACCGATGACGCCCTTGCCGTTCTTGGCGGCGGCGACCGTACCGGCCACGTGCGTGCCGTGGGTGCCGACGTCCCGCCAGGCGCCGGTACGGGCGTCCGGCTTTCCGTAGGCGCAGGACGCGGAGTCCGCCGCGTTGAAGTTCGGGGCCAGGTCCTGGTGCTGGTCGTCCACACCGGTGTCCAGGATGCCGACCTTGACGGAGGCGGAGCCGGTGGTGACGGCCCAGGCCTGGTCGGCCTTGATCTGCGTCATGTCGGCGCGGACCGGCTCGCCCGAAGGCGTCGTGGACTGCGCCGGGTTGGCGGGCAGCGCCGGGTTGTAGGCGTCCGCCGGCACGTCCGAGGTGCGGGTGGCGCCGACCTGCTGGACCCCGCTCACACCGCGCATGGTGGTGGCGAAGGTACCGGACGCGGAGTGGGCGACGATCACGCCGATCGCGTCGTAGTGCTGGAAGACCGTACCGCCGTTGGAGGTGACGGCGCTCCGTACCGCCGTGGTGTCACCGGGAGCGGTGATCACGAGGTAGGCACGGGTGCCGGCAACCCAGGTCGCACTCTGGGAAGTCGGGGCCGCGGCCCGGGGCGCCGCCGCAGCGGAGGCGGAGGCGGGGGAGCCGGAAGGAGAGACCGGGGCGGTGCCGGCGAGCGCGGCGGGAGCCCCGAAGGCGAGTGCCGCGCCGAGCGTGGCGGCCAGCACGAGGGTACGTCGAGGTCGGCTGGATATGTGGGGTATCAATGCGTCCTCCGAAGACCCGGTGGTCATGCCGGGTCGTACGAAACAAGTGGTGGACGCAAGATGTCATGCACACGGCCTGCTGCGGAAGTACCTTTTGCAGCATGGGGGTTCGTTTATCGGTGGCCGAATTCCGACTATAGGTGCAACTGTGCGGAATGCGGCGGGCCGGCCGGGCTGGGTACCGTGGGGGCGAGCCCTGCCCGGCCGGCCGGCCCGTGCGGGCGGACCGGCTAGACCGGTACGCCGTCCTTGGGGGCGTGCGAGGGGACCGGCACGGCGGCCGGCGCCGGTGCCGGCTCGGCCGGCTCCGTCCCGTGCGCGTCGTCGACCAGGGTGGTCTCGTCGAACGGCAACCGCCCTGCGAGGACTTCGGCGGCCCGTGCGTGGTCGAACTCCTTCGTCCACGTGCCGATGAGCACCGTCGCGACGGCGTTGCCCGCGAAGTTGGTCAGGGCCCGCGCCTCGCTCATGAACCGGTCGATGCCCACGATCAGGCCGACCCCGTCCACCAGTTCCGGCCGGTGCGACTGCAGTCCGCCGGCGAGGGTGGCCAGGCCGGCGCCGGTCACCCCGGCCGCGCCCTTCGAGGCGATGATCATGAACAGCAGCAGTGAGATCTGCTCGCCCAGAGCGAGCGGCTTGCCCATCGCCTCGGCGACGAACAGCGAGGACATCGTCAGGTAGATCGCGGTCCCGTCCAGGTTGAAGGAGTACCCGGTGGGCACCGTGATCCCGGTGACCGGCCGGGACACCCCCAGGTGCTCCATCTTCGCGATCAGCCGCGGCAGGGCCGACTCCGACGAGGAGGTCGAAAGGATCAGCAGGAACTCCCGGCCCAGATAGCGCAGCAGGGCGAAGACGCTGACCCCCGTGCACACCCGCAGCAGCGTGCCCAGGACCACGAACACGAACAGCAGGCAGGTCGTGTAGAAGCCGATCATGATGACGGCGAGGGACTTCAGTGCGTCGATGCCGGTGGCCCCGACCACCGCCGCGATGGCCCCGAAGGCGCCCACCGGAGCCGCCCACATGATCATCGCGAGGACCCGGAACACCAGCTTCTGCACGTGCCCGATACCCCGCAGCAGCGGTTCCCCCGCCGTGCCCATGGCCTGCAGTGCGAACCCGCACAGCAGTGCCACCAGCAGCGTCTGGAGCACCTCGCCCCCGGTGAAGGCGGACACCAGCGTGGTCGGGATGATCCCGAGCAGGAACTCCGGCGTGCTCTCGGCGCCGCCCGCCTTGGCCTGCGCCTCGCCGGCGCTGCGCGCCGCCTCGGTGAGGTGGAGACCGCTGCCGGGCTCGAGGAGGTTGCCGACCAGCAGGCCGATGGCCAGTGCGACCGTGGACATGACCATGAAGTAGCCGAGGGCGAGCCCGCCCACGGCGCCCACCTTGGCGGCCTTCCGGACGGATCCGATGCCCAGCACGATCGTGCAGAAGATGATGGGCGAGATCATCATCTTGATGAGGTTGACGAAGCCGGTGCCCAGTGGTTTGAGCTCCACGGCCACGCCGGGCGCGGCGAAGCCGACGGCGATGCCGAGCAGCACCGCGCCGATCACCGCGATGTAGAGATAGTGCGTTCTGTCGCGTCTGGCGGCCACGATGCCTCCTGGTGGTGAATACGTTCGGGGAGACCATCGCCCAAGGCTGTGACCCCGGTCACCCTTGCGTTCATTGAGTTCACGGCCCGGTGCACACTGAGCGGCATGTTCCGCTTTCCCCGACTGCCGCGCAGCCTCGCCGGACAGCTCTTCGCCATGCAGGTGCTGCTGGTCGCGCTGGTCGTCGCGGGCTGCGCCGTCTACGCGTACGTCACCGCCCGAGGCCAGGCCGAGGACGCCGCCCGGAGGCAGGCCGGTGCCGTGGCCCATGCGGTCGCCGACTCACCCTCCGTACGCGAGGCCGTTCGGGGAGCGGCCCGCGGCAGCGACCCGTCGGTCGAGCTCCAGCCCTACGCGCAGAAGGTCCGCGCGGGCTCGGGGGTGGACTTCGTGACGATCATGGACCTTGACGGGCGGCGCTGGACCCACCCCGACCCGCGCCGGATCGGCGAGCCCTTCATGGGCAACACCGCCCCCGCGCTGCGCGGCGAGACCTTCAGCGAGACCTACACCGGCACCCTCGGCCCCTCCATCCGCGTGGTCACCCCGCTGGAGGACGACGGCCGGATCGTCGGCCTCGTCAGCGCCGGGATCACCGTCCGAGCGATCAGCGACCGGCTCGGGGCGCAGCTCTCCGCCCTCGCCTGGGTCGCCGCCGCCGCCCTCGCCCTCGGCGGGGTCGGCACGTACGTCGTCAACGCCCGGCTGCGCCGCCACACTCATGGCATGAACGCGGCCGAGCTCAGCCGGATGTACGACTACCACCAGGCGGCCCTGCACGGGGTCCGCGAGGGGCTGCTCATGCTCGACGGGCAGCGCAGGATCACCCTGATCAACGACGCCGGGCGGGTGCTGCTGGGGCTGCCGGGCGGGGAGATCACCGGCACCGGCGTCGCCGATCTCGGTCTGCCGGCCCCCCTCACCGGAGCCCTGCTCGCCGACCGGCCCCGGATGGACGAGGTGCACCTGACCGCCGACCGGGTGCTGGTCGTGAACAGTTCGCCGGTCGCGGGCGGCGGCCGCCGGGGCACCGTGGTCACCTTGCGTGACCACACCGAGCTGCAGGCGCTGACGGGCGAGCTGGATCACGAGCGGGGTTTCACGCAGGCCCTGCGCTCCCAGGCCCACGAGGCGGCCAACCGGCTGCACACCGTGGTCTCCCTGATCGAACTCGGCCGTGCGGACGAGGCGGTGGACTTCGCCACCGCCGAGCTGGAACTGGCCCAGGCCCTCACCGACGAGGTGGTCACCGCGGTCGGGGAGCCGGTGCTGGTGGCGCTGCTGCTGGGCAAGGCCGCCCAGGCGCACGAGCGGGGCGTGGAGCTGGTCGTCACCGCGGACAGCCGAAGCCTCGACGACGGCGGCGGGCTGCCGCCGGCCCGTGACCTGGTCACGGTGCTGGGCAACCTCATCGACAACGCGGTCGACGCCGTGACCGCCGTACCGGGCGCCCGGATCGCGGTGACGCTGCGGCCGGAACGGGACGAGCTGCTGCTGCGGGTCGCCGACAACGGGCCCGGGCTGCCCGAGGGGGTGGACGTGTTCCGCCGGGGCTGGTCCGGCAAGGGGGAGGGGCGCGGCCTCGGTCTCGCCCTGGTCCAGCAGGTGGCCCAGCGCTGCGGCGGCACGGTGACCGCCGCGCAGGGGCCGGGCGGCGGAGCGGAGTTCACGGTCCGCCTGCCGGTCGCGTCCCCGCAGGGCGAGGCGGCCCCGGACCCGGTCGCATCGCCGCCGCCGGCCTCCGCGCGGGGCGGGGTGGCCCCGGATCCGGCCGTCGGGGATCCGCGGTGAGCGGGGGCGACGTACGCGTCCTGGTGGTCGAGGACGATCCGGTCGCCGCCGACGCCCACGCGCTCTACGTGGGCCGGGTGCCCGGCTTCAGCGCCGTCGGCGCCGTCCACTCCCTCGCCGAGGCCACCCGGGTCCTGGAGCGGACCCGCGTCGACCTGCTGCTGCTCGACCTCGGCCTGCCCGACGGGCACGGCCTGCGCTACGCACGCGGGCTGCGCGCCGCCGGACATCCCGTCGACGTGATCGTGGTGACCTCCGCGCGGGACCTGGCCGTGGTGCGCGAGAGCGTCTCGCTCGGCGTGGTCCAGTACGTACTGAAGCCCTTCGCCTTCCCGACGCTGCGCGAACGTCTCCTGCGCTACGCCGAGTTCCGCGCGACCGCCGGCGAGGCGGCCGGCCAGGACGACGTGGACCGGGCGATGGCCGCCCTGCGCGCACCCCGCCCGGCCGAGCTGCCCAAGGGCCTGAGCGCGCCGACGCTGGACCGGGTCGCCGCCCTGCTGCGGGCGGCGCCCGAGGGGCTGACCGCAGCAGGGGCGGCGGAGGCGGCCGGGATCTCCCGGATCACCGCACGCCGCTACCTGGAGCACCTGGTGGACACCGGCCGCGCGGACCGCACTCCCCGGTACGGCCAGGTCGGCCGCCCCGAACTGCACTACCGCTGGCTGGCGGCGGCCGGTTCGGTGTCGAACGTGTAGAACTTCCGGTGGTCCAGCATGTCGGCCGGGGTCACGTCGTTCCACGGCCGCATCGTGTCGTTCAGGTCCACGACGTTCGCCGTGCCGGCGGCCGGCAGGTAGGTGGACTGCGGATGCCGCGCCTGCCAATCGGCCCACAGCTTGTCGATGAAGGCGTGGTGCATCCAGAACACCGGGTCGTTCGGGGAGACGCCGGTGGACATCTGCCCGCCGACCCACACGTGCACCCGGTTGTGCAGGTTGGCGCCGCGCCAACCCTCCAGGTGGTTGCGGAAGCCGTTGGAGGAGCTGTTCCAGGGGGCCATGTCGTAGACCGGCATGGCGAGCACGGAGTCCACCTCGGCCTTGGTCGGCAGCTGGGCGACGCCCGTGCCGAGTGCGCGCCGCAGGTAGGCGCGCCCGTCCACCCGTGCGTCTATGTTCCACTTGCCCGTCGCGTAGGCGAAGGGACCGTCGAGGACCTGTCCGTCGCGGGCCCGCCCGGTGCCGCCGAGGAAGTCGGGGGCCCAGAGCGAGGAGCGGGAGGTGCGGTCCACGGTCCAGTCCCAGTAGGGAAGCGAGACGTTCGCGTCCACTTTCTGCAGCGCCGCCTCGAATTCCAGCAGGAACCGGCGGTGCCAGGGCAGGAAGGACGGCGAGCGGTGGCCGACCCGGTCGCCCGAGTCGGTGTCGCTCATGATGAAGCCGTTGTGGGTGGTGACGAAGCGGTCGTAGCTGCCGGTGCGCTTGAGCTCCAGCAGGGCCGAGGTGAAGGCGCGCTTCTCGTCGGCGGTCAGCGTGGCCTGGTTCTTGCGGACGGTCATGCCGCACCGCCGAAGGGGGCGAGGGCGGCACCCTGGAGGTCGCGCACCGCGGCGCGGGCGAGCAGGGTGGGGTCGGAGAACGTCTCGTAGTGGTTGATCACGCTGATCCAGGTTCCGTCGGCGTTGCGCATCACGTGCAGTTCGCGGCCGTCTATTCGCACGGTCGGCTGACCGGGGGAGTGGTGGCCGCCGTGGTGGCCGCCCTCGCCCGGGGTGATCTGAATGCGGCGGCCCTTGTAGACCTCGTCGACCGTGCCCGGGGGTGTGGACGCGGTGGGGGACGCGGTGGGGGTCGCGGCGGCGCTCGTGGCGACGCTCGCGGCGGCAGCGGTGAGGCCAAGGACGGTGAGTGCACCGGCAGTTGTACCCAAGGCCTGACGGCGGGTGATCTTGTTCATGGCCCGAGAGGTATCAGGGCAAAGGAAACGGCAGGCCTGGATCCGGACATCAGCGGATAAGTTGCCTATAGAACAAGTTGGATGATCTTCCCGTCCGGACTGATTCCTGGAGTTAAAACGGAGAAATTTGCGGAATCGAGCCTGCTGGGCAGTAATTTCTTCGGACTCTAGGGGTCCGCATGTGGAGGATCACGCCACAGAGTCGGCTGGAAGCAGAGCGTCATCTGGCGCTCGCGTCGCTTCGCCCTCATCCCGGATCGACCGGCTTTGTCGCCTACAGTCCCGATATGGCTCTTCATGAGACGAAGGACACGCGCTCCCGTGACGCCGATGCGGACGTGTTCGCGTCCGCGCTGAGCGGCGAGGTCCTCCCCAAGTACCGGATGCCCGAGGACCACTCGCCCACCGAGGTCGTCTACGAACTCCTCCGCAACGAACTCCTCCTGGACGGCAACGCCGCCCAGAACCTGGCCACCTTCTGCACCACCTGGTCGGACGAGGGCGTCCACCGGCTGATGAACGACTGCCTCGACAAGAACATGATCGACAAGGACGAGTACCCGCAGACCGCCGAGATCGAGTCCCGCTGCGTCAACATCCTGGCCGACCTGTGGAACGCCCCCGCCGGCACCGCCGCGACCGGATGCTCCACCACCGGTTCCAGCGAGGCCGCCATGCTCGGCGGCCTCGCCCTCAAGTGGCGCTGGCGCGAGCGCCGCCGCGCCGCCGGCCTCCCCACGGACCGCCCCAACCTGGTGTGCGGCCCCGTCCAGGTCTGCTGGGAGAAGTTCGCCCGCTACTTCGACGTCGAGCTGCGCCAGGTCCCGCTGGAGCCCGGCGCCAACGGACTGCTGCCCCATCAGCTCGCCGCCTACGTCGACGAGAACACCATCGGCGTCGTCGCCATCCTCGGCGTCACCTACACCTGCGTCTACGAGCCCGTCGCCGAGATCGCCGCCGAACTCGACCGGATCCAGGCCGAGTACGGCTGGGACGTCCCCATCCACGTGGACGGCGCCAGCGGCGGCTTCGTCGCACCGTTCCTCCACCCCGACGTGGTGTGGGACTTCCGGCTGCCGCGCGTCGCCTCCGTGAACACCTCCGGCCACAAGTACGGGCTCACGCCCCTCGGAGTCGGCTGGATCGTCTGGCGCACCGCCGACCTGCTGCCCGTGGACCTCGTCTTCGACGTCGACTACCTGGGCGGCGACATGCCGACCTTCGCCCTCAACTTCTCCCGCCCCGGCGGCGAGATCATCGCCCAGTACTACCTCTTCCTGCGCCTGGGCCGCGGCGGCTACCGGCGCGTCCAGCTGGCCTGCGCCGAGACCGCGCAGTACCTGGCCCGGGAGATCGCTCAGATGGGCCCCTTCACCCTCCTCTACGACGGCGAGGGCGGCCTTCCCGCCGTCTCCTACAGGCTCGCCGATCCGGAAGCGGCCGGCTTCACCCTCTACGACCTCTCCGACCGGCTGCGGATGAGGGGCTGGCAGGTGCCCTCGTACCCGCTGCCCGCCGACCGCGAGGACACGGTCATCCAGCGGGTCCTCGTGCGGCACGGCGTGACCCGCGACCAGATCGCCCTGCTCGTCGCCGACCTGCGCCGGGCCGTGGAGCACCTGAAGGCCTCGCCCCCGCCCGTAGCGGCGACGGAGCCCCGGTCCGGCTTCCACCACTAGCCGCCGCATGGAGGAACGGCCGTCCGACGTGTGGGCGGAGGGGGACGCCTACGAGCGGTACATGGGCCGGTGGAGCCGCAAGGTCGCCGAGGTGTTCGTGGCACGGCTCGGCGGCCGGAGCGGTCTGCGGTGGCTGGACGTCGGCTGCGGCACCGGAGCGCTGACCGCGGCGGTGGCGGCCCGGTGCCGGCCACGCGCCGTGGTCGGGCTGGACCGGTCCCCCGGGTTCCTGCGCGCGGCCCGGGCCGCCGTGCCCGCGCCGGCCTGCTTCGCGGTGGCCGACGCGTCGGCGCTGCCGTTCCGCGACGCGGCGCCCGCCGCGTCATCGCCGAGTCGATGGTCTTCGGCTACGGCTACCGCGACTTCGGCGACCACGTGATCACCGAGGAAACCGACCTGTTCGGTTCGACCGGCGACCCCGCCGTGGAGCGCCACCTCGAAGGCATGCGGGTCAAGGAGGCGCTGATGCTCGGCGCCGAGGACATCGAGGGGATCGCGCTGCGGTTCGGGCTCTTCTACGGCGCAGGGGCCGCCGAGAGCCTCGTCGAGATGCTGCGGGGGCGCAGGCTCCCGGCGGTCGCCGACCACGGACGGGTCCTGCCGTGGGTCGACCTCGCGGACGCCGGGCGCGCCGTGGCGCTCGCCGTCGAGGGCGGCCGCCCGGGACAGGCGTACAACATCGTGGACGACACCCCGACGGGCTTCGGCGCCCACGTCCGGACGGCCGCCGAGGCCTTCGGAACCCCGAAGCCGACGAGCGTCCCCGCCTGGCTGATGCGCCCCGCCTCGTACGCGTACCGGATGGTCAGGACGAACATGCGGGTGTCCAACGCCAAGGCGAAGGCCGAGCTGGGGTGGACTCCGAGCCGTCAGGGCTGCACCGAAGGACTGCGCGTGCTCGCCGCGAGGTGACCGCTCTTGATCGATCAGCACGCCGATGTCACGGTGGCGATCATGACCGATGATTTCGAGGAGCACCGGCGCGTGCTGTTCGCCGCCGCGTACCGCATGCTGGGCAGCGTCGCCGACGCCGAGGACATCGTCCAGGACGCCTGGCTCGCCTGGAACCGCACCGACCGGACGGCCGTCGAGCACCCCAGGGCCTACCTGGTGCGCACCGTCACCAACCTGAGCCTGAACCGGCTGAAGTCGGCGCAGGCCGTCCGGGAGGCGTACGTCGGGCCCTGGCTCCCCGAACCCCTCCTCACCTCGCCCGACATCGCCGAGGAGGCCGAACTGACCGACACCGTCTCCATGGCGGTCCTGGTCGTACTGGAGACCCTGACCCCGACCGAGCGCGCGGTGTTCATGCTCCGCGAGGTGTTCGGGTACCCCTACGCGGAGATCGCGGAGGTCGTCGGGAAGTCCGAGGCGAACGTCCGCCAGTGCGCGCACCGGGCCCGTGAACACGTCCAGGCCCGGCGACCCCGCTTCACCGCCGGCGCGGCCCAACAGCGGGAGATCGCCGAGAAGTTCCGCGCGGCCTGCTCGGGCGGAAACCTGGGCGAGGTGCTCGAACTGCTCGCCCCCGACGTCGTCACCTGGTCGGACGGAGGCGGTGTCGTCACCGCCGCCCGCCGCCCGCTGTACGGCGCCGACCACGTCGCCCGCTGGTGGCTCGGCGTCCTGGCCAAGCCGCGGACCGGCGAGGGGGGGATGCGCGTCGCCGAGATCAACGGCGAGCCCGGCCTCCTGCTCGTGCTCGACGGCGTGAACGTCGGCGCGATGACCTTCGAGGCCGTCGACGGCCGGATCACCGCGCTGCGCATCACCGTCAACCCACAGAAGCTGCGCGGCATCCAGGCCCACCCCTGAACGGGTGCGGCGCCCCGCGGGGCGCCGCACCCGGCGGCCCCCGGGGTTACCGGGCGCCGAAGTTCTGCGTCCACCAAGGGCCGCTGGCTCCCTGGTGGATGCCCACGCCGAGGTCCTTGAAGGAGCAGTTGAGGATGTTCGCACGGTGGCCCGGGCTCTTCATCCAGGAGTCCATGACCGATTGCGCGGTCTGCTGGCCCTTGGCGATGTTCTCGCCGTAGGTCGACCAGCGGTATCCGGCCGAGGTGGTCCGCTGCCCCGGGTCCGCGCCGTCGGGATTGGTGTGCGAGAAGAAGTCCCGCGCCGCCATGTCGTCGGAGTGTCCCTGAGCGGCAGCACGCAGCTGCGCGTCCTCCTTGAGGGGACCGCAGCCGACGGCCGCCCGCTCGGTGTTGACCAGGGCCAGCACCTGGCCGGCGATCCCCGGCGGGGCGGGCGCCGGCTTGGGCGCCGAGGGGCGCGGGCTGGGCGAGGTGCTGCGGCTCTGCGTCGGACTCGGGCTCGCGGACGGGCTCGGCGAGGCGGAGGCCGACGCAGAGGGCGAGGGGGACGCCGAGGGAGACGGGGAGGCCGACTCCGAGGGGAGCGCGGACTCGGTGGCCGACAGCGCGGCCAGCGGGGCGGCGGGCGTGGCGCCGCCGTCCGTCGGCTCACCGGAACCGGGGAGTCCGCCGAGGTACACCAGGCCGCCGCCCGCGACACAGGCGGCCAGCACCGCGCCGCCGACCACCCGGCGGCGGCTGCTGCGCCGCCGCTTGCGCAGCTCGCCCCGGCCACCGCCCGCACTGTCGACCGCAGTGAGCTGGGTCGCCGTGTCGGCGAAGCCCTCCTCGGCTCCGTCGGCGAAGGCCGCGGCAACGGGGGCGAAGCCTGCCGCCCCGGCCGTCCGCACCCCTGCCAGCAGGGCCGCCGAGACCGGTACGAGGGCCAGACCGGCCAGCAGTCCCTCCGCCGGAACGAGTCCGCTCCACAGACCGGAACACCGTACGCATTCACGTGCGTGCCGGGCTATTCGCTTGCGCCACAGAGCCGAGGGCCGTCCGTCCCAGCCCGCCATCACGGCCCGCAGTACCTCGCACGGCGGATTGGCCTCCAGCGCACGCTCCACCACCCGGGCCGACTCCAGCTGCGCCTTCATCCGCTGGACCCGGACCGCCGTGTGCTGCGGGGACAGCTCCAGCGCGGAAGCCACCTCCGCCCGCGTCAGCTCCCCGGCGCACTCCAGCCACCACAGCGACAGCAGCGCCCGGTCCTCGGGCTCCAGCCAGCGCGTGGCCCGGGCCGTCTCGCGTCGCTGGCCCGCCAGGTTGAGGCGTGCGACGGTCAGGTCGACGAAGTCGGCCCCCGGGTCGGCGACGTCGTAGGCCGCCTCCAGCGTGCTCTCGCCGAAGCCGCTCTGCCGGGCCTGCCAGTGCGCCCGCACCCGGTTCATCGCGATCGCCACGAGCCAGGACCGGAAGCTCTCGTCCGCGCGCAGGCCGCCCAGCCCGTCGAGCGCCCGCAGCATCGTGTCCTGCACCACGTCGTCCACGTCGCAGGAGCCGCCCAGAGCCCGACCGACGATGTTGTAGACGAGCGGGAGATGGGCGCTGACGAGCTCGTCCTGCGCGCGGGGGTCGCCCGCGCGAGCCGCTGCCACCAGCGCTGCCGTGTGCTGAGTACTCATGTGATGTTCCCTGTCCGTACCGGCGGTCGATGATGCCCGATACCTGGGAGACCGTCGACGGGGGCCTCGATAACACTTATCCCGAAAGTTTTTCGGGAAGTCGTTCTGCCGGCCTCCGGAGCGGGCCGTGCGGGCGAAGGGACGCGGAACCACATGGAAGCACGGCCGGGGGCGGAGGCCGGAGCCGGGGTCCGGGGCCGGAACCGGGCGCGACGGAGCGCCGCCCTCGGCCCGTTCGGTCAAGGGCGGCGCTCGGTTCACGTACGGATCTGCTAGTCGGGGGCCACCTTGCAGGCGCTCACCGCGGTCCCGTTGGTCACACTGCTCGCGGTCAGGCCGGTCACACACTTCTCTTGGTTGCCGGACTGGGCGTCGTAGCACGCCGTCCGGATGGCGGCCGAGGCTTCACCGCCCTGCAACTCGCGTTCGACCTGGTTGATGCAGGCCGAGACGTCCGCGTGGGCGGCGGGGGCCACAAGGGCCGCGCCACCGAGGGCGAGGGTCAGACCGGTGAGGACACCTGCGATACGGGTCGACGTGCGCATGGAATGCACCTGCTCTCCGGGATCGTCGCGCGGCCCGGGACCTGGTGTGTCGGATCCGCGCGGGAAACGGCGCCGAGCGCACGCGGCCGGTGTACGGCCGCGGTGCCCGGGCCCCGCACCGGACCGGCTCGGCAAAGCCTCCCCTTCCACCTTCGACGCTAGAGCAGCCCCCCGCCGCACGCACCCGCTGACGACCTCTTCCGGAGCGGCCGCAACGGGGTTCCGTGAACGATCGCCCCGGGCGTCACAGCAGCGGAGCCAGGGCCTCCGTGGCCGCGCGCAGGGCGGGTGCGTACGCCTCGATCTCCTCGCGGGAGACCAGGAACGTGACGGTGCTGATGCTGACCCCGCCGACCGGCCGGCCCGACGGGCCCAGGATCGCGGCGCCGATGCAGCGGATGGTGGGCTCGTTCTCCTCGTCGTCCAGCGCGTAGCCCCGGGCGCGGACCTGCGCCAGCTGGGCGTGCAGCGCCCGCGCGGTGGTGAGCGTCTGCGGTGTCCGGCGCGGCAGGCCGGTGGCGGCGATCAGGTCCCGCACCTCATCGGCGGGCAGGTGGGCCAGGATGCTCTTGCCGATCGCGGTCGTGTGCAGCGGCATGCGCATGCCGATGCGCGAGGCCGTCCGGAAGGGCTGGTCGCTCTCCAGCTTGCGGATGTAGGTGATCGTCTCCCCGCTGTGCAGGGCGAGATGGACCGTCTGGCCGGTGTTCTCCTGCAGTTCGCCCAGGATGCGCCCGATGCTCGGCGGCTCCCCGCCGCCGACGAGGGCGGACAGTCCGCGCAGCCGCGGCCCCACCCCGTACCGGCTCTCGGCCTCCTGGCGTACGAAGCCCTGCTCGACCAGGGAGGCAAGGATGCGGAAGGTGCTCGACTTGGGGACCGCGGCCGCCGCCGCCAGATCGGTCAGCCGGTGCGGTCCGCCGGGCGCCGCGACCGCCTCCAGGACGCGCAGGGACTTCTCCAGTGCGGAACCGGCCGCGGAGGTCCGCCCGGCGCGCACTCCGTCCGGGACTTCGTCCACATCCGTTGACACGGGAACTCCCGACGTGGGTAGGGTCTAGACCAAATGGTTCCGTCATACGGTACGTCGTTCCGCTATGTGGAACAAACGGGAGGTCTTCCTTGCCCAGCCACCCGTACGAGGTGCTGGCGGCTCAGCGGTTGCTGCCGGTGCTGCGCGACGCCGACGCCGACGAGGCCGTCCGCCGCACCACCGCCCTGCTCGCCGCCGGCTGCCGCGCCGTCGAACTGACCACCTCCACCCCCGGATGGGCCGAAGCCCTCACCCGTGCAGCCCCCCTCGACGACGCGCACGGCCGCCCCGCCCTCATCGGCGTCGGCACCGTCACCACCGCCGCGCAGGCCGGGACCGCCCTGGACGCGGGCGCCGCCTTCCTGATCTCCCCCTATCCGGCTCCCGAGGTCCGCGAGGTCGCCCGGCGCCGCCGAGCCGTCTTCATCGAGGGCGGGTTCACCCCGGGCGAGATCGCCGCCGCCGTCCGCGCCGCGGGCGCGGCCAAGGTCTTCCCGGCCCACGTGGGCGGCCCCGGATTCATCCGCTCCCTCAGGGCGGTCCTGCCCGGGGCGGTGATCATCCCGACCGGCGGCATCCGGCCCGCCGAAGTCCCCGACTGGCTGGCCGCGGGCGCGACGGCCGTCGGCATCGGCAACGGCCTGCCGGCCGACCCGGTCGAACTGGCCGCCGTATTCGCCGGGCTGGCCCGTCCGCGCCCCGCGCACGGCGACGGCGACACGGATGCGGAGGTGCCCGCGGGTGCCGGCGCCGGCTCGGACGCGGTCGGGGAGCACTGACCGTGTCCCGGCGATCCGCCCCGGCCTACGACGTCCTCGTACTCGGCGAGGTCCTCGTCGAGATCCACGCGGGCACCGCCCTGCGCGAGGCCGCCGAGGGCACCCCGGCCCGCATCTCCTACTCCGGGGACGCACTCAACGCGGCGGCCGCCGCGGCCGCGGCAGGGGCCCGGACCGCCCTGCTCGCCGTGGTCGGCGACGACGAGCTCGGCATCCCGCTGCTGCGCCGGGCCGCCGGGCTCGGCGTGGACGTCTCCCACGTGCGCCGCGCCCCGCGCCCCAACGGCGCCTACCTGCTCGGCGCCGACACCGACGGCGACCGCGAGTTCGTCTACTGGCGTACCCGCAGCGCCGGTTCCACCCTCGCGCCCGCGCACGTCGACTCCTGGCGCGAGCTGCTGACCCGCTGCGGGGCGCTCGTCACCAGCGGCATCACCGGCGCCCTGTCGCCGAGCTGCCGGAGCGCCGTACTGGCCGCCGCGCACCTCGTGCACGGGGCGGGCGGGCACCTCTCGTACGACCCCAACTTCCGCTCCCGGCTGACCTCCCGGGCCGAGGCCCGGGAGCTGCTCGCCCGGATCGCCCCGCTGACCGGGCTGCTCAAGACCTCCTGCCCGGCCGACGCCCGGGCCCTCGTCGACACCGACGACGCGCGCACCGCCGCGGCCCGCTTCCGCGCGCTCGGCGCCCGTACGGTCGCGGTCACCGCCGGCGCGGACCGGCTGCTGCTGCACGACGGCACGCGGGCGGCGTACCACCCCGTGCCCGTGCACCCCGCGCCGGTGGACGCGACCGGCGCCGGCGACTGCTTCACCGGCACCACCACCGCCCGGCTCGCCCTCGGCGACACCCTCGCGGACGCCGTGGCGTACGGCACGGCAGCGGCCTCCCTCTCGGTCTCCGGCCGCGGCGGCACCGGGCACGTCCCCTCCTTCGAGGAGACGGCGGCCCTGGCCGCCGCCCACCGGGCCGAGACTCAGGGGGAGTCGGGCTCGGCGACCCACCCGGCCGCCAGGACCAGCCGGGAGGTGCGGTGAACGGTCAGGAACCCGAACGGCCGGTCGAAGTACACCTCGGCCCGGCGCGCCCGGTACCGGGGCCGGGTCGGTGCGCAGCCGGCCGCGGCCCCGAAGGCGGTGACGGCCGCGGCCTCGAAGCCCTCGGCGTGGAACCGGGCCAGTGCGGACTGCCGGGCCGAAGCGATGGCCAGCGGTTGGGAGCTGATGCCGGGGAAGTGACCGCGGTCGCTGTCGGTGGCGGCTTCCAGTCCGAACAGCCGGGCGTGGTCCAGGAGGTCGTGCTCGGACCGCACCTCGAAGGCCACCGTCTCGATGTCCAGCCGGGGTTCGGGGGAGTAGGCGGCCACGGCGGCGACGGCCAGGCCCGGACCGGGGCTCCCGTCCGGGAGGAGGCTCGCTCCCGTGGCGGGGAGGGCCTTGGTGACGGCGGCGATCGCGGTGGTGAGCGTGTCGCCGACCGGCGCTTCGGGCTCGCCCAGCACGAGGTGGACGTCGACTCCCGCCGTGCCGACGACCTCCAACAGGGTGACCGCACCGGACGGGCCGTGCGCCACCCGGACCCGGTCGAGCAGGGAGGTGCTCCGGACCAGCGTGCGCACGGGCCGGCCGGCCCACGGGCCGGCGAACGGCTCTCCGTACGCCTCGTCGAACGGCTGGATCCACCTCAGCCGCAGCGCGAGCGCGGAGGCGAGGACCAGCAGGCTGTGCTCGTCGAGGAGCACCGGCATGCGCTCGATCAGCCCGCCCGTCCGGTCCGACGCCCAAGCGTCCAGGGTCTTGGCGTCGGCGTCCGGGTTCCCCGTCAGCATGCCCCGGGCGCCGGCCGGGAGCTTCGCCGACCAGTCCTCCTCCAACGGGAGTCCGGCCTTGGCCCACAGCCCGGTCGCCGTCCGCAGCCCCCGTACGCCGGCAAGGGCGGCCAGCAGCTCCCGTGCGGCTCCGGCCGCGGCTTCGGCGGGTATGCCCAGGGCGTGAGCCAGTTCGGCGCGGGCCGCACCGCCCGAGCCGTCCGCGAGCAGGGCGAGCAGCGGCCAGACCCCGGCCGCGGTGAACACGCTGCTCGTGTCCCCGGCCGGGGCCTGCGCGGCGGCCCAGCGCGTCGTCAGGTGGTTGACCGCCCGTACCGTCGAGTTCCTCATGCGGGGGAGCGTACGTGGAGGGACACCGCCGGGCCGGATGGATTTCCGCGGCCCGGCGGCGCCGGTCAGCGGCGTCGGCGGTGAGGCCGGCGGGGCGCCAGGGCCGAACGCCCCGCCGGTGACGCCGGTCCGGGTGCCGGTCAGCGCCCGCGCAGCCCGCGGTCGATGGCCGTCATCAGCTCGCCGTCGGAGGTGTCCGCGTCGAGCGACCAGAACATCGCGCCGCCCAGGCCGTGTTCGCGGACGTAGGCGGTCTTGGCGCGGAGCACCTGCGGGTCGTCGTAGGTCCACAGGGTGGTGCCGTCGAACAGCCAGGCATGGCCCCCGCGCCGGTCCCGGTGGACCTGGTAGGTGCCGGAGTCGGCCAGCTTCTTCAGCGCCTTGTAGTCCTCGTACCCGGCGGACCAGGTGGCCGGCGCCGGGCCCGTGGCGGGCTGCCCCATGCCGTCCCCGCCGCCGCTGACGCCGGTCCAGCCCTGTCCGTAGAAGGGCATGCCCATCACCAGCTTGTGCGCGGGCGCTCCGCGCAGGCGCCAGGCGTCCACCGTGCCGTCGACGCTGAAGTCGCCCCGGGCGTAGAGCGCGGACTGCTGCGCGGTCGTCGACTCGCCGGAGACGTGGAAGTCGTAGCCCTGGAGGGTCACGAAGTCGAGGTCCCGCATGATCCGGCGGACGTCGAAGCCCGCGTCGATCTTGGCGGGGGCGGTCGGGACGAAGGCGGTCAGCTCGTACTTCGTCTTCTTCCGTGTGCTCTTCGCGTACGCGTCGAGCCGGGTGCGGAACTCCTTGACGAGCTCGGTGAAGTTGCGCTTGTCCTCCGGCCGGAACTTCGTGTCGGTGTCGCCCGCGGAACCGGGCCACTCCCAGTCGAGGTCGATCCCGTCGAACACGCCTGCGGCCGCTCCCGCGCCGCCGCGGCTGCCGTCCTGCGGGAGGTTGCCCTTGATGTAGAGGTCGATGCAGGACTCGACGAAGGCCTTGCGGGAGGCCGGGGTGAGGGCGGCGTCCGAGAAATGGGTGGACCAGCTCCAACCGCCCAGCGAGATCAGCACCTTGAGGCCGGGGTGCTTGGCCTTGAGCTCGCGCAGCTGGTTGAAGTTGCCGGCGAGCGGCTGCTCCGGTGTGTCGGCGACCCCGTCGACGGAGTTCTCGGCGTCCAGCGGACGGACGTAGTCGGCCCATGCGTCGGCCTCGCCGGGTACGTTCCCGGTGAAGCACGTGCCCTGCGGGCTGACATTGCCGAATGCGTAGTTGATGTGGGTGAGCTTGTCGGCGGAGCCGTTCGCATCGAGGTCCCGGACCTGGAAGTCCCGCCCGTAGACGCCCCATTGGGTGAAGTAGCCGACCTTCTTGTACGAGCGGCCGGGTCCGCTCGCCCCGCCGCCGTCCGCACCGGCGGCGGGCGCGAAGGCGGTGAGCAGGGAGAGGGAACAGGCGGCGACGGCCAGCCTGCCGAGCATGCTGCGGCGCATGGGCTTCCTTTGCGGAGGCGGGGGGTGGGCGTGAGCGCGTGCGCGGTGCATGCCGGAAACTATTGGTCTGGACCAGGACGGTCAAGGGGGTGGCTGGAACTCGCTCGCCGGGGGCCCGGGGAGGCACGCTCTACGGGCGGGAGTCCTGGAGCGAGTCCTGCGGGAGGCTCCACTGGCCCACGTCGTCGGCGAGGCCGCCGTTGAGGGCGAACTGGACCGCGGCCAGGCCGGCGTCCTCGGGGAGCCGGAAGGTGATGAAGCCCACCGCCGTGCCGCCGGGGTCGAGCGTGACGGTGTCGGGGAAGCTCGCGCCCGCTGTCGTGGGGGCGTTGAGCCCGGTGAACCGCTGCCCGTTGCCGTCGAGGAGGTGGGCGGCCGGTGCGGGGGAGTCCCGGTAGACGGCGGTGCCGGTGTTCTCCAGCCGGAACCGGACGGCGACGAGCCGGTCGGATCCGTCGGGCGGGGGTGTGGGCCCGAGCTCCGGATCGGGGTCCGGACTGGGCACCGGCACCGGCTCCGGCTCGGGGTCGGGGTCGGGGTCGGGCCCGGGGTCGGCCGGGCTCGCCGGGTCCACCACTTGTGTGAGGGTGACGTCGAGCCGCTGGCCAGGCTCGTTCCCCGCGAGCGAGATCGTCTCGCCGGAGCCGCCGGGCGCCGTGCCGAGCAGGGCGGGGGCGAGGAGGGCGAGCGCCACCAGGGAGCCGCGGAGGCGGCCGCAACGCCGCGTCGCACGGCCCGGACGGCCCGGCCCCCGGCTTCGGGGCACGGACGAACCCCCCGTCGCACGGGTCACCCTGCTCACGATCCTCCGCACCCTCGGCTCCCGCCACCCGCGGCCCGCGTGGGAACGCCGAACTGATCGACTGGCTGAAGAGCTCCGGCGCCCACACCCGCGAGCGACTCGCACCCGGTTGAGCAAGAAATAGAGTGGATCTCCGGCTCGGGCCGTGCCAAGGTGGGTCCCACCGAAGGGGTGTAGCTCAGCTGGTCAGAGCGTCGGTCTCCAAAACCGAAGGCCGCAGGTTCAAATCCTGCCGCCCCTGCCACGCCGAACCGCAGGTTCGTGGAGAACGCCCGGACGAGAGCTCGACTCTCATCCGGGCGTTGCCGTTCGACGGCGTCTGCGACCGTCCTTCTTCCCGAAGCCCACCACGCTCGGCGTGCCGGACTCCCCGCGGCCAGGCAGGCTGGATGCATGGCCGAGCAGACGAAGGTCACCGGACCGATGGCGCCGACGGTGCGGGGAGGCGAGCCGGATGGCCGAGCGTGACGAATCGCGGCACTGGGGCCTACCGCCACAACCGCCGGACGACCTGATCCCTCCCGGGGACGGCCGCCCCGTGGACGCCGCTCAGCGCACGGCGATCCTCGACTGGACGGTGGGCCAGTACGTCGTGACCGGCTGGCGGGTGGAGTCGCGAACCCCGACGCAGGCGGTCCTCGTGCGCGGACACCCCGTGAACCATGTGCTCCACGCCGTCCTGACCGTCTTCACCTGCCTGCTCTGGGGCATCGTGTGGATCGCGCTGGCCGTCGGAAACCGGGTCGAACGGGTGGTGCTCACCGTGGACCGCGACGGGCAGGTGCAGGCCGTGCAGGGGCCCGGGTGATCCGTGGGCGCCGAACCCGTCTACCTTCTCCTGGATGGAGAGCGCGCGGGGGACCGAGGACGAGTGGGCCGGGCTGAAGTACGGGACGGCCGTCGCGGAGCGGGTCCGTGAGGCCCTGGCCTGGAACCGCGCCGCACCCGATTGGATCCTGGTGCGGCTGCTGGACACGACCCCGGGCCACCTGCTCTGGCGGCGCGACCTGCCCGAAGCGGTGCTGGACGCCGCCGTGGACCACCCGGAGTGGTCGGTTCGCGCCCGGCTCGCGGAAACCCGGGTCCAGCGGGGAATGTCGGCCGAGCGCTGGTCCCGGCTGCTGCTGGCCGAAGCGGCGGGGCGGCGGCGGTACGCCCTCCTCACGGTCGCCGTCGCGGCCGGGGCCCGGCTCACGGACGAGGCGTACGAAGTGCTCGCCGGGGACCCGTCCGGCGCGGTCCGGGAAGCCCTCCTCGAACTGCCTGCCGTGCCCGCCGCGGCAGCGGTGGCCCTGACCGCCGACCCGGTGCCCGCCGTCCGGGCGGCAGCCTGCCACGCCGCCTGGCCGGACCTCGATGCCGCGGCCCGGGCACGGCTGGCCGCGGACCCGGTCGAACGGGTGCGGGTGGCGGCCGTGGCGGCCCGGCACGACGAGGAGCCGATCACCGAGACGGACTTCGAGGCCGTGAGCACCGCCCATGACGTCGCCGCCCTCCGGCTGGACCGGGACCTCGCCGCACGGCTTTGCGCCGACGCGGTCCCGGAGGTGCGCAGGCGCCTGGCCGGGAACCCCTACCTGGACCCGGACCTGGTCGCGCTCCTCGCCGCCGACCCGCAGGCCGACGTACGCCGTGCCGTGTCCCTGCGACCCGAGCTGACGGAGGAGCAGCGGGCAGCCGTGGAGGTGGACATCGACCCGAGGCGGCTGCGGAACGCGATCCCTTGGGTGGTGGCGCTGCACGAGGACGAGGAGGCCATGCGCCGCCTCGCGGCCTCCGGCCACGTGCTGCTGCGCAGCAGTGTCGCGATGGCCCGGCGGCTGCCGCCGGACGTGGTGGAACGGCTGGCCCGGGACGAGGACCGGGTCGTACGGCTCTTCCTCGCCGAGCGGTGCGACGACGCGCCGGCGGACATGCTGCTTGAGGTGTGGCAGTGGTGGAACGGCAGTCTCTCCACCCCCGACCGGCCCTACGGGCACCCGAACTTCCCGCGGCGCGACCTGCTGCGCTACGCCGAGGACCCGCATCCGCGGCTGCGGCAACTGGCGCTCGACGACCCGGACTCGACACCCGCGCTGGTGGAACGCTTCAGCCGGGACGAGGACGCGGAGGTCAGGCTGCGCGCCGCGACCGACCCCCGGCTGTCGGCGGACTCCGCGGTACGGCTGCTCGACGACCCGGACAGCGGCGTACGCGCGACGGCCGCCCGGCATCCGCGGCTGCCCGTGCCGGTCCTGATCCGGCTGCTCGGCGAGGAGGCGACGGCGGGGGCGGCGGCGCTGAACCCGGCGCTGCCGGTGGCGGTCATGGATCGGATGACCGCCACCGGTTCATGAGGCGGGTGTGGTGGTGACCGGGTGCGGTGGTGGCCGGGTCAGCCGTTCGTGCCCGGCTCCTGGTAGCCGTACGGGCGCGTGATGATCTCCATCCCGTGCCCCGCGGGGTCCGTGAAGTAGACCCCGCGGCCCCCGTCGTTGTGGTTGATCTCGCCGGGGTGCTTGCCGTGCGGGTCCGCGAAGTACGGGACGCCCGCCGACCGGATCTTCTCGAAGGCCACGTCGAACTCCTCCTCGGAGAGGAGGAACGCGTAGTGCTGTGGGGTGATGGACTCGGCCGGGACGGTCGCGAAGTCCAGGGTGACGCCGTTGCTGGTCTCGACGGGGATGAAGGGTCCCCACTCGCTCCCGACCTGGAGATCGAGGACGTGCGCCAGGAATTCGGCGGACTCCCGGTTGTCACGGGAGTGGATGATCGTGTGGTTCAGTTGTACGGACATGAGTGAATGCCTCCGAAAGGCACATCACGGGCGCCTCCATGCCTCACCCAGCTGGTGACCGACACGCGATGCCGTGATCACGATCCTAGGCACCCCGTCCGGACGAAGTCCACCCCTGACCTCCACCCCTGACCTCCACCCCTGAACTCGGCCTCGCTCCCGGCCCGCCACCCTCCGCGCCCACCTGATCCACGTGCCCGCCAGGATCGCCCGCTCAGCCCGCCGTATCACCCTGCACCTACCGCACAACTGGCCCTGGCAGCACGCCTGGACGCACCTGTTCGACACGGTCCACGGCCCACCCGGCCCGGCCTGACGCCCCCTGCCCACCCCGCCCGCCAGGGCCCAACCGGAACCAAGTCGTGGAAAAGCTGGGCAGACCAGCGGCTACAACCTGCCCATGCCCAACCACCGCCCCAAAACCGGCACAGACGCCCGCCAGAAGATCACCCTCAGACCACATCGGTGGATCGAGGCTAAGACGTGTCCTGTGTGGTGAGGCGGACGAGCCGTTTGTAGCAGCAGAGGGCTGCAGCGAGGCCGAGGAAGGCCAGGTAGTTGCGGGGATGGCGTTCGTAGCGGTGGTTGAGTCGGCGGTAGCCGGTCAGCCAGGACATCGTCCTCGCGATCTCCCACCGGCGCGGTCCGAGCCGTTGCGATGACTCGATGCCCTTGCGGGCGATGCGGACATCGATCCGGTTGCCGCGTCACCATTTCCGCAGGTGGGTGATGTTGTAGGCCTTAGCCGGCGTGCGCGCAGGAGCCGGCGTTGGGGCGTTGGGGCTTGAAGTGGCGGCCGCGGTGGGGGTCGTTTCTCGTTTGGTGACCCGTGATCACGGGCTTCAGGGCGAGGCTGTCGTGGGTGTCGGCCGCGGTGACGCCGACGAGGAGGGCAGCCCGTTCTCGTCCGACAGGACGTGCATTTTCCAACCGGGTGTGCCCCGGTCCACGGGGCTCGGACCTGTGAGTTCACCCCTCCTTTTGGCAGGTCTGTCGCGACGCAGGTGCAGACCAGCGCCCGGGGGACCGATCAGGCTTCCCCGGCCCGGTCGGCAATGCCACAGGGGTCTCTGCCAGGCCTCCGCCGCGGCGACCGCCTGCACCTCGACCCCCGCCCCCTGGCTCCCCGTACGCCTTCGGCCGCTCACTGTTCCCGCGCCCGTGACCCCGGGGGCCCGTCCTCTCCTCGGAGGATGGGCCCGCCGAGGCCGCCTTCCGAACCCGCCCCTATTGCGGCTTCGGGCCCTTCATCAGCTTGCTGAGCTCTTCCAGGGGGCCTTCCGTCATGCCTCGGACGTAGTCCCAGCCGTTGTGGTCGCCACCCTGGATCTCGTGGATCGTGACCTTGACCGGACCCTTGCCGAACTGCTGCTGGAACTTCTCCATCCGGTCGCGGCCGCCCTCCTTGGTGCCGTACTGGAAGAGGACGTTCACCTCGGGGCCCTTGGCGTTGATCAGCTTCGGGGCGAGCTTTTCGGGGTTGTTCGCGTCCATTTCCGCCTGGTGGCCCTTCCAGAGCGGGGAGTCCGGGACGATCTCGCCGCCGTTGGCGATGACGGCCCGGAAGCGGTCCGGCCTCTGCAGGAGTTGCTTGAGGCCGACGAAGGCGCCGGACGAGTTGCCCATGAAGGCCCAGCCGTCACGGGACTTGTAGGTACGGAAGTTGGCCCGGGCGAGGTCGGGTACGTCCTCGCCGATCCAGGTGCCCATCTTGGCCTGGCCGGGGATGTCGGAACCGTCGTAGTAGTACTTGCTGTCCGGGTTGAGGATCGGCATGACCAGGATGAACGGGAGGCTCTTGCCGGCTGCGGCGCCCTCGGCGACGGCCTTCTGGAGGCCCAGCTTCGGCATGGTCGCCCAGTAGTTGTCGGCGTTCCCGTTGCCTCCGGGCAGCGCGATCATGACAGGGAAGGCGCTCTTCGCGTACTCGGGGCGGTCGTACTCCTTCGGCGTCCACACCCAGACGCTGCCCTCGAAGCCGGACTTGGCGCCCTTCACCCGGGCCTTGGATATGCGGGTGCCGTCGTCGAGCTTGACCGTCTGCTTGAAGTCGACGAACGGACCGGTGGGGAGCGACACGTCCGGGTCCGCGCTCGGCGCGGAGACCTGCTTCCCGCCGCCGGTCTCCTTGTCTTGGTCCGTTCCGGCAGAGGGTTTACCGTAGCTGACGGACTCCCCGTTCCCGTCGAACCAGTCCGTCGTCCAGTGGATCAACCCCGCGCCGGTGCCGGCGAGCAGGGCCACGGCCACGGCGGAGCCGATCCGCACCTTCTTGCGGGATCGCCCGGGCTGCTGGGGCTGCGGGTACTCGTGCACGAACTTGCTCCGAACAGGGCGGCTGCCCTCGGACGGGCAGAACGGGCGGGTCTTCTCTTTGGATGCGTTTCTCGACCCCCAAGGTTGCAAAAATATGCAATAAATGTCGTTTAGGTTTCAAATGAGCGCGTCCGCACCGCTGCCCACGGCTGCCGCGGCTGTGACGCATGCAAGGTGCAGCCCCCCGAGTTACCCCTTGGCGTGTGTCCTGAACATGAAAGGAAGTTGCATGTAGGAGCGATTTCCAGAAGTGATGCTGTGCGAGAGATGAAGGTTTCGTGGCCCTTCGGAGCCGCCCTGCGGGGGGAGGCTCCAAACCGCCTCATGCTGCGTTAGCTGAAGACTGTCGTGGTGAGCGATGAGGAAAAGGCGTCGTAGGAGGCGTCAGGTGGGGACCGGAAAGACGAACGCAAGTGAATCGCTGCTGACGTGTCGTAAGGAAACCAGACGACATCGAAACCGGGGTGTGTCAAGAACTCCGGGATGAGCCTGGCGGGTGCCCGTCTATTGGCCAGGTGGTGTCCGGCATGTAGGCGACGTGAGTCCGGTCTGCGGCTCTCGCATGGAACAGGAGAAGGCAGGTCCGATACGCCCTGACGCAAGGTCGGGGGAGAGGGAGTGCCCCAAGCGGAGGACACCGTAAGGGGTCGAGTACCGACGCGGAGCCTGCTGGCAGACCGGTCCGTAGTAGTGATGAAGCCCCTGTAGCGGGGGTGGAGCGAAGGGGCCGGGTCGTTTGTGACTGAGTTGATCACATCAACCGGGCGACAGCCCGGGAGGAGTGCGATGGGCCAGTTGAAGTCTCAGATCAAGCCGTTTGATATTTCGAAGTGGGAAGTCAAGGAGGCGTGGGAGGAAGTCAAGTCACATAGGGGCGCACCTGGCGTGGACGGACAGAGCATCGACGACTTCGAGAAGGACTTGAAGAGCAACCTCTATAAGGTCTGGAACCGGATGTCATCGGGCTCGTACTTTCCGCCGCCGGTGCGTGCGGTGGAAATCCCCAAGCCGAATGGAGGCGGCACGAGAATGCTTGGCATTCCCGCTGTCGCCGACCGAGTGGCTCAGACCGTTGTGGCCCGGCATCTGGTGCGAAGGGTGGACCCTGTTTTCCACCCGGACAGCTACGGATACCGGCCAGGACGGTCCGCCTTGGACGCGGTGGAAAGGTGCCGGGAACGAAGTTGGAAGCGGGACTGGGTGGTGGAGTTCGACATCGCCAAGTTCTTCGACAGCGTGCCCTGGGACCTGCTGGTCAAGGCGGTGGAAGCGCACACCGACGCCGTCTGGGTGAACTTGTACGTGCGGCGGTGGCTCGCCGCCCCGCTCGCCATGCCCGATGGCTCCCTGCTGGAACGGGAACGCGGAACCCCACAAGGGGCCCCCGTCACGCTCCCAACGCAATGGGCAACTTCTGCTTCGAGGTGACGCTCGGCTACCGGCGCTTGGAACTCACTCCTCGAGCGGAGGGTAAGGGGTGTCACAATGGGTAGTAGGTTTGTGACATGGTGCGTGGTGATCGTGTCGATAGCGTCGAGTACGCCCGGCGGGTCAACGCCGCCGCGGATCTGGTCGGGGCGGGTGTGCCCGTGGCCGCAGCCGCCCGCACGTTGGCAAGTAGGTACGGGGTGTCGGTGCGTCAGGCACGCCGGTATCTGGAGCAGGCCATGGCCGCTGGACATCTCGAAGTCCCCGAGTCAAGCGTGGTGTTCACTGTCAAGCTGCCGGAATCGCTGGCAGGACAGATCCGCGCCCGTGCCCACGAGAGTGACCGGGCGATCTCCGCGGTGGTGGCCCAGGCCCTGGCCGAGTTCCTTGAGCGGGGTGCCCCGGAGGGGCGGCCAGGCAGGTGAGCGGCCGGCCGGTGGAGGTGGAGGCGGTCTTCGACCGTCATGCGGCGGCGGACTTGTCCGCGGCCTACGCGGCGTTGGTTCCGCAGCGGCGAGCCCGGATACGGGATCGCCTGGAGCAGGCAGGAGTGAGCGATGACCAGCGTGGCGATCTACGCCCGGGTGTCCTCGGCCCGGCAGAAGAAGGACCAGACGATCGGCTCGCAGACCGCGGCCCTGCGCGCGCACGCCGCCACCGCGCATCTTGAGCTGCCCGAGGAGTGGGTGTTCGAGGACGAGGGGCACTCCGGGGCGACCTTGGTGCGGCCCGCGCTGGAGCGGCTGCGCGACCTGGTCGCCCAGGTCGGCGTGGATGTGGTGCTGTGCTACGCGCCCGACCGCCTCGCCCGCAAGTTCGCTTACCAGGCCCTGCTGATCGAGGAGTTCGCCCGGGCCGGCACCCGGGTGGAGTTCGTGCGCGGCCCACGCGGCGACACTCCCGAGGACCAGCTGATGGTCCAGTTCCAGGGCATGTTCGCCGAGTACGAGAAGGCCCAGCTGATGGAACGCTACCGGCGCGGGAAGACCTACCGGGCGCGCTCGGGGGCAGTGAACGTGCTGGGCGGAGCCCCGTTCGGTTACCGCTACCTGCGCAAGACCCCCGAGTGCGGGGCCACCTACGAGATCGTCGAGTCCGAGGCGGCGCTGGTGGTCGAGCTGTTCCGCCGCTACACCGACGACGGGGCCTCCATCGCGGACCTGACCCGCTGGCTCACCGGCAGCGGCACTCCCACCCGCACCGGCAAGACCCGCTGGGACCGAAGCGTCATCTGGGGCATGCTCCGCAACCCCGCCTACGCAGGGCAGGCAGCCTTCGGCAAGACCCAGATCCTCCACGAGTCCCCGGGCCTCAACCGCCGGGCCCGCCTGGAGGGCCGCAGCACTCCGCGCGCCGTCAAGACCACCGACCGCCCCCGCGAGGAGTGGATCACCATCCCCGTTCCCGCGCTCGTCACCCCGGCCACCTTCGAACGCGCCGCCCAGCGGCTCGCCGACAACAAGCGCTTCGCTTCGCGCAACAGCAAGGTCCCCTCCCTGCTTCAGGGGTTGTCGGCCTGCGTGAGCTGCGGATACGGCTACTACCGCACCTCGACCACTACTTCCTCCGGCAAGAAGATCTACTACTACCGGTGCCTGGGCTCCGACGACTACCGCTACGCGGGCGGCCGGGTCTGCACCAACAAGCCCGTCCGCGCCGACTACCTCGACACCGTCGTCTGGGACCACATCATCGGCATGACCGCCGACCCGCACCTGATCCGTTCCGAGATCGACAAGCGGCTGGACCGCGCCCGCACCTCCGACCCCGCCACCCGTCAGCGCAGCCGTCTCGAACTGGCCCTGGCCAAGGCCACCGCAGCGATCACACGCATGATCGAAGCGTTCCAGGAACAGCTGGTCACCATCGACGAACTGCGGGCCCGGATGCCCGGCCTGCGGGCCCGGGAGAGCAACCTGCGCGGCCAACTCGACGCGCTGGACGCCCAGCTCGCCGACCGCGACGCCTACCTCAAGCTCGCTGACGACCTCGAAGGCTTCCTCGCCCAGCTCCGAGAGAACGCTGGGACAGCCGAGGTCCCCGAGCGCCAGCGCGTCCTGCGGCTCCTCGTCAAAGACGTCCTCGTCGGACCCGAGAAAATCACCATCCGGCACCGCATACCCGTGCGTGAGCGCACCGCCGACGACCAGCATCAAGATCAAGACGCTACGGAGGGTGACTCATGCCCGAGTTACCCATTGCGTTGGGGGCGTGGTGTCTCCCGTCCTGGCGAACCTGTTCCTGCACTACGCGTTCGACACCTGGATGGCCCGGGAGTTCCCGTCCGTCTGGTTCGAACGCTACGCGGATGACGCGGTGTTGCACTGCGTCACCGAGCGCCAGGCCCGCCACGTGTTGGCCGCGCTCAGGGACAGGTTGGTCGAAGTCGGGTTGCGGCTGCACCCGGACAAGACCCGGATCGTCTACTGCAAGGACTCGCACCGGCGCGGCTCCTACGAGCACACGTCGTTCACGTTCCTCGGGTACACGTTCCGTCCCAGAAAGAGCCGGAATCGGCACGGCAAGCAGTTCCTGTCGTTCGAGCCGGCCATCAGCAGGGAAGCCCTGACTCGGATCGGCCACGAGGTGCGTTCATGGCAACTGCACCTCCGCACCGGCACCTCCTTCGGAGACCTCGCCCGCACGATCAACCGTGTGGTCGGGGGGTGGATCAACTACTACGGACGTTTCCGGCCGTGGGAGCTGTTCCCCTTCGTGATGCGCATCAACGCCTACCTGGTGCGCTGGATCCGCAAGAAGTACAAACGGCTCGCAAGCCGTCGGAAGGCCCACGCGAAGCTCGTGGAGATCGCGCAGCGGTACCCACGGATGTTCGTGCACTGGCGCCTCACCACTGCTGCCTGCGAGATCTGATGATCAGAACGACAAGAGCCGTGTAACGGGAGACTGTTAAGCACGGTTCTGTGAGGGCCGAGGGGTGAGATCCCCCTCGGCTACTCGATCAGGCCCACCGCCTGCGACGTATCCGCCACATTGGCGGTGAAGAGTTCTTCGGCGCCGCACGAGAGGGCGTGGAACGTCACTGCCGTCTCAAGCCTGGGGCTGGGAGACTGCCTTGACGACCGCCGAGCCGCCGCGCCCGTACTGGAGCGGAAGCTGGACGGCCTGCCCGTTGAAGCCCCGAGCTCTGCCAACGGCCGCTCTTTTGCAGAAGGATGCAACACTCGCGCGACGGGATGGCCACAGCAGCATCGACCAGACCGCGTGCACCACCCGCGAGTCGTGGCTGTGCGGCCTCACCCCGCACATGCATACCGACCACCTACCCCGAGAGGAATCACCGCCCATGTGGCCCTCGATAGTCGCCGTTCTTGGCACTCTCGCCGGCGCCCTGACCGCCGGACTGCTCCAGCACCGCGCCGCACGCACCGCCCGTGCCGAGCAGCGCGCCGACGCTCACCGCAAAGACCAGCTCGGCGCCGTCACCGACTTCGCGGCCGCCCTGGACGCCCACCGCTCGGCGATGTTCCACCGGGAACGCCTGACTCTGGCCGACGCCGGTACGGAGCACCAGCTGGAGGCCCAGACGAAGTCACACGACACCCGTGCCGCGATCACTGCGCCCCACGTCCGTCTCCAGGTCTTGGTACCCGAGCTGGTCGGCCCGGCGCAGAGGGCCGCCGATGCCACGTACGCCCTGCGCAACGCCACCGGTCGCACCGAACTTGACGCACTGCGGCGTGCGGCCAAGGAAGCGTCGACGGCGTTCGTCGCAGCGGCCGCCGCCCTGCTGAACCCCAACCACCGCTGACCACCACCACGAAGGATCCGTACTGAGCCAGTTCTTCGGGACCGGTTCTCCAATGGTTCGCGGATTGAGCCGGGCAGGTCGCCGAGTTCGTAGAGGACATGGGCGGTGTGGAAGTGGTGGGCGGCCCGGTCGTGGCCGCCGACCGCGTCATTGCGGCCATCGGCCTCGGTCAGGGCCTGCTCGCTTTCCCGGGCCGGCCGAAGGCCTGACGCCGGTGCTCACCTGTGGAAGCGCATGCTGAGGCCGGCCCGCGATCCGTATGGCTCGGGCACATCTCGCCAGGCGACCCCGGTGCGGAACCTCCACGCGATCCGGTTGGGGGCCATCCGGTCGTCCAACCGCAGCCGCCCCGGCGCAGGCCGGGGGAAGCAACGGCTGCACAAGTTCCCACTGGGGATTGGACAGTTGATGGCGGCGCATCAAGGTTCCGTGATCCACAACTCGAGATCATTTTGACGGCCGGACTTGCTGATCGTTTCAGCATCAGATCCTGCGGGAGGGCCTCGCAGGAGGGGCTGCGGGCGTTGTGGGCCCGTCACGTGGTAGACGTGGGGAATGATTGGTCGCCTCCCGCTCGACGAGCAGCTTGCCGCCCTGAAGTCTGCGTTGGCCCGTAACGAGGTGCTGGTGGAGGTGCTGAACCGCACGGCAGGGCTCGGGCTGCCCCACTGGTACGTGACGGCGGGTTGCCTGTTCCAGACCGTCTGGAACGTCGTCACGGATAGGCATCCCACCCATGGGATCAAGGACTACGACGTCTTCTACTTTGACGACGGTGACCTGTCGTGGGAGGCGGAGGACGAGGTGATCAAGGCCGCCGGCGAAGTGTTCACAGGGCTGCCGGCGGAGGTCGAGGTCCGCAACGAGGCTCGCGTCCACCTCTGGTACGAGCAGAAGTTCGGCGTCGCGTGCGCTCCCCATGCCTCCACGGAGGCGGCCATCGACAACTTCGCGGCGACCACCTGCTGCCTCGGCGTGCGCCTGGAGCCGGGCGGCCGGTGGCGAGTCTATGCGCCGCACGGGCTCTCCGACGTGTTCAACCTCGTCGTACGCCCCAACCCGGTGCTTGCCCCGCGCGAGGTGTATGAGGCCAAGGCGGCCCGCTGGCAACAGCTATGGCCTGAGCTGACCGTTCTCGACTGGCCGTCGGAGTCTGTCGTCCTGGCGCCTTCTTCATCCTGAGGCGCGGAGCCGACGCAGACAGATGCTGCTCCACGCGAGTCGGAGCAGGCCTACATGGAGGGCGGCCCGGCGTTCGTAGCGGATTCGCAGGCGCTTGAAGTGGTGAAGCCAGGCGAAAGTGCGCTCGACGCCCCAGCGCACCTTGCCGAGTCCGGAACCGTGGGCGACACCGTGTCGAGCGACCATCGGCTAGGTCCTCGTCATCCACGCACGCGGACGTACGGGCTGCGGCCTGCCCTGCCGGGCGCGCACCGTCTGACCTCCGGCACGAAGCGTGGGTACGGCTTTAACCGCTGTGCAGCCTGCCTCGATGACCAGCGCTTTCACGCTGCCGGCCGGTTGGGGCATGTGGGTGCCGGCCGCCTGCCGATGCCGTGTAAGGCGGGGTGGCCGGCCGTACTAGGAGGTGGCGGGGTGGGCATCGAGCTCCGACTTCAGGTTGCGCAGGGTGGCCCGGATGTTCTTGCGCTGGAACTCGGCGAAGGTGTGCTCGCTCGTCGCGATCCTGTCGAACGTGTTGGCCACCGGGTCGGGCCAGCTGCGCCGATCGTCGGTCCATGTCTCCGTCACCTTGGTGCCCTCGGGCACGGCGGCGAAACGGTACTCCCAGGTGGCGATCGGGCCGCGCAGCCACGGGCGGCGCAGGCCGATGGCGTGGACCTTGAACCGGAAGACCTCGTCCGGGTCGGCGGCCGTCACCGTGCAGCGGGTCGTCCAGCGGAACGGACCGCGCTTGTTGTGACCGTCGAAGACCATCCCGACCCGAGTCGCCGTGCCAGGTCTTTCGGTCGGGGTCGCGCCCAGGTTCTCCGGGCTCCAGCGGCCCATGAGAGCGGGATCGGAAACGTGCTGGTAGACCGTCGACGGGTCGGCCGCGACGATGACGGTGTCGCAAACGCTGAACGTGCGGGGCATGTGGCTCCCTCCTCGGAGCACGACGGTAGCGGTCGCCGCCACGCCCGGAACCCGGGCCCCTGCCGCGGAGTCCCTCGCAGGTGCCGCATTGGCTGCCGTCAGGCCGTTGCAGGATCCGGCGCCGCAGGTGTCGTAGATGGGGTCGCTCCCCAGCGGTCCGCGGTCGCGGCCGTGGTGAAGCAGGCGATCAGCAAGGGCAGTAGGAGATCGGCCCAGGCCCGGTCGGCCGTGACGGGGACGCGACCGGCGCGGATGTGCTGGCCGAGCTCGTGAGGGTGCAGGCCTTCGCGTTGATTTCCGCGGCCTGGTGGTCCAGCGGCCAGGTTCCGGTGGTGCGGGTCCAGCGCCCCGGCGAGCGCGTACACGTCGGCGGCCGGGGTGACGGAGGCGGGCTTGTCCCCGGTGTTGACGGCGGCCGCGAGCCCGGGGGAGAGCAGCTGGGTCATGCCGCTGGACGCTGCTGTCGCACTTGTCCACTCTCGTCGTCGTGGGAGCTCAGACCGATGGAGGCGTCTCTGTTCCCGCTGCCGGTGACGTCGATTCCGGAACGGAGCCTCGGCGCAGCCCGCAGTTGCTCGCAGCGGAGGGCAGCCCGGAAGTGCGGACCCGTTGCCGCCTGAAGGCAGGGAAACCCAACAGCCCGAAGCCGAGAACCGCCGCTATGAGATGGCCGATTGTGGTGAAGTCCGGCAGCGGCCCGGTCCAGTCGGCACCGCCGAGAGGCCATGCGAGAACGAAGACAGCCCAAGGGAGGCGGCCTCGGCGCGGCAGGGCGAGTGTGCCGATCGCCAGCACGGTCTGGGCGCCGTAACTGACCCCGTAGTCCAAGGCCTGTCGCACGGCCGCTGGATACCAGCTGTGCTGTATCGCGATGGTGATGACGACAGCGGTGAGCAGGGTGGCCGCGACATGGCCGCCCAAGAACACGGCTACGGCGCGCGGCTTTCCCCACCGGCGTTCCGCCCAGGCCAGGAAGCAGCAGACACCGAGGCCCAAGGTGATCAAGGTACCCACGAAGCCGGCTGAGGTGACATCCGTGAGCGTGCCGTCGAAGAACAGCACGCTGCCGAGCAGCGCGGACAACGGATGATCTCGCAGGTTGTCCAGGTTGGTGCTGAGGTAGCCCAACACGGTGGCCGCCCGATCTGCGGACAGCCCGTGGCCGACCCAGGCGTGGCTGCCCAGGAGCAGGCAGACATAGGCGAGGGTCAGGGGCGCACGGCGCGGGTACCCCCGCACGGCGCGGAGCGATCTGCCCAGAGGACCCCACAGTGACTGCACGTTCATACCGTGGCATTCTCCAGGTCGAGCCGAAGGTGGGGACCGGCGGGTGACGGCAGCCATCCCTACCGGGGCCGCGTCACCAGCCCCTGCGCAGTCGGCGGGTCGGAGCTGATCGCCTCTTCGAGCGGGACTTCAGCCAGATCGGGCCCCGACCGGACATCTCCCGGCAAGTCGGCGAGCACCTCGCCGCGGCCGGCCCCGGCAACCCCTTCGAGGGGGTGCGGTTCGCCTCGAGGTGTGCGAGCCGCGGCGTCCTGGGCGTGGCGCTCGTCCGCCCGGGCCTGGTGGTGCTGCGGGGCTCCGGCTGCGCCAAGGCCGGAGAGCAGGTGCTCAGTCAAACGCTCGGCCTTCAGCGCCGTCCGGGACGCCGCCCCTTTTTCCGACTCGCTCAGGCCTGACGGGCATCCTGGCCGCCGCCGAGGGGCTGCCCCGCGGCGTGGCACTCGACAGCTACGCCGACTTGGAGTTCACCGTTCGGATGGACACGGCCCGGTGTCCTCCTCACCGACTACCACATCGTCGCGGGCGGCTTCCCGGTCGGCCGCAAAGCGGCGACCAGCGGCGACAAGAACAAGGGCCGGCGGCCACTTCTACCGCAACTCCATGTGGAGGCGGTGGTTTCGATCCATCCGCAGGCAGCTGCTGCCGGGCGACCGTGAGGTTCTCCCACGGATGTCGCCTTAGTACTGCAACCGCATGTGGCGTGACGGTTGGCGTCGATGCTCGTTGTTGTGACTGTGTGATCAAACGCTGACGGTCGAGCAGATCGAGTCGTGGTCCGAGGGTGTAGCGGACTTGCATGCCCGGTTCGGGCATCGTTTTGGCAGGTCGGAGCCACGTGATCGGGCTCTGGACTACCTCAGGGGCCTGCTTGCTCCGCTGGAGAAGAAGAACGGGTGGACGCTGGCCGAGCAGGTCGGCCAGCTCCGCCCGGACGGTGTGCAACGCCTGCTCAATCACTCCGAATGGGACGAGAACGCGGTCCGGGACGATGTCCGGGACTTCGTCGTGGAGACCATCGGCGCCAGAAACGGCGTGCTCATCGGGGACGACACCGGGTTCCTGAAGAAGGGCACCAGGTCAGCAGGGGTCCAGCGGCAGTATTCCGGCACCGCCGGCCGCACCGAGAACTGCCAGATCGGCACCTTCCTCGCCTACGCATCCGCCAAAGGGCGGGCGCTGATCGACCGGGAACTCTACGTCCCGAAGTCCTGGACGGACGACCGCGACCGCTGCCGGGCAGCCGGGATCGACGACACCGTGCCGTTCGCCACGAAGATCGAGCACCTCAAGTGGATGCTGCAACGCGCCATCGACGCGGCTGTTCCCTTCGCCTGGGTCACCGCGGACGAGGCATACGGGCAGGTGTCGGCGTACGGGCTGTAGTGCAGAGGTGTGTACGGGCTGATGTGCAGAGCTTGATCCTGTGTCAGCTGGCCGCAGTGATGCCGCCTTCGATGGCTGTGAGGCGGTTCTTCAGGCGGTAGCTGGCGCCGTTGATGGCGAGGATCTCGCAGTGGTGGAGTAGGCGGTCGATGATGGCAGTGGCCAGGACGTCGTCGCCGAAGACCTGACCCCACTCACTGAAACTCTTGTTCGAGGTCAGCAGGGTGGAGCCCTTCTCGTAGCGCTTGGAGAGCATCTGGAAGACGAGGTTTGCCTCGTCACGCTCCAGCGGGAGGTAGCCGACCTCGTCCACCACGAGAACGTGAGGCCGCAGGTAGGTGCGGAGTTTGCTGGCCAGGCGGCCGATGGAGTCGGCGGCCTTGAGCTGGCGGACCATGTCGTCGAGGGTGGTGAAGTAGATCGAGTAGCCGGCCCGGCAGGCGGCGACAGCCAGCGCGACGGCGATATGTGTCTTGCCGACCCCGGGCGGGCCCAGCAGCGCGACGTTGGACTTGGCCTCGACGAACGCGAGGGTGGCCAGGTCCTTGACCTTCCTGGGGTCGAGTTCGGGCTGGTAGGAGAAGTCGTACTCCTCAATCGTCTTGTGGTGTGGCAGGCGGGAGACCCGTAGCGCGTGGCGGAAGCGGCGTTCTTCACGGACGGCAAGTTCTTCTTCCAAGACCAGGTCGAGGAAGTCGAGGTAGGCCATCGACGCGGCGTCGGCCCGGCCGACGTGCTCGGCCAGGGCCTCGGTGAGGTGGGGCAGGCCGAGTTTGGTGGCGGTGGTGCGGATCCGGGCGGTGACCAGCTCGCTCAACGCATGTCCTTGGGGTCGATGGGGGCGGGGTTGAACGGGCGGGTGCCGGCGATCTGGTCGTAGAGGGCCAGCGGACGGGTGCCGACGTGGACTTGCGCGGCTCTGGCCCGGGTCAGCAGCGAGATCAGACCGCCCGGTTCCTCGGCGCCGGAGCGGGCCGGCCTGCTCACGGGTGGCGGAAGGTCGGTGGTGGTGGCGCGGGTGTGTCCGTCGGGCAGGGCCTTCCAGTGGGCCTCATCCACGATCCTCGCGCTGCGTCCGACCGCGCGGGAGTGCACGGCCAGCAGCGTGATGCCCTGCGCGTCGGGCACGGTGGAATGCAGGGCCACGGTGCCTGCGGAGGCTCTGACCTCGACGAGCTGGCGGTGGCGGACCTTGGTGGCGGGCACCGAGTAGAGGTTGGCGTCGAAGGCGACCAGGCAGTCCTTGGCCACGTGTCGCAGGTGCCGATCGGCCACGATGTAGGGCTTGGCGGGCAGCGCCCGCAGCGCGGCGTGATCCCGCTTGGCCCGCACGCCGATCACCTCGCCGTGGGTGCGGTGCGTACGCGCCCGGCGCTGGGGCACCCAGGCCATGAACGCCCCGTCCATGTCATCCAGGCTGGAGAAGGACCGCCCCGCGAGCACATGATCGCGGACGATGAGGACCTGGCGCTCGACGCGGCCCTTCCCCGTCGGCCGGTAGGCGGCCAAGACGTCGATGTCGAAGTCGTAGTGCCCGGCGAACGCCACGGCCTCCGGATGCAACGGGACCGCCTCGCCCGGGGCGACGTGACGGCGCACGACAGTCTTGGTCCGGTCGTAGACGATCACCCCGGGCGCCCCGCCGAAGTGCGCGAACGCCCGCCGGTGGCACTCGAAGAACGATGCCAGATTCTGGCTGGTGGTGAAGCAGCAGAACGGATCTCGGGAGTAGGACAAGGTCATGTGGAAGGAGTAGACCTTCGGGATGCCGACATGGGCCAGGATGTTGCCCTCGTCGCCCCAGTCGACCTGGGCCTGGGCGCCGGGCACCACCTCGAAGCGGCGGTGCAACTTCGCCAGCTCGCGCGGGGTATATCCCAACTCCTCGGCGATGCGGGGTCGGGCCTGCTGCACGTACATCTTGACGCGCTGGTAGTGGTGCGGGAAGGCATACTGCTCGACCAGACGCTCATGGATGACCGCGGCCTTCAGCAGCACCTCAGCCCGTAGCCACGCATCAATCACATGCGCCCACGGCTTGATCACCTGGTTGCCGAGATCCGAGCGCGGCGCCGGAGCCGGCGGAACCGGAGGACCGTCGCTCTCCAGATACTTCTTGACCGTACGCCAGTTCAGACCGGTCTCCCGAGCGATCTCCGAGATGCTCGCGCCCGCCTCATGCAGAGCCCGGAAACGCCGCAGCTCCAGCCACCGCCCCGGTTCCAGCAACATCCGACAGGCCCTCCTCGACGCTTCACAAGATCAGCGTCAGGCTCCTCTCATCGAGCCGGGCCCCACCCCGACACGCCGAGTCACCTCTGTAGATCAACCCGTACGCACCTCTGCATCAGAGCCCGTACGCCGACAGCAGGTCAAACACTTCCGTGCCTGGCTGGAAGAACGCCGGGCCGCGTATGTGCTGGCGACGAAGGTCAACGACACCGTGATCACCGCCGACGGCCGCGACGCGCGCGTCGACGAGCTGATCGCGGCCCTGCCGAAGCAGGCATGGAAGCGGATCTCCGCCGGAGCCGGCGCCCACGGCCAGCGGATCTACCACTGGGCCCGCGTCGCGATCCGGCCCGCCTGGGAGGGCGGATTCGGGCACTGGGTGCTCGCCCGCCGCAATCTGTCCGACCCCACCGACATCGCCTACTACGTCTGCTACGGCCCCGTCACTTCCCGGCTGAAAGACCTGGTCAGGACCGCCGGAGCCAGGTGGGCGGTGGAGGAGTGCTTCCAGACCGCGAAGGGTGAATGCGGGCTCGACCACTACCAGGTGCGGCTCTACCGGGCCTGGTACCGGCACATCACCCTCGCCATGGCCGTCCTGGCCTACCTCACGGCCATCCGTGCCGCAGAAGCCGCAAAAGGGGCAGCGGAGACGACGAGCAAGACCTCATACCCCTCAGCGTCCCGGAGATCCGCCGGATGATCGGGCACGTCGTCCTCACGCCCCGCTGCCACACCAACGAGCACCGTCTCCACTGGTCACACTTCCGACGCCGCAGCCAAGCCCGAGCCCGCCGCTGCCACTACCAACGACGGGGCCACGACCCCCACATGCGGTTGCAGTATTAGAGGTCGGCAACCGGTCCAGCGCCGGTGTCACTCCAGGTAGGTGAACTCGTCTGCCGGGCTTGCGGGCGACGAGTAGCCGTTCGAGAGGACGGTGACGTCGATGGTCGCGGGCTTGCCGAAGGCGATGGTTGGCTTGGGCGCCGTGACGAGCAGCTGCTCGGGGGCGTAGTCGACGAGCTCGGCGAGCGTGTCGCCGAAGTAGACCTGGGAGTCCGAGGCGAAGTGGACGCCGTTGACCTGGACTTGGTCGTTGGCCCGGCCGGTGTCCGGGCTGATGCCGGTGACCACCACGGCGGCGGGGCCGCCGTAGGCGAACTGGCCGCGCGGGACGGCCGGGGAGGTGCCCAGATTGTTGGTGACGCGGACATCGACCACGCCGACGCCCTCGGGTGCCCAGGTGATGATCACGTCGTCGCGGATGACGTACTCCTTGGAGATCGGCACCGTTCCGAAGTCGACCAAGACACCCTGGCCCAACCCGCTGCCGACGATCTCGACCGGGGCTCCGGCCGTGCCGACGGGGGTCACGAGGGTCACCACCGGACCCGACTGCACGTCAGGCGCGCCGAGGAGGCCCAGATAGGTGGAGTTGGCGTGCTGGAAGGCCACCTGGCCCATGAAGTCCTGGAGCGACTTCTTCACCACGTTCGGGTCGACGGGGTCGTAGCTGTCGTTCAGTGCGTCGTCCTTGCCCGGCTGGACGTAGACGTGGGGACTGGGGAGGGCGACGAGCGCCGAGATGACGGCTTTGACGTAGTCGGTCGCCGCCGGGCCCGGATTGAGGTACCACTGCTTGGTCGCCTCGAGGTTGTTCCAGGCCTGCGGCACCATGTCGTTGATGTTGAAGTGGCGCTCGTTCGCCTGCCAGTCCAGGGAGTCGACGTAGGCGGCGAAGTCCGCTCCGCCGGCGGTGGGGGCGGCGAAGGTGTGCAGCTCGAAGTTCGGTTTCCTGTTGGGCCAGGTGAGCGTCTGGAGGTAAGGGGCGACCATGGTCGCGATGCAGCCGCCCAGGCTGTGGCCGGTCACGTAGACCGTCGGGTTCGGCTGCGCCCGGCCCAGGGCGGTGGCGAGCGCTTGCGCCAGGGTGACGCCCGCCGTGCTCATGGTGACGACCTCGGTGAATGCCTTCATCGCCCCCTTGGAGACCGAGACCGGGGACGGCATCCCGACGAGGTTGAACGGGACCACCGTGCCGACGTCGAGGTCCTCCATCAGATCGGTCACGCTGCCGGCGGTGCCGCGGATCACCACGGCGAACGAGTTGGAGCCGTCGGTGTTCCTGGCGAGGTAGGCCATGTTGGCGTTGCCCGGACTCACCCCGAGCCAGGAGAGGACCCAGGTGCCCTGCGTCGCGAGCGAGGGGTCGGTCAGGTGCTGGTTGATGCCGAGGGCGATCCGGGCGCTCTGTTCCGCAAGGGTCTCGCCCGAGGGGCGCGGGGTGGCCGCGGTCGCCGCGATCGCGGAGAGCGTCATGGTCACCTGCGGAACGGTCCACTGGTTCGTGTCGGTCGCCATGCTCGCTCCTCGGGGATCGCCCGATCCGGCCGGAGCAGGTTCGCGTCCAACCTACTATTCGCCAGGGGATCCCGACGGGAGGCGGGTCCCAGGTTCACGCGATTGGGCCAGCAGCCCCTGGGTTTGTTGTGCACCCGAGGGGCCGCAAGAGCCTTCTGCGTCGCAGGTGGTGTTGGGTAAGGCGGCTGCTCAGGGGTGTGGTGTCGCTCGGATCGACTGAGGTTCGATGCCGCTGGGGAGAACGCTCTGTGGGACGGGCTCCCGGTCGGCACCCAGGTGGAGGTGGACCGCCTCCTTGCCGTGGAGCGGAGCGTGCAGGCCATTGCGTTGATGCGTGAGCGCGCCGGCCTGCCTCGGCCCGGTCTGCGTGAGTGCGTTCACCCGCTGGATCGGCGCTTCACGGTGCTGCGGGAGCGGTCAGGTCCACGGCGTGGTCCTCGCCGTTGCGGGCCGGACCGAAACGCGCGACCTGGCCTCCCCCGACACGGCCCTTGCCTGCAACCACGGCCACCTGTGCATCGTCGATGGCCGCGGCTACAACTACGACTACTACCGCTGCGGCTACTACGACTTCAACGGCGTCGGCGACGGCACCTTCAACAACAACCAGACTTCCGGCACCCGGGCCCGCTTCTACAACCAGAACGGCAGTGAGCGCTTGTCCAACGTGGCCAAGGACACCGGCACCGCCTCCTGGACCCCTGTCTTCCACATCCGCCCCTGCTGACACCCACCCCACCGGCGCCCCCGCCCCGCCCCGGGCCGGGGGCGCCGTCATCGCGTCCGAAAGTCCTGGAACACCTCGGGCCGCGCTGCCGGGATCGACGGAACGCCCCGGCGCTTACCGGGGACACTCGCCACGAGCGCACCAACCGTGCCCCGCCCCCACCGACTCCTCGGCGAACGCACCCCGGCGGCGGCATCCGCTCGATCCGGAGGGCGAAGCGCACGGCGGCGCAGCGGTCGCGAGTGGGGACGATCCGGCCTCTCAGACGTCGGCCGTGCAGGCAGAGCGATGACGGTGACGGCGGCCGCGGAAGCCCGGTCTAGAGTGAGGGTGAGGTGGACGACGGAGACCTGGCCGACCGGTCATGGAGGTGATCTCGGTGGCGTCCAGGGCATCGGCGGCGGTACCGGCGAGAAGATCCAGGTGGGGTCGGAGTGCCCGCGTCATCCTGCTCGACGGCGACGACCTCGTCCTCATCCAGCGGCCGAAGCCGGGCCAGGTCCGTACGGGGCACCGGCCCTGCCGAATCGGCCGGCAGGTCCGCCCCTCGGGCTAGGGCCTGTTCTGAGTTGAGATCACGGGAGGGCTGGCAGGCTGCGTAACCAGAGGATGGATCCGCGCAGGTGGAGCCCGGCGGCATAGCTCTCAGGTGTCTTGTCGTAGCGGGTGGCCAGCCCCCGCCATTCCTTGAACTTGTTGATGGCGCGCTCGACGGTGTTGCGATCTTTGTAGAGCGTGCCGTCGTGGCTGACCGGGCGGCCGCCGGAGCGTCCCTTCTTCTTGCGATTGGCAGCCTGGTCGGCCTTTTCCGGGATCACCGCCTTGATGTTGCGTCTGCGCAGGTGGGCGCGGTTGGCTCGGGAGGAGTACGCCTTGTCGCCGGCCACTGCGTCCGGCCGGGTCCTGGGGCGGCCGATCCGGCCGCGCACCTTGATCTTCTTGAGGACAGGGATGAAGTGCGGGCTGTCCGCGGCCTGCCCGGGGGTAAGGATGATGGACAGCGGGCGGCAGCGCCGCTCGACGGCAAGGTGGATCTTGCTGGTGAGCCCGCCCCGGGAGCGGCCCAGTTCGGCGGCCCGCAGTCGGGCCCTGCGGCGCCGGCGCACGGCTCGGCGCTGTTCCCGCTCGGGGTCCTCCCTGTCCGCGGATCCCTCGCCTACGGGGTCGTTTTGTCCCTTTGTTGCAGCCCCTTTTCCTCCGCCACGGCCTTCTCCAGATCCTCAAGGAGCTCCGGGGCGACCGCCATGCCCGCCGCGTGGTGATGCGCCCGAGCAACGGTCGAGTCCACGCTCACCAGGCTGAGATCGACATCGTCGCGAGCCTCCGCCTCGGCGATCATCGCGTCCATGAGGGTCTGGAAGACCTCGTCACGCGCCCACATCCGGAACCGGTCGTAGATCGTCGACCAGGAGCCGTAGCTCTCCGGCACATCCCGCCAGGGACTGCCGGTCCGGAACCTCCACATCACCGCGCTGAAGTAGCGGCGCAGGTCAGGGATCGGTCCGAACGCCCCCAGCGGCAGGTGCGGCTCGATCAACTCCCACTCGGCATCGGTCAGATCATCACGAGTCATGCGACCGGTCTACCCCGGCCAGCACCCTCCTGAAGCGAGAATGACCGATCCCGTGATCTCAACTCAGAACAGGCCCTAGGGCCGGCCGTCGAGCCAGCTCAGCTTGTGTCCGTATAGCACCCGCTGGCAATAGTCCGTTCCCGCGGGGTCGGCAGGGTCCCGGTTCGCCGTGCAGTCGGGATCCGTCCCCGGCCGGTGCTCGGAGAGGGACCACAACCGCCCCGTGCCGCGCTCGACATAGAGGTCCTCGGCGCCCCGGGCGGTCTTGACGGCCTGGCCGTCCTGGACCAGTTGGCCGTTGCTCCAGTTGTAGCGCCACAGGTTGCCCGGCTCGTCCGTGCCCTTGGACTCGTTCACGTACAGCGTGCCGTCGTACGCCGCCGCGCCCTGGGCGCCGCCGTTGGACATCGGCAGGTAGTTCGCCCAGCCTTCCGCAGCCACGTCGGCGGAGCGCCCCTCCAGGGCCGCGACCGGGTACGAGGCGATGCGGCCGGTGGAGGAGTAGCCGCTCTCCGGACGGCAGTACTCACCCATGATCATCCGGTCCGGGGTGGTGCTGCGGTCCAGTGAGATGTAGGAGGCCTTCGGGGCGCCCGTGGAGACACAGGCGTAGGAACCCTTGGGGTTGCTCTGCGTCGCCTTGAACTTCCAGGCGGCCACCTGCGGCATCACGTAGCGGTAGCCGAAGCTGTACCAGACGTTGTCGTGCCGGCCGACCTTCGTCTTGTCCTCGACGTTGGAGGTGGTCTTCACCCCGTCGGTGTCGGTGCCCATCTGGTCGTGCGTGCCGGGGTCGCCGTCCGGGTCCAGGTCCATGATGTAGCGCATGTCGAAGACGCGCAGGCCGTTGCGGGTGTCGGCGACGTAGAGGTAGTTGCCGTACCAGACGATCCCCCCGGCATGGACGCCCTTCTGGATCGGGTACTCGGCAGCGTGCAGCCCGTCGAAGGAGACGTGGTCGGCGGAGTTCACATAGGTCCAGCCCAGCAGGACGTGCCGATACTTGACCTCTGGACTGCCGGTGGCCGGGTTGGTGCGGCTCTGCACGAAGGTGATCCGGACGCCCTTCTGATTGCAGGCGTCGTTGGCTTCCAGTTCGGCAGCGGTGCAGTCGCCGGCCGTCGGTAGCGGGTCGGTCTCCCGGCCCGGGTCCCAGCCGTCGTAGGAGGCGAACAGCTGGATGTTCCCCGCGTCGCCCCACAACTCGTTGTCCTTGGCGTCGGAGACGCCGGTGAATCCCTGGGGGACCCACTCCTGCGAGACGGAGTCGTCGTTCTGCAGGCAGTACTTGATGTCGGGGTCCGGGGCGGTGCCGAACGAGTCGCGGGAACACCACGGCTGGACGGTGCGGTTCGCCCCGGCCAGCAGGTTCTGCACGCCCGACTTGGGCAGTACCGAGTCCAGGCGGGTGACCCGCTTGGTGGTCTCGGCGTTCATCTCGCCGGGCGACAGCGTGAAGTCACCGGGCGAGGCCGCGCCACCGGGAGCGGTCCAAGCGCGGACGCTGTACGGCGAGGGGGTGCCCTCGGTCGCGCGGGGCTCCTGGATCCAGGACTCCGGCACATCCGGCGGAAGGTCTTCCGCTTGGGCCGGTGCCGCAAGGCCGGTGAACGCGAGCGCGGCCGCGGCAGCTGCCGTGAGCCAAGCGCGACGTATTCGGCTTGTGGGCATGTGGGGTTTCCTCCGTTACTCATGTGACAGGTGAGCCAAACGGAGGCTTCCAGAACGCTTATGCGAAAGGCAAGCTTGATCGTTCCATCAACACCCCTGATGCAGAGTGCGGTTGCGGTCATTTGCGCACATCCCATCCGCTTGGACGGGCGGGCCGTGATCTGACGCCCTCTGACCCTCCTGCGCGAGCTTCGTGCACGATTCCGGATGGCGGTGCTGCCGCACCGCAGCGACCGGTTGGACGCGTTGGACGCTCTGTTCGAGAGGGTGCGGCGGAGCGTCCACCCGCTCGAACCCTCCGGCACCGGCGGGGAGGCCGAACCCGCCGTCGAGCTCGGTGCGACGGGCCCGACCGAGCTCGACCGGAGGACCCTCGCGCTCCTCCTGGCCGGCCTGACCGGCCGGGCGGCCGCGGCGAACGGGGTCTGTCACCGCGGACGCTGCACCGACGACTGCGCCACCTCCTGGGCATGGCCGGAGTCCGAGCCCGGATGCAGCTCGGCGGTTGCGCTGTCCGACACGGCTGGGTGGAGCCGCACCGACGGACCTGCGCTGGTCACGAGATCGCCCGGATCACGATCGCGAGGGCGGACCAGCACGGTGACGGTGGCCGCGAGGAAGAGGAACTGCACGGCCGTCCGGGGGCCGAGCCGGTCCCACCACGGCACGTCGCCACCGGCGGCGGCGTACACGTTGGCGGGGAACATCACGACCAGCATGGTGCTGAGTACGGCGGCCGAGCCCCGGGCGGTCCGCGACCACAGCAGCGCGAGTGCGCAAGCGAGTTCGGCGATGCCGGTCAGGGTGACCAGCAGTTCCGGGGCCGGCAGGGCCGGCGGGACCATGGCGACGATCTCCTCGCGCATTCCGACGAAATGCGCGCCTCCGGTGAGCGCGAACATGGCTGCGAGACCGCCCCTCAGGGCGGCGGTCGGCCGACGGAACCGTACGGCCCCGAAGGCCCCGGCGAGCAGCAACAGGCTTGTGACGGTGACGAGTGTGACGAGCGGTTCCATGTCAGCTCCTCCTTTCTGTGACGATCCCGATGGCGGGCCGGATGGGAATGCGGGGCGGCGTGCGGGCGGGTACTCCCGCCGGGGGCACGCCCTGACGGCCACGGCAGCCGAGCCCCCGTACCTCGGCGGCTGCCGGGCCCCGGTCATGCGCGGTCGCCGGTCACGGCCTCGGCCGACCGGCGGACGGTGTCCGGGTCGATCCACTGGATCTGCACGACGACCCCGTCCGGGTCGGTGACCCGGATGCTGCGGCCGAAGTTCTCCTCGACGAGCTCGTACGGGCAGTTGTTCTGTTCGAGCCGCTGCGCGACCTCATCGAGCGGCTCGTCCGTTGCGAAGCCCAGTTCTGTGGTGCCGGGCGGCCGCCCCTGCGAGACGGCGGAGGCGTGGACGCCGACGGCCCCCGCGGCTGCGGTCAGCCGGACCCAAACGGCCGCGCCGGCCTCCGGCCGGACCGTGAGCCCCAGCCCGGCGTAGAAGTCCCGGGACGCCTCGACGTCGGCCACGTACCTGATGGGAAGAACGGTCAACATGGTGTGCCTTTCTGGTTCGGTCACCCTCAGCGTCCTGTCCGGTGCGGCCGTGCCGGCTGTACAGTCGCCCGAATGGGCGCAATCAGACGTGCGGAGGCGATGTCGTGACGCGATCCGTCACCCTCGACACACTGGACCGCCGTCTGATCCATGCCCTCCAGATCGACGGGCGCGCCTCGTTCAACCGGATCGCCACCGTGCTCGGAATCCCGGAGCGAACCGTCGCACGCCGCTACCACCGGCTACGGTCGGCTCTCGTGGTCCGGGTGGTCGGGCTCATCGACAGCCGGCGGATCGGGATGCTCGACTGGTTCGTCCGCATCGACTGCGCGCCTGGCGCCGCCGACGCGCTCACCGCCGCCCTCGCGCAGCGGGACGACACCTCGTGGATCGCCCCGCTCGCCGGCGGAACGGGGCTGACCTGCATCGTCCGTACCCCCGTCTCGAGTACGGACGGTGGGCGCCCGCTCTTCGACCATCTGCTCCGAACCCCCGGGATACGGGACGTGGAGGCAGGCTGCGTGCTGCGCCCGGTCGCCGGCCTCGGCGGCTGGGCAGGCCGGACGAGCGCGCTGGACGCGTCCGAGCAGGCGGCCCTGCTCAGCCCCGCGACGGAGCCCCCGGGCGGCCCGCAAGCGCCCGCCGAAGCGTCCGACTGGGGCGCGGCGGAGGCGCGGCTGGCGGGCGAACTGGCCCGGGACGGCCGGGTGGACGTGAGACGGCTGGCCTCTGTCACCGGTTGGTCGGCCTCGACCGTGCGTCGCCGCGTCGCCGGACTGCGCGCCGCCGGCGTGCTGCACTTCGAGGTGGACGTGGACCCGTCCTGCTTCGGCTTTCCCGTGGAGGCGCTGCTGTGGCTGGAGGTGGCGCCGGCCGCGCTGGCCGAGGTGACGCAGGCACTGTCTCGGCACGACGCGGTCGCCTTCGCCGCTGTCACCACGGGCCGTGCGGCGGTCTTCGCCATGGTCCAGTGCCGTGACACCGGAGCCCTCTACGACTACCTGGCAGGCGAGTTGGCCGCGCTCCCGGGCATCGGCCGGATGGAGACCGCCCTGGTCCAGCGCCGCGCCAAACGGGCGGGACCGCTCCTCGTCCCGGCGAGGGCGGAACGGCCGAAACGACGCAAGTCCGGGACGGAAACAACGGGCTGAACCGGCAGACCGGCAGACCGGCCGCCCGGCGGAGACCCGCGGACTCGGCGCGTGACGCGTTCAGACCACGGGTCAGCGCCGAGCGGATGCCTTCTGAGGCACCGCGGCCACCAGGCGCCGCACGTCGTTGATCCTCCTGCCGTCCCCCGCAGCAGGAAGTGCGGGGGTGCTGCAGTGCGGTGGTGGCCCTGCGAGCCTCGGCCGCAACAGCCGTCCCGACACCGGCTCGGGGCAGGGTCGCGGGAGCGCTGGACGGACCGCTGCTTCGGGCGCAGCCTGGTGGGTCTGCGGGCAGGCGGTCGGGGAGTTCTTCCGGGGCGGGCCGGACGCCTCCCGGTCACTTGGTGAAGGAGTCCGCCTCGCCCGGCTCCGTCTCCAGCACCTGGCGGTCGAGCGTCAGCATGGCGGCGAAGAACAGGCCGCCCAGGAGCAGGAGGCCCACCACGATCACGACGGAGACGAACGCCTCCTTCGGGGAGATCAGCACGAACAACGCGACCAGCGTCCACACCAGGGCGCAGATCGCGATCGGCAGCTCGAAGCGTCCGAGGTCGAAGGCGCCCTTCTTGTGGCTCGGGCGTCCGCGTACCGCCAGGTAGAGCACGATCGTCGAGCCGTAGGTGACCGCGGGGAGGATGGTCGAGGCCGTGATCAGCTTCAGCAGTGCGGCGCCCGGCAGCGCGACCATCAGGACGATGCCCAGGGCGAAGACCAGTACGGTCGCCGGGATCGGCGTCCTCGTGCGGGCATTCACGCGCCGCATCAGACGGTGCGCGGGGAAGCGCGCGTCGCGCGACATCGCAAAGACGAGGCGCGAGCACGCGACCATCGCCACGATCCCGGCGCCGAAGAACGCGATGGTGATCGCGACCAGCAGTGTCCTTTCCATCGCCGGACCGAGCTGATCACGCATGATCGCCGCGACGGGCGGGCCGGTGTCGCTGATGCGGGGGATGTCGTCGATCGCGATCGTGAGCGTGATCAGGAACAGCATGCCCAGGACGCCGGCCGCCACGACCGATCCCACGATCGCGCGTGGCGAGGAGACTGAACCCCGTCTGGGCCATGCCGTACGGGGCCGATGTCGCGTACCGCCGGCGTCAAGAGCCCCACCGGGCGTTCTGCTGACGGATGCTCAAAGAGCCTGGTCGGAGGGGGTTTCCCAGGCGTTTCCCGTTTCCCGTTGCGATGGGCGACCCGCGCTTCCTCGACACGGAGGGGTGGCGGGGCACAGTCTCGGAGTGCCCGGCGGACGGCCGGTCCGTGCTCCGTACGACGAGCACGCCGCGAATACCACGACGAGCAGGACGACCCGCGGGACACCGCGTGGCGGGGACGGGGGACCGGACATGGCGATGCGGAGAACGGCGGTGGCGGCGGTGGCGGTGCTCACCCTCCTGGCCACGTGGGGAGGTGCCCGCGGCGTCACGGCGGCCGCGGCACCGAAGGCGGCGGGGGCGTGTGGCGTGCTCGCCCCCGGAGCCTCCGCGGTGGCGGAGAAGGCCGTAGGAGCCGCGTGCGAACAGATCGGGGTCTGGTACACCTGGGGCGGCGGCCACGGGCAACAACCGGGGCCGACGTACGGTCAGGTCGACCCGAGCGATCCGGACAGTGCACACGACCCGGAGCGGCTGGGCTTCGACTGCTCGGGGCTGGTCCGGTACGCCTACGCCCGCGCGGTCGGCGGCGACCCGCTGTCCGGCAACGCGTACCACCAGTTCCACTCGCCGCATGTGAACCAGCGGTTCACGGCTGCCCAGGGGACCGGGTCGCTGCTCCCGGGGGACCTGCTGGCGTGGGGGTCGGGGGGCTCAGTCCACCACATCGCGATCTACCTGGGCGCGGGGAAGATGGTCGAGGCCCGGGAATCGGGCACCCGGATCACCGTCAGCGACGTACGGCTGGGCGGGGACTACGCGGGAGCGGTCCGCATTGCGCCGGCGGCGGCCCCCGGCACGTTCAGCACGTGGGGCACGGATGTGTGGACCCACAAGGAGCCGTCCACCACCAGCCCGCGGGTACACCGGTTCCCCGGCCCGACCACGGTGCGCGTCGAGTGCCAGAAGCACGCCGAACCGGTGACGGCGGAGGGCTACACCAACGACGCCTGGTCCTACCTGCCCGAATACGGGGCGTGGATCACCAACATCTACATCAAGGGCGCCGCCTGGCTGGACGGCGTACGCACCTGCCCCTGAGCACCATCCGCACCACTGATCACGCACACCCATCACCCATCACCCGGCTCCCGAGGGAGTCCTTCCTAGGAGGAAGCATGTACGCAGGCAGGAAGATCGTCCTGGGGCTCGCAGCCGTCGCACTGGCGGGCGGCATGGCCACCGTGACCGGGCCCGCCCAGGCGACGCCCGCCACCGGGAAGAGCGCGGCCGCCGAATGTGGTGTCCGCGCCGACGGCAAACTGTGGTGCGGCAATCGGGTCGGCGCCAAGGGCTACGAGCACCGCCGGTACAACTCCGCGGTGCGGGGGCCGCTGAACACGAGCCCCAGCTGGTTCCAGTGCTGGGGCCGCGGTGACCAGCACGCCGGCGGCAACAACGTCTGGTACTGGACCCAGTTGGACAACGGCCAGTGGGGCAACGTCGCGGCCGTGGACGTCCACACCTCGGTCGACCCGGCACCGGGCCTGCGCGAGTGCTGACGCTCTGAGGCCGCCACCTCCCCGCCAGGAGGTGGCGGCCTTGAGAGGTCAGCCCTCGCGCAGAGCCAACTCGCCCCCATCGGCCGCGCCACCGGCTTCGGGAACGACGGTGGGGGCGACTTGGCGCGGCGAGGCCGATGAGGGCCGGGGTTCGTCGTTCGTCGCTGGCGCCCAGCCCGACCACACCGGCGAATGACCCTCCGCCGCACCCGCGCTGGACCGCGTGATGCGATCCTCGCGTCCCGGCGTGGCCGGAGGGCGTCGCGGCGATGGGTCACCTCGACCAGGCCGGCGTGGACGTCGGGCGGATCTGACCGACGCGCACGCGGCAGGGCTGGGTGTCGACCAGACCGGTGCCGCCGTCACTGCGGCCGCACCGCAGCCCGCGCCCGCAGCGGGCGCCGCAGGGCCCGGGCCCGCCGCTCCGCTCGCCCCCGCACGCATCGCGGAGTTCCCCGAGCCGATCCGGGGCCACCGCCCCCACCCCGCCCGCGCCCGCCCCCCGTGCACGTCATCCCGGTTCCCGGACCGCAGCCGGACCACCGCGGCACCCGCTGCCGCCTCGGTGCCGGAGGTGGTGGTGGGCCTGAGTGAGGACGCGGAGCGGTCCTACGGGCCGTTGACCGAGGGCGTGAACATCCCGAAGGGCCTCGATCTCGATCCCGGTGGCCGGAACAAGGCGCCGCATCCGCTGCAGCCGGCACACCAACTCCGGTGGCCGGGAAGACAGCGGCTCCTCCAACCCCCTGAGCAGCCGGCCGCCCCGAGCTCTTCCGGCACCTCCTCCAGGCGCGGCAACAAGGCCGAGCGGACCATGCAGCCCGTCGGGGGCATGGGGCAGACGGCGCGACAGGCCGGGGACGTCAGTACAGCGGGCCGGAGGGAAACCCGTGATCCGGCGGGAACGGATCGGGCAGTACCGGAGCCGGCTGAGCGGCGGCTGCCTGCGCGCGCCCGACGGCCAGGCGTGCGGGCCACTCAGCCGCCCACATGATCGCGGCGGCCCCCGCCAGCGGCCAGAAGCCGTCGGCGTGAAGAGGGGGGTCCACGAACGCGAAGGCCGCGCAGATCAGCCACAACACCAGGCAGTGGTAGGCGACGAGGACGATCGAGGCGATTCCCGGTACGGGCAGGGACAGCGTGATGCGCGGCAGCATGAAGAGGGACGCCACGGCACACAGGGCGACCGCCTGCCGCCACCCCGGCGCAGAGTCGAGGCGGACGCCGTCCAGCACGAGCGAGGCGAGCGCGAGTCCGGCGGCATTGAGCAGTACGGCGGCCAGCGAGCGCGCCGCCGCGCCGCTGGTGCGGCGGCGGAACAGGGCGAAGAAGGTCCCGACCGTGGTGGCAACGACCGCCACCAGCAGCCCCGAGACGAAGACCGGCCACAGTCCGGTCAGGCGCGCCGACAGACCAGCGGCGCCGCAGATCCGTACGCCGGCCCAGAGGGCGAGCGGATAGACGGTGAGCAGGACCAGCAGGTTGACCAGGGTCTGCAGCACGCCGAGGAACATCAGACGACGCACCGGGGCGAAGAACTCCCGGTCCGAGCCCCAGAAGTCGGGCTCCTCCGCGAGGAGCTCCCGGGCCCGCCGCAGGGACGGCCGCATCAGGAGAGCCGTCAGGTTCGACGCCGCCCCTACGCATGCGCTCACGAAGGCGGCCATCAGCGCCACCACGAGTACCTGCCGGCCCGCCGAACCGGTCAGCCGGAAGTCGACGACCAAGAGCGCGGCCACCGCCATGCCGGCAGTCACCGAAGCCAGTCGCAGCGCGACCCTGGCGCCCCTTCCCGTACGTCCGTGCCCGCGCCCGGTATTGACCGTCATCAGCCCGCCCCCTCCTGAGTCGCGGCTCCGATAGAAGGCATGCCCTGCTTGAACCCTCAGCAGCCATGTGGGGCCACGCCGGTCCGGCGAAGCCGAACGGATCCAGCCGGGGGGTGAAGCCACCTGCCGGGCGGCCGCGGACCGTGCCGGTACGGCCCCAGCCCCGGGTGATGCGGCCGGAGATCGTGACGTAGGGAGGGGAGATGCCGGTGGGGGCGTCGATGACGCCCTGGACCGGGCGGATCGTGAGGGGTGCACGCGGGAGCCGCTCAAGACCCTCAAGGGTGGGCTCACCGTTCAGCTCCCGCCCCGCGTGCGCGGAGCGTCGGTTCGACGCCTGCGCCCAGGGGTGCAGGCGACCAGCGGATGCGCCAGATCGTCGCCGGGGGATTGCAGTGTTTCCGATCTCCCCCGGGTGATGCTTCCGGGCTTGGACTACCAGCCGTGTTCGCCGGGCCCGACGACGTCGTGTCCGATCTGCCGGGCGAGGTGCTGGGCTCGTTCTCCCGCAAAGGGGTGGACGTGTGCGTACACGGTGTAGCCGGCTGCCGGTTCGTGGTTGGCGTCGCTGTTGAAGCACGCCTGCACACCTGTTCGTGCGTGCTCGGGTCCGAGGTCGAGTTCGGGTACCGCGGGCCAGCTGAGTGCCATCCAGGCGATCTGCCCCCACGAGGCGGCAGGCAGGACGCCGGCCGCCCTCTCCGGCAGGTCGCTCCCCACAGGTTCCGCGACCGAGAGCGTGAGGGGCAGCATGCCGGTCAGCGCAGTGGCATCGCCGGGAAGGTCGATACCGCGGAAGTGCCAGCCGCCTCCCGAGTACCAGCCCTGCGGGAACATCTCACGGGCCTTCAGGACGTCTTCTACCCGGCACAGTTCGGCATCCAGGTCGACGGTTGCCCCCGGGTAAGCCCTTGCATCGCCCATAGTGCACCTGATCATTCGAGGGGGCGGGTGTTCTCAGCCGGCCGCAGGCACGTCACCTCACGCCGCGCGTCTCGTCAGAAGCGGAACACGCCGAGGTCTCGCACCGTGTCGGCCAGAGCGCGGATGAGGTCGTTTTCGGCTTCGGTCCGCCAGACCAGGGCGAAGTTCATGGTGGCCATGTCGGGGACGGGAAGCCATCGGATGTTCGACATGCCCCAGTACCTGGTGACATGGGCCGGGAAGGTGTGGATGATCTCGCCCATGCCGACGTGAGTGATCAGCTCATCGGCGGTGTCCGAAGCCGCGGACGTGATGCGCTCGATCGTACGGCCTCGTGGGGTGTGGAAGGGCAGGTAGCTGTCCTCCCAGTAGTCCGGCAGGTCGAGGGCGGTGCCGTGCGGGAAGTCGGCGAGCAGCTCCAGCGGCACGGAGTCCCGTCCCGCGAGCCGGTGGTCGGCGGCCACGGCAAGGATCCGGGAGTCGGAGCACAGGGTCGGCCCGACGGTGAAGTCCGGCTCTTCCACCGGCAGCCAGGCGACCAGGACATCCATCGCACCGCTGCGGAGCTGGCCGAACACATCGGTGAAGGTTGCCAGACGGATCTGGAGTCCCCAGTGCGGGTACCGCGCGCGGAACGCCTTCCAGTAGGGGTGCAGATCGGCGACGTTGAAGGGCAGCAGGCTGACGCGGAGCTGTGCGGTGATGCCACGGGCGGCCAGCTGGGCCCGCTCCAGGGATTCGTGCAGGCCCGCGTAGACCGGTTGCAGATCGTCGCGGAACTGGCGGCCGACCTCCGTCAGGCGCACCGTGCGGCTGGTGCGGGCGAACAGCTCGGCGCCGATGCGCCGCTCCTGCTTCTTGATGGCCTGGCTGACGCGCGCTTGGGAGACGTGGAGCCGCTGAGCGGTCCGGCCGAAATGCAGCTCCTCGGCCAGCACCAGGAAGATCTCGATGTCCCGCAGCTCCACCGGCCCCCCGGCCCTTCGTCGATAACCCAGCGGTTATCGAACCACGCACAAGTGTTCCTTGATCATACGTGCGAAACGCAAGATCGTTTGAGGCATGCAGTCACGTGTGCAAGACCCCCCACCCCTACGGTCGGACGGGACGAGGTGCCCCGCCGATCCCGGAACGTCCTTGAACCGCTCATGAGCGACGCCATCGACCTGACCGTGATGCACGCGATGCATGATGCCCTGCGCCGGGAACTGGCCCATCTGGACCGGGTCACCACCGCAGCGGACCGTGACCCGCGGCAGGTGCTGGCCAACGCCGCCGGCTGGACGCTGTTCAAGAAGGCCCTCCATGCCCATCACGCGGCCGAGGACGACGCTCTGTGGCCGTCGCTGCGGCAGAATCTGGCCGGCCGGCCGAAGGACCTGGCGCTGCTGGAGGTGATGGAGGCCGAACATGCCGCCATCACCAAGGTGATCCTGGCCATCGACGGCACGCTGAGCGACCCCGGTGCAGGCTCGCCGCGGTTGGGCCAGCTTGCCGATGCGCTGACCCGCGGCCTGGCCGGCCACCTCAAGCACGAGGAGGAAGCGGCGCTCCCGCTGGTCCAGGGGGTGCTGACAGCCGAGCAGTGGGGCCATTTCAGCCGGGTCCAGGCCCAGCACATCGACCAGGACGCACCGCTGCTGCTGCCGTGGCTGCTGGACGGCGCCGACGAACCGACGGCGGAGAGGCTCCTCGCCCGACTGCCCGCACCCGCGTACGCAGCCTGCACCGCCCGGTGGATCCCGGCGTACGCCGTTCTCGACCGCTGGAGTCCGGGCACTTCGGCCTGACGCAGCCTCATCGGCCGCCCCGGCGGGCCATCGACCGAGGCGAAGACGCCCCGGCGGGCTATCGGTCGAGGCGAACACGCCCTCGCGGCATCCCGAAGTACGACCGACTCGACCACGAAAGCCATCACTTTGTCCGAATCTGCTCATGTCATTCCGCTCCAGCGCGTCTCGGTCGCCGAGGCCGCCGCGTGGCATCAGGTCGTCGCGGCCTCGATGGCCCACGACCTGCCCGGAGTACCGACCCCCGACCCCGGACAGATCCACGCCCAGCTCACCCAGCCCGCTCTGGGCAGCCGTCGGCTGACCTGGCTGGCCATCGGGGCGGACGGCAGCCCCGTCGGAGTCGCCGGCCTGCGGGTGTTCACCTCCCCGGGCCAGGAGCACCTGTCCGAACTGGAACTGCACGTCGACCCCGCACACCGCCGCCTGGGAACCGGCTCCCTCCTGCTGTCGGCGGTCGTGGCGGCCTGTCTCACCGAGAAACGGCGCAGCCTCATCGCGGCAGCCGCGGCCGACAGCCCGGGTGAAGCCTTCAGCGAACGGTGGGGCTTTCGCCGGGCACTCACCCTGGATCACCTCATACTGCGCCTCGAGGAGCTGCCCGAGGCCGCCCTGCTGCAGATCGCCGACACCGCGCCCCCCGGCTACCGGCTGGCCCGCTGGACCGGCACGGTTCCCGACGAGCTCGCCGACGCCTTCGCCTCGGCCAAGAACGCCATGAACGACATGCCCGTCGGCGACCTGGACTACGGCAGCGTGGCGTGGGACGCGGACCGTGTCCGCGCCATGGCCAAGGTGATCGCCGACCGCGGCGACACACTGCTGACCATCGCGGCCGTCCACCACGACGGCACCATGGCCGGCTACACCGAGATCCTGCTTCCCCAGGGCTCCGGGCCGCGCGCCCAGCAGTACGACACGGCGGTCGTGCGCGCGCACCGCGGCCACGAGCTCGGGTTGTGGGTCAAGGCCGCCATGGTGCGGCGTCTGCGCGCCGAACATGCCGGTGTCGTCGAGATCGAGACGGACAACGCCGACGACAACGCCCACATGCTGGCCGTCAACCACCGACTGGGATTCCGCTCCTACCGGCGCACCCGCGAGTTCCAGCTCGACGTGCCCGCGAGCTGACCCCACCCACGGACCTCTCTCGCCTCCCCTCCCCGTCCTTTCCCGCCCCGTCCCCGAACGCCACCGAGGAGCACTCCGTATGCGCATCATCACTCCGTCGGACGGCAACGTCACCGTCTCCCCGAACGCCACCATGACCGGCCTGGCGGCCCCCAGCCGCGGCAGCACCGAACTCAGCACCTGGACGGTCAGCATGGACGCCGGAGCAACCGGTCCCGAGCACTCCGTCACTCGTGAACAGGTCTGGACGGTCACCGCGGGCGCCCTGGAAGTGACCTGCGACGGCGACACCCACAAGGTCCTGGCCGGCCAGACCTTCATCCTGCCCTCCGGGCTCCTGCGCCGGGTCCACGCCCCGGAGCGGGCCGAGGCCCACGTCGCGATGCACTGCGACGCCCTCGCCTCCGTACCCGGCACCGAGGGCACCCGCGAACTGCCCTGGGCCCGCTGATCCCGCTGACCGCCACCGCCCGACACGAACCCGCTCCAAGGGGCCTGAGGCAAGACCCGGAAGACCCGGATCCTGCCGCACCATCACCGGCCGAGGCCGGCATCCACAGAAATGAGAAACACGACATGCGCGTGCTGTTGATGGCGTACGGATCGCGCGGCGACATCGCGCCGCTGGCGGGACTGGCGGCGCAGTTGCGGAAACTCGGCGCGGAGGTACGCGTGTGCGCACCGCCGGACGAGGAGTTCGCGGAACTGCTGGCCGGTGTCGGCGCGGAACTCGTGCCCTTCGGGCGGGACGTGCGCGCGCTGCGGACGGGAGCGCCGCCGTCGGACGCGGCCGCGTTCGCGGCCGAGCTGGTCGCCGCGCACTTCGACACGGTCGGCAGGGCGGCCGAGGGCTGTGACGTGCTGGTGGCGAGCGGCCTGATGCCGGCCGGCGCCCGCTCGGTGGCAGAGAAGCTCGGCATCCGCTACGTGTACGCGGGCTTCCACCCGTTCGAGATGCCCTCCGCGCACTACCGGCCGTCGCCGCGGCCCGGCCCGCCGGCTCCGCCCGACATGACCGACAACCAGGCCCTGTGGGACCTGGACGCCCAGAAGGTCAACGCCCTCTACCTCAAGCCCCTCAACGCCCACCGCGCGGCGATCGGCCTGGCACCGGTGGACAACGTCCGTGACCACGTCTTCACCGAACGGCCGTGGCTGGCGGTGGACCCCGTCCTGGGCCCGTGGCAGCAACTCACGAACCTCGACCTCGTGCAGACCGGCGCGTGGATCCTGCCCGACGAACGCCCCCTGCCCGCCGACCTGGAGGCGTTCCTGGACGCCGGCACCCCACCGGTGTACGTCGGGTTCGGCAGCATGCCCATGAGCGGAGCCACCGACATCGCCCGGACCACCGTCGAGGCGGCCCGCGCGCAGGGCCGCCGTGTGCTCGTCTCCCGCGGCTGGGCGGACCTGGGCCTGGCGGAGGACTCGGACGACTGCTTCGCCGTCGGCGACGTCAACCACCAGTCCCTGTTCCGCCGGGTCGCGGCCGTCGTACACCACGGCGGCGCAGGCACCACGACCACCGCCGCCCGAGCCGGTGCACCCCAGGTGGTGGTACCCCAGTTCGTGGACCAGCCGCACTGGGCGGCCCGCGTGGCCGACCTGGGCATCGGCGCGGCACACGACGGCCCGACCCCGACCTTCGAGTCGCTGTCAGCCGCACTCAGGACGGCCCTGACCCCTGAGACGGAAGCACGGGCGAAGGCCGTGGCCGACACGATCCGCACTGACGGGACGGCGGTGGCCGCGAAGCTGCTCCTCGACACGGGGCACGCCGCGACGGTGAGCCGCGAACAGATCTCCATGATCGCCCATGCCGCCCACCCGATAAAGTCTCCGCTCGACGACGACTCGGTCAGCCGGCTGCTCGAACGCGGCCTCCCGCGGGGCGACGAGCGGGTACTCGACCTCGGATGCGGCACAGCGGAATGGCTTCTGCGCGCTCTGGAGGCGCGCCCGCACCTGCACGCCGAGGGCGTCGACGTCTCCGAAGTCGCCCTGACGCAGGCCCGCCGGGCAGCGGGCGAACTCGGAGTCGACGAGCGCCTGGTCCTCCACCAACAGGAGGCCGCGGATTTCGTTTCTGCACAGCCGTTCGACCTGGTGATCAGCGTCGGCGCCACGCATGCCTTCGGCGGTCTTCTCCCCACCCTCGCGGCGGCCCGCAAGCACCTGGCTCCCGGAGGCCGCGTTCTGATCGGTGAGTGCTTCTGGGACCGCGCCCCTTCACCAGCGGCCGTCGAGATGTTCGGTGACCTCGCCGACCTGGCGACCACGGTGGACCACGTCGTCGCCGACGGATGGACCCCTGTCCACGGCCATGTCAGCACCCGCAGTGAGCTGGACGCCTACGAGTGGGCCTGCTGGGGCTCGCTGGCCTCGTGGGCCCTGGACCACCCGGACGATCCGGCCGCCGCACAGGTACTGGAGACGGCCACCGCCCAGCGTTCGGAGTGGCTGCACGGGTACCGGGACAGCTTCGGCTTCCTCTGCCTGGTCCTGCGTCGAACCCAGTCGTGCGGATGATCCTCCACTGGACCGTGTGAATCCTCGGACATCAAGCGAATGTCCACCCCATGCCCGTCAGGCGCAGCGGTTTCCCGCACTTGACCGAGTGACGCGCTCCACGCACGACGTCGTCCCCCGCAGCGGGGGACGGTGTGCCACGGACGTGAGCCCGTTCCTCGGCCTTGAGTCGGCTCGCCGCGCGGCGGCCCGCCATGGCCGACGCCGAACCGCGGCGGCCGGAAAGTGAGTACACAGATGCAACCGACGTTCGTCCTGGTTCACGGAGCCTTCGCGAACTCCTTCTCCTTCGCGCCCCTTCAGGCCGAGCTCGGCCTCCTCGGGCACCGTTCGGTCGCCGTCGACCTGCCCGGCCACGGATTCCAGGCGACCTTCACCCGCGCCTACCAGACGCCCCAGGACCCCGAAGGGCTCGCCACCGCGCCCGGCGCGATCAAGGGCGTCACGCTCGCCGACAACGCCGCGCACCTGATCGGGATCCTGGAACGGGCCAAGCGGAACGGCCCCGTGATCCTCGTCTCCCACAGCCGCGGCGGCATCACCGCCACGGCCGCGGCCAACGCGCGCCCGGACCTGATCGACCGCATCGTCTACGTCTCGGCCTGGTGCCCCGTCCGTCTCGACGTCGGTGACTACTACGCCGAGCCGGAGATGGCCGGGGTCGACCCCGCTGCCTTCGCTTCGGCGCTGGCCGGGAACCCCGCCGAACTCGGCCTGCTCCGCGTCAACTTCCGCACCGGGAACCCGGACTCGCTCGCGGCGTTCAAGGCGGCCTTCTTCGCCGACGGCACCGACGAGCAGTTCCTCACCTTCCTGAACACCTTCCAGCCCGACGAGAACCTGGACGCCGGCGGCTCTGCCGACCGGGCGCAGGCCGCGACCTGGGGCCGCATCCCGAAGACCTACATCCGCCTGGCCGACGACGCGAGCCTGCCCCTCGCCATACAGGACCGACTGATCCGGGAGGGCAACGAGCTGACGCCGGACAACCCGTACGACGTCCGCACGCTGGAGGGCAGCCACCTGAAGTGGCTGGTCGACCCGGAGCCGGCGGCCCGCGCCCTGGGCGAACTCGCCACGCTCCCGGCCCCGCCCGTCCAGGCGTGACCGGAATCGGGTGAGGGGGCGGTGGCGGTGAGGGCAGCCACTCGTGTGCCGCCCCGGCCGCCGTTCGCTCACGCCGGCGATCCCACCGGCCTCGTACGCCGGGAACAGGGCCGGTCCGGGGCGGCGGGGTCCGCCGCCCCGGGGGGCGCCGGCAAGGTTCTGTCTCTTGGATCAGCGCCGGATCCAGATGACGATGCCGACGAGGGGGAGTGAGAGGAGGTCTTCCCCGGGTGCTGGTCGATCAGGCCGCGTGTGATCCGTACTGCGGATGTACGCGTCGGGCAGCCCGGCGCGGCGGATACTCTCCGGCCCGTCTTCTGCGCCGACGCGCGCCCGCCTTCCGCTCCGCCCACAACGGCAGCGCCAACCACGCGCTGTTCACCGGCCCCGAAGGATGCGTTGACGCCGGCGGTGAAACGTCCCGCGCGGTACCGGCTGCGCGCAACGGCCACGAGGTCGTCTCAGTTGGCGACGCGGCGTAGCAGATGAGGGTGCTGGCGATGCCGACGCAGGCTGGCAAGTGCTCTGCATTTCGCTCGTAGCGACGGTGGAGCCGTCGGCAGCCGTTCAGCCAGTCCACCGTGCGCTCGTGCGGTGCAGCTCGGCCCATACCCGGGCCTTGGACCAGTGCGAGAATCGCCTGGGTACCGTCTGCCGTGAGACCCCGAAGCCCGGCGGCCTCCGCCCCGCGGTCACACGTCCTCAGGCGGAACGGGTGTGGCCTGGTGGTAGTACATCTGCCACTCCGCCGTCGCGCCCTGCTTACGCCAGAGCGAACTCCGCCGTGCCCGATCTGCGCCGATCCTGGTCTCGTAGGTGATGTGCGCCAGCCCGGGCGCCACCATGACGCCGATCATTTCCGAGGGTTCATAGCGCGGGCCGTCTTCCGCGGCACCATCCATCTCGGGCAGCTCGGCAAGCATTTCCTCGTACGTCCACCGCCGGCCCGAGGCGCCGACTTCCACGAAGTGCGGGTCAAGGAGTTGCCGGGCCAGCGACTGTGACATGCGCACGCTGGGGTCCATCAGGCGCAACTCACCCGCGATCGCTTCGCTTACCTCGTCAGTCTCTCTGCTCATGCATGAATCTTCGTCCAGGTGACCAAGACAACCGCAACGGCCTCTACCACGCCGTCCAGGCCGATCGCCCTGACCCGGTGGAACAAGCAGGTCCGACACCTCTGCGACCTGCCCGCACCGAGCCTTCTGGCGCACCCTTCAGGGCGTGAATCGGAAGTCGTTTGGTCCGTTCGTCGGACGCGTCTACCCTCTGGCCATGATCCAGACGAGCCCTGACGAGTTGCGTGGCTATCAGGTGGGACCGGTGCGCGCTGAGCTTCGCGAGCTCACGGTAAGTGACGACCTTGAAGGCATGCTCGAAGGGACGCCGCACCTGCACCGTCGTTTTCGTCTGATGGGCATCGAGAAGGCGAGGGCAGCGACGCCGCACTTGTATGTGCACGATCTCGACAAGCTCCGAGCCGATGCGGAGAGGCGGGTCGAGGAGTGGCTGCCGCGAGAAGTGGTTCATGCTCGACTGACGTCATGGTGGAATCCCGAGGACATGGCAGAGCCTGGGCACACGGTGCTCTCGGTGATGTGGTTCCAAACGGCCGCACAGGACCCCTTTGCCTGCCTGGCCACGATCGTGCGGCCCCTGGACTGGACTTCGCTTGCCAGGTTTGTTCCATTCGAGGACTAGGTGGGAGGCTTCCTCACCTCATTGGTGGGGGCTCACGCGGCCCGGGTCAGGGAAGGCCGGTGCTCAGAGGGAGGACCGCTCCGAGGCGTATGGAGTGGATGACCGCGTCGTGGAGGGCGCGGCTCGCGTCCTCGCTGGCGCACGGGACGGGGCTTCCGGCGAGGGGGAGCCAGTCGGACGCCCCGCTGTACTGCACCGTGACGTGCGCCAGACCGTCGACCTCGGTCCACGTGGTGTGAATATCGAGCTCGCCGGTGAGGACGTGGCCCTTCTCGCCGGTCTCTACTCCGTCCCGACCTGCGAAGATGCCGCGAGTGGTCCATGATGCCCAGGTCATCCGGCCTCCTTACTGTACTCGTCGCCCTGCCAGTGTGAACGCGCCGGCCCTTCCGCGCCCCTCAGGGCTGGAGAACCGTCCGGCTGCAGGGGTCTGGCTCGGCCGAGCTCACCCGTCCGCGGACTCCCGAATCATCTTCACTGTGTTCCTGGGCGTCGGCGAGTTCAGCGACCAATACCGGATCAAGCTCGCGTTCATCAAGGGCCTGTACAGGAGGTTCCGCGCGGAGGGCGTCTCGATCCCCGCCCCGACCCGACCTGGGCGCTTCAGCCGGCGATCGCTGCCGACTGAAGCGCCCAGTCGCACTCGGGAGGCCATCCTGGGCGACGAAGGACGTGGTCACTCCGAACCGGCCGGGGCCGGCTCCGCCACCGACAGAGGCTCGGCGATGTCCTCCAGTGAGCGGCGCTCGGCCTTGACCGCCAGGAGAACCGCCACGAGTCCGGCGGCGCACATCGGCGCGGCGCCGATCCGGAAGGCGAGTGCCGTGTCGCCGACCACACCCGGCACCACGCACCAGCAGGCCGTCATGCTCGTCGCCGTGAGGGAACCCCGGTCGAACAGCCACGCCGTGCCGAACAGGAGCACGCCCGAGAGCAGGTAGGTGGAGGAGATCATGGTCCGGCGTCCGAGCGTGTCGAACAGCTTGCCGAGCAGCAGGGGGCCGAGGAAGTTGCCCGCGGCGATGACGGCGAAGTAGTAGCCGGTGTTGCCCGTCGGCACGTCGAAGAACGTCGTGAGGATGGTGTCGAAGCCGAAGGTGACGGCGTTGTAGAGGAACGCCTGGCCGATGAAGAGCGACAGGCCGAGGAACGCGCGGCGCGGGTAGCGGCCGAAGACCGTCCTGGCGATCAGGCCGAAGCCGATGCTCTCGCGCTGGTGGATGGTGATCTCACCGGCCGGCGGAGGGAGGCGTTCGCCCTTCTCCTGCTCGATCCGGTGCTCCACCGACGACACCAGTTCCTCCGCGTCCTGCGCCTTGCCGTGATGAACTGCCAGCGCGGGCTCTCCGGAACGTGCCGGCGTACCAGCAGGATGACCAGGCCGAGGACGACACCGAGGGCGAAACTGAGCCGCCAGCCGAGGTTCTTGGGGAAGATGTCGGTGTCCAGCATCACGACGGACAGCAGGGCGCCACCGATCGCGCCCAGCCAGTAGCTGCCGTTGATGATGAGGTCGACCCGGCCCCGGTAGAGGGACGGGATCAGCTCGTCGATCGCCGAGTTGATGGCCGCGTACTCGCCGCCGATGCCGAAGCCGGTGAGGAAGCGGAAGAGGAAGAGGAAGAACCACCAGGACTCGAACGAAAGTGCGGTCATCGCGGTCGCGCCGAGGTAGACGGCCAAGGTGACCATGAAGAGCCTTTTGCGGCCGTAGCGGTCCGTCAGCCATCCGAAGAACAGCGCCCCGCAGCAGGCACCTGCCACGTAGAGGGCGGCGGCGACGCCGGTGACCTGGGCGGCGGTGATGTCGAGGCCGCTGCCTTCCTCTGCGAGCCGGCCGGCGACGTTGCCGACGATGGTGACCTCGAGTCCGTCGAGGATCCAGACGGTGCCGAGGCCGATCACGATCATCCGGTGCCACCGGGACCACGGCAGGCGGTCGAGGCGGGCCGGCACGGCCGTGGTGACGGTGCCCGTGGCGGCCGGCACGGGCACCGGCGACGCGTCGGATGCCATGGTTCCCTCTTCCTCCTTCTCGACGCCCCCGCCCTGCCGGGTTCCCGCGGACCGGTCGGACATGCGGCCGCGGTCACGGACGGCTGCCCGCGTGATCCGGCGCGTCGCGGCTCGTTGCCGGCGCCGCTCCCGCGATCTGCCCGACGGCGGAGAGGTCCCGGCTTGCGCACAGCTTCGGACACACCCGCCGCGGCTCACCTGGCACCGCCCGTACCTCCGGCGGTGGCCGCAGGCCGGTCGGCGGGGGCGTTTCCCCAGCTGTGACGGCTGGTCATCAGCCCCTCGCCGGGACCCCGTTGTCAGTGGCGGCGGTTATGTTCGGGATGTTGCAAGGGCCGTTTCCCGACAGGAGGACGATGACCGAGAGCAGTGTTCAGCCCACGCTGAGGGTGGTGCTGACGGACGTGAACGAGCGCGTGGTGGAGGCGTGGCGGGCGGCGTTCGCGGACACCCCCGCCATCGAGATCCGCAGGGGCTCGATCCTTGAAGAGGACGTCGACGCCTGGGTCACCCCGACGAACTCCCGGGGCCGGATGGACGGCGGGGTCGACGCCGCCATCAAGCGTCACCTCGGATCCGGCATCCAGCTACGTGTACAGCGCGCGATCCGCGACCGGTTCGCCGGAGCCCTCCCGGTGGGCAGCGCGGTCTGTGTCCCGTCGGGGGCAACCACCCCCCGGTACCTGATATCGACGCCGACGATGGTGCAGTCCTCGCAGAACGTGAGTGCCACACTGAACGTGGCACTGGCATGCGCCGCCGCGTTCCAGGCCGTTCACCGGCAGAACCGGCAGGTGCCGGGCAGCATCCGCTCCGTGGCGCTGGTCGGGATGGGTGCGCAGACCGGCCGGGTCCCGGCAAGGGTGTGCGCCAACCTCATGTGGACCGGCTACACGCTCTTCCACGACCACTGGTTCGAGGACGACGACGAGTTGCGCGCCACGATCATCACGCAGCTGAACGGAATCGAGAACGCCCCCGCCGAGGAGCGCGTACGCATAGTGCCGCCGAAGGCCGCCGATCCCGTCTCCGCCGGCCACCCGGCCGACCACGTCCACTCCCCGACCACGACGATCGAGAGCACTTCCCCCATGACCGACGCGATCAACGGCGCGGCGCCGGCCCAGCCCGACGCGAACGACCCCCTGGCTCTCACCGAACTCTTCAACGGCGGCGGTGAGCCCTGGCTTCCACTCCTGAAGCCGGTCATCGAGGGGCTGCCGGACGCCTCCCGGTTCATCGGGAAGGGCCGCAGCCCTGAGGTCGTCCCGGTTCGTGAACTGACCTTCCAGGCGCTCAAGCCCAACCCGCCACACAAGTGGAAGGTCGTCGCCTTCGGCCAGAACCCCTACCCGAGGCCGGAGAGCGCGACCGGCATAGCCATGTTCGACAACACCTTCAGCGACTGGAAGGACAGCCAGTTCGGCAGGGTCGTCAGCATCCGCTGCATCATCAAGGCAGCGGCGATGTGGAAGTACGGCATCGCCAAGAAGACGCCCATCGCCGACGTTCGCGCGTTGTTGAAGGAGCGGGACACCGTCCAGCCGCCGGAGTGGTTCCAGGCGATGCTCACGCAGGGTGTGCTGCTGCTCAACGCCTCTCTCACCGCCAGCGGCGACGGAGCGATGGGTGCCGACCAGCACACGGCGTTCTGGCGACCCGTCGCCGAACGGATCGTCGAGGAGATCCTCAAGGCCAAGCAGGACGCCGACGAAGAGGACCGCGGGATCGTGTTCGCCTGGTGGGGGGCGCACGCCCGCAGCCTGAAGCGGGTCGTCCTGCGACTCCAGGAGAAGTACCCGGACGTCGAGGTCCGGCACATCGACCACGCGAACCCGGCGGCGCAGGGCGACATCTTCTGCGAGGGCGACCACTTCGCCATGGTGAACGAGGCTCTCGCGTCACTGGGTGCCGACGCGATCGACTGGCTGCCGAGCAAGGGGTGGAACGAGGGCGCGGCCGGTGCGGACGGGGGCGTCGCGGCACGCATGGGCGCCTTCATCGAGTCGACCATGAACCTGCACCAGCTGTACCTGGAGCGGCTCACCAGCGTCAAGGACGAGGGCCTGGTCCTCCCCGCGATCACCGGCGTGTTCGACACCCCGCTGATGGATTTCCAGGACGCCGTCGCACCGGTCGCCGCGACGCTGTCCGGGATCACCGGACACATCGACCGGTCACGCGACTTCGGCAAGCGGCGGGCGGACGACATGTCCACCAGCCTGTCCGCCGACGCGATCGCCGCGCTCTACCTCTACACCTGCGAGTCCGCCTTCTACCGCGAGATCAACGCCGTCCTCCGCTCCCCGGACCGCACCAGGGTCACGCCCTACCTGCCGTACCTGAGGCTGCTGTTCTCGGCGGTCTCAGGGCTGCCCGCACACACGAAGCCGCTGTGGCGCGGTGTGTCGCTGGACCTGCGGGCGCAATACCCGGTGGGCCGGACGGTCACCTGGTGGGGCGTCTCCTCGTGCACCTCCGAGCTGCACGTGGCCCGCTCCTTCCTGGGCAGCCGCGGCAAGCGGACGCTCTTCGAGGTGACGCCCGCCCAAGCGGTCGGGATCAGGAGCTTCTCCGCCTTCACGGGGGAGGAGGAGTACATCCTCACGCCGGGCACGCAGCTCAAGGTGACGGACGTGAAGAGCGAGCGCAGCGGGCTGTACACGGTCAAGCTGACCGAAGTCGACGCCGCCCCCGTGGTGTCCTGACCCACCGCCTCGGGGCCGGTCGCGACACGGCCGACTGCTCAGGGACAAGTGAGTAGCTGCGCCCATACCGCGGCCACGGCGCCAGCCCTACCGTGGAGGCCATGAGCACCGACCAGCTGACCGTCAGCGACCAACTCGACCATGCGCCAGGCGGACACCGGACCGGCATGGCATCCCTCGTCCTGGGTGCCGGCGCGTTCCTGGTGCTCGGCACCCTGCCGGCCCTGCCGTACCTCGTCCTCCTCGCCCTGCCCCTCGGCATCGCCGCCGTCACGTCAGGCGTCCACGCGCTGCGCCGCGGTGTGGCCGCACCGTCCGGGCGGATCGCGTCCGTCACGGGGATCACCCTCGGCTCGCTGGGAGTCCTGGGCTGGGCGGCCCTGATGGTCCTGTGGTATCTGGTGGACCAGGCTGTGAGCCGCTGACCGAAGGGGGTGCGCCGCACCGGCCGCCAAGCGGCCCGGTGCGGCGCAGATCAGCCTTATGGGCCGCCGCAAAAAGGTGACCGGTGACCGGTGCCCGGTCGCCGGGGGCAGGCGACCGCAGGCCCGCCCGTGACGCGGTCTGCGGTCTGCGGCCTCAGGTCAGCTCGCGCTCCGCTGGGCGGCGCTCGCTTCCCACTCGCGGCCGATGGAGCGGATCAGCGCCGGGTACACCCCGAGGTACCGGAAGGGCTTGATGGCCGCCATGTAGAGCGAGCCGAGCAGTCCGTTCGGCTTCACCAGGACGGCCATCTGGCCGTGATAGCCGCCGGCCCCGTCCGGTACCCAGCCGATGTGCATCACCGCCTGCACGGTCTTGTTGGCCATCTCCGCGGCCCATTCGTCCTCCCGCTGGTAGAGCGAGGTGAACGGGGACGAGCCGAGGTCGGGGCCCCGGGGACCGTCGCGAAGGTCCGCCGGCAACCGGTCACGCAGGCAGGGCCGCCGGACACCGGTGTCGGAATCCGGCTTGTCCCAGCCGAGCAGCGCTCCGAGCTTCCAGCGGACGGCGAAGAGCACTCGGGAGACGAAACCGCCTCCGTTCACCCCGCCCTTGATGTCCTCGGCGAACTGGCGCACCAACAGCGCGAGGTCGTCGGGTCCGCCGGGGGTGGGCAGCGCCCATACGTCCTCGACCGTGAAGTCGTCGGCGATCTCGTGGATCCGCCACGGGCGGTCGGTGTGGTCGGTTCGGGGAAGTCGCATGGCCGGACCCCTGTCTATACGGTGGCGTATAGATCGAGTGTAGGCATATCTGTACGCCCCCGTATACTCGGCAGGGCGTGAGGAGGCACACAAGATGGGCGCGACCCGCACACCCCGCGGAAAGTGGATCGAGGAAGGCCTGCGGGCACTCGTCGCCGGCGGCCCCGAAGCCGTGCGGATCGAGGCGCTGGCCCAGGCGCTCGGCGTCAGCAAGGGCGGTTTCTACGGTTACTTCCGCAACCGGGACGCGCTGCTCACCGAGATGCTCGACACCTGGGAGTACGAGGTCGCCGAAAGCGTCATCGAGCAGGTGGAAAGCGGCGGGGGAGAGGCCAGGGCCAGACTGCAGCGGCTGTTCGACATCGTCGCCGCCAGCACCGACGGGCCGGTGCGGGGCACCACCGCCGACATCGCGATCCGCGACTGGGCCCGCCGCGACGCGGCCGTCGCCGAGCGCCTGCGCCGCGTCGACAACCGCCGTATGGACTACCTGCGTTCCCTGTTCTCCTCCTTCTGCCCCGATGAGGACGAGGTCGAGGTCCGCTGCCTGCTCGCCGTCTCGGTGCGCATCGGCAACCACTTCAACGCCGCCGACAACGGCAAGCGCAGCCGCGCGGAAGTGATGGAGCTGATCGGTCGACGGCTGCTTGAGTAGCCGCCGGGCTCAGGCCTGCGCCGCGTCGTTGCCGAGGCCGCGGTCCCCGGTCGCCGGCAAGTCGCCGCGCCCGCCAAGGTCGCGGGACACCGGCGGTGATGGGCGTGCGGGGCGGGGAAGAAGCAGTAACTGGCTGGATGAGCAGAGACGCGGAGGTCACAGTCCCGGCTCGTGGGGCGGAGGACCCGGCGAGCTCCTCGATCACCCGGCCCATTCTGGACGGCGGCTGTGTCCGCCGCACCCGAAAATGCCGGCCAGGCCGCGCGCCGCAATCCACGCAGGCGGGCCGACTGCACGCAGTCCACACCTGTCCTGGAGAAGTCCGGCTCCAGGGTCGCCCGCCTGACGAGCGATCAACAGGCGGAAGCAGTCCTAGGGCCTGTTCTGAGTTGAGATCACGGGAGGGCTGGCAGGCTGCGTAACCAGAGGATGGATCCGCGCAGGTGGAGCCCGGCGGCATAGCTCTCAGGTGTCTTGTCGTAGCGGGTGGCCAGCCCCCGCCATTCCTTGAACTTGTTGATGGCGCGCTCGACGGTGTTGCGATCTTTGTAGAGCGTGCCGTCGTGGCTGACCGGGCGGCCGCCGGAGCGTCCCTTCTTCTTGCGATTGGCAGCCTGGTCGGCCTTTTCCGGGATCACCGCCTTGATGTTGCGTCTGCGCAGGTGGGCGCGGTTGGCTCGGGAGGAGTACGCCTTGTCGCCGGCCACTGCGTCCGGCCGGGTCCTGGGGCGGCCGATCCGGCCGCGCACCTTGATCTTCTTGAGGACAGGGATGAAGTGCGGGCTGTCCGCGGCCTGCCCGGGGGTAAGGATGATGGACAGCGGGCGGCAGCGCCGCTCGACGGCAAGGTGGATCTTGCTGGTGAGCCCGCCCCGGGAGCGGCCCAGTTCGGCGGCCCGCAGTCGGGCCCTGCGGCGCCGGCGCACGGCTCGGCGCTGTTCCCGCTCGGGGTCCTCCCTGTCCGCGGATCCCTCGCCTACGGGGTCGTTTTGTCCCTTTGTTGCAGCCCCTTTTCCTCCGCCACGGCCTTCTCCAGATCCTCAAGGAGCTCCGGGGCGACCGCCATGCCCGCCGCGTGGTGATGCGCCCGAGCAACGGTCGAGTCCACGCTCACCAGGCTGAGATCGACATCGTCGCGAGCCTCCGCCTCGGCGATCATCGCGTCCATGAGGGTCTGGAAGACCTCGTCACGCGCCCACATCCGGAACCGGTCGTAGATCGTCGACCAGGAGCCGTAGCTCTCCGGCACATCCCGCCAGGGACTGCCGGTCCGGAACCTCCACATCACCGCGCTGAAGTAGCGGCGCAGGTCAGGGATCGGTCCGAACGCCCCCAGCGGCAGGTGCGGCTCGATCAACTCCCACTCGGCATCGGTCAGATCATCACGAGTCATGCGACCGGTCTACCCCGGCCAGCACCCTCCTGAAGCGAGAATGACCGATCCCGTGATCTCAACTCAGAACAGGCCCTAGTGCTGCTCCGCGGAAGTTCGTGGAGGGGTGTTGATCAGGCCGCCTTGAGTGGGGTGCCCTCGTAGGTCCAGCGGTAAGGCTTGGCCGTGTCGTTGTGCTTGATCACGTAGGTCTCCAGCTTGTTGATCAGGTCGTCGCGGCTGGCGAAGTCGCCGTTCCGCAGGACCCGGCGGGTCAGGGCGGAGAAGAACAGCTCGGCCTGGTTGAGCCAGGAGGCGTGCGGTGGGGTCCAGTGAACGTGCCAGCGCGGATGCGCGGCCAGCCATGCCTTGGTGTGCTTGGCGGTGTGGGAGGAGCCGTTGTCGAGCACTACGTGGATCTCCTTGTCGGGGGCAATGGCCCGGTCCAGCTGGTCCAGGAACGCGGTGAAGGTCGCCGCGTCATTGCGGGCGATCACCTCGGTGAGCACTTCGCCACTGGTCACCTCCAAGGCGGCGACCAGGGAAGCGGTGCCGTGGCGCCGGTACTCGAACTCCTGGCGGGCGAACTCGCCAGGAGCGGCGGGGCGCCCGGGATACCGGCGCGAGCGGGCGGCGATCGCGGTCTTCTCGTCGATCGAGAGCACCACCACGCCCTCGGGCGGGTCGAGGTAGAGGGCGCACACGTCCGCCGCGCGTTCCCAGAAGTCGGGGGTGTCGCGGCGGGTGAGCCAGCCGCGGACCTTGTGCGGCTTCAGGTCCAGGTCCGCCAGGATCCGCCCGACCTGCGACGCGGAGACCGGCGCGAAGCAGGTGCCCGCAATCTGTGCGGCGATGGTCCGGTGCGACCAGGTCGCCTCCGGGTGCGGCGGAGCACTGGTCGCCGTGGCCACGATCGCCACCCGCACGTGGGGCCCGTAGATCTTCGGCCGTCCGGACCGCCCGGCGTCCCGCAGCCCGTCCAGCCCGCTGGCGGCGAACCGGCCCCGCCACTTGCGTACCGTGTTCACGCTGACCTCCAGCTCCCGCGCTATCGCGCCGTTGGCTCGCCCGTCCGCCGCCGCGAGCACGATCTTGGCCCGCAGCGCTGCCCGCACCTGCGACTTCGGCGAGCAGACCGTTCGTGCCAGCCGCTCACGAACCTCCGGCCCGAGCACCACCGCAACCGCCGTCCCCACCCGTCCTTCACACTGCACGGCAGACGATCATGGCGGACCGGTGCCACACCCGGCAGGATGGGCCCGTGCCGAAGAACCCCCCGGAATCGATGCAGCACCACCTGCGCCAGCGCCTGAACACCCACGCCCAGGCCCGCTGGCCGCAGCTGGCCCGGGTCCACGTCCGCTTCCGCGCCGGATTCGCCTGCGTAGCAGCCGAGCTGAAGGACGGGGAGGAACTACCCCTGTGCCGCCTGCGCTTCACCGGCGTCCTGCACACCTGGGGCTTCGCCCTCTACCTCGCCAGCCGCGGCGGATACCAGGACAACTACCTGCCCACAGGGTTGCCCATCGGCAGTCCCGAAGACTGCCTCGACTGCGCCGGCGGCCTTTACCTCGACACCCCCGCCTGACCGACCCCAACACCCCTCCACGAACTTCCGCGGAGCAGCACTAGTAGTGTTTGTCCACCTTGATGAAGGTCCCTGACCGCTCCGCCCCATCGTGTAGGGGCCGGAGTCGTAGCTCCTGGTGCCGGGGTCGTCGGGACCGATCGTTCCCTCGCCGCCGGTGGCGCCGGTGGCCGTGGCGTTGACGGAGTGCGGTGCTGCCGGAGCGACGGATGCGCTGGAGGACACGTGGCTCGCCCGGGTGTCGAGGAGGACGCCGAGTCGTTGCCGTGGACGTCCGGGGATGCGGCCCGTGTTCCCGGGCCCGGTTGAGTCTCCCGTGGGGGGGAGACATCAAGCTGGGGGCATGGACAGCGACGTGCTCTATTCCATCGGAGAACTATCCCGCCGGACCGGCCTGACGGTGAAGACCGTCCGGTTCTATTCCGACAAGGGCATCGCCCCGCCGACCGACCGGAGCCCGGCCGGCTACCGGCTCTACGGCCCCGACGCACTCGCACGCCTGGACCTGGCCCGCACGCTGCGCGATCTCGGGCTCGATCTGGCGACCGTGCGCAAGGTGCTGGACCGGGAGGCATCCATGGCGGAAGTCACGCAAGCGCACGCCGACGCCCTGGACGTGCAGATCGAGACGCTCCGCCTGCGCCGGGCAGTACTCCGCGCGGTCGCCGGACGCGGCCCCACCACCATGGAGATGGACCTCATGCACCGACTCGCCACGCTCTCCCAGGCCGAACGACGCCGACTGGTGTCCGGCTTCATCGACGACGCCTTCAAAGGCCTTCACACCAACCCCGAGTTCGTGACCCTGATGCGATCCGCGGGACCCGAGCTCCCCGACGATCCCGCGCCCGAACAGGTCGAGGCCTGGGTGGAACTCGCCGGACTCTGCCAGGACGCCGACTTCCATGTCACGCTGCGCCGGACCGCGGAGGAGCAGGCGGAAGAGCCGTCCCGGCAGGACATCGGCACGCTGCACGACGCCCTCGACCAAGCGATCCGGGAACGCATCGACGAAGCCGTGTCCGCCGGCCTCCTGCCGGTCTCCGCCCAAGGAGCGTCCCTCGCCGACTCACTGGGCAGCCTCTACGCCCGCGCATTCGAGGATGCCGACGCGAGCGATCTGCGCCGCTGGCTCCTCGCCCGCCTGCAGACGACCGCCGACCCGGACGCCGCACGCTACTGGCAGCTCCTGGCAACGATCAACGGATGGCCCGCCTCACCCACGCTCGCTCCCGTCCACTCCTGGTTCACCACCGCCTTCGCCACGAGCGATGACGTCCGTCACAAGGGTCTGACGCGATGAGGGCGCGCGTCCTGAAGTTCGGTCTGTACGCGGACGGGCAGGGGCTGGCATGGGTCGGGAAGCTGGTTGAGGACGCCGTCGGCTCCCGGAGCGCGCGGATCATCAGTGAGACCGCCGCACACACTTTTCCCGGGAGCGGGCTGTCGACCGCTGACGTCTACGACTTCCTGGCGGAACAGTGGGCCGTGGAACATCCAGGTCAGAGCAGCGGCGCACGGCAACCGATCGAGCTGCGCGTCCACTTGGTGTGTTCCCTGCGGACGTGGCGGGCGATCCGCAAGACGGTGATCAAGGCTATGTGTCCAGAGGGAACGGGCCCCCACACCTGCCGTGTCCCATGGATGGCTCGCTGAAACGGGTCACGAGCGGATCGTGAGGCGGGGGAGGAGGTCCAGGTGCTGGCGGGGGGCGGTCTCCGGGGTGGCGGCCGACAGACGGTCCAGGAGGAGGGCGGCCGCTCGCACGCCCACCTCGTGCTTGGCGGGTGCCACGGCCGAGAGGGGGACGTCGGCCATGCCGGCCACCTCGTCGTCGTACGTGATCACCGCCAGGTCCTCCGGTACCCGCACTCCGCGCGCCTGGAGCCGCGGGATCAGCATGATCGCGTCGGTGTCGCTGTGGACGAGGGCGGCGGTCACCCCGCCCGCCGTCACCGCCTCGCAGAGGTAGTCCAGCGTCCGGGCGAACATGTCCGCGTCCGAGAGCGGGCCCGGGCCGGCCGGCGGCCACGGCGGGGCCGGTTCCAGTCCGAGTGCGGACACGGCGGCCTCGTATCCGGCCCGCATCCGTGCCGTGGTCGGGGTCGTCCGGCTGGCGAGGGCGATCCGCCGGTGCCCCAGCTCCACCAGGTGCTGCACCGCGCGGGCCGCACCGTGCGCGTGGTCGGAGGCCACCCGGTCCAGTGAGGCCGCCGGATGCCCCGGCGGTGCCCAGCGTTCCACCAGTACCGTCGGAACCGGGAGTTCGGCAGTCCAGGCGCCCTCGCCGGGTCCCGGCGAACCGGCCTCCCAGTTCGGTGTCAGCAGCAGCCCGTGCGCCCCCGTGGACAGCAGCCGGTCCGCCTGCGTCCGGTCCTCGCCCGGCAGGTACCGGGTCAGTCCGACGGTCAGCCGCGCACCCCTTGCCTCGACCGCTTCGCGGGCCCCGCGGACGACATCGGCGTAGTAGTACTCGGTGGTCGGGACCACCATCCCGACCACCAGGCCCTCGGCAGCACCTCCGCCCGCGACGGCAGCGGCCGAAGGAGCCGGAGCCCGGCCCGGGTCCACTCGGCTGATCCCCCCGTGCATCCGCCGGATCTCGCCCCGCGCCGCCATCACCTCGACGTCCCGGCGCAGGGTGACGGGCGAGATGCCGAGCTCCCGGGCCAGGTCCGCCACGCGCACGGTGCCGCGTGCCCGGACGAGCTCGAGCACCTGTGCCTGACGCTGGTTCACGTGTCTTCTCAAGGTGTCCCCCTGCGGTCCGCCGGAGTGGCTGATGTCAGCGACATCATAGGGAATCGAATCGATCGATTCGATCGCATCCGATCAATTGGTCATTGACGGCTCGGACGGTGCGTTCATATATTCGGCGGCGTTCCGTACTTCTCGGCATCTCGGCCTCTCTCGGGAGTCAGCGCATGCTCACGTACGACCAGGACGGATTCCGGCGCGCGGGCCGCCCCCACCGCATCGTCTCGGGCGCCCTGCACTACTTCCGGGTCCATCCGGAGCTCTGGGAGGACCGGCTCACGCGCCTGCGCGCCCTGGGGGCGAACACCGTGGACACTTACGTCCCCTGGAACTTCCACGAGACCGCCCCCGGCAAGGCCGACTTCACCGGCTGGCGCGACCTCGGCCGGTTCCTGCGCCTCGCCCAGGACCTCGGCCTCGACGCCGTCGTCCGCCCCGGCCACCAGCAGCTGTTCGAGTGGGAGATCCGGCCGCTGCCGCTCACCGGCCCGACCGGCCTCGACCGGCTCGACTGGTCCGGGAACCGTGCCGCGGCCCGGCCGGCCGGACGTCCCGGCTTCCACCGCTTCACCCACGCGCTCGCCGACGGGCACGGGCCGGCCGACGCCTTCCTCGACCTGTCCGGCTGGGGGACCGGCCTGGTCTGGCTGAACGGCTTCCTCCTCGGTCACTACGACACCCCGCGCGGCCCGCAGCGCACCCTCTACGCTCCCGGACCCCTGTGGTGCGACGGCGAGAACGAGATCGTCGTTCTGGAACTGGAGCGCCCCGGCACCGAGCTGCCGCTGCGCGACCGGCCCGACCTCGGCCGCACGACGGTCGTCACGCTCCGGTAGCCCTGTCCCCCACCGGTCCCGAGGCAACCTGCGCCGCCCGATGCCCCTCCTCCCTGACGTAACGGTCGGGCGAGACACGGGGAGTCGGGGACATGAACAGCCGGATCTGCTGGATCAGCCGGATCAATCGGACCCGCGGGATCGGTCGCACCGCGCCCGCGGTCGCCTTCGTCGTATGCGCCGCGGCCCTGGCGGTCGGGTCAGCCGCCGCGCCGTCCTGGGCGAGCGGATGGGCCTCCGCGGAGCAGGACGGCCGTGCGGGGGAACTCGTACCGGTACTGGCCAAGGACGATCCGCAGCATCAGGCCCGCGTTCCCGAGGGGCGGCAGCTGCGCGTCGTCAAGGTGAGCAGCCCGGTCCTGACGGAGGAGGCGGAGGACAACCAGATCGGCTACAACGGCCGGTCCTACCTGGGCTGGGCGCGGATCAAGGCCGACGCGCGGCCCGGAGAGTATCCGCTCTCCGTCACCTTCGACTACGTGAACCCGCGCGACTCCGGGGACACCGCGGGGAGCCGCCCGTACGTCGCCGGAGGCGGCACGATCACCGTCGTGGCCGGGGAGGGGGACGGGGACGAGGAAGGCGGCAGCGCCGGCCGGCCCGAGGCCTGGGCCCTGGCCGGGGCCGCGGTGGCCGGGCTCGCGACACACGGTGCTCACGTCGCACGGCGCCGACGCCGTACCGCCGCCGAACCGGGCGGCCTAGACTGACCACTTGGTTGATCATGTACCCGACGAGTCTGAGGAACGAAACGCATGCGCTATCTCCCCCTGGGCAGTTCAGGTCTGCAGGTCTCCGCCGTCGGCCTCGGCTGTAACAACTTCGGTGGCCGGCTCGACGCCCAGGCCACCCGCGCCGTCGTCGACGCCGCCCTGGACGCGGGCATCACCCTCCTCGACACCGCCGACATCTACGGCAACGCGGGCGGCTCCGAGGTCCACCTCGGGCAGGCCCTCAAGGGCCGCCGCGACCAGGTCGTCCTCGCCACCAAGTTCGGCTACGACGGCGTGGACATGAAGTACGGGCCCGCCGCCGGATCCCGCGGCGGCCGTGCGTACATCCGGCGGGCCGTCGAGGAATCACTGCGCCGCCTCGACACCGACCACATCGACCTCTTCCAGTTGCACAGCCCCGACCCGGCCACCCCGATCGCCGAGACCCTGGCCGCGCTCACCGAGCTCGTCGCCGAGGGCAAGGTCCGCTACATCGGCCACTCCAACCTCTCCGGCTGGCAGCTCGCCGAGGCCGCCCACGTCGCCCGGGAGACCGGCTCGGTCCCCTTCGTGTCGGCGCAGAACGAGTGGTCGTTGCTGGAGCGGTCCGTCGAGCGCGAGCTGGTTCCGGCGGCCCTGCACTACGGCGTCGGCGTGCTCCCGTACTTCCCGCTCGCCAACGGCCTGCTGACCGGCAAGATCCGCCGCGGCGCACCCGTCCCGGCCGGCTCCCGCCTCGAAGGCCGCGACGCGTACCTCACCGACGAGCGCCTCGACGTGGTCGAAGCCCTGGCCGCGCTCGCCGAGAAGCACGACCGCACCGTCCTCGAACTCGCCATCGGCTGGCTCTCCGCCCAGCCCGGCTGCGCCTCCGTCATCGCGGGCGCCACCTCCGCCGAGCAGGTGCGCGCCAACGCGGCCGTCGCCGACCGACCGCTCGACGCCGAGCTGCTCGCCGAGATCGACGCGATCCCGGGGGCGCAGAAGCCGGAGTGACGGCCCGCGCAGGTCAGGCGGGCGCCCCCGTCAGGACGTCCACCTTGCCCGTGTCCAGCGAGTAGTAGGCGCCGACGACGGCCAGGGCGCCCTCCTTCACGAGGGGCGCCGGGTCGCCGTTGGCGCGCAGATCGTCGGCGGTGACCCTGATCTGGTTGTGGATCACGGTGTCGACGGGGTCGGCACCGGGGCTCTCGACGGTCAGCCTGTACGCCGGCTCCACCGCCTTCACGATCGCCTGGAGGTTCCCGGGCAGGGGTGCGCCGTCCTTGAGCGACTTGTAGGCGGCCTCGATGGCGCCGCAGCGCTGGTGCCCGAGCACCATGACCAGCGGAGTGCCGCCCGTCATGGGCCCGTATTCGACCGAACCGGTGACCACCGGGCCGATCGCCTGCCCGCCCGTGCGCAGCACGTACAGATCGCCGAGCCCGTTGTCGAAGACCAGTTCGGGCGCCACCCGGAGTCGATGCAGGACAGGACCACCCCGAACGGGTCCTGCGCCACGGCGACGAGCCGGCGCCGCTCGGGATCCCGGTCGGGGTGGTCGAGGTCCCCGCTCACCCAGCGCGCGTTGCCCGCCATCAGGCGCGCGTACGCGGCCCCGGGCGTGGCCGGGCGCGGCTCCGCGGCCGCGGCCGTCGCCCTCGGGGTGCTCGCCGACGAGCATCCCGCGAGCAGTGCGGCGGCGCCGGCCGCGAGGCCGCCGGTCAGCACGGTCCGCGGGCCGGACGTCCTGCTGTGTGCACGGGTGGCACCCCTCGGTCGTGATGACCGCGATTGTCCAGCGCGCCGGGGGCGAACGGACCGCAGCCACACGCGCGCGCCGCCGCATTGCCACAGACGGCTCACGGCGGCTCACGGCGGCTCACGGCGGCGGTCCGCCGCGCGGACTCAGGACACGATGTCCTTGCGCGAGAACCCGCGGAAGGCGAGGGCGAACAGCACCAGCGCGTACGACACCGACACCACCGCTCCCTTGACCATCCCGCCCCACTCCAGCTGCGGCTGCAAGGCGTCCGCCCATGCGAACTGCCAGTGCGCCGGCAGGAACTCGCGCCACGATCCGAGCGCCGTCACCGCGTCCAGCACATTGCCGACGATCGCCAGACCGACCGCACCGCCCACCGCACCCAGCGGCGCGTCCGTGCGCGTCGACAGCCAGAACGCCAGGCCCGCCGTCACCAGCTGCGACACGAAGACGAAGGCCACCGCCAGCGCGAGCCGCGGCACGGTGTCCCCGGCCGCCAGCGCCCCGCCCGCCGGGAGCTTCAGCGGCCCCCATCCGTACGCGGCCGTGCCCGCCGCCAGCGCGACCACCGGCAGCAGCACCATCGCGGCCAGGCTGAACCCCAGCGCCACCACCAGCTTGCTCCACAGCAGCCGCATCCGCGGCACCGGCGAGGCCAACAGATAGCGCAGCGAGGACCAGCTCGCCTCCGAGGCCACCGTGTCCCCGCAGAACAGCGCCACCGGCACCACCAGCAGGAACCCGGCCGAGACGAACAGACAGGTCGCGGCGAAGTTCGCGCCCGAGGCCGTGGCCGTGTCGATCAGGGTGACCCGACCGTTCCCGCCGTCCCGGCTGCCGGGACCGCCGCCCACCGCGAACGCGATCATCAGGATGAACGGCAGCGCCGCCAGCACCCCGCCCATGACCAGCGTCCGCCGCCGGCGCCACTGCCGCAGCGCCTCCACGCGCAGTGGCAGCGTACGGCTCGCCCGGTAGCCCGCGGCCACCTCCTGTACGGCGCTCACGCCGAACCTCCGATCAGGGTGAGGAACGCGTCCTCCAGTCGCCGGTGCGGCCCCACTCCGGTCACCGGCACCTCCAGCCGCACGAGTTCGGCGATCAGCCCCGCGGCCGTCGCGCCTTCGAGCTGTACGAGCAGCCCGTCGTCGGCGGTTACCACGGAACCCACTCCCTCCAGCGCCGCCACCTTCTCGACGCCCACCGAGTCCACCGGCTCGGCCAGGGTCACCAGCAGCGTGTCCCCGCCACCGGTGATCTCGGCCACCTCGCCCGCCGCGACCCGCTGTCCGCGGTCCATGACCACCAGGTGCGTACAGGACTGCTCCACCTCCGACAGCAGGTGGCTGGAGACGATGACCGTCCGCCCGCCGGCGGCGTAGCGGATCATCACGTCCCGCATCTCCCGGATCTGCGGCGGGTCCAGACCGTTCGTCGGCTCGTCGAGAATCAGCAGGTCCGGCATCCCGAGCATCGCCTGCGCGATCGCGAGGCGCTGGCGCATGCCCTGCGAGTACGTGCGCACCGCGCGCTCCAGCGCGTCGCCCAGCCCCGCGATCTCCAGTGCCTCCGCCATGTGCGAGTCCTCGGCCGGACGGCCGGTGGCCTGCCAGTACAGCTCCAGATTGGCGCGGCCCGTCAGGTGCGGCAGGAACCCCGCACCCTCCACGAACGCCCCGACCCGCGACAGCACCGGAGCGCCGGGCCGCACCGCGTGCCCGAACACCCGGATCTCCCCGGCGTCCGGCGAGATCAGCCCCATCAGCATCCGCAGGGTGGTGGTCTTGCCCGCCCCGTTGGGCCCGAGGAGCCCGAGCACCTGCCCCTTCTCCACCCGGAACGACAGGTCCCGCACCGCGTACCGGTCCTGCGCCTTCGCGTACCGCTTCGTCAGTCCGGTGATCTCCAGGGGTACGTCGGCCAGTGCGGGCTCCGGCTGCGCCGAGCCCGGCCGCGTCCCCGCGGCCCCCCGGCCGGTGCGCCGGATCCCGAGCAGCCCCGCGGCCAGCGCCGCCGCGCCCAGCGGCAGCCACCAGGTCCAGGCGGGCAGCCCGGCCGAGGCGGTCCGTACTCCGGTCGCGACGGGCACGGTCAGCGGGCCCTCCACGGAGACCGTGTAGGCGGCCGGCGCGGCCGGGGTTGCGTAGCCGAGGTCGGTGGCGGCGACCACCAGCCGCAGCCGGTGTCCGGCCGCGGCGGAGTGATCGATCGCGGGAAGCCTCAGCTGCACGCTCACACCCTGCTGCGCGTTGTCCACGCGCACCGGGGCGACGAGCTGACCGGGCAGCACCTGCTGCTGCCCGTCGGGCCCCACGTCGTACATCTTGCCGAACAGCACGGCCGCCCCGTCGGCAGCTGTCGACCTCACGTTCAGGGTTACGGTCGGGGTCCCGGTGACCTGTACGTCCTCGGTCAGCGGCGCCGACTCGAACCGGGCGTTCTGCCCGGGGAAATCCAGGGAGAGGCCGGCCCCGAAGGCGGCGAGCTGCCCGCCGATGCCGGGCAGCGAGGACAGGGCCGGAGGCGCGCCGCCCGCCGGATTGGCGAAGGTCTGCTCCCGTCCCGTCAGGGCGAACTGCCGCGGGCCGGAGACCAGCCCGGGGTAGCGGTCGCCGCTCGCGCCGCGCAGCGTCACCTCGCCGTCGGTGGAATCGATGCCGCCGGAGCGGGAGACCCGGAACGCCGGGCCGGTGTCCGCGCGCTCGTCCCCCTTCAGGTGGCGGTCGAACCAGGCCGCCACCCGGTCCTCGACGCGGTCCGCCTCGCGCATGCCGCCGTCGTGCCCGCCGGCCGCCCAGTCCACGGAGACGGGGGCCCCGTTCGCCGCGATGGCCCGGGCCATCGCGTCCGCCTGGTCCAGCGGGAAGAGGGAGTCGTCCTGGCCCTGCACGATCAGGGTCGCCACCTTGATCCGGTCGCCGACGGCCGAGGGGCTGCGCTGTTCCAGCAGGGCGCGCGCCTCGGGGTCGGGCTTCCCGGCCACGGCCACGCGTTCGTACATCGCGCAGAGCTCGGGCTGGAACCGGCCGCAGCCGGGAGCGGCCGACGGGTCCGGCCGACCGGGCCGGCCCTGCTGCATCCCGCCGGACGAGCCGGTGGTGAAGAAGATGCCGGACCACAGCTTCTTGAAGACGTCGTTCGGGAAGAGGGAGTCCGCGAGGTTCCAGTAGGTGATCTGCGGAGCGATCGCGTCCACCCGCCGGTCGTAGCCGGCGGCCAGCAGCGAGACCGCCCCGCCGTACGAGGCCCCGGACACGCCGACGCGCGGATCACCGTCCGCGTCGAGCCGCACCTCCGGCCGGGCCGCGAGCCAGTCGATCAGCCGGGAGACGTCCTTGACCTCGTTCTCGGGGTCGTTCAGCCCGATCCGGCCGCCGGAGTGGCCGAAGCCGCGCGCCGACCAGGTCATGACGGCGTAGCCGTCGCGCGCCAGCCGCTCGGCCTGTTCGCGGACATCGTCCTTGCTGCCGCCGAAACCGTGCCCGAGGAGCACAGCGGGACGTTTCTGCGCGCCGTTCCCGGCACCGCCCGCCGTGAAGTAGGAGGTGTCGACGGCGGCACCGGGCATGTCCAGGACCTGGTCCTGACGGTGCACGGCCGGGGCGTCGCCGGCCGCCGACGCGGCCGTCCACGTACCGGCCCCCGCCACGACGGCGAGCACAGCGGCGCCCGCGAGGAGGCGGTCCCGGCGGCGCCGGGGCATTCGGAGCTTCATACGGGCACCCTAAGCGCCGGGCAGCCGGCCTCCGAGCACCCACAGGGGGAACCCCCGACCTCCTCAGGGATTAGGCGGCCTCCCGCGTGTACCGCACCTGCGGTACACGCGCCCGACCCGCACCGTATGCCGACCTGCGCGGCGCGCCGTCCGGCGGGAGGATGGCCGCCCTCGTGCCCGAGAACGCCCGGGTCCGGCGCCTCGCTGTGGCGGATCCGAGCGCGCAGGCGACCGAGGCGGAGGAGTTCTGGTCCGATACCCTGCGCCGCGGCCACGAGGGGGTCGTGGTCAAGGCCCTGGACTCCGCCTACGCGGCCGGCCGCCGCGGCAGACACTGGCTCAAGGTGAAACCGGTGCACACCCTGGACCTCGTGGTCCTCGCCGCCGAATGGGGCCACGGGCGGCGCACCGGACTGCTCTCGAACCTGCACCTGGGGGCGAGGTCCGCCGACGGCACGTACGCCATGCTCGGCAAGACCTTCAAGGGGCTCACCGACGAGATGCTGCGCTGGCAGACCGGGGCCCTGCGCGCACTCGCGACCTCGGACGACGGCTTCACCGTGCGGGTGCGGCCCGAACTGGTGGTGGAGATCGCCTACGACGGCCTGCAGCGCTCCCCGCGCTACCCGGCCGGGGTGGCCCTGCGCTTCGCACGGGTACTGAGGCACCGCCCGGACAAGGACGCGGAGCAGGCCGACACGGTGGAAAGGGTGCTCGGGGAGGGGCGCGAGCCCTGACCGCCGGCCGGGGGCGCAGCAGCCGGGGAGATTTGCCTCAGAGGCAAACGAGATTGCCAGGAAGGCAAGACTCTGGCTCAATCGGGGCATGAAACCCGGTCCTGCCCCCGGCCCCGAAGACGCGGCCGACGAGCTGCCCGCCGTGGCGCCGCAACTGCGCGAACTGCGCCGCCGCGCCGGACTCACCCTGGAGGCCGCCGCCGCCCGGGCCCGGCTCTCGCCCGCCCACCTGTCCCGTCTGGAGACCGGTCGGCGCCAGCCCTCGCTGCCGCTCCTGCTCGGACTCGCCCGCACCTACGGTACGACGGTCTCCGAGCTGCTCGGCGAGACCCCCGCCGTCGCCGATCCCATCGTACGGGCCGGCGGGCCCGGCGCCCGCGAGGCCGACGGGTGGACGTACTGGCAGGCGGGCGGATCCGGCCGCGGCATGCAGGCGCTGCGCGTGCACGTTCCTCACGGTCGCAGCCAGGGCGAGCTGGTCCGCGTACACCCCGGCGAGGAATGGCTGTACGTCCTGGACGGGCGGTTGCGGCTGCACCTGGGCGAGGCCGAGTACCTGCTGGAGCCGGGGGACAGCGCGCACTTCGACTCGCTCACCCCGCACCGGATCGGCGCGGCCTCCTCCGGGGGCGCCGACCTGCTGTTCGTCCACACCCTGCTGCAGAGCAGCCTCGCCGGGCTGTGCCTCGGCGGGACCTCCACCACGCACCACCGATAGCCGAGGAGCCCCACCCATGTCCGAAGGAGAGAACCCCGTCACCGTACGGGCGCGCATCGAGGCCAAGTTCCCGCGCGGCCTGGTGATCCGGCTGATCGCCTACTTGTTCGTCGGCCACCTCTTCGCCTTCTTCGTCTACCTCCTCTTCGTCCTGGGGGCCCAGAACCAGTAACCCGCCGGGAAGAGGGACCACGAGGGCGCGGCGCGAGAGAGCGCCGCGAGACTCTAGGAAGTTGCAGGTCCTGTGGCTACCCTCCGCGCATGATTTCCACGGTTGTCTGGGGTACCGGCAACGTCGGCCGTCTGGCCATCCGCGCCGTCGAGGCCCATCCCGCGCTGAAACTCTCCGCCGTCATCGTCCACAATCCAGCCAAGGCCGGCCGCGACGCGGGCGAACTCGGCGGCCTCGACCACCTGTTGGGGGTCGAGGCCACCGACGACATCGAGGCCGTCCTGGCCACCCGCCCCCGGGCCGTGGTGTACGCCGCGTCCGGGGACATCCGCCCCGACGAGGCCCTCGCCGACATCACCCGGGCGATCCGGTCCGGCGCGGTCGTCGTCAGCCCCGCCCTCTATCCGCTCTACGATCACCGCAGTGCCCCGCCGGAGTTCCGCGATCCGGTGCTCGCCGCCATCGCGGAGGGCGGCGGCTCGCTCTTCGCCTCCGGGGTCGACCCCGGCTGGGGCAACGACGTGTTCCCGTTCCTGCTCAGCGGACTCGGCACCACCATCGACGTCATCCGCTGCCAGGAGATCTTCGACTACTCCACCTACGACCAGCCGGACTCCGTCCGCCACCTCGTGGGCATGGGCCACCCCATGGACTACGAGCCGATGATGCTCATGCCCTCGATCCCGACCATGGTGTGGGGCGGGCAGATACGGATGATGGCCCGGGCCCTCGGCGTCGAACTCGACGAGATCCGCGAGACGTCGGAGCGCCGCGCCCTCGACACCACCGTGACCACCCGGACCATGGGCGACTTCGAGGCCGGCACCCAGGGCGCGATCCGCTTCGAGGTACAGGGCATCGTCGAGGGCGAGCCCCGCATCGTCATCGAGCACGTCACCCGCATCCACGCCTCGTGCGCACCGGACTGGCCCGCGCCGCCCGACGGCGGCGACGGCGCCCACCGGGTCGTCATCGAGGGCCGGCCGCGCATCGAGGTCACCATCGAGGCCACCGACGAGGGCGAGAACCGCTCGGCCGGCGGCAACGCCACCGCCGTCGGCCGCCTCGTCGGCGCCATCGACTGGCTCACCGAGGCGGAACCCGGACTCTACGACGCCCTCGACATCCCGCTGCGCCCCGCCACCGGCAGACTCGGAAGGAAGACGTCATGAGGATCGACATCCCCGAAGGCCAGCACCCGATCGAGTACGTGTGGGGCGACATGGTCCCCGGCATAGGCATGGCCGCCGCGAACTTCTCCCTGTCGGTGTACGCCCACACCACCCTGGGCCTGCGCGAGTTCGAGGCGGCCCGGCTGCGCGTCGCGCAGATCAACGGATGCGTCTTCTGCCTGGACTGGCGCACCGAGCGGGAGGGGGAGAAGGTCGAGGAGGAGTTCTCCGAGGCCGTCATCGAGTGGCGCAGCACGGACCGCTTCGACGAGCGCACCCGGCTGGCCGCGGAGTACGCCGAGCGGTACACCCTGGACCACCACGGCCTGGACGACGAGTTCTGGGACCGGATGACCGCGCACTACAGCCAGTTGGAGATCGTGGAGCTGACGATGAGCATCGGGTCCTGGCTGGCCTTCGGCCGGCTCAACCACGTGCTCGGCCTCGACAGCGTGTGCGTGCTGCCCGGCCACTGAGCGGGGCGGGACGAGGAATGACGAGGGGCCGTTCGGTGAATCCGAACGGCCCCGGCCGCTGGGGGGAGGACGCGGCCCTACGGGAGGTCGGTTGCGATGATCTTCTCGATGTTGCGCTCGGCGAGCGCCGTGATGGTGACGAACGGGTTGACGCTGGCGTTGCCGGGGATCAGCGCTCCGTCGATCACGTACAGGCCGGTGTAGCCGTGCAGGCGCCCGTAGTTGTCGGTGGCCTTGTTCAGGACGGCGCCACCGAGCGGGTGGTAGGTGAGGGTGTCGTTCCAGATCTTGTTGCCGCCGAACAGGTCGGTCCGGTAGATCGTCCCCTCCTTCGAGTTGATCTTGTCGAAGATCGTCTTGGCCATGCTGATCGACGGCTGCTTCCAGGCGGTCTGCCAGCTGAGGCCGGCGGCGCCCGTCGCGGCGTTCCAGGTGAATTCGGCGCGGTTCGGGTTCTTCGTGATCGACAGGTAGAAGGAGGCGTACGTCTCGATCCCGGTGGGGAGCGGTGCGACCTCGGCGAAGGCGCCGCCGGCGTCCCAGTTGTCGATGCCGGAGCAGGGGATGGTCGACTGGAGCTTGCCGGTCGGGTCCCACAGGTGGTTGGCGCGGCCGCACATGACGTTGCCGTTCTCGCCCCAGCCCTTGCCGACCTCGTTGTTGAGGTTCGGCAGCGCCCCGGTGGCCTTCAGCTTGACCAGGAGCTTGCTGGTGCCGACGCTGCCGGCCGCGAAGAACACCCGGTCCGCGGTCACGGTCTTGGTGGCCACGGTGTCGCCGGTGGTGTTGATCTGGTCGATGGTGACCGTGTAGCCGCCGGCCGCGGCGGGGGACACCGAAGTGACCTTGTGCAGTGCCGAGATGGTGACCTTGCCCGTAGCCCTGGCCTGGGCGAGGTACGTCTGCACAAGCGACTTCTTGCCGTGGTTGTTGCCGTAGAGGATCTCGCCGGCCAGGGCGGACTTGGTGGCGGTGCCGGCGGCCTCCTGCTCCATGTAGTCCCAGTCGTACACGTCGGGTACGAAGGTCCAGGCGAAGCCGGAGCGCTGGGCGTGCTTGCGGCCGACACGGGAGAACTGGTAGCAGTCGGCGGTGTCGAACCACGCCGGGTCGACCATGCCCACCCCGAGACCCGCGTTGGCCCGCGGGTAGTAGGTCGCGTACATCTCGTCGGCGTCCACCGACGGGAGGACGGCGGCGAAGTTGGCGCGCTTGGGCGTGACCGCCATGCCGCCGTTGACCAGCGAACCGCCTCCCACGCCGCGGCCCTGGTAGACCGTGATGCCGGCGAAGTCCTCGGCGTCCAGGATTCCCGTGTACTTGGGGACGTCCTTGTCGATGGGGAAGCCGAGGAAGTTGCTGAGCGGCGCCTTGGTCCGGGTGCGGAGCCAGAACGACCGGTAGTCCGGGCTGGTCACCTTCGGGAAGATCTTGCCGTCCGAGCCGGGGGTGTCCCAGGACATGCCCATCTCGATCATCTGCACGTCCACGCCGGCCTGCGCGAGCCGCAGCGCCGCGACCGAGCCGCCGTAACCGGTGCCGATGACCAGCGCCGGTACGCGGGCGCCGTCGGCAAGGGGGCCGACGGCGGAAGCCGCCCGGGCCGGGGTGCTGTGGCCCGCCAGGGCCACAGCACCGAGAATAGAACTCGTTCTCCCTATAAATCCACGACGGGAAATTCCTCTGGGGTCATTTCCAGGCAGGGTTTTGCCACCCATGTGACGTTCCTCGCTCTCGGTGGAATGGGAACGAGTTCTACTGCCGGGTGCATGTGAAGTCACTACATACGTCTAGGTAACTTTCGGTCATCGTGCGGCCGGGGAGCGGTTTCCGGGCGCCGTATGCAGCCCAGGACGAGCACGGACGCGACCGCGGCGAGGGCGCACCAGGTGGAGGCGAATTCCAGCCGCCACAGCGCTGAGCAGGCCAGCGCCCCGGCTGCCAGCACCGCACCGAGGGCCCGCAGTCGTCGGTCCCCGGCGAGCAGCAGGGAGCCGAGCGCGGCGAACAGATAGCCCGTCAGCACGAGCGGCATCCACGGAACATTCACGCCGTAGCCGATGGTGCGGCCCCGGACCTCGGCGGTCACCGGCCGGGTCGCGAGGCAGTACGCGAGCACCGCGGCGGTGGCGAGACCCACGGCCACCCGCACCCACAGGCGGCGCCGGACCCCGGGCCCGGCCGCGAGCAGCACCCCCACCGGCACCCAGACCGGCAGCAGCGGCAGGGCGATCACGGCCCACGCCGTCGTGGCCGCGGAGCAGCCGCCGCCCGAACTCCAGACGGCGGCCTCCACCAGCTCGTGCGCGCCCAGCAGCAGGGGCAGTGCGGCGACCGGCAGATCGCGGGCCCGCCGGACGCGCGCCACGCACACGACTCCGACGGCGGCGATGGCCGTGCCCGCCGCCAGATCGGCCGTAGCGCTCCAGCACTCGGGGATCAGCCGGACCCGACCCGGAACTCAGCCAAGTTCTCGCTTCTCCTCCCGCGGGGGTTCGAGCGGCGGGGCCGTCACCGCGCAGTACGTATGGCACTGCGGGTGGCACGCCTCGGGTGCGGGGGAGCGTACGGTCGCCCAGGCCACGGCGGCGCCGGCCGCGAACGCCCCGGTGCACCAGAGCATGGCCCGCCCGAAAGCGGCGTCGAACTGGGTCGCCGAGCGGTACGACTCCGGCCCCATTCCGGACAGCAGCGGCAGCGCCGCCACCGCGAGCAGCCCGGCAACGCGCGCCGCCGCGTTGTTGATGCCGCTGGCCAGGCCCGCCCGGCCGGGGTCCACCGAGGCCAGCACGGTCGACGTCAGCGGGGCCACCAGGGCCACCAGGCCCATGCCCATGACGACCATCGCGGGCAGCACGTCCTGTACGTACGAAGCGGCGGGCCCCACCCGCAGCATCAGCAGCGTCCCGGCCGCGCACAGCAGCGGCCCCACCGTGAGCGGGATGCGCGGCCCGATCCGCTCCCCGAGCTCACCCGAGCGGGCCGACAGGAGGAGCATCAGGAGGGTCGTCGGCAGCATCGCGGCCCCGGCGGCCAGCGCCGAGTAGCCGGACACCACCTGGAGCTGGAGCACGACGAGGAAGAAGAACCCGCCGATGGCCCCGTACACGCACAGGGTGACGAGGTTGACGGCGGTGAACAGCCGGGACGCGAAGATGTCCGGCGGCACCATCGGGTCGGGCCGCCGCCGCTCCACGTAGACGAAGGCGACGCCCAGCAGGACCCCGAGCACCGCCGCGACGATCACCGCCGCCGTTCCCGACCGGGCTTCGATCAGCGCGTAGGTGACCAGACCCAGGGAGGCCGCACCGAGCACCGCCCCGGCCACGTCGAACCGCCCGTGCGCCTGCGGGTCCCGTGATTCCGGTACGTGCCGCAGCGCGACCGGCACGCACACCGCCGCCAGCGGCACGTTCAGCAGGAACACCCACCGCCAGCCCGGCCCGTCCACCAGCCAGCCGCCGAGGAACGGTCCCACGGCCGCGCCCACCCCGCCGAAGCCCGACCACAGGCCGATCGCCCGCCCCCGGTCGTCGGCGCGGATCGACGCCTGGATCAGGGCCAGGGAACCGGGCGCCAGCAGCGCCCCGCCGATGCCCTGCAGGGCCCGGGCGGCGATCAGCACCCCGGCGTTCGGCGCGATCCCGCACAGCAGCGAGCCCACCGCGAACCACACCACGCCGAGTACGAAGATCCGGCGCCGCCCGAAGCGGTCACTCAGTGAGCCGCCGACCAGGATCAGCCCGGCCAGGGTCAGCAGATAGGCGTTCACCGTCCACTGGAGCACCGCCAGATCGGCGTCGAGATCCTCCCCGATGCGGGGCAGCGCCACGTTCACCACGGTCCCGTCCAGCATGGCCATGGTCGACCCGAGCACCGTGGTCAGCAGGATCCACCGGCCGCGCGCGGATGCGATCGGGACTCCGGCTCCGGACGGCTCGGCGGGCGCAGTCATGTCTTCAGGCTGGCCCGCGCCGCCGGGAAGGGCCAGCGGGAGGGCGTTGGCCGAGGCCCGGGACGGCTCGATCGCGGCTCGATAGGCCCTCTTGTAATGAGCATGACCTCTCCTTCACCATGACCCGCGCACGTCACGCGCACCCTTCCCGCACATCCCGCACACGGCGTACGAGGAGACAACACGTGGCCCAACGCAACAACCGGTCCGCACGAGACTTAAGGCCCACAAGGTCGACAAGGCCCGCACGGTCCTTACGCGCGGCGCTCGCCGCCCTCACCTCGGTCCTGCTGCTCCCGCTCGGCGCGGGCGTCGCCGCGGCCGCGCCGGACCCCGGTCCCGCCGCACCGAGCGCGGCCGAGCGCAAGATCGAACCCAGGCTCCGCGCCCAGCTCGACGGCTCGGCCAAGGCCGCCTTCTGGGTGTATCTCGACAGCGCCGCCGACCTCACCGCCGCGGGGAAGCAGCAGACCCGCGCCGCCAAGGCAGAAACGGTTCTGCGGACCAAGAGGGACCACGCCGCGCGCAGCCAGGCCGGGATCGTCAAGGCTCTGGAAGGCGCCCAGGCCGAGTACACCTCGTACTGGATCGTGAACGCCGTCCGCGTCGTCGGCGGCGAGAAGCTCGCCGGGGCCCTCGCGGCGCGTCCCGAGGTCGCCCGGATCGATGCCGACGACAAGGTCGAGCTCCCCAAGCCCGCCGAGGGCAAACGGGAGGAGGCCGCCGCCGACGCCGTCGAGTGGAACATCGACCGGATCAAGGCCCCGCAGGTCTGGGACCAGCTCGGTGTCCGCGGCGAGGGCATCGTCGTCGCCAACATCGACAGCGGCGTGGACTACACGCACCCGGCCGTGAACAACCAGTACCGCGGGAAGAAGGCGGACGGCTCGTACGACCACGCCTACAACTGGTTCGACCCGGCGGGCGTCTGCTCCACCGCGGCCCCCTGCGACAACAACGACCACGGCACCCACACGATGGGCACGATGATCGGCGACGACGGCGGCGCCAACAAGATCGGCGTGGCCCCCGGCGCCAAGTGGATCGCCGCCAAGGGATGCGAGTCCAACTCCTGCTCCGAGGCCTCCTTGCTCGCCTCGGGCCAGTGGATCGTCGCCCCGACCGACCCGGGCGGTCAGAACCCCCGCCCCGATCTCGCCCCGCACATCGTCAACAACTCCTGGGGCGGCACGGGCGGCGACACCTGGTACCAGGAGATCGTCAACACCTGGCGGGCCGCCGGCATCTTCCCGGCCTTCTCCAACGGCAACGCCGGCCCGGGCTGCTCCACCAGCGGCTCCCCGGGTGACTACGCGAGCTCCTACAGCTCCGGCGCCTTCGACATCAACAACGCGATCGCGTCCTTCTCCTCGCGCGGCGCGGGCCCCGGCGGCATCATCAAGCCGAACATCGCCGCCCCGGGCGTGAACGTGCGCTCCTCCGTACCCGGCGGCGCGTACGAGGCCTTCTCCGGCACCTCCATGGCCTCGCCGCACACCGCCGCCGCCGTGGCCCTCCTGTGGTCCGCCGCGCCCACCCTCGAAGGCGACGTCGGGCAGACCGAGTCGCTCCTGGACGGCACCGCCCAGGACACCGACAGCAGCCAGTGCGGCGGCACGCCCGCCGACAACAACGTCTTCGGAGAGGGCAAGCTCGACGTCCTCGCCGCCGTGAACGCCGCCCCGCGCGGGGCGATCGGCGCGCTCGGCGGCGTCGTCCGCTCCGGCGGCCAGCCGCTCGCGGGCGTGAAGATCACGGCCGACGGCCCGATCGACCGCACGGCGACCACGGGCGCCGACGGCAGCTACGCCTTCCCCTCCCTCTCGGTGGGCGACTACACGCTGACCGCCGCCAAGTTCGGCTACGGGCAGCAGACCGCGACCGCCACGGTGACCGAGAACGCCACCGCCACCGGCGACTTCACCCTCACCCAGGCACCCTCCGGCAAGCTCACCGGCACCGTCTCCTCGGCCGTCGGACCCGCCGCCGGCGCCTCCGTCGCCATCGCGGACACCCCGGTGACCGCGACCGCCGACGCGCAGGGCCGCTTCGAGGTCACCCTGCCGCACGGCACGTACGACGTGAACGCCACGCACGCCTCCCGGTGTGTCACCGGCGGCACCGCGAAGGTCACCGTCGCCGGCGACGCCACCGTCGCGGTCAACCTCCCCGAGCGCACCGACGGGTACGGCTACGCCTGCGCCACCGCCGGCGACCGCCCGTACACCGAGGGGAGCCGGCAGCTCGCGCTGACCGGCGACAACACCACCGAGCGCGTCGACCTGCCCTTCCCGCTGCCGCTGTACGGGAAGACCTACGGCCAGGCCTGGATCGGGACGAACGGCACGGTCAGCTTCGGCGGCAACAACACCGGTGACATCAACGGGGACATCCCGAGCACGGCCACGCCCAACGCGGCCCTGTACCCGTTCTGGGACGACCTGGTCGTCGGCGCCGCGGGCAGCGGCTCGGGCGTCTTCACCGGCGTCACCGGCACCGCCCCGCACCGCAGTTACGTGATCGAGTGGCGCCAGGTGTCCCACTGGTCCGCGCAGGCCGACAAGTTCTCCTTCTCGGCGACGATCGGCGAGGACGGCACCGTCGCGTACTCCTACAAGGGGACCGGCGGCACCGGCATCAAGGGCGGCTCCACGGCCACGGTCGGCGTGGAGAACGCGGCCGGCACCGACGCCTTCAAGTACTCCTTCAACACCGCGGTCATCACGGACGGCCTGTCCATCGCCTTCCGGACCACCAAGAGCGGTGTGGTGGCGGGCCGGGTGCTCGACGCCAACGACGGCAACGGCGTCGCGGGCGCCACGGTCACCGTAGGCACCGGCGACACGGCGGTGTCCGCGACCACCGCGGCGGACGGCGGATACGTCGTCCAGAGTCCGTCGGGCTCGCGGGCCGTCTCCCTGACGGCCGCGCAGTACGAGTCCGCCACGGCGACGGTCGACGTGAAGGCCGCCGACGTCACGACGGTGACGCAGTCCCTGCGCACCGGCAAGGTGACGGCGTCCAAGCCGTCCGTGGAGATCGTCCTCCCGGCGAACCAGAAGCGGACGCGCACCCTGGACCTGACCAACCCGGGCCTCGGCACGGCGTTCACGGTCTCCGAGGACGCGGCCTGGCTGACGGCCACACCGGCCGGCGGTGACCTCCCGACGGGTGGGAAGATCCCGGTCAGCCTTTCGGCGGACACGACCGGACTGACCCCCGGGGCCGTGCTGACCGCCGACCTGAAGATCACTTCGGCGAGCGGCCGCACCCCGGTGCTCACCGTCCCGGTCAAGGTCGTCGTCCCGCGTTACCAGGTCGGCGTGGACGCGGGCTCCGGCTACGGCAGCACGGACGGCCTGGGTGACGCCTGGTCCCCGGACCGCAGGTACACGGCCGGCTCGTACGGCTACCAGGGCAACGGCTCGGTCCAGTCCACCGGCCGCACGATCGCGGGCACGGACGAGCAGCGGCTGTTACGCAACGCGCGCGAGGGCATGTACGAGTACCGCTTCGACAACGTGCCGAACGGGACCTACACGGTGGAGCTGGGCTTCGCCGAGCTCTCCTCCGCCAAGCCCGACAAGCGCGTCTTCGACGTCCTGGCCGAGGGCACCCAGGTCCTGCCCTCCCTGGACATCGCCCTGGAAGCCGGCACCTACAAGGCTCTGACCCGTGAGTACACGGTCACGGTCACGGACGGAGTCCTCAACATCCGCTTCGTCACGCACAACGGATTCGGCAAGCCCCTGCTGAACTCCCTGCGCGTGACCGACCGCCCCGACAAGAGCTGACGCTCCGAGGGGGCGGGGCGCTCACGGGCGTCCCGCCCCCTCCTCGTCCGCCAGGGCGTGCACCACGAGCGGACGTTCAGGCGGCGGCCGGAGCCGAACCGTTGGTGTCGAGCAGGGTGAGGCCGAGACGGGTCAGCGTGTGAAGGGCGGCCAGAGCGGCGGATAGCCCGGAACCTCCAGCACGGGGGGCTTCCAGACGGTCATCGGGCACAGGCTTTCCAGCAGCGCCGTCACTCCGCCCCGCACCATGAGGCGCCCTCGGCGTGACACCTCCCCGTCCAGGTGATGGTGGATCCGCTCCCAGTACGGGGCGACCGCCACCTGCTGGCAGTCGCGCAGCGCGGCGGCGAGCCGTTGCACGGACCGCCGGTCAGCCGGCATCATGCCGGACAGCCACTGCGCCCGCTGCCTGCGTGTGCCCTGAACACACGCCGGACTCCTCGCGCAGACGGTCTTCCGGGGCAGTGACCAGCCGCTCCAGCCCCTCGCTTATACAGTCGGCAGCGCCCACCAGGGGGAAGAGGTCCACCAGCCCTCCGGCCGGCGAGCCGAGGAACCTCGCGGTGTGCGGTCCGTCGCCCGTCACGAGGGGGCCCGTGCGTGCACGCCAGCCGCCGAACAACGCCTTGCCGTCACGCCGCTGGAGGTTCCACAAGCCCAGGGAAGTCTCCGCGAGCGGCCCCGGCACTGTGACGTTCACCCGCCCCAGGTCCTGCGCCGTGAAGTGCAATCGCAGCACACCGACCTCCCCACCTGCGCGGGCTGAATCCTTCCCGCTGCCCTCGTTTCGGGGCAGACCGAATCGAGTCGATTTCCCTGTCGGACCGAGTGGATCCTGTTCGTCAGAGCGCCACTGCACGCTGAGCGTCCGCGGCCGCACATCGCGGCGTCGCCCGCCCCGGATGCCCCGCCCCATTCGGGTGGCGGGGGACACGAATGCGCCACGACGTGCCGGGAGGCAGGGCCGGGCTCGTTACCGTGGGGGACCATGACGCTCCTGAGCGACCAGGCAGACGACATCCGGGCTCTCGTCGAGTCCGCCGATCCCGGGGCGGCCTGGGCCGTCGGCGGCGCCGAAGGCGCCCACGCGGGCTCGCACTCCGCGGGCGCGGACACCGGGGACGCCCGGGGCGCGGTCTTCGACGTGGGCGGCCTCGCCGCCGTCCTCGCGCTCTGGCCGGTCGTCGGGAGCCTCGTGGACGAGGGCGCGCTCCACTTGCACACCCCGCTCGCCGTCTACGGGGACGAGGCCGCCGTCGGCGCCCCCGCCGGGACCACCGCCCACCACCTGCTCACCCGCCCCGGGGGGACCGCAGCCCTCACCCGCCTCGCCGAACACGTCTGCGGCAGCCCCCTCGCCGACCTCGTGGTCACCCGGGTCTGGCACCCCCTCGGCATGGCCGGGACCCGGTTCGCCGACGGCACCCTCCGAGCCCCCCTCGCCGATCTCGTCCGCTTCCTGCGCCACCTCCTCGCCCCGGTGGACACCGGCGGGCCCCCGGGCACCGCCCACGGCATCACCCGCGCCTGGACCGCCGAGTCCCTGCGCATCCGCACCGGCGAACTCACCCCGGCGCGCGGCCTCCTCTGGCACCCCGCCCCGTACGGCGTCTGGGCCCACCACGCCCCGCAGGACGACGGCCCGGCGCTGTGGGTCTCCCCCCGCCACGACCGCTGGGCGGTCCTCCTCCCGGCCGGCGCCCGCGGCCCGCTGCGCACGGCCTTCCGCGAGGCAGTCTTCGCCCCAACTGCCCCGAGGTGAGGGCCCGTTGTGTGCGATGCTGGGTGCCGCCCCGCCTGGAGGTCCCGGCCACATGAAGAAGACCCGCCAGCGCGACCGCGACGTGCCCGGGCCGCCGCCCACCCCGTGGGACGAGATCGCGCCGGGCCTCTGGATGGGCGGGCACTACCGGACCGACCCGGCCGGGGAGCTGCGTCCCGTCGTGGTGGCGGACGAGTTCGACCTCGTGATCAGCCTCTTCGTGCGGAGCGGGCACGGCCCCGGTCCGCGTGCCGAGCACGTCGTGGCGCAGATGCCGGACGCCGGACTCACCGCTGCCCAGCTGCGCACGGTGCAGCGCCTCGCACGCACCGCCGGGCTCGCCCTCGACAGCGGCCTCACCGCACTGGTCCGCTGCCACTCGGGCTACAACCGGTCCGGTCTCGTCGTCGCCCAGTGCCTCGTCGACCGGGGTCTGGCACCCGCCGAGGCCATTGCGCTCGTGCGCCGCCGGCGCTCCCCGTGGGCCCTGCACAACGAGACCTTCACCTCCTACCTCACCGCAGGACTCGACGCCGCGGCGCTGCTCGTCGGGCTGGACCACCCCCTGGCGTAGTCGGGGCGCGGAGTGCGCAGGCGGGACGTACGGTGATGCCGATGTCACCGACCGTTGTCGGTCCGGCTGCGGAGGTACACGGATGCGTACGGTCCAAGGGGTCGCCCTGGACGGGTTGAGGGCCCGGGTTCGAGCCCTCGCGGAGCGGACCGGGCTGCCGGTGCGGTCCGATCCGTTCGCCGCGCGGGCGGCCGGAGCGGGCGCCGCCCGCCGCCGCACCGAGCGCGTCGGCCGTCCGCCCCGGGGCGGAACGCCGCTCGCGGACCGGGGCCCGGCAGGGAAGGGGCTCGGCGCGGAAACCGCCGACCGTCGGGCATACGTAAAAGAATCGTTTCGGCATCCGGCCGGGGCCCCCTCAGGGCTCGCCACCCCCGCCACCCCCGCCATCCCCGGTGTCCTCCGCGGCCTTCTGGGCGCCCTCGCCCCCGCGCGCCCGCTCCGCAGCCCGGGCGCGGTGCGCGCGTCCGCCGCCGCGCTGCGCGCCCTGCGCGCCCGGCACGGGGACGCGCCCGCCCTCGTACGCACCCGCTCCGGCCGGACGGTCCTCGTCCTCCTCGACCCGCAGGACCTGCGGCGGTTCTACGAGGAACCCGTCAGCGTCCTCGCGGCCGACCCGCCCGAGAAGTGCCGGGGCCTGGGCGCGGCGGAGCCCGCCGGCACCGGCTGCTCCCGCGCCGAACTGCGTACGGAACGGCGGCAGATCAGCGCCGATGTGCTGGCCGCCGACCTGCCCGTGCACCCCTCCTGCGGACCCTTCCTGGCGGCCGTCGCAGAAGAGGCCAGGCACCTGACCGCCACCGGCACCCTCGACCTCGCCCGCGTCCGGCACGCCGTGAACCGGGCCGCCCGGCGGATCGTGCTCGGCGACGCGGCCGCCGCGGACGAGGAGCTCGCCGGCTGGCTCACCCAGCTGCGCGCCGAGGGCAAGGGCCTGCGCGGCGGCCGGGTGCGCTCCGCCCGCACCACCCGCTCGGTGCGGGACAAGGCCCGCGCCCGCATCCAGGAGTACGCCCGGCACGCCGACGGCGGCACCCTCGTCGGGCGGGCCGCCCGCCACGCCGACCCCACCGGCACCCTGGACACCGCGGGCGAGGCCGAGCACTGGCTGCTGGCCATGGGCGCCGTCCCCGACACACTGCTGCGCACCCTCCTGCTGCTCGGCGCGCACCCCGCGGAGCAGGACGCGGCCGCGGCGGAGGCGGTCGCCGAAGCCGCGGACGGCCCGGGCCGGGGCGAACTGCCCAGGCTGCGGGCCTGCGTACGGGAGTCCCTGCGCCTGTACCCGGTGGTGCCCGACCTGATCCGCATCACCCGCGCCGAGACCGAATGGAGGGGCGTGCGCTACCCGGCCGGCACCTCGGTGCTGCTGCCGGCCGCGTTCCACCAGCGCGATCCCGAACGGGTACCGGCCGCGCACGTGTTCGTGCCGGGCCGGTGGAAGAACCCGCGTGCGGACCAGGACATCCGGATGGCGCCCTTCAGTCATGGCGGCGGCCGCTGCCCGGGGGACCAGCTCGGCCTGATGATCACGGCCGCGCTCTGCGCCGAAGTGCTGCGGGGCCATCGGATCGGGGCCGCCCGGCCGGTCCTGGACCCGGTGGGACCGCTGCCCGCGACGCTCGACCCGCACGGCATCCGGCTCACCCTCGCCCGCCGCTGACGGCGCACGCATCCGTCGCGGCCCCGCCGCCCCGCTGCCCGGCCCTGCTCGGCGCGCGCCCTGCTCGCCGCCCGCTCCCCGAACCTGCCGAACTTGCCGACCCCGACGAGGATCCCATGCCCGACGCCGCGACCTCCGCGTCCACCGACCCGGACGTCGACCTGCTCGACGCCCCGTGCCGCGCACTTGCCGAGGCCGCCGACGCGGTCGGCGAGGCCGCCCGCTATGCCTCCGGCCTGGCCCTCGGCGCCCGGCTGCCGGCAGCCGCCCTCGCCCGCGGCGGCAGCGTCAGGCGCGGCTGGCGGACCCTGCTCCGTACGCTGACCGACCCGGCGGGCCTCGGCTGGGCCCCGCGCGGCCGCGGCGTGGCCCGGGCCGGCCGGCTCGCCGGAATCCTGACGAGCCGGGAGAGCCTCGCGATCAGCATCGCCGTCTGCGGACTCAGGGCCCGGATCCGTGCCGCCGGCGCGGGCCGTCCCGAGCTCCTGGACGACCCCGGCGCGGCGGCGGTCCTGCGGGCCGTCGAGGCGGGCCTGCTGGCCGAGGCCGTCCGCCTGTTCCGCACGATCATGCGCGACCGGGGGGCCGAGCACGCCTTCTCCCTGCTGGCCCCGTCCTTCGCGGACATCCTCGCCTGGAAGGCCCTGACCGACGCCAACCCCTTCAACGACCATGCCGGCTGGCAGGTCGCCACCGGCCGGGCGGAGACCGCCGAACCGCTGCTCGGGCTGGGCGCCGCCTTCTGGGCCCTCTGCGACCGCGGCCAGGGCCTGCCCGAACGGCCCCCGACGGGGATCGCGCCCGCCCGCGGCCCCGCCCGGCGCCGGGTCACGGGCCGGCCGCTCCGGCCGGCGCCGCGACCGCCGGACGGCGGCCTGCGCGGCCACGCCACGGCGCTGCGCACGCACGCGGCCCGGCTGAGCCGGGCGGCCGCCGCCGCGCCGGACTGGCACGGCCCGGAGGCCGAAGCCCTGCGCGCCGAGGTCGCGAACCTCGCGGCCCGTTGCGAGACGGCGGCGGACGGCCTCGCCCTCGCCGCCGCCCAGCTGCAGGGACGGCTAAAGGACCAGTGACAGCAGCAGGACGCAGCCCAGGCCGACCACCGAGATGATCGTCTCCATCACCGACCAGGTCTTCAGGGTCTGGCCGACGGTCATCCCGAAGTACTCCTTGACCATCCAGAAGCCGGCGTCGTTGACGTGGCTGAAGAACAGTGAGCCCGACCCGATGGCGAGGACGAGCAGCGCGGTCTCGGTCGTGGACGTGCCGGCCGCGAGCGGGGCCACGAGACCGGCCGCCGAGATGGTGGCCACGGTCGCCGAGCCCGTCGCCAGGCGGATGGCCACGGCGATCAGCCAGGCGAGCAGCAGCGTCGGTATGGCCCAGCCCTTCGACAGGTCCAGGATCATCTGGCCCACGCCCACGTCGATCAAGGTCTGCTTGAAGCCGCCGCCGGCGCCCACGATCAGCAGGATGCCCGCGATCGGGCCCAGGGACTTCTCGACCGTGACCGACAGCTGCCCCTTGGTGAAGCCGGCCGCCCGGCCGAGGGTGAACATGCCCACCAGCACCGCCGAGAGAAGTGCGATCAGCGGCGAGCCCGCGACGTCGGTCACGCGCTGCACAGGGTTGGCGGGGTCGTTGACCACGATGTCGACCAGGGCCTTGACCAGCATCAGGGCCACCGGCAGCAGCACGGTGAAGACCGTTGCCCCGAACCGTGGGCGGTGCTCCACGTCGGCCGAAGGGCGCTGCGCGACCACGTGCTCCGGCGCCGGGATGTCCACCCACTGCGCCGCGTACCGGGAGAAGGGCGGTCCGGCGATGATCACGGTCGGGATCGCGACGACCACACCGAGCGCGAGCGTGACCCCCAGGTTCGCGTGCAACACGTCGATGGCGACGAGGGGTCCGGGGTGCGGCGGTATCAGCCCGTGCATCACGGACAGGCCGGCCAGCGCCGGGATGCCGATCCGCATCAGGGAGTAGTTCCCCCGTTTGGCGACCAGCAGCACCACCGGGATCAGCAGCACGATGCCGACTTCGAAGAAGAGCGGCAGCCCGATCACCGAGGCGATCAGCACCATCGCCCAGGGCATGGCCCGGCCCTTGGCCCGGGCGAGGATCGTGTCCACGATCTCGTCCGCGCCGCCCGAGTCGGCCAGCAGCCTGCCGAGGATCGCGCCGAGGGCGATCAGCACGCCGACGCCTGCGACGGTGGCACCGAGTCCGGCGGTGAAGCTGGCGATCGTCTTGGCCAACGGCGCGCCCGCGAAGACGCCGAGGGCCAGCGAACCGACCGTGAGTGCGAGGAAGGCGTGCAGCTTGAGGCGGGTGATGAGCAGGACGATGACGGCGATGCCCGCGAGGACGGCGATCCCCAGCTGGGTGTTCCCGGCCGAGGTGATCGGACCGGTGGCGGCCGCTGCCAGTGTCTCCACACTGAGACTGGTCACGGTGACGTTCTTCCTTCTTCTTTTTCAGTTCTCGGGGCTGCGGTGTTCGGCGGCGCCGTCTTCGGCCGCGCCGAGCCGGCGCAGGGCGGCCAGGGCGCGTTCGGTGATCTCCTCGGGGGATCCGGACACGTCGACGGCGACGCCGAGTTCGTCGTCCTGGAGCGGTTCCAGGGTGGCGAACTGAGAGTCCAGCAGGGTGGTGGGCATGAAGTGGCCCTTGCGGTCGGCCATCCGCTTCTCGATCAGCGGGCGCTCACCGGTGAGGTGGACGAAGACGGCCCCCGGGGCCGCGGCACGCAGCCGGTCGCGGTAGACGCGCTTGAGCGAGGAGGCGGCGACCACGCCGCCGCGCAGCCCGGCGCAGTTGCGGATCCACTGGCCGATGGCGTCCAGCCACGGCCACCGGTCCGCGTCGTCGAGGGGGGTGCCGGCCGACATCTTGGCGACGTTGGCCGCCGGGTGGAACGCGTCGCCCTCCGCGTACGGAATGCCGAGCGACGTCGCGAGCAGCCGGCCCACGGTCGTCTTGCCCGTGCCGGCCACGCCCATCACCACAATGACGCGCTGGGTGCTCACGCCTACCTCGCTGTCCTCGTCGACATCGGTTCGTGCGGCACCACTGAAGCGTATTAAGTACTACTTATTCAAGGGCGAGGTGGCAAAACATCGCATCTTTTGCCGACGGGGGCGTCGCCGTACGCTTGCGCCATGACCACCGAAGGCAGTCCTGGGCAGGGGCTCCACTCCCACGTGCTGGACACCCTCGGACTTGCGATCACGGCGGGGGAGCACCCGCCCGGCAGCGTCCTGCGCACGGACGAGATCGCCGAACGCTTCGACGCCTCCCGCACGGTGGTGCGGGAGGTCGTCCGCGTCCTGGAGTCGATGAACCTGGTCGAGTCCCGCCGCCGGGTCGGCGTCACGGTCCGCCCCGCCGACGAATGGAACGTCTACGACCCGCGGGTGATCCGCTGGCGGCTGGCGGGCACCGACCGGCCCCGGCAACTGCGGTCCCTCACCGTGCTGCGCTCCGCGATCGAGCCGGTCGCGGCCGGGCTCGCCGCGACCCTGGCCACGCCGGAACAGTGCGCCGAACTCACCGAGGCGGCCCTCGGGATGGTCCGCACCTCGCGCGGCCACCAGCTCGAGGGCTACCTGCGCCACGACATCGCGTTCCACCGCGTCGTGCTGAACGCCTCCGGCAACGAGATGTTCGCCCGGCTCGGGGACGTCGTCGCGGAGGTCCTGACCGGCCGCACCGAACACGCGGTGATGTTCCACGATCCCGACCCGGCGGCCGTCACCCTGCACGTCCAAGTGGCCGAGGCGGTACGGGAGGGAGATGCGGCCCGGGCGGAGGTGCTGACGCGGCAGATCGCGGTGGGCGCGCTGGAGGAGTTGGACGTACTGGCCCCGTAGGGGGCCCGGCGGTGCGGCCGTGTGGCCGCCCCGCCGGAGACGCCCGCCGGAGACGTCCGCCGGGTATCCTCACTCGGCGCTGAGCCGGCCGCCGATCCATTCGAGGGCCGGCGGGATCTCGCGGTTCCAGGTGTTGAAGCTGTGTCCTCCGCGGTCGAGCGTGATCGACGAGACGCGGGCCGGATCCTTCACCGCCTTGATGAACTGCTGGGTCGGCTTGTAGTTCGCCTCGCCCTGCAGCGAGGTGGTCACGAGGAACGAGGACGCGCCCTGCGGCCGGTTGGCGAGATGCCACAGCAGGTCGGATCGTTTCTCCTCGTCCTTGTCGCCGTGGAAGAGGTCGCCGGAGTACTGGTCGATCTCCGGCTTGTAGTCCGCCGAGAGGCCCACGCCGGCCGCGTAGGTCTCCGGATGCTGCACCGTCATCTTCAGGGCGCAGTAGCCGCCGGTCGAATCGCCGATGATGCCCCAGCTCCGCGCCGAGGTGCCGGCGCGGTACGTGCTCGATATGGCCCGGGGGACGTCCGTACCGAAGAAGGTCTCGCTCTGCGGGCCGCCGCCGCGGACATCGACGCACTGGGTGTTCTCGGCCGAGACGGTGGGCCGCATCATCACCAGGATCATCGGCTGCGCCTTCTCCTCCTTGGCCAGGGTCCAGGCCGTCTTCGGGTAGCGCAGCCCCTTCAGCAGGTTCTCCGCCGTGCCCGGGTAGCCCGTCAGGACCACCGCCGCGGGGAACCTCCGCTGTTCGTTGCCCTTCTGGAAGTACTCCGGCGGCAGGTACACGTAGGCCTGGGCGGCGCTCCTGGAACGCTCGCCGTGCAGGGTCACCTTCTCGATCACGCCGCTCACCAGGGGATTGCCACCGCCGGGCACGTTGGGAGCCTGCCGCCCCAGCACCTCCACGGCCACCCCGCCGCGCACGGCCTCCTGGCGCGCGCGTCCGGCCAGGTCCGCCCAGGAACCGTAGATCAGCAGGCTGCGGTTCGCCGCGAGCGCGACCGATGCGAACAGGAACACCTGCACGAGGACGATCAGCCCCATGCGCCCCAGCACCCGTGTCCGGCTCCCCCGTGCCAGCCGCGGCCAGAGCCACACGGTGACCGCGAAGGCCAGTGCCGTGCACAGCACGGCGCACAGGAGGAGTGCACTACTTGTCAGACCCATGGATCAGCGGAACCCTCTGAGACGTCTCGGTCTGGACGCACCGGTCCAGAGCACCGCCAACCGGTGCGCATCAGGCTAGAGAGGTACCGGGGCGAAAGCGTTCCACCGAGCGGCGGGGGCCTGCAAGATCCCGTCGCCGAAGGCGCGTCGGCCCACCACGCGCCCGCGGTCACCCGCAGCCGGAGCCGCCGCAACCCCCTCCGCATCCTCCATCGCCACCGCATCCACCGCCGCAGCCGCCCGCGGTGGAGTCCGGCCCCCGCGATTCCTTGCGTTCCCGCTCCCGTTCGCGCCTCCTCTCCTCGGCCAGGCGTGCCGCCTCCCGGACGGCCTCGCGGAACGAGCGGCGGGCCGGCTTCCAGCCGCGCAGCCCGTGCCGACGGCGCGGGAGCAGAGAGGCGGCGGTGACGTACGGGACGAGGCGGGCGCCGCCCTCGTAGACGGCGTCGGCCAGGACGACCTCGGCCCCCTCGTGCACGGCTCCGTACACGACGGCCTCGAAGGGTTCCGCATGGGCGTCGATGTCGTGGTGGTCCGTGCGCAGGGTCCGTTCGGAGCCGGAGAGGAGGATCCGCCGTCCGGTGAGGAAGGATGTCCCGGGCCTGTGGCCGTTGGGCGATCAGCGGCGGCCCGGCCGGGGTGTCGGCGTCCGGGTGGATCCAGTGGTGTCCGGACGCGGAGATCCGTACGCCGACCAGGAGCGCGGGCTGCGGCCGGGTGGTCAGGCGGCGCGTGCGGCCCGGCGGCGGGCCAGGCCCCGGCCGAGCACGGTGGTACCGGGGACCAGGAGCACCAAGGCGAGCATCTGCAGGCCCCACGGGTCGTACGGGTGCGCGCCGTCCGAGGCCCGCACGTCCAGGAGGACGCCGCCGGTGAGGGCCGCGGCGGCCGCGAGGCAGCACGCGGAGCCGAGGCCGATCGCCGTCCGTCCGCGGCGCCGGTGTGCGGCCGGAAGCGGGTCGGGCAGCGGGAAACGGGCGGATCCGGCGGAGGCCAGGGAGAGTTCGCGCTGGCGGCGGCGGGCGAGGAGGCGGACCAGCGCCCCGGTGAACGCCCACGCGGCGAGGGCGAGGACCAGGCCGCGGCCGATCCCGCCCGCCGCGTCGGTACTGGCGGGAAGCGCGACGGCGGCGTCCGCCGCGATGACGGGTGTGGCCAGCAGGGTGGCCACGGGTAAGTGCCGGAACCAGACCGGCAGCGCGATCAGGAGGACGCCCAGGGTGTAGCCGCGCCAGCCTTCGCCGCGTTCGGGTTCCGCGTCGCCGAGGGCTGCCAGGACGATCGAGAGGAGGACCAGGCCGCCGGGGAGCCAGCCTCCGGCGACGGGTGCGAACGCGGCCGGGACGCGGGCGCGGAGCCAGCGCTGGGCGTCCCCGACGCCCCACGCCGTGCCCCCGCCCTCCGGTATCCCGGCGGTCGGCAGATGCTTGACGTAGCCGGTCACGGCGCCAGTACGGGAGCGCCGTGCCGCGGCCCAGAAGAGGCGGCCGCGGCACGGAATCGCTACGGCCGCTTCCGGGCCGAGGGCGGGGTCGGGATCGATGTCGGGGTGGGGACCGGGTCAGACACCCCATGTCGTTTGGTGTCAAGCGGCATGGGGGTGGGTGTGGTGGGACCAAGCGGTCGCTTCGTCGTAGCGGGTGCGGGTTTTGAGGCAGCCGTGGAGGATGCCGACGAGCCGGTTCCCGAGCTGGCGGAGGGCGGGGTTGTAGCCGGCCTCACGGGCGCGTTGCTTGTCGTAGTAGCCGCGGGCGCCGGGTGAGGACCGCAGGGCGGAGAACGCCTGGGTCTGAAGCGCGTCGGCGAGCCGGTTGTTGCGGACGTAGCGGGCCTGGACGGTGTGGCTCTTGCCGGAGGCCCTGGTGATGGGGCTCGTGCCGGCGTAGTTCTTGCGGGCCTTCGCGGACGTGTATCGGGTGGGGTCGTCTCCGAACTCGGCGAGCACCCGGGCGCCGACGATCTCACCGATGCCGGGCATCGAGAGGTAGATCTCAGCGTCCGGGTGCGCCAGAAAATGTGCCCTCACCTGCTCTTCCATCACGGCGATCTGCTCGTTCAACGCGATGATCAGACGGGCGTGAGCGGTGGCGGCGGCCGCGTAGGCGGCGGTGACCGGCTCGGGCAGGCCGAGCTGCCGCTCACGCAGCGCGCTCTGGACGGTGGCCGCTTTCGCGTCCCGGTTGTGGCGGCGGTGGCGGGTCAGGACGGCGGTGATCTGGGTGCGGGTCAGCTTCGCCGCCATGGCCGGGGTGGGTGCCTTGATCAGCAGTTCCAGCGCGTCGGTGCTGGTCAGGGTCAGGTCCGAGTAGGCGTTCAGGGCGGCGGGGAAGTACTCGCGCAGTGTGGTGCGCAGCCGCTGGAAGGTGCGGGTGCGTTCCCAGATGAGGGTCTGGTGGGCGCGGGCGACGACCTTGACGGCCTGGGCCGCCTCGCTGTCGCCGGCCACCGGCCGCAGCTGGGCCCGGTCGATGCGGACCATGTCGGCGAGCGCGTGCGCGTCGCCCTTGTCGCTCTTGGCTCCGGAGGAGCCATACCGTTCCTTGAAGCGGTTGACCTGCCGGGGGTTGACCGCGAACACCTGGTAGCCGGAGGCGATCAGGGCCTGCACCCAAGAGCCGCGGTCGGTCTCGATTGCGACCACGACGCCGGCCGGGTCCAGGTCCTCACCGCCGTGGCGGGCGACGAGTTCGTGCAGTTTCGCGATGCCCGCCACTCCTTCGGGCAGGTTCGCGGCGGCCAGTTTCCGGCCGGTCTCGTCCTGGACCTCGACATCATGGTGGTCCTCGGCCCAGTCATCACCGATCAGCAGCAACAGACCCTCCCCGGTCACGTACTTCACCCAGCGGTGCAGCCTGCGGAAGGCACGGCACGCGGCCTAATGGATCCAGTGCTCACGCCCCGTGGGGCGGGCACGCCACCCCATCAGCGGTCTGGCCTCCCGGCCGACCAGCAAGGGCACGGTCTGACCTCAGAGCTCGAAGGCTCCGGCGTCGAAAGTGCTCACCAGCTGGCGGCTACGGAACCGAGCATTCCCCGGTTCCGTAGCTCCCATTAGGCGTCGAGCACGGCGAGTTCCAACTCGGCGAGGCGCTCCGGCTCCGCGACGACGTCGATCTCGGTGATCAGGCCCTCCTCGATGGTGAAGTTGAGCACCAGGAACAGTCGTCCCAACGGTGCCATCGCCAGGCCGACCACGCCGTTGACCAGGGCGGGCTGCGTGGACTGCGCCCGCTGCACGGCGGCCATCGCGCCCTTGGCGACGGTGACGGCGCCGCTGAAGAGCAGGGGCGCGGGGGTGGGCCCGACGGCCTGGTCGGCGCGGAGCACCACATCGGGGTGGAGCAGCGAGACCAGTGCGTCGAAGCTCCCGCCGCGGGTGGCGGCCAGGAAGGCGTCCACGACGCTGCGCTGGCGGCTCAGATCGGCTTCGGGCACCAGCGGGGCGCCCTTGACCCGGCGGCGGGCGCGGCTCGCGAGCTGGCGGGTCGCGGCCGGGGTCTTCTCGAGCAGCGGGGCGATCTCGTCGAAGGGCACGGCGAACAGGTCGTGCAGTACGAACGCCAGCCGCTCGGCCGGCGCGAGCGTGTCGAGCACCACCAGCAGGGCCAGCCCGACGGAGTCGGCCAGTACGGCCTCCTCCTCGGGGTCGACCGTGTCCTCACGGCTGACGGCGGGGTCGGCGGGATAGGCCTCGATGGAGTCCTCGCGCCGGGAGTCGCGCGAGCGCAGCATGTTCAGGCACACGCGCGACACGACCGTGGTCAGCCAGCCGCCCAGGTTCTCGACGTCGCTGATGTCGGAGCGGTTGAGGCGTATCCACGCCTCCTGCACGGCGTCTTCGGCCTCGGCGAGCGAGCCGAGCATCCGGTAGGACACCGCTCTCAGATGAGATCGGTGCTCTTCGAACCGCTCGGTCAAGCCGGAACTGTCGTCCACGGGTCACCTTCCTTCCTCGCAGCGGATCCTCAAAATAGATCACGAAGAAATCGCCGGTGCGAGGGGGGAGTTGGGCCCGGGGCCGGGCACCGCCCCGACGGGACCGGCCGGGGCGGGCGGCGGCGACGGCCGCCACTGCTGGATAATGGCGCCGAACAGCAGAAGCACCAAAGACGCCGGGGACACGTGGTGGCACGTGGTGGCCCGGCAGGAGAGGGAGCCCCCGATGGAAGCGCAGCACTTCGAGCGGATCACCGCGTTCATCGAGGCACGGCTCACCCCGCTGTTCGACGCCGAGACGGGCAGCGAGTACGGCTTCGGCATGGACGACACCTCCCGTGCACTGCGCGCGCTGCGCAACTCCGTCCTGGAGGCGTCCGCCATCAAGGGACTCATCGAGCAGCGGGCAACGGCCGAGCCGGCCATGCGCCGCGTCATCGACCAGTCGGTCGAGCACAACTGGGACGTGCTGCGCGGCATCGCCCGCCAGTGGGAGGACCACGCCGACTTCCGCCACGAGTTCAAGCACCACGCGTGGGAGCTCGACCACCACCACGCCGCCGCGGAGGCCTGAGCCCCCGCGCCCTCACCCCGGCGGCGTGCGGACTCCGCGTGCGGCGATGGCCGAGCGCAGGCGCGCCGCCGAGGCCGCCGCCTCCTGCGGCGACGGCGAGAGCACACCGTGCTCGGTCATCAGGGCGTGGAACTGCTGCTGCTCGTACGGCACTCCGGGCGGCAGCGCCGCGACATGCCAGTGGAGGTGGGTGTTCCCCTGCTGGCTGCCCAAGGAGTAGAGGTAGGTCCGCTCGGACTCGTAGACCTCCTCGACCGCGAGGGCGACCTCCCGCACGACGAGCATGATCCGTGTGTACGCCGCCGCGTCCAGATCACGGACGGCGTGCTCGACGTGTGCCTTCGGTGCCACCAGGACCTTCCCGGGGAGCGTGGGCCACCGGTCGAGGAAGGCCACGTGGTGCTCGTCCTCGAAGACCGTCTCGTGCGCGTACTCCGGGTCCCCGGCAAGGAACGCGCAGACGAAACACGGCCCGCTGCGCGTCCGCTCGACGTACCACCCGAGATCCATGGCCCCGCGTTCCACCGGCCCCGGCGCGGCTCCTGCGGACACGGCCTAGCCCGCCGTCTTGCGCGGGGTGGTCTGCTGGACCGCCCAGCCGTTGCCGTCGGGGTCCGAGAAGTAGACGAAGGAGCCCCACGGCAGGTCCTGGATCTCCGTCACCTCGACGCCCCGGCCGCGCAGGTCCTCGTACGCCTCCTCGATGTCGGTGACGACGACCTGCATGTTGTCCAGCGATCCCGGGGTCATCCGGGTCAACCCCTTGCCGATCGCGATCGAGCAGGCCGAGCCCGGCGGGGTCAGCTGCACGAAGCGGATGTCCTCGCTGACCGTGACGTCGTGGTCGGCGTTGAAGCCGAGCTTCTCGTAGAAGGCCTTGGACCGGTCGACATCGGTGACGGGGACGGCGACCAGTTCGAGTTTGATGTCCATCACAGCATCATGCTCCCGGCACCGGTGCCGCGCCGCCCGAGGCCAGGTCGGCAGGCGTGTCCGCCGCCGCGAACTGGGTGCGGTACAGCTCCTCGTAACGGCCGCCCGCCGCCAGCAGCTCGGTGTGCGTGCCCCGTTCCACGATCCGGCCGTCCTCGACCACCAGGATCAGGTCCGCCGCCTGTACGGTCGACAGCCGGTGTGCGATCACCACCGCGGTCCGGCCCGCCAGGGCCTCGCCCAGCGCCTCCTGCACCGCCGCCTCCGAGGTGGAGTCCAGGTGCGCGGTGGCCTCGTCGAGGATCACCACCCGCTGCCGGGCCAGCAGCAGCCGCGCGATGGTCAGCCGCTGCCGTTCCCCGCCCGACAGCCGGTAGCCGCGCTCCCCGACCACCGTGTCCAGTCCGTCCGGCAGCGAGGCGACGAGCCCGTCGAGGCGCGAGCGCCGCAGGGCCTCCCAGATCTCCTCCTCGGCGGCGTCCGGCCGGGCCAGCAGCAGGTTGGCCCGTACCGACTCGTGGAAGAGGTGCCCGTCCTGGGTGACCATGCCGAGCGTCTCGCGGATCGAGTCGGCCGTGAGGTCCCGTACGTCGATCCCGCCGAGGCGCACGGCGCCCGCGTCGGCGTCGTACAGCCGCGGCAGCAGCTGCGCGATGGTCGACTTGCCGGCGCCGGACGAGCCGACCAGGGCGATCATCTGGCCGGGTTCGGCGCGGAAGGACACCTCGTGCAGCACCTGAGTACCGCCCCGGGCGTCGAGGGCGGCGACCTCCTCCAGGGAGGCGAGCGAGACCTTGTCGGCGGAGGGATAGCCGAAGGAGACCCGGTCGAACTCCACGGCCACCGGCCCCTCCGGCACCCTTCGAGCGTCCGGCTTCTGCGCGATGAGCGGCTTCAGGTCGAGGATCTCGAAGACCCGCTCGAAGCTCACCATCGCGCTCATCACCTCGACACGGGCCCCGGCGAGCGCGGTCAGCGGGGCGTACAGCCGGGTCAGGAGCAGGGCGAGGGCGACGACGGAACCGGCGTCCAGGGAACCGCGCAGGGCGTAGAACCCGCCGAGCCCGTAGACGAGCGCGAGGGCCAGGGCCGAGACGAGGGTGAGGGCCGTGATGAAGGCCGACTGGGCCATCGCCGTGCGGATCCCGATGTCCCGCACCCGCGCCGCCCGGGCCGCGAACTCCGCGGACTCGTCGGCGGGCCGGCCGAACAGTTTGACCAGCGTCGCGCCGGGGGCCGAGAACCGCTCGGTCATCTGGGTGCCCATCGCGGCGTTCAGTGCGGAGGCCTCCCGCTGCATCGCCGCCATCCGCGCCCCCATCCGGCGGGCCGGCAGCACGAACACCGGGAGCAGCACCAGCGCCAGCAGGGTGATCTGCCAGGAGATGCTGAGCATCACGGTGAGGGTCAGCAGCAGGGTCACGGTGTTGGCGACCACCCCCGACAGGGTGTTGCTGAAGGCGCGTTGGGCGCCGATCACGTCGTTGTTCAGCCGGCTGACCAGGGCCCCGGTCCGGGTGCGGGTGAAGAAGGCGACCGGCATTCGCTGCACGTGGTCGAAGACCGCCGTCCGCAGGTCCAGGATCAGCCCCTCGCCGAGGGTGGCGGAGAGCCGGCGGGTCAGCAACCCCAGCCCGGCCTCCGCGACCGCGATCAGCGCGATGAGCAGGGCGAGCCGGGTGACGGCAGCACCGTCGCGGCCGTCGACGATGGCGGTGACCACCCGGCTGGCGAGCACCGGGGTGGCCACCGCCAGCAGCGCGGTCACCACGCTCAGCAGGAGGAAGAGGGTGAGCCCGCGGCGGTGCGGGCGGGCGAAGGCGGCGACGCGGCGCAGGCCGGCCCGGGAGAGCGGGCGGCGGTCCTGCTGGGCGTTGATCGCGCTGTGCAGCGAGGTCCAGGCGGTGACTTCCATGTCCATGACTCGAACGCTAGGACCTCAACTTGACCTGAGGTCAAGGTTTCGGTGCCGGACCGCCCGCAGGTGTCGCCGACTCCCGTTCGTACGAAGGATTTTCGCCTTCCCCGCCCGCTGTCGGTGCCCGGTGGCATCATCGGTTCATGACGCAGGGATCCGAGTCATCCGAGTCCGTACGCTTCGGCAAGCGAACCGCCGACACCGTCCTGCAGCGCTTCGAGCAGTGGGTCCGAGACACTCCCGGAGCCCACGCCCTCATCGCAGGCTCAGAGAGCTTCACCTACGGGCAACTGGACGAGCGGGCCGACCGGCTGGCGCACCGTCTGCTTGCCTCCGGCCTGCCGCCCGGCGGCCTCGTCGCCATCGGCACCGCCCGGCAGGCCGAACTGGTCGTCGCCCTCCTCGCCACCCTCAAGGCCGGCGGGACGTACGTCGTCGTCGACGCCGAGAACCCGCGCACCGGGCAGGCCCAGCTCACCGCGGCCGAGCCCTTCGTGCTGCTCACCACACTCGCCCACCGGGCCGCCCTCGACAACGGCAGCGGGGTGAAGGTGATCCGGCTGGGCGCGGAGGCCGCCGCGATCGCCGGACAGCGGGGGGAACAGCCCGCGGAAAGCTCCGCCGACCAGCCCGCCGACCAGCCTTCCGGACAGCCCGCGGTGCAGGCGGCCGCTTCGCCGCCGTTCCCGGCGCCCGGCCGTACCGCGGCCCTCCTGTTCACCGGGGCGGCCGAACCGCGCGCCGTCCCCGTCAGCCACGGTCTGCTGCTCGCCGCCCACGAGAGCTGGGCCGAGGTGGGCCGGTTCACCCCGGCGGACCGGCACCTGATCGCGGCCGGGACGGACGTCACCGCCTTCGCCGCGGGCTGGACCCGGGCCCTGTGCTCGGGCGGCGCCCTCGTCCTTCCCCGGCGGTCCCCCTGGAAGCCCGAGGACATCCGCGCGTCGGTCGGGACCGAGCACGTCACCGTCCTGCACACCGACCCGGCCACCGCCCTCGAACTCCTCAGGGGGGAAGAGGAGCCGGGCACCGCCTTCCGGTCGCTGCGGCTGCTCGCCGTCTCGGGCGACCGGCTCTACCTCGACGACCAGGCGGCCCTGCAGGTCCTGCTGCGGCCCGGCGCACGGGTGCTCAACGTCTACGGGCTCGCGGAGAGCGCGGGCACCGGCACCTGGTTCGAACTGCCGCAGCTGCCCCGCCCGCTCGACGACCCGGAAGAACTCTCCCTGCTCGGCATCCCCTTCCCCGGCTGCCGCGTCGAGGTGCGCGACGGCCAGATCCGCCTCGCCCCGCCCGGCGGCGGTGACGCGATACCCACCGGTGACCTGGGCCTGCTCCGCGAGGACGGGCTGCTGGAGTTCGGCGGCCGGCTGGGGGACCGCATCACCCTGCCCGGCGGGCGCTCCGTCGACCCCCACCCGATCGAGTCCGCGATCCGCAGCCACGAGGGCATCGGCTCGGTGATCGTGAACGGGGTCGACGGCGCGCGCGGCCCGCGCCGCCTCGTCGCCTACGTCGCCCCGCCCGCCGGAGGTTCCTCGTCACCCGTGGCCGCCCTGCTGCCGGACATCGAGGAACTGCGCGACCACCTGGCGGGGAAGGTGCTCAGGGAGGAGATCCCGCGCACGGTGATCCGGCTGCGCGCACTGCCCCGCAACCGGGCCGGCCAGGAGGACCGGGCCGCCCTGCCGCTGCCCATCCTGCCCGCCGCCGCGGCGAAGGGGGGCGGCGGGAGCACGTCCGGGAAGTACGGGGCCGCCACGGCCGGAGAGGGGCTCCCGGCCTCTTGTGCGGGCGGCTGCGGGGGAGTCGGCCTGGGCTTCGTCGCCCTGATCCTCACGAACCTCCTCTGGCCCGGATCGACCGACCTCACCGGGGTGCCGCAGCCCTGGGCGTTCCTCTTCTCCGTCCTCTACCTGTTCGAGTGCGCCGCCTTCGGTGTCGGGGTGGTCTTCCTCTTCGGGGGCCGCGCCCGGATGCGGAGCCGGGGCCGCGGCCGTCGCATCACCGCGGCCGCCCATCTGGCGGTGTCCTACCTCCTGCTGGCCTGGTGGCCGCAGGACAACCTCTACCGGCTGGCCGCCAAACAGGACTGGCCGCGGCAGGCCGCGCTCGTCTACGCCTTCAACATTCCCCTGATGATCGCGGGAGCCGTCGTCGCCGCCTACCTCGTCGCGAAACCGGCCGACCCGTTCGACTTCGACGAAGACTACGACGACTGACCGATCAGGGCCCGGCGGGCGGGCCGGGCCCACCGGGCCGGAGGGCGGGCGGGGCTACCCGGCGGACCGGGTGAACGCGGTGAACTCCGCCCCGACCGCCCGGGCCCCGGCCCGCACCAGGGACTCGGCCGCGTCCAGCGTCTCCCTGCGGTGCGCGGCCACCAGCACGCCCAGCCACGGCGCGGGTTCGAACGCCCCCGTCGGGATCGCCGGGACGAAGACCGCCCCCAGCTCCGCACAGCCCCGCGCCAGGGCCGCGCACAACTCGTCCAGCTGCGCCTCGGGCAGCCGCGCGCCGAGTTCCACCCGGTCGGCGATCCGTACGAGGTGCCCCGCGCCCCGCAGCGCGTCGAGCCGGGCCGCCACCATGAAGGCGACGGACGGTCCCGTCAGCCGCAGGTTCGTCTCCGTCGGAGCGAGCCGGCCGGCGCCGTCGGCGACGAAGTCCACGTCGAACCAGCCCCGGTAGCCGGACTCCGCCAGCTCCCGGCCCACCGTCGCCCCGAAGGCGGCGAGCGGCTTCTCCGCCCACGCGGGCACCACTCCGGGACCCACCGTGGCGCCCTGGTAACAGCCGTCCTTCACGTCCATCACCGCCCCGCCGACCTCGTGCACCCGGCCCGCCTCGTCCACGAACCCGTCGTAGGTGAGATCCCGCGGGCCGTCCGTCTCCGCCGGACCGGCCACGTACTCCTCCACCAGGAGCGGCCCGCGCGGCAGCCGCCGCAGCACGGCGCGGGCCCCGCCCGCGGCCCGGACCCGATCGGGGGTGACCATCGTGGTGCCCGAACCTCCGACGCCGTGCTCCGATTTCAGAACACTGCTCTCGCCGGCCCTGGTCCGGGCCGCCAGCAGCCGGACCGCCGCCCACCGGCCGGCGGCCCGCCACTGCGCGGGAAGCACGATCGCGGGATGCCCGCCGTCCGCCAGGATCCGTCCGAACAGCGCGTGCGCCGCGGACTTCGACTCGTAGCGCAGCTCCCCGGCCCGCCACGGCCGGCCCGCGAGCCGCTTGAACGGCCGGGTGCGCCCCCACGGTACGAGGGGCAGCCCGGCCCCGGTCAGCAGCGCGGCCAGCGCCGGCCGGGCCCGTACGGCATCGCACAGCCCGGGATCCCCTTCCGCCAGGCCGTCGTACACCTCGACCCCCGACCAGCCCAGCTGGCGGCAGACCAGCTCGGTCCAGCCCTTCGGGACGGGCCGGGGCAGGACCAGGGCCGCCGGGTCCGGGCTGTAGAAGGCGGCCAGGCAGGCGTAGTGGTGTGCGGCCGACTGCTCGCGGTCGAGGGAGGCGTCGGCGAACTGTGCGTTGAACTCCGCCACGTTGCCCACGTGCACGGCCCGCCCGCCCCCGGTCCACGCCCGCGCCCAGTCGGCGAGCGGGACGGGAGCCGCCTCGAACCGCACCAGGGCCGGGCCCGTCCGGTCCGGCGGCGCGGCCGAGGCCGCCGCCCCCGTCGCCCGCGTCGTCGCCACCGCCCCCGTCGCCACCGCCCCCATCGCCCGGTAGAACCCGGCGGCGTGCGGATCGGCGTCGATCACCAGCCTGCGCACCCCCAGCTCCACGGCCCGGCGCAGCACGTCCCGGTACAGCAGCCGCCCCACCCCCTGCCCGATGGCCGACGGCTCGACGAAGAGCAGCCCCATCGCCGCCAGCGGGGGAGCCCCCTCCAGGGAGGCCAGCCCGAGCACCGTTCCCCGACCGTTCTCGGCCACGACGATCCGGCGGGCCGTCACCTCATCCGGCCGGATCCGCAGTTCCGGCGCGCACGCGGCGAGGAAGCCGGCGTCATACCCCCAGTGGGCCTTGGACCGCATGACCAGCCGGGTCAGGGCCCCCGCCTCGGCCGCCCGCGCGGCCCTGACCTTTACCATCTGCTGACCTCCCCATGGTCCGTCGAAGAGCCGTGCGATAGATTCGGCCTCCCCACGGCACATACTTTCCCACCCACGCGGAGACAGGCTTCTCAATGAGCGACATCATCAACGGACTTGGCCGCACCAGCGCCTACGGCGCCCTCGGCCTGGTCCTGCTGATCCTCGGCATCGTCCTCGTGGACGTGCTGACGCCCGGGAAGCTTCCGAAGCAGATCTGGGAGGAGCGCAACCGCAACGCGGCGCTCTTCCTCAGCTCCGCGCTCCTCGGCATCGGCGGCATCGTCTTCACCTCGATCTGGACGACGTACCAGGACTTCGGCAAGGGCCTGGCGTCGACCGCGGCCTTCGGCCTGCTCGGCCTGGTCCTGATGGCGGTCGCCTTCCTGGTGCTCGACCTGGTGACCCCGGGCAAACTCGGCGCCATCGTCGTCGACCCGGAACCCCACCCGGCCGTCTGGGTCTCGGCCGCCTGCAACCTCGCCGTGGCCGCGATAGTCGCCGCCTCGATCGCCTGACGCGGAGCACCCGTACGTGACGAGAGCGCCGCTCCCTCCGGGGAGCGGCGCTCTCGTCTTCGGATGCGGGGGCTACGCGAGACCCAGTGCGAACATCGCGAACCCCGCCGCCAGCAGCCCCACCACGGTCCGGCGCAGCGCCCGGCTGCCGCGCACACCCTTCGGCGGATGCTCGAACCGGCGCGCGTACCGGGCGATGCCCACCAGCAGCGCCGCGAACACCGGAATCCACGCCATCCGCGCCGCGATCCAGCCCAGGCTGTCCGGGGCCGTCGTCAGCCCGGCCAGCCCACCCACGAACGAGCCGGGTACGGCCGCCGCCAGCATGGCCGTCTGGTGCCAGCACAGGATCGTCATCGCGCACAGGTTGACCACGACCACCGGAGCCCACAGGGCCGGCCGGGCCAGCAGCCTCGCCAGCCGGTCGCGCAGCAGGATCGCCGCGCCCGACTGGGCCGAGGCCAGGGCCAGTACCAGCAGCGACGGCGGATGCGAGTTGGTCCGCGCCGCACCCGGTACGCCGACCATCGACGCGGGATAGTGGAACACCGCCAGCAGGGCCGCGAACAGCAGCGTCCCGCCGGCCAGCAGCAGCCAGGCCCCGCGCCGCCCGATCCGCCGCTCGCCCCAGGAGACGCCCAGCTGGTACGCGAACAGCCAGCCCGGCAGGATGTTCACCAGGGACAGCCAGGACGGTACCGAGCCGGCGAGCGGCCCGTACCGCAGGAAGTCCACCAAGGCCACCGAAGCGAGCAGGGGGACCGCGGCCCAGCCGCCGAGGCGGCCCGCCGCCCGCACGCAGTACGGGGTCAGGGCGGTGACCACCACGTACACCCCGACGAACCAGAGCGGCTGGACCACCAGCTTCGCCCCGGTGCGCAGCGAGGCCTCGGGCACCCCGGCCGCGTACAGCACCGGCGCGGCCAGCGCCCACACCGCGGTGACCCCGAGCACCGGCCGCCCCAGCCGGACGATCCTGCCCTTCAGCCAGGCACCCGCCGAACCGGGGCGGCGCCGGTAGGAGAGCGCCGAGGCGTACCCGCCGACCAGGAAGAAGATGCCGAGCATCTGCAGCACCCAACTGGCCGGAGCCAGCCCGCCGAAGGCCGACAGCGGGCTGGCGTTGTGCAGGCCGCCGTCGGAGTCGAGGGTGAAGCCGCCGAGCAGCCAGTGGCCGGTCGGCACGGCCAGCAGGGCCAGGGCGCGCAGCCCGTCGACCGCCCGGTCGCGGTGGGCGGGGGTCTGCCGGTCGATCCGCCCGGCGGCCTTCCTCAGCGGGGCCAGGGCAGCGGATGCGCTCATCGGGCCTCTCCGTTCGCGATCGCGGCGAAGGCCGCCAGGGACTGGGTGCCGGGCGTGAAGTAGCCGGCGTGGCCCTGGACATCGGCGGCGGGCACCCGGCGGGCGCCGAAGGCCGCGGAGGTGGGGTCGGCGCCGTGGCCGATCCCGGCGAACTCGACGTTCGGGACGTCCGCGATCCAGTCGGAGGGACCCCGGGCCGCCCAGACGCGGGCACCGGTGCGCAGACCGGCCGCGGTGTCGGCGCGCATCCCGGGGGAGCCGAAGGCCACGATGTCGGAGGCGTCCGTGTGCCGGGCCGCCAGCCCGCACACCACCGAGCCGTAGCTGTGGCAGAACAGCACCGGATCGGGCGCGCCGACCGCGTCGAGCCCTGCGGTGAACCGGGCCAGGCGGGCCGCGCCGGCCGTGGCCAGCCGGCCGTCGGCCGCGTCCAGACCGACGCCGACGGGAGTGGTGTAACCGATCCACGCGACGACGGCGGTGAACCCGCCGGTCGCCTGGCGCAGCGCCCGCGCCATCCCGGCCGGGCCGGTGTTCGGCTTGCGCCGGGCGTCGTAGGCGGTGGCGTCGTTGTCCGACCCCGGCACGACCACCGAGACGTGCTCCGTGTGCTCCAGGTCCCCGAACACCTCGGCGACCTGGCCACGGCCGCGCGGGTCGAAGGCCAGGATCCGCCGGTCCGGCGCGGCGAGGGAGGCGTACCGCGCCTCACCCGTGGCGGCGATCGCGATCCGGTTGGCCTCGTACCGCAGGGGGAGCGGCGCCCCCTCCAGGTTGCCGACCACCAGCGGGTGGTCGCGCAGGAGTTCCCGGCGCTCCGCCTCGTCGAGCCCGGCGAAGAACCGGGCCACCTCGCGCGGCGTCGCGGTCGCCGGATCCGGCAGCGCCCGGCCGGACGCCGTATCGGCTAGCCAGCCGGCGGTGCCGGGCGGCGGCCCGGTGACCGCGGCCTGGCTCTCACCCGAGGCCCATCCGGCGGTCCCCCCGACGACGGCCACCGCCAGCGCGGCCGTGACCAGCGTCCTTCCGAAGCGGCGCATGCCCCTTCTCCTCTCCTCGTGACGAGGAGGAAGGTAGGAAGGAGGTACCGGCGCGTACGTCGGACCGTGGTGCCAAGTCGGATGTCATACCCCGGTAGGGGGTGGAGGAGCCGGGGCGCGCTTCCCCGCCGGAAACCGCCCTGCCGTCCGGTCAGGCGGAGGTGCCCTGCCGCCCGGGCAGGCCGCGCCGCCCGGCCGTCCCGTCAGGCGGAGTCGCCCGGCCGGACCAGCCCCGCCTCGTAGGCGAAGATCACGGCCTGCGCCCGGTCCCGCAGGTCGAGTTTGGCCAGCACCCGTCCGATGTGGGTCTTCACCGTCTGCTCGGCCAGCACCAGATGCCCGGCGATCTCCTGGTTAGACAGGCCGCGTGCGATGAGTTCCAGTACCTCGGTCTCCCGCGGGGTGAGGCCGTTCAGCCGCAGTGCCGGGTCCTTGCGCGGAGCCGGCCGCTGCTGGACGAAGTCCGCGATGAGCCGCCGGGTCACCGAGGGCGCCAGCAGCGCCTCGCCCGAGGCGACGACGCGTACCGCCGCGATCAGATCGGCCGGCGGGGCGTCCTTCAGCAGGAAACCGGAGGCGCCGGCGCGCAGCGCCTCGTACACGTAGTCGTCGATGTCGAAGGTGGTCAGCATCAGCACCTTCGGCCGGTGCACCACCCCGGGCGGGGGATCGAGGATCTCCCGGGCCGCCGTGAGCCCGTCCATCTCCGGCATCCGCACGTCCATCAGCACCACGTCGGGGTGCGTGGAGCGGGAGACCTGCACCCCCTGCCGACCGTCGGGAGCCTCGCCCACCACGTCGATGTCGGCCTGCGCCGACAGCAGCGCGGCGAACCCCGCCCGCACCATGGCCTGGTCGTCGACGATGATCACGCGGATGGTCAATTCCCCTCCTCGTTCAGATGGGTCGGGTCGCCCGGGGCGTTCAGGGGCAGGCGGGCGGCGACCCGGAAGCCGCCGTCGGGCAGCGGACCGGTGTCCAGCGTCCCGCCGGTCAACCGTACGCGCTCCCGCATCCCCACCAGGCCGTGCCCCGTGCCCGAACTCTCCAGCGCCACCACGGTGTCCCGGGCCGGACCGTTGACCACGAGCACCAGCACGTCGTCCTCGTCGACCGTCACCGAGACCCGGGTGCGCGCGCCCGGCGCGTGCCGCACCACATTGGCCAGGGCCTCCTGCACGATCCGGTACGCCGACAGGTCCACCGCCGGCGGAGCGGCCCCGGCCGCCCCCGCCGCCAGAGACAACTCCACCGGCTGCCCGGCCCGTACGGTCGCCTCCACCAGCTGCTGGAGCCGGTCGATCCCCGGCTGCGGGGCCCGCTCGCCCTCCGCGCCGCCGTTCGCCCCGTCACCGCGCAGTACGGTCAGCAGCCGCCGCATCTCGCCCAGCGACTCCCGGGCACTGGCCGCGATCGCCGCGAACTCCTCCTGTACGGGCTCGGGCATGCCCGGCAGCCGGTACGGCGCCGAATCCGCCTGGACGGTGATCACCGACATGTGGTGGGCCACCACGTCGTGCAACTCGCGTGCGATCCGGGCCCGTTCCTCCAGCAGGGTCCGCCGGGCGCGCTCCGCCTCGCTGATGCTCTCCTGCTCGGCGATCCGCTGCTGTGCGTCGCCCAGACCGCGCAGCGCGCCCGTCAGCACCAGCACGACCCCGCTCAGCACGAAGAGCAGGGCGGCGGAGTTCATCACGCCCGCAGGCTGGAAGAAGCCCAGCACCGCACCGAGCCCGCCGGTCACCAGCCACACCCCGACCAGGTTCCGGATGGATTCGCGCAGCCCCAGACAGGCCATCAGCAGCAGGTAGCCGACGATGGTCATCGGCGGCCACGGCCAGGCGTGCCCGGCCACCTCGTCGGCGCCGATCAGCAGGACCGCTCCGACGAGGTCCGCCCCCAGGACGAGGCCCCAGGCGGGCAGCGGCCGGACCACCGCGAGCAGGAGCGGCACGGTCTGCGCCACCCCGAGCGCGCCCGCCCAGCCGCCGTCCACCCCGTAGTCGTTGGTCAGCACGGCGATGGTCACCGGCAGCAGCGTCACCACGAAGATGCCGACGACGACGTACGGAAGTATCCGCTGCCAGCGCTTGGGCGCCTGCCCCAGCAGGGGCTGCGTCGCCCGGGCGGGCGTGCGCAGCACCACGGCGAGCTGTCCCAGCGCGCCGGGCACGCGGGCACCGGGTGATCCGGCTGCAGGGGTGCGGGTGCGGTCGCGGTTCCGTCCGAACAGCCGGGTGCGGGGTTCGTCGCTCATGATCGGACCAGCCTATGCGCCGACGGGCCCCGAACCGGGGTACGGGTAGGCTGCTCGCCGGGCGATCACGAGGGAAGACAGGCATGGGTGGGGCAGCCGCGCTGGAGAAGCTGGTGCCGGTACTGCTGGCCTTCGGCGGCGGGGTGGTGCTCGCGCGCCGCAAGATCGTCCCGGCGGAGGCCTCCAAGGTCTTCTCCGACTACGCCTTCCTCTTCGCCGTCCCCTGCTACCTCTTCGGCAACATCTACGCCAGCGACCTCGCGGCCCTCTTCAACTGGCGGGCGATCGGCGGCTACGCCGGGTCGGCGGCCCTCGCGGTCGTGGCGGTCGCCGTGGCGGCGGTCGTCCACGGCATCCGGGAGCCCCGCGTCGTTGCGCTGCGCGTGATGGCCGGGGTCCAGGTCAACACGGCCTACTTCGCCGTCCCCGTCTTCATCACCGTGTTCGGGACGGCGGCGCCGATCTTCCCGATCCTGCTGTTCCAGGTCTGCGTGCTGTCCCTGGTCGTCATCGCCCTGATGGAACTGGGCCGAGCGGGGCCCGCCTCGGGCGGTCCGGCCCGGCGCCTCGCCCGCGCCGTCGGTGCCTCGCTCACCACCCCGGTGGTCCTCGCCTGCAACGCGGGGATCCTGCTCAACCTGCTCTCGGTGAAGGTGCCGGGCGTGGTCCTGGACGGCGCCGCCTTCGTCGGCGACAGCGCCTCGCCCGTCGCCCTGTTCGCCCTCGGTCTCCACCTCGGCGGCCTCGGCCTGGACCTGCGGGGCACCACGCGCGAGGAGTTGGCCCTCATAGGCTTCAAGTGCCTGGCGTTCCCGCTGCTGACCTGGGCGGTGTGCGGGATGCTCTTCGGCGTCCGGGGCGAGTGGCTGGCGTACCTCGTCCTGATCGCGGCGATGCCCACCCCGCAGAACCTGTTCATCTTCGCCCAGCGCTACGACGTGGGCGTCGACCTCTCCGCTTCGCTGGTGATCAAGAGTTCGCTCGTGTCGCTCCTCCTGCTGCCCCTGTGGCTGCAGACTATTGCGGTATGAACGCATCCTCGATACCGCGCAGCGCCGTCACCCTCGGACTGCTCGCCGCCTGGACCGTGCACGACCTCGAAGAAGTGGCCACCGTGGCACGCTGGACCCGTACCCGGGTCCCGGTGCTGCGCGAGCGCCACCCCCGCGTCCCCGACCGGGTCTGGCGCAGCATGGAAGCCGTGGACGGCCGCGAGTTCGCCACCGCGGTCGGCGTGATGGCCGTCGTCGTCGCGGCCGCCTCCGCCGACGGCCACCGCACCGGCGGGCGCTCGGCCTTCTACCAGGCCTCCCTGAACGGCTTCGGCCTGCACGGCCTCGTCCACCTCGCGCAGGCCGCCGCGACCCGCGGCTACACGCCCGGCGTGGTCACCTCGCCGCTGCTCGTGGTCCCCTTCACCCTGTGGGCGCGCGGCCGGCTGCGCCGCGACGGGGTCCTGCGGCCCACCCGGGCGCGCGACGTGGTCCAGGGCCTGGCGCTCGCCGGGGCGGCCACCGTGGCCTCGCACGCCGTGGCCCGGAGGATCCTCCGGGCCACGACCGCGCGCTAGGGCGTCTCACGGGGCGGGCCGATGCGCCGGGCGGGACGACCCGCCCGGCACCCGCTCGCCCCGCGGGGCATCCGGTCGTACCCCCGGGCGGGACCGGCTCGTTGACCCGGCATGGAACTGCCGACCATCGCGGCGCCGGGCGTCGGGGAACGGGCCGACGCCGTGGCCGATGCCGCCTGCCACCTCTACGACACCATCGCGCCCTGGGGCATAGGGGCGCCCGGAGGGTGGAGCCGGACCGCGGCCGAGGACGCCGCCGAGGCGATCGAGACCACCGCCCATGCCCTCGCGTCCATCGACCCGGGCGCCGAGGTCGTCCTCGCGCCCGTCCATGCCGCCCTCGCCGACCTGCGCCGCCGGCTCGGCCTCGCCTCCGCCGACGTGGCCGCCGACGACGGGCTCCCGGCAACGCCGCGTACGGTCGGGAACCCGCGCAGGACCCGCTGGGTACGGGTACTCACCGCACCTTCGCCCCGGCAACCGCCTTCTCGTACAACTTCCTGATGTCCGTGCCGAAGTAGGAGCTGTACGAGGTGTCGGCGGTGTCCCCGCCCGTCTTCCAGCCGCCGATGACCCCCACCACGTCACCGGTCCCCGTCTGCCCGTTGTAGCGGAGCAGGAACGGGCCCCCGCTGGTCCCGCCGGGGTAGCCGGTGCAGGCGATGCGCAGGAACGATCCCGGGATCCGCGCGTCCTTGCTGGTGAACCTCGTCGTTCGGTTCACGCACAGGCGCGGACGGGCGGCGGAGGCCGGGTACCCGATCAGCGACACCTTCGCGTGCGCGTAACCGGCGCCGGTGACCAGCCGGTTCCCGCCGACCACGTCCTGCACCGGGAAGCCGCGCGCGTCGGGCCCCACCTGGGCGAAGGCCACGTCGAGGGCGGCGGCGCGGTCGGGACCCTGGGAGCGGTAGCGCGGGTCGATCCAGATCCTGGAGCGCCCGGCCGCGTCCCGCAGGACCGGGAACATGCCGTACGGCTGCGGCTTCGCGCGCGTGTACCGCGGTACGAAGGCCACCTGCTGGGTGTCCGAGCCGAGCAGGCAGTGCCCTGCGCTGAGCACGAGGTTGCGGCCGGGGGAGGCGACCACGCTGGCGGTGCAGAAGTAGGATCCGCCGCCCTTGACGAGGAACATCCGGCCGACGACCGGGATGCCGTCGAAGTTCTGCCCGATGCCGGGGTCGGTGACCGGCACCCGGGGCACGACCGGCCGTGCGGGGGCGGGGAGCAGAGACGGCTTCGGCGTCGGCTTGGGGGTCGGCTTAGGAGTCGGAGTCGGAGTCGGTGTCGGTGTCGGTGTCGGTGTCGGAACGGGCAGCGGCAGCAGAGTCGGAGTCGCTGCGGGAGTCGGTGTCGGAGTCGGCGTCGGAGTGGGAGCCTCCGGGACGGGGACGGGGACGGGGGCGAGCGGGGACGGGGTCGCGGACGGCTCCGCCGGTTCCGGGACCGGGATCGGCATCGGGATCGCGGTCGGCGGCGGGGCCGGCGCTCCGCCAGGCGTCGGTTCCAGCGGCTCCAGTGGTGCGAGGGGCTCCAACGGCGGCTCGGGCGCCGCTGGTTCGGGAGGCGCCGGTGTCACGGGGGGCAGGGGGGCGGCGGCAGCCATCCGTTCAGGTGTCCAGAAGGTCTCGGCCTCGTGGGCGGACCAGCGGCCCGCGCTCACGGAGGCAGTGCTCCCGGCCTCGGCCACCGGCAGGGGGCCTCCGGGCACCAGCAGGGCGGCCGCCAGCGCGGCCATCGTCACCATACGTCGCATTCCGGACACTCCCTAAACGGCCTGGGGGAAACGGAAGAGCCGGTCCGGGTCGTAGGCACGCCGGACCTCCTGCAGGCGGGCGAGGTTCGGGCCGTAGTAGGCCTCGCGCCAGCCGGTGAGTTTCGGGTCGGTGTAGTTCTGGTAGGCGCGGCCGCTCGCCCAGGGCCGCAGGTCCTGCCAGAGCCCGTCGAGCCAGGCCTCGTGCCGGGCCACTTCGGCGGCCGGCGTGGAATCGGGCCAGTGGACGAGGTACTGGGCGAGGAAGGAACTGTCGCGGTGCGCGAAGGCGGTGTCGGCGACCGGGACCCGGTTCAGCGCGCCGCTGCAGACTCCGTCGAACTGCACCACCGCGAGCCCGCCCCGGGGGACGCCGGCCTCGGACCCGTACCGCCGCACCGCGTCCAGGACCGTGCCGATCGCCGCGTCGGGCAGCCCGGCGGCCGCCCAGAAGTCGGAGCGGGCGGCGTAGGAGTGCCGGTCGAGCCGCCCCTGCGGGCCCCGGCCGGGCAGGGTGCCCGGCAGCCGGCACTGGGCCGCGGTCAGCTCCAGGCAGCCCGACATGGCCCGCAGGGTGTCCGCGTGACTGCGTACGACGGTCCAGTCGTCCCGCGGCGGTCCGCCGACCAGGTCCGACAGCCGGGTCAGCTGCCGCTCCAGCTCCCCGCGCCCGTCGAGGCTCACCACGCGGACCGCCGGCGGCGCCGCGGCCCCGTCACCCGTACCGGAACCGGAACCGGAACCGGATTCGACGGTGAACTCCACCTGGCTCCAGAACGGGTCCGGCAGCGCTGCCAACCAGCGCTGCCAGCCGCGCAGCACGTCCGCGGAGTCGCCGCCGGGCCAGTGGAGTTCGGCGAAGGCGCAGTCCCGGGGGGCGGCGTGCGGGCGGAAGCGGAACTCGGTGACCACGCCGAAGTTGCCGCCCCCGCCGCCGCGCAGGGCCCAGAAGAGATGCGGATCCCGGTCGGCGGCGATCTCGCGCACGCGCCCGTCGGGCGTCACCACCCGGGCTCCCGTGAGCCGGTCCGCGGTGGTCCCGTACGCCCGCGAGGCAAGCCCCAGACCGCCGCCGAGGGTGAGCCCGGCGATGCCGACGGACGGGCACAGCCCGGTCGGGACGGCCAGCCCCCGCCCGGCGAGGGCGGCGTGCACGTCCCCGAGCCGGGCCCCCGCCCCGATCCGTACACCGTCCCCCTCCACCGTCACTCCCGCCATGGCTCCGGTGTCGACGACCAGGGCGCCGGCGCGGGTGGACCAGCCGGCGTAGCCGTGCCCGCCGCCGCGCGGGACGACGGCCGCGCCGGAGCGGCGGGCGAAGTCCAGGCAGACGGCCACGTCCGCGGCGTGCGCGGGGTAGGCCACCGCGGCGGGCGCGACGGCGTCGTAGCGGGGCTGGAACAGCCGGCGGGCTTCGGCGTAGTCCCGCTCGCCGGGGAGCACCACCCGCCCGTCGATCCCGCGGGCCAGCGCATCGTAGTCCGGGCCCCGGGCGGCCGCGCCGACGGTGGCGAGGACCGCCGCGGCGGCGCTGCCCAGGACTTGGCGGCGATGGAGGCTCATACCTCCTTCCTGCCACCGCCCGCCCCGATCGCCGCGAAGGCGGGCCCACACACCCCGGCCGGCCCCCCGAACGGCTCAGGGCCGAAACGGTTCGGCTTGTCGTATGGACGGACCGGTCCGGACGGTACCGGCCCCCTAGGCTGCACCCATGCCCCTCGTCGACCTCAGCGCGCACACCGAAGACTTCAACGCCGATCCGTACCCCTTCTACGCCGCGCTGCGCACCGCCGGCCCCGTCCGCGAAGTGGTGCTGGGCGGCGAGCGGACGTGGCTGGTCGTCGGCCACGAGGAGGCCCGGCAGGCGCTGAGCCACCCGGCCCTGTCGAAGAACTGGTTCGGCACCGGGCTGTTGGGGGACGCGCCCGTCCCGGCGGTCGCCACCAGCATGCTGGACGCGGACCCGCCCCACCACACCCGGCTGCGCGGCCTGGTGGCCCGGGAGTTCACCGCCCGCCGGATCGGATCCCTGCGCCCCCGCGTCCAGCAGATCACCGACGAACTGCTCGACGCGATGGCGGCCCGGCCCGACCGGCGGGCCGACCTGATCGGGTCCTTCGCCGTACCGCTGCCGATGACCGTGATCTGCGAACTCCTCGGCGTGCCCGGCCTGGACCGCGCGCGGTTCCGCTACTGGTCGAGCGAGATCGTCGCCCCGCTGGACGGCGCCGGCGCGGACGGCCGCGTACTGGAGGAGATGACCGCGTACCTCTCCGAACTGGTCGGGGCCAAGGCGGAGGATCCCGGCGAGGACCTGCTCGGCGCCCTGATCCGCACCCGCGACGAGGACGGCGACCGGCTCTCACCGGACGAGCTGATCGGGATGGCCTTCCTGCTGCTGGTGGCGGGCCACGAGACCACCGTGAACCTGGTGGGCAACGGTGTGCGGGCCCTGCTCGCGCACCCCGACCAGCTCGCCGCCCTGCGCGCCGACCCGGACGCTCTGATCGACGGCGCCGTGGAGGAGATGCTGCGCTACGACGGCCCGGTCCAGCACGCCACGTACCGCTTCGCCCGCACCGGCCTGGAACCGGCGGCACCTTCGTCCCCGCCGGTTCCTCCGTCCTGGTCGCCCTCGCCGCGGCGGACCGGGATCCGGCGCGCTTCGCGCGGCCCGGGCCCGACGTGTTCGACATCCGGCGCCCCGGCCCCGGGCACCTCGCCTTCGGGCACGGCATCCACTTCTGCCTCGGTGCCCCGCTCGCCCGGCTGGAGGGCCGCATCGCGATCCGGGCCCTGCTGGAGCGCTTCCCGGACCTGGCCGAGGACCCGGACGCGGGGTCGCGGGACTGGCTTCCGGGCGGGCTGATGCGGGGCGTGACCCGGCTGCCGCTGCGCTGGTGAGCGAGGGCCGTCCGCAAGCCGGGCGGGCTGCGCCCGGGTCACCCCTTGCGCGCCATCAGGAAGCCCTGGGGCGACTTCTCGCAGGCGTCCGGTTCGCGGACCAGACGGGCCACCTCGGCCAGTCCGGCCCCGGCCAGCAGGCCCGCGATCAGGTCGGGCGGCGTCCAGTACACGTCGAGCTCGAACGGATGCCCGTAGGCGTGCTCCAGCCGGATCCTCTCGTCGCCCGCCTTGAAGGCGATCAGGGCGTAGCCGCCCGGCGCCAGCACCCGGGCGAACTCCGCGAACACCGAGGGCAGTTCCGCGGGCGGGGTGTGCACGGTGGAGTACCAGGCCAGGACGCCGCCGAGCACCCCGTCGGCGATGTCCAGCGCGGCCATCGACCCCACCTCGAACCGCAGCCCCGGGTACGTCCGACGGGCCACCGCCACCATCGCCGGGGACAGGTCGATGCCGAAGGCCCGTACGCCGAGCCCGTCCAGATGCGCCGTCACCCGGCCCGGTCCGCAGCCCAGGTCGGCGACCGCCCGCCCGCCGCGGCCCCCGTCGCCGCGCACGCGGTCGCCGCGCACGTACTCGGCAAAGGCGGCCAGCACGGCCCGGTCCAGTGGCTTCCTGGCCAGTTCCGTGCCGACGAGCCGGGCGTAGTCGACGGCGACGGCGTCGTACGACGCCCTCACCGAGGTCAGGTCCGAGGTCTCCGTCATACCCGTGGACAGTAGCCGCCCGGATCGGTCCGGGGGACCCCCGGCTCGGGTGCTCCGGCTCACCCTCCGGCCAGCGGATTGGGCAGTTCCGCCCACTGATCGCCGGGGATGCCGGGGCTCAGCCGCATCAGGGTGAGCGCCTTGGTGGGCAGCGGCCCGGTCAGCAGGGCCTCGGTGTCGGCGGTCGCCGGCAGCGAGGAGACCTCGGCGAGGGCCTCGGCGAAGGCCCCGGCCGAGCCCGCTGTGGCGCCGAGCGCCCCCGTCAGCATGGACCCGAACAGCTTGCGCCGCAGTACGGTCACGTCGTCGGTGATCAGCCTGCCGGACAGCGGTGGCACCGGCAGGCCGTGCCGGACGAGCCGGGCCGGGCTGATCCGCATGTCGGCGAGGTCGCGGTAGACCAGCCGGATCGGGGCGCCAGTGGCCGAGAGGACGACGAGGAGGTTCTGGCCGTGGGCCTCCAGGGCCACCCCCAGCTCCAGCACCCGCAGGCAGACCGAGAGCGCGAGACGGGCGAAGTCCGCCCGCCAGGCCGCCGAGCGCGCCGGCGGGAAGGAGGCCAGGGCCGCCACCGGGAGCACCCGCTCACCGGCGCCGGCGTCCGCGTGGACCTCCGGCGGCTCGCGCAGCACGGCCGCCAGGTCCGGAGTGTGAGCGGTCGCCGCGCCCAGGGTGCGGGTGATGTGCAGCCTGCCGTCGAGCCGCTCGCACAGGCCCTGGGCGAAGGCGGACACGGCCGCCGCAGTCTCGATGGAGTAGACGGAGATGTCCCGTACGGAGGAGGTCAGCCGGGCGCTCAGCGCCGTCTTCACGTGAGGGCCGCCGTCGGCGGGCGCCAGCGTGCGCAGGGCCATCAGCGGGTGCGCCGCGAAGCCCGGCCGCACGCGCTCGTGCCGCAGTACGCGCGCCGCCTGCCACGGATGCACCGGGACCAGGATCCGCCCCGCGTCCTGCAGCGACTCCGGCCAGTCCCCGGTGACCAGGCACTTTTCAGCCGGTACGGCGACGAGGCCGAGCTCCACCACCGGGCGGTGCTCGGGCGCGTACGCCAGCTGCTCGGCCACCGAGAAGCCCGGCCGGGAACGGCAGTTCGGATGGTACGGATGGCCGTCCACCACCCGCTGCTCCCACTCCCAGGTGGCCCCCGGGGCGGAATCCTTCCCGGCGGGCGGCTGGCCGGCCCGGGAGAGTGCGAGGGAGGCCGTACTGCCGTCGACTTCGGCGGCGAACTCCTTCCCGTGCGCCGGCCCCAGTGCCGTGACCAGCGGCGCGGCCTGCCCGTAGGCCCGGCCGTCGAGCAGCAGTTCGCTCACGTACGGCTCGGTCGCGTACGGATCGGGCAGCGGACCCTCCAGCCGGGCGCCGCCGGCCAGCAGGAGCGTCAGGCCGTCCGGCCCCCGCTCCCGGCCCACGACCCAGGGCAGCGGTTCGAAGGCCAGCGCCCGCCACAGCCGGGTCAGCACGGCCGCCCGGGCGCCGCTCAGGGCGGCGGCGTACCCGGGCCCGAGCGAGGGCCGTACACCGGCCAGTTCGGCGGCGACGGCCTCTTCGGCCGGGGAGGAGGGAAAGTACATGCTGGGCTCCGACATCGGAATATCGCTGCACGGGATGATCAAGTAATCATTGCGGATGCCGACGATCACGACCGGTGGTTACGCCTTGCGGACCCCGGCGCACCGGATGGACCGAATGGAATCAGTGGACCTCAACGCCGCCGCCGACGCGTACGCCGCCACCCCGCTCCTGAACTGCCTGCTGCGGGAGACGGCCGATCCCGTCGAACCCACCGGGCCCGGCCGCCCCGCCGAAGAGTACGGCGCGGGCGGGGCGGTGGGCGTGGGAATCCACCGGCTGCGCGGCAGCGGGCGGCTCCTCCGGGTGTGCGGCGGACGCCGGCCGGTGCGCCCGGAACTGCGTACGGCCGCCGGCTGGCATCCGCTCGGCCACGCCGAACTGGTCAAGCTCGTCTCCGACGAACTGGGCCGGTACACCGGCGTCCCCAACGACGAGCTCCCGGTGGAGATCACCGACAGCCGGGACGCGATCGCCGCGCTGCTGGCCGCCCGGGCCGGGGCCGAGGTCCCGCAGGACCCGTACGTCCTTTCCGAGCAGTCCCTGGTGATGGGCCACCCCCACCACCCCGCCCCCAAGGCCAGAGGCGGGGCCCCGGCCGGAAGCTGGCTGCCGTACGCGCCGGAGGCCCACGCCCGCTTCCCGCTGGTCTTCCTCGGGCTGCGCGAGGACCAGACCGCCGAGGAGGGCGGCCCGGCCGTCTCCGGCGCGATCGACTCCCTGGCAGACGCCCTCGACGGGCCGCGGGCCCCGGCCGGCTACCGGCTCCTGCCCGCCCACCCCTGGCAGCTCGACCTGGTGGGCGACCGGCCCGCGGTGCGGGAGGCCCTCGCCGACGGGCGGCTGCTGCGGCTCGGAGAGGGCCGCCGGCCCGTCTGGCCCACCGCCTCGATCCGGACCCTGTACGTACCGGAACCGGCGGCCGACCTCTTCGTGAAGTTCAGCCTCGACGTCCGCATCACCAACGACGTGCGCCGGCTGTGGCGGCACGACCTGCTGAAACTGCGCCGCACCGACGCGGCCGTCGAGGCCGGTTTCGCCGCGCTGCGCCGCACCGGCTCGGACGCGGCCTGGCTGGCCGACCGCGGCTACCGCACCGCCTCCTTCGCCTTCGAGGAGCTCGCCGTCCTCGTCCGTGACGGCCTGCACGGCCACACCCTGCCCGGGGCCACCCCGCTGCTGGCCGCCGCGCTCGCCGAGGGGTACGCCGGGAGCCCGCCGAACGGCGCCACCGACCCCGTCCGCTGGTGGCGGGCGTACCTGCGCCAGGTCGTGCCGCCCGTGCTGGAGCTGTTCGCCCGGCACGGCGTCGTGCTGGAGGCCCACCTGCAGAACACCCTGGTCGCTGTCGACCCGGAGGGCGTGCCCGTGCAGGCCCTCTTCCGGGACGCGGAAGGCGTGAAGCTGCTGCCGGACCTGCCGCGCGCGGACGCCTGGCAGCGCCTGGTCTACTGCCTGGTCGTCAACCACCTGGCGGAGATCGCGGGGACACTGGCCGGACGGTATCCGGACATCTCGCCGCTGTTGTGGCCCGCCGTACGGGAGGAGCTCCTGCGCTACGACGCCACGCGCGGGCTGCCCGAGATCGCGGAGCTGCTCGCCGCCCCGACCTTGCCGGCCAAGACCAACCTGCTGCTGCGCTGGACGCGGGCGGACGGCGCGGACGCCCGCTACCTGCCCCTGCCCAACCCGCTGCGGAACTAAGGGGTGATGTACGGATCCGGCCAAGGTGGGCCGCGTTCCCGGATCCCCTCTCACGAAAGGTATAGACCAATGCTACGTTGGTTGGGCAGACCGCGCAGTCCTTGACCACCCGTCAGAGGAGAAGTCATGCCCTCCCCTTCGCGGGGCGGCGGCCCGGCCGTCATGCCCAAGTACCAGCGGATCGCCGCAGCACTGCGCCGCGATCTCGAGCGCGCCGCACGCACCCCCGGAGGCAGACTGCCCTCCGAGCGCAGCCTGGCCGCCCGTTACGAGGTCAACCGGCAGACCATCCGGGCCGCCCTCCAGCACCTGCGCGAGGACGGCCTGGTCGTCACCGGCCGCCGCGGCACCCGACCCGCCGTCACCGTCCTGGCGGTCCCCGCCGCGGCCGGGCCCGGGAGTGAGCCCGCGGTCGAGCCGGCGGCCGTGCGACCCGCTTCCGCCGTGCCCGCCTCCACCCGGAGCCGGCTCACCCTCGTCACCGTCCCGCCCTCGCTCGCCGGGTTGCTCGGCATGGCCGGCGGGGAACACACCCTGGTCCATCACCACCGCGAACGCGGCCCGGCCGGGGAGACCCTCCGTGACGCCGTCACGTACTTCAGCCCGGGCACCGTCGCGCGGGACCCCGAGCTGGCGGGCTACCGCAACCGGGTGGCGACGCTCCGTGACGACGACCTCATCCGGCTGCGGCGCTGGCTCGACCGCGCCGCGGCGGGCGGCCGGGTCGCCGAGACCATCACCATGACCCGCACCACCCACCCGCCGGCCGCTTCCCCGGCCTGCGGCCTCACGGTGCGCCGCACCCTGCACGACGCCTCGGGCCGGCTGCTGGCCGTCACCGACCTGGCCTTCCCCACGTGGGACCGCCTGACCTTCCACCGCGACCGCCGGGACCCCGCGACCACCGGCTTCCGAGTCACGTAGGTCACACCCCGGGCCGCCGGGCCCCGGTCCGCCCGCCGGACGCGCGGTGTGGGCTCCGACACGCCGCGGACGGCGGCCCGCCGGGCCCGGCGGGCGTTGCGGTCGCCGGGAGTCCGCCCCAACTCCGTCCCGGCGGCCGCGCGTCGCCGCCCGGCTCGTGCTGCGGCCCCGCGCACCGCGGCTCCCCGCCGGGCAAGTGACCTGAATCACGCTGGTGTTTGCGCTGGTGAATGCGGGGCATCGTGGACTGCTGGAGCGGAACCATGCCCTCCGGCCTTGGTGCCGGAGGCGAGGCGCACACGGGCAGATCCCGTCCCGCTCTACGGCTCCGCCGGTCCGCCGGCGCGCGCCGTACCCCGTACGACCCGTGAGGTTTATGTGTCCACGCTCCAAGCCGAGCACGTCTACAAGGTGTTCGGAAGACGACCCGACGACGCGGTCCGCGCACTCGAAAGCGGCACCGACCGCAACGAGTTGCGTGCCGACGGCACCACGGCCGCAGTGATCGACGCCTCGTTCAGCGTCGAACCCGGCCAGATCTTCGTCGTCATGGGTCTGTCGGGGTCCGGCAAGTCCACGCTGCTGCGCATGCTGAACGGACTGCTGGAGCCCACCGCGGGACGCATCCTCTTCGGGGGCCAGGACCTCACCGCCCTCAGCGCGGGCGAGCTGCGCCGCGTACGGTCCACGAAGATCTCCATGGTCTTCCAGCACTTCGCACTCTTCCCGCACCGAAACGTCCTGGAGAACGCCGGCTACGGCCTGGAGGTGCAGGGCGTCCCCCGCGCCGAGCGCGACCGGCGCGCCGCCGAGGCCCTGGCCCTGTGCGGGCTGGAGGGCTGGGAGAAGTCCTGGCCCGACGAGCTCTCCGGCGGCATGCAGCAGCGGGTCGGCCTCGCCCGGGCCCTGGCCACCGACGCGGACCTCCTGCTGATGGACGAGTCCTTCAGCGCCCTGGACCCGCTGATCCGCCGTGACATGCAGGACCAGCTGCTGGAGCTCCAGCAGCGCTTCAAGAAGACCATCGTCTTCATCACCCACGACCTCAACGAGGCCATGCGCATCGGCGACGGCATCGCCGTCATGCGCGACGGCCGCATCGTCCAGCAGGGCACCGCAGAGGACATCCTCATCCGCCCCGCCGACGACTACGTCGCCTCCTTCATCCAGGACGTCGACCGTTCGAGGGTGCTCACGGCCGACGCCGTCATGGACGAGCCCGACGCGGACGCGGACGCCTGCGGCTGCCCGACCGTCCATGGCGACACCCCGCTCGCCGACCTCTGCGCGGTCAGTGCCCGGGTCCCGCACGCGGTCGCCGTCACCGACGCGGAAGGCGCCGTCGTCGGCTCCGTGCCGCAGGACCGGCTCATCGCCTTCCTCGGCGACGAACAACGGCCCCCGATGGCCTGCGCGGAGGTGGCCGCCTGATGCCCCGCCTGCACCTCGGCGCCTGGGTCGACAGCGGTGTCGACTTCCTCCAGAGCCACCTGTCCTGGCTGTTCGACGCCATCAGCGCGCTCGTGACCGGACTCTACGACGGCATCGACGCCGTTCTCTCCGCCCCCGCCCCGCTGCTCTTCGCGGGCATCCTCGCGGTCGGATCCTGGTGGCTGCGCGGGCTCCTCGCGGGCCTGCTGGCCTTCGCCGGCCTCGCGCTCATCGACTCCGTCGACCTGTGGTCCGACGCGATGTCCACGCTCTCCCTCGTCCTGGTCGCGACCCTCGTCACGCTGGTCTTCGCGATCCCGCTCGGCATCTGGGCCTCCAGATCCGACCGGGTCAGCGCCCTTCTGCGGCCCGTCCTGGACTTCATGCAGACCATGCCGGCCATGGTCTACCTCATCCCCGGGATCATCTTCTTCGGGGTGGGCGTGGTGCCCGGCATCATCGCCACCATCATCTTCTCGCTGCCGCCGGGCGTACGGATGACCGAGCTCGGCATCCGCCAGGTCGACGCGGAACTCGTCGAGGCCGCGGAGGCCTTCGGCACCACCCCGCGCGACACCCTCGTCCGCGTGCAGCTGCCCCTGGCCCTGCCGACGATCATGGCGGGCATCAACCAGGTCATCATGCTCGGCCTGTCCATGGTCGTCATCGCCGGCATGGTCGGCGGCGGCGGACTCGGCGGCGCCGTGTACCGCGCCATCGGCAACGTCGACATCGGCCTCGGCTTCGAGGCGGGCATCTCCATCGTCATCCTGGCCATGTACCTCGACCGGATGACCGGGGCGCTCGGCCGCCAGGTCTCGCCGCTCGGCCGGCGCGCCCTGGCCAAGGCGAGGGCCGCGGCCACCGGCGCGGCCAAGGTGTGGAACCACCGCCCCCGGCCCGCCCACGCCCTCAGCGGCGCCGTCGTGCTCGCCCTCGTCGCGGGCGGCCTCAGCACCTTCGGCGGCTCCACCGCCGAGGACGGACCGGCAGGCGCCGCGAACATCGGCAAGGGCCGCACGGTCTCCGTCGGATACATCCCGTGGGACGAGGGCATCGCCTCCACCTTCCTGTGGAAGGAGCTGCTGGAGCGGCGGGGCTTCAAGGTCGACGCCCGCCAGCTGGAGGCCGGAGCCCTCTACACAGGCCTGGCCGGCGGCCAGCTCGACTTCCAGACCGACTCCTGGCTGCCCGTCACGCACGCGCAGTACTGGGAGAAGTACGGGAACAAGCTGGAGGACCTCGGCTCCTGGTACGGCCCCACCTCCCTGGAGCTGTCCGTGCCCTCGTACATGAAGGACGTCCGCTCGCTCGCCGACCTCAAGGGCAAGGCCGGTCAGTTCAAGGGCCGCATCATCGGCATCGAGCCGAGCGCCGGAGCCATGTCCATCCTGAAGGACAAGGTCCTGAAGGAGTACGGCCTCGAAGGCGAGTACCAGGTCGTCGACGGCTCCACCCCCGGCATGCTCGCCGAGCTCAAGCGGGCCTACGAGAAGAAGGAGCCCGTGGCGGTCGTGCTGTGGTCCCCGCACTGGGCGTACTCCACGTACGAGCTGACCAAGCTGGAGGACCCGAAGGGCGCCTGGGGCAAGGGCGACGGGATCCACACCCTGGCCCGCAAGGGCTTCGCCGCAGACGAGCCCGAAGTGGCCCGCTGGCTGAGCTCGTTCAAGCTCACCGAGGAGCAGCTGACCAGCCTGGAGGCGAAGATCCAGGACACTGGGAAGGGCAAGGAGCAGGAAGCGGTCCGCGCCTGGCTGGCGGACCACCCCGAGGTCGACGAGCTCGCCTGACACCGACGAGCTCGCCTGACACCGAAGGCGCCGGCGCGCGCAGGACCGTACGAGGCCCTGCACGCGCCGGCGCCTTCGTGCGTCCGCGCGGTGGCTCAGCCGACCAGGACGCGGTCCGGGGCCTCCTTCGGACCGGCGGCGGCGCGGGAGCGGCGCGGGCGCACCGGCCACCAGATGGACCGGCCGAGCAGGGCGGCCAGTGCGGGCACCAGCACGATCGACAGGACGAAGGCGGAGAGCAGGATCCCGAGGGCCGTCGCGAAGCCGATCTGCTGGGTGGACGGAGCGGGGGTGACGGCCAGGCTGCCGAAGGACGCGGCCAGCACCAGGCCCGCCGTGGCGATGGCGGGCGCTGTGTGCCGCACGGCGCGGCCCACCGCCGCCCGTGCCGGACCCGGCCGCTCCATCTCCTCCCGGATCCGGTCGCTCATCAGGATGTTGTAGTCGGTGCCCAGCGCGACCACGAACAGGAACAGCACCAGCGGGAGGGTGAAGTCCACGCCGGGCCGGTCCAGCGCGCGCTGGAACACCAGGGTCGAGGCGCCGAGGGTCGCGGCGAAGCCGAGTCCGACCGCGGCCAGCAGGATCACCGGCGCCAGCAGGCTGCGCAGCAGGGCGAGCAGGATCAGCGCGATGAGCACGGCCGCCACCGGGAAGACCACCTTCAGGTCCTTGTCCACCGCGGTCGAGATGTCGGCGAAGAGCGCCGGCGTACCACCCACGTGCGCCTCGGTACCGGCCGGCGCGTGGGCCCGCACCGCGGCCCTGACCGGGCCGGTGACCAGGTCGCGCGCCTCCTTGCGCTGCGGGTCGGCCGTCAGGAACAGGTCGATGCGGGCCGCCCGCCGGTCCTGGCTCAGCACGGTCTCCGCGACCTGGCCCACGCCGTCGACCCCGGCGAGCGCCTTGGACAGCCCGCCCAGGCGCTCGACGGTGAGTGCGCCGCCGTCGGAAGCCGTGACGAACACGCTGGTCGGGTCCGACACCCCGGCCGGCAGGGCACGTGAGATCTCGGCGGCGGTGACGACCGCGGCCGTGCGCTCCGCGCCCGCGCCGCCCTGCCCGTAGTCCATGCGCATCCCCATGACACCGGCGGCCAGCGTGCCGAGCAGCGCCACCGAGGCCAGGACCAGCGCCAGCGGCCGACGTGCCACCCGGTCGCCCAGCCGGGCGGCGGAGCCCGCGCGGGGAGCGTGCTCCAGGGCCCGGGAGGGCCAGAACATCCTGCGCCCGGTGACCGCCAGCAGGGCCGGCATCAGGGTCAGGCTGCCCAGCAGCATCACCAGTACCGACAGGGCGATGGCCGGCCCGAGCACCCGGAACTGGCCGAAGGAGGCGACCCCGAGCGTGGCGAACGCGGCGACGATGGTCAGCGCCGCGGAGGTGATGGCCGTACCCACCCGCCCGGCGACCTCGGAGGCCGCTTCACGCCCGGACTGTTCGGGGTGTTCGCGCAGCTGCTCGCGGAAGCGGAAGAGGAGGAAGAGGAAGTAGTCGATGCCGATGCCCACCAGCACCACGCTGATCAGCCCCGGCGTGGAATCGGCCAGTCCGGTGCCGGTCAGCAGCGCCGCGCCGACCACGACGCCGGCCGCGGCGCCGCCGATGACCGAGACCGCGAGCAGCGGCAGCAGCGCCGCCAGGACACTGCGGAAGACCAGTACGTGCAGCAGGACGATGACCCCGAGCATGACCGCCCCGACCACCGTCGTCCTGGTCTTCTCGGCGTCCGCCGTGTCCACCCGGTCGGCGATCCCGCCGGTGAATCCGGTCCGCAGTCCCTCCTGCGCGAACCGGTCCCGTGCGGAATCCCGGAAGGCGCGGTAGGTGTCCTGCACCCCGGGATCGGCGGGGTTTCCGGTCAGTTCGACGGAGAGCAGGCGGAAGGAGCGGTCGGGCGATGTCATGGCCGGGCTGACCCGGGGGATCTGCGAGTGGTCCTGGGCGAGGGGCATCGTGTCCTCGGTCCTGGGCATGGCGACCCGCTTCCGGGCCAACTGCGCGGCCTGCGCGTCGATGCGCTCCTCGTCGGCGGCGCCGAGCGGCGCGCCGTCCGAGCGGGCCACCAGCAGGGTCAGGAGGTTGGCGTCCGGCTTCACACCGAACCGGTCCTCGGCGATCTTCAGGGCGGCCGCCGAGTCGTAGTGCGCGGGCAGGAACCCGCCGTTGCCGGGCTGGGTGGCGCGGAAGACGAACGCCTGGCCCGCGATGGTGGCTGCGATCCCCAGCACCGCCCACAGGGCGATGACCTTCCATGGACTTCGCGTCGAGAATCGGGTCAGGGCGCGGATCACTGGTCTCCTCCGGTCTGTACGGTGCCGGCCGGGGTTCCCGGCCTGACTCCAGACCATCAGCGGGGAGCGGGGAAAACGTCGGGGCAGGGGAGGATCCGGACCGCGGGACCAGGGTCCGGACGGGGACGCCGACCAGGACCGGAGTCCTGGTACGGGCCCACACCGGGGACTGGTGGCAGTGGACGAGACCGGTGCCAGAATGGATCACCGGAGAGCGCGGCCGCGCGAGCCCGGCACCTGCCGGGAGGCGTGGTCGACGGGGAGGACCGGCAGCATGGGTGTGGGTGTGGGTGTGGGTGTGACGGTGGGAGCGGAAGGGAACGGCGGCGCGCGTGCCGGTGCGGACCGCGCCACGGACCGCGACGCCGGCCGGTCAGGCGACCCGGTTGCGGAGCCGGGTGCGGACCGCGGCGCCGACCGCTCACCGTGGACGCGCAACGACGCACTCGTGGCGGTCGCGGCCGGCACCATCGACCTCGTCGGCTACTCCCTAGGCATGCAGACCGAGGGCCGGGTCCTGAGCGTGACCGCGGCCGTCTCCCTGGTCTTCTCGGCGATGCCCCTGATCGCCCGGCGCGCGCGGCCGGTGACGGTGCTCGCAGCCGTACTGGCCCTGGGCGTGCTCGTGAACCTGACCACCCCGCCGACCCCGCACTTCACCCTCACCCTGATGGTGGCCCTCTACACGGTGGCCCGGTTCAGCCGTCCCGCCGTGGCCGCGGCAGCGGCGGTCACGGCGGTGCCGCTGATCCCCGCCGGCCAGGGCGGCTGGCCCCTGCCCTTCGGCTGGTCGGGCCTGGTCGCGAACCTGATCGGCACCCTCGGCGCCGTCGGCGCGGCCGCCGTGGTCAACCACCGGCAGCGGGAGGCCGAGGTCCACCGGACCCTGCTCGCCGACCGGGCGGTGGCCGAGGAGCGCCGCCGGATCGCCCGCGAACTGCACGACATCGTGGCCCACCACATCACCACCATGCAGCTGATGGCCGGCGGAGCCCGCGCCAACCTGGCGCACGATCCGGAGGTCGTCCGGGAGGCCCTCGTGACCCTGGAGGACTCCGGGCGGATGGCGCTGCGCGAGATGCGCCAACTCCTCGACGTACTACGGGCCGGGGAGGAGCCGGAGCGCACCCCGCCGGCCCCGCAGCCGGGAGCCGGTGACCTCGACCGGATCATCACCGAGTCCCGGCTGGCCGGTACGGAGACCGAGTTCAGCGTCGACGGCCCGGTCCGCCCGCTGCCGCCGACCGTGGGCCTCACCGTCTTCCGGATCGTCCAGGAGGCCCTGACCAACACCCGCAAGCACGCGGGGCAGGCGAGGGCCCACGTACGGCTCACCTACCGCCGGGACGAGGTGGTCGTGGAGGTGCGCGACGACGGGGCGGGAGCGCAGGCGCCGGCCTCCCGGCCCGGGGCGCGCTCCGGGTACGGTCTGATCGGTATGCACGAGCGTGTCGCCCTGCAGGGCGGAACCCTGGAGGCCGCCGCACTCGACGGCGGGGGCTTCCGGGTGGCGGCCCGCCTCCCGGTCCCGGTCCCGGGCCCCGGGGAGGGCGAGAGAGAGGAACGGCACCGATGATCCGCGTGCTCGTAGCCGACGACCAGCCGCTGGTGCGGCGCGGCCTGGCCCTGATCCTCGGCCCCGACCCGGAGTTCGAGGTCGTGGGCGAGGCCGAGGACGGGGCCCGGGCCGTCGCCCTCGCCCACGAGCTGCGGCCCGACGTGGTCGTCATGGACATCCGGATGCCGGTCCTCGACGGGGTCCAGGCCACCGAGGAGCTCGCGCGGACGCTCCCCTCGACGCGCGTCCTCGCCCTCAGCACCTTCGACATGGACGAGTACGTGGTCGCCGCCCTGCGCGCCGGCGCGTACGGCTTCCTGCCCAAGGACATCTCTCCGGAGGAGCTGATCGCCGCGGTCCGCATCGTCCACACCGGCGAGGCCGCCGTCGCGCCGCGGCTGCTGACCCGGCTCATCTCCGCCTACGTGCGGACCCCCGTGCGGCCGAGGTCGTGGGCCGGCGAGACCCCGGCCGAACTCACCCCGCGCGAGCTGGAGATCTGGCGGCTGCTGGCCGGCGGCCGGGGCAATGCCGAGATCGCCCTGGACCTGGACATCAGTGTCTCCACGGTCAAGAACCACATCACCGGCATCTTCGCCAAGCTGGGCGTCCGTGACCGTGCGCAGGCGGTGATCGCGGCCTACGAATCGGGCCTGGTGGAGGCCGGTTGTGCGAGCGGTTGATCACCAAGTGCCCGCAAGAGCACCGGAATTTTCCTGGTGACCACACCTCTGACCAGCCAAAACACTGGATGATTCGCCCGTGCGGAGAGGGGCACGTCCATGGCACAGTGCGATCAGCCAGACCGCACGCACGACCAGGGAGCCTCCATGCGCGATCCGTACGCCACGCCGCTCGCGGCCGCCCCCGACCGCGTGCCGGAGGCGGAGCCCGGACCGCTGCCCTGCTGTCCGGTGTGCGACGGCCCACCGGAACGCATCTCCTGGCGCCAGCGACCCGGCCGGCCGGTGATGCTGGTCTTCGACCCGTGTGGCCACCGCTGGTCGACGCCGGCCCCACCGGTCCTGGCGGTCACCCCGCCGCCGGCCCCGGACCGCCTCACCTAGCGGTGGCGGCCCACGCGCCGCCGACACCCCGTTTCGCCCCGCTCCCGGCCGGGAGCGGCGGCGCTCACCGCCGGTCAGTCCCGGTACACGAGGACGAACTCCCCGTAGGGGTGCGTGCCGTGGCGGTCCGCCGTCTCGTCGAGGGCCCTGCGCAGCGTGCGCAGATGGCCTGCGGTGAGCTGGAGCGGCGGCTCGTCCGGCTGGTACACGGTGCCGCGGGGGTAGTCCTCGCCCGCCGTGGTCATCTCGATGTGGCAGCCGAGGACATGGCGGACCGGCCGGGTGGCGCAGAAGTCCAGCAGCCGGTCGACGGTGGCCGAGTAGGCCGTCCGGTCCTCGATGTAGAGCCGCCCCCGATAGAGGGAGTCGCCGGTCAGCAAGAGGCCGGTGTGGCGGTCGTGGAAGACCAGGGCGGCCTGCTGGTGGCCGGGGCCGGGGATTAGGTCGAGGATCCGGCCGCCCAGGTCCAGTGCGCCGGTGCGGTGCGGCCAGTCGGCGAGGCCGAAGGCGGCCGTGACCTCGTCGAGTCCGGGTCCCACGACCGTGGTGAGGGGCCGGTCCGCGAACTGCGGGTCCGCCGCGACGTGGTCGCCGTGTCCGTGGGTGTGGGCGACCAGAAGCGAGTACGCGGGCCTCGGGTGGCGTTCCAGCCAGTCCGTGACGAGCCGGTCGACCGTTTCCCGCAGGGGGAAGTGCGTCGGGTCGGCGGACGCGCCCGTGTCGAGGAGCAGCGCCCGGTCATTGCCGAAGAGGAGGAAGAGGAACGGGGCTTCGTAGTGCACGGACTTGTTCTGGCGCAGGATCACCGTGTGTTCGGAGTAGGCATGGACCTGGATCTCCGGGGCCGGGTCGTGCTTCGGGGAGGGCCAGCCCGCGTGCCAGACGACGTCGAGACTGCCTGAGACCGGGGCGCCCCCGAGAAAGTCGATCACGCGTCCAACCTACCCCCGTCGTCGGGCGCCGGGGAGCGAGCCGTCGGCCAGGCCCGCACAGGTCCCGCGCCCGGCTCGCGCGCGCTGCCCCATCGCGGTTTCGTGGTGGCAGAGGCGTGTGTACCGATGCGGCGGCATGGACCGCCGGACCGAGCCCTCGCCGTGACGGAGGAGGGCGGAACATGTACGCACCAGGTCCCACAGCCCGCCGCCGACGCCGTGCGGCAGTCCTCACCGCGGCGCTGGCCTGCTCGGCGCTGCTCACCGGGCCCGGACCGGCCGCCGCACACAGCGCGCCCCCGGCGCTCACAGCTACCACACCGTCACCCTCGGCGACCGTTCCGAAGCTGGACTGGAGTCCGTGCAAGCCCGGCAGCCCGTGGGACTGCGCCACGGTGAAGGTGCCGCTCGACCACGCCGCCCCCGCGGGCCGCACCGTCGACCTGGCGGTCGTCCGCCGGCAGGCCACCGATCCCGGCCGGCGGATCGGCACCCTGTTCGTGAACCCCGGCGGTCCCGGCGGCCCCGGGACCGTGCAGGTGCCGCAGAACTACGACGCCTTCCCCAGGGAACTGCGGGAACGGTTCGACATCGTCAGCTGGGACCCGCGTGGGATCGGCAACAGCACCGCCGTGAACTGCTTCGACACCACGGAGGAAGCCAGTACCTGGGCGGCCCGCCCACCCGGCGGCTTCCCGGTGGGCGCGCAGGAGCGGAAGGCGTGGATCGACGCGTACGAGGACCTCGGCCGGCGCTGCGAGAAGCGCGACCCGGACCTGCTGCGCCACGTGTCGACCGCCGACACCGCCCGGGACCTCGACCTGCTCCGCCGGTCGGTGGGCGAAGGACAGCTGAACTACCTGGGCGTCTCCTACGGCACGATCCTCGGCGCCACCTACGCCAACCTCTTCCCAGGCAGCGTCCGCGCCATGGTCCTCGACAGCAACATAGCCCCCCGGGCCTGGACTGACGGCGCCCGGCAGGGCGATCCCCGCACCACGACCCTCCTGCGCATGGGCTCGGACCGCACCGCCGCGGCCACCCTGGACCGGTTCCTCACCCTGTGCGGATCGGCGCCCGCGGCCCGCTGCGCTTTCTCGGCGGGCAGCCCCGAGGCCACCCGTGACAAGTTCGACAGGCTGATGCAGCGGCTGCGGGAGCGTCCGATCGGCCCGTGGACGTACGCCAAGACGGTCGCCGACACGGTCAACGGCCTCTACATCGTCGACCCAGGCTGGACGGCTCTCGCGGGCAGGCTCCAGGAGCTGTCGCAGGGCCGCGCGCCCAAGCCCCCGGTGTACCCGCCGCCGCCCCCGGTGGACCGGCCGAACCCGTACCTGGGGGACGAGCAGGCGGCGGCCGTCTGGTGCGCCGACAGCCCGAACCCGCGCGACCCCTCCGCGTACCAGGCCCTGGAGGAGGACAGCGCCCGGCGGGCCGGCGACGCGGGACGCTTCTGGACGTGGGCGGCGGAGCCCTGTGCCACCTGGCCGGCCAGGGCCGCCGCCGGGTACGACGGCCCGTGGAACACGCCCACCGCCCGTCCCGTCCTGGTGATCGGGACCCGGTACGACCCCTCCACGCCCTACGCGGGTGCCCAGGCCATGGCCGGTGAGCTGGCCGACGCCCGCCTGCTCACCAACGACGGCTATGGGCACACCGCGCTGTTCAACAACGGCAGCAGCTGCATCAGCGCGTACGAGAGCCGCTACTTCGTCGACGGGACGCTTCCGCCACCCGGCACGGTCTGCCGCCCGGACCGGGTTCCCTTCTCCTGACGGGCCGGCGGGGGCCGTGCCTTGCTTGACGTTGCCCTGATGTTCACACCTCTGATGTTCGAAGGTGCGTGATCTTGGCCGACTTCGAGCATCATCTTTCATCAAGGGGCGGTGGAGCGCTATCTTGTCGGGAGCATGCCAGAGCTGTGTCCGTGACGCGGACCGCACGAGGAGCTGCCCCATGAGACTGCCGAGCATCCGCAGGAGCCAGCGCCGACACGACCGGAACGACGGGCAACGCCGGTTAGGGGCCCGGGCGCGCCCGGCCCGCCCACGGAGCCGCCGCACCCTCGGCGCCGCCCTGCTCGCCGCCGCCCTCGCCGTCGCGGGCCTGTCCGCCGCAGGCCCCTCGCCCCACCCGCCACCGCGGCCCCTGCCGGCGCCACGGCCGCCGCGGGCAACGTCACCGGCTTCACCCAGTCCGGGAACACCTTCACCGTCACGGCCTCCGGCGGAGCCAAGGCCCGCGTGGTCGTCGCCCGCGCCGACATCTTCCGCCTCTGGCTCTCGCCCGACGGCGCCTTCACCAACGACCCGGCCGGCTCCGACCTCGCCACCACCACCGACTTCGGCTCCGTGGCCACGTCCCACTCCGACGCCGGCGCGTACTACCGGATCACCACCGGAGCCCTCTCCATCCGGGTCAACAAGGCACCCCTGAGGTTCTCCGTCTACCGCGCCGACGACACCACCCCCGTCTGGCAGGAGACCCAGCCCACCAGCTGGACGGGCAGCCAGACCACCCAATACCTGGCCCGTGGCGCGGACGAGCAGTTCTACGGCACCGGCCTGCGACTGGGCGAATGGGCACTGCGCGGCAAGACCGTCCCGATCGCCGTCGACAACAAGTGGCGCGAGAACGACAACGCCAGCCCGGCCCCGTTCTACATGTCCACCAACGGCTACGGCGTCATGCGCAACACCTGGGCCCCGGGCTCCTACGGGTTCAACGCCCCCACCACCCTCACCCACGACGAGAAGCGCTTCGACGCCTGGTACTTCACCGGCGACTCGCTCAAATCGGTGCTCGACGCGTACACCGACGTCAGCGGAAAGCCGTTCATGGCGCCGATGTGGGGCTTCGAACTCGGCAACGCCGACTGCTTCAACGCCTCCAACCCCGACTACCAGGGCGACCACGACCGGCCGCGCCACCAGACCACTCCCGACGTCGTCGGCTACGCGACGGACGCCCGCGCCGCCGACATGCCCTCGGGCTGGTTCCTGCCCAACGACGGCTACGGCTGCGGCTACACCGCGCCCCTCAAGTCGACGGTGGACGCCCTGAAGTCCAGGGGCTTCCAGACCGGCCTGTGGACCTCCACCGGCCTCGGCTCCATCGCCGACGAGGTGGGCACGGCCGGCAGCCGCGGGGTGAAGACCGACGTGGCGTGGATCGGCAGCGGCTACAAGTACGCCTTCGACGGTGTGCAGCAGGCCGTGGACGGGATCGAGAAGAACTCCGACGCCCGCCGCTACGTCTGGACCGTCGACGGCTGGGCGGGCACCCAGCGCAACGCCGTCGTCTGGACCGGCGACACCCACGGCACCTGGGACGACATGCGCTGGCACGTCCCCGCGATCACCGGAGCGGGCCTGTCCGGCCTCAACTACGCCGCCGGCGACGTCGACGGCATCTTCGGGGGCAGCCCCAAGACGTACACCCGCGACCTGCAGTGGAAGGCCTTCACCCCGGCCTTCATGACCATGTCCGGCTGGGGCGCGACCAACCCGTCCGCCGGCTACCAGGACAAGCAGCCCTGGCGCTTCGCCGAGCCCTACCTCTCCATCAACCGCAAGTACCTGCAGCTCAAGATGCGGCTGATGCCGTACCTCTACACGATGAGCCGCGTCGCCCACGAGAGCGGCGTGCCCAGCACCCGCGCCATGGTCCTGGAGTACCCCGACGACCCGGTGGCCCGCGGCAACGCCACCAGTGGCCAGTTCATGGCCGGCGACTCCCTCCTCGTCGCGCCCGTCGTCTCCGACACCTCGGTCCGGGACGGCATCCACCTCCCCGCCGGGACCTGGACGGACTACTGGACGGGGAAGACGTACGCGGGCCCGGGCCGCCTCAACGGCTACCAGGCGCCGCTCGACACCCTCCCGCTCTTCGTCAAGGGCGGCGCCGTCGTGCCGATGTGGCCGCAGATGAACCACACCGGGGAGAAGCCCGTCTCCACCCTCACCTACGACATCCACCCGCGCGGCAACTCCTCCTTCAGCCTCTACGAGGACGACGGCCGCACCCGCGCCTACCAGTCCGGCGCCTACGCCCGACAGCAGGTCGACGTCGGCGCCCCGACGGCCGGCTCCGGCACGGTCACCGTCAATGTCGGCGCCCCCACCGGCAGTTACGCCGGCAAGCCGACCTCCCGGGGCTACGAGTTCACCCTCCACGTGGCCTCCGCGCCCACGGCCCTCACGGTGGACGGGGCCGCCGTGGCGCGCCTGACCTCCAAGGCCGCCTACGACTCCGCCGCGACCGGCTGGTTCTTCGACCCGGCGGACCGCTCCGGCGTGCTCTGGATCAAGACGGGTTCCAAGGCGGGCGCCTTCAGCGTCTCGGCCACCGGCACCAGCCTCCCCGCCGCCGAGACCCTGCCCTCCTCCGCCCCCATCGACAAGTCGGCATGGTCCCTGGCCTACGCCGACAGCCAGGAGACCAGCGCCGAGAACGGCGCCGCCGCGGGCGCCTTCGACGGGAACCCGGCCACGCTGTGGCACACCGCCTGGTCCGGCCCGAAGCCCGCCGCGCTGCCGCACGAGCTCCAGATCGACCTCGGCGCCCGCTACGCGGTGGACGGCCTCGGGTACCTGCCCCGCCAGGACGGCGGCGTCAACGGCCGGATCGGCGGCTACGCGGTCTACGTCTCCGACACCACCGCCGACTGGGGGCCACCGGTCGCGAGCGGCGCCTTCCCCGACACGGCGGACGCCAAGACCGCCGTCCTCTCCCCGAAGACCGGCCGCTACCTCCGCCTCAAGGCCCTCACCGAGGCCGGCGGGCGCGGCCCCTGGACCAGCGCCGCCGAGGTCAGCCTCACCGGCCGACCGGCCCCGCTCCCCGCGGACGCCACCCTCGTCAACGCGGCCTCCGCAAGCTGCCTGGACCTGCCGCACAGCGCCACCACGCCGGGCACCGAACCCACCCTCTACACCTGCCACGGCGGCCCCAACCAGCGCTGGACCCTGCAGAGCGACGGCCGCCTCACCGGCCTCACGGGGGTCTGCCTCGACGGCGCGAACGCCGCCCGCGTCACCGTCCGGACCTGCGACGGCAGCGCCGGCCAGATCTGGCAGGCGGGGCCCCGGAGCACCCTGCGCACCGCCGGCCTATGCCTCGCCCCGACCGGCTCGGGCACCGCCAACGGCACCACTCTCACCGGCACCGCCTGCGACGACACGCCGGCCCAGCGCTGGACCTTCACCCCCTGATTCCCTCAGCTGCCGAGCACGGACCGGCACTCCCGTCGGGCCGGCTCGCTCAGCAGCCCCCGGAACCGGCCGAACAGCGAAAGGAGTTCGGCTCCCCACGCCTCGCGGAAGGCGGGATCGATACGCGCCAGGTCGAGCTCGTTGGCCGCCGACAGCTCGGCGAGGTCCCGCCGCAACTCCACGGCGGGGGAGTGGACACGGCCGGTGAACCGGTCCCGGAAGGCGGCCTCCTCGCGGGCGAGCGTCGGATACGACGCCGTCCGGTCGCAGGCGGCGTAGAGGTACACGATCCCCTCCGCCTCCTCGCCGATCACCTCGGCCAGCTCGGCCCGCCGGGCGAGCGGCAGCAGGGCGGTGGGGAATCCGTCCGTACCGTAGAAGGCGTGGCACAGGCCCGCCCGTTGCAGTGCGGGCCGAGCGCCCCAGGACGCGAGCAGCGCCCGTACGCGCTCCAGGTGCGCGAGCAGGGTCCCGCCGGGGTGCGCGAATCCTGCGCACCGAGCTCCCGCAACCACACGACGGCGGGGTCCGACATCGGTACTCCCCTCGGGGTCGTGGCGGTGGGTCGGCACCCGTCCACGCCTTTCGCCGGGGGTCCGGACCCCGTGGCGAAGGCGGGGACGGGTTGCCGCCCGGGCCCTGCATTGATCTTGATCCAGCCCAAACCCCAAGTCAATCCTCCGATTTGCTCCCCACATCCAAGCGATACCTTGGGTCTCATGACCCTCGACGATCTTCGTGTGCTCGTGGCCGTCTGCCGTGCCGGCAGCCTCAGCGCCGTCGCCCGCGACCTCGGCTGCACCCAGTCGGCCGTCAGTCAGCACGTCCGCCGCCTGGAGAAGCAGACCGGCGCGAGCCTCCTGGAGCGCCACGCCCGCGGTGTCGTCCCCACCGAGGCGGGCCGCATCCTCCAGGCGGCCGCGGCGGACGGCATCGCCGGTCTCGACGGGGCCCTGCGCCGGGTGGACGACCTCGTACGGGGCGGCGGCGGCTCAGTGCGCGTCACCACCGGCGCGACGACCGTGCGGCACTTCATGTCCGACGCCGTCGTCGCCTTCCGCCGCCTCCACCCCGGGGTGAGCCTGGAGTTCCAGACCGAGAACTCCAGCCGCAGCTGCTTCGACGCACTCGCCGCCGACGACCTCGACCTCGCCTGGATCACCATCGGCAGACCGGTCCGCGGCATCGAACAGCGCCCGGTCATGGAACTGCCCTGGGTGCTCGCGGTCGGCGCCGACGACCCCCTCGCCGCCCGCCCGTGCATCGATCCCGCCGACCTCGCCGGCATCCGCCACATCCGGCTTCCGGAGAACTCCGCCTCCCGCGCCCACCTCGACGGCGCCTTCGCCGAGTCGGGCATCCACGTACGCTCCGACACCAGCGTGGCCGACTGGGACACCGCCCTGCTGCTCGCCGAACTAGGCCTGGGGCACGCCGTCGTGCCCGCGCTGCCCGGCTGGCAGGTCCCCGGCTCCGACGGCCCGCTGCGCCTCGTGCCCATCCCCGCCCTGCCGCCCCTCGCCGTCGGCTGGGCGGTCCGACGCTGGGCCGCCCTCGCCCCGCCGGCCCTCGTCTTCGCCGACGAGGTCGCCCGCAGCTGCCGGGCGCGCGCCGCCGGGCAGCAGTGACGCCGCGACCAGCCCCACGGCGGCCAGCGCCGCCAGGGCCGGCAGCGAGGGGCCGCGTACCCCGGCGCTCGCGGCCACCGCGATCCCGAGGGCCGGGCCGACGTTCATGGCCGTCTGCTTGAGCCCGCCGACGACCCCGGCGTACCCGGCCGGGGCCTCGCCGACCACGGCCCCGGTGGCGGTGACCATGACGGTGGTGAACCCGGCGCCGAGCACCGCGAAGGCCACCTCCGACGCGGAGCCCAGCCCAGCGATCCCGGCGACGACCAGCCCCGTACCGGTGAGCGCGGTACGCCGCGGCCCGAACCGGCGCAGCGCCGCCCCCGCCACGGGCGCCCCCGCGACCATCAGCGCGGTCAGCGGCAGGACCCGCAGTCCGGTGTCGAGCGGGTCCAGTCCCTGGACGTCCTGGAGCCGGAAGGTGGCTGTGAACAGGGCCCCGAACATCCCCGCGGACACCAGCAGCAGCAGCGCCATCGAGGCCGTGACCGCCCTGGTCCGGGCCACGGCGGGCGGTACGAGCGGCCGTACGGAGCGCCGCTCGCGCCGTGCGAACAGGGCCGCGAGCACGGCGGCCGCCCCGAACCCGAGCGCGGTCGGCGCACCGGTCCACCCGTACGCCGGTACGCCGACCAGCGCGTGCACGAACACCGCGAGGGCCGTCGCCAGCAGGGCCGCGCCGCCCATCTCCAGCCGTCCGGCCTCCGTACGCGGCGGCGCGGGCGCCCGTACGGCGAGCGTCAGCGCGGCGATCACCACGGCCACGGGCACATTGATCACGAACACGGCCCGCCAGTCCCACTGGGCGACCAGCAGGCCCCCCAGCAGCGGGCCGGCCGCCGCGGCCACCCCGATCGCGCTGGTCCGCACGGCGACCGGAGTGGCGAGCCGGTCGGGCGGATAAGCGAGCCTCAGGAGCGCGAGCGTCGCGGGCTGGAGCAGCGCACCGAACACGCCCTGCACGGCGCGCAGTCCGATCACCCAGCCCACGCCGGGCGCGAGGACGATGCCGGCCGAGGCCGCGGCGAATCCGAGCACGCCGACGAAGAGCAGCCGGGCGTGCCCGTACCGGTCGCCGAGCCGCCCGGCGACCACCAGGAACGCGGCCACCGAGAGCAGGTAGGCGGTACTGGTCCACTGGACCTGCGTCACGCTCGCCCCGAGGTCGCGCCCCAGGCTCGGCTGCGCCACCGTCAGCACGGTGCCGTCGAGGGCGACGATCATGGCCCCGGCCACGCTGACGAGGAGTGAGATCCGCTGCCTCACGCGGGTGCACCCCCGAGGTGTGCGTCGACGGCTGCGCCGACCATGCGCTCGACACCGGCGGACCGGTCCTCACCGAGGACCAGCGGCAGACTGCCCCAGCGCCACAACTGCGCCACGCCGTGCAGGTTGGCCCACAGCGCGGCGGCGGTGACGGAGGGTTCGGCCGCCCCGCAACGCGAGACGAGCGCGAGGAGGAGGCGGAACAGCGGCAGGGTCGACTCCCGCAGCCGGGGTTCGTCGGAAGGGCCCCGGTCCGTGCTGTCCAGCAGGTCGTGCCGGAACATCAGCTCGAACATTCCGGGCTGCTCCAGCGCGTAGCCGACGTAGGCGCACCCGATCGCCCGGACCTGCTCCCGGGCCGAGGGCTTCTCGGCGTCGGCGTCGGCGTCGGATCCGGAGCCGGCTTCCGCGGTCACGGCCGCGATCCGCTCGCCGAGATCCGCGAACCCGCGCCGGGCGATCGCCGACAGCAGGGAGTGGTGGGTGGGGAAGTACCGGCGGGGCGCGCCGTGCGAGACGCCTGCCCTGCGTGCGATCTCCCGCAGCCCCAGTGCGCCGGTTCCCTCGCTCGTGACGAGCTCCGCACCGACGTCGATCAGCCGTTCCCGAAGGGGTCTCTCCTGGTCCATGGACCCTTGTCTACCAGCGCGAGTAGACAGTGTCTACTAAGTTTGGCCCGTGATTGGGGGCGGCTGACGAGGACGCACGGCGCGCCGCGGAGGATGATGGAGTGGCCGGGGGTGAAGCCCGAGCGTGAACCCGCCGACCGGCGGAGGAGGTGCACGTGCCATGACGGAGCACGACGGCGGTCCGGCGGCGCGGAAGCTGGAGGAGGGCAGGCTGCTCAAGGAGCTGGAGGCCATCCACCGCACGCGCCACGAGACCCTGCTGCACGGGTCGGACGACGCGCTCGTCACCCACACGAAGCGGATGAACGAGCTGGAACACGAGTACGTACGCCGCCACCCGCAGCGGGCCCAGACCGCGGGCCGCACCCGCTCGGGCGCCCGTGCCCGAGCGGGCGAGTAGTCGCCGAGCGCCCGGCTCGTACCCGGCGGCCGGCCCCGTACGGGCCGGACCGCCGGAGTCCGGTCACCGCGCGGCGTAGGGGAGCAGGGCCATCTCGCGGGCGTTCTCGACCGCGGTGGCGAGCCGGCGCTGCTGCTGCGCGCTCTACGAGATGCCAGCCCAGGGCGGCGGCCGCCCTGCGCACGGGTGGCACCGTCTCCCAGGCGGCGTCCGGCAGCGAGGCCAGCCACGGACCCGTGTTCTCCACGCAGAGCGCGCCCCCCCGCGGCCTCCCAGGCCGGCAGGGTGTCACCATGCGGTCGGGGTCGTTGCGACGGTTCTTGCGGGTGACGTACGTGTAGCCGCTTCTTGCGGTGGAGCGGAGTTTGACGATCGGGCGTACTTCGGTGCGTGCCATGAGGCTAACATATGGCAATGGTTTCCATTTTCAATAAAATGATTCCTGCCGGGGGTCACCAAGTCGTCCTGGTGACGGCCGGGCAACGGGACCGGCCCGCACCCCGGCCGTCTTCGGTGGCGGCATGGCCTTCGGACCGGTGGTCGGCGGACTCCTCGTCCAGGACTACGGCTGGCACTCCGCCTTCCTCCTGAACCTCCCCGTCGCCGCCGTCATGGTCGCGGCCGGCCTGCGCTACCTGCCCGAATCGCGTTCCCCGCGCAGCAGCGGCGCCTGGGACTGGTGGGGCGTCGGCCAGTCGGTCGTCGGCATGCTCGCGCTGGCCGGGGGCATCAAGCAGCTCGGCAAGAGCGGCGTCGCCGACCCGCTGCCCTGGGCCCTGCTCCTCGTCGCCGCCGTCGCACTGACCGTCTTCGTACGCCGCCAGCTGCACCTGGACAACCCGCTGCTGCAGGTCCGGCTGTTCGCCAAGCCCGCCTTCAGCGTCGCGGCCACCGCGATCTTCCTGCCCATGGTGGGCATGGGCGCGATCCTGTTCCTGGTCACCCAGTGGTTCCAGTGCGGCGAGGGCTACACCCCGCTGCAGGCCGGAGTGCGCCTCCTGCCCGCCCCGCTCGCGCTGATCGCCGCCTCGATGGTGGCCCCCTCGCTGATGCAGCGCTTCGCGATCCGCCACGTGCTGGGCGCCGGACTGGTCGTCCTGGCCCTCGGCATGGCCCTGCCCTGGACCCTCCAGCAGTTCACCGGCCTGGGCTACCCGGCCTTCGCGGCCGCCCTGACCGTGATGGGCGCCGGCGCCGGCATCGCGACCACCGTGGCCTCGGTGACCCTGGTCTCCGCCGCACCCGCGGCCGAGGTCTCCAGCGCCGCCGCCATCGAGGAGACCTGCTACGAGCTCGGCTCGGCCATGGGCGTCGCCGTCCTCGGCTCCACCGCGGCGGTGCTCTACCGGGACAACCTGCCCGCCCTCGACCTGGACGGCCCCACCGCCGCCGCCGTACGGGACTCGGTCGGCGAGGCCGCGCACACCGCCGAACGGCTGGGCGGCGCCGTCGGCCAGGCCCTGCTCGACACCGCCTCGCAGGCCTACACTCTGGCGATCACCCCGGCGTTCCTGCTGGCCGGCGGCCTCGCGGTCGTCGCGGCGGCCACGACCTGGGCGCTCATTCCGCGCGACCTGCGGCCCACCGAGAACCACTGAGCCGGGCGGGCCGGAACGCGGGCGCGGCGGGCGCCGGGCCCAGGGTGGTGGTGCCCGGCGCCGCCCGGTGGCCCAGGCCCGTGCGGTAGGCGTCCATCGCCGCCTCCACCCGGCCCGTACGCCGCATCAGGTCGCCCAGCAGCCGGCACAGATCGGCGAGGTCCCCCGTCGCCCCGCTGCGCTCGAGCAGCGCCAGTGCCTGCACGTAGTGCTCCTCGGCCGACTCGGTGTCGCCGCGCTCCTCGGCCATCAGGCCGAGGAGCCGGTGCGCGCCGCCCGCGTGCACGGCGCCGTGGCGGTCCCCCAGGTCCAGCAGCGCGGAGAGCAGCCCGGCCGCTTCCTCGTACCGGCCGAGCTGCCGCAGTACGTCGGCCAGTTCGACCTCCACCTGGGCCGTGTAGAGGTCCGCGCGCCGGGCCGACAACATGTCCCGGGCCGTGCGCAACTCCCGTTCCGCCGAGGCGAGCTCGCCGTTCTGGGCCTGTACGTAGCCGCGCATCCAGTGGCAGTGCGCCAGATCCGTCCGCAGCCGCAACTGCCCGTAGATCGCCTGGGCCTTGGCGAGGGAGGCGTCGGCGTCGGCCACCCGCCCCTCGGCGAGGAAGGTCCGGGCCACCTGCCGGTGCATCCCGGCCACCAGCGCCGGATCGTTGACCTGCGGAGCCAGTGCGAGCGCGAGCTCGGCGGCGTGGGCCGCGCGGGCATGGGCGCCCATGTCGATGTACGGCCCGATCACCGCCGCGTGGAGCAGCACCAGGGCGTCCGGATCGGACAGCCCGCTCGCGCCCAGCTCGTCGATGGTGGACTCGAGGAGGTAGCAGGCGTAGCGCAGCTCGCCGGCGAGCAGGTGCGCCACGGCGCGGCCGCGGATGGGCCGGGCGCGGCGGGGCAGCGGCTGGTCGGCCAGCAGGCGTTCGGCGGCCTCGAAGTGGGTGATCGCGTCGGGCAGTTCACCGGCCTCCAGGGAACATTCGCCGAGCCCGAGCCGGGCCTCCGCCTGCTCGGGGACGAGCCCGAGGTCCTCGGCTTCGGCGAGCAGGTGCCGGTAGCGTACGGCGGCCTCGGCGGCCGCGCCCGTGGCGAGCGTCTGCTGGGCGTCGGTGAGGGCGAACCGCAGCTCGGTGGCCAGGTGGGCGGGACGGCCGGTGGTCAGCTCCTCGTACGAGGTGCCCAGGCGCGCGGCGAGGAACCGCAGCGCGGTCTCGGAGGGGCGGACCTTGCCCGACTCCAGGGTGGAGATATAGGCCGAGGTGTACGCGGGATCCGCCAACTGCCGCTGGGTCAGACCGAGTTCACCACGCATGCGCTGAACCCTGCGGCCGATCAGGGCCGGTTCGTCCATGAAGTCCCCCTTGTTGCTCGAACTCCCCAGTATTCAGGGGGAGCAGGCATTGCGCACCTCTCGCGCGCCACCTAGTTTAAGCATCCGCTTCACCAGATTTATCAAACTGCTTAACTTCCGTTTCCGGGGGAGGACTTCATGGTTCGAGTCAGACGTCCGGCCGTCCGCACGGCGCTGCGCGCGGCCGTCGCGACGGTCTGCGCGGCCGCCGCGCTGGTGGCCGCCGGGCCCGCGGACGCGGCCGACCCGCCGGCCGCCGAGAGCCGGGTGGAGGTGGAGATACCGGGACCCGAGCAAGGCGGTGACGCCGGATCCGGCCACGCCCGGGTGCCGGCCGCGGGCAGCCCCGCGAAGAGCGCGGGCCGGCTCTCCCCGGCGCAGCGGGAGGCGGACGGGGCGGTCACCAAGCTGATCGACAACGGCTCCACCGCCGACCGGCTCGACGTCGTGGTCATCGGCGACGGCTACACCGCCGCCGAGCTGGCGCGCTTCCACGCCGACGCCGAGCAGAAGTGGGCCGAGGTGACGGCCGTCGAGCCGTACACCACCTACCGGAACCTCTTCAACGTCTGGACGGTCGACGCGGTCTCCCACGACTCCGGCGTCTCCGGCGACCCCGACCCCGCCACCGTCCGCGACACCGCCCTCGGCTCGTACTTCTGGTGCGAGGGCATCGAGCGGCTGCTCTGCATCGACCAGCCCAAGGTCGACGCGTACGTGGCGAAGGCGCCCGCGGCCGACCTGGTCGTCGTCCTGGCCAACAGCGCCAAGTACGGCGGGGCCGGCTACAACGAGCCCAGCGCCACCCTCGGTTACGAGGGGATCTCCACGGCCTCGGCGGGCCATCCGAAGTCCGGCCAGGTCGCCATCCACGAGACCGGCCACTCGCTGGGCAAGCTCGCCGACGAGTACTTCTACCCGGGCGTCCCCGACTACGAGAAGTACACCGGCCCCGAGCCCGCCGAATCCAACAGCAGCGCCCTGACCGCCGAGCGGATGGCCGCGCAGCGGGCCAAGTGGTACCGCTGGCTCGGCGAGGAGTCACCCGACGGCGGCACGGTCGGCGCCTACGAGGGCGGCAACTACTTCGTGACCGGGCTCAACCGGCCCACCGACAACTCGCTCATGCGGGTCCTGGGCAAGCCCTTCAACCTGCCCGGCGTCGAGTCCATGATCGCCGGGTTCTACCAGCACGCGCGGGTCGTCACCCCGCTCACTCCGACCGACCGCACCCTGCGGATGCGGCACACGGCGAAGGCGGCCGTACCGAGGCTGAACGGCGCGGACGGCCGGCAGCTGGTGGTCCGCTGGTACCTCGACGGCCGGGAGCTGAAGCGCTTCGAGGGCCGCACCGAGGTGCCGGTGGCGGAGCTGTGGCTGTTCGACCTCCGGACGCACCGGCTGTCGGTCACGGCCGAGGACCGTACGGCCTCGGTACGCGACCCGAAGATCGTCCGTACGCTGCGGTCCACGGCCACCTGGACGGTCAGGCTCTGAGAGGAGCCCCACCCGTCACTCTCCTCACACCCGGCGCCAGCAGGCCAGCGCCCAGGAGAACAGCCCGAACAGCACGAGCCCGGCGGAGACCAACACGAGGAGCCACGGTCCCGCCGGGGTCTGGGCGAAGGCCCTGAGGGTGTCGTCGACGCCCTTCGCCTGCGAGGGGTCGTAGCGCACGGCCGCGTAGACGAGGAAGGCCCCGGCCGCCGCGAAGAGCGCGCCGCGGGCCACGCCGCCGCAGACGCCGAGGAACTCGACCGCCTTGCGGACGCCCTCGGGCACCCGGTCCATCTCCAGCTGCTTGCAGAACGAGCGCCGGGCCGCCTGCACGGCGATCACGATGCCACCGACGGCGATGGCCGCCCCGGCGACCCCCACCCACCACGGGCCGCCCGGCAGGTCCATCGCCGTCGCCGTCACGTCGCGCGACTGCTCGTCGCTGGAGCGCCCGCCGCCGGATCCGGCCGCGAAGGACAGCACCGAGAACGCGACGACCCCGTAGAACACCGTCCGGGCCGCCGACGCCAGCCGCTTGGAGGCCTTGTCGCCGTCGGGACCGGCGGCGCCGAACACCGCCTCCGACAGCCGCCACAGCATCATGCACACGAAGCCGACACCGACCGCCCACACGAGGAAACCGCCGAGGGGCTTGTGTACGAGCTCCTGGAGCGCGCCCGAACGGTCCGCCTCCTGGCCCCCCTCGCCGAAGGCCACACGGACCGCGAGCACGCCGACGAGCACGTACAGCACACCGCGTGCGACCAGCCCGCACCGGGCGACCACCTCCCGGCCGGTGCCGCCCCGGGACCCGGTCCGGGCGCCCTCTCCCGCCGCTCGGCCGACCATGAGGATCAGCCCCCTTCCGCTCGGTCCGGCGCGGCTCGCGGACGCGTACGCGCCGCACGGCGTGCCGGACATCTCTCCGCGCGGCTACCCCCGCGCCACGCCTCCATGCGGGGCGGCCGAGCCGCCGCGCGACGGGAACGCGCCGGCCGGGGGCCGCGCGACGGAACGCGGCGGCCACCGGCCGGGGTACGGGGGAGAGACGCGGGGCGCGGGCTCCAGGGCTACATGGGGTCCATACCGCGGTCGTCCATCCGGCCCTCCTGCTCGCTCTGCTCCTGGAGGCGGCGGGCCTTCTCCTTCAGCCGCCGGCGCTCTTCCGGGTCGGTCGAACGCTCGGCCGCGTCGTTCAGCTCCTTGGCCTTGGTGCGCATCTGCTGGGACCGGCCGCGGGATTCGCCTGAAACGCTCATGATCGCTCCTTGGATCAGTGGGGGAGAGCGGGCGGATTCAGCGAACCAGCACTGCCGTGCGCCCGCATCTCGAAGCGTCACCGAGCGTGATCCACAACCCACGACCCACAACCCACGACCCACAACCCACGACCCACAACCCACGACCCACAACCCACGACCCACAACCCACGACCCATGGCCGCACGCGACCGGCTGCGCGCGAACGGCCCTCTACGGATGCCGGAGCGCGGACATTCGGAGAGCCTGTGGTCGTGAGCCGAACCGACCCCGCACAGCACGCCGCCCCCGCCACCCGCACCCCGATCACGCTGCGCGTCAACGGCACGGACCACGCCCTGCGGCCCGACCACCGCGTCAGCCTCCTCGACGTCCTGCGCGAGGAACTGGACCTCACCGGGGCGAAGAAGGGCTGCGATCACGGACAGTGCGGCGCCTGCACCGTGCTCCTCGACGGGCGGCGGGCCTACAGCTGCCTGCTGCTCGCCGTCGCGCAGGACGGTGCGGAGGTCACCACGGTGGAGGGCCTCGCCGCCACCGTGCCGGGCGGCGGCCCGCACCCGCTCCAGCGGGCCTTCCTCGAACGGGACGCCTTCCAGTGCGGCTTCTGCACACCCGGCCAGCTCTGCTCCGCCGCCGGAGCCCTCGCGGAGGCCGCGGCCGGCCACCCCTCCGCCGCGACCCCGGCCGGCGCCCTGGCCGCGCCCGGCCCCGTGACCCTGACCGCGGAGGAGATCCGGGAACGGCTCAGCGGCAACCTCTGCCGGTGCGGCGCCTACCCGGCCATCGTCCAGGCCGTGACGGACGCGGCAGGCGCGGCGGACACGGCAGGCGGGGCCGACGCTGCGGGAGTGGTCGCATGAGGCCCTTCGGCTACGTCCGGGCCACCAGCCTCCAAGAGGCCACCGAGGCCCACACGGCCCACCTCGGCTCCCGCTACCTCGGCGGCGGCACCAACCTCGTCGACCTGATGAAACTCGGTGTCGAGACCCCCGGCACCCTCATCGACATCTCCCGCCTCCCGTTGCACGCCATCGAGGAACTGCCCGGGGGCGCCCTGCGCATCGGAGCCACGGCCCGCAACAGCGACGTGGCCGCCCACCCCCTCGTACGCGCCCGGTACCCGGCCCTCGCCCAGGCGCTGCTCGCCGGGGCGTCGGCGCAGCTGCGCAACATCGCCACCACCGGAGGCAACCTGCTCCAGCGCACCCGGTGCACCTACTTCCAGGACGTCTCCAAGGCGTGCAACAAGCGCGAGCCGGGCACCGGCTGCGCCGCCCGGGACGGCATCCACCGCGACCACGCCGTACTCGGACACTCCGCCCACTGCATCGCCACCCACCCCTCGGACCTGGCCGTGGCCCTCGCCGCGCTCGACGCCGGCATCGAGCTGTACGGGGCCGGGGGCGCCACCCGGACCGTCGCGGCCGCCGATTTCCACCGCCTGCCCGGAGACCGCCCCGAGCAGGACACCGTCCTGTGCGACGGGGAGATCGTCACCGCGGTGCTCGTGCCCCCCGCCGCCCCCGGCGCCGTCTCGCTGTACCGCAAGGCGCGCGACCGGGCCTCGTACGCCTTCGCGCTGGCCTCCGTCGCCGCGGTCCTCGACCTCGACGACGAGACGGGCCGCATCCGGCGGGTCGCCCTCGCCTTCGGCGGGCTCGCCCACCGGCCCTGGCGGGCCACCACGGCCGAACGGGCGCTGACCGGGGCCGAGCCGACCGCCGACGCCTTCCGGCAGGCGGCCGAGGCGGAGCTGGCCGAGGCCAGGCCCCTGCGCGACAACGCCCACAAGGTCGTGCTCGCCCGCAACCTCGCCTGCGACGCCCTCGGCACACTCCACTCACTCGCCCGCCCCAGCCCGTAGCCGCACCCCCCAGCCGCACCCCGCAGAGGAGCCGGCCATGCCCGCGCACACCGCACTCGGTACGCCCACCGTCCGCGCCGAGGGCCCGGACAAGCTCACGGGCGCCGCGCGCTACGCCGCCGACCACACCCCGCCCGGCTGCGCCCACGCCTGGCCCGTGCCCGCCACCGTCGCGCGCGGCCGGGTCACCGCCGTGGACATCGCCGCCGCGCTCGAACTGCCCGGCGTCCTCGCCGTCCTCACCCCGTACGACGCACCCCGCCTGGGCCCGGCGGACGACCCCACCCTGCGGCTGCTCCAGGACACCGCCGTCCCGCACCGCGGCTGGTACGTGGCCCTGGCCGTCGCCGACACCCCGGAGGGCGCGCGCGCCGCCGCCGAGGCGGTACGGATCAGCTACGCGCCCGAACCGCACGACGTCGGCTTCCGCGAGGACCACCCCGGCGTGTACGTACCCGAGGAGGCCAACGGCGGCTATCCCGCCGAGCGCGAACAGGGCGACCCCGACGCGGCGCTCGCCGCCGCGCCCGTACGGATCGAGTGCGCCTACGGCGTGCCGGCCCTGCACAACCACCCCATGGAGCCGCACGCCGCCACCGCCGCCTGGGACGCCGGGCGCGGGCGGCTGACCGTGTACGACTCCAGCCAGGGGGCCGACCTGGTCCGCAGGACGCTGTCCACGCTGTTCGGCCTGCCCGAGGAGCACGTCCACGTGGTCTGCGAGCACATCGGGGGCGGCTTCGGATGCAAGGGCACCCCGCGCCCCCACGTGGTCCTGGCGGTCATGGCCGCCCTGCACACCGGACGTCCCGTCAAACTCGCCCTGCCGCGCCGCCAGTTGGCCGCCACCGTCGGCTACCGGTCGCCGACCCTGCACCGGATCGCGCTCGGTGCCCGCCGCGACGGCACCCTCACCGCCCTCACGCACACCGTCACCACCCAGACCTCCCGCGTACGGGAGTTCGTCGAGCAGGCCGCCGTACCCGCCCGGGTCATGTACGCCGTTCCGGACATCCGCACCACCCACCGCGTCGTCGCCCTCGACGTGCCCACCCCCTCCTGGATGCGCGCCCCCGGGGAGACCCCCGGCATGTACGCCCTGGAATCGGCCATGGACGAACTGGCCGACGAGCTCGGCATGGACCCCGTCGAGCTGCGGATCCGCAACGAGCCCACGCGCGAACCCGACAGCGGCCGGCCCTTCAGCAGCAGGAACCTCGTCGCATGCCTGCGGGAGGGCACGGACCGGTTCGGGTGGGCCGCCGCGCGCACCCCGCGCCGCGAGGGGCCGCTGCTCGTCGGCGCCGGCATGGCCGCCGCCACCTACCCCGTCTGGATCGCTCCCTCCACCGCCCGGGCCAGTGCCCGGCCCGACGGCACCTACCTCGTCGAGATCGACGCCACCGACCTCGGGACCGGCGCCCGCACCGTCCTCGCGCAGGTGGCCGCCGACGCCCTCGACGTGCCGCTCGCATCCGTGACGGCGGCCATCGGCCACACCGGCCTGCCCGCGGCCTCGCTCGCCGGGGGCTCCTCCGGAACCGCCTCCTGGGGCTGGGCGGTCCACGACGCCTGCACCGCCCTGGCCGCGGAGCTGGCCCGGCACCGGGGGCCGCTGCCTCCCGAGGGGCTCTCCGCGTTCGCCGACACCACGGCGTCGGTCCGGCAGGAATCCCCGTACGCCCGCCACGCCTTCGGCGCGCACTTCGCCGAGGTCCAGGTCGACACCGTCACGGGCGAGGTGCGGGTACGCCGCCTGCTCGGCGTGTACGCGGCCGGGCGCATCCTCAACCCGACGACGGCCCGGTCGCAGTTCATCGGCGGCATGGTCATGGGCCTCGGCATGGCCCTGACCGAGCACAGCGGCGTCGACCCGGCCCACGGCGACTTCGCCGAGAGCGACCTGGCCGCCTACCACGTGCCCGCGAACGCCGACGTGCGCGCCGTCGAGGCGCACTGGATCGACGAGGACGACGCCCACCTCACCCCGGTGGGAGGCAAGGGCATCGGCGAGATCGGCATCGTCGGAGTCGCCGCCGCGATCGGCAACGCCGTCCGCCACGCCACGGGGCGCCGGCTGCGCGAGCTCCCCCTCACCCCGGACCGGGTACTGGCCGCACTCGGCTGACCTGCCGCACCGGACCAGGCGGGCCCGGGCGGGGCCAGTGGGGGCCGGGGGCGTCAGCTCAGGTCCGTGTCCGCGCCGAGCAGGGTGGTGAGGGTGAACAGGGCCCCGTCCGGGTCGCGGAGCGTCACCCACCGCTCCACCGCGTTCGAGGTGATGTCCGAGACCGTGCGTCCACCCAGCGCGACGGCGGCCTCGATAGCCGGCCGGAGCCTGGGCACGCGGAAGTGGACGTGCCAGCGGGGCCTGGTGTGCGGGGAGTAGGAGGCGAGCTCGACGGGGCCGCTGTTCAGGCGGGCCACGGGCTCACCGTTCTGCCGCAGCACGACCTGGTCCTCCTCGTAGGAGACCTCGCAGCACCCGGGGCGTTCGGTGGCCCATTCGAGGACCGCGCCGTAGAAGATCGCCGCGTCGAGGGCGTTGCGGGTACGCAGTTCCAGCCAGGCCGGCAGCGGGCCCTTGCCCGCCCGCCAGTCCGCCGCCACAGCGCCCTCCCAGATCCCGAAGACCGCGCCGTCGGGGTCGGCGACGAGCGCGGCGCGGCCGCCGGAATCGAAGGAGACCGGGCCGACCGCGATGGTGCCCGTCCGCTCCCGGATGCGGTCCACCGCCACGTCGGCGTCGTCGACGGCGAAGTACGGGGTCCAGGCCACCGCGACCCCCAGATCCGCGGCCAGCGCTCCGATGCCCGCCACCGGGACCCGGCCCAGGTACGCCACCGAAAAGGCCTCGCCGAGGCGGGCCGGCCGGAATCTCCAGCCCGCGACCGCACCGTAGAAACGCTGGGCCGTCTCGAGGTCGCGGGTCATCAGGCTCACCCAGCACGGTGCCCCGAAGACCTCCCTCGTCGAAATCTCCACCGCTCGCTCCGTCCCTGAGGGGCCCCTCGGTACATTCTGGCCCTTTTTGTGGCGTTCCTCGCGGCCGACGGCAATGCAGGCACACGGAAGGTGTCCGAGAATCACGCTCCGTGTCGGTCCCCGCCGGCGGCGTCCGGCGATAACCTCGGTGCCGGACGCCACCCCGCAGCCCCGGAAGGCAGGTCTCCCATGGTCGGTTCCCCGGTCCCCGTGATCGATCTCGGGCCGTGGCGGTCCGGCGGAGCGCAGGACCGCGCCCGTACGGCAGCGCGCGTCGACGATGCCCTGCGCGCGGCCGGCTTCCTGCTCGTGACCGGCCACGGCGTGGACCCCGCGCTGCCCGCGCGGATCAGGGAGGCGGCGCGCGCGCTCTTCCGGCTGCCGGCAGCCGCGAAGGAGCCGTACGCCGTCACGGTCGGCGGCCGGGGCTGGCTCGGCCCCGGCGCGGAGGCCAACAGCTACGCCGAGGGCACAGCCTCGCCCCCCGACCTCAAGGAGTCCTGGTCTCTGGCGGCGGACGATCCCACCGGCGACCCCGCCGTGGACGCCGAGTGGTTCCGGCCCAACGCCTGGCCCGCCGAGGTGCCGGAGCTGCGGCCGCTGGTGACGGAGTACCTGGGCCTGATGCGGGCCCTCTCCGACGAACTGCTGGGACTCCTGGCCGCCGCCCTCGGCCTCGCCGAGGACCACTTCACGCGCCACACCTCCCACCCCACCTGGGGGTTCAACGTGAACTGGTACCCCGGCACGGAGACCGTCGGCCCGCCGCTGCCCGGCCAGTTCCGCATCGGTGCGCACACCGACTTCGGTACGGTCACGGTCCTCGACCGGCAGCTCGGCGCGGGCGGTCTGCAGATCCACACCGATGCCGACGGCTGGCAGGACGCGCCCTACGACCCGGCCGCCCTCACCGTCAACATCGGCGACCTGATGGCCCGCTGGACGGGCGACCGCTGGCGCGCGGGACGCCACCGGGTACTGCCCCCGCCCGCCGACACCCCGGCCGAGGAACTGATCTCGCTCGTGTACTTCTACGAATGCGACGCCCACACCCGGGTGGAGTCCCTCCCGGCCCCCGTCGGCCGGGTGGTGCACGACCCCGTCGACTCCCACGCGTACCTGCGCGGCAAGCTCGACGCGATCAGCGTGACGGAGGGGGGATGAGACCTGAGGCGGAGGCAGGACCCTCCTCGGGCGGGACTCCCCGTACGCGGTTGACCAGGTGGTCGAAGGTGTCGCGGTTCCAGATCGTGCGGAGCGCCTCGGCCACGGAGTCGCGGAAGCCGTCGAAGCCGTCGCTGCCACCGAGGTCCAGGTGCAGCGCGACGGCCGTGCCGCCCGCCTTCTCGATGGCGGCCGCGGTGTCCGCGGCGCCCTGCTGGTTGCGGCCGTAGGTGAGGATCACTCCGATAAAGATGCTGTTCGTATCGCAGTCGGAGCTGAACCCGCACTCGGGCTGGTGCCTCTCCCCGCAGGCGTGAGCGCGGACGCTGGTGGACCCGGTGGAGCTGTCCGCCTGGGTGACGTGGCCGAACACGGTGCAGCACTTGCCGAAGTGGTCAGCGGGATTCTTCGCCAGCAGCTTGATGGCGACGCCGCGGCCGGGGCGGTGGGAACGGCTGCTGGAGGCGATCGAGCCGGATGCCTTTCGCCGCCGGCGCAGCCGGACGCCTTCATCGGGCCGGGCGGCGACCAGCCGCTCCGCCGCACCGTGGGGGCGGGCCGGCGGGCGCGCCCGACCCGCACAGGCCGACCGTTCGTACGACCGGGCGAGGGCTCTTCCGGTGATTGGCGGGCGCCTCGCGAGCCGAACACGTGGCGGGCGGGTACGCCATCTACGCTGCGACGACGCCGAGCACGTTGAGGAGACCAGCCATGTACGCAGCAGTCCGGAGGTACGAAGGCGTGACCGACCCGGCCGAAGCCGGACGCCTCGTCGACGAGGGGTTCGTGCCGATCATGCGCCAGGTCGCCGGATTCGTGGCCTACTACTGGGTCGATGCCGGCAACGGGGTGATGGTTTCGACCAGCGTGTTCCAGGACCGTGCGGGCGCCGACGAATCGATCGAGAGGGCGGCGGACTTCGTGCGCGAGAACCTCGCTTCGCTCCTCCCCAACCCGCCGCAGGTCACAGCAGGCGAGGTCGTCGCCTCCGCGTAGCGGCGTCGGGCGCGAGCACCCGCTTCGGAGCGCGATCGGCCGGTCCGCCGGAGCTTCGTCGGCAAGCTGCTCCGACGCGCCGCACTCGGGCGGCGGCGCCGCCAGATCCGGCCTCGGGCGTCGTTCCTTGTGGTGGTTCGTGTGGCCCGGGCTGTGCAGGGATAGTGCTGTGGTGCTGTTGACATGGATCGCTGAGGTGGCGGACGAGCCCCTGGTGCTTGAGCCGGCTTTATCGACGGGCGATGATGCGGCTGGCCTCGGCCGGCGGCAACCGAGTTCCAGGATCGCCCAGTTGGCGCAGGCCGACGAGGACACGGTGCGGGACGTGATCCACCGGTTCAACCAGATCGGCCCGGCCTGCCTGGACCTTCGGTGGGCGGGGAGGCCGTCCCCGCCTGCTCAGCCCTGACGACGAGGACTTCGTCGTCCAGACGGCCACCACCCGCCCGACCAAGCTCGGCCAGCCCTTCACCCGCTGGTCCATCCGCAAACTGCTCGCCTACCTGGTCTACGTGTCGCCGTACTCCTCCGAGTGCTCCACGAAGTACAGAGTTACGTGCACCGGTCTTGTGGGACTGCGGAGGGTTCGGTTGAGGTGGGGCCGGGCTGGCAGGCTGCACTCGCGGCCCTCAACGATGCCTGGCCGCAGGATGGCCGATCGCCACGGGCATCGTGGAAGGTGCCTGCCGCCACCTGATCGGCGACCGCCTGGACATCACCGGAGCCCGATGGTCACTGGCCGGCGCCGAAGCCGTCCTGAGACTCCGCGCCCTGCTCGCCAACGGCGACTTCGACCGTTACTGGACCTTCCACCTCGACCAGGAACACCAGCGCAACCACCGGGCCCGCTACCGACTCGCTGCTTGATCTACGAGGTCAGTCTCAGCAATCTGCACCCGCCGCGCACTGTCCCCAGTCGAGCGCGAGCCGCCCGCAGGTGCGCCTTTCGCCCTTGAACAGCAGGCCCGCAGCCTGCCCGCAGCCGCGCGATGTCCGCAACCCCGGGCCCAGTGGCGCCCGCAGGAGCGCGCGCACAACCGACAGATGCGTCACAAGTGCGCGTTTTACGCGTTCGGGTCCCAGTCTGCGAGCTGCTCCATCGGCTCGGTGTCGCCGGTGGTCTCCAGGCCGTCGAGCGGGACGCGCTCGTAGAAGTAGAGGACCAGTTCGCTCGCTGCGCCTCGCATCGCCATGTCGCCCGGCTCCGCGTCGGCGGCGAGGTCGTCGCAGCGGACGCCGTCGGCGTTGAGGGTCAGGCGCCAGGAGCGGCCCTCGGTCGTGTGCAGGTCGATGGTCGCCGGCTTGAACGGCCAGGGGACGGTCGTCGCCGAGACGGTCGTCAGGAACTCGTCGACGCCCTCGACCGCGACGTCCGTCGGCAGCGGCTGTGCGGCCCCCTGGGTGAGCTGGGCGTCGTAGGTGTGGACGGCGATCTCCTGGATCTGGTGCCGGGCCACGGCTCCGCTGGTCTCCGGGGCCTGCGAGCGGCCCCACCAGGTCCAGCAGCCGCGGTCCGGGCCGGCCTCGCGCATCGCGTCGAGCATGAGCTCGGTCGACTCGGCGAGCCAGGCGTCCAGGGCTTCGCGGTCGCGGGGCGCGGTCGGGGCGCCCTTCGGGTCCGTCCTCGCCGGGGGCTCAGCGCCCGGGCCCGCCGCGACGATGGCGGCCTGGCGGCGGCGGCCGTCGCCGAGGTGCTGCGCCAGTTCGCGCAGCGTCCAGTCCGGGCAGGCCGGGACCTGGACGTCAAGGTCGAGGGCGGACGCGATCGCGGCGCGGAACGCGGCCGAGCGGTCTTCGATCAGCCGCAGGACCTCGGGGAACTCCAAAATGTTTTGCACCTCGGTTGTGTATCACGGCGCTCCGGCCGCCGGGTAGCGAATTTGTCGGACGAACGCGTCGACGGCCGGGCGGAGCGCCGGCGCCGAAGCCGTCCTGAAACTCCGCGCACTGCTCGCCAACGGCGACTTCGACCGCTACTGGACCTACCATCTGGGCCAAGAGCACCAACACAACCACCAGGCCCGCTACCAACTCGCTGCTTGACCTACGAAGTCACTCCCAGCAATCCGCACCCCTGGCCGATGTCAGCGGCCTGAGTGGTGTGCGGCCCGGCGGCGCCAGCGCCAGAGGAGTGAAACGAGAGCTAGGTGCTCTGACCGGGAACGTTCACCGGATGGGCCCGGGGAGCCTGCGCCCGTGAAGGTCTATCCCCTCTGGCACATCAGCCACCAGAACGAAGCCGGCCCCAACGACGAGACGATTCACCTCGACGACGAGGGCGTGTTCGTCAACGAGCAGGACGGCGACGACGTCAAGCTGCTCGGCATCTACTCCTCCGAGGCCGTGGCCGAAGAGCGGATCCGGCCCGCGCGTCTTCTACCGGGCTTCGCCGACGAGCCAGACTGCTTCCAGATCGGAGCGTACGACCTCGATGAGGACCACTGGACCGAGGGCTTCGTCCGCGTGCCGGTCCAGGCCTTCGGGTGAGCGACCCTGCAGAGGCAGGCCGTTCACGCCGCTTCGGTGAATGTCCTTCCTCCCCAGCGAAGGCCCTTTTCGCTGCGGATGCGCGCGCGTTCCTTGCGTTGGGCGGCCAGGACGTCGGGATGGCGGGCGTTCGCGTTGCGCTGGCGCAGGTCCGTCGGGGCGGGCGGCGCGGATCGAACGGAGTGCGGCGAGGGTGTTCGCGGTGCCCTTCCGGCGGCGGTTGATGCCCCGCAGGGTGTCGTCGCCGATCGAGTAGCAGCCGCTGCCGCTGCCGCTTCCTGTCGGTGGCGGCCACGGACAAGGGTGCCCATCCGGGGTCCGTGCGCCTCGACGTACGATGCCGAGATGCACACGGACAGCCCCCGGGGCGCTCGGGCCCTCTTGATCAACGGCACCGTCGGTGTGGGCAAAACCACCGTTGCCGAGGCGGTGGGGGACCTTCTCGCCGAGGCCGGGACCGCTCATGCCGTGCTCGACCTTGACTGGCTGAGGCAGTCGTGGCCCGCTCCTCCCGGTGACCGTTTCAACTTCAACATGCTGCTGCGGAACCTGCGGAGCATCGCCGGCAACTACCTCGATGCAGGAGCGACGCGTCTCGTACTCGCCGGCGTGATCGAGCAGCAGGATGAGCGGAAGCAACTGGCCGATGCCGTAGGCGTTGACCTCACGGTGTGCTGGCTGCGGGCTGAACTGCCCGTCATTCACCAGCGTCTGGCCCACCGCCACGACGGCGAGCCCGAAGCACTGCGATGGCACCTGGACCGGTCCGCTGAACTGGACGGAATCCTCAGCCGGGTCGCGGTCGACGACTTCACCGTCGATTCCACCACAGGCTCCGTCCCCGACGTCGCCGCATCCGTGATCAGGGCAGCCGACTGGTAGTGACCACCGGGCTGCTGGACCGTTCCGCCAGGGGATCCCCCTGTCCGGCTCGGAGGCCCTCCGCCGCCGCTGCCCGGACCCGTCGCCAGCCTCGTGCGCGCCTACCTGGCGCAGCAGCCCCGGCTCGCCCGCGCCAGCGGCCGCGGCATGTTCCGCCGCGCATCGCCTCCACCCCACGTCATGCGTCACACCACGTCAGGTCGTGGACTGGCCGTTTACGCGGTACTCCTCGGAGGGCATGGAATCCCATTCGGTATGCGCGCCGTCGCGCGTCACCATGAACAACGGACGCGATCGGAGGGCCTGCCCGACCGCTTGCCCGCGGATCACGACCCCGGAATCATCCGGTCCCGCGTAGCCCTCGGGCGTGTGGCGAAAGTGCACGTCCATTGCCTCGGCATACGCGATTGCGTCGCTCTCCAACTCCGACAGGTCTCTCCCGACCAGCGGGAGTCCGTCGTACGCGACCTGAGGACCGTGCACGGCGTCGGCAGCGATGCAGAACAGCCCCACCACTTGGCTCACATAGGCTGTGACGGCAGGCGGTGAAGGAGCCACCCCGCGACGGTGGACTTCGACCTTCCAAGTCGGCGAGAAGACCGCGTGGTCCCGTGCGCCATCGCTGACCTTCGAGTGGCCGAGCATCTCAGCCGCCTCGACCACTTCGTCGACGGTCCTACCGAACCGGAGCGGTCCGACGCCGACAGCCGGCGAATAGGACCACTCGTCCCGTTCGGCGACTCCGGTCGTGAACGCCATACTCGCTCCTCCAGAGACACCCGAGACTTGCCGCTGCCCATCATGCCAATCGCCGACCAGCAGACTGCCGGGTGCCGCCGAGTTTGCGCCGACGACCCAGCGCGAGCCCCATCTGGGCTCGGCCGCGCATACGCGCGGGAAAGGGAACCCTTGTGGTGTCAGCCCGCCTGCGAGCACGCGGCGTGCGAGCGCTCGGGGGCTCGCTTCTTGCCCGGCATCGCTGGACACCGGCGTGTTCCAGTAGCGCTCGTGCGGAGTCCGCGTGGCGCCTCGTGGTCTGCTCACCGAGCCCGAAGACCTCGGCGAGGTGAAGCGGGCCCACGCCTCGCCGCGCTGACCCAGTGGTTGCCGGCGTCGCCGGAGCTCCAGTTCTTCTACGAGGAGAAAAACAATGCGCACCAGCGGGGACGGCCTCGTCGAACTCATCCGGAGCAGCGGCTTCGATGTGGACAGGGTCCAGGGCAACGAACCCGGACCGTCGGTCGAAACGGCCTGGCGGGCCATGGCGGGTTTCGGCGTGGAGCCCAGTGCCTCCTTCCCCCTCAAGGGAGACCTGGGAGGAGTCCACCGGCTGTGGCTCGAACATGCCCGCCGAGCCGATGTCATCGACGAGGACGGGACGTTCCTCCTCACGGCGGTCGTGACGGGGAGTTCCGGGGTCGGCTGGGTCCGCGTGCGTCTCACGGACGGTGCCGACGTCGCCCGCCTCGTGGACGACCAAGGACGGATCGAATTCATCGCGCGGTCCGGCTCCGGCGGCCACATCTGCGGCGTCACCGCGGAGGAGTACGACTACTGGATCGTCAGCCTGACCCTCTGAGCGGGGACGTGCCCGGTGGTCGTCGTGCGTGGTCTCTGCAATGGACCGGCTCCGTTGATCGGTTGTGGACCTTGGACGGAACGCTCCTCCTGGTCCCCGGGGCGACTCCACGGCCCGGTGCCCCGCCGGGACCGTCGAGAAGCCGTACGAGCTTTCGCCGGAGTCCGTCATGTGCTGGTGGTGGAAGCGATCAACGGCGCACCGTTCACCCCGTCGGACCATGCGGTGGTCCACCGGGCCGACGGCTCGGAGTTGTCCGGTCTGCACCCGCCGCGCGACCTGCTGAGACAGCCGGCGCTGAGCCCGGGGGCGAGAGATCGTGCGGGTCGGTACGCCTACGTGGCGAGGTCGACGCGTACGGTCTCCACCCAGGCCGGGGGCGCGGGCGGGTCATCCCCGACCAGCGCGGCGATCAGGCGGCAGGACGGTGTCTCGTCCGGCCACGGCGTGTACCCGTCGGTCAGCACGACCACGATGTTCGGCCGGTCGGGCAGGGCCAGCGCTGCGCTGATGCCGACCCGCATGTCCGTGCCTCCGCCGCCGGCCAACGACACCTCGCCGGCGCTGCGCACCCGGGTCACGGCGTGCACGTCGGCGTCGCAGGCGAGGACGGCGACCCGGTTGCCGCCGACGCCCACCTCCCGCAGGACGCCGGTGACTTCGGCGAGGGCGGCCGCGAGGTCCTCCGGGCCCATCGATCCCGAGGTGTCGATGACGACGGCCACCCGCGGGAGCGGCCTGCGCAGACTGGGCAGCACCACCCGGCCGCCGAGCGCGGGCGTGCGGCGCGAGGGGCGGCGGTACGTGTAGTCCACCGCGCCGGCCGCCCAGGAGGCGGCCTCGCGGACTGCTCCGGCCAGGGCTTGGCGCCAGTCGACGGAGGGCTCCAGAAGCTCCTCGGCCCAACGGGCCCAGCCCTCGGGGATCCGGCCCCGGGTGCGCTGGTGGGCCCGTACGGCCTGGGCGGTCTGCCGGCGCAGCGCCTCCGCCTCCACCGGGCCGACCCGGGCCGGCCCGCCGTCCTCGCCCAGCTCCCAGGGAGTGGGGGTGCCGTGCGCGCCGGAACCGCAGTCCGGCCCGTGGGGCGTCGGGGGAATCGCCGGGAGGTAGGTCTCGAACAGGCCGCCCGTGGGCAGGCCGTAGAGCCTGGGCTCCATCCGGCCCTCGGGCAGCGCCAGCCCGTCGGCGAGCAGGTCGTCGTTGATCTCGCAGTCCTGGGCGATGTTGACCCGGACCGGATCGCGCTGGTCGGCGGCGGGAAGGCGCTCGGCCCGGCCGTGGTGGTCGCGCAGCAGGTGGGCAACCTCGTGGACCCACACCCCGGCCAGCAGCGCCACCGGGGTCGCCTCGACGAAGGCGGGCGAGACGTAGCAGCGCCAGTGCCGGTCGACGCCCATGGTGCGTACCCCGGCCGAGGGGACCACGGTCAGGGCGTACAGCGCGGAGGCGAGGTACGGACGGGCCTCGGCAGCCTTGTACCGGGCTGCCAGCAGCTTCGCGCGGTCGAGGTCCAGGCGCACGGCGGACCGGCTCAGTCGCCGCCCGGCAACGCGCCGGACAGCTGGCGGAGTTCCACGAAGGCGTCGATGCCCGCGGGCACCGGCCAGTCGAGGTCGCGCATCGCGGCGAGGTCGGCGGCGGCGCGGGCGGCCACGTCCGGTACGCCCGCGTCCACGGCCTTGGCGAGGACCGCCCAGCCCGCCTCCCAACGGGGGCGGGTGAGCTCGCTCTGCACGGCCGCGACCACGGCGATGAGAAAGGCCAGCTGCCGGTCGCCGCGCTCGGGCAGGGCGAAGGCGGCCGGGTCGGCCAGCACCCGGTCCGGGTCGGGCAGGTCGAGGTGTTCGAGGTACGAGAGCAGTTCGATGCCGGCGGCCTCGCCCACGGCGCCGGTGAGCGCGGCGGCCAGTGCCTCCCGGCCCGTCGAGGCCGCGTACCCGGTGGCGAGCAGCCTCAGGGCCATCTCCCAGGTGCGCGGGGAGGGCCAGCCGCGGCCCCGTCCGGCCGCCTCGGCCGGCATGTGGTGGACCAGGCCCGGGCGGGCGGTGAGGAAGCCCTCATCGACCGGAGCCGCATCGCGATGGCGGGGCACTCCATCGGCGGCGCCTCCGCGGTCGCCGCGATGGCGATCGACCCCAGGATCCGGGCCGGGGTGAACATGGACGGCGGACTCCACACCCCGGTCCCCGAGGACGGGCTCGGCGGGCGCCCCTTCATGCTGCTCGGAGCGCAGGACAGCGGCCCCGGGGGCATGAAGTCCTGGGACCGCGACTGGTCCAAGCTCGACGGATGGAAGCGCTGGATCACCTTCGCGGACTCGGGCCACTTCACCTTCACCGACTTCCCCGCCATCGGCCAACAGCTCGGCCTGCCCGACCAGGGAGCCCCGCTGCCCGGAGCCCGCTCCGTCGAGCTGACCCGGCGCTACGTCGCGGCCTTCTTCGACCAGCACCTGCGGGGCTCCCCCCGGCCCCTCCTCGACGGCCCGTCGGCCGACGCTCCGGAGGTCCGCTTCCACACCCCCTGAACCGCTCCTCAGACCACGGTCACCGGGTGCCGCACGACCGCGTCGAAGAGGTAGCCCTGCGTGTTGTGGACCGAGGTCTCGGGCTGCGTCCGCCCGCTCGCGTCGGTCGCCCGGGCCAGCAGCGCCGTCTCGCCCGTCGTCCGCGGGGTCCACGGCAGCGACCAGCGCACCCAGCCGCCCCGGCGCGGGGCGTCGTGCATCCGGGCCCGCCGCCAGTGGACGCCCCCGTCCGTGCTGACCTCGACGCCGGTGACGGGGGCCGCCGCCGACCAGGACCGGCCGGTCAGCAGCCGGGTCCGGTGCACGGGCAGGGTGGCCCCCAACTCCAGCTCGAAGGCGCTCTTGAGGGTCTGCCGGGTCAGCGGGGCGCCGCCCTGCGCCGGGTGCTCGGGCCCGAACAGCCGGTACATGTCGGTGTTCCACGGCGAGTACAGCGGCTCGTCGCTCACCTCGATGTCCCCGACCCACTTGATCGAGGAGATCCCGACCCAGTCCGGTACGACGAGGCGCACCGGACCGCCGTGGTCGGGCGGCAGCGGCTGCCCGTTCATCTCGTAGGCGAGCAGGACGTCGTCCAGCGCCTTCGCCACCGGCAGCGGGCGGCGCACCCGCCCCAGGTTCACCCCGTTCGCGATCACCTCGTCGTCCAGCCCGCTCGGCAGGACGTCGACGGCGCCGCGGGCCACCCCGGCGAGCCGCAGTACGTCGGACAGCCGCGCCCCGCGCCAGCGCGCGACCCCGATCGCGCCCAGGGTCCAGGCGGTGCCCGTCACCGGCTGGCCCTGCTGCGTGGTGTAGAAGCTCCGTCCGTTGCCCGCGCACTCGATGAACAGCGTCCGCTCGACCGCCGGCAGGGCCCGCAGCCGCTCGTACGAGAACTCCACCGGGCCGCCCGCGAGCCCGTCGCCCCACACCTTCAGCCGCCACCCGCCCGCATCGACGCGCGGGGTGGAGGTGTGATTGCGCACGAAGAACCGGTCGATCGGGGTGAGCGGGCCGGTGCCGCGCAGCGCCGCGAAGTTCGTCTCCGCGTTGGTGTCGCGGAGCGTGAACAGCTCGGGCGGCAGCGGTTTGACGGTGACGGGGCCCGCAGCCGCGACGGGCGGGACCGCAGCCGCGGCCGGTGCGCCCGTGGCCACACTCAGCGATCCGGCCGCGGCACCCACCGCGAACAGCTTCAGCAGGTCGCGGCGGTCCACCCCGGCGGAGCGGGCGCGGCCGCGTGCCCACTGCCGCAGGCGCGTGCGGTCGTAGTGGCTCTCGTCCGACAGATCGAGCGGCATGGCGGTGCACTCCTTGGTCGCGGTTCCCGACGGACCGTAGAGGCCCGGGGCGAGCCGCGGGAACCTTCCCACGGGGATGGCCACGCACTCGAAACACTGCCGCAACGGCCGATTACCGCTGGTCGGCGGAATTTCGGCAGGATGTGGGGCATGACCGAGATCCGTACCCCCCGCCTCCTCCTCCGCCTCTGGACCGACGACGACCTCGTCCCCCTGTCGGAGATCAACGCCGATCCGGAGGTGATGCGCTGGATCGGTGACGGCTCCACCCTCGGCCTGGACGAGACGGCCGAGGAGATCGAGCGCTGGGAGGAGGAGTGGGACGACGAGGGCTTCGGGCTCTTCGCCGTCGAGCTCCTCGGCTCCGGCGAACTCATCGGTGCCGTCGGTCTCTCGGTGCTCGAGAACCTGCCGGACGCCCGGGCGGACGTGCAGATCAGCTGGCGGCTCGGCCGCCAGTACTGGGGCCAGGGCTATGCCTCCGAGGCCGCCCACGCCACCTTGGAGTTCGCTCTCCAGGACCGCGGCCTGGACCGGGTCGTCGCGATCAACCGGATGAGCAACACCGAGTCCGAGAACGTGATCCGCAAACTGGGCATGGTGACGGAACGCGACACCACCGACCCCCGGTACGGGACCTCCGTGCGGGTCCACGGCATCGACCTCACGGAATACGAGGCCTGATCCGGCCGTCCCGCATCAGCCGATCGGCCGACCCCGGGGTCGGCTGGACCGCTCCCGCGCTCCGTCACGGGCAGGGGCCCGTCACTGACGGTCCGTTCCCCGGACGGGAGCGAGCGGGTGTACCCGCTGCAGGGCCCGCACGAGGACGTGGGCGTGTCCCGGGACGGGCGGAGCGCGTACGTCACGGGCGGTTACACCCGTGACGGCCACTGGAACGGCATCACCGTCGTCGACCTGGAGACGGGCGCCGCCCGCCGCCTCCCGGCGGGCGCCAGGCCGCTCGGCATCGCCGTCCTCTGAACGGGCTCAGGCGGGCGCGGTACCGGGGGCCCGGGCCGCGCCGCCCCGGCGGACCGCGGCGAGCGCCGCGGCGTGCAGGGCGGCCGGATCGCCGTGGTGGGGGAGCGGGCTGCCGGTGAGCGTGTACCACTCGTCGGCGCCCTCGTACTGGACGTCGAAGCGGGCCAGGTCCCCGGCCACGGCGGTGGTGCACAGGGTGAGCGGGCCGGTGATGACGCCCACCTCGTCGGTCATGGCGCCGCCCGGCCCGGCGGTCACCCGGTCCTGCCACTGCCGGTGGTGCGCTCCGGTCATGAGGTGCAGGTGTCGAGCATCGTGGTGAGCATCTTCTTCTCCGGTTCGGTGACGGTCAGCCCGTACGTGGACTTCACGGTGGTCCAGGCCCGCCCGTACTGGCACCAGCTCGACTTGTCCGGCGGCTGCCACAGGTCCGGGCTCTGGTCACCCTTGGAACGGTTCGAGGCCGCCGTCACGGCCAGCAGCTGAGGGTTGGTCAGGTCGTTGGCGAAGGACTTGCGCTTGGCGGCGTCCCAGCCTGCCGCGCCGGAGCGCCACCCCTCGGCGAGCGGAACCATGTGGTCGATGTCCATCCTCGAGGCGTCGGTGACGACCACCCCGTCGTACAGGCTCTTCCAGGTGCCGGACACCGCCCGGCACTCCGTGTCCCGCGTGACGCCGGAGCCGTCGCGCTCCAGGATCACCTCGCGGGTGTCGCACTTGTCGCCCTGCTGGGCCCAGTGCGTGAACTTGTCCCGGCTGTAGCCGGCCATCGTGCCCACCGGCGCCACCTTCAGCGCCGCCAACTGGGTCCGCGCCACGGCGGTGCCGACCATTCCCGGCAGCACGTCCCCGCCGCCCGGCTTGGAATCCGGCGTGGAATCCGGCTTCCGGTCCGGGGGCCGTGCGGTCCGCGTCGCGGACGGTTTCGCGTCCCCGCCGCCCGGCGCGGCCGGACCGGAGCAGCCGGCCGCGGCCGCCAGCAGTACGGCCGCCAGGACCGCACCGGACACACCTATCTGACGTCCCATAACCCCACCCCGAGTCGGCTCCGCTGCGCAACTGTCCCCCGGAAGACTACCCAGAACCGGACATAAAACCGGCCACGGACCCTCCGGCGGGCGTTGTCAGTGGGGCTCGCTAGTCTCCCGGCATACCGCAGCTCAGGGGGTTCATTCCCCCCTGTCAGGGCTGCGCGGAACCGTAGGTGACAGGCGGAGGGGCACGGGCTGATGGCATGGCTGGCGGCGGGCGAGGGGTACGAGATCGCCCTGGTGGAGGGACGGGTGGCGGCGAGGTCCACCACCGGCCGGGCTGCGGGACGGCAGTTGAAGACGCTGCCGAAGGCGCTGAAGGACCATCCCGAGGTGGACCGGCTGCGCCGGCTCGCCGAATGGCTCGACCGGCACGAGGCCGCCTGCGTCGCGCAGGTCGACGGCTGGATGGTGTCCTCGCTGCCCGTCCCGACCGGACTGATCGCCCGGGTCTGGCCGGACGAGGCCTGGCAGCACGCCCTGCGCGACATGGCCGTCGTCGGCGACGACCCGGACGAGGTGGGCTTCCTGCGGGACGCCACCGCCTCCGGTGAACTGAAGGTGGTCAACCTCGACGGCGAGACCGTACGGCTCTCCCCGCGCACGGTGACCCTGCCCCACCCGGTGCTGCTGCCGGACCTGGACGACGTACGGGACTTCGCGGCCGAGCTGGGCATCGTGCAGCGGGTCGAGCAGATCCACCGCGCGACGTGGCAGAAGCCGGACGGGCTCACCGCCACCGCCACCGAGGTCCGGGACTACGCGGGCGGGGTCTTCCCCACCCGCTTCAGCCTCGCCGCCCGGGCCACCGGCCTCGGCTACCGCGTCTCCGGCGGCTACGCGACCTGCAAGGTCCGCGACTCGGGGGCCGGAGCGGAGGCGGCGGTGTGGATCGGCGAGCCCTACTACGAGGACGAGACCACCACCGGCGCCCTGAGCTGGCACGACGAGAACGGCCGGACGGTACCCCTGGCCGCCGTCGGACCGGTGGCCTGGTCCGAGGGCATGCGGATGGCCGCGGCGCTGTACGCCGGGCGCAAGATCGAGGAGGGCGGGAACGCGTGAGCACCAACCAGAAGGACACCGCGATGAACACGGCCGAACTGCTGCTCAAGGCCGGCGCCGTACTGCCGCACGACACCAAGGGCGCCGGCCCCACCGCCGTCGCACTGACCGCCCGCTCCTACCGCCACCCCGGACTCGGCGACGACCGCGTCGTCGTCCGGCTCGCGCCCGCCGAACTGGGCCCGGCCGAGGACCTCGCCGCCGGCTTCCTCGGACTCGTACGCGACGAGGGCGAGCCCCCCGTCGTCGGCCTGAGCCGGCGCCAGGCGCTCGGCTTCCCCGAATGGGTCCTCGTGCACCACCCCGAGGACGGCCACCAGGCCCTCGCCGTCGTCCCCGAACTGGACCGGGTCGCCCGGCAGGCCAAGACCAAGCCCAAGGCCGCCCTCGACGCCTGCCAGGAACTGGCCGACCGCCTCGCCGCCTCCGTCCCGCACTTCCTGCCCGTCTTCCACGAGCAGGCGGCCCGCATCTTCCTCGCCGTCGAGAACACCACCTACGCCGCCCAGCTGTTCGGCCGCGCCCGCACCGCCGAGGCCCAGCACGGCCTCGCCATCGACGAGGACCGCCTCGACTCCGTCTTCCTCGAATTCGCCCTGGCCGGCGCCCTGCCGGTGAAGGTCCTCACCGGCTACGCCAAGGCCCTGGCCGGCCGTGTCACCCCCGCCGAGGCCCACGAGCGCTTCCGCCGCCTGTGCGTGCGCCGCACCGCCGGCGGGCTGCCGCCCTCCGCCCAGGCCGCCGTCGAACTGCGCCGCCTCGCCCGCGCCGCGGGCCTGACCGGAACCGAGGCCGAGCAGGACTACCTCGCCGAACTGCTGCCCCTGCCCGCCACCCTGCGCGCCGCGCTCGGCTGGTGGAAGGCCCACCGCGCAGCCCTCGTCGCGCTGGCCCGACGGGTTCCCGCCGTACGCGGCACCCTCCTCGGACTGACCCCGCCCGGAGGCGGTGACGAGCTCACCACCCTGTGGCTGGAGATCCTGGAGGAGTCCGGCGCGACCGCCGGGCTGGCCGGCGAGGAACCGCCCGCCGAGCAGCGGTGCGCCGACGGCGCCGCCGGCTGGCTGGAGCGCTTCCACGCCGCCCGCCACGCCGGCTGGGGCGTGCGCCCCGCCCTCGGCGTCCTCCTCGACGTGGTCGAGCGCTGCGCGGAGCAGCTGCGCACCGAACTCGCCCGGCCGGGCCGTGAAGCGGGCCTGCGCGTCGGAGTCGAGGACGCCGACCTCCTCGACCTGCTGCTCGCCCTGGAGATCCCGGTCGCCGACCCCGACCCGGACCCCGAGAACAAGCGGCACCGGCACGACCAGCTGAACCTGACCGGCTGGGCCCGCGCCGAGCAGCGCCGCGACCTGCTCGCCCTCGCCGCGGACCAGCGGTTCCACCCCGCCTTCCGCCGGGCGCTGAACGCCCTCGGGGGCAACGGCGAAGGCGTCCAGGTCATCCGGCGCGTCGCCGAGTCGCCCGGCGGCCGCCCGCTGCTGACCGAGTGGATGCGCGAAGTCGCCCGCGCCTCCACCGCCGCCGGCCTGCCCGGAGTACCGGACGCCATCCAGCGCCTGACCTGGCTGCCCACGGAAGCCCTCGAACTCGCCCCCGGGGAAGTGGCCGCCGCGGCTGCCGCCGACCTCGCCGAAACCCTCGCCCGCACCCTGCGCGGCGGCCTCTTCGAAGAACTCGCCTGGCCTTCCTGGGAGAGCGCCCTCGCCGAACTGAGCCCCGGCCAGAGCCGCCGCCACGGTCTGACGGTGATGGAAGCCTGGCCGTACCTGATCGTCGCCAACCAGACCGAGGTCCGCGTCATCGACGCCGACTCCACCGTCCTCACCCACGACCTGCGCGTCCCCACCGGATCCGAGTACCAGCACGGATTCCACTACGTCGACGGCGACCTGCTGGTCTTCTGGTCCTCTTGGAGCACCAACCGGACGGAGGGCTACTGGCACTCCGCACCCCAGACCGTCTTCACCCTGGAAACCGACCGCAACCACTGGTCGCTGCGCAGCGACCACATCTCCTTGCCGCTCCCCGGCGGCGGACGCGCCACCGGTGGCGGCGTCCTGCACCGCGGCGACACGAAGCTGCCCGACGAGCGGTCCCTGCTGTCCGACGGCACCTCGTACTGGGTGTGGCAGCGTCGCGACGAGAAGAACGAGGCCGGCTGGCGCGAGTACGACCCCGCCGGCGCGGCGTACGGCCGGATCTCCCTGCCCGGGTTCTTCGCCGACGCCCTGCGCGCGCACCCGGAGAACGCGCGCCGCAGCGGGCACTCCAACTGGCTGCGGCCGGCGCCCACCGTGGCCGGCTCCGTGCTCGGCGCCCCCGCCGGCGGCCTGCTCGGCTGGCGCACCGTCCGCATCGCGGGCCACGGCTGGGAGGGGACCGACACCGGCGGCCGCACCGTCACCGTGCCCGAGGGCCGCGACATGCCCGTCGCGGCGCTCGCCTTCCCCGGCGACGACCGGCCGCGCGCCCTGTCGCAGCACTGGCAGGAGCTCAGCATCAGCGACCCCGAAGGCGTGGTCACCGCCCGCTCGCGCGGCGACCACCAGCGCCGCTCCGCCTTCGGCACGGGCAGTGTGGACCTCCCGCCGCTGTCGCACTGGTACGCCCTGCGCCCCCGCGACGTCGAAGGCTCGGCAGCGCTGCGCGCCGCCGACCGCGAGACCGTCGCCGCGCTGCTCAAGGCCGCCGCCGCGGCCGAGAAGGTCACCGACCTGCCCGGCCTCGTGAGCGCGGCCCTGCCCGACGTCACCGCCCCCAAGCTGATCGGCGGCATCGTCGAGGTACTGCGCTTCACCCTCACCCAGCAGAAGGCCCTGGACGCGGTCGCCGCCCGGCTCCACCCGGACGACGCGCACGCCGAGGAGCGCGAGCACGGACCCAGCGACCGGCTGCTCGGCGACGCGCTGAGCGGGCTCATCGGCTCCGGGTACCACCGCTGGGGCGGCGACGAGGACGGCGCCCACCACTTCCTGAGCGAACTCCGTGCCGCCTGCGCGCGGACCGACGACACCGAGGTGCCCGGCAGGCTCCACTTCGACACGCCCGCGCTCTCGCACCACACCTTCTCCTGGACGCCGTTGCTCGACGAGCCCGCCGCCGTCGCCTACCGCGCCACCACCGTGTCGGCCACCGACGAACGGCGGGCCGCCCTGGTCGCCCTGCTCGGCGCGGTCGACGCCCTCGGCCTGGCCTCCGCGGAGGGCTCCGCCGCCCGCTGGCGCCGGGTCGTGCTCCACCTCGACCGCGCCCACCTGACCGGCCCCGACGGCCTGTCGCGCAACCTCCACCACCGCGGTGTGCTGCCGCTGGGCGGCGGAGCCGTCCTCGCCCTGACCGAGCACAGCGAATCCGTGCCCTACGGCCACGAGTTCGGCGCCCTGCTGCACGACCCCACCGGCCGCTTCACCGTCCCCGGCCCCTACACCCTGCGCGGCGAGACCCAGCTCGGCGACCGCGAACGGGGCGCCGGCTGGCTGGCCGACTTCCTCGCCGCGGCCGCCGAACACGGCCCGGCCCCCTTCAGCCCGGAAGCCGCGGAGGAGTTCTCCCGACTCACGGGAGTCCCCGGCGCCCTCGCCAGCCTGGTGATCGCCGGTCTCCCGCACACCGACACCTACGAGCGCAACTTCCTGCCCGCGGAGCTGCGCACCGCCCTCGGGGTCAAGGCCGCCGACGCGGCCCACGCCCGCGACGAGCTCAAGAACCTCGACGCCGAGGTACGCCGCGCCGTGGTCGCCGCCCTCCTGCCCGCCGATCCGGCGAAGCTGTGGAGCGAGGGACCCGACGTGGCCGCCGCCGCGGAGGTGTGGAACCGGCGCGTGGGCCGCCGTACCCGCGTACCCGACTGGCTGGCCACCGAGGCCGCACGCGCCGTCGGGCGCGGCTGGGCCGCACAGCGGGCCCTGGGCGCACTGCTCGACCCGGAGGCCTCGCGCGAGCTCTCCGTCGACGTGGCCTGGACGGTGAAGGGCGACCACGTGGAGCCCCGCGATCCGGCCACCCACCCCTTCACCGCGGGCGTCCTGACCGGGACCGTGGCCACAGCGGCCTGGCTGGCGCACCGGCTGCCCGCCGGAGACCCCGTACGAGCCGCCCTGCCACCCGCGCTGACCGCCGTACGCCAGCGGCTCGCGGCGCCCGAACTGCTCCTCGAAATCGGGCACTACACCAGCCTTCCCGAATTCCGGAAGGCGGCGGGCACGCCGACCGAGACCGGCGAGGGCTACGAGCGCTACGGCGCGGTCGTCATGGCCACCCACGACGAGCAGCCCAAGCCCGCACTGCGCCCGGCCCTGCTGGACTCCACCGGCTCCGACCCGTACCTCCCGGCGCTGCGGGGCGCCGACCAGCGGCCCTCCGCGCTCGAGAGGGCCCTGCGGACCGTCCACGACCCGCGCTTCGCGGCCCTCCTCGCCGACCCGGGCGCCCCGGCGGCCGGTGCGGTGGACGCCGACGGCACCTGGTGGCCGCAGGACCCGAGCCGCTCCGTCCCCGAGCTGGTCGAGGAGGTGCGCGCCGCTTGCGGTCTCGGCGCCGACGCGGCCACCGTGTACCTCGCCCTGCTCGCCATGCCCGACCCCACCGACCGCAACACCGCGCGGTGGACGGGCTGGAAGCCCGCGCGCCTCAAGGCCGCCCGCGCCGAACTGGCCGCCACCGACCTGGTGGTGTCGGCCGGCCGCACCCGGGCCGGACGCTCGCTGTTCCTGCCGGGCGGATGGGCCGAAATGGCCTCGCCGACCCTGCCGGTGGAGCAGTGGAAGCTGCCGATGTACGGTCTGGGCGCCGGTGACCGGCCGCTGCTCGGCGTGCTGACCCCGGCCGAACCGGCCGCCGACCTCTACCGCCGGGCCTGGCAGCGGGTCCAGGAGGGCGACGTCCCGCGCTTCGAGGAGCTCAAGGTGAAGCGCACCCGCGCCCGTCGCCGCTGAACCACCGGCCGCCCGGGCCTTTCGGCGCGGCGCACCTCCCGAGGGGTGCGCCGCGCCCTCGGCCGGCACGCGGCCCGCCTCCCGGTTCTCCGTTCCCCTTCCCGTTTCCCAGTTTCCCGTTCCCCGATACCCGCTCCCGTTCCAGAGGACCCCGATGACCGTCACCGCACCATCCGTCCCCGCCCCCCGGCAGGTGCTGCCCGCCGAGGAGCGTCACGCCGCCGAGCTCGACTTCCTCGCCGCCCAGGACCCCGGCCCCCGGCCGCCCGGCTGGGCCCTGACCCCGCGCGCCGTCGTCACCTTCGTCTGCGGCAGTGACGGAGCCGAACTGGTTCTGCCGAAGCGGCGCGCCGGGCTCCCCTCCAAGCTGGCCATCGCCCCCAAATTCGTCGGCGAACGCGCCCTGGTGGAGCGCTGCGTCGTCACCCTCGCCGGAGAGCGCGGCCTGCTCCTCACCGGTGAGCCCGGCACCGCCAAGTCGATGCTGTCCGAGCTGCTGGCCGCCGCCGTCAGCGGAACCAGTGCCCTCACGGTCCAGGGCACGGCCGGTACCACGGAAGACGCCTTCCGCTACGGCTGGAACTATGCGCTGTTGCTCGCGCAGGGTCCGAGTTCAGGCGCCCTGGTCGACTCCCCGGTGCTCTCCGCCATGCGCACCGGGCGCGTGGTCCGCGTCGAGGAGATCACCCGCTGCCTGCCCGAGGTGCAGGACGCACTGGTGTCGATCCTGTCCGACCGGCGGGTCAGCGTGCCCGAACTGACCGCCACCGAGGACGCGGTGGTCTCCGCGGCCCCGGGCTTCACCGTCATCGCCACCGCCAACCTGCGGGACCGCGGCGTCTCCGAGATGTCCGCCGCCCTCAAGCGGCGCTTCAACTTCGAGACGGTCGCCCCGATCGCCGACGCGGACGCCGAGGCCACGCTGATCCGCCGGCAGGCGGTCGCCGCCGTCGAGCGGGCCGGCGCGGCCTTCGGGGTCGACGACGCCGTACTCGACGCGCTCGTCACCGTCTTCCGAGACCTGCGCTCCGGGCGTTCCGCCGAGGGCTGGGACGTGGAACGCCCCGGTACGGTCATGTCCACCGCCGAAGCCGTGCAGGTGGCGGCCTCGCTGGGGGTCGCGGCCGCCTACCTGCCGGGCGGGGACGTGCTGGACCTGCTGCCGGGTCACCTGCTGGGCGTGGTCCGCAAGGACGACCCGGCCGACCACGGCCGCCTCCTCGGCTACTGGGACGGCCCGGTGCGCCGCCGGGCCGAGGACGGCTCCGCGATGTGGCGCCGCCTCTGGGACCTGCGCGGGAGCCTGCGTTGACCTCCGACCCGCGCGCCGCCGTCGACGCGCTCGCCGCGTCCCGTACGCCGTACCTGCTGGGCGTACGCCACCACAGCCCCGCCCTGGCCGCGGTGGTGCCCGAGCTGCTGGACGCCTCGGGCGCGGACGTGGTCTGCGTCGAACTCCCTGCGGACTTCCAGCCGTGGCTGGAGCACCTGGCCGACCCGGAGACCGTGGCCCCGGTCGCCCTCGCGGGCACCGACGGCGACGGCCGCCTGGCGTTCTACCCGTTCGCGGACTTCTCCCCGGAACTGGCCGCGATCCGCTGGGCCCGCCGCACCGGCGCGACCGTCCTCTGCTGCGACCTCCCCCTCCCGTCCCCCGGCTGGACGGCCGAGGCCGCCGTGCCGGACCCGGCTCCGGGCGGGACCGCGGGCTCAGCCCCTGGCCCGGACCCGGCTTCGCCCGCAGGGCAGCTCCCGGGCCAGCCCGTTCCCGCGGGTGCGGCTCCGGCTCCGGACGGGGACGGAGGATCCGGCTCGGCCCTGGAGGCGGAGCCGGAGTCGCAGTCGGACTTCGGGCCGGACGTGCGGGCGCGGCGGGGGAGTTCCTTCGCTGATGCGCTCACCGCCGCCGGTACCGGCCGTGACGGTGACGATCTGTGGGACCGTGCCGTCGAGGTGCTCGCACCGGGCTGTTCCGCGGAAGCCGTGCGCCGGGCGGCGCTCGGCGTCGGCTGGGCGCTGCGCGCGGACTCCACCCCACCCGCGAGGGATCTGGCGCGCGAGTCCCACATGCGCTCCGTGATCGCCGGTGCCACCGCCGGTGGCCACCGGGTGGCCGCCGTGATCGGTGCCTTCCACGCTCCGGCCCTGCTGGACATGGACGCGCCCGCCGCAGACGCGGTGCGCGCGGGCGTGGGCACCGGGTCCGCCGGTGCCCTTCCCGGGGCGCCGGACGGGGGGTCCGGCGGCTTGGTGACGGCACCACGCGTGGGTGTCGTGCCGGGGCCCCGGACCGTAGGGCGCGCGCCCACCGGCCCGGTTCCCGGCGAGGGGACGGAGCGGGCCGTCACCTCCTTCGTACCGTACTCCTTCGATCTGCTCGACTCCCGCTCCGGTTACCCCGCCGGGATCCGGGATCCGCTCTGGCAGCAGGCCGTCCTGGAGGCCGGCGGGGACCCCGGGCGGGTCCGGGAGGCGGCCTCCGTCGCCGTCACCCGGCTCTGCCGGGAGCTGCGCCGCGCCGGGCACACCGCCGGCACCGGCGAGGCCGCCGAGACCCTGCGGCTCGCCTGCGACCTCGCCGTCCTGCGCGGGCTCCCCGCGCCCGGCCGCGGCGAGCTCCTCGAGGCCGTCACCACCGTGCTCGGCCAGGGCGAACCGCTCGGCCGGGGCCGGGCGCTGGCGCGCGCCCTCGAGGCCGTTTTCGTCGGCACCGCCCGCGGGCGGATCACCCCGCACGCCCCCCGCTCGGGTCTCGGGCCCTCCGTCGAGGCCGAGCTGACGGAACTGCGCCTGCCCGGCCCCGACGAGCCCGCCTCCCGCGAGGTCCGCCTCGACCCGCTGCGTTCCGTCCTCGACGGCCGCCGCGAGGTCCTGCTGCAACGGCTCCTCGTGTGTGGTGCCTCCTACGGGGAGTCGCTCACCGTCGCCGCCACCGGCGACGGGAGCGCCCTCGGCACCAAGTGGCGGCTGTCCTGGACGCCTTCCGTCCCGGCCCGCCTCGATCTCGCCGGAGTCCGCGGCGTCACCGCCGCCCAGGCGGCTGCCGGAACCCTGCGCGACACCGCCCGCCGGGCGGCCGCCGACGGCGGGCCGACCCCGGCGCAGGTCCTCGCCGGGCTGGCCGCCGCCGCGCGGTGCGATCTGCCCGAGCTGGTCGACGTACGCCTCCACGAGGCTGCCACCGCCCTGCCGCAGACGGCGACCCTGCCCGAACTCCTCGACGCCCTCGACCTCCTGGAGGCACTCCACCGCGGCCACCTCCCCGGCACCTCGGACGGGTCGCGTGCCACGGCCGCCGCCCTCACCGCCGACCTGCTCGAAGCGGCCGTACGGTCCCTGCCCGGCCTCGCCGGGAGCGACGACCCCGCCGACGCGGCCGCACTCGTGGCCCTCGCCGACCGCGCCGCCGCCCGCCACCTCGGCCTGCGCACGGACGACGCCCTCGCCGAGCTGGCCGCTTCCGCGTCCCCGCTGATGCAGGGAGCAGCCCTGGCCGTACGGGTCCTCCTGGACCTCGACCCGGCCGCCGGGCTCGGGGACCGCGCCGCCGGGTGGATCGACGCCGCGGGCAGCCCCGACGGCCGACGCGCCCTGGCCCGCCGGCTCGCCGGACTCCTCACCGCCGCCGGGCCGTTGCTGCAGTCCTCCCCGGCCGCCCTGACCCCGCTGCTCGACCGCGTCGAGCGCCTCGCCGACCAGGACTTCCTGGACCGCCTCCCGGCCCTGCGCGGCGGCTTCGACGCCCTCGCCCCCGCCGCCCGCGACCGGCTGCTGGACACCGTCACCGAGCGGCTCGGCGACCGGCTCGACCTCACACTCGACGCCTCGCCCGCCCTGCTCGCCCTCTGGGCCGCCGCCGACGCCGCCGGACTCGCCGCGCTGAAGGCGCTCCCGCTGCCGCAGGCGCAGGCACCCGCCGCGGCCCCGGACGCTCCCGACGCCCCGCCCGCCCGGACCCCCGGGGCCGAGGAACACCGGATCGCCCCTGCCGACCGCTGGCGACTGCTGCTCGGCCGCGAGCGCGACCGGCTGCCCGCAGGCGCCCGCCGCTACGCCCACGCACTGGACGAGCTGTACGGCGCCGGGGCCGGCGAAGGCGCATCCGACCTCGACTCGGGCCAGGGCGGCGGCCAGGAGGCCTCCTTCCCCACCGCCCGGGAGTGGTCGCAGGAGCTGGAGGCCCTGTTCGGCGCGGACGTACGGGAGGAGGTCCTCGCCGGCGCCGCCGACGCGGGCCGCACCGACGTGCTCGCCCAGCTCGATCCGTCGGCCGTACGGCCCTCCGTGGAACTGCTGAGCTCCGTACTGTCCCTGGCCGGCGGGCTCCCGGAGGCCCAACTCGCCCGTCTGCGCCCCCTCGTCAGGCGGCTGGTCGACGAGCTCGCCAAGGAGCTGGCCACCCGCCTGCGCCCGGCCCTCTCGGGCCTCGCCACCCCGCGCCCCACCCGCCGCCCCGGCGGCAGGCTCGACCTGGCCCGGACCCTGCGCGCCAACCTCGCGCACACCTGGCGACGGGACGACGGCACGGTGGTCGTCGTACCCGAGCGGCCCGTCTTCAGCACCCGGGCGAGCCGCGAGGCCGACTGGCGGCTGATCCTGGTCGTCGACGTCTCCGGCTCGATGGAGGCCTCCGTCATCTGGTCGGCCCTGACCGCTGCCGTGCTCGGCGGCGTACCGACCCTGTCCACCCACTTCCTCGCCTTCTCCACGCAGGTCGTGGACTTCACCGACCGCGTCGACGACCCGCTCTCGCTGTTGTTGGAGGTCCGCGTCGGCGGCGGTACGCACATCGCCGCCGGTCTCGCGCACGCCCGCACCCTGATCACCGTCCCGAGCCGCACCCTCGTCGTCGTGGTCAGCGACTTCGAGGAGGGCGCCCCCATCGGCGGACTCCTCGGCGAGGTCCGCGCGCTGGCCGCCTCCGGCGCCCACCTGATGGGCTGCGCGGCGCTCGACGACGCGGGGACGCCCCGGTACTCGGTTCCGGTCGCACGGCAACTCGTCGCGGCCGGCATGCCCGTGGCCGCCCTCAGCCCCCTCGCCCTCGCCCGCTGGGTGGGCGACCGCCTCCGTGGAGAGTCCCGTTGAGCACCGAACTGCCGCCCGTCGCACCCGAGGTGCTCGCCGAAGCGGTCGAGAACCTCACCGCCCGCCTGCGCAAGAAGCTGGACGCCGCCACCGAGAGCTGCGCGGCGGGCGCCACCCGCGCGGCGGACGGCAGCGTCACCGTCAGCTTCGGCGAGGACGCACTCGTCACCCTGCGCCCCGGGCCGGCGGGCGCGGTCACCGAGGCCGGACAGGCGACGTGCAGCTGCCTGCTGGCGCCCCGCTGCCTCCACCGGGCCGCCGCACTGGGCGCGGCCCCGCTCGCGGACGCGGCCCCTGCGCAACCGCCCGCGGAGCAGTCCGGGCCGCAACCCCCGGCGGAGCCCGGGCCCGCGGCTCTCACCGATCCGGCGCCGGCTCTCACCGATCCGGCGCCGGCTCTCACCGATCCGGCGCCGGCTCTCACCGATCCGGCGCCGGCCCTCACCGAGGCCCAGCTTGCGGCCGCGGCCGCGCTCTGGCACGCCGCCGCCGAAGCCCTCGCGGCCGGAGTGACGGCCGGCGGAGCCGTGGTGCAGGCCGAGCTGCTGCGCGCCGCGCACACCGCCCGCCTCGCCGGGCTGCCGCGCGCCGAGGCCGCCGCCCTCCGGGTCGTACGCGGCCTGCGCGCCGCCCGGGAGCGCCGGGCCACGCAGCGGCTCGGCGCCCTCACCGGAGCCTTCCGCGAACTCCTGCACACCGCCGGACTGCTGGCCTCCGGGGCGTCCGACCCCGTCCTGACCGGCACCGCCCGCCGCGCCTACGCGCCCGGCGGCAGCCTCCAGGTCCACGGCCTGTGCCGGGAGCCGGTGCTCTCCGCCACCGGATACGGCGGAGTCGTCACCCACCTGCTGGCCCCCGACGGCTCCCGCTACTCGGTGTCCGACGTCCGACCCGGCGGCCTGGCCCGGGCCCGCGGAGCCGGCTCCGCCTCCGTCGCCCTCGGCGGCGCCACCCTCGACCACGCCGGTCTCGCCCGCGGCGGCCTGCGCATCGTCGGCGCGACGGTCTCCGCCGAAGGCCGGCTCGGCGCGGGACGCGGGGTCAGGGCGACCCCGCTGCGCGGCACGCCCTGGACCGAGCAGCCCGCCGCGCCGCTCTTCGCCCGCCCCGCCGCCGAGGCCGTCGCCGAGCTGCTGGCCGATCCGGAGGCGGCCGAGTCCGCACTGCTCGGCTGCGACGTCACGGTCGTCGGCGCGGCCGGCGAACACCTCCTCGTCCGCGAGGCCCGCCCGGACGCACCGCTGCTGCGGCTGCTGCCCGCGCACCCCCACCCGGAGCTGCCGCACACGGCGAACCTGCGCCGCATCGCCGTGTACCCCGGACTCCGGGTCCGGGTCCTGGGCCGCCCCGACCTGGACCGCGCCGCCACGCTGCGCCCCCTCGCCGTCGGCCCGGTGCCCGGGGCGCCGTACACGCTGCGGCTGCCCGAGGAATGGCTGGGCCGCGCGGACCTCGGCTACGACCGCCTCCAGGGCATCCACTTCCCGCCGCAGGCCGAGGCCCCCGGGGCGGCTTTGGCGGCCGAAGGCCCGGACCCGCTGGCCGACTCCCCGTTGTGGCGGGTACGCCGTCTTCTGGAGACCGGGGTCGCGGGTGGCCGCCGCGCCGTCGCCGAAGCGGCCCGCGGTACGGAGCCCGTGGCCTCGTACGGCCCGCTGCGCCGGGCCGGGCTCACCGCGGCGGCGGAGTTGTCGGCCGCCCTCGCCGCCGAGGCCGACCGCCGCCCCCGCAACGCCTTCGGCCGCCTGACCGATCCCTCGCCCGACGGCTACGCCTGGGCCTGGCTGGCCGCGGCCACCCACCTCGCGGCGGCGGAACGCTCCCTGGTCGCCGCGTCTTGGGCGGCTATCCCGAACGGAGCCATGCCCACAGCGCGTTGAAGTCCGCGTCGGTCAGTCCCCGCCCGGGATCCACGCGGTGCAGGAGCGCCCGGCCGGCATGCCGGGCGGCCACCCGGTCCCGGTCGGCGCCGGTGATCTCGTCGTCGACCCAGACGAAGGGCCGTCCGGCCGCGTGCACGAGGAGGGCGGGGGTCTTCCAGTGGATCCCGCCCCGCCCGTCCTCCTCGGACGGCTCCGGCCAGGCCACCAGCGGCAGCTCAGGGAGGCCGAGCCGGGGCGCGACGCATTCGTTGGCCTCGGCCATCCAGGTCGTGGCCCACACCAGCTCGCACGGCAGCGCCGCCAGCCTCGGCCCGAGGGCGGGGTCGATCCGGGCGAGCAGCGGATTGGCATCGTCCCCGGGCGGGTACGGGCCCGCCCCGAACGGGATCAGCGGTCCGTCGACATCGAGGTAGAGGAGGGGACGGACCAGGGAACGGGTCATGATCCCACCGTAGTACCGTCATGGCGGTGGCGGAGAACGCGGGCGTGACAGAGCCGTGTGGGCCGCGGCGCACGCGGAAGGGGACCTGCCCACCGCGGTCGCTCTCGCCTACAAGCTGGAGACTGCCCCGGCCGGCCGGCCGGCTGGTTCGGGGAGGACGCCGCCCCCGTCACCGTGCTGACCGCCCGGGCCATGGTGACTCCGACGAGGCGGGACGGCGTCTCAGGGCGCGATCTCGAACTCGGGCGGCTCGAGGTTCTTCAGGCATGCGGTCTTCGGTGCGGCCGGGTTGTCGAAGAACGAGAGGGTGATCTCCTGGGCGCACTTCGAGGTGGCGAACACCACGTGCGGCTCGTAGGGGATCGTGACGACCGTGGCGTTGTTCAACGTACGGGCGACGTAAGGGCCGTTGTCCGCCCCGGTCTGGGCGTCGAATGCACCCGACAGGGCGAGGGTGGGGATGTCGCTGCGCGTGGCATCCCGGATCGAGGGCGCGGCCGCCGGGACGTTCCAGATGTCGCAGTCCGGACGCAGAGAGGTGAGCAGCGGAGCCTGTGCCTGTACCGAGCGGGGGAACGAGGGGAACTCTTTCTGTCCGCCCTGGAGCGCCGCGTCCTTGCTCTCGTACGGAGTCCACTCGCTGCAGAAGACGCCGTAGACGAGACCGTGCGAAACCCTTCCCATGGCCTGGGGGCTGAGCTTGCCGCCCGCCCACTGCTGGGCGATCCGCTGCGGCTTGCCGTTGGCCAGCTCGTCGAGGGCGGCAGGCACCTGGGGCGCCACGTGGGTGGCGGAGACCAACCAGTTCACCAGGGCTCCGCCGTCCAGTACGACCTTCACCGGCTTGTCGCTGCCGGGGAGCGTGACGGTGGTGGTGACCGGCTTGGCTTCGAGGTCGCGGACGAGCTTTTCGAAGGTGGCCGACAGGTTCGGATAGCGCTTGTTGCACGCCGGCTGGTCCGCACAGGCCTTGAACAGGCCGTCGAAGCCCTGCCGGGCGCTGCTCCAGGTCGATGCCTCCCCGGACCTGGACGGCGGCAGGATGCCGTCGATGCCCACCGAGCGGATCCCCTCGGGGTGCAGGCGCATGGAGACCAGTGCCAGGTGGGTGCCGTAGGAGATCCCGTACAGGTTCCACTGCTTGATGCCCAGGGCGGTGCGCAGGTCGTCGTAGTCGGCGGCGCTCTCGGTGTCGTTGTAGGCACTGAGGTCGATCCCGCGGCCCGCCAGCTTGTCACGGCAGGCCTTCGTGGCCTCGACGTGCAGGCGTTCGGTGGACGGAGCGTCGTAGACGAGGCCGACCGCGCGTGCGTTGAACGCGTCGATGTTGGGGCAGAGGAGCTCCGGGTCGGCCGAGTACGTCCCGCGCTGGGACATGAAGATCACGTCACGGTCGCGGTTCAGGCCGCCGTCGATCGCCATCTTCGCCTCCCCCACGGCGTCGTCGCCGGGTCCGCCCGCGAGCCACACGATGGGGTCGGGTTTCGGTGTGTCGGTCGCGGCGGGCACGATCGCGACACCGAGTTTGATCGTTCGACTGCTCGGCTTGGCGCGGTTCTCGGGCACGGTGAGCGTTCCGCAGCGGGCCCCTTGCAGGGCCTCGATCGGTTCCGGCGTCTTCGGGCAGGGGCCCGGTTCGTAGCTGGCGTCGCCCACCGTCCGGGCGACCGTGCCGATCGGAGCTCCGGGGCTGGGGCTGGTGTCGGTGCGGGACTGCGCCTGGGCGGGCGCCGCAAGCAGGCCGGTGACGAGGAGACCCGTCGCCATGCCGGCCGACGGGGCCAGGAGTCGTCGCACGGTGCGCTGACGACGGGGCGCGTGATGACGTGTCATCTGCCCTCCCGGGCTACTTCGGGATGATCGTGAACGGTCCGGGCTCGAGATCGTCCACGCAAGCGGTATCGGGCGCGGTCGGGCGAGCGAGGAACGAGGCCAGCACGCGCTGCGCGCAAGGCGACTGCGGGACCACCCAGTGGCCGATCCCGGGAACCTGAATGGCAGTCGAGCGGGACAGGTCACGGGCCACGCCCTCCGCCCAGCTCGCCCCGGTCTTCACGTCGAACGTGCCGGAGATGACGAGCGCCGGCACTGCGCTGACGGTGGCCACCCGCTGGACGGACGCGCGGTCCGGAACGTTCCAGATCCCGCACGCCGCGTACTGGAAGGGCAGCTGCGGCACCTGGGCCAGGACCGTGTCCGGCCACCCGGGGTAGGTCTTCTGGCCTGCCTTCAGCACGTCGGCTTCCGAATACCCCGGAGCCCACTCGCTGCACACCACCGACTCCGTCAGACCGTGCGCGAACTCGCCGACCTTCTGGACCGAGCCGGCCGCGCGCGCCTTCGCGAAGCGCTCCGGGTTTCCGTTGCCGAGTTCCTCGAGCGCCGCCGGGACGTCCTTGGGCCGGGGGGTGGAGGCGACGATCAGATTCAGCAGGGCGCCACCGTCGAGGACGGTCTTGACCGGCTTCCCTCCGTCCGACGGCGGGACGGTCAGCGTGAGGGGGTGAGCCTCCAGCTTGCGCACCTGTTCCGTCAACAGCTGGGGGAGGTCCGGGTACCGGTCCTTGCAGGCGGGCTGCGCCGCGCACGCCTCGAAGATGTTGTCGATCCCCTCGGCGGTGCTGCCCCATGTCCACGGCAGCGTCACGACCTGGGGAGGTGTGATCGAGTCGATCGCCATCGCGCGGATTCCCTCGGGGTGCAGGCGCAGGTACGTGAGGGCCAGGTTGCTGCCGTAGGAGTACCCGTAGACGTTCCACCGGGGAACGTCCAGCGCCTTGCGCAGGTCGGCGAAGTCGGCGGCGTTCTCGGTGGTGTTGTATGCGCTCAGGTCGATTCCGTCGGCCGTCAGGCGGTCCCGGCAGTCCTTCACCGCTTTGAGGAAGAGCTGTTCTGCCTGCTGCGCGTCGTAGCCCAGACCGACGGCCTGCGCGTTGAACCGGTCGATCTCGGGGCAGGCGAGGTTCGGCTGGTCGTAGAGGTTGCCGCGCTGGGCCATGACGATCAGTTCGCGGTCCTTGTTGAGGCCGGAGTCGACGAGGAAGGGGATGTCGTCGAACGTGTCGCCGCCGGGGCCGCCCGCCATGAACACCACCGGGTCCGCGGCTGGCTTGGCGGAGGCTGCCGCAATGCGCGCCACGGCCAGCTTGATGGTCCGGCCGCCGGGGCGGGAGCGGTTCTCGGGGATCTCGAGGAAGCCGCACCGTGCATCGCTCAGAGCCTCGATCGGCTCGGGCGGCGTCGGACAGGGACCGGGCACGAACCGGGACGGTGCTACCGGGCTGGGCTGCCCGGGCAACCCGCCGGGTGATGAGGCGGCACTGCCGGGTGTGGTGCCGCATGCCGTCAGGCAGACCATAGCGGCCGCGGCAGCCACCGCATGGATGCTGTGCTTGGGCATGTGATCTCGTTCCTCTGCCGACATCGGCGGCGGCCCTGCCGGGCCGCGGCGTTTTGGGGGAACGTACCTTCTCGACGCTACCGGGTGGCTGCTTCGCGTGCACCCGGAGTGGGCGCCCGCCGGCTGTGGGAATCCGAGGCGTTCAACCCCACGCTCCTGGACACCTGCGATATCAGCGTCGCCGTCTTCGAGCGCCGCACCTGCCCCCACCGCCCCGTCGAACACTGGTCGGACCCGATGACCGGCAGGCACAAGCCGTCGGGCACCCACATCTCACGCCGTCGACCACACCTCGAAGCAGAGAACACCCTGCTCTCGAAAATCGGTTCCGGGTAGTGAGCGCGGAGCGTCACCCCACCTGTCGATCCCGTCGACACCAGCGAGCCAACCACCCGAGGGAGCCTCACCGATCCTCTTCGTCTTCCTGTCCCGCCTCTGGAACACATCCGGCGACACCCGGCCGAGCGGCTGCAAGTACCGGTGGCCGCCCCCCGGCCCTTGTGCGCGCCTTCGGACCACCCGGTAGCGTTGATTACGTGCGTTCCGCGCAAACCGCCACGGCGTAGCCCGGCGGGGCAGCCGTCGATCGGCAGAGGAACGGGATCGTACGGCAGAGCACAGCTTCCTTAGTGGTGCGCCGGCTGCTTGCCTGCCTCTACAGGGCTGCGCGGCGAAGCCCCGCGGCAAGAGCGGCCACCGCTGCCCGGACCTCGAGCGCACTCTGAACGAGCAGGTGCGCAAGCTGGAGGCCCAGCCGCTGAGCTGAACGTTCGGCCGCCGCAGGGCGGAGGCCCGATGAAGGTCCGCAGAGCTTCGCCCGGGTCCGCGCCGCCGGCTCGGTCCAGCTCGCCGGCCACACCGCAACGCGAGGCGGGGGCGAGCCAGTGCTCTGACCGCAAAGGGTCACCGGGTCCATCTGGCTCTATGGCATCAGGGAGCACTGGTGGTCGCCCACGTACGAAAAACCGCAAGGGCCTCACTAAGGTTCCCGGGGCCGCACGCGGCGTGGAAAGTCTTCTCAGCGGTCCAGGCCCAGACCCAGTCCTGGGTGTTGCGATGGACGTCCTGGCGGGGGTACTCGCATCCCTCCAGGTCCGTCTCCTCTAGATCGATTTCGACGGTCCAGTCAGGGTTGTCGAGCGTGGCGATCTTCACACCCCACTCGTGCTCCCAGTCGCCATCGCACTGCTTCGCGTACCAGTCCTGTAGCCAGGCAAGAAGATGCTGCTCCGAATCGCTCATGACAGGAGAGGCTAGTGCTGTGACCGCATGGCGCGCCGGGTTGGGTGGTCAGGCTGCTGTTCGTAAGTGGGCTTCGATGGGGTTGGTATGTAGGGGTGAAGCACAGCTCGACTTTGTTCCGCGCCGCCCACTTCTTCATCCGCCAGTTCGTGTGGGCGGAGAGGTTGTCGAGGATCACGTAGATCGGGGCGCCGTCCGGGCGGGCGGCTCGAATCGTCCTCAAGGCCGCCCAGGTGTGGTCGATGCCCTTGCGCCTGCGGTTGATGCCCCACATCTGGTCGTCCCCGACTGAGTAGCAGCCGTGGAAGCAGGTGATTCCGTGGGGCAATGAGTGTGGGTGACGTCCTGCGCCAGCGTGGCATCGAAGAAGGGCGGTACGGGGCCGGGAGCCTGGTACATCGCGGCGACTGCGAGGGGTTTCACAGCACCTCCAAGGTGAGCCCGGACCGCAACACTGCCGTCACCGTCGTGTGCAATGTGGATTCACCCGATCATTTCCGTGCGGCAAACCAACTGCTGGATATCTGGACCAAATGAGGCGTCGGATGGGCAGATCGGGCAGGCAGCGCTGTCGGCGGTGGCGGAGGCGATGGCTTCCGGTTCGTGAGTGAGGTGGGCCAGCATCAGGTCCAGAGCGGCCGTTTCACCGGCGATCTGCTGCGTACTGATCATGCCCGGTACAACGACGCGGGCCGGCATTGAAGGAGACTTCCGAACAGCCAGGAGGGCTACTTCTTGGGGGGCCTTCTTTTTGGCGGCATCCATCTGCGCGCCGACTTCGGTGAGGCGGTTGTGGCCCATGGCCTCGCGGACGTCGGGGAACCACTTCTTCTCTTCTTCCTCGTCAACGGGTCAGCCGCCAGGGGGCGCAGAGCTTCCTGCGGCGTTGTCAGAGGCGCGGCAAACGATGCACGGACGGAAGGGGGAACCGTTCACGCATGGATGTGTGTCTCCGAGCGCACAGCAAGACGTGTCCGGGCGAACCCGGATCGATCTTCAGGGGGGATCTTGACTTCATCGCACCGTGGACGCCTGCGTGCCCTGGCCGCCGGAGGCGTACTCGCCCTGGCCGCCGGCGCCCTCTCGGCCGCCCCGAGTACCGCCGCCCCGCAGCACCTTAGACCCGCCTCCGCCCCCGCGCGGCCCTCGACCGCCCCGGAACCGGAGTCGGCCTCCGTCGCCGCGCCGCGCCGCGACAGCGGGCACCCAACCATCGTCATGCCCGGCCGTGCCACGGAGCCGGCGCGGATGGCCGCAGCCAAGCCGCGGCACGACGTCGACGGCGACGGCATCAGCGACATGATCGTCATGGAGTACGACCAGAGCACGGGCGTCTACCTGTCCTCGATCTCGTCCTGGAGCGACTACGCGATCTACAAGACCGACCCCGAGGCCTCGTTCAAGGACCTGCTGCCGGTCGGCGACGTCGGTGGCACGACCAAGGCCGAGCTGCTCTCCCTCTCCTTCGACGGCGTACTCACGCTCTACGAGACCGGCCTGAAGAGCACGTCGGCACCCCTGTGGTCCGGCCGCGGCTGGCAGAAGTACAACCGCCTCGTGGCCACCGGCGACGTGACCGGGGACCACCACCCCGACCTGCTGGCCCGCGACTACGCCGGCGACCTGTGGCTGTACACCGGCACCGGAAGCGTCAGCAAGCCCTTCAACACGCAGGTCAAGGTCGGCTCCGGCTGGGGGATGTACGACCAGATCGTCGGCGCCAGCGACGTCGACGGCGACGGCCTCGGCGACGTCCTCACCCGCACCCTGACCGGCGAGCTGTGGTTCCACAAGGGGGCCGGCAGCGCCACCGCCCCACTCAAGCCCCGCGTCAAGGTCGGCACCGGCTGGAACACGTACAACGTGATCAGCGGCCCGGACGACATCGACGGCGACGGCATGAGCGACCTGCTCGCCCGCAACCGCGACGGCTTGCAGTACTTCTACAAGTCGATCGGTGGAGGCAAGTTCGCCGCACCCGTGTACTACGGCAGCGGGTGGGAATTCAACAAGTTCATGGTCGGAGCCGGCACCACGCAGCTCTACGGCAAGGCGCAGAACCTCATGACCCAGGCCAACAACACCCTGGCCAAGTACTACGCCCTGGCCAACGGCGACTACCTGTCGCCGCCGACCAACGCCGGCACCGAGACGCCCGGCTCCCGCAACACCTACGCCACCGGGTTCAACAGCCACAACCACGCCAGTTACGTGCAGAACATCGGCAGCGACCTGTACATCCGCGGCCAGAAGGTCAGCACGACGTGGAACTACACGCTCATGGTCGGCCCCGGTGACCTCACCGGCGACGGCAAGGGCGACCTGCTCAGCCGCGACTCCGCCGGCGTCCTGTGGCTGCACCCCGGCGACGGCTCGGTGTACACCAAGCTCGGCGCGCGCATCAAGGTCGGCACCGGCTGGAACGCCTACGACGCGCTCGTCGGCGCCGGAGACTACTCCGGCGACGGGCGGCCCGACGTGCTCGCCCGGGACACCGGCGGCCGGCTGTTCCTCTACAAGGGCACGGGGACGTCCACCGCGCCGTTCGCCGCCCGGGAGCAGATCGCCACCGGCTGGAACGTGTACGACATGCTGGTCGTGCCGGGTGACATCGACGGCGACAGCAAGGGCGATGTGCTCGGCCGCCTCCCGAACGGCGACATGTACCTGTACACCTCAACGGGCAACGCCGGCACCGCGACCTTCACCGCCCGGGTGAAGTTCGGCACCGGCTGGAACATCTACAAGAACATGATCTGAGTCCCGCGGCCGCCCAGCACGAAGCAGCGACGGAGCGGGCCCGTCCACCGGCATCAGCCCGGCCGGCCGGGCCCGTGTCCGCCGCCGACACCCCCAGGTGTGAACGGGCAGCCGAGGAGTTGCCGCAGACGCCGGGCGAGCATGGATGGCAGGTCCCGGGTTCATGCGGCCCCCCGAGACTGCGGATCTACAGGCCTCGCCCCGTACGTCCCCCAGTTGTGACGCCGGCGCCACCCGCGCCCGCCGAACGCGCCAGTGCGCCGCCCGCAGACCGCGATCCGCCGGTGCCGGAAGGCGAGGACCGTGGCCAGCGCGGACGCACGGACCATGAGACCGCTCGGGGGCAGCCCGTCCCACCAGGCCGAGGACCCGTTCGAGCGGCTTCCGTTGCTGCCGAGGCAGCACCCTGGAAGCTCTTTTCGTCCCCTTGACGATATGGGCGAGTCTCGTTATCGTCGCATTGACGAAATGAAGGGGGTTCGCCATGGCCGACATCACCCGGCGCTTCGGCTGGCGTCATCTGCGCTCCGCGCCCACCGCCCACATCCGCCACCACAAGCGCGGCCGACTCGTCCACGACGGGCGGGGGCTGAGTTTCTGGTACCGGTCGCTGTCGGCGGCGCTTTCGGAAGTGCCGGTCGACGACCGGGAGTTGGCCATGGCGTTCCACGCCCGTACGTCCGACTTCCAGGACGTCGCCGTGCAGGCCACCGTCACCTACCGGATCAGCGACCCGGCCGAGGCCGCGGACCGACTCGACTTCTCCGTCGACCCGGACACCGGGAGCTGGCGCGGCGCCCCCTTGGAGCAGATCGCCACTCTCCTCACCGAGACGGCGCAGCAGCACACGCTGGACGTACTCGCCCGGACTCCGCTGGCCGTCGCCTTGGTCGACGGCGTCGCCTCGGTGCGCAGGAGCGTCGCCGCCGGTCTCGCCGCCGAGCCCAGGCTCCCCGCCACCGGCATCGATGTGGTGACCGTGCGGGTCGTGGCGATCCGCCCCGAGGCCGAGGTGGAGCGCGCCCTGCGCACCCCGGCCCGCGAGCAGATCCAGCAGGAGGCGGACCGGGCCACCTACGAACGGCGGGCCGTCGCCGTCGAGCGTGAGCGCGCCATCGCCGAGAACGAGCTGGCCAGTCAGATCGAACTGGCCAGGCGCGAAGAGCAGCTGATCGACCAGCGCGGCACCAACGCCCGCCGCGAGGCCGAGGAGAAGGCGGCGGCGGACGGCATACGGACCGAGACCGAGGCGGCCCGCAAGGTCCGCCTGGCCCGCGCGGACGCCGAGGCGGCGCGCGAGACGGGCGCCGCGCGCGCCGAGGTTCAGGCCGCCTGGCTGCGCGTGCACGACGAAACCGGCCCGGGCACGCTGCACGCCCTGGCGGCGACCCGGCTGGCGGAGAACCTGCCGCGGATCGAGAGCATCACACTCTCTCCTGACGTCCTCACCGGGCTCCTCAGCAGGCTCGGACGTCCGGAAGGCGGCACGGGCGCGTGAGCCTGGCCCCGCGGGCGGTGCTCGTGCACCGCAGGACCGAGTACGAGGAGCTGCTCGCCCGGCACGGGACGCACGGGCAGGCCGCGTTCTTCCTTTCCAGCCGGGGCCGGTCGATCGACGAGGTGGTCCGCCGCCACGACCGCACGCGGCAGGCGCTGCGGGAGGTGGCGGCGGCGGTGCCGCTCACCTGGCGCAGCTCCCGGGTGGAGCGGGCGGACCTGGACCGCTTCCTGTTCGCCCCGGAGGACGTGGTGGTCGTGGTCGGCCAGGACGGCCTGGTCGCCAACACCGCGAAGTACCTGCGCGGACAGCCGGTGGTGGGCATCGACACCGACCCGGGGCGCAACCCGGGGGTCCTGGTCCGTCACCGCTGCGCCGACGCGGCCGCCCTACTGCGTGCGGCGACCGCCGCCGGGGGCCGGCCAGAGGAGCTGACCATGGTCGAGGCCGTCGCCGACGACACCCAGCGCCTTCTCGCGCTGAACGAGATCTACCTGGGCTCGCCCGGTCACCAGACGGCCCGCTACCGCCTGGGCTCCGACGGCGACAAGGGCCCGGGCGAGGCCCAGGCATCCTCCGGGGTGCTGGTGGGCACCGGCACGGGCGCCACCGGCTGGCTGCGTTCCCTGTGGCTGGAGCGCGGCAGCCCCGCGGGGCTGCCCGCACCCTGCGACCGGCGGCTCCTGTGGTTCGTGCGCGAGGCCTGGCCCTCTCCCACGACCGGAACGACGAAGGTCGCCGGTGAGCTGGGGCGGGGGCAGGTGCTGCAGCTGACCGTGGAGTCGGACCGGATCGTGGTCTTCGGCGACGGAATGGAGAGCGACGCCCTGGAGCTGACCTGGGGCCAGAGCGTACGGCTGGGCATCGCGGGAACGTCGCTGCACCTGGTGACGTGAGCGCCCTGCCGACCGGCTGCCGCCACTGCAGACCCACAGGGACGACCCGCTACGGTTCCTGCGGCAACTGTGCCTGGTAGACGCGAGGGTGCCGCTGCGCGTCGAGCGGACCGCGACCGCGTTCCGCCGGCAGCACGCCGGCGCTTCGATGGCTTCGGCGATCAGGACGTGGCTGCGGGCGGTGCAGCCGTTCTCTTCGTCGTCCTTCCAGTGCGGGTACAGCTCCCGCTGAGCCGGCCGTGGGTGACTGCTCGGTGGTCGGGTCCGCGTCAGGCCCAATGAAACACGTCCATGGAGCCGGCGATGTCCTTCGGCGAGGTCTACCGGCACGGCGACGAGGGGAAGTTGCCTACCGTGGGCCCGGGGGATGTGGCAGGGCTGCGAGGCATCGATCTAGAATTCAGGGTCAACGTTTCGTAAAGCCATGTACGGCCCGAGGGAGCCCCGTACACGACGATGGGGTAGCCGGTGCTTCTGAAAACGTTCGGCTGGTCGTTCGCGGTCACCGCGCTCGGCCTGATCGCGGCGGTGTTATACGGGGGGTGGGCCGGCTTCGGGATCGTGGCGATCCTGTCCATCCTCGAAATCTCGGTGTCCTTCGACAACGCCGTGGTCAACGCCGGGATCCTGAAGAAGATGAACGCCTTCTGGCAGAAGATCTTCCTCACCGTTGGTGTCCTGATCGCGGTCTTCGGCATGCGCCTGGTCTTCCCCGTCGTGATCGTCGCCGTGAGTGCCGGGATCGGTCCGATCGAAGCGGTGCAGCTCGCGCTGGACGAGCAGGACAAGTACCAGCAGCTGGTGACCGACGCCCACCCGTCGATCGCCGCCTTCGGCGGCATGTTCCTCCTGATGATCTTCCTTGACTTCATCTTCGAGGACCGCGACTTCAAGTGGCTCGCGTGGCTGGAGCGCCCGCTCGCCAAGCTCGGCAAGATCGACATGCTCTCCGTCTGCATCGCGCTCATCGTGCTGCTCGTCTCCGCGACGACCTTCGCCACCCGCGCTCACCAGTACGGCGGCATCCACGTGGACAAGGCGGAGACCGTCCTGATCGCCGGCATCGCGGGCCTGATCACCTACCTGGTCGTCGGAGGTCTCTCCGGCTACTTCGAGAACAAGCTCGAGGAAGAGGAGGAGCGCGAGCACGAGGCCGAGGAAGCGGCCAGGACGAGCGGCACCAAGGTCCCGGCGGTCGTGATGGCCGGCAAGGCCGCGTTCTTCCTGTTCCTCTACCTGGAGGTCCTGGACGCCTCCTTCTCCTTCGACGGCGTCATCGCCGCCTTCGCGATCACCAACGACATCGTCCTGATGTCGCTCGGCCTCGGCATCGGCGCGATGTACGTCCGCTCGCTCACGGTCTACCTGGTCCGCCAGGGCACCCTCGACGACTACGTCTACCTGGAGCACGGCGCGCACTACGCGATCGGCGCCCTCGCCCTGATCCTGCTCGTCACCATCCAGTACGAGATCCACGAAGTCATCACGGGCCTCGTCGGCGTCATCCTGATCGCCTGGTCCTTCTTCTCCTCGGTCCGGCGCAACCGCAGGCTGGCGGCGGCCGAGGCGAAGGAAACGGAGTCCGACGAGAAGGCCGAGGTCTCCTCCGGCGTCTGAGCCGGGCCGCGGGCGCGGATGGACTGATGTCCTGGTGCAGGGCCCGGCCGGGGTCGACATCGACCACATGGTCCCGCCGGCCGAGGTCCACTCCCCGCCAGTTAAGCAGCCCCCCTTCCGGCTGACTGTTTCCAGCCGACCCAGGAGGCCGTCCCCCGCACCGGGGCCCTCAGGGCCGGCGTCCGGCCCAGGCCACCAGCCGCTCGATGGCCGGGGCCTCGGGGTCCACGGCCACCACCTCTGCGAAGGGGATCCGCCCGCCGCGGGTTTCGGCCGGCAGCGCGCGGCGTACGACGCCGATCACACGCTCGATGAGGGCCGGGTCCCAGTCCGGGTCCTGTCCGGTCGCCCTGGCCAGGTCCCAGGTGTGCACCGTGAGTTCGTGGGTGTAGACGGCCGCGGCGGCCGCACCCGGCAGGACGCCCATCGGCAGGCGCAGCTGCCGGCCGAGGATGCCCGGATCCGCCCACACCTCGGCGACCTCACGGGCACCCGGCACCCAGGCCGCCGCCCATGCGCCGTCGGCGATCTCGTCGGCGAAGGACGGGACGCTGAACGGGTCCTCGCCGCGCCCGATCACCGAGATCCGGCGCACGACGGCGACTAGGTGGCTCGACAGCCGCCGTACATCGAACTCCTCGCAGGGGGTCGGGGCGTCGTACTGCTCGGGCCGGACGGCGGCCAGCGTACGGCCCGCCAGCTCGACGGCCGCGGCGAGGTCGGTCCGCGGATCGAAGGAGAAGGGGGCGGCGACGGTACCGGTGGAGTCGGACGGGTTCTCGATGAGCTGCTCGGTCTTGTTCATGGGTTCATCCTGTAAACAAAAGTGGCCACCTTCTGGCCTGTTTTCCGAAGAGAATGAAAGGCGACGACGCGGCACCCACGAAGGAGGAAAAGGGCACATGAGAGCCGACCGGCTGGTGGCGACCCTGCTCTTCCTCCAAGAACGCGGCCGCGTCACCGTTCCCGAAGTGGCCGCTGAACTGGAGGTGTCCGAGCGCACCGCGCGCCGAGATCTGGAGGCCTTGGCCGCGGCCGGCATCCCCGTCTACTCGCAACGCGGCCGCGGCGGCGGCTGGTCCCTCGTCGGCGGGGCCCGTACCAACCTCACCGGGCTGACCGCCGACGAGACCCGGGCGCTCTTCCTCGTCACCGGCCCCCTGTCGGCCACCCCCGAACTGCGCACCACCCTGCGCAAGCTGGTCCGGGCCCTGCCGCCGACCATGCGGGCGCAGGCCCAAGCCGCGACCCGCGCGGGGGTCGTCGACGCCACGGACTGGTCCCGCAATGCCGTCACCGCCGATGCCGCCCACCGCTCCGCGCTCCAGGGCGCCGTCGTGGACGGGATCCGCGTCCGCCTCGGGTACGCGGGCGTCGGCAAACCAGCGGGCGAACGCACCGTCGACCCCCTCGGGCTCGTGGCCAAGGCGGGCGTGGACTACCTAGTCGCCGGTACGGACAAGGGCCTGCGCACCTTCCGGCTCAGCCGGGTCACCTCCGTCGAGCCGACCGGCGAACCGGTGGCCCGGCCGCCCGACTTCGACCTCGCCACGGCTTGGCGGACGCTGTCCGGAGCCTTCCAGGACGGCATGTACGCGGTGACCGCCCGGGCCCGCGTCCACCCCGACACGCTGGCCCTGCTGCAACGGTTCCTCGGCGGCCGCGTGCGCGTCGGCGGTCCGCTGCCCGACGGCTGGACCGAGGTGTGGGTCGACGGCCCGGCCGCCAAGGCCCTGGCAGGACATCTGGCCGGGCTGGGAGCGCGGGTCGAGGTACTGGAGCCGCCGGAGGTACGACAGTGGCTGGCCCGGATCGCCGGCGAACTCACGGGGATGTACGCGGGGGAGGAACCGCACGCACCCCACGGCCAGTAGCCGATGGCGAACCGCTTTCGGGATGCCCATCGTGCTCGATCTCGTCGACCAGGGCCACGGCGTAGTCCTCGTCTGCGATGCGGCTGAAGCCGTCCGCGTTCACGAGCAGGTCGTCGTGGGCCGACCAATACGTGTACGTCCGCGCGCCCGGCGCGATCCGCGCAGCGGGTCCCGCCGCCCTCGCTCGCTTCTCGGTCCACATGTCGTAACCGCCACACAATGGCGCCGCCGCAGACCGGACGCCTACCTCGCAGCCTGTACGTCTCAAGCCCCTGGCATGTGGTCGCGGTGATGCGAACACGACTGACATCGCGATTCGCCGGCCTGGTAGACCGGGATGGCGACGTACCTGGCTCTCTTCGACGATTCCAGCACCACCTGGCGTATCGAACCCTCAGCCCTCACTCCCGCTCTGCAAGACATCTGAGCCGACGCGATCATCGATCCGACCAACCGGAACGAAGCTCGGGGCTTCGCCCGGAGCTTCCAGACGTCGAGTGGTCCAGCTGCGACGTACCTGCACACGGACGGCACATGCCTCTCCATCGATGCGGCCCTCGCCGACGCGGCCGAGATCCACTGTGTATTCCGTCGGTACGTGCCAGGGTCCATGGAAGTGATCTTCTGCGATCAGGGCTACGACTTCGACCTGGTGATCACACCCGACACCACCCCAGCAGAACTCATCGGCAAGGTGGACGCTTTGCCGTAGTCATCTCCGGACGCACACCAGTCGGATGCGGGCTCGGAGCGGAATACGGCACTCTTCGAATGACGCTCCCCGCCCCGGAGACCGCATGCTGTGGGAGACCACCCGCGACGCCCACCTCGCCCGCCTCGCCGACGAGCAGCCCCGTGTCACCTGCCCCCTCCGCCCGCCGCTCGCGCGTCGTCATGGCCGAGCCCCCGCTCGCCCAGCTCACAAACTGACCGCGAAAGACGAGACGCACCGCCTGGACCGCGCGATCGTCGCCATCAGTATCAACCCCGAACTCGGCACCGAAGTCCCCGGCACCCTGCTGCGGGACTACGCCGACGACGCCGCGGTACGGGTGATCTGCTGCGTGACCGGCCTGCGGACCGTCACGATCGTGGCGTACGTCGAAGCCCGAACACCGAACAGCGGCCTCCCTGTCCTAGACGAACCGGGCGGTGGAGGAGAAGTGGGAGTATCACGAAAGCGGTGTTCACCACTCGGTTGGCGTAGAGGTTTCTCGTTGGTCTGGTTGGCTCACACACGTTCGGCCGAGAGGCGGCCGTCGAAGGCGATGTCGAAGGCGTTCATGGCCTCTTTCCAGCGGCTGGTCCACCGCTTGCGGCCCTTCCCGGTCGGGTCGAGGGCGAGGGTGGTGAGGTAGAGACGCTTGAGGGCGGCGGTCTCGTTCGGGAAATGCCCGCAGGCGTTGACCGAGCGCCGGTAGCGCGCGTTCAGGCTCTCGATCGCGTTCGTGGTCGAGATGATCTTCCGGATCGGCGGTGGGAAGCCCAGGAAGGGCACCACCTCGCTCCAGGACCTTTCCCAGGCACGGACCGCGGCCGGGTACTTGGCCTGCCATTTCTCGCTGAACTCGGCGAGCCGGGCGAGGGCCTCGTCCTCGTTGGCGGCGGTGTAGACGGGCCGCAGGTCGCGGGCGGCCTTGTCCCAGTCGGCGCGCGAGATGTACTTCAGCGTGGTGCGGATGAGGTGAACGATGCAGAGCTGGACCACCGTCTGCGGGAAGACGGTGTTGACCGCCTCGGGCAGGCCCTTCAGGCCGTCGCAGACGAGCATGAGCACGTCCCTCACGCCGCGGTTCTGCAGCTCGGCAAGGACGTTCTGCCAGTATTTGGCGCCCTCGCCGCCGTCCCCGGCCCACAGTCCGAGGATCTCGCGGTGGCCGTCGCAGGTGACCGCGAGGACCACGTAGATGGGGCGGTTCGCCACCGCACCGTCTCTGATCTTCACGTTCACGCAGTCCACGAACAGGACCGGATAGACCGGATCGAGCGGGCGCGTGCGCCAGTCGGCCATGGCGTCCAGGGCCTTGATGCTGAACGGAAAATCGAACCTCAGCCGGGCAGGCGGCAGCGTCCGTTCCGCGGAGCGGGACGGACGTCGGGAACGAGGAGTGCGGTCAGGCCGCAGTAGTGGGGGCGGCGAGGGTGACCTGGTGGCCGAGGGCCTGGAGCTGGCGGACGAGGTCGCGGGTCTTGCGGGCGGGGTTGAGATGTCGCTGGTGCCAGTCGGCGCCGAGTTCCTGGTAGCGGGCGTCGGGGTCGTTGATCAGGTGCCAGGTGATGACGAGTATCGAGCGGGCGACGGCGACGAGGGCTTTGGCGTGGCCGCGGCGTTTGACGATCCTGCGGTAGCGGGCGCCGAGGAAGGTGTCGGTGCGGGCGGCGGCGTTGGCGGCCTCGCCGAGGGCGCCCTTGAGCCAGGGGTTGCCTTTGCCGGCTGGGCCGGTGGTGTTCTTCGCTCCGGACTGGATCGTGCGGGGGCACAGCTTCGCCCAGGAGACCAGGTGCTCGGGGGTGGGGAAGCGGCTCATGTCCAAGCCGATCTCGGCGAGGATGATCTGGGCGGTGGCCGGTCCGATGCCGGGGACCGCGTCCAGACGCTCGGCCAGTTCCCGCGCGGTCACAGCGTCACGGGCTGACGACGTGCTGGTGTCGTCTGTGCGGGGCGGTCCGGTTCCGGTGCCGTCGTGCGGGGCCCTGGTCTGTTCCATGAGGTCGGCGATCAGCCGGTCGAGTTCCCGGACCTGCGCGGTGAGGTGGTCGATGGTGCCCAGCAACACTCCCAGCAGGCGGCCGTGATGTTCTTCGAACTGCCCGGTGAGTGCCTCGGCCAGGGCCGGCTTCTTCTTCACCAGGCTCCCCTTGGCGAGATCCGCCAGAGCTCGGGGGTTGCGTTCACCGGCGGCCAGGGCGTCGAGCATGGCCCGGCCGGAGAGGCCGAAGAGGTCCGAGACAACGTCGGACAGCTTGATCTGCGCGTCCTGCAGGGCCTTGTCCACCCGGTGCTTGTGCCGGGTGCGTTCCTGGATGAAGACCGTGCGGGTGCGGGTGAGGTCCCGTAGCTGCCGGACCGGCTTGGGCGGTACGAACGAAGCGCGGACCATGCCGCGTTCGGCGAGCTTGGCCAGCCAGACCGCGTCCAGCTTGTCGGTCTTCGGCCGGCCCGGGACGTTCTTCACATCGCGGGCGTTGACCAGCCAACATTCCAGGCCACGGGCCTCCAAGAGGTAGAAGAAGGGCCGCCAGTACGAGCCCGTCGCCTCCATCACCACCCGCTGGACACCCTGGCAGACCAGCCGGTCGCCGAGCTCGAGGATCGCGTTCGTGGTGGACGCGACCGTCCAGACCTGCTGGACGCGCCGGCCTTCAATGGTGTCGTGCGGGACGCGCAGACACACCATCCCGGACGCCTTGGCGATGTCGATCGCCGCGACCCGGGCAACACTTCCGTCGTCGTGGTCCTCCCTGGACTCCTCCATCGTCTTCCTCCCCTTGCGCAAGGTGCGGGCGGGGGCTGCCCGGGAAGCCTGAGGGGAGACAGAGAAGCTGAACGGCGTGCTCGAGACGACAGTGTGCGGCCCCTCGGACGGCTCCCTCACCAGACTCCTATGCGGGCTCACAGCCCAAACATCAAGCGGCGTCGGCGGACAGCCCCCGTACCGATTTTCACGCTCGCGAGGCGTCAACCGCAGGTGAACGGCTGACTCCTATCAGGTCATGCTCCGCCCGGCCGGAGCCCTGGGGAACCGGGCCCCGGCGGTCGGACAGATCAAGGCAAGGACAGTCCAGCAGGACGTCAGTCAGTGATTGGGTCACGACCACCGGGGACCCGTGTACCACTATGACTGTCGGTGATGGTGGAGACCGTCTCCTTGGAGGTCTCCATGCCGTACGTCTCGGCGAGATGCGCGACGATCTCCCCGGAGGTGAGCCCCTTCGCGGTCAGCGAGAGGACCATCTCCTCCAGGCCGCCGGTGCGGCGCGCGTACTTCGGCAGCAGGCCGGAGGTGAAGGTGCCCAGCCGGTCCCGGGGGACCTGCACCGTCACACTGCCGACCTCCGTCATCACCTTCCGGGACCGGTGGCCGTTGCGGGCGTTGCCGCCCGAGCGCGAGCCCCGGCCGCCGGTGCGGCCGGCCTCCTCGGCCAGGTGCAGGTCCATCTCCGCCTCGACGGCGGCCTGCATCAGGTGCCGGGTGAGCTCGACCAGCAGGCCGCCCTCGCCCATCAGCCTGAGCCCGCCGTCGCGGACCTTGCCGGCGGCGAGCTCGGCCAGCTCGTCCATCAGCCCGGGGCTCAGCCCGTGCGCGGCCGCCGCTTCCCGGCTCGCCGCCGTCATCTTCGATGTCACACCGGCACCGTCAACGTCCCTGTCGAACACCGCAACCGACACGCCGTCAGCGTCCTCGATCAGGTGACCGTTCTCCGCGTCCATCAGGGGTCCCTTCTGAGCAAGTGCCCACCTGATTCATGACACTCCCGGAGAAGTGGGTGGCGAACTTCTCCTTCTCAGTGGCTGTGACCGTCGTTGTGAGCCGGGGGCGTGGACGCCGGCTTCGGTGTGGATGTGGTGGCCGGCGCGGGGGTGGTGGCCGTGGGGGCGTGGTCGTCGGTTGCCGGTTCTTCTGCGGTGCCGTGGCTGTGGCCGCCGCCGGGCGCGGTCTCCATGGGCGCGGCGATTTCGCGCAGGCCGAAGAGGGCGAGGGCCGCTGCGGCGAGGATGCTCAGGCCCAGCAGGCTGAAGATGCGCTGCCAGGGGGTGTCGGCGTCTTTGATGACGTAGGCGATGAAGGAGACGACGATGTCGGCGGGGACGAGGACGGCTCCGCGGGCGGGGAAGTCGTCGAAGTGCTGGAGGCCGCCGCTGAGCATGCCGATGCCGAATGAGAGCAGCAGCGAGGAGCCGATCACGATCAGCATGCGCGCGGGCCCGGGCCGCTCGCGGGTGAGGAGGAACTCGTTGAGGACGGTCGCGGCGAGGAAGACGAGTGCGCCGTAGCCGGCGATGCGGGTGTAGCGGTCGGGGTCGAGCGGGTGGTGGACGACAGCGCCGCTGATGAGGCCGGCGCCGACGAAGTAGCCGACGTATCCGAGATAGCGGGCGGCCAGTGAACGCTTGTGGGAGGAGTGGGCCTTGCGCCGGGCGGCCCGCCCGGTAGCCGGAGCGTGCGACGTCTGCTCCGTGGTCCGGGCGTCGATGAGTTGGGAGGAGGTCATGTCGTTGCGTTCCTTGGGTGCTGCGTGCGTGGCTCATCACCCGGCGGGCTGCGGTGGGGCGGGCCGGGACAGGCGATGAGAGTCAGGACAGATCGGGGCGAATGGCCCGGATCTATACCTGCTGCACCACAGAGCTGAGGGAACTTCGCAGGGGAGGCAGGCCGCAGGGGAGGGTCTGGGTCCAGGGCTGCGGCGTCATCGCGGCGAAGGCGGGAGTCCGCTCGCCGAGGGGGACCAAGTGCGGGCCGGGCAGGTCGATGCCCTGCTGCGGGTGGCCGGAGGCGCATGCCTCGGCGGGGTGTGAGTGCCCGCTGTCGTCGTCGCGTCCGTCGGGCTTCTGGCCGTCGTGGGTGTGGGCGCCACCGATCTCGGCGGGCACCCGATGGGGCACCGTTACAGCGCCGCCGGTGACGTGGGCGGAGGCGCTGTCGGCTCCGGCGGCATGGGTGTAGAGGAAGGCGAACAGCAGGGCGGCCAGCCACAGCAGCCTGAGAGGACCCGCCGCCCGGCGGGTCCGCGTCGTGCCGAATGCAGCCCGGGCCGTGACCATGGCGCGACCTTACCCGGCGACCGGACGGCGCTGCTCGCCAGCCCGGTTGCCGATCACACGAAGCGGAGAGTCGGGGGGTTCAGGGAGCCGGACGCAGGCCGTCGGGTGCCGGCGACCAGGTGCCCGACGGCGGCCCGAGAGGTGAGGGCGGCCGCCGAGGCCAGGGCCTCGGGCAGTACTGGGCGAGCTCGGCGGGCGGGACATCGCCGCGCAGGTCCCCGGTCTCGGCGGCCTCGGCGACCAACTGCCGGCGCATGCCCTGCAGGTGCTGCTGCGCGTGGGTGACGTGTTCGCCCTGGTGCAGGAGGGCGGCGAGTTCGCCACGGTGCCTCCGCCGCGCGATGCCCGATGGCGTCCCGCCACGTGGTGTAGCCGATCAAGGGTGAGGTGTGCGCGGGCTTGCTCGCCGGGCGCACACCCGCGGAGGGCTCGCGCTCTCTGCGCATGAGGTGGGCCACCATGCAACTCTCCGTATTGAACGGCCAGTTCAACAACGGAGGTGCGAGGTGGCCCTGTCCCAGTCTGACCTATTACGCCTGCTGGAGTCACTACGCTCGGCAGACGGACTCGAACTCGTCCGCGGCATCGCCGAGCGGATGCTGCAGGAGCTGATCGAGGCCGAGGCCGCTGCCCACATCGGTGCCGGCTGGAACGAGCACACCGAGGCCCGTACCGCCTTGCGCAACGGGCACCGCGAGAAGACGCTCACCACCCAGGCCGGCGACCTGGAGCTGGCCATCCCCAAACTGCGCGCCGGAAGCTTCTTCCCCAGCCTGCTGGAGCGCCGGCGCCGGATCGACCAGGCCCTGTACGCGGTCATCGTGGAGGCCTACGTCCATGGCGTGTCCACCCGGTCGGTGGACGACTTGGTCAAGGCCCTGGGCGCGGACACCGGGATCTCCAAGAGCGAGGTCTCCCGGATCTGCGCGGACCTGGACGAGCCGCTGACCGCCTTCCGCACCCGGCCGCTGGACCACACCCGCTTCCCCTACATGTACCTGGACGCCACCTACTGCAAGGCACGCGTGAACCACCAGATCGTCTCTCGCGCCGTGGTCGTCGCCACCGGGATCACCGAGGACGGCGGCCGCGAGGTCCTGGGCGTCATGGTCGGCGACAGCGAGACCGAGGCGTTCTGGGCCGAGTTCCTGCGCTCCCTGCGCGAACGCGGCCTGACCGGGGTCCGCCTGGTCCTGTCCGACAGCCATTCCGGCCTGGTCAAGGCGATCCGCAAGGTCATGCTCGGCGCCGCGTGGCAGAGATGCCGTGTTCATTTCCTGCGAAATGTCTTCGCGGTGATTCCGAAGGAGGCGACCGAGATGGTCGCCGCAACCATCCGCACAGTCTTCGCCCAGCCCACCCAGGACGCGGTCCGCACCCAGCTCGACACCGTCGCCGAGATGCTCGGCAAGCAGTTCCCCAAGGTCAAACAGATGCTCCTGGACGCCAAGGACGACCTGACCGCCTTCGCGGCCTTCCCGGAACGGCACTGGAAGAAGATCCAGTCCACCAACCCGCTCGAACGGATCAACCGCGAGATCAAGCGCCGCACCGACGTCGTCCAGGTCTTCCCCAACGACGACGCCCTCCTGCGACTGGTCACAGCCGTGCTCTTCGAACTGCACGACGAATGGATCGCCTTCCCCCGCCGCTACCTGCCCGAGGGAAGCATGGACGAGATCTACCCCACCGAGCTCCCTAAAAGCGCCCCCGCACCACCCAACGCCACCAACGCGCCCACCGAGTGATCGGCTACACCACGAAGGGGGACATGACCCGATGCCCGCGTAGGCCTCCAGCACTGCCGTGAGCCGTTCGAGAGCTGGGCCCTCCTGGTCGCGGATGCCCGCGAGCGGGTGGAGATGGCCCGGCGGCCTGCCGTTCGTGCCAGGCCAGCAGAACGGCCTCAACGTGGAGAAGTACTTGTAGAGCGTCACGCGGCCGGTACCTGTCTCCTCGGCGATCGGTGACATGGTCAAGGACCGCAGGCCGCCCTCGGCCACCAGCTTGGCGGTGGGGAAGGCGGCGTTCCGGCGCGCTTTCTGCCTGCTCCTGGTCGTCTCGTGTGCGGTACGTGCTGTTGGCTGGCGAGATCCGGATGGCGATTTGTCAGCGGGCCGCAGGCGGGCGCATTCCGCGCTGCCGGTTGCCGAGTCCCACGTATCGCCGCTCCAGCGCAGCCAAGCCATCCGGCCTCGTCAGCACCAGGTTCTGGCGGTCGGTCGACTGCTGGTCGGTCGGCACCCGCTTGTAGGCCAGGTTGGCCATGCCGTTCCCGTTGTAGTGGTCGCATTCGACCCCAGCTGTCAGTAAACCCTGTCATCAGCCGTCATCGGATCTGATGGGATCGGCGCGCTGCCCGGCCTCGGAAAGCCCGGGTTCATTGGACGCCCGCCGCGCCTGTCGTCATTCGTTCCTTTGACGACATCAAAGACGCGGAGGCCGAAGATCGGCGGATCCAGTCTGGGTCCGCCGCGACCGACGGCGGCGTGGTGCTGCGGTCGAGGTCTTAACCCATTCTGTGCTCGTCTCTTCGGTCGGGTCGCCAGACGAAGCGATCAGATGCCCCCTGGCAGTGAGCTCGATGGCGCCGGTCGCTTCGCCGGATCTTCCCCCTTTTCCCGAGCGCGGCAAAACATCGCCGGCATCCAAGTGCGGGCTCGCCACAAGGCAGGCGGGCATCGGGAGCGCAATGAGCGATATACGGAACGGCGGAATGCATGATATGCCATACGGTCAGCCGTCATGGATTCAGTCGTAGGGCCATGGCTTGCCAAGTAAGTCAAGACTTACTTTTAGGGAACTTTGACCGTATGGTGTGGCTCGAATCGAAGGAGCCCCCTTGTCGAAAATGAATGATCCTGCTGTGCGTGCGGTTGAATCGGAGCGGGATTATGTGTCCTCCTTATATGAGTTGCTTACCGAGCGGCTTTCCGAGGCGCGAGTACACCGAGCGAGTGTGCTGAAGGCCCCGGCGGAAAGCGCCGGTGAGGCATACGAGAGAGAAATTGCCGCCGAGCGTCTGGCCAAGGAAATCGGCCGGCTGGAGGGCGCCGAAAGGGGGCTGGTCTTCGGGCGCATCGACTGGACGGATGGCACGGCCCTGCGCATCGGGCGGATCGGACTGCATACGGAGGAGGATGACCTGCCTCTGCTCGTGGACTGGCGCGCGAACGCGGCGCGGTCCTTCTACGAGGCGACACCGGTCCACCCGATGGACCTGCGGCGGCGCCGCCACCTGCGCCTCGAGGAGCGCACGGTCATCTCGGTGAGCGACGAACTGCTGGACGGGACCGCCCCGACCGACGAGGACGTCGTGGGGGACGGCCCGTTGACCGAGGCTCTGTCGGCACGGCGTACGGGCAGGATGCACGCGGCCGTCGCGACGCTGCAGGCCGAGCAGGACGAGATCGTCCGCTCCGCCCACCGCGGGGTGACCGTGGTGCAGGGCGGGCCCGGCACCGGCAAGACGGTGGTCGCCCTGCACCGGGCGGCCTATGTCCTGTACGCGTTCCCGCGCGCCGCGGAGGAGGGCGTCCTGGTGGTGGGCCCGAACGCCCGGTTCCTCGACTACATCTCCCAGGTCCTTCCCTCGCTCGGAGAGAACGACGTCGTTCTGGCGACCTGCCGGGAACTGGCCGGAGTGTCCACGGACACGGTGGACCCGTTCGATACGGCGCGCCTCAAGGGCAGCTCCGACCTCGCCGACGCCTTGGCCGGCCTGCTGCGCGTCCATCAAGCCCCCGCCGGCGACTTCACCGTGCGGGTCGGACAGGAACTGGTTCACCTCTCCGTCGAGGAAGTCGCCACGGCACGCGACGCCGCCGTGGCAGCCGTACCGGGGCACAACCCCGCGCGCCAGGTGTTCAAAGAGCTCTTGGTCGACGCCGTCACCGACGCGATGCAACGAGACATGGGCGACCTCCTGGAGCAGATCGACGCCGATGCCGAAAGGATGACGGGCATCAACCTCGACCGGTTCACGGGAGCCGCCCGGCGCCGCGGCGAAGGTGCGGCCGACTCGGGTCCGGTCCACGAGCTGGACCTGGACGCCATCCGAGCCGATCTCCTCGACGACGCCGGCGTCGACCGAGCGGTCGAGGTGTTGTGGCCGCGGCTGGTACCCGGTGACCTCGTGAAGGCGCTCCTGACGAACGCCGGCGCTCTCGCCGAGCGCCTGCCCCGCCTGACCGCGCAGGAGCGGTCCCTTCTGCTGCGCGCTCCGGACGACCCGTGGACCGATGCCGATGTGCCGTTGCTGGACGAGGCGGCGAGCCTGGTCGACGGCCCCCCCGAGCAGACGTACGGGCACGTCGTCGTCGACGAGGCGCAGGAACTGACCGCCATGCAGTGGCGGATGATCGTCCGCCGCTGCCCGGCGAGGGCGATGACGCTGGTGGGTGACTTCGCCCAGGCAGGCCCGGTCGCGACAGCACGCGACTGGAAGGAAGCACTGAGCCCCCACGTCGGACCGCGGTTCAAACTGCACAACCTGACCGTCAGCTACCGCACCACGCAGGAGATCCTGGAGAGCGTCCGGGACCTGCTCGCGCGGATCGCTCCGGACCAGAAGCCCACGCGGTCACTGCGAAGCGGTGAGAGCCCTCGCACCGTGACCACATCTGCGGACGGGTTGGTCGCCGCCGTCGTTCAAGCACTCCGCGCCCAGAGCACCGCGCACCCGGGCGAGCTTCTGGGAGTGATCTGCGCGGACACCAGGGTGAGCGAGCTGACGGCCCAGGGCATCGCTCACCACGCACGCATCGTGCCGGCGTCCGAAGCACGCGGCCTGGAATTCGACGGGGTCGTCGTCATGAACCCCGAGGAAATCATCACGGCCCGCCCCGGTGGGGAAAGGGACTTGTACGTAGCCCTGACCCGGGCCACCAAGCGCCTCTGCACCATCAGGGTCCAGCCCGCCTGACGACTCGGCGCCCGCGTCGTCGCCGCGGGCGCACCCGGCGCGGTACAGACACCGGCCCGCGCGCACGGGGCTGCTCGCCGCCTCACCGCTCGTGGCCGCACCCGGCATCACGCGGCCCGGTCCAAGCCGACGACGTTCAGATCCCCTTCGCGCAGCAGGGTGAAGTCGACGTCGAGCTTCGGGTCGTACGCGTCGGGTTCGATTCCGAGTTCGTGCGTGCTGTACTCGCCGAACCGCTTGATGTGCTCGGTCAGGCACGGCGCGTACGCCCTGGTGGCCGAAGCCGACCCACTGGGAGAACCGGTTGAACGGCTCGACCTTGTTCGTCGCGGGCCGCGCACGGAGACGGCCACCCGCATCAGGTGCCGGAACTGGGACTGTAGACGGCCTCCCATACCCCGCACGGGATGAAGTGTGTGAACAGCGCGATGTAGGTGTCCATGTGGGTGCCGTCCGCCGCCACGGCGGTGCCGTCGCCCCATGCCTGGGAGTCGACGCGGGCGTGCGCGTTGAACCAGGTCGGCGAAGGCCTCGTTCAGCAGCGCGATGGAGAAGTGCCGGTTCGCCACGTACGACAGCTCATGCCCGGACACCGCCGGGGATGTGCCTGGCCGCCTCGTACGGGCCAATGTCGGTGCCCTTGACGAAGGTGGTGAGCACGTAGCGGCCGAACGGATCGTCAAATTGCGGGTCGTTGCCCGCGGGTGGGCCGAAGCGTCGCCACCCTTCCACCCAGTACGCGGTGCGGGCCCTGATCCCCATCAGGGTGCGGCCTTCTTGATCTTCATGGCGACCCGCTTGCAGAGCATCGTCGCCAGGTCGTCGCGCACCCGCGTCCGCGCCTTGTGGGCCAGGCAGGCCGGCAGTGCGACCCGCTTGATGACCGCGTAGTCCCGCAGTTCGGAGGCGTCCGCCGCATCTGCTTCCCGGCGAAGTCAGTGACCTTCGGCGCGGCGACGCCGTCCACCCACACCGACGTATCGCCGAGCTCGTCCAGCCACTCCAGGTGCGTGAACAGCCGCTTGAAACGGCCGCCCAGCCGTAGCACACCGCAATGCCCGGGCCACGCAAGGGCATCGAGCGCCGCCGTGGTGTCCAGCGGGCGCGCGTGGCCGCCCGCGAGCGGGCACCCCCGGCAAGCATCCGTATGCTCCGGACATGAAACTCTTCAGGTCGTGGGGCCGCAACGACGGCGGAAAGATACCCCCGTTGGCCCAAGCCATGGCCCTGTACCGGGACGGGCGCTATGCCGAGGCGGAGGCCGAGGCCCGCGCGGTGGCGGCGGCCCGGTCCCGGCTGCGCGACGACGCGCACGCACCGCTGGCGCTGAGCATCGCCGCGCTTGCGGCGGGTGCCCAGGGCCGCCACCCCGAGGCGCTCGCCGCATATGACGCACTGCTGCCGGTCTTCGGAAGGGTGTTCGGAGCCGAACACCCGCAGACCCTGAAACTGCGCTCGGACCGAGCCCAGGCGCTGACCGCACTCGCCCGGCACGCTGAATGCGAGGCGGAGTGCACGGCCGTCGCCCAGGCCGCGAACCGCGGCACAGGGCCGGAGATGCCGCTCATAGCGGCGGCCGCCCGCAATGGACTGGTCTTCGCCCTCAACGCGCAGGGACGCCACCCGCAGGCCGAGGCACTCGCCTGCGAGGCGCTCGCCGCCTATCAGGTACCGGACCGGCTCACCCTGGTCCTGCGGCTCGGCCTGGCCCGCAGCCTCAACGGCCAGGCCCGCCACGAGGCGGCTCTCACCGAGGCGGAGCGCGCCGAGGAGCTGCGCCGCAGCCTGCCGGAGGAGGAGTGCCGCTCGGAGACCGGCGCTGTCGAGCTGGCCATGGCCACCGCCCTCCTGGGGCTGGGCCGCGGCGGCGCGGCCCGGACCCGGGCCGCAGCCGCCCACGACGCCTGCCTGGCCGCCTTCGGCCCGGACCATCGCCGCACCGCCGAGGCCCGGGCGTTGCTCGACCGCATCGACGGCGCTTGACCGAGCGCGCGACACCACCGTCGACCCGGCCGCACGCCACATCGTGGGCAGCTCATCCGGCCACCGCGCTGAGCCGGGCGAAGGTTGCGCGCGTCCTGCTGAACTCTGGTTCGGCGCACTGAGCGCTCTGGTTGGCCGGTCGGGCCAACCAGAGGGTTCTGAGCGCGCTTCCGTGATGACTACGGCTGAAGGATGATGCGTGTCCTCGAACTCCTACGGGCATCCCAAAGCCGATGCCGCCCAGCTTTCGGAGGGCGGTCCGCCCTGTGGCGTGCCGTTCACCAGCCAGGACCCGTTCCACTCGACGTTCCACACCTCGCCCCGGGAGTTCTCGAACTCCACGAAACTTCCCGGGGCGCCTTCGAGGAGCCTGAGCTCCCTCTCCAGCACGTCGTGCGTGGTGAACCCGCGGGACGGACCCACACTGCCGCCGCCGGTCCTCGTGTTCTCGTAGCGCATCTTCAGGTACGGGACCGGTAGCCGGGAGATGCGTGTCGGCCGCAGCATGTGCTTGAACCGCAGGACCGCCTCCTCCAGGTTCTCGTCCCCGCGGAACTCGCACTGGTACGCCGGGAAGACTGCTGAGACGACTTCGTTCAGGGCCTCGTTCCGCCCCTGGTGGTAGCCGTGGACAGATGGTGCAACTGCTGCCACGGCGTCAAACCGGTAGGCCGAGAACCCGGGGACGACCGCAAGAGGTCGCGCGTCCGGCCCACGCCCGAGCGAGTGCTCTCTCGCGAACGCAAGAACAGCCCTGGCCAGACCTTCGTCGTGGACGTCGAGCGAGTTCGTTTGGTAGGCCCAGCGCCCATCGACGTCTACGGCGAGGGAGAACACGAAGCGCGACATCGGTGACCAGCACCAGGCCATGGGCAGGCCGGGTACCTCTTCGACGTTTCCGTACTGCGCGACGGCCTGTTCGATGTTCACGCCCGTTATTCTCACCTCCCCACATCAGCCGCGTCGTCGCCGAGGAACGAGCCGGTTGCGATCAGTTCTCGGGCTCTGCGCCGTGCGCGCTCGTGTCCGCGTCGGGCCAACGCACTGACCCGCTGGTTCGCGTCGTTCCGCGTCCCCGCGCGCTGAGCGTCGAGCCGTCACCACAGAGGTTGAGCCAGAACCCACTACCTCGTGAACAGAGCCACAGGCACCTTCAAGCGCAGGCACCCATGCCATCGTCCGCTACGACAGAGCTCCGCCATGTCCGTCCCGCCCGGCACCCGGGCCGACTGAGCTCGCCGAGGAGCCGAAGACACCGGTGGCTTTGCCTTCCTCGTCTTTGGCTTGGCCTTCGTTGGCGCGCTGACCGGACGAAGTCGACCTCGCGCGGGGGCAGGCAGTTGCCGTCGACCCGCGCGGTCGCGGAGGAGCTCGGGGTCAGTCAGCGGTCGGTGGAGCGGTGCCGCAAGGGCGACCGGAAGACGCCGCCGAAGGTGATCACGGACCGCATCGACACGGCCGTACGCGCTCCCTGGCAGCCCGTGGTGCGCGAGCGCCGCCGCAAGGAGGCCGCCACCAGCACCGGCATCACGGTCGAGACGCGGGCCCGGTTCCGCTTCACCGCACGTGTCGACACCACCGACGACGGCCGCATGTGACGCCTCACCGTCCACCTCCCACCCGCGTGCCCGCAGCGCCTCTTCGACGCCCGCGAAACGGGTGCGAGCGACCGGCGGATGCGCCAGATCGTGGCCGACGGCTTGCAGGAGGTCTACTTCAAGGACGGCGGATGCCGCGCGAACGACCTCGGAGTCGAGTTCACGGCACGCCGGTACAGCCGATCACGCAAGGCAGCGGAGCGGCGGAGTCCGCGAGGCCGCCAGATGGCCAGCAGGGTGTGCCTGGCTCGTGGGTAACCAGATGCTCAACCACCCATCGGGGCCCGGCAGGTCACACCACCCCTGCGACGGTTAGCATCGTGGCCGTGCCCTCCCCCCATGCCCTCGGAGGCCCCCATGAATCGCACCCCTGGCTTCTCCCTCTCCCGCCGCGGCCTCATACGCACCGGTGTTGGCGCCTCACTTGCCGCGCTCGGGCTTGGCGCCGGTGCTCAGACCGCTTCGGCCGATGTGACCGTGACCAAGCGGTTCGATCTTTCGGAGCCGTCGTACGACCTGTTCCGGTCCAAGGACACGCACGGTGCGCGGGTCCAGCAGAGTTTCGCCTTCGACTGGGTGAACAAGTTCCTGTTCGTGGCGACCAAGCGGAGTGGAAGCGACGAGTCCGCCGGTGACCTGTGCATCAACAAGATGGACTTCGACGGGAACTACATCTCGTACATGCACCTCAACGGCTTTGGCCACGGCGTCGCCTTCGCCGCGCTGCCGAGCGGTTCCGGCACCGAGCTGTGGATCGAGTGCGACGCGAACACCAGCGGGTACGGCACCGCGCTCGCCCCCATTCGTTACACCGCCAACACCACCCTGGACTCGCCGGCTGCCGCGGCCGCCTACCGGCCGATCTCCGGGGCCACCGAGTACACCTGCTCCGTTGACCCGGTCTACCAGCGCATGATCGTTCGCTATCACACCAGCGCCGGCAAGCGCATCGCGGTGTATCCTCTCTCCGCCTTCGAGACGCGCAGCTTCGGCTCGCCGCTGGTCGACTTCAAGCAGCCGACGATCTCCGGCACCCCACAGGGCTACACCCTCTACGGCTCGTACATGTACTACCTGACGGGCGACGCGTACCCCGGCGACGGCACTCCCACCGGCGACGGCAACTCCTACGTCACCAGCATCGACATCAACACGGGCACCGTGAAGCAGGGCCCCGTCCTTACCAAGGCCGGCTCCACCCTCCACCACCGCGAGCCCGAGGGCCTGGCGATCTACCGCACCGACGCCGGCGAGGCCCGCCTCTTCATCGGCTTCGCCACCGGGGTGGAGGGCGACCGGCGCTCCAGCATCTTCTACAAGAACGCGCTGGTCTGAACCAGTCCGCCCGGCGGCCCGTCGTCCCCCGCCGGGCACCGCCCCCCGGTCAGACGTCCCCGGCGACCGGCAGGCATCCGAATCGACCGGTGGGCCGAGATCCTGCGCCGGGCGATGCCCGAGGGCCTGGCGTGCGACGCGATCCTCGCCTCCCCGGCCTGGCCGGACATCGCCGCCTCCCATGGCAGGTCTCGACGCCGCCGGTATCGACGTCGCCCGGATCCTCACCGCCGCACACGCCACCGGCGCCGGCGTCGACCAGGCCGTCGCCGCCGTCATCATGGCCGCTGCTGCTGCGCCACCTGCTCCCGCTCCGAACAGCCCGGCCGCGGTTTCCGCTCGGCGCCCGCTCCCGCCGCGGCGGCGGACAAGGGCGCGCTGTGGGCAGACCTCGCGTACTGCTTTGGTGGGCTGTCTCGTGGACGCGACCCTCCACTTCCTGACGACGCCGGCGCCCGTGCCGCCCGCGCCCGCGTGCCGGGCTGTGGTCTCCCCGGCCGCAGCCCGCTCCCGCTCCACCACCACCCCCGCCGCGGCCCCGGGCAGCCGGCCCCGGCCGAGGCCGCGGTCCCCGCCGACCGCCAGCGCGCGCCCAACATCCCGGGCGACTCCCTTATCGCCAAGGACATCAGCCCCGACGGCTGGGCGGTCGAGGCTGGCGGTTCCGGCCCCGGCGGTCAGCGCCACGCCGACGAACAGGGGTCGGTTGCGAGGCCCGGCGCTGATCACCGCGGGGCTGCGGTACTTCGCCGGCTCGAGCCGGCTGTGACCGTCCGGGGTCCGGACCATCGCGATGTCACAGCGGACGCCGTTGGCGCTCGTGTTCACCGCGGCCGGCCCGGGCGGCACCGTGCAGGTGCAGACCCGCCGCGGGGCGCCGGTCCAGGACCGGTGGCCGGACCTGGTGGCGGCCGCCGAGGCACAGTTGCCGAACGGCCCGGCCCTCGATGGCGAACTGGTCGTCTGGGACGCCGAAGCGGGACGCTTGTCGTTCGAGGCGTTGCAGCGCCGAGCCGCCACCCGAGCCCGCGGCGCCGCCGGCCCGGCTGCGCGCGCCAAGACGCCCAGGTCGTCCTGGACATCATCGCCATTCAGGCCCGCCACGCCGCAGTCCTTCGGCGCCGTCTGATCTGCCTGGTCCACAGCGGATGGCGTCCCGCCACGTGGTGTAGCCGATCAAGGGTGAGGTGTGCGCGGGCTTGCTCGCCGGGCGCACACCCGCGGAGGGCTCGCGCTCTCTGCGCATGAGGTGGGCCACCATGCAACTCTCCGTATTGAACGGCCAGTTCAACAACGGAGGTGCGAGGTGGCCCTGTCCCAGTCTGACCTATTACGCCTGCTGGAGTCACTACGCTCGGCAGACGGACTCGAACTCGTCCGCGGCATCGCCGAGCGGATGCTGCAGGAGCTGATCGAGGCCGAGGCCGCTGCCCACATCGGTGCCGGCTGGAACGAGCACACCGAGGCCCGTACCGCCTTGCGCAACGGGCACCGCGAGAAGACGCTCACCACCCAGGCCGGCGACCTGGAGCTGGCCATCCCCAAACTGCGCGCCGGAAGCTTCTTCCCCAGCCTGCTGGAGCGCCGGCGCCGGATCGACCAGGCCCTGTACGCGGTCATCGTGGAGGCCTACGTCCATGGCGTGTCCACCCGGTCGGTGGACGACTTGGTCAAGGCCCTGGGCGCGGACACCGGGATCTCCAAGAGCGAGGTCTCCCGGATCTGCGCGGACCTGGACGAGCCGCTGACCGCCTTCCGCACCCGGCCGCTGGACCACACCCGCTTCCCCTACATGTACCTGGACGCCACCTACTGCAAGGCACGCGTGAACCACCAGATCGTCTCTCGCGCCGTGGTCGTCGCCACCGGGATCACCGAGGACGGCGGCCGCGAGGTCCTGGGCGTCATGGTCGGCGACAGCGAGACCGAGGCGTTCTGGGCCGAGTTCCTGCGCTCCCTGCGCGAACGCGGCCTGACCGGGGTCCGCCTGGTCCTGTCCGACAGCCATTCCGGCCTGGTCAAGGCGATCCGCAAGGTCATGCTCGGCGCCGCGTGGCAGAGATGCCGTGTTCATTTCCTGCGAAATGTCTTCGCGGTGATTCCGAAGGAGGCGACCGAGATGGTCGCCGCAACCATCCGCACAGTCTTCGCCCAGCCCACCCAGGACGCGGTCCGCACCCAGCTCGACACCGTCGCCGAGATGCTCGGCAAGCAGTTCCCCAAGGTCAAACAGATGCTCCTGGACGCCAAGGACGACCTGACCGCCTTCGCGGCCTTCCCGGAACGGCACTGGAAGAAGATCCAGTCCACCAACCCGCTCGAACGGATCAACCGCGAGATCAAGCGCCGCACCGACGTCGTCCAGGTCTTCCCCAACGACGACGCCCTCCTGCGACTGGTCACAGCCGTGCTCTTCGAACTGCACGACGAATGGATCGCCTTCCCCCGCCGCTACCTGCCCGAGGGAAGCATGGACGAGATCTACCCCACCGAGCTCCCTAAAAGCGCCCCCGCACCACCCAACGCCACCAACGCGCCCACCGAGTGATCGGCTACACCACGAAGGGGGACATGACCCCACAGCGACGATCCGAACGCAGGGTTCGAACCCGTCGGCGCCATGCCGGGCATGTGGAACCGCAGCGAATGGGCTGACTCCGGAGACCGTCGGCGCGCTGCGCGACGACGGCATGTCCGCCGAAGCGGTGGTCACCGCGCTGGGCGCAACCCACTCCAGGGCTCTGGTTCTGCTCCTGGCCGCCCAGGCGGACGACGGCTCGCGTCGGAGGCCCCGTGCGGACGGAGGCGGCGGATTCCCGAAAGGGTATTCGTGAAGGTATTCATGCGTGCATACTCGGGGCATAGCTGATACCACTGTGAAGATCGACTTCGAGACCAGGGACCGCCTTGCCGCCCTGGCTGCCGCCCACGGCAAGAGCATGCCTGCCTATCTGGCGGAACTGGCCATCGAGGGTGAGAACCAGCTCGCCCTGGGCCGGGCCACGGCGGCGTTCCGCGAGGCGGTCGGCCGACCGGGCGTCGCGGCCGCGTTCGACGCGGAGTTCGACACGGAGTTCGACACGGAGTTCGGCGCACCGCCCGCGTCCGGCGGAACCCGGGCGGCCTGACCCTTGGAACTGCACATCGACATCCGCTGGCTCCTGGACCGTCAGGAGGAACTCCTCGGCAAGGACCTCGGCGTCATGGACTATTCGGGTCTGGTCGCCGCGGTCGCCCGCCACCGGGTCAACACCCCGTCCTGGGGGACGGACGAGCCGGACGCGTACTGGCGGGCGGCGGCGCTGCTGGAGCAGATCGTCCTTACCCGCCCGCTGCCGGCCCGGAACGAGTACTTCGGCTACGGCGTCGCCGTCGCCTACATCAAGGCCTCCGGCAAGGACATCGACGCCGCCTTCGAACCGTGGCGCGACCTGATCACCGACATCCGCGCCCTGCGCCTGACCGTGTACGACGTAGCGGACCGACTCCGCTCACTGCGCCCGGCTTCCTGATCGGCTGGTGATCAGCAGCGGCCCTGTGCTGCATGCGGCGGACGCCCGGCCGCGAGAGTGCGGTCGCACGAGCCGTGCGCTGCGCGGCCTGTCGCGAATGGCCGCCGGGCGGCCGGGCCACGGACGGCCGCTGCCGCCCGCCTTTTGACGGGCCCCGGCGGCGTGCTGGTGGGGGTGGACGATCGTGGAGTCGACCGCGATGACCCAGTCGAGGTCTCCCTCGGCATCGGCCTGAGCGAGCAGCGCGGTGAAGACCTTCTCCCAGGTGCCGTCGGCGGCCCACTTCCGGAGGAACCGAAATGCTCGGGCAGGTTCATCCACGGCGTCCCGGCGCGGTACTTGAACGCGATCGCGTCGATCACCTGCCGGTGATCACGCCACCGCCCACCCCGCTTCGGAGTCCTGTCCGGCACAACGGCTCGGCCCCGGCGGCTCCGGCGGGCAGCAGAGCGACCGCGACGCCTTCAAGCAGCGCCTGGTGGCGGTGACGGCGGTGAGAGCTGGGGCGGCGTGGGGCCGGAGGGGCAGGGACGGGTCAACGACACCGCCGTCGGCAGTGCCACCGCACCGACTACGAGCGCCAGGACCTGAGCAGCGCCTCCGAACGCAGGGCGGTCCTTACCGAGGCCGAGAAGTCGGTGGCACACGGGCGGCCGGTTCCTGTCGACGTCTCGGGCGAGGAGGGCGCTCACGCGATGACCATCATCGCCCAGGAGGGTGACATGCTTCAGGTGTACAACCCTGGGGCTGGACCCCCTGGGTCAGCGAGGACGACTTCATCAACGGCTACGCGGGCAAGGTTTGCAACAGTGATCTCCCCAACGAGTACGGCGTATGTCTTTTGCGGTGGCAGGAGCGGTGCAGCGATCGCGGCGGCCGCGCTCCTCGCTCTCGCCACGGGCTGCGGGTCCGGCACCGACGAACCGGCCGGCGGCTCCGCGAGCCGCCCGGTGAAGGACACCAGCATCACTGCCGAGCCGGGCGAGCGCTTCACGCTCACGGTCGACCAGAACGCCTCAACCCGCGAGTACTGGTACCTGGTCGACCCCAAGCCCGACAGCTCCGTGCTGGTCAGCCGCGGCCAGGTCTACGCGTCGGATTCCGGCGGCGAAGCGGTGGCCGGTGCCGGTGGCCGGCTCACCTTCACCTTCGAGGCCAAGGGCAAGGGGACCACCCGGTTCACGCTGCTGCACTGCACTTTCACCACCTGCCAGGGCAACACCTCCACCCTGCCCCCCGAGACGACCGGGCCCTCCGCCACCCCGACCACGGGGGCGACCACCCCCTCCCAGGCGCCCGAGCGCATCACGTACACCGTCACCGTCAACTGAGCCGCAGCGGACAAGTCCCGGCCTACGACGGCCGCGCCCACCGCTCGCGCGCCGAGGCCTTCCGGGCGGTGTGCGGGTGGGGATGGCGCGGAGCTCGACGATGGACAGTACTTCCACCGGTACCGGGTGACCGGCGGCCCGATGCCGGTCACCGGCTTTGTCGCTGAGATCCGGGTGGGGGAACGAACTGCCGTCGCCGACGTCGATGAGGATCCTGGCTCCGGTCCTGACGCCGATCCCCGGCATGGACGTCAGGACCTTGGAAAGAGGGTGGTTCTCCAACACTTCCTCAATCCGAGCGGCCAAGAGTTTGCGCTGGTCAAGGACGGCGGTGAGCGAGCCGGCCAGGCTCGGGACGATCAGCGCGGCCGCGTCCGTGCCCGGGACCACGACGGTCTGTTCGTCCAGCGCGGTGAAGATCTCTTCGACCAGCCGCTCGGCCATCCTCGGCGCCTTCGGACGTATCAACGTGATCAGCCGTCGACGTCCGGCCTTGCGGATCTGGGCCGGGGACCCGAACCGTTCCAGCAGCATCAGGACGGCCGGGTGCTGGATCCGCGGGCCGAGGACTCGTTCCAGATGCGGGTGGATCCGTGTCATCAGGCCGCGAAGCCGGTTGCTGATCCGGGTGGCCTCGCCGGCCAAGTCGTCGTCGAACCCCACGATCATCTCCAGCTCGGCGATGGTCTCGTCCTCGAGATCGACCGAGCGAAGGGTGTGTGGCATGACGCGGGCCGCGTCCGCGATGACGAACGCGTCGCGGGCGTCGGTCTTGGCCTCGCCGGGATGGAGATCGGCGATCCGTCGCATCGTCAGCCCGGGAAGGTAGGCGACCGGGCAGCCCATGTCCCCTGCCACCGCCAGCGGCAGAGCGCTGATGGAGGCCGGCTGATCGAGGCGGAACCGGGACGACCGGGATCGCCTCTTGCTGACCAAAGGGGGATGGTCGTGGCAATCGCAGCGAGGTCCGTGACGGGACGCGTGATGGTGGCGGGGCTCCTGTGCGCCGTTCTGGCGGGGTGCGGGACCACCCGGGCGGGGCAGGCCGCGCCGCCCGCCGCCGTCCCCACGCTCGCGCCGGCCGAGTGCGACCTCGACGTGCCGACGGACGAGGGCACCGGCGGGGACGCCGGTCCGCCGACGGACCAGGAGACCGGTGCCCCGGCGGGTCCGCCCACGGACGAGGACACGGGAGCCCCCGCCGGTCCGCCGACCGACGAGGAGACGGGCGGCTACGCCGGTCCGCCGACGGACGAGGACACCGGTGCCCCGGCGGGTCCGCCCACGGACGAGGACACGGGAGCCCCCGCCGGTCCGCCGACGGACCAGGAGACCGGCGGATACGAGGGTCCGCCCACCGACGGCGAGATGGGGAACGGCGGTGGCCCCTGTGGCCCGGCGGACTGGTTCGACATGACCCGGGACTTCAACGCCCACTACGACAGGCGCCGCACCGAGCAGGACGCCGACATCCGTGTCAGGGAGACCCGCGTCCGCAAGGTCCGCACGGTCGGCGAGGCACGCATCACCTTCACCACCAGGGAGGTGGGCAAGGGCGCTGCCGAGGACGCCCGCCGGATCGCCGACGTCTTCACCGCATGGCGACGCCAGGTCTACGGCGACACGGGCACCCTCACGCTCCGCACCGACGAATACACCGTCATCACCCAGAAGTGGTGACCCCGGGCCACTGCGCGTCCCAGAGCGCGCAGTGGTGTTCGGCCCCCGCGTCCACCGTACGGATCCCGCCCGCGCCCGGAGCCAGGGACAGCACCGCCGCCGCCGATCCGTGGCGCGCCCATTGCGGGGCTCCCGGCACGGCAGGGACGCCCGTGCGGGCGAATCCGGTCCAGTAGCCGGTCATCCGGTCCGCGAGCTGCTGCTGGGGGTCGGTCAGCGGAGCCATCGTGAACAGGTAGGGAAGTTCGAAGCCGTGCGCCGCGCCGTACGGCAGCCCCGGCACCTCCGGCAGACCGGTGAAGTTGGGCGCGTCGCGGTCACTGAACCGGTACTCGAACGTCGGCACGTGCCGGGCCAGCGCCCCGCCGTCCCGCAACGCCGGGCAGATGAACGACGCGTCCGTCAGCAGGGTGGCCCAGGCCACCGCCGGCGTCGGGTAGGCCGACACCGGATAGCCGGCCTCCACGGCACGGGCGGCCGAGGCGCCGAAGGACAGCTCAAGCCGGGCCTGGTACGCGGCTTCGTCGCCGATCGGATACGCGGCCAGGGTCTGCGCGAGGAAGAGGCGCATCTCGTCCTGCGTGGCGCCCTGCATCACCGGCACCCGGTGGAACCGTCCGGCCGCCAGCGCCCGCCGGGGCTCCATCGGCAGCGTGCCGTTGCCGTAGGAGACCAGGGAGAAGCGCTGCATCAGTTCGGCGGTCGCGAGGGCGCCGGAGTCCAGGCGGCGCAGGCAGTCCAGCACTCCGATGGGCCGCCCGCAGCCGAGCCGGGCCGCCGCCAGGACACCCTCCTCGACCGTCCGCCGCTCGGGCACGAAGGGCTCGTACGCGCCGAGGCCGGGCAGCAGCGACCGGGGAGGCACCGTGGTCGAGCACGACCCGCTCTGCACGATCGCCTTCTGGAAGAGGCCCGCGGAGGCCGGGGAGGTGAGGTGGGCGCAGACGCTGAGGGCCCCCGCCGATTCACCGAAAACGGTGACGTTGCGCGGGTCCGCGCCGAAGCCCTCCACGTTCGCCCGCACCCAGCGCAGCGCCGCCCGCTGGTCCGCCAGGGCGAAGTCGGGGGCCCCGCCGAGCTCCGGATGGGCGAACAGGCCGAAGACGCCCAGCCGGTAGTTGACGGTTACCACCACGGCCCCGCCCCGCACGGCCAGCCGGTCCGGCCGGTAGGGATCACCCGCGCCGCTGAAGAAGCCGCCGCCGTGGAACCAGACCATGACGGGCCGGAGCCGGCCCCCGGCGTCGCGGCCGCCCGCCGGAGCGGTGACGTTGAGGTACAGGCAGTCCTCGGAGCCGCTCGGCCCGCCCGGCCCGATCGCCGGGAGCTGCACGCAGCGCGGACCGGGCGCTCCGGCGTCGCGCACGCCCTCCCACCGGGGCGCCGGCTCCGGAAGCCGCCAGCGCAGTGCACCGGTCGGGGGAGTGGCGAAGGGGATCCCCTCGAAGGTGCTGTACGCGCCGTGCGCCCGGCCGCGTACGGGCCCCCGGTCGGTGCCCGCGACGGGACCCGTGTCAGCAGCGGGCCGCTCCGGCGGTGCGGCCGCGCCCAGCAGGAGCAGCACCACCGGCAGCAGCAGTGCGAACCGGCGACGGACCTGGCGCATGGCGGTCACCCCGACGACCTTTCCCCGGAGGACCCCGGAGGACCCGGGCGGGCCGGGGCGGTCCGGCATGGAGACCCCCGTTTGCCCGCCCCGAATGGCGCAGTGAGCAGAACTGGCACTCAATGTAACAAAGCGTGCGCTTCCCATGACGCACGATGACCGGCGCGCGATGTGTAGACCCGCGCGTCGGCGAACGGAGCTTTCCATGAATGACCCCATAACCCTCGCGACGACGCCACACGAAGACCGCCGCGGGACCCCCGACTCCACCGCACCGGACGCGCCGGACGCGCCGAACACACAGCGCATGCGGACCCTGCTGGACACGGCGGCCACCGGCCGTCCCCTCGAGGAGGTCACCGCCCTGGTGAGCCTCCTCAAGGAGGGCGGCCGACTGCCCGACGCCGGACACGAGGCGCTGCGCACGGCCGCCGTGACCCGGCCCGTACAGGACGTACGACGGATGGTCGCCCTCCTGGGCGAGCCCCCGCACGAGGTGGTCGAAGCGGACATCACGCTGCGCGCCGCCGCCGTCGGACGGTCCATCGAGGACGTGGCCCTGCTGGTCACCATCCTCGGGAAGGACGAGCCCGGCACGGCGGACCGGCAGCGCCGCGCCGGGCCCCCCGGGCCCCCCGAGCCGGACGACGAGGAGCGCCACCACGAGCCCGAGGACGAGCCGTACGACGAGCGGTTCGAGGAGCCGTACGAGCTGCCGTACAGGGAGCTGTACGACGCGCCGTACCAGGAGCGGCACCAGGAGCCGCGCCGACGCACCGCACCCGTCGACGAACCGGCCGGCTCCCCGGCGCTGCGGCACGTACTGCGCTGGCCGGTGGCGCTCGCCCTGCTGGTCAGTGGCGCCCTGCACCTGCCGGCCGACCTGACGGCCCTGCCGTCCGCGGCCCCCGCCGACTTCCTGCCCCTCCTCGTCACGGTGCTCTGCCTGGGAATCGGCGCCCTCGTGGCGCTCCGGGACACCCCCGGGGTGTGGCGGGCCGGCGCGGTCACGGGCACCGGAGTCGTGGCCCTGCACGTGCTCGGCGGATCGGCGGGCTTCGACCCGCTGGCCGGCGCCGTGGGCGGCACCCTGGCCTGGGCGGGCGTCACCGTCGTGCTGTGCGCGGCGGCCGGCGCGGTCCTCGCCGGGCTGGCCCTGAGGAACCGTCAGGAGAACTCGGCCTGACCCGCGCACCCTCCGCCCGACCGGCACCCCGCGCCCCGCGCGCGGGGTGCCGTGTCATGCGAGCAGGTTCACCGCCCGCGTGAACACCCGTGGCAGCCGGGCGGCCAGCGGAACGATCCGCGGTGCGAGCCGCGGCTGGTGACGGGCCCAGAGCAGGGACGCGGTGAGGGTGCGGTAACTGCGCGACAGGTCCCGCCAGGCCTGCTCGTACGCCTGCGGCCGACCCGCCCGTACGCAGCGCACCAGCTCGCCCGCCGCCGTCACGGCCAGGGTCAGGCCCTCGCCGGTCAGCGCGTCCACGTACCCCGCCGCGTCTCCCACGAACAGCACGCGCCCCGCCACCCGTACGCGGGCCCCCTGGCGCAGCGGCCCGGCCCCGCGCACCGGCGTACCGGCGGCCCCGGCGCCCAGCCGCTCCGCCAGCAGGGGGAAGCGGGCGAGCTGTACGTCGAACGGGGCCTGTTCGGCGGTCAGTACGGCCACGCCGACCCGGTCGCGTCCCAGCGGTGTGACGTAGGCCTCGCACCGCGCGGACCAGTGCACCTCGACGAGGTCGCTCCACGGAGCGACCTCGTAGTGGCGGCGCAGCCCGTAGCGGGCCGGCCTGCGGGGCGCGGCCGGCGCAGAGAGGCCGAGCCCGCGCCGGACGGGGGAGTGCAGGCCGTCGGCCGCCACGAGGTAGCGGGCGGTGAGTCCGGCCGCGCTGACGTGGTGGACGTCCTGGCGCACCTGGTCGACGCGCTGCCGGAGCACCCGTACGCCGAGTTGTGCGGCGCGTTCGGCCAGCGCGGCCTGCAGCACCGTCCGCCGGGCGCCGAGCCCCGGGCCGGACCGGAAGAGCCCCTCCGCGTGCCGGCCGCTCACGCCGTCGACGTAGCGGATGCCGTGGAACGGCTGCCCGGCCACGGGAACGCCCAGCTCCAGCAGTCGGCGTACGGCGCCCGGCATCAGGCCCTCCCCGCAGGCCTTGTCGATGGGCGTGGGCCTCGGCTCCACGACCACCACCTCCAGGCCGGCGAGAGCGCCGTGGATGGCGGTGGCCAGCCCGGCCGGACCGCCGCCCGCGATCAGCAGGTCGATCACGGGGCGGCCCCCGCGGACGGGACGGAGGCGGGCGCGCGCAGCCGGCCGCCGTCCGTCAGGGCGGCGTCCTCACAGCCGATCCGGACGCGCAGCAGGAGCAGGTTGAGCACGGTGAAGCCCAGTGCGGTCAGCCAGGCCGTGTGCACCAGCGGCAGCGCGACCCCTTCCGCGACCACGGCCACGTAGTTGGGGTGGCGCAGCAGGCGGTACGGTCCCGCCTCCACGAGCGGCAGGCCGGGGACGACGAGCACGCGGGTGTTCCAGCGCCGTCCGAGGGTGGCGATGCACCACCAGCGCAGGCCCTGGGCGGCCACGACGACGCCGAGGGCCGACCAGCCGAGCAGGGGGACGAACGGCCGGCCGGCCGCCCAGGGTTCCACCACGCAGCCCACCAGCAGCGCGGCGTGCAGGGCGACCATGGCCGGGTAGTGGCCGCGGCCGTACTCGCGGCCGCCCCGGGCCAGGCTCCAGGCGGTGTGGCGGCGGGCCGTGATCAGCTCGGCCAGGCGCTCGACGACGACGAGGCCGATGAGCAGGAGGTACGGGACCAGGGAGGCCGGCACGGTCACGGAGCCCGGGAGGGTCACCTCGGCCGGGAGGGTCGCGTCGGCCGGGAAGGCCGCGGAGGTCATGGATGGCAAGGAGGTCATGGATGGGATGAGGGGCATGAGGGGCATGGAGTCCATCGCGTTCATCGGGGTCACCAGCGGAGGAGGACGAGTTCGGAGGCGAAGCCCGGGCCGAAGCCGAGCATCAGCCCGACCGAACCGGGCGGCGGCGGCCCCGCGCTCTGGACGCCGTCCAGGATGTGCAGGACCGAGGCGGAGGAGAGGTTGCCCGCGGCCGCCAGGGAGCGCCGGCTCGCGGCGAAGGCCTGCTCCGGCAGGGCGAGCGCGTCCGAGAGCGTGTCGAGGATCTTCGGGCCGCCGGGATGGCAGATCCACGCGTCGACGTCCGCGGGCTTCAGCTCGTGGGCGGCGAGGAAGGTCTCGACCTCCTCGGCCACGTGCAGTCTGACCAGGTCGGGGAGCTCGCGGCCGAGCACCATGCGCATGCCCCAGTGGCCGATGTCCCAGCCGAGGAGGTGCTCGGTGCCCGGATAGAGCCGGCTGCGGGCGGCCACCACCTCGGGCCCGGCGCCGGTGGCGTGCAGGGGATGGTCGCGGCCCACCGCGAGCAGGGCGCCCGCGCCGTCGCCGAAGAGGGCCCCGGCCACCAGATTCGCCATCGAGGTGTCCGTGGACTGGAGGGTGAGCGAACACAGCTCGGTGGACAGCAGCAGGGCCGCGTGCCCGGAGCGGCCCGTCAGATGGTCGTGGAGATGGCCGACCCCGGCGGCGCCGGCGGCGCAGCCGAGGCCGAAGAGCGGCACCCGCCGCACATCGGGCCGGAGCCCGGCGCGGGTGGCGAGGCGGGCCTCCAGCGAGGGTGTCGCGAGCCCGGTCACCGTGGTCGACATGACCAGATCGAGCTCGTGCGCCGCCAGGCCGGCGTCGGCGAGGGCCAGTTCGAGGGCGCGGGCGCCGAGTTCCAGGGCCGTCTCGACGAACAGGGCGTTCGTCGTGCCGAAGTCGTTCGCCGGCCCGTAACGCTCCAGCGGGAGCGCGAGATGGCGGCGCTCCACGCGCACCGAGGCGTGGACCCGGCGCAGCAGGGCGGTATCGGAGCCGGACGGCAGGAAGCGGGCGAGCGCCTCCGTGATCTCGGCCTGGGGGTGGAGATGGGGCGGGAACACGCTGCGCACTGCCAGAACACGTGTCATTGATTCACCATAGGAAATAACTGACACATCGTTATGAATCAGGCGAACCGGGCGCGGCGCCGCATAGCGTGTCGCCGTGCCCGCACGAACCCCGCAGACCCCAGAGACGACCGCCCCCACCGAGAGCCGCAGGCCGGCGAGGTCCGGACGTACGGTGACCGGCCTGTTCGCGGCGTGCCACCCGCTTCCCGCGACCGCCGTGACCCTCTTCAGCGCCGCCCTGGCGGCCGCCGCGGGCCGCAGCCTGCCGGGGGCGGCCGTCACCGTGGGCGCGGTGGCCGCCGGACAGCTGTCGGTGGGATGGTGCAACGACCGGGCCGACCTGCGCCGTGACCTGGCCACCGGCCGCCGGGACAAACCCCTGGTCGCAGGTACGGTGTCGGCCGCCACCGTGACCAGGGCGGCAGCCGTCGCGCTGCTGCTCTGCGTCCCGCTGTCGCTGGCCGCCGGGCTGCTCGCCGGCGCGGTGCACCTCGTCGGCGTCGCGGCCGCCTGGGGCTACAACCTCCGGCTGAAGGGCACGGCCGCCTCGTGGGTCCCGTACGCCCTCGCCTTCGGTCTGCTGCCCGCCTTCGTCACCCTCGGGCTGCCCGGCGCGCCCTGGCCCCCGCCCTGGCTCACGGCCGCCGCGGCCCTGCTCGGGGCGGGCGCACACTTCGCCAACGTGCTGCCCGACATCGAGGACGACCTGGCCACCGGGGTCGTGGGACTGCCCCAGCGGCTCGGTGTACGGCGCTCCGCGGCGGCAGCCGGCCTGCTCGTCCTCGGCTCGACCGCGGCCCTGGTCGCGGGACCGCCGGGGCGGGTGACGGCGTACGGCTGGGGGCTGCTGGCCGCGACGGCGGCAGCCCTGCTCCTCGCGGCCCGCCGGCCCGCCGGAAGGCTCCCGTTCCTGACCACGATGGCGGTGGCCGCGGCCGACGTGGTCCTGCTGCTGGTCGAGCTCCACTCCTGAGCCCGCGGCCCGTTCCGGCGGACCTCGGGGAGAATGGGGCCATGGAGCCAGCCGCAGCGCAGCGGTCCGCCGGAGCAGCACTGGCACGGCACGCGTGGGGCGACGTCTTCGCGATCCTCTCGGAGGCCGACCGCCGGCACCCGCTCGGTCCCGAGGATCTCGAACGGCTCGCCCTCGCCGCCCACCTGACCGGCCGGGACACCGAGAGCGACGACCTGTGGACGCGCGCCCACCATGCGTGGCTGACCCGCGGTGACGTGCCGCGCGCCGTCCGCTGCGTGTTCTGGCTCGGGCTCGACCTGGTGCTGAGCGGGGAGTGGTCCCGCTGCGCCGGCTGGACGGCGCGGGCGCGGCGGCTGCTCGACGCCGGCGAGCCGGACACCGTCGAGGAGGGCTACCTGCTGGCACTGGAAGGGCTGCGCACCTACTGCGCCGGGGAGACGGCGAACTCCCTGGCCGTCTCCGAACGGGCCCTGGCCGTCGCGACGCGCTTCACGGACCCGGACCTCACGATCTTCGCCATGGTCTCCATCGGCGAGAACCTGATCGGGACCGGCCGGGCCGCGGAGGGGATCCGCCTCCTCGACGAGGCCATGGTCGGGGTGACGGCGGGCGAGGTCTCCCCGATCGTGTCCGGACTCGCCTACTGTGCGGTGATCGCGGTCTGCCACGAGGTCTTCGATCTGCGCCGGGCCCGGGAATGGACGGCCGAACTGTCCCGGTGGTGCGCCGCGCAACAGGAACTGGTGCCCTACCGGGGCATCTGCCTGGCCCACCGCGTCGAGGTCATGCGGCTGCACGGGGACTGGGACGACGCCCTGGACGAGGCGGAGCGTGCCTGCAGGTGGATGCGGTCGACCCCGACGGCGAGCTCCGCCGACGCCGCGTACTACCAGCTCGGCGAACTCCACCGGCTGCGCGGCGAGACCGAGCGCGCGCAGGCGGCGTACCGCGAGGCCAGCAGGCTCGGGCACGGCGCACAGCCGGGACTCGCACTGTCCCTGCTCGCGGCCGGGGACACGGGGGCCGCCGCCCGCGCGATCCGCACCGCGCTCGACGCGTCCGGCGACGGGATCGCTCGCTGCCGGATCCTGCCGGCGTACGTGGAGATCATGCTGGCGGCGGGAGGGCTGCAGGAGGCGCGCGCCGCGGCGGAGGAACTGGCCGCGACCGCCGAGGCCGTGGACTCCCCGCTGCTGAGCGCCATCGGCGGACAGGCGCGGGGCGCGGTGCTCCTGGCATCCGGCGAGGCGCACGGCGCCCAGGCGGTACTCGGCCACGCGGTGGCGACGTTCCGGGACCTGGACGCACCGTACGAGGCCGCGCGGACCCGCCTGCTCATCGGCCTGTCCTGCCGGGAGAGCGGCGACGACATCACAGCCCGGCTGGAGATCGAGGCCGCCACGGCCGTCTTCCGGGAGCTGGGCGCCGTACCGGACCTGCTGCGTGCCGAGGAGCTCGTGCTCAAGGCCGCCAACGGGGCGGAGGGCCGGCTCACGGCCCGGGAACGGGAAGTCCTGCGGCACGTGGCGGTGGGGAAGTCGAACCGGGCCGTCGCGGACGACCTCTTCCTGAGCGAGAAGACGGTCGCCCGTCACATCAGCAACATCTTCGCCAAGCTCGGGGTGTCGTCGCGCTCCGCGGCGACGGCCTACGCACACCGGCACGGCCTCGTCTGAACGTCACCTGCACCCGCACGGGCACCTGCACCCGCACGCGCCGCGCACGTGGGCACAAATGCCCATGCCGGGGAGTGGACGTTCTGCCGACGCGGACGGCCCGGTCCGCCGCCTAGCGTTTCCAGCGTACGAACCCGTACGAACCCGGGCGGCGCCCGCGCGCCCACGGGCAGCGACCGACGGTAGGTGACGTCATGCCGAATCAGATCTACGACGCCGTGGTAGTCGGCGCGCGGTGCGCCGGCGCGCCGACGGCGATGCTGCTCGCCCGCAAGGGCTACCGGGTGCTCCTGGCCGACCGGACCACGTTCCCGAGCGACACGGTCTCCACCCACCTCGTCCACCCGCCGGGCCTCGCGGCCCTGGACCGTTGGGGGCTGCTGCCCCAGGTGATCGCGAGCGGCTGCCCGCCGATCGCCACCTACTCCTTCGACTTCGGGCCCTTCACCATCGAAGGCTCGCCCGCCGGCTGTGGGTTCCCGGCCGCGTACGCGCCGCGCCGTACGGTCCTGGACAAGATCCTCGTCGATGCCGCGGACCGTTCGGGCGCGGAGGTGCGGGAGCGCTTCACCGTCGAGGACCTCGTGGTCGAGGGTGACGCGGTCACGGGCATCAGGGGGCACGGGGCGGGCGGGAAGAGCGTCACGGAGTACGCCCGCGTCGTCGTCGGCGCGGACGGGGCCCACTCCCTGGTGGCGCGGTCCGTCGGCGCGGCCGCCTACGCCGAGAAGCCGAAGCTCCAGTGCAGCTACTACGCGTACTGGACCGGCCTGCCGATGGACGGCCGGTTCGAGACCTACGTGCGGCCGGACCGGGCCTTCGCCGCCTGGCCCACCAACGACGGCCTGACCGTGGTGATCTGCGGGGTGCCGATGCGCGACTTCGAGGCCAACCGGGCGGACATCGAGGCCGGGTACCGGGCCACCCTGGGCCTGGTTCCGTCCTTCGCCGACCGGATCGCATCGGCCCGCCGCGTGGAGCGTCTCGTCGGCGCGGCGGTCCCGAACCTCCTGCGCCGGCCGTACGGGCCGGGCTGGGCGCTCGTCGGCGACGCCGGGTACCTGAAGGACTTCATCACGGCCCAGGGCATCCAGGACGCCTTCCGCGACGCGGAACTGTGCGTGCGGGCGCTCGACCGGACGTTCACCGGTGCACGGACCTTCGACGCGGCCATGAAGGACTACCAGGAGAGCCGGGACGGTCAGGTCCTGCCGATGTACGAGTTCACCACCGAGCTCGCCACGCTGGACCCGCCCCCGGCGCAGATGCTCGAGGTGCTCGGCGCCGTGTCGCGCAGCGGCCCGGCGATGGACGGCTTCGCCAGGGTGGCGGCGGGAGTCACCTCGCCCGCGGACTTCTTCGCGCCCGAAAGCCTCGGAGCGCTGCTCGTGTGAAGGGGCTCCCGCCCCCGGCAGGTGTGACCCACCCGACGAAGGATGCCCTCACGGGGCGCGTCAGGTGTCGGTCCAGGTCAGGAGCTCGTCCGCGGCCCAGGTGTTGATGATCCGCCCCGCCGGTACGCCGCATTCCACAGCTCGTTCGCAGCCGAGCACCTGCCAGTCCAGCTGGCCCGGCGCGTGTGCGTCGGTGTCGATCGCGAAGAAGGCGCCGGCAGCCACGGCCAGGCGCAGCAGCCGCCGCGGCGGGTCCAGACGCTCGGGCCGGCTGTTGATCTCCACGGCGGTACCGGACTCCGCGCAGGCCGTGAAGACGGCCTCGGCGTCGAACTGCGACTCAGGCCGGGTGCGTCCGGTGACCAGCCTCCCCGTGCAGTGGCCCAGTACGTCCATCAGCGGATTGCGCACGGCCGCCAGCAGCCGCCGGGTCATCGCCGGAGCGTCCATCCGCAGCTTCGAGTGCACCGAGCCGACGACGAGGTCGAGCCGTTCCAGCAGCTCCGGCTGCTGGTCCAGCGCCCCGTCGTCGAGGATGTCGCACTCGATTCCGGTGAGCAGCCGGAAGGGCGCCCACGTGTCGTTGAGCTCGGCCACCACCGCCAGCTGCTCGCGCAGCCGCTCCGGGGAGAGCCCCCGCGCGACGGTCAGCCGCGGCGAGTGGTCGGTCAGCACGGCCCAGTCGTGGCCGAGTGCGGCCGCCGCCCGGCCCATCGCCTCGATCGGGCTGCCGCCGTCGGACCAGTCCGAGTGCACGTGGCAGTCCCCGCGCAGGGCTGCCCGCAGCGCGGTGGCGGCAGGGGTGGCGGGCGGCCCCTCGGGGAGTGCGGCGGCCTCGTCCTCCAGGGTCTGCAGGTAGGCCGGCACCGTCCCGCCGAGGGCTTCCCGTACGACCTGGGCCGTCTTGGGGCCGATGCCCTTGACGCTCTCCAGGGTGCCCGCGGCGGCCCGCTCGGCCACCTCCCGCCCGCCCATCCGCGTGAGTGCCGCGGACGCCGTGCGAAAGGCCCGTACCCGGTAGGTGGGGGCCTGTGCGCGCTCCAGCAGGAAGGCGATCCGGTCCAGCGCCGCCACCGGTTCCACCGGGTGCCTCCCGCCTTCGGCCCCCCGCTTCGCGCTTTCCGCTTCCCGGACCAGTGTCCGGCGCGGGAGGGGCCTACGCCTCTCCGGCCTCCCGCGGCACGGCCGCGTCGAGCGCGGCGGTGAGGCGGTTCAGGCGGGTCTGGAGGTCGAGGATCTCGGCGAGCTCGAAGCCGGTCGCGGCCGCGATCCTCCGGGGCACCTCCGCGGCGCGGACGCGCAGCGCGGCGCCCTCCTCGGTCAGGTGGGCGTGGACGGAGCGCTCGTCCTCGGTGCTGCGCTCGCGGCGGACCAGCCCGGCCGTCTCCAGCCGCTTGAGCAGCGGGGACAGCGTGCCCGAATCCAGCCGGAGGTGCTGCCCGATCTCCTTGACCGGCAGCTCGCCGTGCTCCCAGAGCACCAGCATCACCAGGTACTGCGGGTAGGTGAGCCCCAGGTCCTTGAGGACGACGCGGTAGAGGCCGCCGAACGCGCGGCTCGCGGCGTTCAGCGCGAAGCAGATCTGGCCGTCCAGGCGCAGGAAGTCCTGGTCGGGGCGGGTCGCGGTCGGCTGCTCGGTCATGACGGCAAGTGTACCCGGGGCAGACTTGCGAGGCATTGAATTGTGCACAACTGAATTGCGTGCTCTACTGGTGGAGCGCGGTCGACCACCGGCCGCCGCCACGGTTCATTTCTGCGAGAGGAACTCTCATGGACGCGCTCTACACCGCTGTCGCCACCGCCAACGGCCGCGAGGGCCGCACCGTCAGCTCCGACGGCCAGATCGACCTCGCCCTCGCCATGCCCCCGGCGCTCGGCGGCAACGGGCAGGGCACCAACCCCGAGCAGCTCTTCGCGGCCGGCTACGCCGCCTGCTTCGCCAGTGCGCTCGGCCTCGTCGGCCGCCAGGCCAAGGCCGACACCAGCGAGGTCTCGGTCACCGCGGAGGTCTCCATCGGCAAGGACGGCGCCGGCTTCGGCCTGGGCGTCACCCTGCGCGTCGAGCTCCCCGAGTCCCTGGCCGGCGAGACGGGCGCCCTGCTCGTGAAGCAGGCCCACGAGGTCTGCCCCTACTCCCGGGCCACCCGCGGCAACATCGACGTCGACCTCGTGATCGAGTAAAGATGCCGGGAGGCGCCAGTGGCGCGCACCTATGCAACGGACGTCCTGGTCGTCGGCGCCGGCCCGGTCGGTCTGACCGCCGCCGCCGAGCTCCGCAGGCGCGGAGTCTCCTGCCGGATCGTCGACCGGCTGCCGGCCCGGCTGCCGTTCGCGAAGGCCGTGGGCATCCAGCCGCGCACCCTGGAGCTCTGGGACCGCATGGGGCTGGTCCGCACGGTCCTCGAGGCGGCCGTCCCGATGCGCGGACAGTACCTGTACGTCAACGGCATCGAGCAGCCGCGCCTCGACCTCGTCCTGCCGCCCGAAGTGCCGTACGGATTCGCCGCGCTGCCGCAGTACGAGACCGAGCGCATCATCGACGAGTTCCTGGGCCGCTTCGGGACCACGGTCGAACGCGGCACCGAGCTGGTGTCGTTCAGGCAGGACGCCGACGGGGTGACCGCCCGGCTGCACACTCCCTCCGGCGCCGAGGAAGAGGTGCGGACCCGGTTCCTGGTGGGATGCGACGGCGCGCACAGCATCGTCCGCAAGGGGCTGGGGCTCAGCTACGAGGGCGGCGCCTTCCCCGAGGAGTACATGCTCGCCGACGTGCGGGTCGACTGGGACGTGCCGCACGGGTACGGCGTGCGCTCCTTGCACCGGGGCGTCGACGGCGCCGTCGACGACGTGCTGGTGTGCATCCCGCTGCCCGGCCCGGGCCGCTACCGGATGTCCATGATGGTGCCGCCCGAACTCTCCACCGCCCGGCAGGTCGAGGCCTCCTCCGACGGCATCGCCCACGGCCTGCAGAGCAGCCGGGCCCCCGGACTGGCGGACATCCAGGCCGTCCTGGACCGGCTGTCACCGCAGCCGACCACCGCCTCCGACATCCGCTGGTCCTCGGTGTTCCGCATCAGCCACCGGATCGTGGACCGGTACGGGGACCGCCGGGTCTTCGTCGCCGGGGACGCCGCGCACATCCACCCGCCGACCGGCGCCCAGGGCATGAACACCGGTATCCAGGACGCCTGGAACCTGGCCTGGAAGCTCGCCCTCGCGGTCCGGGACGCGGCCCGCCCCGGCCTCCTCGCCAGCTACGACGCCGAGCGCCGGCCCGTCGGCGAGGAAGTCGTCGGCCGCACCGTGCGGCACGCCGTCCAGGGAATCGAGTCAGACCCGGACGCTCCGGAGACCGTGATGCTGCGCGAGGCCCAACTCCTCGTCGGCTACCGGGGAAGCCCGGTCGTGGACCCGCCCGGTGAGGGCCGCGGGCCCCGGCCGGGCGACCGGGCGCCGGACTGCCGCGGGCTCACCGGGCACATCGCCGCCTACCCGCTGCGGCTGTACGACCTCCTGCGGGAGCGCGAGCACCTCCTGCTGCTGTACGGGACCGGGCCCGGCCTCGACGAACTCGCGCGGACGGCAGGGGAGTCCTCCGGCGGGCGGGTGGAGGTCTGCGTGGTGCTCCCCGCTGATGCCCCGCCCGACGGCCAGGCCGGCGCGAGCCCGCTGCCGGTCTACCGCGACAGCCGCGGCGAGTTCGCCCGCCTCTACGCGGCCGACCAGCCGACGGCCTTCGTGATCCGCCCGGACGGCTACCTGGGCGCCCGCCTCACCCCGCCCGCCCCGCAGTCGCTGGCCGCCCACCTCGGCGCCGTCTTCGCCGCGACCGGCGAGGCCTGACCGGGGACGCCTGACCGCGAGCCGCGGTCAGGCCCGGCCGTCGGCGCGGGCCGCCTCACGGCGCCCGCGCTTGCCCAGCGGAGCCTGCGACAGGTCCTGGGCCTGAGACTTCAGCTGCTTGAAGCCGTATCCGCGCTCGGTCAGCCAGCCCTCCGCCGCCAGCTCCGCACGGGCCGTCGCGTCGAGGATGTCCTCCTCGCTCTGGCCCGATTCGAGGAAGCGGAAGGTGAAGAAGGGACGGGCCGCGAGGTCGTACGTGAGGTGACCCTCGGCGGTGAACTCGGCGCGCAGCATGTCGTGCTCGGGCGCGGCCGCGAGCAGCTCGGCCCGCTGGTCGTCGGTCAGACCGTCGAACGAGCCGCGGACGGTGATGCGGAAGGTACGGGTGCTCATCCCGGCAGAGTAGATCGGGCACTGCGCCCCATGCACCCGGATATCCGCCGGTCCGCCCCCGTCCGCCGGTCCGCCCCCGTCCGCCGGCCCGGTCCGCTGCCGGGACGCCCGGCGGAAGTCCGCGTACACCCTGAAAGCCGCGGCGGGGACCCGGTTTTGGATTGCCGGACGATCCTCAATACGATCCGGCGATGATCACAAGAAAACGGCTGGCGGCCGGGGCGTGCGGCCTGCTCGCCGCCCTGGCCGTCGGGCTCTTCCCGGCGAGCGCCACCGCCGCCGACGGACCGACGGCGAAGGAACCCCCCAAGGTCGATCTCGTCCTGGACGTCAGCGGCTCCATGCGGGCGACCGACATCGACGGCCAGTCCCGTATGGCCGCGGCGAAGCAGGCCTTCAACGAGGTCATCGACGCCGTACCCGCCGAGGTGCAACTCGGCATACGGACCCTGGGCGCGACCTACCCCGGTGAGGACAGAGCGCTCGGCTGCAAGGACACCAAACAGCTCTACCCGGTCGGGCCGCTCGACCGGACCGAGGCGAAGACCGCGGTGGCGACCCTCGCCCCCACCGGCTGGACGCCGATCGGACCGGCCCTCCAGGGCGCGGCCCAGGACCTCGAGGGCGGCAACGCCACCAAGCGGATCGTGCTCATCACCGACGGCGAGGACACCTGCGCCCCGCTCGACCCCTGCGAAGTGGCGCGCGACATCGCCGCCAAGGGCATCCACCTGGTCATCGACACCCTCGGCCTGGTGCCCGACGCCAAGACGCGGGCCCAGCTGACCTGCATCGCCGAGGCCACCGGCGGTACCTACACCTCGGTGCAGCACAAGGCGGAGCTCTCCAGCAGGGTGCGCCAACTCGTCGACCGGGCCGCGGACCCGGTCGTCAACCCGGTCGCGACGGAGGGCGCCAAGCAGTGCGAGGGCGCCCCGCAGCTGAAGGCCGGCCTCTACAGCGACCGCGAGACCTTCGGCGAGCACCGCTGGTACCGGGTGGACGTCCTCCCGGGCCAGGAGCTGCGCGCCTCGGTGAGCATCGGCGCCGACCGGGCCGTCAACAAGGACTACGGAGTCCTGCTGCGCGCCACGACCGTCCACGGGCGCGAGATCGTGCGCGGCTCGGAGGCGGGCGACGGGCGCACCGACGTCCTCTCGACCGGTCTGCGGTACCCGAAGGCCGAGATCGACGACGCCGACGGGGACGCGAAGCCCGCGGCGGAGACCGTCTGCATCCAGGTCAGCAACTCCTTCTCGGCTCCCGCATCCGTCAAGACCACCCCGGGCATGCCCGTCGAGCTGACCATCGACCTGGTGGACGGACCCGACGGGGCCTCCGACGCGGCCGCGTTCGGCCTCGGCCGGGGCTGGTGGCTGCTGGCCGTGCTGGCGCTCGCCGGACTGCTGGCCGGTCTGGTGTGGGGCTGGATCTCGCGCTGGCGCATCTCCGTCTGGAGGACCAACTGATGCGTACCGTACGCACCCTGACCGCCGCCCTGCTCGCCGGAGCCGCCGCCCTCGCGGTGGCGGGTACGGCCGTGGGCACGGCGGTCGCGGACACGCCCTCGGCGAGCCCCACCGCCACCCCGGCCAAGGGCACGGCCGACTCCGCCCCGACCGAGGCGGGCACCAGCTTCCGTACCGCCGCGGCGTTCCGGCCGGGCCAGAAGGCCACGGCCGGCGCGTCCACCGGCGACTACCTCTACTGGGTGCTGCCGCTCGACGCACAACAGCGCGCCACAGTGAAGGCCGCGGTCACGCTGCCCGAAGCGGCCACCCGGCACGGTGCCTCGACCTGGCAGCTCGACGTGTACGACGGACTGCGCCGCCGGCAGGCGTGCACGTACGGCACGCAGAGCGCGACCGCGGCGAAGGAAGCCGCCTCCGTCGAACTGTCCTGCACCCTGCGCACGGTCCGGGCCGGCGCCGAGCCGTGGGCCAACGACCCGCTGCCGGGCAGTTATTACGTCCGCCTGACGGTCGTGGGCCTGCCGGAGGAGGACCTGGGCCTGCCGGTGCGCACGGCCGTCGAGGCCGACGTGCAGGAGACCGGCGGCGGCCACGCGGTGGACGGAGCCCTCTCCACACCCCTGGTCGCCGGCACCGTGACCGCCTCCCTGCGCGAGCCGGAGGACGGCTGGTCCGGCGGCTGGTGGTCGGACCGCTGGATCTGGACCGCGATGGGCGGGGTGCTCGGAGCCGCCGCGGGCATCTTCGGGTACTCCCTGACGCGCGGCTCGGGCCGTCCGTCCCGGGTACCGCACGGTGCCTGATCTGCCCGAGCAGGCCTGAAGGGCCCTGAACGACAGAGGCGGGCGCGGCCATCGGGCCGCGACCGCCTCCGTCCTGACCGGCCGTTCTAGCCGAGGCGGGTCATGCGCGTACCGAACGAGGGCTCGGCCATGTCCTTCTGGACCGCCACCGGCACGCTCTTGGCCCCGTCGCCCTCACCCACGGTCAGTACGGCGACCTCGGTGCCGGCCTTCGCGGTGTGCGGCAGCGGCGAGGCACCGGCGACGAGCGACAGCTTCAGCTGCTGGCCGGGTACGCCGATCACGTTCAGGTCCTTGGTGGCCACGAGCGGCATCCGGCCGCCGAGCCCGTCGTCCAGGTACCCCACCGCCTGGCCCTTGCGGATCACCGGAGCCGACGCCAGGGCCCCCCGTACCGCCTCGATGATCTTCTTGCTGTTCGTCTGCACCAGAGCCAGGCTGTTCCTGGCGTCCGGGTCCGGGCCGTCCACACGCTGGTCCATCAGCGTGCCGAGGATCAGATGGTCCTTGTCGCCGACCGACTTGTACGCCGCCCACATCAGGGCCCCGCCGGCGGGCGTGCTGGAGCCGGTCTTGATGCCCCGGACGCTCAAGCCCTGCGTCGTGAGCAGGACGTTGTTGTTGGTGAGCGGCTGGGGCAGACCCTTGATGGTTTCGCTGGGCAGGGAGACGATCGTGCGGAACGTCTCGTCCTTCATGACGGCCTCGGCGAGCTTGAGCTGGTCCGTGGCGGTGCTGACGGTGCCCGCGTCCAGACCGCTGGGGTCCGTGTACGTGGTGCTGTTCATCCCGAGCTCCTTGGCGGCGGCGTTCATCTTCTCGACGAACGCGGCCTCCGAGTCGCTGCCGGTGTCCCAACGGGCCAGCAGCCGGGCCACGTTGTTGCCCGAGGGGATCATGAGCATCTTGAGCATGTCCTGCTGGCTGAACTTCTGGCCGGCGGTGAGGCCCGAGATCCGGGACTCGTGCTCGGAGGTACCGTCCGCCACGGTCTTCTGGTCGACCGTGATGTCGGGCCCGGGGTCGGTCTTGCGCAGCGGGTGGCCCTTGAGGATCACGTAGGCCGTCATCACCTTGGCGACGCTGGCCGTCGGGACGGGCTTCTGCTCTCCGAAGGTGCCGAGGTCGCCGGAGCCGGCGACGCGAACGGCCCCCTGGCCCTTGGCGGGCCAGGGCATGGAGAACTGCCCGTCGACGGTGCGGTCGGTTTCGGCGGCGACCATCTGCGGGGTGGGCAGGGGGCGCAGCATCTGGGCGCCGACGTAGGCGCCGGCGAGGACCAGCAGGATGGGCGTCCACACCTTGACGCGGCGCAGGGCGGTCCGGCGGGGGGTCTCCGGCGGGGGAGGGGTGTTGGTGAGCTCGGCGAGCAGATCGAGCGCGGGCAGCGGCGGCGCGCTTGCCTCCGGCGGCCGGGGCTGGAACCGCGGCGTCGGCTTCGCCTCCGGCGCGACGGGCGGGGGGACGTCGAGGTCCTTGAGCGCCACGAACTCGCTCGTCTGCTCGGCGTCCGCGTCCGCCCGCGCCCAAGCGGGCACCCGCGGAGAGCGGACGCCGTCCCCGCCCGGCTGGACCCGCCGGGGCCTGGGAGCCACGATGACCTGCGTCGCCTCCGCCCCGCCTGCGCCGTCGGCCTCGGGTGCCACCCGGGCTTCTGCGTCGGCCTCGGCCGCGGGCTCGACCCGCACATCGCCCTCGACTGCCGCCGGGGTCCCGGTCCCAGCCGCGACTTCGCCGGCCGCCTCGTCCTGATGCCCAGCCCCGGCTTCGGTGTTGGCCTTGGACTTGGCTTCGGCCACGGGCTCGACCGCAACGTCGGCCTCGGGTGTCGCCGGGGCTCCTGTCCCAGCCGCGGCTTCGCCGGCTGCCTCGGCCTCCGGTTCGGTCTCGGGATGCCCAGCCCCGGCTTCGGCCTTGGCCACAGCGTCGACCTGGGGTGCGGGCCGGGTTGTGGAGTCGCCGGCAGCCTCGGCCCCGGCCTGAGACTCCGCCCCGGCGTCAGCGTTGGCCTTGGCTCCGGCCGAGGGTTCGGCCATAGCGTCGGCATCGGGCTCCGCCTGGGCACCGGGCCCAGATGCGGCCTCGACGTCCGGTGCGGCCTCGGCATCAGACTCTGCCCCGGCTTCGGCGTGGACCTCGGCCTCGGCCACAGCGTCGACGGGTGCGGCCCCGGTTGTGGAGTCGACGGTAGCCTCGACTTCCGATTCGGCCTCGGTGTCGGCCTGAGGCTCTGCCCTGGCGTCAGTGTCGGCCTTGGCTCCGGCCGCGGGTTCAGCCATAGCGTCGACGGGTGCGGGCCCGGTTGTGGAGTCGCCGGCAGCCTCGGCCTCTGATTCGGCCTCGGCCTCGGCCTGAGGCTCTGCCCCGGCGTCCGTGTCGACCTCCGGCCCGGCCTTTGCCTCGCCTTCGGCGTCCGCTCCGGGCTCGGCTTCACCCTCGACCTCGGCGGCGGGGTCGACGTTGGCGTCGGCCCCAGGTTCAGCTGCGCCTTCCGGGGCGGGTTCGCCCGCAGCCTCGACCTCAGCCTCAGCCTCAGCGTCGACATCGGCGTGGGCCTGGGCCATGCCCTCAACTTCGGCCCCAGCCCCAGCCCTGGCCTCCGTCTTCTTCCCGGCTTCGGCCTCGGCCCCGGCTTCGGCCTCGGCCCCGGCTTCGGCCTCGGCCCCGGCTCCGGCCCCGCCCTGGACCGTACGGTCGGCTTCGGCTTCGGGTTGTGCCTTGGGGCCGTCTGTCCTGGGCCGGAGGGTGCTGGCCTGTGCCTGATCGCTGCCCCTGCTGTCGGGGGCGACATCGGGCTCCGTCTCCGGGACGGTGGTCCCCTGCTCGATCTCCGGGTCGTCCGAGGAACCGCCCGCCACCGATACCGCCTTCATCCCAGCCCCGCCTTGCTGCTCACACCGTTCCGATACTGTGCGGCGGGCCCCGAGGAGCCGCGCCGCACTGCTAGATGTCCGCGGCGGCGCCGCTCGTTCCGTGTACTTGATCCTGTGACAGTTCGGTCACATTCGATTGAGTACGCCTACTCATGACCGTGCCTCCCCACCCACCGACCATGGACCGCACCACCACCGCCGCACTCGAACGGGGCCGTCCATGCTCAGCCGAATCGCCGCAGCCCTCGTCCCCGCCTTCGGGAGGCTGACCGTCACCGCCGACCCGGGCGCGCGGCCCGCCGCCCCCAGCATCCTCGTCGCCAACCACACCTCCCTCGCCGACCCGGCCGTCGTGGTCGCCGCGCTGCGCCGGTACGGGATCGAGCCGGTCATCCTGGCCACCGGCGGCCTGTGGCGCGTACCCCTGCTCGGCTCCGCGCTCCGGCGCGAGGGCCACATCGCCGTCCACCGCGGCACCGCCCGCGCCGCCGACTCCCTGGACGCCGCCGCCGTCGCCCTCGCCTCGGGCCGCAGCGTGCTGCTCTACGGCGAAGGCGGCCTGCCGTCGCGCCGCGACGCGGGGGAGGCGGCCCCGGGTCCCTTCCGCAGCGGTCTGGCCCGGCTCGCCGCCGCGACGGGAGCACCCGTCGTGCCCGTCGGCCAGGCGGGCGCCCGCCGCTTGTGTTCCGGCAGCAGCGCCAAGCAGCTCGCGGGAGTGGTCACCGCTCCGCTGCGCAGGCCCTGCCTGCACGTTCACATCGGCTCGCCGCTGCACCTCCCCGACCGGGTGCCGGAGGCGACGGACCGGGCCCGACGGGCCGTCACGGCCGCCTGGCGGACCGCCGCGCTCGCAGCCGGGGAAGCGTGCTCGGGAGCTTCGTCCTAGCGGGTGGCGTGCCCGAGGACGACATGGGCGGAGGCCTGCCGGTCGGCGTCCGTGTCGATGAAGGACACCACCACCGGGCTGCTGCCCGTCGGCCCGCCGGCGGTCGCGCGCAGCCGGTAGCGCTCGACGCGCACGGCCTCGCGGGCGAGCGGGCCGCCGCCGGTGAACGCGGACAGCGGTTTGACGTCGTTGGCGATGCGGAACTCGGCCGGGCGCCACGCGCCCGAGGCCTGGTCGAAACGTTCCAGCAGGAAACCCGGCCAGTTGCCCGGCTGGTCGCCGGGTTCGCCGACCAGGGACTCCATTTGGAAGGCGACCAGCAGATGCCGGTACTCGGCGGAGTTCCCGTTCCGCAGGGTCACCGTGAACTCCTGTGCCGCGCCCCCGCGTACGAGGGCGAGACGGCCGCCCCGGGTCTCGACCGCGACGGTCAGCCGGGTCGGCGCCGGGGGCGGCGTCGCCGCCCGGGTCGTGGGCGCGGCCGCTGACGCGGAGGCGCCGGCCGGAGAAGCCGGAACGGGCGCGGAGGCAGGGGCAGTGGAGGCTGCGGCGGCCGCCGACTCCGAGGCGGAAGCGGACGCGGACACCTGGGCGGAGGCCGGGGCCGAGGCCGCCGGGTTCTCGGCGCCCTTGTCCCCGCACCCCGTGGAACCCGCCAGCAGGACGGCTGCCACGGCCGCAGCGGACAGGCCCCTGCGGGGGCCTCTGGATGCGGACATGAGATCGGTTCCCCCAGGGTCGGTCGGCTTCCGCAGGAACCTAGCAACCACGTGACCGGCCGACGAGCCCGAACGGGCCTCGGGGCGGCGACGGTTCGGTCACGGGAACCGCGCCCCGGCGCCCTCAGCCGAGCGGCTTCTCGAAGCTGAAGGCGGTCACGGCCATCCGCTCGCGGAAGTAGAAGCGGTGCGCGTCGGTGCGCTGGGTGCCGGAGTCGAGGGTGAGGGCGGTGCAGCCGGAGGCCAGCGCGTGCCGTTCCAGATGCGCGAGCAGAGCGTGCCCCACCCCTGTGGAACGGGCGGTGGCCGCGGTGACCAGGTCGTCGACGTAGAGCTTGCGGACCAGCGAGGTGGTGGCGACGAGCCGCCAGCCGGCCGCGCCCACGCACACGCCGTGCGTGTCGTACGCGGCGGTGAAGCGCAGCCCTTGCCCGTGCCCTTCCGCGAGGATCCCGAGGAAGAGCTCGTCGGTGAGGTGGGGGCGCAGTTCCCGCAGCACGGGCAGCAGGTCCGCGGTGAGCCGCGGGTCTCCGGGCTCCAGGTCGATGATCTTCATGGGGTCAGGGTAAGGGCCCCCTCGCCCGGCACCGGGTCCCGGCCGTGTCCGGCGGCCGGACACAGTCGTATCGCGCGGCACCGGCCGACGTGTCGAAATGGGAAGGACAGCTCCGACGTCCCGTGCGAGAGGCTCCCGATCCCGGAGCCCGTGAGAAGAAGAGAAGGAGTGGCACCCCATGAAGTACATGCTGATGGTCCTCGGGAAGCAGGCCGACTACGACGCCATGTTCGGCAAGGCGAACAGTGGCGGTCCGGCATGGTCCGAGTCGGAGCTGAAGGCGATGTACGACCACATGGGCGCCCTGAACGCCGAGCTCGTCGAGTCGGGCGAGTGGGTCGACGGACAGGGCCTCACCGAACCCCGCCAGGCCCGCTTGGTGACCGTCGGCGCCGACGGAGCCCCCGTGATCTCCGACGGACCGTACGGAGAGGCCAAGGAGGTGCTCGCCGGCTACTGGATCGTCGACGTCCCCGATTTCGCCCGGGCCGCCGAGATCGCCGCCCGCGCCTACGCCTGCCCGGTCCCCGAGGGCGCGCCGAACTACCCGGTCGTCGTCCAACCCGTCGACACCGCCTCGGGAACCGAGATGTGAAGACGGAATCCACCCGCGCGAACGAGGACCTGCTGCGCCGGCTGGCACCGCAGGTCCTCGGCGCGCTCGTGCGCCGCTACGGGCACTTCGACGCGGCCGAGGACGCCGTACAGGAGGCCCTGCTCGCCGCCGCCCGGCAGTGGCCCGAGGATGGCCGCCCGGGCAACCCGCGCGGCTGGCTGATCCGCGTCGCTTCCCGCCGCCTCACGGACCAGCTGCGCAGCGAGGACGCGCGAAGGCGCCGCGAGGAGACCGTCGCCGCGCTGACCCCGCGTGACGCGTTCGTCGAGCCGCCACCGGGGGAGGGCCGCGCCCCGGCCGAGGACGACACCCTCGCACTGCTCTTCCTCTGCTGCCACGCGGAGCTGTCCCCCGAAGCACGCATCGCCCTCACCCTGCGCGCCGTAGGCGGCCTCACCACCGCCGAGATCGCCCGCGCCTTCCTGGTGCCCGAGGCCACGATGGCGCAGCGGATCAGCCGGGCGAAACGGCGCATCAAGGCCTCGGAAGCGCCGTTCGGCATCCCGCACGACGGACGGGAGTGGGGGCGGGACCGCGGCCCGGACCACGCCGAGCGGCTCGCCGACGTGCTCCACGTGCTCTACCTGGTCTTCAACGAGGGCTACACCGCCACCTCGGGCCGCGATCTGCAGCGCGCCGACCTCGCTGCCGAGGCCGTCCGCCTCACGCGCGCCGTCCACGCGCTGCTGCCGGCCGACGGCGAGGTGGCCGGCCTGCTCGCCCTCATGCTGCTCACGGACGCCCGCCGCGCCGCCCGTACCGAGCCCGACGGCAGTCTGGTCCCCCTCGCCGAGCAGGACCGCTCCCGCTGGGACCGCGCGGCCATCACCGAGGGGGTGGCCCTGGTCAGCGACGCCCTCACCCGCACTCCGCTCGGGCCGTACCAGCTGCGCGCCGCGATCGCGGCCGTCCACGACGAGGCGGCGAGCGACGCGGACACCGACTGGGCGGAGATCCTCGCCCTGTACGAGGTGCTGATGCGACGCGTCCCCGGCCCCGTGGAACGCCTGGGCCACGCCGTCGCGGTGGCGATGGTGCACGGGCCGCGGGAGGCCCTCGCACTGCTCGCCGCGCTGGACGAGGACGACCGCCTCGCGGGCCACCACCGCCTCGAAGCCGTACGGGCCCACCTGCTGGAGATGGCGGGCGACCGGGCGGCGGCGCGCGCCGCCTACGCGAAGGCCGCCGGACTCACCCTCAGCCTTCCGGAGCGCCGCTACCTCCAGTCCCGGGCCGCCCGGATCGGGGAATGAGCGGGGACGTCCGCATTGCGGACATGGTCCACGGTTGTCACACCCCCCGACTACTCTTGATCACGTGAGCCCGACCCCTGACGACCACTCCGCGGCCGAACGTTCCCTCGCCGAGATCAACGCCGACATCCGCTGCCTCTTCGCCCGCGCCGAGGGCCGCCTCTCCGACGCGGAGCGGATCCGGCACGCCGTCCTGCTGCAGGAGTGGGCCGGGGCCATAAGGGCCTCGGTGGTTCCGGCCGCGTAGCGGCCGCGACGCGTGTCCGACCGACGCGTGTCCGACCGACGCGTGGCGGACCGATGAATGCGCGGCCCGGCGGCAGCGTGAGCGACCTGCGCACTCTCCTGGAGGCCCGTGCCGGTGACGGACCGCTGCCCGGCGCCGTGGGTGCCTCGACCCGTGGAACGTCCCGGGTCGGTACGGCCGGATCGGCGGCACCGGCAGCGCCGCCCACGTGGTACCGGCCACCGGGACGGTCACCGTCCTGCTGACCCAGGGGGAACTGGCCGGCCCCACCCCGCTGCAGGTGATGAGGGACTTCTGGAGCTACGCCGCCACCCGGAACCGACAGGCCCCCGCCCGTCGGCTACGCCGGGCCGCGGGAGTCGGCGGTGGCGGCCGCGGCTGCGCGCTCCCGCAGCCGGCGCTTGTCCGGCTTGCCCCGCGCGGTCAGCGGGATCGTCCGCTCCCAGAACACCGCGGTGGGCCGGTGCGCCGGAGACAGCTCCTTCTCCACCAGGTCACAGGCCTCGGCGGCCGCCTCCGCCCCGGTGGAACACCCGCTCGCCGGTACGAGGAAGGCGCACACCTCCTCGCCGGTGAGCTCGCTGTGCCGGCCCACCACCACGGCCTGCGCCACGGCGGGATGCCGGGCGAGCGCCGCCTCGACCGGCACGCAGTACACGTTGTCCCCGTCGACCATCACCACGTCCTTGACCCGGTCGTCGAGGTACAGGTAGCCGTCCTCGCCGAAGTGTCCGAGATCCCCGGTCCGAAGCCATCCGTCCCGCAGCACCCCGGCCGTCAGCCCGGGCCGGCCCCAGTACCCGGCCATCATCGCCGCCGACCGCATCCACACCTCGCCGGTGTCTCCGGCCGCCGACGCCGCGCCCCGCTCGTCCCGTACCTCGACCTCCACCCCCGCGACCGGCCGTCCGACCGACGTGAGCAGCTCGGGCCTTCCGGCCACCGCCGCCTCGTGGTCGGCGGGGGAGAGGCGGCAGATCACCGCCGCCTCGTTCATGCCGTACCCCTGCTGCCACCGGCCGCCCCAGCGGGTCACCGCCTCCCGCAGCCGTTCGGGGTGGACGGGCGAATCACCGTACGAGACCGTCTCCAGCCCGGGCACCCCGGGGGCCGTCACCGGGTCGGCCAGCAGCCGGTACACCATCGAGGTCGTCAGGTACGTGGACACCGGCCCCAGCCGCAGGCAGGCGGCCGCGAACTCCCGGGTCTCGAAGGGGTCGAGGATCTCCACCCGTCCCCCGGCCCGCAACTGTTCCAGGCACCGCCCGCCCGACCGCTGCGCAAGCGACGTGACCGACAGGTACACCGACTCCGCCCAGCCGTGCGCGTGTACGGCGTTCCGCGCGGCCATCGCGCCGAAGGTGGAGGCCACGCCCTTGGGCAGCCCCGTGGTCCCGCCGGTGTACGTCACCCGTGCCACGTCCTCCTCCCGCGCCCGTACGGACACCGCCGCCGCCTCGCGGTGGGCTGCCCGTCGGAGCACCTCGTCCAGGGCGAGCCGCGGAGCCCCGGTGTCGGGCACCGCGAGGTCGTGCACCACCAGGTCCGGCCGGCAGTCCCGCAGGATGAAGTCCAGCCCGTACAGGGCAGGTCCGGCGAGCACCTGGGTCAGCCGCGCACCCAGCAGGTGCGCGGCGATCCGTACCAGCAGCACCTCCGGCCGGTTCGTGCCCGCCACACAGGCCAGCCCCGAGCCTCGCCCGATCCCCTCCTCGGAGAGCACCGAGGCCATCCGGCAGGCGCCGTCCAGTACTTCTCGGAACTCCAGCACGACCGGGCCGGTCCCCAGTGCGGGCCGCCCCGCGTACCGCTCCAACGCCCCGACCAGTTCCGTGACATACCGTGCGGCCACCACGCGCCGACCCGCCTCTCGTGCCCCGCTCCGCAGTGCCCGGGGCCACCGGCATCATGGACGGCATGACGACCGAATCCCGTGCTCGTTCATTCAGCGCCGCGGCCGCGCGCTACGCAGACCATCGCCCCTCGTATCCGCCCGCGCTCTTCGACACGCTGGCGGAACTGGCCGGCTTTCCGCTGGCCGGCGCCCGGGTCGCCGACGTCGGGGCGGGCACGGGGATCGCCACCGCCCTGCTGGAGGCGCGCGGGGCCCGCGTGATCGGGGTGGAGCCCGGCGAGGGCATGGCCGCGGAGTTCCGGCGCCGCAACCCCCGGACGCCGCTCGTCCGCGCGGACGGCAACCGGCTGCCGCTGGCCTCCGGTTGCCTGGACCTGCTGACGTACGCACAGTCCTGGCACTGGACCGACCCGGCCCGTTCCGTCCCCGAGGCGCTGCGCGTGCTGCGCCCCGGCGGGGCGCTGGCGGTCTGGCAGAACGACCCGGACGTCACCGTCGGATGGATCGCGGATCAACAGGCGCGCATCGAGGAGCGGTTCGGCCCGGGCTGGTACATCAACGAGCGCGCCCGCTCGCAGGAGGGGCTGCGCTTCACCGTCCGCCGCCTGACGTGGTCGCGCAGCGTCCCCGTCGACACCCATCTGGGCAAGCTGTCCACGCACTCCCTCTTCCTCGTCGGCGAGCCCGGCACGGACGACTTCCTCGCCGACGAACGCGCCCTCCTCATGCGCCGGTTCCCGGACGGCCGGGTGGAGGAGCACTACGTCGTCGAGCTGAGTCTGGCCGTGCGCGGCCCCGACGTGCCGGAGGGGCTGATCGGGTGAAGCGGCGGAACCTGTCGCCGACCCGGGCGTTGATCAAGGCGCTCACCCACCATGCACTCGTGCGACATAAGGACCCACTGATGCTGAAGAAGATTATGGCCACCGCCGCCGCCACCGCGTCCATCGTCGGCGTGGGCGCCGCCATGGCAGCTCCGGCCATGGCCATCGGCAACGACCAGGGGATCAACACCGTCAACGGCAACCACGCCCAGCAGATCTACGGCAACCAGAAGACCCACGGCGACCTGAGCCCGCAGCTCGGCCTGGTCCAGGGCACTCTGAACAAGCCCTGCATCGGCCTGCCGGCGAAGCTGAACCTCCAGGGGATCCTTGCCGCCGGCAACCTCGGCATCCAGGACATCAACGTCCTGTCGAACCCGCAGAACCAGCAGTGCACCGAGAACTCCACCCAGGCCAAGGGCGACGAGCCGCTCTCGCACATCCTGGACAACATCCCGGTCCTGTCGGGCAACATCTCGCAGGGCAGCTGACGCAGTCCCCATGTGCGAGCCGGGGCCTCCGACGCCTGCGCGAGTGCCCACGGGGCCCCGGCTTGTTCCGCCCGGATCCGCGGATCCACCGTTCAACCGGCGCGCGCCGGCCCGATGGCCGTCACCGTGGGCACCGAACCGCACCTCGAAGAGCCTCCCGCCCGACCGGGCGAGAGGCTCTTCGACGTGCGTCACAAGCGCTTCGTCAGAAGGGCTTCGTCGGGGGCGACGTACGTCCACCACGCGCGCGGCGCCCTGCGGGACCTCGCGGCCGCCGAGCGGGCCGTCATGGACCTCGCCGACCTCTCCCGCGGCCACCTGCGCCTCGCGCTGACCCCCACCTTCACCGCGTACCTCGTGGGCCCGCTCGTCGCCGCACTCCACGCCGCCCACCCCGGCATCACCCTGGAGCTCCGGGAGATGCCGCAGGACCGCATCGAAGCCGGCCTGCTCGCCGACGACCACGACATCGGCCTCGCCTTCGAGGGGCCGCACCTGCCGGGCATCGCGGCGACCCCGCTGTTCACGGAGACCCTCGCCCTGGTCGCCGCCGCCGACGCGGATCCCGGGCCCCTTCCCGTACGCGACCTGGCTGCGCGCCGACTGGTGCTGCTCAGCGGGGACTTCGCCACCCGCGGGCACGTCGACGCCTACCTCGCCGCCCACGGCATCCGGCCGCCCATCGCGGTCGAGGCGAACTCCGTCCAGGCCCTCACCGAAATCGTCCGGCGCACCCCACTGGCGACCGTCCTGCCCGCCGCGGTCACCGACGACCACCCGTACCTGCGCCCCGTCCCGCTGGACCCTGCCCTCCCGCTGCGCACGGTCACCCTGCTGCGCCGTGAGAACGCCTACGAGAGCGCCGCGTCCCGCGCCTTCACGGAACTCACCACCCGCCTGGTCCGCACCCGCGGCTACCACCCCGTCCCGGCGGACACGGCCCGGCACGCCGGGCGGGCGTCCGCCTCCCCGCTGCGCGTGGGAGCGCGGAGCGGGGAGGCGGACGGGAGGGGGAGCGGGCGGGGTCAGTTGCGGGTGCACTCCCTCCAGGCCAGGTGGTAGACGGTGTTGATGCTGCCGTCCGTGGAGTCCATGGTCATGTAGCTGGTGGAAGCGGGAGCCGAGGTGCCCTTGCTGACGCGCAGTTCGGTGTTGATGTTGAAGTTGCGCTGCACGCCGCACGGCGCCCACACCATCTGGGCCCAGTCGGTCACGTCGGTGGCCTGCCAGTTGTCCTCGCGCGGCCCGCTGAAGTTGTGCGTGCGGGCGGCGGTGTCCGGGGAGCCCTGGAAGTAGTACGACGCCTTCTCGGTGCTCTTCGCGCCCGGCGCCAGGGAGGCGTAGCCGCGGTAGTCGGCGCTGGCGATGGCGTAGGTGAAGCCGTGGGGCACGTGCACGATCAGGCTGAGCTGGCAGTTCTTGCGCGCCGCGGTGGGCGGTGCGCCACCGCCGACCTGAGCGAGGTACTGGCTGTAGGTCACGGTGAACGCGGTGTTGTCCTGGGACACCGCGACCTCCGCGGTGTCCTTCGGACACCCGGATCCGTTGACGGTCGCGACCTCGATCACGATCCGGTCGGGCGGCGGGTCCACGATGGTCGAGGGGGCGGGCTGTGCGGGCAGGGTGGCGGTGAGCAGGGCGCCGATCGCGCCGCTCACGAGGAATCCACCGGACATATAGCTCCAATCCACTGCTTCGGTACCGGGTGGCGCGGGCGCGCCTGAAGTGCCGCAGGGTGGGGGGATGCGTCCGGCCAGAGCGGGGCCGGGTCGTCACAGACCGGTGCAGGAGGGAACAGAACGCGCACATGCATGGGGACGGGGATGGGCATGCGCGACGGGCACCCGGTCGGTGAAGACCGGGTGCCCGAATCGTAGGAACCCTTGGCGGGGTGGAACAGAGCGATGTCCGGCCAATCGCCCCGCCCCGCCCGGACCGACCGGATCAGGTCACGCGCCCGCGGTGTCCGGACGGGCGAGGCGTTCGACGCGGGCCAGGAACTCGGTGGGGTGGAACGGCTTCGCGAGGCAGTCGCTCACCCCGGCCTCCAGCGCGCGGACCGTGCACTCCGGGTCCGCGGGCGGCAGCGCCAGGATCGGCACGCGCCCGTGGTCGGGGTGCCGGCGGATCTCCTCGAACATCGCCACCTCGTCCAGACCGGGACCGGTGCGCTCGCAGATCACCAGGGCGATCGGTCCGGCGCTGCCCAGCAGGTCAACGGCGTCCACCCCGCTCCCGCCGTCGACCACGGCGAACCCCCGGGCGACGAGGAGGCGCTCCAGCAGCGTCCGGAGGGTGCGCTCCTTCGCCACAAGGAGGATCTTGCTCGGGGAATCGCCGCTCATGGTGGTGCCTCTTCGTTCGCGTCCGGGGGTCCTGGAGAGCGTACGAGGTGGGGCGTGTGAGCGCCCGCTCCGGGGCACCTGATCAGGTAGCTTCGAGCCATGACCACTGAGCCGCAGAGCTTCCAGATCCTGCTGGTGCCCGAGCACATCGAGAACCTGCGCGGGGCCTCCGCCGCCGACAGGGCCCTACGCGCGGCCACCGTCGAGGCGACCGGTGAGACCGGCTCCTCCGGGTACCCCCACTACCGCGGTGAGGGCATGGAGGCCGACATCGACCCGCGTACCCGCTCGATCGAGGCACTGCTCGTCGACGGCGCGGAGCTGGACCTCGGCCTGACCGCCATGATCGCCCCCGAGCGGGGCGGTGGCGGCACCTCCAAGTGACGGCGGGCCGCCGACCCCGATCGCGCACGGAACGGCCGCCGGGCAACCTCCCAGGGTATCAGCTGATGCTGTAGAAGGGAAGAGGGGCAATCCGGTTGTCCCGGTCTTCTCGATGTTGGCCGGGAGCGGGCCAGCGCCGAAGGGCGCCGCGGCGTAGCGTTTTTCCTCAGGGAAGAACGCCGGAGCCGCATCGAGGAGACCGAGATGGCCAAGTCCGTGCCCCAGGAGACGAGTTCACGTTCGGCCGTGCAGGAGGTCCTGGACCGGGCCGTGAGCGAGAGCGGCCTTCCCGGCATGGTCGCCGAGGTACAGGACGGCGCGGGCCGCTGGTTCGGGGCGGCGGGGGTGGCGGACACGGTGACGGGGCGCGCGCGGCTGCCGCAGGAGCAGTTCCGCATCGGCAGCGCCACCAAGACGTTCACGGCCGCCCTCCTCCTGCAGCTGGCGGCCGAGCGCAGGCTCGGCCTGGACGACACCGTCGAGCAGTGGCTGCCGGGCCTGGTGCGGGGGAACGGCAACGACGGCGGCGGGGTCACCCTCCGCCAGTTACTCGGCATGACCAGCGGACTCTTCAACTACGCCCAGGACGAATCGCTGACGTCCAGGCACTACGGCCCCGCCTTCCTGGAGCACCGCTACGACCGGTTCCGCCCGGAGGAGCTGGTGGAGGTCGCGATGTCCCACGCCCCCGACTTCGCGCCGGGCGAGGGCTGGACCTACAGCAACACCGGCTACATCCTGGGCGGCCTCGTCATCGAGAAGGTGACCGGCCGGAGCTACGCCGACGAGCTCGAGCAGCGCATCGTCCGCCCGCTCGGACTGACCGGAACCTACCTGCCGGGTGATGGCCAGCACGAGCTGCGCGGACCGCACACCCGCCTCTACAGCAGGAACCACCTGCCCGCGCCCGATGCCGAGATCCACGACGTGACCGAGCTCGACGCGAGTTTCGCCTGGACGGCCGGCGGCATGGTCTCCACCGTCGGGGACCTGAACCGGTTCTTCGGCGCGCTGCTCTGCGGCCGGCTGCTGCCGCCCGACCAGCAGGAGGAGATGTTCACCGTGTCCCCCACCCCCGAGGGCAAGTGGATCCCGCACACCTCCTACGGTCTCGCCGTGGCATCGGTGGAGCTGTCCTCCGGCGAGCGGGTCTGGGGCATGGGCGGCGCCTTCACCGGATCGTTCTGCTACACCTACGGCACCCGCGACGGCGGGCACCTCGTCTCCCAGAGCCTCAACGGCGACTGGAGCGACCCGATCGGCCTCTTCACGGAGGTGCTCGAAGCCGAGTTCGCGGGGGGCGGCTCCGTGTGACGAGGCCCCGCGTACGGTGCTGCTCCCCCGAGCGGGGGAGCAGCACCGTACGCGGGGAGGAGGCGGCGCTGCGGGCCCGCGCAGCAGGATGGGGCCATGACCTGATCACCGAGGGCCCAACAGATCGGCGCGCTCACCGCTTGCGCCGGCGCGCTCGCCTACACCGTGAGCAAGATCGACCTCGCCCGGGACGGCGAGCTGGGCATGCCGGGCTTCCCCGCACCGCAGGAGGCCTACGTCCAGGTCGCCGACGTCACGGCCGCCCAGCTGGGCAACGCCGGCCTCGGTCTGCTGATGGCCCTCGTCGCCCTGCTGCTGGTACGCCCGCCCGCCGCCCGGTACGTCCGGTGGGCCGCGGTCGCCGTCTCCTGGGCGGGCATCGCGATGGTCGGAGCCGGGGTCGTCGGCTTCGGCGCGCGGGCGGCGGGTGTGGCCCCGAGCCTCGGCGACACGCCCCCCGACATGGGCACGGCCCTCGCGGCGCTGACGGTCGGCGCCGTTTGGGTGGCGGGATGGTGTGTGGCCGCGGTCGGCGCGGGACGGCGCCGCGACCGGATCCGTACCGGGGCCCGAGGTGCCGACGTCCGGTTGAGGCAGGGCTCATGCCGTGCCGGGCTCCGCGGCGCGGCCGGTGCCCCGGGTGGCGCTGACCGCGGCCGAAGCCGTCGCCAGGGACGCGCCCGCCAGCGCGTACGCCGCGTCCGTGAGCGGGGCTGCCGGGCCCGGGTGCGGACCGCGGGCCGGCCCGCCCCGCCGGAGTGACGGCGGCGGCCGCGTCCCGCAGCAGGTGTGCGCACGCGAGCAGTTCGGCCGGATCCAGCACCTCCCGCGCCCGGTCGTAGGGGCGCCGGTACGCCGACCATGACGGCGGTGCCGAGGGCGAGGTGCAGGTCGAAGCGGGCGGAGGCCTCGCGCGCGAGGTAGACCTCCCACAGGCCGTGCAGCGAGCGCGCGACACGTTGCCCGTATTGCCTCATGTCCGTGCCTGATCAACCGATACGTCCACGCGGGAACAGTACGGCAGGCGTCCGGCCCGGCCCCCGCCGTACGGGGACCGGGCCGGACATCACAGGGCCGGGTGGGCGTCAGCTCACCTGGAGGGCGACATCGTCCACGACGAAGGAGGTCTGGAGGGACTGGTCCTCCACGCCGTTGAACTTCAGGGTGACGCTCTGGCCGGCGAACGCGGACAGGTCGTAGGACTTCTCGGCGTAGCCGGAGTTCGCGTCCAGGTTGGAGAAGGACGCCAGCGTCTGGCTGCCGACGGAGACGGTGAACCGGTCGTAGACGACGTTCTCGTCCTCGTCCGTGTCGATGTGGAGGAAGAACGAGAGCCGGTACGAGGCGCAGCCCGACGGAACGGCCAGCGACTGCGAGGCGCTGTCGGTGTGGGTGGACCCGTACCCGTTCAGCCACGCCTTGTAGCTGCCGCCGTGCGGGGCCTGCCCGGACTGGTTGGTGATGACGCCCGCGGTCGCGCTCCACGGACTGGCGCCGTTCTCGAAGCCGCCGTTGACCACGAGCTGGCGCGGCGTGCAGCTGCCGCTGCCGGTGACGGTCAGGGTGTAGGTGGTGGTGTGGCCGACGGTGCCGGAGCCGGTGACCGTCAGGGTGTAGGTGCCGGGCACGGTGCTCGCGCCGACCTGGACGGACAGCGTCGAGGAGCTGCCGGACTGTACGGACGTGGGGCTCAGCGTGGCGCTCGCTCCGGCCGGCGCGCCGGTGACGGAGAGGGCGACGGTCTGGGCGGCGCCGCTCACGGTGGCGGTGTTCACCGTGGCGGTGGTGGAACCGCCGGGGGCCGCGCTGCCCGCGGACGGGCTGACACCGATGGAGAAGTCCTGTGCGGGGGTCTCACCGCCGACGGCCTGCTTCCACACGGCGTAGGCGACGCCGTCGGCGCTGCGGTCCAGCACGGTGGCGCTGATGTTGTTCGTGGTGTCGCAGGAGCTGTGGTAGCAGGGGTCGTAGGCGGCGTTCGCCGTGCCGCCCCACTTCGCGGCCTGCGCCGAGGTCTTGCGGGCGCTGGCCCCGGCCGCGTAGCCGGAGGTGGGGATGCCGCCCTGCTGGAAGGAGTAGTCGTCGCTGCGGCCCTGGCCCTCGGTGTTCTCCTCGGGCGCCAGGTTCAGCGAGGTCCAGTACGCCTTGAGCGGGGCCGCGGTGGCGGAGTTGACGTTGTTGATGAAGTAGCCGCCGTTGGTGGAGCCGACCATGTCGAAGTTGTAGTAGCCCTTGATGGCCGCGCGCTGGGCGCTGCTGAGCTGGTTGACGTAGAACTCGGACCCGTTCAGGCCCTGCTCCTCGTCCGTCCACCAGGCGAAGCGCACGTGCTTGGTCATCGTGGGGTTCTTCTGGGCGAGGACGAGCGCGTTCTCCAGCAGGGTCGCGGAGCCCGAGCCGTTGTCGTTGATGCCGGGGCCGGCCGAGACGCCGTCCAGGTGGGCGCCGAACATGACGGTCTGGTCGGCCGGGCCGCCCGGCCAGTCGGCGATCAGGTTGTTCGACGGGTAGGTGCAGGAGGAGCAGTTCTGCTCGGTGACGGTGTAGCCGGCGGCCTGCAGCTTGCCCTTCACGTAGGCCAGCGACTGGGTGTAGCCGGCGCTGCCCGCACGGCGGTGGCCGCCGTTCTGGGAGGCGATGGTGCCGAACTGGGCAAGGTGCGCCTGCACGTTGGCGACGCTGATGTCCGGCGGGTCGTTGCCGGGCTGGGTGCCGCCGACGTTCAGCGTGTAGTCGACGGTGTGGGAGAGGGCGGCACCCTGTCCCTTGACGACGACGGTGGACGCGCCGGGCGCCGCGTTGGCGGTGGCGGTCAGCGTCAGTACGGAGGACTGGCCGGACTGCACGGTGGCGGGGTTGAAGGAGGCGCTCACCCCGGCCGGCAGGCCGCCGGCGGTCAGCGTCACCGACTGGGCGGTGCCGGTGGCGACGGTGGTGCCGACGGTGGTGGTGACCGTACCGCCCTGCTGGACGGTGCCCGACGAGGGGTTCAGCGCCATCGAGAAGTCGTTGTTCTGGCCGCTCGGCGTGCACGTCGGGTCCGCGGGCTGGGCGGGCACGCTGATCGCGTCCCAGGCGCCCTTGGTCTTGTTGAAGAGGCCGCAGCTGGCGTCGAGCGACTTGGCGGAGCTCAGGGTCGCCGTGCGGTACTTCTTGTAGGACATGCTGCTGGTCTTGAGCAGCATGCCGCCGTAGAAGATCTTGCCGGCGTTCTGGACGCCCACCCCGGTGACCGTGGACTGGTTGCAGGTGGGGCTGCTCGGCTTGCCGCCGCCCGGGTTGCTGCCCTCGGCCAGCAGGTAGAACCAGTGGTTCAGCGGGCCGGCGGCCTTGTGCACCTCGGTGCCGGGTATCGCGGAGCTGTAGCAGGCCGGGTCGTTGTTGACGGCCGGCGGGTTGTACATGTTGCGGATGGGGCCCCGGCCCTGGAGGTTGATGACCTCGCCGACCGTGTAGTCGGGGGTGTCGTACGGGGCCGGCTGGTTGATGTACGCCTCGGTCAGCGCGCCGAAGATGTCGCCGGTGGCCTCGCCGAGGCCGGACTCCTGGCCGCTGGTGCCGCCGGGGGTGTTGGAGTCGATGGCGTGCCCGTACTCGTGGGCCACCACGTCCACGCCGGCGATCCACTCGTTGGCGCTGTTGTGGCCGATGGTGACCGAACTGCCGTCCCAGTAGGCGTTGAGGTCGCCCAGGCCGACCTTGCCGGGGAAGCTGCGGCCGTTTCCGCTGATGCCGTTGCGGCCGAGCCACTGGGCGAGCATGTCCCACTGCTTCTGCGCCGCGAACATCAGGTCGACGCAGCCGGTCTCCTTGCTCGTGGGGTTGCCGGTGCCCCAGGAGTCGGAGGACTTGGTGAAGACACTGCCGTTGCCGTAGTCGGCGCAGCTGAGGCCGGTCCGGTTCGGGTCGCGCAGCGTGTACGTGGAACCCGAGTTGGTGGTGTCGATGGAGATCGGGCCGGGCCCGTTCCACTTGCTGTTGCCGGAGCCGGCCACCACGTCGTCGTAGCTGTCGACGAAGGCGCCGGTCCGCGCGTCCGTGAAGACGTGCAGTCTGCTGGGAGCGGTCCTGGTACGGCCGCTCAGCACGGTCTCCCAGGCCAGCACCGGCTTGTCGTCCTTCAGCCGGACGACGAGCCGGCTGCTCTCGACCTTGTCGACCGAGGCCAGCCTCACCCGTGCGGTGGACTCGGCGTCCTTCGCGGAGACCGACGCGCGGGTCGCCACGTCGATCCGTACGGAGGAGGCCGACTGGAGGGCGCGCACCTTGCCGGTGCCGTCGGCGAGCACGACCGCGTCGCCGCCGACGACCGGCAGGCCGCGGTAGCTGCGCTCGTACGAGACGGAGTAGAGGTCCTTCACCCAGGGGGTGACGAGACGTCTTTCGTACTGTTCCTGCGAGGAGTTGACCAGGGAGTCGAGACCACTGTCGACGGCCTGGTCGGCCGCCGCGACCGCACGTGCGGCCGGTGTGTCCTTCTGGGACGGTGCGGGCTGAGCCTGCTGCGCCGCCGATGCCGTCCCGGCCAGGGTGCCGGCGAGGCCTGCGGTCAGCGCCATCGCCGCCACGGCCGCCGTCCATCTTCTGGGCTGCAACGTCCACTCCGATCGTGGGGGGTCGGGGATGAGTGTTCGTTCGCGGCCGAGTATGAGCGTGGACATGACGAGAATGGGACATCCCGGCGGGCATAAGGCCCGCGTTATGGTCCCGGGACGGGCTGCTGCGTACGCTGCCCGGATGCAGCTGGAGTTGAGGCATCTGCAAGCCGTCTGCCGGATAGCGGAGGCGGGCAGCCTGGGGGGCGCGGCGCGGCGGCTCGGTGTTTCCCAGCCCGCACTCTCGGCGCAGCTGCGGCGCATCGAGCAGGTCACCGGCGGCGAGCTGTTCGTGCGCGGCCGGGGCGGGGTGGAACCCACCGCGCTGGGGCAGTTCGTCCTGGCCAGGGCGCGCCGCGTGCTCAGCGAGATGGACGCCCTGGGAGCGGACGCGCGCGCCCTGTCCGCCGGCGGTCCGCTGCGCCTGGGCTGCATCCTGCTCGTGCTGCTCGACGGCCTCCTCGCCCAGACCGACCTGTCCATGTCCGGCCGGGAGATCGCCGTGGACCTGGAGGACTCGGTGACCGCGCTGGCCCGGATGCTCGGCGCGGGGAGGTACGACGCCATCGTGTACGGGGAGGTCAACGACCACGAGGTCCCGCTGCCGGAAGGGACCCTGGCCAGGACGCTGATCCCGAAGGAGCCCTTCTGCATCCGGCTGTCGGCGAAGCACCCCCTCGCGGGCCTCGACCGCATCGACCTGGCCGACCTCGCCGACGAGCCGTGGCTGACCCTGGTCGAGGACGACGACGGCGGTCCCGAGGCCCTCGTCGCCGCCTGCGCGAAGGCCGGATTCAGCCCGTCACTGCGTTACCGGATCACCGATCGCAAGATGCAGCACGACCTGATCGCCGCGGGCCGCGCGGTCTCGCTCTGCCAGCCGACGGCCCCGCCGGGGGAGGGTACGGTGATGCGCCCGCTGGTCGGCACCCCCATCACGGGCCGCATCCGCCTGGCCTGGAACCGCTCGGCGCTGTCGGCCGGGCAGGCGGAACTGCTCTACCGGGCCGCGGCCCGCGCCTACCTGGCCAATGTGGACAACAACGCCTTCCACAAGGAGTGGTGGGACGCCCACCCGGAGGTGCATCCGGCCGTCGACTGAGCGGGGGTCGACCGAACGGAGGTCGAGTGACCGCAGGGGGCACGGCTACGGGGCGGGGCGGATCAGCCCCGGCGGTGGGCGGTCAGCAGGAGGTACTCCCACTCCATGACCCCGTCCACGGTGTGCTCGGCGGCGAGGGCGTCGAGCGCGGCGTCCAGGGCGGCGACCCGGTCCGGATCGCCGGCGACGGCGCGGTAGACGGCGATCGTCGGACCGTAGGTTGCCTTGAAGAACTCCCGGAAGTCCGCAGGCTTGCGGAAGCGGTCCACGCGGACCGTCTCGCGGCGCGCGTCGACGTCGGTCACCGCGTCGCCCAGCAGCTCGTGGACGTGCTCCTCGTCCCCCCACAGGGGCGGCGGCTGGGCGCCGGGCGGCGGCGGGGGAGCGAAGGGCTTCATCGCGGCGAACAGCCGGCCCACGAAGCCCTGCGGAGTCCAGTTGGCCATCCCGATCGTGCCGCCCGAGCGGCAGACGCGCAGCATCTCCTCGGCGGCGGCCCGGTGGTGCGGGGCGAACATGGCGCCGACGCAGGACATCACGATGTCGAACTCCCCGTCCGCGAACGGCAGGGCCTCGGCGTCCGCCTCCCGCCACTCCAGCCGGGCGCCGCGTACGGCGGCCAGGTGCCGCCCGATCTCCAGCAGCTCGGGGGTGAGGTCGGAGGCCACCACGTCGGCCCCGGCCAGGGCGGCCGGGATGGCCGCGTTGCCGGAGCCCGCCGCGACGTCGAGCACCCGGTCGCCCTGCCGGACGCCGCACTCCTGCACGAGCCGGGCCCCGAGCTCCGGGATGACGTGGGAGACCACGGACGGGTAGTCGCCCAGCGCCCACATCGCGCGGTGCCGGGCCTTCAGGGTGCGGTCGGCCTGGACCGCTTCGCTCGCCTCGGTCATGACAGCCGTCCTCCAGGGCTCGGATCAGCACCTTCTTCGAGGATAGGCACCTTCCGCGGGCCCGGCCCGTCGGCCGCTGCGGGGCGGGTCAGGGGTGCGACATGCCGTCGGTGAGGCGGCTCCACAGCGAGGAGCGCGTGGCGCCGAAGCCGCTCTCGTGCACCCAGACGTGGGTGCAGCCCGGGCACTGCAGGTGGAGCAGGCTGCCCGTGTTGGAGAGCAGGTAGCGCCAGTGCGCGGAGCACGCGCCGCGCTCCCCGCACGGCTCGCACCCCCGGGTGTCCTCGCAGTTGGGGCAGGCCACCCAGGCCCGGCGGCCGATGTCGGCCTGCGGGTCAAGCGGCAGCACGGCCGTGTCCTCGCCCGGGGAGCACGCCGGCCGCGACCAGCTCGTCGTACATGCGCTGCTGTGCCTCGTCGAGCCCCGAGTACAGCAGGTCGTACGCCGCCTCCTCGCCGCGCAGCACCTCGATCGGGTCCCAGTCGGGGCCGAGCGCCTCCATCACCTGGGCCCGCCGGAGGACCTCCTGGGCGGTGAGGTCGACGGTGAAGCCGACCAGCGCGGGCTCGGCGGCCGCGTCGTCCGGGCCGGCGGGGGAAGTGGGGGGCTGCGGGCTCATGATTCGAACTTAGGTAACCCTTCCTTGATCGGTCAAGGGAGGGTGGGCGGAGTCACAGCGCGGCCCCGAGGCACGACACGGCCCGCAGTCGCGGCGGAGCCGGGAGTCACGAAAAGCCCAGGGCGCCGGGATCTCGAAGTGGACCGTCCCGAATCCGCCGTGCTCGCCCGTCGTGCGGGCGTCCCAGACCTCGGTGGCCAGGCTGCGCCAGAATCGCTCCGCGCCCGGAATGTCGACGTTCGTGTGCAGGTAGACGCGCTCGTAGCCCGGCACGCCGACCGCGAACGCGCACGCCTCCCGGACCATGGCCCGGGCCGGCCCGTGCCTGCGGTGGGCGGGGCGTACGCAGACCCGCAGGAGCTGGGCGGTGCTGCCCGAGGGGTAGCGCTCGGCGGCCAGCGCGGATGCGGCGGGTGGGCGGGCCCGCGGGAGTGCACGGCGGCTCGTACGGGCTGCCGGTGGGCGGGATGCGGACGCTGCTGCCGTCGGGGGCGGTGTTCCCGCAGGTGATCAGACCGAAGCCGGTGGGCCCGTGGGAGAGGTGGATGGACAGGGCGGTCGCGGCGGCGGCTTCGGGCGGGGCGACGGTGCGGATCTTGCCGCAGACGCGTTCGGTGAGCTGGCTGAGCAGGCGGGTGGTGGGATCGCCGCCGAGGGTCTCGTACTGCCAGCGCAGGAGGTAGCCGCGCAGGAACAGGGCGACCTGGACGGCGCGGAGCCGTACGAGGGCGCGGGCCTGGTCGGGTGCGGGGCCGATGCGGTGGTCGCGCAGGTAGAAGGTGAGGCGGGCGCCGAGGGCCCGGGTGTGCCGGAGGCTGCCGGGCATCGCGTGGTGGCCGGCCAGGCCGCGGCGGATCAGCCACTGATCGGCCAGGTGGACCTCGCGGCCGTAGACCTCGTTCAGGGCGGTGAAGGTGTTCCGGGGAGCTTCACGCGGCAGTGGGCGAGGAAGACCGGGAAGTCCTGCATGGGCAGGACGGGGCCGACGCCTTCGGCCCACGGGGTCTTGGCGTTGGCGCGCAGCCCGCTGGTGAGGGAGCGGGGCGAGGGCGGGAGCTCGCGGGCGAAGGCGGTGAGGTCGATCGCCTGGAAGCGGTATCCGGCGTCGTGGAAGGCGGCGGCCTTCGACGAACACCGGCCGCGGCCGCACTGGCCGACCGTACCGCCGTCCTGGAGGGGGGACGCCTCGCCGGATCGGGAGGGCCGTGACGTGCCGTCAGGCCCGGCCCAGCGGCGGCCGGTTCCGGGTTTCCAAGAGCCGGTGGGTCGAGCGGCCGCCGAAGTCGCGGGCGAACCCCTCGCGGAATCCGGGCCGTTCGAGCGCCTTCTCGAAGGCGCGCGCCGCGCGTGCGAGGGCGGCCTCGTTCTCCTGGGCGGTGGTGAGTTCGGCGAGGTACGCCCGCAGGCTCAGCCCGCGGTCCGCGGCGAGCACGGCGAGCCGGTCGTGCACATCGGTGTCGACCTCGACTGTGGTGGTGTCGGCCATGCACCGAGTATGCGCGCCCGCGGACCGGGCGGGGGCCCGTTCGGCGCAGGGCGTTGACGGCAGCGTCCGCCCTAGCCGGCCCAGCGGCCCGTGAGGAAGGTGAGGGCGACCGTGATGCCGAGCGGGCCGACCACGTACAGGTAGGCGGACTGCACCCGCGGTCGGCGCTGGCTCCAGGTGGCCAGGGCGGTCCAGAGCGGCCACCACAGCAGCGTGGAACGGGGGACCGAGGTGTACCAGTAGGAGGTGCCCAGGGCCCACAGGGTGAGGGCGATGTAGAGCGCCTCGGGCCAGCGGCGGCCCCGTACCAGCACGGCGATCAGGACGACACCGACCAGCATGGCCAGGAGTTCGGCCTGCCACATCAGCGCGTACCCGGTGGGCTGGGTGTGGTGGAAGGCGGCCTCCCAGGTGTTCGCCCAGGCCTCCCACGGTGCGTGGAAGTCCCGGTACCAGCCGCGTTCCTGGGCGTGCTTCCAGGCCATCCAGTCCCCGGTCCGCGTCTGCAGGTACCAGGAGTACAGGGCGGGAGCGAGGGCGGGCAGACACAGCCAGGGCGCTGCGCGCCAGGCGCGGCGGCCCCGGGCGGTGAGGACGAAGTGGAGCACGAGCGCGGCCACGAGGTACAGCCCGGTGACGCGCACCGAACAGGCCAGGCAGGCCAGGACCGAGGCCGCCGGCCAGTTCCGGCGCTGGGCCGCCAGCCAGGCGGGCAGGGCCAGGGCGAGGAAGAGCGCCTCGGTGTATCCGGCGGCGAGGAACACGGCGCACGGCGACAGCAGGAAGAAGAGGACCGTCCGCCGGCCCGCGTCCTGGTCGGGCAGCCGGAGGCGGGCGATGCGGGCGAGGGCCAGGACGGCGATGCCGCCCGCGAGGAACGAGATCAGCGCTCCGGCCGCGGCCCAGTCGGGGACGACGGCGTGGACGGCGCGCAGGGTGAGGGGGAAACCGGGGAAGAAGGCCTCCCGGTTGTCCCAGCCTGCCGTCCAGGGTCCGGCCTGGCCGGGGAAGTAGCCGTCCCTGGCTATGTGCAGGTAGTGCGTCCAGTCCCACTGCTGCCAGGGCGCGAGCGGAGAGGCCGGCCGGCGGGCGTTGCCGTCGGAGGGGAACAGCCAGCCGACGGCTCCCGTGGTGGTCCAGATGCCGACGCGGGTCAGCAGGTAGAGCCACAGCACCTCGCGGTCGACCGGGCCGAGGCGCGGCAGCGTTCGCCGGGGACGGCGGGCGCGGTGGGTGCGGCCCTCGTCGGGGACGCGCGGCCCGGCGGCGAGCGAGTCGGCGACCTCGGACGGCCGATGCGGGGCGGAAACGGACATACGGGATCTCCTGACCCTGTGAGGGCATGCGGAACCACCGGCCGGGGTGCAAGGCCGGTGTCCGCGAGCGGTGATGGGGGGAGTGGCGCGGGCGGGGGTTACCCGGGCAGCCGCGAGGAGGTGGCGGATGCGCCCGGGTACGCCGTCCCGGGGGGAGCGCCGGGCGGCGCCGTCGTATGGCGGGGCGGTGTCGGGCTGGAGGTCGCAGTGGAGGACGGCGGGTAGTGCGGTGTGGAGGACGGCAGGGTGGTCGGCTCGGAGGTCGGCGTGGGGGTCGGCCCGGAGGACGGGGCCAGGGGAGAGGGGGTGCTCGCCGGGAGGACCGGGCCCGGACTGCCGGGCAGGAACGAGGCCAGGGCCGCGCCGGATCCGGCGAGGACGAGGGAGCAGGCGACGGCGAGGCCGGCGATACGGCGCCGCCGTACCCGTTCCCCGCGGTGCTCGATGACGGTGACGGGCGGCAGCGAGGTGCGGGTCTCCGCGGCGGAGGCGGCTTCCCGGAACAGGGACCGCAGCGGGTCGTGGGAGTCAGGCATCGGGGGCCTCCTCGGTGCGGGGGTCCTGCAGACGGAGGGAGAGCGCGGCCCGTCCCCGGGAGAGGTGGGTCTTGACCGTGCTCGCGGACAGCGAGGTCTCGGCGGCGATCTGCTCGACGGTCAGATCGCACACGTAGTGCAGCGCCATGGTCCGGCGCTGCTTCGGGGGTAGCTGCCGCAGCGCCTCCACGAGCGCGACCGCCTCCGGCCCCGGCCCCTCCACGTGCGTCGCGGGGGTCGTGCGCCGCCATGCGTCGGCGGTCCGCCGCCGCCCACGCCAGCGGCTGACCGCGAGCCGCCAGGCGACCGTGCGGATCCACGCCTCGGGCCTGCCCTCCCGGTCCAGCTGACGCCGGCGACCCCAGCCCCTGACGAAGGCCTCCTGCACTACGTCCTGGGCCTCGTGATGGTCACCGAGCATCACGTACAGCTGTCCTGCGAGCCGTCCCGCCGCTTGCGCGTAGAACTCCTCGAATTCCTCGACGGTCAAAAAATCGCTCCTGAATCCATGTGCACCTCTCACGGGGCATACGCCCGTCCCACCGCATCCGGTTGACACCGGACGACAGTTCGTCGTGTGAGTGCCGTCACACCTCGGACGGCTCGGTTCCGGACGGCGGCCGCCCCGGGCCCGCGTCGTGGACGGTCAGGGCGACCTGGACCCGGCCGTCGACGGCGAGCTCGGCCACGATGGTGTCGTCGTCGACGCTGCCGCACATCAGCCGCAGCCCCATCCGCACCAGCGGAGCGTCGTCGGCGAGGAGTGCGCGCCGCCGCCTCACCTGAGGAGCGGTCCGCCGCCCGAAATGACACAAGGGCCCGGATCCGTGAGGATCCGGGCCCTTGTGGGCAGTAGCGGGGACAGGATTTGAACCTGCGACCTCTGGGTTATGAGCCCAGCGAGCTACCGAGCTGCTCCACCCCGCGTCGGTAGACCTCACCCTACGGCATTCCCGGGGCCCCACTCGCCACATTTCGGGACGGCCGGGTCCTTACGGTCCGCGCACCGGCGGGATCCCGCCGTTAAGGCGAGATCATTCCCCCTGGTGACAGTGCGTGCAGGCGTGTACCTTCACGGGTAGCTGTCGTGGTTCCAAGTGCCTTGCCCGTGCCTTTCGGTGTGGGCAGTTTTGCTGTGTTGTGCCGTAGGACCAGGGCGATCACCTCCGTCTTCCACGCCGTGTGGAAGACGTACGTCAACGGGAAGGCATGAACATGGCTACGGGAACTGTGAAGTGGTTCAACTCTGAGAAGGGCTTCGGCTTCATCGCCCAGGACGGTGGCGGCCCGGACGTCTTCGCCCACTACTCGGCGATCAACGCCTCTGGCTACCGCGAGCTCCAGGAGGGCCAGGCCGTGACGTTCGACATCACGCAGGGCCAGAAGGGCCCGCAGGCGGAGAACATCACCCCCGCCTAGTCCCACGACTGCCGGAGAACCGTTTCGTCGCTGACGTCGTCACCATGTGATCACTGACGTGCCGAAACATCCGACATGCGACACCAGGGCCGTGCGGCGACCGCTGCACGGCCCTGGTGCATGATGCACGGGTGAATCGCAGGGTGGGCGCGGACGTTCAGGCGCGGGTCGGCGGGATTCTCGAAGAGCTGGTGGAGTCCGGTCGGGAGAGCGGCCTCCAAGTGGCGTCCTACCTCGACGGCGAGCCGGTCGTCGACGCGCACGCGGGCTGGGCCGACCGGCCCGGTGGCCGCCGGCTCGGATCCGGCACGCTGATCCACAGCTCCTCGACCGGCAAGGGCTTCACCGCGACCCTGGTGCACGTGCTCGCCGAGCGCGGGCTGATCGCGTAAGACACTCCCATCGCCCACTACTGGCCCGAGTTCGGGGCGCACGGCAAGGAGCCGGCCACCGTACGCCATGCCCTGACGCACTCCATCGGGGTACCGCAGCTCCCCTGCGCCATCACCCCGGAGGAGCTGTGCGACTGGGACACCATGTGCGCGATCGTCGCGGCACAGGACCGCTGTGGGAGCCGGGCACCGCGAGCGGGTACCACGGCTGGACCTTCGGCTGGATCCTGGGCAGGTACGCCAAGGGGCTGGGCTACTTCCTCGGCCTGCCCGCGATGGCCGGCGAACGCACGGCCTTCGGGCACCACGGCAGCGGCGGCAGCATCGCCTTCGCCGACCGCGGCCGAGGCCTCGCCTTCTGCCTCACCCGCACCCGCCCGGTGGCCGGCGCGGCGGACACCGCGGCCCGGACCCTGGCCGACGAGATCAGAGCCGCCGTCACCCCCGCCGAGCAAGCCCTGACCGGACGTGACGAGCGCTGACGGGTCCTTGTGGCTCCTGACGCGTCGGCCCGGGTGCGCCGGCTCACGGCTCATGGCTCACCCGAGCCGCGACGCCGCCCGCTGCTTGCTCCGGACCCGCATCACGGCCCCGAGCAGGGCGAGTACGACGGTCGCGACCCCCGAAGCCGCCAGCACCCGACGCGGCCCCATGAGCGCGATGAGGGGCCCGCCGAGCGCGGTGCCCACCGGCCCGGCGGTGAGGAGGGCGGCGCTGCGGGCCGCGAGGACCGTGGTCAGCCATGCGGCCGGCGTGCGGTCCTGGAACAGGGTGTAGGACAGCGCCGTGAACGGTCCGTAGATCACTCCGCCGAGCGTGAAGCATGCGAGCGTGACGGCCGCGGGCGCGCCGAGGCCGAAGGGCACCAGAGTCAGCCCCCAGCCGGCGACGATGGTCAGGGTGACCGGCCAGAGCGGGAACCTGCGCAGGGCGCCCGCCGCCAGCCCGCCCAGCACGGCGCCCGCTCCGAACAGCGCCCAGTACAGGCCGAGAAGACCCGCCCCCGCGTGCAGGTCATCGGTGACGTGCAGGGGCAGCGCGACCTCCGCCGGTCCGTACAGGAAGTTGAAGAACCAGGTCAGGGCGAGGACACCGAGGAGTTCGGGCTGCTTGCGCAACAAGTGCAGCCCTGCGGCCGACCGGTCGGCGTCGACGGGCGCGCTCCCCTGCTCGCCGGCCTGCCCCGCCTCGCCGGACGCGCCCCGCACCCGGCTCACCTGGGCGGCGAGCACGGCGAACGACAACGCGTCCAGACCGATGAGCCAGGCAGGGCTGATCGCCGCCGCCAGGAATCCGGCGAGCGCGGGACCGATGACGATCGAGGCCGAGGTGCTGGAACTCACCAGCGCGTTGGCGGCCAGCCGCTGCTCCGGCGGCAGCAGCCCCGCGAGCAGCGAGTACTTTCACGGCCGCCGGGCCCGGCTCCTGAGCCGGTGGCCGTGAGCCTGCCGGTGCGGCCTCGGCCTCCCGACGCAATGCAAGGCTCGTCACCCATGACGACCGCTTCGCGCAGCACGGCAGTGGGGCGCGCTTCGACTGGGGCCCCGGCGGGAGGGGGGAGGCCGGGGCCGCCTGGGACCCTCTCGCCCCTGGTGGACCGCACGGCGTACCGCATGGTGCAGGAGTCGCCGACCAACGCCATCAGTCACGCCCCCGGCGCCGCGGTCCGGATCCGCATCGTCCACCAGGGCGCCCGCACCGAGGTACGGGTGGCCAACTCGGCTCCGCCGGCGGGCCCGTCGCCCGTCCCCGTACCCGCCCCCCCGCCGGCGCGCGGGCCTGCGGCCACCGCGGGCTGACCGGCCTGAGCGAACGGGTCCGGCTGATCGGCGGAACGCTGCACGCCGCGCCCCGCCGGGGCGGCTGCGTGGTCCTCGCCACCCTGCCGGACCAGGTGGGCCCCGGCGGCCGGGAAGCGCCGAAGGGCTCCTGGACGACACCGGTACCGGTTCGGAGTCGGCGCGCCGCCTCGCCGCCGCCCGGCGCAGCACCCGGCGCCGGTTCGCCGTTGCCGTCGCGGCCCCGGCCGGACTCGGTCTGCTCCTCCTCGGCTCCGCCGCGTACCTGGCCCACCGGCTGACCGCCTTCGTGCTGCGCCCCGCGGACTTCGCGGCCCTCCGGCCCGGCCAGGAGCGGACCGAGCGCGCGCGCCTCCTCCCGACCGCGAGTTCCGGGACGTACCGGACGCCGCGAAGGCGCTGCCCGCACCCCCCGGCACGGTGTGCGCCTACTACTGCTCGAACGGCATCCTCCTGGACCAGGCCGACGTCTACCGGCTCTGCTCCTCGGGCTCCCGCCTGACGGCCAGGGACGTGCTCCCGAGCCGACCGCTCACCACCTCGGCGGATGAGGCATGATCGGGGGATGTCTGATCGCATCATTGCCGCCTGTGACGGAGCGGCGAAAGGTAATCCCGGGCCGGCCGGATGGGGCTGGGTCATCGCCGACTCCCAGGGACGCCCCGAGCGTTGGGAGGCCGGGCCGCTGGGCCGCGCCACCAACAACATCGGCGAGCTGACCGCCCTCCAGCGGCTGCTCGAGGCGCTCGCCCCCGGGACGTCCGTCGAGGTGCGGATGGACTCCCAGTACGCGATGAAGGCGGTGACGCAGTGGCTGCCCGGCTGGAAGCGCAACGGGTGGAAGACCGCCTCCGGCCAGCCGGTCGCCAACCGCGGACTCGTCGAGCAGATCGACCTGCTGCTGGCCGATCGTGACGTGACGTTCGTCTACGTCCCGGCGCACCGCGAGGACGGCGACCTCCTGAACGCGATCGCCGACCAGGCCGCCAGCGACGCGGCCCGGACGCAGGAAGCCGCCGGCACCGCGCTGGGAAACCCGGACCTGCCGGTACCGGCCCCGGCCGCGCCCGCGCGTCAGAAGACGGCCCCGGCGAGGAAGCGGACGGCCGAAGGAGCCGCGCCGGGCCGCGCACCCCGGGCCATCAAGGCGAAGTTCCCCGGCAGCTGCCCCTGCGGGAAGCCCTACGCCGTCGGTGACACGATCGCCAAGAACGGCAGCCGCTGGGGCCACGAGAGCTGCGCCGCCTCCGCATCCGCCCCCGCTTCCTAAGGCCGGTGGACGCGCAGGTACGCGACCTCGTACGACATCTCTGACACGTCCGCGTCGGGCGCCGGGTGGTAGCGCCCGGCGCAGACGGAGAGGTTGACGATGAGGTACGCCCTCCAGTTGCGCCCCACTCCGCGCCGGTCGGCGAACACCCGCGTGCCGTTGACCCACCACACGACCGAGCGCGCCCCGAACTCGACCTTCAGGTCCACCCAGCCGCCGGGGCCGACCGCGGGGTCCCGGTGGTAGCGCGAGCCGCCCTTGACGTGGTTGGAGAGCTCCAGCAGGTCGGGGTTGTCCGGGTGGTACTCGAAGGCGTCGACCTCGTTGCCCCCGTCCCGCCAGGTCCAGATCGCCGGCCAGGCGCCGGCCTCGACGGGCAGCCGCACGCGGGACTCCAGCACGTCCCCGGCCCGCACCATGAACCCCTCGTCGCTGCCCTCGGTGGTCAGCAGGCCCGCGTTCCAGTTGCCGTCCGGGCGGCGGACGGCCCGGAAGGTGCCGGTGCGGCTGTAGGACGGGTCCTCCACCAGGTGGTCGAGCTTGTTGTCCCCGGGGTTGGTGGGGCCGCCGCGCGGATAGGCCCAGGAGCGGCCGGCGACCCACTGGGAGGCCGACCCGAAATCCGCGGTGAAGAGCGGGGCCCCGCCGCTCGCCGGGCCGGTGCCACGGGCCGTGGTGCCGGTGAATCGTTCCGGGAGCCGTCGGAGCCAAGCGAGAACGTGAGTGAGCACGGCGCTCCTTCCGTTGACGGACGCTCCCTCATCCTGCCCAGCTCGCGCGCCCCACATACCGGTCCACCGGTTTGTGTTGCACCTCTCCCCGCATGTAATAATCAATGCTGGCCAGTGACTATTACATGCGGGGAGTTGTGGCGGTATGTGGACCTGTGAACGTGTCGTCGGTGCAGACCTGGACGTCGAGGAGGTCATCGGCCTCTACCGAGCCTCCACCCTCGCCGAGCGTCGTCCGGTCGCCGATGTGGTGCGGTTCGCCCGGATGCTGGCCGGCGCCAACCTCGTCGTCCTCGCCCGCGCCGACGACGGGAGCCTCATCGGCATCGCCCGCTCGATCACCGACGGCGCGTACTCGACCTACCTCAGCGACCTGGCCGTCGACGTCGCCTACCAGGGCAAGGGCGTTGGCCGCGACCTCATCCGCGTCACCCAGGAGGCGGCGCCCGAGGCGAAGGTGGTCCTGCTCTCCGCCCCGGCCGCGGTCGGCTACTACCCGCACATCGGCTTCACCCGCCACGAGTCCGCGTGGACCCTCGGCACGCGGCGCTGAGCCGGCTGCCCGGATCACCCCCCAACACCGCTTTCCCATAGCTCAGTTGCGCGCGGCTGTAGCGGGGTACGATCCGTGCCGTGGGGGGACCGGAGACACGCAGACGGCGCTCTGCGCTGCACGCCTACGGGTGCGCGGCAGCGGGCTTGTTCCTACTCGTCGGGTGTACGGCCGACGGCACGGCGAAGGGCGGTGCGGCGACGAGTGACGCGGCGAGCCGCACCCCGGCCGCGTCGTCGCCCGCCCCGGGCGGCCCGGCTCCGGGCGGCTCCGGCGCGAGCACGCCGGCCGCCTCGCCCAGCAGTTCCGGCTTCCCCCTCGTGCCTCCGCTGGACGAGTCGAAACAGCCGAAGACGGTCGCCGAGGCCCGCGACCTGCTCGGCCGGATCGTCATCACCGAGGCGGCCTTCGGCCCCGAAGTCGTGCGCAGCACCCCGTTCGAGAGCGATCCGGGCCGCTGGCCCGTCCTCGACGAGGACTGCGTCTGGCAGACCGCGGGCCTGCCGGACGACGTACTCGCCACGAGCACCCGCTCCTTCCAGATTCCGGCCAAGGGCGGCCGTGGCCGCCTGCAGCTCAACGCCACGGTCACCATCCACCACAACCGCCAGGAATCCGGCTGGGAGACCGCCCGCGCCATGGAAGAGGTCCTGCGCTGCCCGGCCCAGAAGCTGCGGGAGGGGGAGGAGCTCAAGAACCTGTGGGGCGGCTCCCTCTACCTCGGTGAACAGATGAACGGCTGGACCGAGGACGCCTTCAGCGAGTCCGGCGAGTACGTCAGCACGAAGTACGGCGGGCCCCACCACTACCGATGGCACCAGGCCCAGTTCGGACCGGTCACCGTGGCCGTCTCCGGCAAGAGCGCGGCGGGCTACACCGACGAGGACATGGTCGCGTTCGTCGTCCAGGGCACCAGCCGGCTGATGATTCAGGCCAAGCAGGAGCTCGGAAAGGCGGCGGGCTGATGGAGCGGCTCCATCCCTCGGACCCCTCCCGGATCGCCGGGTACCGCCTCCTCGGCCGGCTCGGCGCCGGCGGCATGGGCGTGGTCTACCTCGGCCGCACCGACGACGGGGCGCTCGCCGCGGTCAAGGTGATCCGCGCAGAGTACGCCGACGAGGCGGACTTCCGGGCCCGCTTCCGCCGCGAGGCCGAGATCGCCGCGGAGGTCGACAGCCCGTGGGCCGTCCGGATCACCGGCGCCGACCCGGACGCGCCCGAACCGTGGCTGGCCACCGCCTTCGTCGCCGGCCCCTCCCTGGCCGAGGCCGTCGCGGCCCACGGCCCGCTCCCGCTGCGCGCCGTACGGATCCTCGGCAAGGCCTTGGCCAAGGCACTCGGGGGGATGCACGCACAGGGCCTCGTACACCGGGACGTCAAACCCGGCAACGTACTGCTCGGCATGGACCGGCCCCGGCTCATCGACTTCGGCATCGCGCGCGGCGGCGAGCACACCGCCCTGACCTCCGCCGACGCGGTCCTCGGCACTCCCGGCTTCCTCCCGCCCGAGCAGGCCGAGGGCCGCCCCGCCGAACCGGCCGGCGACGTCTTCTCGCTCGGCTGCCTCCTCGCCTACGCCGCCACCGGCCGCCTGCCCTTCGGCACCGGAACCGTGGACGCGGTGCTCTACCGGACCGTCCACGACGAGCCCGAGTTCGGCCCGGAGGTCCTCGCCGACCCCGAACTCACCGCGCTCCTGCGGACCTGCGTCGCCAAGCACCCCGACATCCGCCCCACCGCGGACGAGGTGGAGGCGGGGCTGACCGAGGACACCCCGGGTGAGGGCACCGACTGGCTGCCCGACCCGGTCGTCGCGACCATCGCCGAGCGCGCCGCCGCGCTGCTCGCGCTGCCCGGCATCGACGAGACCGTGGCCGACCCGGACGCCGCTCCCGCGCCCGGCACGGCCGCACCCTCCCGCAGGCGTTTCCTCGCCCTCGCCTCCGGCGGCGCCGTGCTCGCGGCCGGCGGCGGCCTGGCCGCCTGGCTGGCGCTGCGCGAGCGGGACGAGCCCGGGACCGCGGACGCGGATGCCCCCCGGCCATGGGTGATCGGTCTGCACGCCGACCTCTCCGGCCCGCAGAAGGCCGCCGGACAGGCCCAGGAACGCGGAGTGCGGCTGGCCGTCGACGCGTTCAACTCCCGCAAGGACAAGCCGTTCACGCTCACCGTCGCCACTGCCGACGACGCCGGAAGGGCCGACCGCTCGGCGGCCGCCGCCACCGGACTCATCGCCAACCGCGACCTGTTCGCGGTGATCGGCCCCACCGGCAACGACTCCGTGATCCCGTGCCTCGAACTCTACGGCGAGAGCTCCGTACCCCTGGTGACCGTGTCCGCCCTGGCGACCACCTTCAGCGTCACCGACCGGCGCAGCTTCTTCCAGAGCTGCCCGATCTCCTCGGCCCAGGCCGCCGCGGTCAACCTTCAACTGGCCGGAAAGCAGGGCGTCCGGAAGATGGGCATCCTCAGCGACCGCGACGGCGACACGGACACCTGGCAGGCGGCCCTGCTGGTGGGCCGCACCATCGCCTCCTTCGCTCCCGAGGCCACCTTCTACGTGCGCGTCGTCCCGCGCGGCACCCAGGACCTGGCCCCGGTGGTCACCGACATGCTCGCCCACGGCGTCGACGGCTTCTTCTACACGGGCACCCCGGCCGGTGGGGCCAAGGCGGCCGCACTGCTGGCGGCCGCCGGCTTCAAGGGGCCCCGCGCCGCCGACTACACCATCGCCGGCCCGGAGTTCCTCGCGGCCGCAGGGCCGGCAGCCGAAGGCTGGCAGTTCTGCACGCCGTACACCGGCCCCGAAGCCCCCGAGGTCGCGGAGGTGGCCCGCGCGCACCAGGCGGCGTACCGGTCGGCGCCCGCGATCTGGACCGCGGAGGCCTTCGACGCGACCCGCCTGGTCATCGATGGGCTCGTCGCCGCCGCGGCGGGCGGCAGCCGCCCGAACCGCGCCGACCTGCTGACCGCGCTCACCCAGGGCACCTTCCGCGGCCTGACCAAGGAGTTCGCCTTCGACGAGCGCCGTCAGGTCAAGGGCAACATCTACTTCCTGCACAAGGTGGAGGGCGGCAGCATCCGCTACGTGGGCCCGGCCATGGAGCCCGCGCCCACCGCGTCCCCGGCGGGATAGCGGCGGATGCGCCCCCTCACCCCGGCCGATCCGGCCGCGATCGGCGGCAACCGGCTGCTGGGGCGCCTCGGTTCGGGCGGCATGGGCACGGTGTACCTCGCCCGCTCCGCCGCGGGCACCTTGGTGGCGGTCAAGGTCATCCGCGCCGACCACGCCTCCAACCCGGACTTCCGCCTCCGCTTCCGTCGCGAGGTGGAGGCCGCCGGGCAGCTGACCGGGCGCTGGGTGGTCCCGGTGGTCGCCGCCGACGCGGAGGCCCGCGAGCCGTGGCTCGCCACCCCGTTCGTCCCCGGACCCGCCCTGTCCGAGGCGGTGGGAGGGTACGGTCCGCTGCCCGTCCGGGCCGTAAGGACCCTGGGCGCGCGGCTCGCCGAGGCGCTCGCGCAGGTGCACGCCGCCGGGCTGGTCCACCGGGACGTCAAACCGGGCAACATCCTCCTCGCCCCGGACGGGCCCCGGCTGATCGACTTCGGTATCGCACGCGCCGAGGGGGCCGCCACGCTGACGGCCGTGGACGCCGTCATCGGCACGCCCGGCTACCTGGCGCCGGAACAGGCCCGGACGGACGGCGCCGCGGCGGGCGCCCCGAGCGATGTGTTCTCCCTCGGCTGCGTCCTGGCGTACGCGGCGACCGGGCACGGGCCGTTCGGCGGCGGGCACGCGGCCGCCGTGGTCTACCGTACGGTCCACGACGAGCCCGAACTCACCGGTCTTCCCGCGGAGTTGCTCGAACCGGTACTGGCCTGCCTGGCGAAGGACCCGGCCGCCCGGCCGACCCCGGCCCAGCTGAGCGCCGTACTCGGCGACGACCGCTCCGGCGACGACCCTTCCGGGGCGCACGCCGAGGACTGGCTGCCGCCCGCGCTGTCCCGCCTCATAGCCGAACGGTCCACCAGGGCCCTGGACCTGCCCGCCCCGGAGCCGACCCGCATCGACGCGCCGCAGACGCCGGCAAGGGGCCTCACGCGCAGGCGGCTGCTCGCGGCCGGCGCGGGCCTGGCCGCCGTCGGCGCGCCCACCGCCTGGTTCGCCACCCGCCGGCGGGCCCGTGGCACGACCACGACGCCCGCCCGCGAACTCGCCACCCTCACCTTTGCCCTCCAGGCCGACCTGACCGGACCCGGGAAGGAGACCGGCCAGGCCCACGAGCGCGGCATGAAACTGGCCGTGGAGCGGCACAACAGCCGCAAGGACGCCGCGTTCCGGCTGGTCCTGCGCGTCGCCGACGACGGCGGGGACGCAACGCGCGCCGCGCAAGTGGTCAAGGAGCTGGCCGCCGACCCCGCGGTGGTCGCACTCACCGGCCCCACCTGGGACGCGGCCGTGCCCGAGTTGGCCACCGCGTGCGGCACGGCCGATCTGGCCCTGCTGCTGGTGTCGGTCGACAGCCCCGAGACCGCCCTGTCCCAGCCGGCATGGCGCACCGTGTGCGCCACCCGCCCGGCCGGCGACCAGTTCGCCCTCCCGGTGATCGACTACCTCAGCCGCGTACGGCCCGTCCGCCGCACGGGCCTGGTGGAGGACGCCGAAGGCGGGGAACCCACGTGGCCGCTCGTGCGTACCCTGCAGCAGTCCCCGCCCTCGGGTGGCACCGTCAGCGTCCACCGGATTCCGGTGGGCAGCTCCGACTTCGCGGGCGCCGCACGCGCGCTGACCGAGGCGAGGGCCGAGGCCGTCGTCTTCGCCGGGACCTCACCGCAGCGCGCGGCCGGGATGGCCCGTGCCTTGGCCGACGCCGGATTCCAAGGCCCGCGGATGGGCCTCCAGCACATCATGGAGCCCGCCTTCCTCGCGGACGCCGGTCCGGCGGCCGAGGGCTGGCTGTTCGGCACCTTCTTCACCGACCCCCAGGCCGTGCCCGCAGCCGCCGAGTTCGTCGCCGCCCACCGCGCCGCGTACGGGCAGCCGCCCGCCCGATGGGCCACCGAGGCGTACGACGCCGTGGGCCTGCTGGCCGCGGCCCTGACCGGCCTGGGCGAGGAGGGGCGGGACCGTGCGGGCGTGACCCGCCGGGTCTTCCGGACGGCCCACGAGGGCCTGGCCAAGCAGCTGGCCTTCGACGCCAACACACACGTGCTGACCCGGGGCCGTACCGCCCACCTCTACCAGGCCGAATCCGGCAGGTACCGGTACCTCGGCCTCCACGCGGACGTGCGCCCCTCCTCGTGAGCGCCCGGCCCCGGCGCGGCTACTCGAACCGTGCCGTGTCGCCGGCGCCCCGCCGCACGATCTCGGCCTCGCCGCCGGAGAAGTCGATGACCGTGGTCGGCTCGGTGCCGCAGTCGCCCGAGTCCAGCACGGCGTCCACCTCGTGGTCGAGCCGCTCCTTGATCTCCCAGCCCTGCGTCATCGGCTCGTCCTCGTCGGGCAGCAGCAGGGTGCTGGAGAGCAGCGGCTCACCGAGCTCGTCGAGCAGGGCCTGCGTGACGACGTGGTCGGGAATCCGGACTCCGACCGTCTTCTTCTTCGGGTGCAGCAGCTGGCGCGGCACCTCCGACGTCGCGGGGAGGATGAAGGTGTAACTGCCGGGTGTCGCCGCCTTGATCGCGCGGAACACGTCGTTGTCGATCTGGACGAACCGGCCCATCTGCGCGAAGTTCTGGCACACCAGGGTGAAGTGGTGACGGTCGTCGAGGTTCCGGATCGACCGGATCCGGCTGATGCCGTCACGGTTGCCGAGCTGGCATCCCAGCGCGAAGCAGGAGTCTGTCGGGTACGCGATGAGCGCGCCGGAGCGGATGATGTCGGCCACGTTGCCGATCGTGCGACGCTGAGGATTCTCGGGGTGCACGTCGAAGTATTTCGCCATCCGCCGAGCCTACGCGGTCCGGGCGCCGGCGCCCGGACCGCGGTGAATCGCAGATGCGCCCGCTGAGTGAACCGATCCGGTCAGCTGACCGCCACCCGGAAGGGCGGCGCTCCGGACGCTGCCGGGAGGGTTCCGGGGCACGATGAGAGGTAGCCGTGCGCCCCGGGCCGCCGCTGGGCGGGTGGGCGGCGGGCCGAGGGCCGGAAGGGAGCGTCCCCGATGGGTTCGATCGACGGGTTGGGGGCCGGTGGGACCGGGCGGGCCGAGGTCGGGGTCGCCCCGCCCAGCGGGCTGCTCGACGTCCTGAACGTCGCGGCGGTCGTCCTCGACGCCGAAGGACGGGTCGCCCTGTGGAGCCCCCAGGCCGAGCAGCTGTTCGGCTGGTCGGCCGAGGAGGCGCTCGGCCGCCCTGCCGCCCAGCTGCTGGCCTCCAAGGAGCACGTCGGTCTGGTCACCGAGCTCTTCGCACGCGTCATGGGCGGCGCGGGGGACTGGGCAGGTGCCTTCCCGGTGCACCACAAGGACGGCGGCACGCGTCTGGTGGAATTCCGCAACATGCGGCTGCTCGACGAGCACGGCGAGCCGTACGCCCTCGGCATCGCGACGGACCGTACACGGCTGCGGCAGCTGGAGCGGGACCTCGCCCTCTCCGCGCGCCTGGTGGCCCAGTCCCCGATCGGGCTCGCGGTCCTGGACACGGAGCTGCGCTATGTCCTGGTCAACCCGACCCTGGAGCGGATCAACGGGCTGCCCGCCGCCCAGCACATCGGCCGGGGCGTCCGCGAAGCCCTGTCCTTCCTCGACGACGCGGAGGCCGCCGAGTCGGCCATGCGCCAGGTCCTGGCGACCGGTACCCCGCTGCTCGAACAGTTCACGGCCGGCCGGACCCACGGCGGGGAGCGCACCGAACACGCCTGGTCGGTGTCGTACTACAGGCTGGAGGACGCCACCGGACGGGTCCTCGGCCTGGCCACTTCCGTGGTGGACGTCACCCAGAGTCACCAGGCGGCCCTGGAGATCGCCCGCAGCCGCCGGCGCCTCGCCCTGATCGCGGACGCCACCGTCCGCATCGGCACCACCCTCGACCTGGACCAGACCGCCCGCGAGCTCGCCGACGTCGTCGTGCCCGAGCTCGCCGACATCGCCGCCGTCGACATCCTCGACTCCGTCCTCGAAGGCCGGCCGACCCTGCGGTCGTCCGCCCACGAGTCCGCCGTGTTCCGTGCCCTGGCCGTCGCGTCCGCCTTCCCCAGCGAGGCCGTCCGCGCCGCGGACCCGCCGGGCGACATCGCCGCGTACGCCGCGGACCGGCTGGTCACCCAGTCCGTGACGACCGGCCACCCGGTGCTGGTGGCCCACGTGCACGCCCAGGACATCTCGCGCATCGCCCGCGACAGCACCGCCGCCACCCTCCTGACCCGCGCCGGCCTGCGCTCGTACCTGGCCGTGCCGCTCATCGCCCGCGGTGAGGTCCTCGGCGCCCTCGACCTCAAGCGCACCCGCAACCCGCTGCCCTTCAACGACGACGACATCGTGCTGGCCGGCGAACTGGCGGCCCGCGCCGCCGTGTGCATCGACAACGCCCGCTGGTACCGCAACGCACACCACACCGCGCTCGCCCTCCAGCACCACCTCCTCCCGCACCACCCACCGCCCACACCCGGCCTGGAAGTCGCCTCCCGGTACCGGCCCGCCGCCGCCAGCAGCGAGATCGGCGGCGACTGGTTCGACGCCATCGCCGGCGCGGACGACACCACCGTCCTCGTGATCGGCGACGTCATGGGCAGCGGCATCAACGCCGCCGCCAGCATGGGACAACTGCGCACCGCGACCCGCACCCTCGCCGAACTCGCCCTCGACCCGCCCCAGGTGCTCCAACAGCTCGACCGCACCACCGCCGCCCTCGAAGAGACCATCGCCACCTGCGTCTACGTCGTCTACGACCCGCACCGGGCCCAGTGCCGCGTGGCCGTCGCCGGACACCTGCCGCCCGTCCTCATCCGCGCCGGCCGCACCCCGGAACTCCTCGACCTGCCCACCGGCGCACCCCTGGGCGTGGGCGGCATCCCCTTCGAGGCCACCACCGTGGCCATGGAGCCCGGCGACCAACTCGTCCTCTACACCGACGGCCTGGTCGAGACCCGCGACCAGCCCATCGACGAACGCCTCGACCTCCTCCTGGCCCTGCTCGCCGACACCGGCCGCCCGCTGGAGGAGACCTGTGACCGGCTCCTGGACTCCCTGCGCCGGCCGGACGACCACGACGACGTCGCCCTGGTCATCGCCCGCGCGAGGCCCCTGCAGTAGCGGACCGCTCGCCTCGCGGCACGGCCGCCACGAGCCTAGGCTGATCGTGATTGCTGTGCCCTGACCCCCGTACGGCAGGAGGCCTGTGGTGACTCCGACGCACATACGGTTCCGCCGGGCCTGCGTGGCCGCCGCCGCAGCGGGCCTGCTCGTCGCCCCGGCCGTCGCGGGCTCCGCGTACGGCACGCCCGCTCCGATCCGGTCCGTCCCCGCCGCCCCCACCCCGGACGCCGAGGGCGGCTTCCCGGAGCTCACCCCCGCCGTCGCGGCCCAACTCGACGCCGCCGTGCGCAAGGTCATGGACGAGGCCCGGGTGCCGGGCGTGATCGTGGGGCTGTGGGCACCCGGCAAGGGCAGTTACGTGAAGGCCTTCGGCGTGGCGGACAAGGCGACCGGCGCACCCATGCGGACCGACTTCAACACCCGCATCGGCAGCCAGACCAAGACGTTCACGGTCACCGCCCTCCTCCAGCTGGTCGACCAGGGCAAGGTCGGCCTGGACGACCCGATCGGCGACTACATCGACGGCGTACCGAACGGGGACCGCATCACCCTGCGCGAGCTGGCCGGCATGCGCAGCGGGCTCTTCAACTACAGCGAGGACGCGGACTTCGACAAGGCGTTCACCACCGACCCCGATCGCCGCTTCTCGCCACAGCAGTTGCTGGACTACTCCTTCAAGCACCCGGTCCAGTTCGAGCCGAACGCACAGTTCCAGTACTCCAACACCAACCTGATCCTGCTCGGTCTGCTGATCGAGAAGGTCACCGGCAGGCCGCTCGAGGACGTCATCGACCGGGACGTCGTGGAGCCGGCCGGACTGCGCCGCACGTTCTTCCCGACCGGCGCGGAGTTCCCCGCACCGCACGCGCAGGGCTACACGAACCAGACGGCCTCCGGCAAGGTCGAGGTCTCGACCGACTGGGACCCGTCCTGGGCCTGGGCCGCGGGCGCGATGATCTCCGACCTCCAGAACCTGCGCAGCTGGGCACGGACCCTCGCCACGGGCACGCTGCTGACGCCCGCGACACAGGCCCAGCGCCTGAAGACCACCTCGGTCGGCATTCCCGGCGCCGGCTACGGGCTGGGCCTCTTCAACGTCCAGGGCTGGATCGGTCACAACGGCTCGCTCCCCGGCTACGAGAGCCTGGGCGTCTACCTGCCGCAGGAGCAGGCGACCCTGGTCGTCATCCTCAACACCGACATCCTGCACGACGGCCAGGAGCCCAGCACCCTCTTCGGCGAGGCGATCACCAGCATCGTGACGCCGGACCACGTGTACCCCGGCCATAAGCCGCCGGCATCCAAGCCGCCCGCATCCCCGTCCAGCTGAGGTTCGCCCCCGGCAGCACCGGACCGGGTCGGATGATCCGACTGTTATGGTCCGAGGTATGCCAGAGCTCATCACCCCCACCCCGCGCCTGCACAGCTCCTGGCTCGCCGCTCAGCTGGAAGCGGGCCCCGACGCCCACACGGACGGCGCCGGGCTCGGCTCCGACGACGAGGTGGACAGCCCGGAGGGCTTCGCGGCCTGGGTGGACCGGCTGCACCGGTACGCGGACCGCACGCTGCCGGTCGAGCACGGCCGTGTGCACGCCACGTACTGGTGGATCGCCGAGGGCGACACCTATCTCGGCGCCATAGACCTGCGCCACTACCTGAACGGCTTCCTGCTCGACGCGGGCGGCCACATCGGCTACAGCGTCCGCCCCTCGGCCCGCCGCCGAGGACTGGCCACCTGGGCCCTCGCGGCCGTCCGGCACGAGGCCCGCCTGCTGGGGATGGACCGGGTACTGCTGACGTGCGACCCCGGCAACGAGGCGTCGATCCGCACGATCGAGGCCAACGGCGGTGTGCTGGAAGACGTCCGCGACACCCTCATCGGCCCCAAGCGGCGCTACTGGATCAGCCTCTAGCGGCCCGCCGCCGCCTCCGTGAGCAGGCCGCGGAGGATCTCCAGGTCGGTCTCCGGGGTCCGGCGCAGGCGGCCCCGGCCGTCGGCGGCGAGGTCGGCCGGGCGGACGACCACGAGCCGCAGGCCGTGGGCCGGGATCTGCGCGTCGCGGTAGCCGTCGTAGCGGGCGCGCTGCTCGCCGCGGTGGACTCCGCTGACCGTCATCCTGTGGGGCTTGTCGAAGAACGGGGTCGGCTCGTCGTGCTGGCGCTCCCGGTACTCCAGCACCAGCCGGTGGCCGGGCCAGTACGCGTCGACCGGCAGCCTGGCCCGCCGACCGCCCGCCCCGGGATCGCCGAGCAGCCAGTCGAACCTGTGCTGGGTGAGGGCCGTCGCGCCCAGGACCCGGTTGCACAGGTCGACCACGTACGCCTCGTCGCTGTCGTCTCGGCTCATGGGGAGGATGCTGCCACGGCGCGTCCCGGCCCGAACGCGCTTCGGCGGGAAGCCGGGGAAACCGGGGAAGCCGGAGGCGGGAAGGCGGTGAGCCGGGACGTCGTGTCGTAACACTGCCGCGCGGTGGCGATGGGTCGATAGTGGGGCTGTGAGCGACTGGTCGGAGGGACCCGGGCAGAGCGGCGCCGCAGAGGGCGCCGCCTGGTCCGGACGTGACGGCGCGCGGGCATTCGCGGCGGTGGAGCCGGCCACGGACTGGCTGCTCGGGTACCCGTTCGTCTTCCGGGCCCTGTCCCGCCGGATCGGCCCCGGCGCGGTCCTGGTGGACTACGGATGCGGGCCGGGCAAGGTGGCCGACCGCGCGGCCCGGCAGCTGGGGGCGCGGGTCATCGGGGTGGACACCTCCCCGGAGATGCTGGCGCTCGCCCGCGCCTCGGCGACCGCGGTTTCGGAGTACCACCTCGTGGAGGACGGCCGGGTGGCCGGCCTCGCGGACGGCTGTGCGGACGCGGTCATGTGCAACCACGTGCTCGCGTCGCTGCCGACCGAGGACGAGGTGCTCGACGTGTTCACCGAGATCCGCCGCCTGCTGCGGCCGGACGCCCCCTTCGTGCTGCTGACCACCGACCCCGCCTGCAACGGCACGGAGTACGCCTCGCTGCGGATCGGCGAACCGGGCGAGGTCTACGGGCCGGGTGACGAGCTGACGGTACGGCTGCGGCGCACGGACGGATCCTGGCAGGAGATGCGCAACCACGCGTGGCCCGTCGGCTACTACCAGGGCCTGCTGGAGCGCGCCGGCTTCCGGGACGTCGTCCAGCACCGGCCCACCGTGGACGAGGCGCTCACCGTCGCCGACCCGGACCTCGCGGCCGGCCGGGCGTGGCCGGCGGAACGGGAGAGGCCGCCCCTGGTGATCACCAGTGCGCTGGCAGCCTGAGCGGACGGACGGCCCGTGGACGAGAGGCGAGTCATGAGGGTCACCGACCGCGGGCCCGCGGGCCCGCGCACTGGACGCAGCGACCCGCCAGGTCCGCGGTGAACGCGCAGGCCGCACCGCCCCCACCGCCGGCGACCCCCGCACCGCCGGCCCGGGAGGACCGGCACGCCGGCTGGCTGGAGCTGTCATGGCCGCCGGGCTGGCCACCGCCGTCGAGGAGGCCGGCCACGCGCACCTGCCGCTCGGCGCGGTCGGGGCCCTGGCCGGCGGGCTCGCCGTCTACCACCTGGCCCACGCCGCCATCGCGCTCCGCTTCGGCCGCGCTCCGCGGGACGTCGTGACCTGGGCCCTGCCCGGAGTCGCCGTTCCGCTGCTCGTCGTCCTGGGCACCGACCACCTCGCGCCCTGGCTGGTCGTCCTGCTGCTCGCCGCCGGGGCCATCGGCCACCTGCTGTACGCCAAGGCGATCGTCCGGCGCCGCACCCGCGAGGCGCAGAGCCGGCTGCCCTGAAAGCGGAGGGATGTCCGCCGCCCGCACGGGTGTTACTGTCGCGCCATGTCCATGTCCATGTCCATGTCCAAGGCCGAGATAGACGTGGTGACCGCCGAGTTCTTCGGCGCCTTCGACAACCGCGGTGGCAAGGCCGCCGACGTGGGACGGATCCGGCGGCTGATGCTGCCGGGCGGAGTGATCGTGAGTACCGGCCCGGACCTCACGTCCTACACCGTGGACGAGTTCATCGAGCCGCGCCGGCTGTTGCTGTCCGGCGGCCGGCTCGTCGAGTTCTCCGAGTGGGAGACCTCGGAACGGACCGAGATCGCGGGCGACATCGCGTCGCGGTTCGGCGAGTACCGCAAGTCCGGGATCCTGGACGGCGAACCGTTCGAGGGCGGCGGGACCAAGACCATCCAGTTCGTGCGGACCCCGGAGGGCTGGCGGATCACCGCCTTCGCCTGGTTCGACCAGCCCTGACCGCGAAGCCGACGGCGCATTGCGCCCGCCGGCCTCAGCGGGCGTCCTCGGGGGCGATGCAGCAGCCGTCCCGGAGCATCTGGTGCAGCACGGCGCGCCAGTCCCCGGGGGCCGGGTCCGGCGTCGCGCCGGAACGGGTGAAGGCGTGCTCCAGGGCGGGCCGTTCACGCAGGACACCGCCCTGGATGGTGGCCCGTACGCGGATCAGGTCCGCGAAGTCGGTGAGGGGATCGCCGTCGACGAGGGTGAGGTCGGCGATCCTGCCCGGTTCGACCGTGCCGAGCCGGTCCGCGACGCCGAAGACCCGGGCCGGGGTCCTGGTCACGGTGGTCAGGGCCTCCGCCGGCGACATCCCGTACCGGTGCAGGGCGCGCAGGGCGAGGTGCAGGTGGAGCCCGACGGGGGTGAGCGGCGCGTCGGTGCCCAGCGCGAGGCGGCCGCACCCCCTCGACGACACGCCGGTAGACGCCCACCTCCCGCTCCAGGACGGCTCTCTGCTCCGTGCTCGGCGGGGTCGCGGCCGCGGCCCGGACGGCCTCCACGTCCCAGGGCGGCATCAGGTCCGTCACCCGGGGATCGGCGGCGAGCGCCGGATCGGCGCCGAGCAGCGGCAGCGCGGTGAAGGGGGTGGCGATGAGGTCGAAACCGCCGCGCGCGTAGGCAGGCTGACCTCGGTGATCGACTTCGGGTGCACGGGGGTGGGAGACCCGGCGTGCGATCTGTTCCCGGCGTGGAACCTGCTGCCGGCCGATGCGCGGGAGGTCTTCCGCGAGGCGCTCGGCGTGGACGACGCGACCTGGAGACGGGGCCGGGGCCGGACGCTCTCGCAGGCGCTGATCGCGCTGCCGTACTACCGCAGGACCAACCGGGCGATGGCGCACAACGCCCGTCACGTGATCCGGGAGGTGCTGGCGGAAGGGCGCGGCGCGGGCTGAGGCCTTCGGGCGCCGCCCTTGGCGTGACCGGCGCCGCCACGGGGTCGTCTCGCCGCCGGTCGTGCGGCGCAGCGGGACCGGCGGGCGCTTCGGTTCCGCCCTGACCGGTCCCTCGTGCGTCGCTCAGGAGCTGGCCGCCGAGGTGCAGGCCGAACTGCCCCCGCAGAAGGTGACGTCCCAGTGGTTGCTCTCCCGCGCGTAGACGTTGCCCGCGGCGGACCGGTAGCGGGCCGCGCCGTCGCCGCGGTCGGCGATCCGCGTGAAGCTGCCGGTGACGTAGTTGCCGACACAGCTGGAAGGGCTGAAGTCGATCTTGTAGCCGTTCCAGTGGCTGTAGGTGCCGGGGGCGTGCCCCACCTCGGTGCCGCCGGTGATGGTGAGGGTGCATCCGCTCGCCTTGCGCAGGGTGATGACGTCGCTGATGCTGGCGGCGTTGACCTGCTCCAGGGACGTGCAGGTGCTGTTGTTCCGGTTGCTGCAGCCGCCGCTCGAGGACAGGCCTATTCCGCCGGTCGCGTTCAGCTTGCTCACGGCCGACGCGTGGCTGAGTTTGGCCGGGGCGGCGTGGGCGGTGCCGGGCACGAGCAGGGCGACGAGGGCGGCGGTGGTGCCGACGAGGCTGGTGGCGACGGTGCTGCGGACTCGGCTGCGCATGAGGCTCTTCCCCTTGTTCGCATCGGTGTCATGGTGTCCGGGGCCGCTCGCGGCGATCCGCGACGCGGCCGGCCGGTGACACCCACTTCAGCACCGCGGGCCGACCTTGCCCAGGCCGAACAGGACGGTTGGCCGGTACCGGACAGTGCAAGGGTGTGGTCCGGAACCGGCGGCGGGCCGGCTCCGTACCGTGGAGACGCTCCTCTCTACGGGAGCCGGAGGGTGCGCTGATCTTGAACCGGCCCCAGGCGGCCCGGCAGGACGGGCTGAAGCGCAGCTCCATGGACCGAGTTCGCACAGGTGGCCGACGCCCCGGAACCGCCCGTGCGATGCTGGGTCCATGACCCTGGAGGACCTGGTACGCCTGCGTCGCGCGCGGGACACGATGGACCGCGACTACGCGCAGCCGCTGGACGTTCCGGCGCTGGCCAACGTCGCCCTCATGTCGCCCGGGCACTTCTCCCGCAGCTTCCGCGCCGCCTTCGGGGAGACCCCGTACAGCTACCTCATGACCCGCCGCGTCGAGCGGGCGAAGGCGCTGCTCCGGCGTGGCGACCTCAGCGTCACGGAGGTCTGCTTCGAGGTCGGATGCACCTCGCTCGGGTCGTTCAGCTCGCGCTTCACCGAGCTCGTCGGCGAGAGCCCGAGCGCGTACCGGGCACGCCGGCACGAGGCCGGTGCGGCGATCCCGGCGTGCATCGCGAAGATTCATACGCGACCGATCAGAAACGGAGAAGCGGAATCGGGCGCCGCCTCGTAGCGTCGGAGGCATGACCATCAAGCTCTCACAGTGCTTCATCGCAGTCGACGACCACGACAAGGCGCTCGCGTTCTACCGCGACGTCCTCGGCATGGAGGTGCGCAACGACGTCGGGTTCGAGGGGATGCGCTGGGTGACCGTCGGCGCACCCGAGCAGCCCGACGTGGAGATCGTCCTCGAACCTCCGCTCGCCAACCCCAACGCCTCCCCGACGGACAAGCAGCAGATGGCGGAACTGCTGGCCAAGGGCATGCTGCGCGGGGTGATCTTCTCCACCGACGACGTCGACGCGACCTTCGAGCGCATCCAGGCAGCCGGCGGGGAGGTGTTGCAGGAGCCGATCGACCAGCCGTACGGCGTCCGCGACTGCGCCTTCCGCGACCCGGCCGGCAACATGCTCCGCTTCAACCAGCCGAAGCGGTAAAGACCACGAGCAGCAGAGTCCGGACCAGCGAAACCGACGGGGAACGCGCACGCGGTCCCCGCCCGAACGACGGAGACACGATGAGCAAGGCCACGGGGACGGGGACGGGGGCGCGGTCCTCCGTGCCGCACGGTGCCGACAGCCACGACGTGATCCGCGTGCACGGCGCGCGCGAGAACAACCTCAAGGACGTCAGCATCGAGATCCCGAAGCGCCGGCTGACGGTGTTCACCGGGGTCTCCGGCTCGGGCAAGAGCTCGCTCGTGTTCAACACGATCGCCGCGGAGTCCCAGCGGCTGATCAACGAGACGTACAGCAGCTTCGTCCAGGGCTTCATGCCGGCGCTCGCCCGCCCCGAGGTCGACGTCCTCGACGGTCTGACGACCGTGATCACCGTCGACCAGCAGCGGATGGGCGCCGATCCCCGCTCCACCGTCGGCACCGCCACCGATGCCAACGCGATGCTGCGCATCCTCTTCAGCAGGCTCGGGAAGCCCCACATCGGCCCGCCCAGCGCGTACTCCTTCAACACGGCCACGGTCCGGGCGAGCGGCGGGATCACCGTCGAACGCGGCGCCGCCAGGACCAAGACGGTGAAGGCGACCTACAACCGCACCGGCGGCATGTGCACGCACTGCGAGGGCCGAGGCAAGGTCTCGGACATCGACCTCACCCAGCTCTACGACGACTCCAAGTCCATCGCCGAGGGTGCGTTCACCATCCCCGGCTGGAAGTCGGACAACGTGTGGACCGTGGGGATCTACGCCGAGTCGGGATTCCTCGACCCGGACAAGCCGATCCGCCGGTACACGAAGAAGGAGATGCAGGACTTCCTCTACCGCGAGCCGACCAAGGTGAAGGTCAACGGAGTCAACCTCACCTACGAGGGGCTGATCCCCAAGATCCAGAAGTCCTTCCTGTCCAAGGACAAGGAGGCGATGCAGCCGCACATCCGGGCGTTCGTGGAGCGGGCGGTCACCTTCACCACCTGTCCCGAGTGCGACGGCACCCGGCTCAGCGAGGGGGCCCGGTCGTCGAAGATCAAGCGGATCAGCATCGCCGACGCGTGCGCGATGGAGATCAGGGACCTCGCCGAATGGGTCCGGGGTCTCAAGGAGCCGTCGGTCGCACCGCTGCTCGCCGCGCTGCAGCGGACGCTCGACTCCTTCGTCGAGATCGGCCTGGGCTACCTCGCCCTCGACCGGCCCGCGGGCACGCTGTCGGGCGGCGAGGCGCAGCGCGTCAAGATGATCCGCCACCTCGGTTCCGCGCTCACCGACGTCACCTACGTCTTCGACGAGCCCACCATCGGCCTGCACCCCCATGACATCCAGCGGATGAACGACCTGTTGCTGCGGCTGCGCGACAAGGGCAACACGGTCCTCGTGGTGGAGCACAAGCCCGAGGCGATCGCGATCGCCGACCACGTGGTCGACCTCGGCCCCGGCGCCGGGACGGCGGGCGGCACCGTCTGCTTCGAGGGCACCGTCGAGGGCCTGCGGGCCGGCGACACGATCACCGGCCGCCATCTCGACGACCGGGCCACCCTCAAGGAGACGGTGCGCGAGCCCGCCGGCACCCTGGAGATCCGCGGCGCGACGGCGAACAACCTGCGGGACGTCGACGTCGACATCCCGCTCGGGGCACTGGTCGTCATCACGGGGGTCGCCGGCTCCGGCAAGAGCTCCCTCGTCCACGGATCGATTCCGGCGCGCGAGCAGGTGGTGTCGGTCGACCAGACGCCGATCCGCGGCTCCAGGCGCAGCAACCCGGCGACCTACACCGGACTGCTCGAACCGATCCGCAAGGCGTTCGCCAAGGCCAACGGCGTGAAGCCGGCGCTGTTCAGCGCCAACTCCGAGGGCGCCTGCCCCACGTGCAACGGCGCCGGGGTCATCTACACCGACCTGGCGATGATGGCGGGCGTGGCCACCCCCTGTGAGGACTGCGAGGGGAAGCGGTTCCAGGCGGAGGTGCTGGAGTTCCGGCTCGGCGGCCGCGACATCAGCGAGGTCCTCGCGATGTCCGTGAACGAGGCCGAGGAGTTCTTCGGCTCCGGCGAGGCGCACACGCCTGCCGCGCACAAGATCCTGGACCGGCTCGCCGACGTGGGCCTCGGGTACCTCACCCTCGGCCAGCCGCTCACCACGCTGTCCGGCGGCGAACGGCAGCGGCTCAAGCTGGCCACCCACATGTCGGAGAAGGGCGGCGTCTACGTGCTCGACGAGCCGACGACCGGCCTCCACCTCGCCGACGTGGAAAACCTGCTCGGCCTGCTCGACCGGCTCGTCGACTCGGGCAAGTCGGTGATCGTGATCGAGCACCACCAGGCGGTCATGGCACACGCCGACTGGATCATCGACCTCGGCCCCGGCGCCGGCCACGACGGCGGCAAGGTCGTCTTCGAGGGCACTCCCGCCGACCTCGTGGCCAAGCGCTCCACGCTCACCGGCGAGCACCTCGCGGCCTACGTCAGCGCCTGATACCTCCTGGGGGCGTCGCGCGCGAGCCGCTACGGGGACTGCCCCGGCCGGATGTTCCGGCCGGGGCAGTCGTCGTACGCGTGCATGCGCCTGGTGGGTTACCAGAGCACGGGCAGGCGCTCCGGAAGGCGCTTCATGAAGCGGGTCCGCCAGACCAACTGGTCGACGGGGACGGCGAGCTGGAGGTTGGGCATCTTCTCCAGCAGGACCTCGACGGCGATCTCGGTGTGCCGCTTGCCGAGGGCGGTGGCGGGGCAGTAGTGCTGCCCGCCGCCGAAGGAGAGGTGCGTGCCGGCGTTCGCCCGGTCGATGTCGACGACGTGCGGGTCCGGGTACACGGCCGGGTCGGTGTTGGCGGCCTCGACCAGGACCAGCATGAGCTCGCCCTTCCTCACCTCGACGTCGCCGAGGGTGACGTCCTCCAGGGCGAGGCGGGGCAGGCCGTCGGCGATGGAGAGGTTGATGCGCAGGAGTTCGTCCACGGCGGCGGGGATCTTCTCCGGCGCCTCGCGCAACTGCTCCCACACCTCGGGGTGCTGGATGAGGGAGACGAGTGCCATCGTCAGGAAGCCCATGGTGGAGATGACGCCGGCACCGAACAGTGTGACGCCGACCGTGGCCAGCATCTCGTCCGTCAGGTGGGCGTAGTCCGGGTCGTCGCGCAGGGCGGCGAGTTCGGAGATGAGCCCGGTGGTGGCGGGGTCGTCCAGGCGCTCGACCATGTAGGCCATGTCCCGGTCCCAGTTGAGCTTGGCACCGGTGACGGGGCAGGCCGAGTTCATGAAGGCGATGTCGAGGCTGGCGGCCAGGCGCGGGGCGTCGGCCTCCGGGATTCCGAGGATCCGGCAGTGGAGGCGCTCGGCGTACGGGTTGGCGAACTGGCCGCGCAGGTCGACCGGCGCACCGTAGGTCAGCAGGCTGTCGACGAGGGCAGTGGCCTCGGCGCGCATCCAGTCGACGAGGCCGTCGGTCTTGGGGTTGATCGCCTTGAGGACGGCCTTGCGAAGACCGGCTCCGGTGATGTTGCCCATGTTGTTGACGACCTCGGGCGGGATCGTCAGGGCGTACTGGCGGGGCACGCCGGGAGCGGACGTGTCCTTCAGGCTGAACCGGGGGTCCTCCAGGACCAGCTTGCACAGTTCATAGGAGGAGACGAGCCAGGCTTCGTCGCCGGCTATCGTGCGAACCCGCTTCACGGGCTCGCTGCGGAGTTCCTCGATCTCACGGGGGAGCTGGTCGCCGCGCGCGGAGAACGGGAAGTCGAGCAGGGTGTCAGTGGGCATCGGGGTGTCCTTCAACGGGCGTGATGACGGCGTGGCCCTGGTTGCGCGAAGCGCGCAGACCCGAACCGCGGGAGTACAGCAGTTCCGCCATCGGCAGGAGCTGGTGGTAGCAGTTGAGCGAAGACGGCACGCCGAGGATGGCCGGCGTGTCGAGGAAGAGCGGCGCCTCGGCGCAGACGTACTCGAGGCACACCTCGCGCTGCCGGGTGGTGGCGGACTTCCCGTCCAGGACCTTGGAGGAGAGGAATGAGTCGACCAGGGAGTTGCAGGTCCTGCGGAACTCCGGGTCGTTGTCGAGCAGGCTGTTCAGGTGGCTGTGCAGAGCGCGGTAGGCCGGGATGTCGGTGAGGGAGGACATCGGCCGGGCGCGCAGGCGGGTGCCGGTGGGGTCGGCTTCTGCGGCGGCGTTGTTCACCTTGGCGCGAACGCCGCGCAGATTCTTGACCGCCTTGCGTCGGGCCTCGTCCTCGCCGTAGCCGAGGGCCTCGTACATCTCCGCTACGTGCAGGTCGGTGTAAATGAGGTCGACCTGCTCGAAGTTGCGCATCCCCCATTGGGCGAGGTCGAGAACGCGCTGGGCGGAGAAGTAGCTGTTCCCCGGCGAGATGCCTATGACGGCATGGTCGCCTTCGGTGCTAATCACCTGGCAGTGCGGGGTGTACGGCCGGACTGTGAAGACTTCGGTCGCTGTCGTCAACAGGTGTCGGGTCCTTTGCGCCGCAAGTCCCATGGGGCCCTGTGCCCCGGGTGTGGCGGCGACGTGAAGGAAGGTACCGCAACTCTGTGCGACGTTCCATCACTTCCTGTTGGTAACTCACCTGTCGGACAACACGGTTGTCTGGGGCACCTTTTGAGTGGGCCGTGCGGCGCGAAGAGTTGGTGCCGAGTTCGCGCTGAGTTGACGAAATCCAGGGTGCCGTTGTGGCCGCGGACGGGGCCGCCCGGACAGCGGCCGGCCCCTGGCCTCGGGCTTCGTGGACCCGTCGTCCCGTCGGTCAGAACGTTTCCGCCCAGTCGGCCATCGGCATGGCCTCGAAGGCCGAGACGGACGTGGCCGCGGTCTCCCCGTTGTGGGAGCCGACCGTGTTGTCGCGTCCGGCGTTGAAGACGTCGTCCTGGGCCACCTGGACGATGGTGCTGCCGACGACGAACACGTAGGTCGGGCCCGAGTCGGCGGCCGCGGGCGCGGCGGCGGCGAACAGGCCGAGCATGGTGCCGGCGGCGAGGACGGCCAGGGCGCGGGAGGTGGTACGGACGGTTCGCTTCACGGCGATGCCTTTCGCAGATTCGGAACGTACACCTCCGGAAGGTAGGAGCCCCCGCCCCGCCGTGGAGGGCCGACACACGGCGGTCGCCCTGAATGGCCCACGGCGACGTACTCTTCACCGAGACGGATGATCATGGGGGGCAGCGTGGGGAACGGACCGGCACGCAGACGCGGAATATGGGCGATCGCCCTCCTGGTCATGGGGGTGAAGACGGTCCTGGCGGCGCTGGTCACGATCGGCGTGTTCTTCGCGCCAGGGGGGTACGACGCCCAGCGCATGGGGGACGATTTCATGGCGCCGAGGTCTCCTCGCGGCACGGACGTCTGGTACGAACTGTCCGGCGAGGAACGCATCCACCGCGGGGACGTCGCCGTGGTCTCCGATCCGGAGGGCGTCGACGGCATCGGCATCGGCGGGCGGGTGCTGGCGGTCGCGGGCGACCGGCTCTCGTACGCGAGCGGGGATCCCGCCCTGACGCTCAACGGGAAACCCCTCGCCGAGCCGTACCTGGCACCCGGCTCCCCGCCCTCGGCCGTGCCCTTCGACGTGCGCGTCCCCGAAGGACGGGTACTGGTCATGGGCGACAACCGCGGGCTCTCGCACGACGCCGACTACCTGGCCGGCCAGGGCCACGGCACCCTCCCCACCGGGGACATCCGGGGCAAGCTCGTCCCGAAGCCCACCTGGCTGCTCTTGGCGGCCATCGCGCTGGCCCTGGGTGCGCTCTTCGCCCTCGCCGGCACCGTCGTCGGCATTTCCTTCCTGACCGCCCGCCGCCGCGCCCGGGCATCCGCCCCCGCGACCCTCGGGCAGCACTGAACCCCGACCCGGGACCGCCCACTTCCTGCGCGGCCCGATCCTGGTCGGCGGGGCGGGCCCGACGCCGTACGGGACCTCACCCCGGCGGCAGTTCGCGCAGCCGGCCCTCCGCGACGAACGCGACGCCGCCCCCGACGTGCACGGAGTGGACGTCCTCGCCGTGGCCGTCGGCGATGACGGTCATCTCGCTGGGGCGGCCGGTGAACCGGCCCTGGCGCAGAACGGCCGGCTCCCCGGCGCCGATGCGGCCGTGGCGGCGCAGGTAGGCGGCGGCGCAGCCCGCGCCGCTGCCGGTGGCGACGTCTTCGAGGACCCCGTCGTTGTTCCAGTGCCGTTCCTCCGGGGCCGCGGCGTCCAGGAGGTAGGCGAACTGGGCGCCGATGCGGGCCAGTGGACCGTCGAGGGGCGCGGTGACGCGGGCGCGGGCCAGCGCGTCGCCGCGCACGGGGAGCACCAGGTAGCGCAGGCCCGTGGAGACCACCTCCGGCGGCAGGCCGGGGTCCAGGTCCCCCGGTTCGAGCGCGAACAGGGCGGCGAGGCCGTGCGGGTCGGGACGGCCCAGGAAGGCGGCGGCGCCCTGGTCGAGGAGGCTCGCGTACCGGCCCGGACCGCGGCGCTCGGTGGTGACCTCCACCGTCCGGGCCGGCAGCCGCAGGGTCCAGGCCTCGTGGTCGGCGGCGCCGTGGAGGGCGTGCAGTACGGCGGCGGCGCCGATGAGGGGGTGACCGGCGAAGTGCAGTTCCCCGGTGAGGTCGAAGACACGGGCCCGCGCCCGCCGGGGGTTCGCGGGCGCGCCGTCGCGGAGCAGGAAGACGGACTCGAAGTGGCGCAGTTCGCGGGTGACGGCCTGCATCTGTCCGCCGGTCAGCTCATCCGCCTCGGGGAACACCGCGAGGCTGTTGCCGCTGTAGGGGTGGCCGGTGAAGACGTCGACGTGGTGGTAGCGCATGGGGCTCCGGGCCGTCAGTGGGCGAAGGGCGGTTCGAAGCAGCCGCTCTCCAGGTACGGGCCGTTCGTCTTCACCTGGTAGTTGGTCTTCTGCACGAACGCCGTGACGCAGGCGTCGTCGTGAACCCGCAGCCCGACGCGGGTGCCCTCGGGCGTGACGTAGTGGTCGGCCTGGAAGCGCGGCTCCATCTCCCGCACGCTGAGCGTCCCGCCGAGCCGCTCACCCTTCGGCCCGGTCTTCTCCTCCTCGTATCCGAGCGGCCGCAGGGCCGACCGCACGCTCTGGGGGTCCCACTTCCCCTCCTCCCAGAGCCGCTTGAGCACGGGCTCGATCCGGTCGGCCTCCCCCCGCGCGTCCTTCGCGCTGGCGGGGGACATCTCGCCGGAGCGGCGGTGGGCGTTGTTGTCCCCGTAGTGCGGGGCGCCGTCGCCCGCTCCGGGCTCGACGTAGGGGGAGGCGCCGGGGGCACTCGCACTCGCACTCGCACCGAGGGTCGTACTCGGGCTCGCGGTCGGGAGCGCGTCCGGGGCGGCGGGTGCCGCGTCCGTTCCCCGGCGCTCGCCGCAGGCGGTCAGGGACAGGACAGCGCTCAGGAGAAGGGCGGCCGCGGCGGAGCAACGGCGCGGCCCGCGTATCGAAATGACCATGGGAGGACTCTGCCATGCCGGGCCGCGGAGCCGACCTCCGCCACCACGGCGACACCCCCTAGGCTTGGGTGGTGACCAGCGCAGAGCCCAGCCGCCGACGGGTGATGGCCGCCGGGCTCGGCGCCCTCGCCGGGGCACTGGCCGGATGCTCGGGCGAGGCCGGACCGGTACGCCGGCTACGACTCGCGACGGGGCCGGAGGGCGGGCCGTACAACGCCTTCGGGAAGGCCCTCGCCCGGGCCGTCGCAGCGAGTGGCGGGCCGCTCGAGATCGTGCCCGTCAGCACCGCGGCGAGCGTGGACAACCTGCGACGGCTGGACGACGGCTCCGTGGAACTGGCGCTGGCCATGGCGGACGTGGCCGAGGACGCGGTACTCGGGCGTGAGTCGTTCTCCCGGCCGGCCTCGATGACGGCACTCGCCCGCGTGTACGTGAACTACACGCACCTGCTCGTCCCGGCGGACGGGCCGGTGCGCGCGGTCCAGGACCTCGCCGGGCGTCCGGTCGCGGCCGGCGCTGAGGGCTCGGGCGTACAGGTGGTGGCGGAACGGGTCCTGCGGGCGGCCGGGCTGAGCGGGGGCCCCGCGCCGGCCCGCGCACGGCGACTGGGCCTCGCCGCCTCGGTCGGGGCGCTGCGCGAGGGCGCGGTCGACGCGCTGTTCTGGTCCGGAGGCGTGCCCACACCTGCGCTGTCGGGGCTGGCGCGCGAGCTGCCGCTGCGCTTCCTGCCCCTCGACGGCTACGTGGGCGCGCTGCGGGAGCGGTACGCCCCCGCCTACTCGGCGGTCACACTGCCGGCCGGGGTGTACGGGCTCGCGGAGCCGGTCGCGACCATCGGGGTCGGCAACTACCTCCTGGCCCGTGCGGACGTGGGGGAGGGCGCCGCGCGCGGGCTGCTCCACGTCGTGTTCGAGCAATGGCGTGACCTGCTGCGCGAGGTCACGGCGGGCGCGCGGCTGGAGCCCCGGTTCGCCATCTCGACCGGCGAGGTGCCGCTCCACCCGGGGGCGGTCGCCTACTACCGGTCGGTGTACGGCTGAGCGGTCACGGGGCCGGGAGGCGGAGCTCGACGACCAGGCCGTGCGGCACGTTGCCGCGGACGTCCAGCCCGCCGCCGCTGCCGCGGGCTAGCTCGTCGGCGATGGCCAGTCCCAGGCCGCTGCCGCGCACGTTCTGGTGCTCGGGGGAACGCGCGAAACGCCTGAGCAGCAGGCCCAGTTGGTCCTCCGGGACGCCCGGGCCGTCGTCGGCGACCCGGACGACCGCGCTCCCGTCGGCCGCACGTGTGGCGAACACGTCGACCCGGCCGTCACGCGGCACGAACTTGACGGCGTTGTCGAGGAGCGCGTCCAGGATCCGGCCCGCCGCGTCGGGCAGGGTCCGCGCCCGCAGTTCTCCCGGCGGGCCTGCGACGGTCAGGCGCAGGCCCGCGGCGCGGAAGACCGGGGTCCAGGCCGTCACCCGGTCCCGTACCGCCTGCGCCACGTCCTGGTCGCCCGGCTCCGCCGTGCCGGACTCCACCCGGGCCAGGGACAGCAGGCCGTCGAGGAGTTCCTCCAGGCGCTCCGCCTCGTCCAGGGCGCGGGTGTGCTCGGTGAGGCCGGGACCGGGAGCGATGTGCGGTTCCACGTTCTCCAGCTGCAGCACCAGGGTGGCCAGCGGGTTGCGCAGCTGGTGGGAGGCGTCGGCGACGAAGTCGCGCTGGCGGCCGATGGAGTCGGCCACGGCCTCCGCCATCGTGTTGAAGTGCTGCCGCAGATGGCGCAGTTCCGGGGGCCCGGTGTCGGAGACGGCCCGCGCCTGGAGGCTGCCGGCGGTCAACCGTTCCACCGCCCGGTCCAGATCGAGGAGCGGGCGCATCAGCCAGCGCGCGATCCCCGCCGCGACCAGGGCCGCCGCCGCGAAGGCGGCGACCGCCCCGGCGGCGATGAGCGACCAGCGGACCGCCACGTCCCGGCGGGCGGCGTCGGTGGGGACGGCCAGCACGACCGCCCCGCTGACCCGCTCGTCCCGGCCCACCGGTTCGGCGAGTACGACGGTCCTCGGACCCCAGGGGCGCAGTGTCGGCAGCCGGTCGGTGGAGCGGCCGGTGAGGGCGCGGCTACGGGCCTCCGTCGCCGCGGAAGGGGATTCCGGGGCGGTGCCGGTGCCGGTGCCGGTACCTGTGCCGGCGTCGCTGTCCTGCCCGGCGTCGCCCGTGTCCGTGTCCGTGCCCGTTCCGGTACCGGTGGCCGCGTCCGTGGCGGCCTGCGACGCGGGCCCCGCTCCGGCCCGCGCGACGGTCTCTCCCGCCGTGTCGACCACCACCACCCCGGCTTCGTACAGCTCGGCGTAGCGGCCGATCTCGGCCGAGAGCTCTGCCCGGTCGGCGGCGGTGCGCATCCGGTCGGCGAGATCGGCGAACCGCACGGCCTCCGAACGCCGTTGCAGCAGCAGGTGCTCGGTACGGCCGCGCGCGTAGGCGTCGGCCAGGGGGACGCAGAGCAGCAGTGCCGCGGCCCCCATGAGCGCCATCAGCACGGCGAGGAGCCTGCGCCTCATCGCGTGCCGTCCCCGTCCGCGGGCGCGGTGGGGGAGCCGAGCTGGTAGCCGAAACCGCGGACCGTGCGCACGAGGTGGGAGCGGCCGGTCTTGGCACGGATCCCGGCCACGTGCACGTCCAGGGAGCGGGAGGCGGCGAGGAAGGCGTCCCCCCAGATCCGGTCCAGGATCACCTCACGGGAGTGCACCTCGTCCGGGCGGGCGGCGAGGAAGGCGAGGACGTCGAACTCGCGCCGGGTCAGCCTCACTTGGGCGCCCGCCACGGTGACGGTGCGGCCCGCCGGGTCGACCTCGACGTCCCCGGTGCGGACCGGCCGGCCGCCGGCGCCGGCGGCACCGGCGGGGTGGGCTCCCGTCCGGCCGGAGTGGGTGTCCGTCCGGCGGCGTACCGTGTCGATTCGGGCCATCAGCTCGGCCATCCGGAACGGCTTGACGACGTAGTCGTCGGCGCCCGCCCGCAGCCCCTGCACGATGTCGCGCTCCTCGCAGCGCGCGGTCACCACGATCAGGGGCGCGTCGCAGACGGTCCGCAGCCGCCGCAGCAGTTCGAGCCCGTCGAGGTCGGGAAGCCCCAGGTCCAGCAGGACGAACTCGGCCTCGTGCACGTGCCGCAGGGCGTCCAGGGCCCGGCCCACCCGGCGCACCGTGTGCCCCCGCTGGGCGAGTGCGGTGCCGAGGGCCCGGGCCATCCGGTCGTCGTCCTCGACGAGAAGCGCATGCATGGACAGTTCCCTCGCGACCTGTGAGCCCGGTCGGCTCAGCTTACGGGAGCCGCCGCCGGACGTCCCGGGGCTTCACCGGCACCGGCGCCGGTCTCGATCCCGGCAGCGCAGTCGGCCTCGGCCTCGGCGCGGCTGAGCGCGGCGTTGCGGGTGTCCGGCATCAGCACGTACGTCACGAGGGAGACCAGGGCGCACCCGGAGACGTACCAGAAGAACATCTTCTCGTGGCCGCTGTTCTTGAACCACAGCGCCACGTACTCCGCCGTGCCGCCGAAGAGCGCGTTGGCGATCGCGTACGGAAGCGCCACGCCCAGGGCGCGCACCCGGGTCGGGAACAGCTCCGCCTTCACCGCCGCGTTGATGGACGTGTAACCGGTGATGACGACCAGGGCCAGCAGGGACAGGCCGAGCGCGGACCAGTACGAGGACGCCGACCCGAGGGCGGTCATGATCGGGTACGTGCCGACGGTGCAGCCCACCGCGAAGGTGATCAGCAGCGGACGGCGGCCGATCCGGTCGGACAGCATCCCGGCGAAGGGCTGCAGCACGGCGAAGAGGGTCAGAGCGGTGAAGCTGACCAGGGTGGCGGTCGTCTTCGGCATGCCCGCGCTGCCGACCAGGTACTTGGTGAGGTAGGTGGTGTAGGTGTAGTAGGCCACGGTGCCGCCGAGGGTGAGCGCCATGACCAGGCCCGCCTGCCGCCGGTAGAGCCACAGGGCCTTCAGCGTGCCGCGCGTGCTGTCGTCGTGGGCGTCCTCGCCCGAGGACTCCTCCTTGAACGCGTCGGTCTCCTGGAGCCGGCGCCGCAGCCAGAAGACGACCACCGCGAACAACGCCCCGAGGACGAACGGGATCCGCCACCCCCAGCTCTCCAACTGGGCGGTGGTGAGGGTGTGCTGCATCGTGATCAGGATGCCCAGGCCGAGCAGCTGGCCACAGGTCATCGACACGTACTGGAAGGAAGAGCCGAGGCCGCGCCGGTTGCGGGCCGACGCCTCGGTCAGGTAGGTGGCGCTGGCCGCGTACTCGCCGCCGATGCTCATCCCCTGGAGCAGGCGTGCGAGCAGCAGCACCAGGGCGCCGAAGTAGCCGGCCTGACCGTAGGTCGGGGCCACGGCGATCAGCAGGGCGGCCACCGACATCATGGTGACGGTGAGGGTGAGGGCGCTCTTGCGGCCGTGCCGGTCGGCTGCCCGGCCGAGGATCCACCCGCCGACGGGGCGCATCAGGAAGCCGACGGCGAAGATGCCCGCCGTGTTCATCAGCTGCGTGGTCGGATTGTCGCCGGGGAAGAAGGAGTCGGCGAAGTAGATCGCGAAGCTGGCGTAGACGAACCAGTCGTACCACTCGACCAGATTGCCGAGCGACCCGCCGATCAGGGCGAGACGGCGCTTCTTGCGCTCGTCCCCGGGCGGTGAGGCGGGCATGACGGCGGACGCGGACATGGCGGCTCCTGACGGAAGTCCCCGAGGGGAGAGGGAGAAATGCCCCGGTGGCGGGGAAGTGTCCCGAGCATGCGTCGGCCGTTGTACCCGGACAAGCTCCGGCACGCAGATCTAACGTTCCGCTAAGAAAGCCGCGAGGCTGCGGGGATTTCACGGCTCAGTCATGTGCACGTCATGTCCGCTCCATGGCGGCCACCCGCGGGTGGCGCACGGTGGTGGCGGCCGCCCGGGAGCGCCCCCAGGGGCGGGACGCGGGCCCGGCCCCCACCCGGTACCGTGAGCAGGAGGCAGGATGAGCGTGATCAGGAGAAGGCGGACGCCGGTCGTGACAGTGGCGACCCTCGTGGCCCTGGGAGTGGTCGCCGGGCCGGCGCACGCCCGCGGTGACCACGGCGCGGCGGAGTCGCTGCCGCAGGTCCAGGCCTCCCTGGAGACGCCCTCCCTGTTCGACGACGAGGCCGGCGGCAACGCGAACGCCGACGACCCCGCTATCTGGCGCAACGAGAAGGACCCGGACCGCAGTCTGGTGATCGCCACCGCCAAGGAGGGCGGCCTGCGCGTGTACGACCTGGACGGGCGCCAGGTGCAGTCCCTGCCGGCCCCGCCGCCGAGGGACGGCGACGCGCCCGGGCGCTTCAACAACGTCGACCTGATCACCGGGCTCCGCTTCCCCGGCGGCGGCCGCCACGACGTGGCCGTCGTCTCCGACCGGGGCCGCGACCAGCTGCGCGTCTACCGGATCGACCCCCGCCGGCCCTCCGCCCCCCTGGTCGACGTCACCGACGAGTCGGCGGCCCCACAGGTCTTCTCCGCAGACCAGGACGAGGCCAACGACCAGCGGACCGTCTACGGCCTGGCCGCGTACACCGACCGCCGCAGCGGCCGTTCCTTCGCGGTCACCAGCCGGCGCCACGCCACCGCCCTCGCACTCGCCGAACTCCTGCCCGACGCCCGGGGGAAGGTCGGCTACCGCACGGTCCGCACCACCTCGCTGCCCTCCACCTTCACCCTGCCCGACGGGAAGGCGTGGAGCCCGTGCGGTGAACCGGGCGAACTCCCGCAGGTCGAGGGCATGGTCATCGATCCCGACACCGGCGACCTCTACGCGGGCCAGGAGGACGTCGGCATCTGGAAGCTGGACGCCGACCTGCGTTCCCCCGCCCGGCTGATCGAGAAGGTCCGCTCCTTCGGAGTGCCCGGCACCTGGAACGCCGGGACCGAGGAATGCGACGCGGGCGCGGACCCCGGCTTCGGCGGCCGGCACGTTTCCGCCGACGTGGAGGGCCTGACCATCTGGCGCGACCCGGAGCACCCCGGGCGCGGCGGCTACCTGCTCGCCTCCAGCCAGGGCGACGACACCTTCGCCGTCTTCGAGCGAGAGCGCGGCAACGCGTACGTCCGGAGCTTCCGCATCGCGGCGGGCACCGGGCCAGGTGCCCCCGACGGGTCGCAGGAGTGCGACGGCGCCGCCGTCACCAGCGCACCGCTGGGCAAGAAGTTCCCGAACGGCCTGCTGGTCGTCCAGGACGGCGCCAACACCCCCGGGTCCACCGGTCCCGACGGGGAGGCCCGCACCGACACCGACTTCAAGTTCGTGGACCTGGGCCGCCTCGAACGCGCCGCGCGCCTCTGACCCGGGCCTGCCCGGGCCCGGCCTGCCCGGGCCGGGCGGGACTGGACGGCGCCGCGTTCGCGCGGCTCGGTAGGATCGCGACCGCATACGACGGAAGGCGATCATGGCGGACAGTCCCCTCAGGCCCAGCTCGTTGATCAACACGGTCTACGGGGCGTTCCTGCGACGCCTCGGAGGCTGGATCTCCGTAGCCGACCTGGTCACCCTGATGTCCGAACTGGACGTCGACGGCCCGGCGGCGCGCTCGGCGATCTCCCGGCTCAAGAAGAAGGGCGTCCTCGAACCGGAGCGCCGGGGCGCCACCGGGTACCGGCTCAGCCCAGCCGCCCAGCCCGTCTTCGACGAGGGCGACCGGCGCATCTTCGGCAGCCTGGAACCGGCGAAGCTGAGCGACGGCTGGGCGATGGCCGTCTTCTCCGTGCCGGAGTCCGAGCGGTCGTACCGCTATCAGCTGCGCACCCGGCTGACCTGGCTCGGCTTCGGCAACATCGCCCCGGGCGTGTGGCTGGCGCCCGGCCGCCTCCTCGGCGACGCCCGCGACATGCTCGTCCGCCTCGGGCTCAGCGACTACGTACACCTGTTCGCCGCCGACTACGCCGCTTTCAGCGAGCTCCCCGAAACCGTCAGCTCGTGGTGGGACTTCCCGGCGATCGAGGAGCAGTACGCGGGCTTCACCCAGGCCTACGGACCCCTCGCCGCGCAGCTGACCGAGCAGCGCGACGTCGACGGAGCCGAGGCCTTCCGCGCCTACGTCCCGATGCTCACCCAGTGGCGCCGCCTGCCCTACCTCGACCCGGGCCTGCCCGCCGAACTGCTCCCCGCCGACTGGAACGCGGTCGCCGCACGGCAGATCTTCCAGCAGCTGAACGACGTGCTCGCCGCGCCCGGCCTGCGCCACGTGCAGGAGGTCACGGGCCTGGCGCAGGAGCCGCCCGGGTCCGGGACGGCCTGATCGGCACGACACCCCCGGCTCGGCCGGCCGTTCAGCGGACGTCCACCCGGGGGGCGCAGCGCATGCCGATGTAGCAGCAGGGCGTGCCGTCGGCGAGGGTGGCGAAGACGACGGGCATCCAGTCCTCGCCGAAGGAGGGGCCGGCGCCGGAGGCGGCGAAGACCGTCCCGCTGACCGGGGTGAGGTCCATGGCCAGGGGCGGGGAGAAGTCCTGCATCCCGTCGACGAACTCGTAGAGCAGACGGGGGGCGCCGTCGGGCCCGAGGCCGACGGTGACGACGATTCCTTCGCGCCGGTAGGTGCCGAGCAGCGGGGCCATGTCGACGGCCGGGGGCTGCGCGGGCGGCGCGAAGGCGGGAGGCATCCGGACGTCGGCGAGATCCAGGAGGAGTTCGCGGAGCAGATCGGCGTAGAGGAGGTGGGCGGCGCCGCCGTTGGTGAGGAGGACGACGATGACATCGGCGCCGGGAACGACGCGCAGGTAGCCGTACTGGCCGATCGACGCGCCGTCGTGGCCGTAGCCCCGGATGCCGTTCCAGTCGTAGAGCGACCAGCCCAGCCCCCAGCTGTCCGCGCTGACCGTCCACCGGTCGGGGACGTCGACCTCCCGCCGCTGCATCGCCCCGACGGCGTCGGGGCCCAGGATCTGCGTGCCGTCCGGGGCCGCGCCGCCGTCGAGGTGCATCTTGGCCAGGCGGAGCACGTCCGCGGCGGTGGCCAGCACGCGTCCGGACGGTCCTGCCGAACGGGGCATCCTGTCCCAGGCCGGCGCCGGTTCCGGGTCCACCCCCTCGCCCGGGAGGTGTCCCATCGCGGTACGGAAGGCCAGCGCCTCCTCGGGCAGGGTCATGGTGTGGGTGAGGCCCAGAGGGGCGACGATCCGCTCCTTGAGGGCCTGGTCCCAGGTGCGTCCGGTGACGACCTCGACGATGCGGCCGAGGATGTTGTATCCGACGCTGCTGTAGGAGAGCGCGGTGCCGGGCGGGCAGTCCAGCGCCACGTTCCGGGCGGCCCGGACGTAGCGGGCCACGCAGTCGTCACCGCGACCGCCGTCGTAGGTGAAATCACACGTCAGACCGCTGGTGTGGCTGAGCAACTGGCGGGTGGTGATCGACATCGTGGCCTCGGGATCGGCCACGGAGAACTCCGGGAGCACCTCGATCACGGGGGCGTCGAGGTCCAGTTCGCCCGCGTCGGCGAGCTGCATCACCAGCGTGGCGGTGTAGATCTTGGCTATCGAGCCGAGCTGGAACACCGAGTCGGTGGTCGCCTCCACGCCGGTCCCGCCGTGCAGCAGTCCGCTCGCCAGTTCGTGGATCCGCCCGCCGGTGAACACCGCGAGCGTGGCACCGGGGACGTGGTGGGTGGCGCGCAGCGCGTCGAGGCGGGCCTGCCAGTGGGCGTGGGGGAAAGTTACAACGGGTCCTTCGGCTGGGTGATTTCTTGATCCACATACCGTGATCAACGCCAAAGTAGGCAGGCAGCACAGGCGTTGATAAGGACCGGAGGACACCAGGCAGGGGACTTCGGGCGCCACCGGGGAGCGCGGCCTCCCAGCCGGGTCCTGCTCCGGGAGGGCCGCTTGCCCGGGCGCGTGCCTCTCAGCGCCCCGTCGGCTGGTGCAGGCGCCGCCAGTACCCGGCGAGGTCGTCGACGGCGGAGGTGACCGAGTCCAGTCTCATCGTGGTGCGGGAACTGCGCTCGTAGCGCGCCCAGTTCGGCATGGGGCCGTGGTTGGGGTCGCCGGTGCGGATGAAGGAGATCCAGGACGCGTGCATGGTCGAGGCCAGGCCGTCACGGACCCGGGGGTTCAGCCCCGCCAGGAACGGCGCCTGCGACCACTTGTCGAAGTTGTTGAACGCGAACGGCAGCTCCAGGCAGTGCGCAGCCCCCAGTTGGCCGTTCTCGGCGGGGGTCGGAAGGTCGAACTGGTACGCCCAGACCGGCCGTCCGCGGGCCGCCCGCCGCTCCGCCAGCGACACCGCCGGCATGCGGAACAGGTCGTCGCCGACCAGGTCCATGAGCACGTCGAGCGGGCGGGCGCCCGGCCGGGCCTCCTCGTACGCGGTGTAGGCCTCGCCCGCCCGCGCTCCGAAGGTGTTCCGCGCCCGCGCGAGCACCTGGTCCTTGGTCACACCGGTGTATTCCGGGTTGAGCGCGAAGGCGAAGTTGGCCTCCTCCCGGGTCCAGCCGATGAGGACGTCGATGTCCGCCCCGGGGCCGCTGAGCAGCAGGTCGGCCGGGTTGCGGTCCAGCGTCACCTCGTCGATCACCGGCAGGTAGGGGGTCGACCAGTAGCCCCACTGCTTGGTGCGGCCGAACATCCCGAAGGTGGCGGCGACCAGCTGGGGCCAGGGCACGTCCCGTAGCGCGGCCACGTCCGGCACCTTGAGGATCTCGAGAAAGGCTGCGCTGCGCTGCAGCGACTCCGCCCGGGTGGGGATCTTCAGCCCGAGCGGCGGGCTCTGCAGGATGGCCCGCCGGAACAGCGGGCGGCCGGCGGGCCGTGCGCCGGCGAGCGCCGCCACAGAGAAGGCGCCGCCGGACTGTCCCGCGAGCGTCATGTTGTCCGGGTCGCCGCCGAACCTGGCGATGTTGTCCCGTACCCAGCGCAGCGCGGCGAGCTGGTCGGTGAACCAGAAGTTCCCGCCGTCGCCGTCCTCGCCGAAGTAGAGGTATCCCAGCGGGCCCAGGCGGTAGTTGAGGGTCACGACGACGAGATCGCCGTCCCGCGCGAAGGTCTCGCCGGAGTAGTTGGGCAGCGAACCGGAACCCGAGATGAAGCCGCCGCCGTGGATCCAGACCATCACGGGGCGCTTGCCGGCACCGGCCGCGGGGGTCCAGACGTTGAGCGTGAGGCAGTCCTCGCTGAACGGGGGCGAGCCGTGGTTGCCGAGCGGCCCGCCGCCGCCTTCGGGCTGCGGTGCGCTCGGGCCGAAGGCGGTCGCCTCGCGCGTCCCCTGCCATCCGGGGTGCGGCTGGGCGGGCCGCCACCTGAGGGCGCCCACCGGGGGAGCCGCGTAGGGCACGCCCTTGAACACGGCGAGCCCTCCCTCGACGACTCCGCGCAGTCGGCCCGCGGGCAGCTCCACGACGGGCGAGGGCTCGTTCGCCCGGGGTGCGGCCCGCGCCGTGTGAGCGCCAGGGAGGCCGCCCGGAAGGCCGGTGAGGAATGCGGCACCGGCCAGCACCCCGCTGTTCTTGAGGATTCTGCGCCGCGATGGATCGTCGGTCATGGTGCTTCACTCCCTGACGGATCGGGGGCCCGCCGCCGTAACGGCATAGCGCGAAATTGACGAGGGTCAGTGCTACGGCATACGGGCGACCCGGGTCAAGGGATGGAGCGCACCCGCCGCGTATATCTTGCGAACTATTGACGAGCGTCGCCATTGCGCGATAGACACGTGTCACCTCGATCCCGCACTCCTCTCCCGGGACCCCGTCGAGCACCCCCACTCCGCACCCCCGTTCCGCACCACCATTCCGCACCCCATCGGCACCATCCGGTCCGCCAGGACCGGGTCACAACGTACGGAGTCCCCATGGCAGGTCGGTTTCGCCCCGCAGGTCTGATCACCGCAGTCACCGGCCTCTTGCTGGCCACGGCATGCGGTGGCGCCAGCCTCGGGAACGGCGACGGCAGCAAGCAGAGCGGGCCCGTGAAGATCGGGCTCCTGGTCCCGCAGTCCGGGACCTACAAGGCGCTCGGCGACGACATGAAGCAGGGCTTCGAGCTCTACCTCGCACAGCACGGCGGCAGGCTCGGCGGCCGCGAGGTCCAGATCGTGGTCGCGGACGAGGGGGAGACCGCCGACTCGGGCAAGGCGGCGGCCGAGAAGCTGGTCAAGCAGGACCGGGTCCTGGCGGTCAGCGGGGTGGTCAGCTCGGCCACCATCAACGGGGTCAAGGACCTCTTCGAGACCAGCAAGGTCCCGCTGGTCGGCTCCAACGCCTCACCCACGACCCTGACCGGGACCACGTACGTCTGGCGCACCTCCTACGTCAACGACGAGCCGGGCGAGGCGCTCGGCAAGCACGTCGCCGAGAAGGCCGGCGGCCCGGTCTTCCTCATCGCCGCCGGCTACCAGGCGGGCAAGGACGAGATCGAGGGCTTCAAGTCCACCTTCCTCCCCGCGGGCGGCAAGATCGCGGGGGAGGAGGTCTACACCCCGTTCCCGGCCACCAAGAACTTCCAGCCCTACCTCGCCCAGATCGAGAACTCCGGCGCCAAGGCCGTCTTCTGCTTCTACGCCGGCGGCGCGGCCGTCGACTTCGTGAAGCAGTACCGGGACTTCGGACTGGCCGGCAGGATCCCGCTCTACGCCCCCGGCTTCCTCACCGAGGGCGGCGTACTGAAGGGGCAGGGAGAGGCGGCCACCGGCATCCTCACCGCGCTCAACTACAGCGCCGACCTGGACAACGCCGCCAACAAGCAGTTCGCACCGGCCTACCGCACCGCCTACGGCGCCGACCCGACCACCTATGCGATGGCCTCCTGGGACGCGGCGCAGGTGCTCGACAAGGCGATCAAGGCGGCCGGCGGCACCGTGACCCCGGAAACGGTCAACGCCGCCATCGCCACGGTGGGGGACATCGAAAGCCCGCGCGGCACCTGGCGGTTCAACAGCGGCGGCACGCCCGTGCAGCCCTGGTACCTGCGGGAGGTCCGGCAGGGAGCCAACACCGTCGCCGGCGACCTCGGCCGGCTGGGCGGCTGACATGGGCGGATGGCTGGACGGCAACGTCGTCAGCGTCGTCGACGGAGTCGCCTTCGGACTGCTGCTGTTCACGATCGCGGTGGGCTTCTCCCTGGTCTTCGGCATGATGGACGTCCTCAACCTGGCACACGGCACGCTCTACCTCGCCGGCGCCTACACCGCCTACGCGCTCTCCGACGGGACCCTGCCGGGCCTCCTCCTCGCCCTGGCGGCCGGGGCCCTGGTGGGCGCCCTCGGGGGAGCGGCGCTGACGGCGCTCACCCAGCCGCTGGCCCGGCGCGGGCACCTGGACCAGGCCGTGCTCACGCTCGGCATCACCTTCATCGTCGCCGACCTCCTCGCCGCCGCCTTCGGCGGCGAGGTGCTCCCCACCGACCCGCCCACCTCGCTGCGCGGGACGGTGGACCTCCTCGGCCACACGTATCCGGTGTACCGGCTGGTGTTCATCGCCGTCGCCGCCGGCCTCGCCACCGTCGTGTACCTCGTCTTCGAACGCAGCTCGCTCGGAGCCCTGGTACGGGCCACCGTCGCGGACCGTGACATGGTCCGCGCCCAGGGGGTCGACATCCGCAAGGTGCTCTACGGAGTCTTCGCGTCCGGCGCGGCCCTGGCAGCGGTCGGCGGGGTCCTCGGCGCGCCGATCCTGGGTCCGGGGCCGGGCGTCGACGAGAGCGTGCTCGTCCTCTCGCTCGTCGTCGTGGTCGTCGGCGGTCTCGGCTCCGTGCGCGGCGCACTCGCAGGCGCCCTGCTCATCGGCCAGGTCCAGACGCTCGGTGTGGCCCTGCTCCCGCAGTACGCGCCCTTCCTCCTCTTCGGCACCATGCTGCTCGTGCTCGTGGTCCGCCCGCACGGCCTCGTCGCGTCGGCGGTGCGCACATGAGCCACTCCGCACCGTCCCGTTCGACGAGGCCGGGCTCCGCGACCCGGCGGCTGCTGGTCACCGCCGTGGTCACCGGACTCGCCCTGGCCCCCTTCCTCCTCGGCTCGTACGCCATCGGCACCCTCTCCAGGGTCCTCGTCTTCGCCCTGCTCGCCCTGAGCGTGAACCTGCTCACCGGCCTGACCGGACTGCCGACCCTCGGCCAGTCCGCGTACTTCGGCGTCGGCGCCTACACGGCGGCGATCGTCGCGACCCGGCTCACCGACATCGGCACACTCCAACTCCTCATCGCGGCCGGCGTGTCGGCGCTGGTGGCCGTGCCGACCGGGTGGCTCGCCGTCCGGGCCCGCGGCGTGGTGTTCCTGATGCTGACGCTGGCCATCGGCGAGATCGCGTACAGCGCCGCGGTCAACTGGAAGACAGTGACCAACGGCAGCGACGGCATGTCCGGCATCCCACCCGTCGTACCGCTGCCCGGCATGCCCGCGCTGGAGCTCGACGGGCTGGTCTACTTCTACGTACTGGCCGTGTTCCTCCTGCTCTTCGCGGCCGTCAGCCGCCTCGGCACCACCCCCTTCGCCCTCGCCCTGCGCGGAATCCGCGACAACGAGGCCCGCATGAAGGCCATCGGCTACCCCACTCGCCGGTACGCCCTGACCGTCTACTGCGGCGCCGCGGCGCTGGCCGGCGCCGCCGGGTCGCTGTGGGTCTCCGTACAGCGGTTCGTCTCGCCCGGCGACGCCGGATTCGAGATCGCCGCCCTGGCGCTGCTGGCCGTCGTCATCGGCGGCCCGGGCTCGATGTGGGGGGCCTGCGCCGCGGCCGCGCTGATCTGGACCACCCGCGACCACCTCGGGAACCTCGAGGCCGTCGCCGGACGAGGGCCGCTGCTGCTCGGGCTGCTCTTCGTCATCGCCGTCTACACACTGCCCCGCGGACTGGCCGGCGTACGGCTCCCGTCGAGGCCGACCCGGAAGAGGACGGCGTGACCGATCCCGCACCCGATCTACTGGAACTGCGCGGAATCTCGAAGCACTTCGGGTCCTTCCGAGCCGTCGACGACGTCAGCTTCACCGTGCGCCCCGGCGCGCGCCACGCGGTCATCGGCCCGAACGGCGCCGGCAAGTCCACGCTGTTCGGCCTCGTCTCCGGAACCCTGCCCGCCTCCGCCGGATCCCTGCTCCTCGACGGGCGGGACGTGACCCGGTTGCCCGTGCACCGACGGGTCGGGCTCGGCATCGCCGCGACCTTCCAGCACTCCAGCCTCTTCCTGCGGGAGACCGTGCTGGAGAACGTCCTGCTCGCGGCGCTGCACCGGGCCGGAGCCGGTACCGGAACGGGGTTCGGCGGCCGGCGCAGGGCCGGTGCCCGGGCCGCCGCGACCGCGCAGGCGCGCACGCTGCTGGAGCGCGTCGGCCTGCCCACCCGGCACGACCTGCAGGCGGCGGAGCTCTCGCACGGTGAACGGCGACAGCTGGAGGTCGCCGTGGCGCTCGCCACCGAACCGAGGCTGCTGCTCCTGGACGAACCCGCCGCCGGCATGTCCCCGGCCGAGACGGAGCGGCTGACGAAGCTGATCGCCGCTCTGCCCGGCGAGGTGACCGTACTCCTCATCGAACACGACCTCGACATGGTCTTCGAACTCGCCGACACCGTGACCGTCATGCACCTCGGCAACCACCTCACCACCGGCTCCCCGGACGAAGTACGGGCTTCCGCCGAGGTCCAGAGCGCCTACCTGGGCACCACGGAGGTCTCCTCGTGAAACCGTTCTTCAGCGTGCGCGGCCTGCGCTCCGGCTACGCCGGAGGCGTCGTGCTGGGCGGCGTCGACCTCGATCTCGAAGCGGGTGGGACCCTCGTCGTCCTCGGGCGCAACGGGGTGGGGAAGACCACCCTCATCTCGACGGTCATCGGATTCGTCCGGCCTTACGAGGGCAGCGTCGAGCTCGAGGGCCGGGAGATCGGCGGAGCCCGCGTCGACGTGATCGCCAGGGCCGGGGTGGGCGTCGTCCCGCAGGGGCGCCGGGTGTTCGCACCGCTGACCGTGGCGGAGCACCTCGCGATCGCCGCGCCGCGGCGCCGAGCGCGCGGGCCGTGGACCCAGGCGCGCATCCTCGACCTGCTGCCGCGCCTGGGGGAGCGGCTGGGGCATCGCGGCGACCAGCTCTCGGGAGGAGAACAGCAGATGCTCGCGATCGCCCGGGCCCTGCTGGGCAATCCGCGGCTGCTGCTGCTCGACGAACCGTCCGACGGCCTCGCCCCGGCGATCGTCGCGCAGGTGGGCGAGGTGATCCGCGAGGTGAGCGCGCAGGGCATGACGGTCGTGCTCGTCGAGCAGAACCTGGGGCTGGCCCTGTCCGCCGCCCAGCAGGTGGCCGTCATGCAGAAGGGCCGCATCGTGCACCGGGCGGACGCGGCCGAATTCGCCTCCCGCCCCGGCGACCGGCGGCGTCTGCTGGGCGTCGACTGACACCGGAAGGACTCACGATGGCTCCCTCTCCCGACCGCGAACCACCGTTCACCGCCCTCGGCCGCACGGTGGTGCTCGTCGCGGACGCCGAAGCCGCCCCGGCCTTCTACCGGGACGTCCTGGGCTTCGCAGTGCTGCACGACCGGGCGGCCGACGGCTACCGCCACCTGCACATCGGCCTGCCCGGCCCCACGGGGCAGCCGACGGTCGGCCTCTGGCTGATGCCCGCGGCCACTGCCCGGGAGCGCGACCTGATCGGCCGTCAGTGCGGTGGTCAGCCGATGCTCGTCCTGGGGGTGCCCTGGCCGCTCTCGCGCAGGGCCCGGGCGAGGTGCCGGGCGGTGTCGCGGGTACGGCGCGGTACGCGGCGGCCGCCCTCGACGAGCCGGGCGGCCCGGCCCGTCGTCCGCAGTGCCCGCACGGACCCGACGGCGGGCACGGCGTCCATCAGCATCGCCATGGCCGTGTCGGTCTCGCGCCAGTCGCCCGCCCGGGCCAGGACCCGGGCGAGCTCCGCGGCGAACAGCACACGGTAGGCCGGGCCGTCACCGCCGGCGTGCGCGGCGCCGTGGAGGAGGGCGGCCGCCGTGTCCAGGTCCCCCAGCGGCCCGCGCCAGCCCCTCCGGCCTGGCCCAGCGCGATCGTCAGGCCCAGACCGTGCCCCCGCCGGAGCGTGTGCGGGGACGGGTCGCGTCCCTTGTGATCATCGTAGGCGGCCCGGCCGGTCGGCCGACATCGGCCGTGGCTGCACGGCTGCGGAGAGGCACGGCATGAGGATGGGTCCATGCCCGACACCTTCGCCTCGCGCACCATCGACGTGATGACCGGGGACCGGGAGACGGTCCACGACCTGACCGGTGCCTGTGCCGCCTTCCTCGGGGAGGTGGCACGCGGCCGGTCCGGACTGCTGAACCTCTTCACGCCCCACGCGACCGCCGGCCTCGCCGTCATCGAGACGGGAGCGGGCAGCGACGACGACCTCCTGACCGCTCTGCGGTCCCTCCTGCCCGCCGACGACCGCTGGCGGCACCGGCACGGATCCCCCGGCCACGGGCGGGACCACGTACTGCCCGCGATCGTCCCGCCCCACGCGACGCTGCCCGTGATCGACGGAACGCTCGCGCTGGGCACCTGGCAGTCCGTCACCCTGGTGGACACCAACCGGGACAACCCCCGGCGCCAGGTCCGCCTGTCCTTCCTCGGCTGCTGAAGGGGCGTCAGAGGGGGCGCAGGGGTGATGACGTCACCATCATGACAGGTCAGGCGGCGTTTTCGTAGGACCAAGGGCACAGGCGGATTGTCTTGTTCGGACCCGTGTGCGGCTTTGAGAATCACCGTCATGACTTCCTCAGCGCACCCCAGTCACGACGCAGTTCTCCGAGCCCGAGTGGCCCTCCTCGGATCGCAGGCGCTGCCGGTCCGGCAGGAGGTCGCCGCCTACCGCGTGCTCGCCCAGGTGAGTCCGCTGGCGTACCTGCCCCTGCTGACCGTCGCGCTGTACGAATACAGCCGCCAGGAGTTCGCCGGTCTGCCCGGGACGGCCCTGGCCCTGCGTGCGGAGGCCGTTGCCGCCGCGCGCCGCATGTACTCCATGGAGCCCGATCGGGCGGACCTGCTCGCCGCGGCCTTGATCCGCTACAAGGAACAGCTGACGGTGATGGGCCGTCAGGCGGAACTCGACGCCGTGGAGCGGGAGATGGCCCGGCTCTTGTGACCGCGGCCGGCCGCGTCCGCGCGGCCTCGTGGACCGCCGTGCGGCGCGGGGTGAGGGCGTCCGGGCCGGCCGGAGTGGGCCGGCCGGCCCGGACGTAGGGTCACACGAGGTCGAACCGGTCCAGGTTCATCACCTTGTCCCACGCGGCGACGAAGTCCTTCACGAACTTCCCCTTCGCGTCGTCGCTCGCGTAGACCTCCGCGAGCGCCCGCAGCTCCGAGTTCGACCCGAAGACGAGGTCGGCACGGGTGCCGGTCCACTTGACGGCGCCCGTGGCGGCGTCACGGCCCTCGAAGGTGCTCTCGTCCCCGGCCGTCGCCTTCCACGTCGTACCCAGGTCGAGCAGGTTGACGAAGAAGTCGTTCGTCAGGGACCCGGGGGAGGTGGTGAAGACGCCGTGCGGGGACTGCTGGTGGTTGGCGCCCAGCACGCGCAGGCCGCCGACCAGGACGGTCAGCTCGGGGGCGCTCAGGTTCAGCAGGTTCGCCCGGTCGAGCAGCAGGTACTCGGCCGGCAGTCGGTTGCCCTTCCCGAGGTAGTTGCGGAACCCGTCGGCGGTCGGCTCCAGCGCGGCGAACGACTCCACGTCCGTCTGCTCCTGCGCCGCATCCGCACGGCCCGGCGTGAAGGGCACCGCGACGTCGAAGCCGGCGTCCTTGGCGGCCTGTTCGACGGCGGCCGCACCGGCGAGCACGATCAGGTCGGCGAGCGAGATCCGCTTGCCGCCGGACCGGGCGGCGTTGAAGGACTCCTGGATCCCCGTCAGCGTGCGCAGGACCGTCGCGAGCTGGTCGGGCTCGTTGACCTCCCACCCGCTCTGGGGCTGGAGCCGGATGCGCGCGCCGTTGGCGCCGCCGCGCTTGTCGCTGCCGCGGAACGACGAGGCCGAGGCCCACGCCGTGGACACGAGCTGGGACACCGTCAGGTCCGAGGCGAGGACCTGCTCCTTGAGGGAGGCTATGTCGTCGGCGTCGACGAGCTCGTGCGTCACCGGCGGGAGCGGGTCCTGCCACAGCAGCGTCTCGGCGGGGACCTCCGGGCCGAGGTAGCGCACGACCGGGCCCATGTCGCGGTGGGTCAGCTTGAACCACGCGCGGGCGAAGGCGTCCGCGAACTCGGCGGGGTTCTCCAGGAAGCGCCGGGAGATCTGCTCGTAGGCCGGGTCGATCCGCAGCGAGAGGTCGGTCGTCAGCATCGTCGGAGCGTGGCTCTTGGACGCGTCGTGGGCATCGGGCACGGTCCCTGTGCCGGCCCCCTCCTCGGGGCGCCACTGGTGGGCGCCGGCGGGGCTCTTGAACAGCTCCCACTCATAGCCGAAGAGGATCTCGAAGAAGCTGTTGTCCCACGTGATCGGGGTGTTCGTCCAGATGCCCTCGAGACCGCTGGTGATCGCGTCGGCGCCCTTGCCGGTACCGAAGGAGTTCGCCCAGCCGAGGCCCTGCTGCTCGATCGAGGCGGCCTCGGGGTCGGCGCCGACGCTGTCCGCCGGGCCCGCGCCGTGGGTCTTGCCGAAGGTGTGGCCACCCGCGATCAGGGCGACCGTCTCCTCGTCGTTCATCGCCATCCGGCGGAACGTCTCCCGGATGTCGCGCGCGGCGGCCAGCGGGTCCGGAGTGCCGTTCGGCCCCTCCGGGTTGACGTAGATGAGGCCCATCTGGACCGCGCCGAGCGGGTTCTCCAGCTCGCGGTCGCCGGTGTAGCGCTCGTCGTCGAGCCAGGTGGTCTCGGGACCCCAGTAGACGTCCTCGTCGGGCTCCCAGACGTCCGCGCGGCCGCCGCCGAAGCCGAAGGTCTCGAAGCCCATCTGCTCCAGGGCGACGTTGCCGGTCAGGATCATCAGGTCGGCCCACGACAGGCTCTGGCCGTACTTCTTCTTGACCGGCCACAGGAGCCGGCGGGCCTTGTCGAGGTTCCCGTTGTCCGGCCAGCTGTTGAGCGGCGCGAAGCGCTGCTGGCCGGCGCCGGCGCCACCGCGGCCGTCGCTGATCCGGTAGGTGCCGGCGCTGTGCCAGGCCATCCGGATCATGAAGGGGCCGTAGTGGCCGAAGTCGGCGGGCCACCAGTCCTGGGAGGTGGTCAGCACCTCCGCGATGTCCCGTTTCACGGCCGGGAGATCGAGGGTCTTGAAGGCCTCGGCGTAGTCGAACTCCTCGCCCAGCGGATTGGCCACGGCGGGGTTCTTGGCGAGGATCTTGAGGTTGAGCCGTTCCGGCCACCACTGACGGTTTCCGCCGCCCTGGGTCGGATGCGGGGCACGCTCGTGTGCGACCGGGCAGCCGCCACCACCCGCCGACTTGGCGTCTACGACGATTGCATCGTGGTTCTCGGCATGGTTCTCAGACATGGGAATCCTTCCGTACCAGGCGGATCACGGTGTTCAGGAACTGAATGCGAGGGAACTGTCGGGGCAAGGGCCCCCGTGCACGGCCTCGGCCGCGTCGGTCGGTTCGACGCCGAGCCGGTCACCGTCCCGGACGGTGTCACCTGCCGCTCTGGAGTCTTCCTGTCTCTTGGCTATCTACGAAACCGATCCTACGATGGACGGAATCCAAGTCAAGAAGCACACCAAGCCCATATCCGATCGGACCCCGGACGTCCGCCGATGAACTCCGGGTACCCGTCGAACCTGAAACAGGTGAGCCGATATGAGTGACCTGCTGCAGCGGCTGCGAGGGCGTGGCTGGCGGATGACGTCCCAGCGGCGAGTGGTCGCGGAGGTCCTCGACGGCGACCACGTGCACTTCACGGCCGACGAGGTGCACGCCCGCGCGGCCGAGCGGCTGCCCGAGATCTCCCGGGCCACCGTCTACAACGCCCTCGGCGAGCTGGTGGCCCTCGGTGAGGTCATGGAGGTCACCACCGACGGCCGGGCCAAGCGCTACGACCCCAACGCCCACCACCCGCACCAGCATCTGGTGTGCTCCGGCTGCGGCCTGATCCGCGACGTCCACCCGACCGGAAGCCCGCTGGCCGGCCTCCCGGCCGAGGAACGCTTCGGCTTCACGGTGTCCGGGGTCGAGGTCACCTACCGAGGACTGTGCCCGGCCTGCGCCGCGCGTGCGGGAGGGACCGGGGAGTGAGCGGGCGCGGAGGGGGTAGGCGCCGCACACCGGGTTCCGGCCGAGGGGCCATCGACCCGTAGGCCGCATCGACCCGTGAGCCATGGAGGCGCCATGCCGGAAGCCCCCGACGGAAGAAGCGAGAGCGAGGAAGAACGCGCGGACCGGCAGTGGCAGGAGCTGATCCAGGAGATCCGCGTCGCCCAGACGGGCGTGCAGATCCTCTTCGGCTTCCTGTTGACGGTCGTCTTCACCCCCCTCTTCCACGCACTTCCGCAGACCGACAAGACCATCTACATCGTCACCGTCGTGCTCGGCTCCCTGGCGACCGGCGCGCTCATCGGGCCCGTCGCCTTCCACCGCATCGTCTCGGGCCGGCGCATCAAGCGCGAGGCGGTGGCCTGGGCCTCGCGCCTCACCTTCACCGGGCTCGTCCTGCTGCTGGCCACCTGCACCTCCGCCCTGTTCCTGGTCCTGCGGGTGGCCACCCACGACGCCCTCGTGCCCTGGCTCGTGGCCGGAGTGCTGGCCTGGTACCTCCTGTGCTGGTTCGTCCTCCCGCTGTGGGCGCGGATCCGGTACACCGCCGAGCACTGAACGGCCCGTTCACGACCCGTTCACCCCGGTGCGGCGCCATCGTTCCTTCCCGGCCACACGTCAGGCTTCAACAAGAAAATCCTTGATGCCGCACTAGACTGGTGGGTTGTTTGGCGCTGGAACGGAACAACCCGGGCAGACCTGGGCTCCGCCGGCGACCCGGACGGCTTCCGGGAACGAGACGCGAGGGCCGATGGCTGCAACACCTGAGCACGGTGAACTCACTCTGCTCGACGGCGGGGACGCGTACGGGGCCGAGTGCGAGGAGTCCGGCAAATCCGCCCGCTTCTCCGCCGGGCCCGCCTCCCCGACGCGCACCCTCGTCGACGTCTTCGAAGCCTCCGTACGGGCGTACCCCGACGAGCTCGCCCTGGACGACGGCACCACCCGGTTGACCTACCGGGCGCTGGCCGCCGAGGTCGAGCGCCGCCGGCGGGCCCTCGCGGCCGCCGGGGTGGGCCTCGGCGACCGGGTCGGGGTACGCGTGCCCTCCGGCACCAACGAGCTGTACGCGGGCATCCTGGCCGTGCTCGCCGCGGGCGCCGCCTACGTGCCGGTCGACGCCGAGGACCCGGACGAGCGCGCCGAGCTGGTCTTCGGCGAGGCCGGGGTACGGGCGGTGCTGGGCGCCGGAGCGCGCATCGACGTCACCGACCCCGCCGGCGCCGGAGCGGCCGCCGCCCGGCCCGGCCCCGAGCACGACGCGTGGATCATCTTCACCTCCGGCTCCACCGGCAAGCCCAAGGGCGTCGCCGTCAGCCACCGCAGCGCCGCCGCCTTCGTGGACGCCGAGGCCTCGCTGTTCCTCACCGAGGAGCCGATCGGCCCCGGCGACCGCGTCATGGCCGGACTGTCCGTCGCCTTCGACGCCTCCTGCGAGGAGATGTGGCTCGCCTGGCGCTACGGCGCCTGCCTCGTGCCCGTCCCGCGCTCCCAGGTCCGCAGCGGCGCCGACCTGGGCCCCTGGCTGGCGGAACAGGAGATCACCGTGGTCTCCACCGTGCCGACCCTGGCCGCGCTCTGGGAGCCCGAGACCCTCAACGAGGTCCGGCTGCTGATCTTCGGCGGCGAGGCCTGCCCGCCCGAGCTCACCCAGCGCCTGGTCACCGAGGGCCGCGAGGTCTGGAACACCTACGGCCCCACCGAGGCCACCGTCGTCGCCTGCGCCGCGCTCCTCACCGGCGGGGAACCGATCCGGATCGGCCTGCCGCTGGCCGGCTGGGAACTGGCCGTCGTCGACGAATCCGGCGAGCCCGTGCCGATGGGCGGCAGCGGCCAGCTCGTCATCGGCGGCGTCGGCCTCGCCCGCTACCTCGACCCTACGATGGACGCCGAGAAGTACGCCCCCCTGGAATCCCTCGGCTGGCAGCGCGCCTACCGCAGCGGCGACCTCGTCCGCGCCGAACCCGAAGGCCTGGTCTTCCTCGGCCGCGCCGACGAGCAGATCAAGCTCGGCGGCCGCCGGATCGAGCTGGGCGAGGTGGACGCCGCGCTGCAGGCCCTGCCCGGCGTCGCCGGCGCGGCCGCGGCCGTACGCACCGCCCGCAGCGGAAACCAGCTGCTCGTCGGCTACCTCGTCACCCAGGAGGGCTGGGACCACGCGGCCGCGGTCGAGCGACTGCGCGCCGAGCTGCCCGCAGCCCTCGTCCCCTTGCTCGCGCCGGTCGAGGAGCTGCCGACCCGTACCTCCGGCAAGGTGGACCGCAACGCGCTGCCCTGGCCCCTGCCCGAACCGGAGACCACCGGTCCCGCCGAGCAGCTCTACGGCACCGAGGCCTGGCTCGCCGAGCAGTGGAGCGAGACCCTGGGCGTGGCCGTCACCGGCGCCGCCGACGACTTCTTCGCGATCGGCGGCAGCAGCCTCGCCGCCGCCCAGCTCACCACCCGGCTGCGCACCCGCTACCCGAGCGCGGCCGTACTCGACATCTACCAGCAGCCCACCCTGCGCAAGCTGGCCCGACGGCTGGAGAAGTCCGTCCAGGACGACGGCGCGGCCCGGACCGTCGCCCCCGTTCCGCTCCGCTCCAAGGTGGCGCAGTCGCTCCTGTTGCTCCCGCTCTTCACCCTGGTCGGCCTGCGCTGGACGGTGGCGCTGCTCGCCCTGGGCAACGTCCTGCACCGGTTCGGGCCCTACCCGTGGGCGCCGACCGCGTCCTGGTGGCTCGTTGCCGCCGGAGCCGCGCTGCTCTTCAGCCCGCCCGGGCGCCTCGCGATCGCGGCCGGCGGCGCCCGGCTGCTGCTGCGCGGGGTGAAGGCGGGCCGCTACCCGCGCGGCGGAAGGGTGCACCTGAGACTGTGGACGGCCGAGCGGCTGGCCGAGTACGTCGGCGCGACCTCACTCACCGGCTCTTGGCTGGAACGCTACGGGCGGGCCCTCGGCGCCAAGATCGGCCCCGAGGTGGATCTGCACTCCCTGCCCCCGGTCACGGGCATGCTCAAACTCGGCCGCGGCTGCGCCGTGGAGTCCGAGGTGGACCTCTCCGGGCACTGGCTGGACGGGGACCGCCTGGAGATCGGCACGGTCAAGGTGGGCGCCGGCGCGGTGGTCGGCACCCGCAGCATCCTCTTCCCTGGCGCCCGCGTCGGCAAGCGGGCCGAGGTGGCCCCCGGCTCGGCCGTGGTCGGCCAGATCCCCACCGGCCAGCGCTGGGCCGGAGCGCCCGCCGGCAAGCTCGGCAAGGCCAAGCGCAACTGGCCCAAGGAACGTCCGCCGCGCTCGGTCCGCTGGCGGGCCATGTACGGCGCGACCGGCTTCTGCCTCACCGCCCTGCCCGTGCTGGCCACCGTGCCCGCCCTGCTCGTCGTGAGCCGGTTCGTGCCCGCCGACGCCGGCCTCTCCCAGGCCCTGCGCGGAGCGCTCATCGCCGTCGTCCCGGGGGCGCTCGCCTTCGGGTTCGCCTACGCGCTGCTGCTGCTGGTCTCCGTACGGCTGCTCAGCCTCGGACTGCGCACGGGCAACCATCCGACGCACAGCAGGGTCGGCTGGCAGGCCTGGACGGTCACCCAGCTGATGGACCTGTCCCGGGAGACGCTCTTCCCGCTCTACGCGGGGCTGATCACGCCCGTGTGGCTGCGGCTGCTCGGCATGAAGATCGGCCGGGGCGCGGAGGTGTCCACCGTCCTCGCGCTGCCGAGCCTCACGACCGTGGGCGAAGGCGCGTTCCTCGCCGACGACACCCTGACCGCCCCCTACGAACTGGGCGGCGGCTGGGTGCGGATCGGACACTCCGAGATCGGCCGCCGGGCCTTCCTCGGCAACTCCGGAATGACCGCCCCGGGCCGTACCGTGCCGGACGACGGGCTGGTCGGCGTCCTGTCCGCGACCCCGAAGAAGGCCAAGAAGGGCAGCTCGTACCTGGGCCTGCCGCCCGTCCGGCTGCCGCGGTCCACCGCCGACGCCGACCAGAGCCGGACGTACGATCCGCCCGCGCACCTGCTGTGGGCGCGCGGCCTGGTGGAGCTGTGCCGGCTCGTCCCCGTCTTCTGCTCGGCCGCGCTGGCCGTCCTGACCGTGGCGGCGCTCTGCGCGCTGACCACGGCGACCGGGCTGGGGACCGGGGGAGCCGCCCTGCTGTCCGGTGCGGTCCTGCTGGCCGCCGGTCTGGCCGCCTGCGCGGTGGCGGTGGCCGCGAAGTGGCTGCTGGTGGGCCGGCACCGGACGGGCGAGCACCCGCTGTGGAGCGCCTTCGTATGGCGCAACGAGCTGGCCGACACCTTCGTCGAGGTCCTGGCCGTGCCGTGGCTGGCCGGATCCGTGCCCGGCACCCCGCTGCTGGCCCTGTGGCTGCGCGCGCTGGGGGCCCGGATCGGCCGCGGCGTGTGGTGCGAGAGCTACTGGCTGCCCGAAACGGACCTGGTGGAGCTGGGCGACGCGGTCAGCGTGAACCGCGGCTGTGTGTTGCAGACACACCTCTTCCACGACCGGATCTTGAGGACGGATACTGTGGTCCTCCGCGAGGGCGCCACCCTGGGCCCGGGCGGAATCGTCCTGCCCGGCAGCACGGTCGGGGCCCGCAGCACACTGGGTCCCGCCTCTCTCGTGATGGCCGGGGAATCCGTTCCCGCCGACACCCGCTGGCTGGGCAATCCGATCGAGGCGTGGCGGTCCTGAAAGGACTGCCCCTGCGGTGGTCGGGAGCGGCAGTGGCGGCAGCAGGGCACCAGCACGTCGTACGAGCACAGCGCAGGGAGCGGAAGCGGCAGTGAGCGGCCAGAAGACAGAGGTATCGGACCCGTACTTTCCGGCCAACGGCGACTCCCGTTACCGAGTGCACCGGTACGAACTCGCTCTGGAATACCGTCCCGGCCCCAACCGGCTGGCCGGGACGGCCCGGCTCAGCGCCATTGCCGGGCGGGCACCGCTCGCGGAGTTCCACCTCAACCTGGCCGAGTTCAAAATAGGGCGCGTCCTGGTCAACGGCCGGGCGCCGCACTACACCCACCGCGGCGGCAAGCTCCGCATCCGGCCGGCCAAGCCGCTGCCCGCCGGCGCCGCCTTCACCGTGGAGGTGCACTGGGCGGGCAACCCCAAGCCGGTGCGCAGCCCCTGGGGCGGCCTGGGCTGGGAGGAACTGACCGACGGCGCGCTGGTGGCCAGCCAGCCGGTCGGCGCCCCCTCCTGGTACCCGTGCAACGACCGGCCCGCCGACAAGGCCTCGTACCACATCTCCGTCAACACGCCCTCCGCCTACACGGTCGTGGCCGGCGGCCGGCTGCTCACCCGGACGACCAGAGCCAGCACCACCACCTGGGTGTACGAGCAGTCCGCGCCCACCTCCAGCTACCTCGTCGGCTTGTCCATCGGCATGCACCAGACGGTGCTGCTCGGCGACCCCGGGCTCGGCGGCGTTCCGCAGAGCGCCCACGTGCCCGCGCACCTGTTGCCGCAGTTCTCCCGCGACTTCGCCCGGCAGCCCGCGATGATGCAGCTGTTCGAGGAACTGTTCGGCCCCTTTCCCTTCGGCGAGTACACGGTGGTCGTCGCCGACGAGGAACTGGACGTACCGGTCGAGGCCCAGGGCCTCTCCCTGTTCGGCACCAACCACGTGGACGGCGGGCGCGGTTCGGAACGCCTCATCGCCCACGAGCTCGCGCACCAGTGGTTCGGCAACAGCGTGACCATCGCCGACTGGCGGCACATCTGGCTGAACGAGGGTTTCGCCAAGTACGCCGAATGGCTCTGGTCGGAGCGCTCCGGCGGGCGCACCGCGCACGAGCTGGCGGCCACCGCACACCGGCTGCTGGCCACGCAGCCGCAGGACCTGCGGCTGGCGGACCCGGGCCGCAAGCTGATGTTCGACGACCGCCTGTACCAGCGTGGGGGCCTCGCCGTGCACGCGATCCGCTGCGCCCTCGGTGACGGCGCGTTCTTCCGCATGCTGCGCGACTGGGCCACCGTGCACCGCAACGGGGTGGTGACCACCGCCGGCTTCACGACCCATGCGGCCCGCTACGCCGCCGAACCGCTGGACGACCTGTTCTCGGCCTGGCTGTACGCGCCCGCGCTCCCGCCCCTGCCCTCACCGCCGGCCCTGCCGTCGATACCGGCGAAGCCCGGATACCCCCCGACGAACGGCAGGCCCGACAAGGGCCGCGGCCGGGGCCGCGCCTCTGCCTAGCGCCTGATCGCCCAGTGAAGAAAAGTCCCCTGCCGTACGGGGCGGAGGTGACACCATGCGGTGCCATGGCAGATGACAGCACCAGCGTGTTCGAGGCGGGCCAGACGGGACTCGTCGTCCGGATCCCGGAGGCGGAGCCGGTCGTCCGGGCGTGGCGGGAACGGATCGATCCCTCGGCCCACGACGGGGTTCCCGCACATGTCACCGTGCTCTTCCCGTTCCTTGACGAGAGCCGGGTGGACGCGGTCGTCCACTCGGCCCTCGCGGACCTGATGGGCCGCCACCAGGCGTTCGACCTGCGTTTCGAGAAGTGTGGGCGGTTCCCGGACGTGCTGTACCTCGTCCCCGAGCCGGACACGCGATTGCGGCAGCTCACGCAGGCGATCGCGGACCGCTGGCCCGAGGCTCCGCCGTACGGCGGCCGGTTCGCCGAGGTCGTGCCGCACCTGACCCTTGCCCAAGGTCAGGAAGGCGCCGCCACGCTGGAGGGCATCGCGGCCGATCTCGCCGACGGGCTCCCGTTCACCTCCCACGTCTCGTCGGTGGAACTCATGGTCCACGACGGCACGGAGTGGCGAGAACGGGCTTCGTTCGCACTCGGAGAACGAAGCGGTTCGTGAGGCACGTACCGAGGCTCTAGCTCTGCCTCGTCCAGCGCTGCGAGGCCTCCCCGCCGCACGACTTCGTCACCAGGCCGCTGGCCATGCCCAGGTCGAGGCAGCCTCCGCCGAGGTCGCTCCGGAGGCTGCCGTTCGAGCCCGTACGCCAGATCCGGCCGATGTCCTGGGCGCAGTCGCCCACGAAGACGGCCTGGCCGAGCCCGTTGGAGTACAGGCACTGGCCGCTCTGCTGGTTGACGAGCTTGAAGCTCCCGTCCGACCTGCCCTGCACGGTCCAGCGGGCGGACCCGTCCGAGCACTCGCCGAAGTCCGACGCCCCGAAGACCTGGGTGATGCACTTGCTGTTGTTGCCGTTGCGGTAACGGTAGGTGCCGGATGCGGGGGGCGCCGGAGGTGCCGGGGCGGTGGGGGCGGTGGACGTCCCGCCGCCGGACGGGCGCGTACTGCCGGCGCCGCCCGCGTTCGCGGGGTTTCCGGATCCGGCCGAGCCTCCCGAGCCGCCCGGGCCGGTCTGGGCGCCGCCGCCCGGGCCCGGACCGGGGCCCGGACCGGTGCCCGCGGCGGCCCCGTCCGGGGGGACGCCGCCCGCCCCGCCCTGCGCCTGGTCCGGGGCCGGCGACTGCACGGGTGACGTCGTTGCCGCCGGGCTGCCGCCCGTGGTCGTCGGCGGCGTCGGGTCGGCCGGCGCCGTGACCGAGTTGTGCGGGGTGCTCCCCGCCTCGGCCTGCGGAGAGCCCGTGTGCGGCAGGTACTGGATGGCGAGCGTCGTGCCGCCCGCGACCACCACGACGGGGAAGACGGCCAGCAGGACGCGGGTACGGCGGCGCCGCTCCGGCCGCTCCGACCGCTCGGGCCGCTCCGGACGGGACGCGGCGGGTGCGGGCGCCGGCCCGGGATCCCCCGGTTCCTTCCCGGATCCCCTCTCCGGTGCCGGTGCCGGTGCCGGTGCCGGTTCCGTTCCCGCGTCCGGTTCCGGCTTCTCACCCGTGAGCGGGAGCGTCGGTACGTCGACCTCCTGCACGTTCGCGGCGAAGGCGGCCCGCTCGGCCAGCCGCTCGGAGATGGCCGCCGGCCACAGCGGTTCCGTGAACGGGCCGTGCTGCGAGGCGCGTTCGAGGAGTTCGGCCGCGGTGGGGCGGGAGTCGGGATCCTTGTCGAGGCAGGAAGCGACGAGGTCGGCGAGCTCCGGCTCCACCTCCCGCAACGGCTCCAGGTCGGGCTCCTCGTGGACGATCCGGTACAGCACGCCGTGCCCCGACTCGTCGCCGAAGGGCGGCTGGCCGCAGGCCGCGTACGCGAGGACCGAGCCCAGCGCGAAGACGTCGGTGGCGCCGCTCAACCGCCGTCTGCCCGAGGCCTGTTCGGGAGCCATGTAGGCTGGCGTGCCCACCACCATGCCGGTCCTCGTCAGCTGGCTCTGTTCCGCGGCCCGGGCGACGCCGAAGTCGATGAGGGTGAGACCGTCGAGCGTCAGCATGACGTTGGACGGCTTGAGGTCCCTGTGGACCATGTCCAGCGCGTGCACCGACGCCAGGCCCGCCGCCGCCTCCCGCAGCAGCAGCCACAGCGCGTCCGCGGGCAGCGGGCCGCCGTGCAGCCCGATGGCCTCCCGCAGGGTGAGCCCGGGGATGTACGCGGTGGCGAACCACGGCGGGCTCGCGGTGCGGTCGCTGTCGAGCAGCGGCGCGGTGGCTTCCGCGGGCAGGCGGGCGAGGTTGTCCAGCTCGTGCCCGAAACGCCGCAGGAAGTCCTGGTCCTCGCCGACGACGGAGGACAGCAGCTGCTTGACGGCGACGTACCGGCCGTCCTGGACCCCGAGGAACACCCGCCCCATGCCTCCGGCCCCGAGCCGGCCCGCCAGCGGAATCGCCCCGATCTGGCGCGGATCCCCCGCCTCCAGCGGCTCGGCCCCGCTCCCCGTCAGCTCTAACACGTCTGCCCCGCCCGAAATTAGAATCAGTTTCTAGGAATCTAACCCGATGATCCGGTAACGGCAACGCGCCTGGCCGGGCGCCGACTTGGCGCCCCTTCCCTCAGTCGACGCGGAAGGCCTGCCGGTAGGCCGTGGGGGAGACCCCGATCGTCTGGGCCAGGTGCTGGCGCAGGGACGCCGCCGTTCCGAAGCCGGCGTGGGAGGCGACGTGATCGACCGACAGGTCGGTGGTCTCCAGCAGCCGGCGCGCGTGCTCGACCCGTTGCCGGGCGAGCCACTGGCCGGGTGGCATGCCCACCTCCTCGCCGAATCGCCGGCAGAACGTCCGTACGCTCATCCCGGCGTGGCCCGCGAGCTCGGCCAGGGTGAGCGGACGGTGCAGCTGCCGCAGGGCCCACTCCCGGGTGGCGGCCGTCGTGGCGGCCGCCGGCTCCGGCAGCGGGCGGTCGATGTACTGGGCCTGGCCGCCCTCCCGCCAGGGCGGTACGACGCAGAGCCGGGCCACCCTGTTGGCGATCTCGCTGCCGTGATCGCGGCGCACCAGGTGCAGGCACAGGTCGACCCCGGCGGCGACTCCCGCCGCGGTGAGGATCCGGCCGTTGTCCACGAAGAGGACGTTCGCGTCCACCTGCACCTGCGGGAAGGCCTGTTGGAAGTTTCCGGCCTCGTTCCAGTGCGTGGTGGCCGCGTGCCCGTCGAGGAGGCCGGCCGAGGCCAGCACGTAGGAGGCGGTGCAGATGGAGACGATGCGGGCGTCGGCCGGCAAGTGGCCGAGGGCCTCGGCCAGTTCGTCGGGCAGCCAGTCCCGGTCGTCCTCCGTGCCGCACGTGAACGGGGGGATGACCAGGGTGTCCGCGGTCCGCAGCACCTCGCTCCCGTGGGCCACGGTGATGGCGAAGTCGGCGCTGGTGGTGACCGGGCCGCCGTCCAGGCCGCAGGTGACGACCTCGTAGAGCGGTTCGCCGTCGAATCCGGCCGCAGTACCGAAGATGCGTACGGGGATGCTGAGTTCGAAGGGATAGACGCCTTCGAGGGCCAGGACGACGACACGATGCATGGCAAGATCCATACACATCATGGCAATCTTGCCACTCGTTGGGGTCCGGGGCATCGCAGAACCTTGAACCAAGAGGGCCGCAGGGGCCCGGCGAAGACGGGGGGAGCACGATGCGTGCGATCGGTCAGGACGAGTTCGGCGGGCCCGAGGTGCTCCGGGTGGTCGAGGCGGAGCGCCCGGTGCCCGGGCCGGCCGAGGTGCTGGTACGGGTGCATGCGGCGGGCGTCAACCCGACCGACTCCTGGCACCGCGCCTCCGGAGGTCTGGCCGGCGCCGTGATCCGGCTCGGCTGGGACGTCTCGGGCGTGGTGGAGGCGGTCGGCTTGGGGGTGACCACCCTCGCGCCGGGCGACGAGGTGTTCGGCATGCCACGTCACCCGCTGCCCGCCGGTACCTACGCCGAGTACGTCACCTCCCCGGCCCGGCACCTGGTCCGCAAGCCCGCCGCACTGACCCACGAGCAGGCCGCCGCGCTGCCGTTGGCCGGACTGACCGCCTGGCAGGCCCTGGTGGACACCGCCGGCGTCCGCCCGGGACAGCGCGTACTGATCCATGCGGCGGCGGGCGGGGTCGGCCATCTCGCCGTGCAGATCGCCAAGGCGCGCGGCGCCCACGTCATCGGCACCGCCCGCTCCGCCAAGCACGACTTCCTGCGCTCGCTCGGCGCCGACGAGCTCGTCGACTACACCGAAGCCGAGTTCGAGACGGCCGTGGAGCCGGTGGACGTGGTCGTCGACGCGATCGGCGGCGCCTACGGGCCACGTTCCCTGCGCGCCCTGCGCCCCGGTGGCATCCTGGTCGCGCTCGCCTCACCGGCCGAGGCTCGACTGGCGGACATCGCAAGGCCGCTCGGACTGCGCGCCGCCTTCATGGCCGTCGAAGCCGACCAAGCGGGCATGCGCGAGATCGCCGCACTGGCCGAAGCCGGGATGCTGCGCCCCGAACTCGATACCGTCCTCCCGCTCGCGGACGCGGCCAAGGCCCACGAACTCGCCGACAGCCGGCGCACGACCGGCAAGATCGTCCTCTCCGTCATCGCCTGACCGGCCCGGGAGTGGTCGAGCACCAGCTCGTGCCGCTTGCGTATCCCGTCGCTCACGGACGGCGACACCGGCGCACGTGGGGGCGACCTTGATCCACGCGCCGCGCGACGGGCAAGGGGGCGCGATCAAGCGGGTCGCCGAGCACCTCAATCCCCGTGCGACGCGCATTGCGGCCCTTCCGGAGCCGACGGATCGGGAACGCGGCCAGTGGTACTTCCGGCGCAGCGTGGAGCACCTGCCGACCGGCCGGCGAGATCGTGCTTCCGCCGCCGTACGCAGGACCCGCTGCGGCGCTGGAAGCTCTCCCCGATGGGCCTGGAGTCCCTCACGCGCTGGGAGGCGTACTCCCGGGCCAAGGACGAGTTGCTCGTCCACACCGACACGGCGGACGCCCCGTGGTGCGTGGTCGAGAGCGACGACAGGCGCAGCGCGAGGCTCAACATGATCGCCCACCTGCTGTCCTGGGTCCCCTGCGAGTCCGTGGCCCTGCCCTCGCTCGTCCTGCCGCCCCGGCCCGCGTCGACGGGGTACGAGCGTCCGCCCAAGGACCTGCAGGCCGCCGTACCCGATCGCGCGGCCACGCTGAGCAGGGCCTGACCCGCATCGTGAGAACTATTACATTCACCCCAGAATCACCCATTCGGCATGGATCATTGCTTCTCGGAACTGTCGTCTATGGGTCGTTTGTGGGGCCCGCGCCACCTGCTTGACCGGTCGGCGCCGTGGGAGAGACATGGGACGCGTGGGCAACTGGACCGGCAACCGACGGATCGCCCTGCCGCTGGCGGGCGGCGCCGTCGTACTGGGACTCGGGGGCGGCCTCTACGTCACCGGGCTCGTGGCCGGCAGCGACATCGACCAGGGCACGCGCGTCCTGGGAGTGGACATCGGCGGAATGAGCCGGGGGCAGGCGCGGCAGACGCTGACCCGGGAGCTCGGGCCCGCCGCCGCGGCCCCGGTCGCGATGAAGATCGGCGACCACGTGGAGAAGGCCGCCCCCGCCACGCTCGGGCTCTCGCTCGACACCACCGCGACCGTGGACCACACCGTCCGGACGGGCTACGGACCGGCCACCGTCATCGGCCGGCTCTTCGCCTCCGCTGACCGTGAGGTCGAGCCGGTGATCCGGATGAACGAGCAGACCGCCCGGGCCGCGGTCGACCGCATCGGCGCGGCCACCGGTCAGCAGGCCCGCGACGGGTCGATCACCTTCGAGAAGGGCGCGGCGAAGGCCGTCGCCCCTCAGCAGGGCGTCACCCTCATCCAGGACCGGGCCCTCGCCACCCTCCGCGAGGCCTACCTGCGGCCCGCCGCAGCCCCCGTCGTGATGCCCGTCGAGCGCACCCAGCCCCACATCGGGGCCGAGGAGACCGGACGGGCCATGCGGCAGTTCGCGCAGCCCGCGATGTCCGGGCCCGTCAACCTCACCGTCGCCGGGCAGCGCCTGTCCATAGGCCCCGGCGTCCTCGGCGAGCACCTCAAGATGCGCCCCGACGCCCAGGGCCGGCTCGTACCGGCCCTCGACTCCAAGGGCCTGCTCGCCGACCCTGCCGTGGCCCGCCCGATCGGGGCGGTCACCGAGGACCCGCGCGACGCCGTGCCCCGTCTCGACGCGGACGGGAGCGTGGTCATCGGGGAGCCGGGCCGCGAGGGCCGGCAGGTCACCGAGGCGGCGCTCGGCAAGGCCGTGCTGCCCCTGCTGACCCGCTCGGGCGCGGCCCGGAGCGGCGAGGTCGCCACCGTGGCCGTCCAGCCGGACCTCACCAGCGAAGAGGCACGGCGGCTCGGCATCGAGGAGAAGGTCTCCTCCTTCACCGTCGAGTTCCCGGCCGCCCCGTACCGCACCACCAACATCGGCCGTGCCGTCGAGCTCATCAACGGCTCCGTCGTCATGCCGGGGGAGGAGTGGAGCTTCAACCGCACGGTCGGCGAGCGCACCCCGGAGAACGGCTTCGTCGACGGCATCATGATCAATGACGGCCAGTACGTGAAATCGCCCGGCGGAGGCGTCTCGGCGGTCGCCACCACCATGTACAACGCGGCGTTCTTCGCCGGCGTCAAGCCCGTGGAGCACGGCGCCCACTCCTTCTACATCGAGCGCTACCCCGAGGGGCGGGAGGCCACCGTCGCCTGGGGCACCCTCGACCTGCGCTGGATCAACGACTCGGGCCACCCCCTCTACATCCAGGCCAGGTCCACCGACACCTCGCTGACCATCAGCCTCCTCGGCACGAAGAAGTACGACGAGATACGTGCGACCAAGGGTCCGCGCACGAACATCACCCCGCCCGCCAAGCGCACGGGCAGCGGGCCGACGTGCGAGGTCCAGACCCCGCTCGAGGGCTTCGACGTGGCCGTCGGCCGCGTCTTCGTTCAGGGCGGGAAGGAGGTCAAGCACGAGGAGTTCAAGACCCACTACACGCCGCGCGACGAGGTGACCTGCACGCCGGAGGCCTCGCCCACCCCGCAAGCCCCGCAGGCCCCGGGCACCCAGCCGGCCGAGCAGGCCCCGGAGACCCGGCAGGCCCCGCAGGCCCCGGAGACCCGGCAGGCCCCGCAGACCGCACGCGCAGCACAGGCCCCGCAGGCCACGCCGGCCCCGTCCGCCACGGCCACGGGCGGCCCCCTGGCCCTCGGCGACACGGCGTCGCACTGACCGTCCGTTCAGGACGGGGCGTGACAGATCCGGAGCGCGCCGTGCGCGATGGGAGCCATGCAGGCCCGGAAGTGCTACAACTGGGTGCGTGACCATTCCTTGCCACCCGTGCCGGGCACGTCGGTGCGGTCACCGCTAGGCAACAGAGCCAGGAGCGTCGCCGGACAGGTATTCGTCCTCCAGGTGGCGATCGTGGTGTTGCTCGCCGCCGGGGCGCTGCTGGCCCTCGTACTCCAGTCGCGCCACGACATCGACCGTGAGGCACGCAACCGCTCGGTGTCCGTGGCCGAGACCTTCGCCCACTCCCTGGGCCTGGAGGACACGCTGAAGACGCGGGACCCGTCCGCCGTCCTGCAGCCCCTCGCCGAGGAGACCCGCAAGGCCGCCGGCGTGGACTTCATCGTCGTGATGGACACCAACGGCATCCGGTACACCCACCCCCAGCCCGACCGCATCGGGAAACGGTTCGTCGGCACGATCAAGCCCTCCCTCGCCGGGAACGTCCTCACCGAGAGCGTGCAGGGCCCCCTGGGCAAGGAGATCCAGGCCGTCGTACCGGTCAAGGACCCCGACGGCAAGGTCGTCGCCCTGGTCTCGGCCGGACTGACCGTGAAGAACGTGAGCGGCGTCGTCGACCGTCAGCTCCCCGTCATCCTCCTGGCCATCGCCACCGGCCTGGCCCTGGCGACCGGCGGCACGGCCCTGATCAGCAGACGGCTGCGCCGCCAGACCCACGGGCTCGGCACGCAGGAGATGACCCGCATGTACGAGCACCACGACGCGGTGCTCCACGCGGTCCGCGAGGGGGTGCTGATCACCGACGGTGAAGGACGGTTGCTGCTGGCGAACGACGAGGCCAAACGACTGCTCGGGCTGCCGGAGGACGCCGACGGACGCCACATCGCGGACGTACCGGGCCTGGACCGCCGGATGGCGGACCTGCTGCTCTCGGGCCGGACGGCCACCGACGAGGTGCTGGAGAGCGGGGACCGGCTGCTCGTGGTCAACCAGCGGCCCACCCACCCCCGCGGCCGGCCGGAGGGCAGCGCGGTCACCATCCGCGACTCCACGGAGATGAGGGTCCTGACCGCCCGGGCCGAGACGGCCCGCAGGCGCCTCAAGCTGCTCTACGATGCGGGCGGCGAGGTCGGTACCAGCCTCGACGTGGTGCGGACGGCCGAGGAGCTCGCCGCCGTCGCCGTCCCCCGGTTCGCGGACTTCGTCACGGTCGACCTGGCGGACCAGGTGCTCGAGGGTGACGAACCCGCCCCGGGCGCCGACATGAGGCGCACCGCGGTCAGCGGCATCCGGTCCGACCATCCCCTCTACCCCGTCGGCCGGCTGATCGACTTCCTGCCGTCCACGCCCCAGGCGCGGGGCTACGGCACCGGCCGGGCGGAGCTGGTCACCGACCTGTCCGACGCCCCGGGCTGGCAGGCCCAGGACCCGCCCCGCGCCCAGGCCATCGTCGAGTACGGGATCCACTCGCTGATCGCGGCCCCGCTCATGGCCCGCGGTGTCGTACTCGGGGTGGTCAACTTCTGGCGGTCGCAGAAGAAGGAGCCCTTCGACGAGGACGAGCTGTCGCTGGCCGAGGAACTCGTCGCCCGCGCCGCCGTCAGCATGGACAACGCCCGCCGCTACACCCGCGAGCACGCCCTCGCCGTCACGCTCCAGCGCAGCCTGCTGCCGCGGGCCCTGCCCGAGCAGAGCGCCATGGACGTGGCGCACTTCTACCTGCCCGCACAGTCGGGAGTGGGCGGCGACTGGTTCGACGTGATCCCGCTCCCGGGCAGCCGGGTCGCGCTGGTCGTCGGAGACGTCGTCGGGCACGGCCTCCACGCTGCCGCCACCATGGGGCGGCTGCGCACGGCGGTGCACAACTTCTCCTCCCTCGACCTGCCGCCCGACGAGATCCTCGCCCGCCTCGACGACCTCGTACAGCGCATCGACCACGACCGTGACGGGGACGGCGCCGACACGAACGGTGGCGGCGGCATCATGGGCGCGACCTGCCTGTACGCGATCTACGACCCGGTGTCCCAGCTCTGCACGATGGCGCGGGCGGGGCACCTGCCGCCCCTGGTGGTCGCTCCCGACGGCACGACGGAGATCGTCGAACTGCCGGCCGGACCTCCTCTGGGGCTCGGCGGCATGCCGTTCGAGACCGCGGAACTGTTCCTGGCGGAAGGCAGCCAGCTCGTCCTCTACACGGACGGGCTGGTCGAGGAGCGGACCCGGGACATCGGCGAGGGTCTGGAACTGCTGCGCGCGGCCCTGAGCCATCCCGACCGGGACCCGCAGGACAGCTGCCGGGCCGTACTGGAAATGCTGCTGCCGGCCCGTCCCACCGACGACGTGGCCCTGCTGATCGCGCGGACGCGGACCCTCGGCCCGGACCGGGTCGCGCAGTGGGACGTGCCGTTCGAGCCGAGCGCGGTCGGCGCCATGCGCAGCGTCGCCGCGAAGAAGCTCGACGAGTGGGGCCTGTCGGAACTCGGCTTCGCCACGGAACTGATCCTCAGCGAACTGATCACCAACGCCTTGCGGCACGGCAGCGGCCCGGTCCGCGTCCGGCTGCTCCACGACCACACCCTGACGTGCGAGGTGTGGGACGGCAGCAGCACCGCCCCCCACCTGCGGTACGCCGCCACCACGGACGAAGGAGGGCGCGGACTGTTCCTGGTCGCGCAGCTCAGCGAACACTGGGGCACGCGGTACACACCCGAGGGCAAGGTCATCTGGGCGGAACTGCTCCTCCCCGGCACACCCGGCGGCGCCGAACCGGCCCTCGCCGCCTTCCTGGACGTGGACCCCCTGTGACGGGCCGGGCCGGGCCCGGCCTGCGGCTGCGCCGGCCGCCGAGGCCGGGAGGCAGAGCCGTGCGGACTCAGAGCACGCGCTGGTAGCGGAGCTCGGAGAGTGCGATCTCGTCGTAGACGTCGTCCTGAGTTGCGCCGTCGGCCCGGTAGCCGGCCCGTTCGTAGAAGCGCCGGGCCTGCTGGTTGTCCCGGAGGACCCACAGGACCGACTCCGCGAAGCCCTGGTCCTGCATACGGGCGTGCGCCTCGCTGAGGAGCCTCCGGCCGATGCCCCGGCCGATCAGATCCGGTGACACGTACAGGGCGTACACCTCACCCACCCGCCTCACGCCCGGCAGCCGGCCGCGACACGGTCCGAAGCAGACCCACCCCACCGGGCCGCGGTCGCCGACCGCCACGAGGTCTCTCGACTCCCTGCGCGGCTGAGAGAACCACTGCCGCCGCCGGCCCGCGTCGTCCTCGACCGTCATCGCGTCCAGGTACGTCCGGGGAACGATGCCGGCGTACGCCGCCTGCCAACCCCGGACGCGGATCGTCGAGACGGCCTCGATGTCGGCCCTGTCCATCTCCCGCACGTGCACCATCGCGCCACCGTAAGGCCACGGCCACCTCGGAACGAACCGCATTGCCCCGCTAGGGACCGGTCGCGCCGAGAGCCGCCGTCACGAGGTTCAGCGCGTAGGCGGTGTCGAGGCCTTGGGGGCGGAAGAGGAGGCGGTACATCAGGGGGGCGACGACGTGGTCGATGACCGTTTCGACGTCGGGTGTCCGCTCCCCGCGTTCGGCCGCGCGGGTGAGGATGACGCCGATCTGTTCGGCGGCATAGGCGGAACACCGGCCGGCGTTGCTGCCGTCCGGGTCGCCGAGCAGGGCGTCGCGGATGTAGGCGCGGCCGGCGGGGGAGGACATCTCGTCGAGGAACTGCTCGGCCCAGGTCGTCAGGTCGGCCGACAGGGCGCCGTGGTCCTGGGGTGCGGTCTCGGGCCTCAGGCGCTCGACCGCGACGTCCGACAACAGCTCCTGCAGGTCCCCCCAGCGACGGTAGACCGTCGACGGGGTCACGCCCGCACGCTGGGCGATCAGCGGGACCGTCAGGGCGTCCCGGCCCATCTCCGCGGTGAGTTCGCGCACCGCGGTGTGCACCGCTGTCTGGACCCGGGCGCTGCGCCCGCCCGGGCGCACCATCTGCCTGCTCACGCCGTCACCTTAACGCAAAATCATTGCTTCTAGTGAGCCGGACGACCGCCTCCCGGGCGCCCGTGGCCGTGGGCGGGGCAGGTCTGCTCGTACGCATGGCCGACGCGGAAGGGGCCGACGTGGTCGAGCGACCGCGACAGGGACGTGATGCCGTGGCGGGGAACGAGGTCGTAGGCCGGCTTGAGGCCGACGACGCCGTTGAGCGCGGTGGGCACCCGGATCGACCCGCCGGTGTCGGTGCCCAGGGCGAAGGTCGCGGAGCCCGAGGCCGTGGCGACGGCGGACCCGCCGCTCGACCCGCCGGCGACCCGGTCGAGGTCCCAGACGTTGTGCGTCTGTGGTGTGGCCGGGCCGTACGCGAACTCGTGGGTGTGCGTCTTGCCGAGCAGGACCGCGCCGGCTGTCGCCAGGCGTGCTGCGACCGTGCTGTCGGTCTGCGCACGGTGGCCGGCGCGGACCCGGGAGCTGGCGGACGTCGGTGTGCGGGCCCCGTCGATCAGGCCTTTCAGGCCCATCGGGACGCCGTGCAGCGGACCGCGGTAGCGGCCGGTCGCGATGTCGTGTGCGGCCTCGCGCGCAGCTTTGCGGGCGTGCTCGGCGGCGACGCAGACGTACGCCTGCAGGTGTGGCTCGACCCGTTCGATGCGCTCGAGTTCGGATTCCACCAGCTCGACGGGGGACAGCTGCCGGGTGCGGACCGCGTCGGCGGCTGCAGTCGGGGAGCTCATGCGGCTGCATCGTGGTTCTCCGGTTCCGGTTCCGCACGGTAGGCGGGCGCGACGACGGAGTGGATGTGCTGGGCGACGACGGCGACCGCGGCGTGGCGGTCGGCGCATCTAAAGCTAATGGTTTGCTTTAGGTGACTGCGTGGCTCTACGGTGACTTAAAGCGAACTGATTGCGTTTAGCGCCGAGGGGCCTGCCCCATGCCCGCCGTCACACCACGATCACCTGCGCCGTCGCCCTACCGAGCCGTCCGCGGGAACGCGGGCCATCGCACGGCGGCCTTCGCCCTGAGCGCCTCGATCCTGGCCGCCCTCCTCGCCGCATCCAGCGCACCCACCCCGCTCTGCTCCTCCTACCAGACCGCCTGGGGGCCTGTCCGCGCTGACCATCACCGTGGTCTTCAGCACCTACTCCCTGGCGCTGCGCTGGCCCTGCTACGCCGTCGCCGCCCTGCTCACCGTCGCAGCCCTGGGGGCACTCGCCGCGGCACGCCGCAGCCGCGGGGGAGCCCACGGCGTCCCCGACGACCCTCCGTAACAGACCGAACGACCGAACGTCCGTCACGAGACCGAGGAAAACGAACCGACATGAGCACTCCGCCGGCCACCCGGCCGACCACCCAGCCGGCCACTCGGCCGCCCACCATCCCCGCGTGGACCGTGGGCGACGTCACCGTCCACCGCATCGACGAGACGCTCCTGCCGCCCGCCACCGGACCGTGGCTGCTGCCGGACGCCACCCCCGCTGTCGTCGCCGGGCAGGACTGGCTGCGCCCCCACTTCGCCGACGAGGAGGGCATCCTCCACCTCGACAGCCACAGCTTCGCGTTCACCGTCGACGGGCTGCGCGTCCTGGTGGACACCGGCATCGGCAACGGCAAGGAGCGGGCCAACCCCGCCACCTGTAGATCACAGCGAACACGTCTGGATTCCCCTTCCAAGCAGGTCAGTTGTCGTGGCCACCCTAGAAGGCACCCACCGGGCACGTTCCGGCCGGGGATCCTTTCGGGCCCGAGGTGCGGGCGTGGCGCCGGACCACCGGACCGGGTCGCCCCGCCGCGGAAATCCCGTGCTCCGCACCCGTCGTGCTCGCTACCATCGCGCGGTGCACCTCGAACCCCGCCCCTGGTCCCCGTATCCGAAGATCCCCGCCAACCGCCGGTTGGGAGAGGTCCGCGGACGGAACTGGGTCGCCCACGAGAAGATCCACGGCGCCAACTTCGCCGTCGTGTGCGATGAGGAGGGCGTGCATCCGGCCAAGCGGCGCGAGCTGCTCGCGGACGCCGGACTGGACGAGTTCTTCGGCGTCGGCCGGATCTGGCCCGCCCTCGCGGTCGCGGCGACCCGCTGCGCCCGGGCCCTGCGGGCGGAGTGCGGGGCCGCGGCCTCGGCGGTCGTGACCCTCTACGGCGAACTCGCGGGCGGCCGCTACCCCCACCCCGACGTCCCGCCGGCCCGGGGCGCGGAGCCCGTACAGACCGGCGTCTGGTACGCGCCCGACCTGCTACTGGCTGCCCTTCGACGCGACCGTCGCCGACGGGGACGGCCTGCGCTGGGTCGCCGACCGGACGCTGCGCGCGGCGGCGGACGCGGCCGGCCTGGTCTGCGTCCCGCTGCTGGCCGAAGGCCCGGTCGCCCGGCTCCAGGAACTGCCGGTGGTCTTCCCCACCCGGCTGCCCGGCCTGCTGGGCCTGCCCGCCCTGCCGGACAACCTGGCGGAAGGCCTGGTCGTCAAGCCCGCCGGGGAAACCCGGGAACCCGGCCGGCCCATGGCCAAGTTCAAGCAGCCCGCCTTCGCCGAGGACGAGCGCTTCGACGGCTCGCGCCCCTACCAGGCACCCGCCGAAGGCGCGGCCGGTGTCCCCGGCTGGCTGCTCGTGCACGGCACCGGCCTGCTCACCCCGGCCCGGGCCGCGTCGGCCGTGAGCAAGCTGGGGCCCCGTACCCCGCCGGGAGACCTGGCCGCCGAGATAGCCCGTGACGCCACCGAGGAGGTCGCGGAGGCCCTGGGCGGTCTGGACGAGGCGACGCAGCGCGCGTTGGAGGACTCCCTGCACGCCGGAGCCCTGTCCCTGGTCCGCTTCGACGCGGCCGACCGCCGCGTCTGAGGCGCATGTCCGACGACCGCGTCCGACCGCCACGTCCGACGACCGCGTCCGACGCGCGACACCGCAAGGGGTGACGGTGCTGACCGGGGTGCCCTGCCCGGACGGGGCAGGGGCGGCGGGCGCCACGGCGCTGTGCATACTGCTGGCATGAAGTCCCCGCCCGCCCAGCGCATCCACCTGATGATCACCTTCGTCCTGGTGACGTGCGGTGCGGTCGCGGGAGCCTGCGCCGGCCTGCTCCTGTCCGGCCGGCTGATGGCCCTGGTCTGCGCGAGCGCGGCCGGCCTGGGCGCGGGTGCGGGCTCGTTCCTCTCCCGCCGCCAGGTCTTCGCCTTCCTCAGGCCCGAGCGTGAGGACGCCGTGCCGGCCGACGGCTACGCGGAGGGCCTCGCCGACGCGACCCTCGTGTGCATCGCGACGTACCAGGCCGCCGTCTTCCCCCTCACCGCCGACGGGGTGACCGAAGCCGAGCGCACGGCCCGCCGCACGATGGCCTACCGGATCGCCGCTTACGAGGGCCTGCCGCACCCCGTGCAGACCTCGGCGGCCGCCGCCCGCGAAGCCATCGACGAGGGCCTGGACGCCAAGCGCGCGGAGACCGCGATGAAGGCGCTGTCCCTCACCGTCTACGACAACCGCCGCGGCCGCTGACCGCTTCGGCGCCGCGGAAGACGGGGGCGGTGACCGGACGGGCCCAACCAGGCGTCCGGTCCCGCCGACTGGGGGAGGAGCCGAGGGCCCGGGGAGTGATGGACTTCCCCGGACCCTCGTGCCGCTGATGCCGCGGGGGACGCGGGTGTGTATCTGCGACAGATAGAGAAACGATTCACCGTGGCCGCGGTTACGCGCCGGACCGGGAGGAATCCGCCGGACCGGTCCGAGGCGGCCCCGGGTGGCCCCCGGGCGCCCCGCGGCCGTGGTCACCGGCGCACCCTGCCCGCCCCGGCCGGGTCCCCCTTGCGGGTGTGTCCCACCCGCCATCCGCCGCCGCGTTCATCCGGTCGGCCGAGCAGCGCAAGCCCCCCGGGCCCCGCAGGGCCACGCTGTGTGCAAGGACCGCCACCACCGCACAGACGAGGACCGCACCATGTCCCACAGGCGACGTATCAGCATCCTCGCGGGGGCCGCAGCACTCCTGCTGACCGCCACCGCCTGCTCGGGCCTGGGTCGGAGCACCGTCGGCATGCTCACCTTCCGCGGTCACGACTCGCCGGTCGAGCTGAGCTACTCCAACACCCTGGTCACGGGCTGCCACAGGATCGCCATCCCCAGGGGTGCCACCCACGTCGAGAACAACACCCTCGTCGACATCGTGCTGTACCGCACGGAGAACTGCAGGAAGACCGACCGGGCCGACGGCATCTACGTGGCCACCACCCTCTCGAACGTGACGGCCCCCGAAAGCCTGCCCTGGCGCAGCTTCAGCGTCATCCACTGAGGGCGAGAGCCGCGGCGAAGGCCGAGAAGGAGGGCGCCACGGTCCGCCATGCGCACCGTGGGGGATCCGACCAGAAGTCGCTGCCCACGACGCGGGGATCGGACGCGTCGGTGCGGTAGTCGAGAGCGAGGGCCACATCGTCGCCGGGTATCCGGTTCACGGCGATCAAGAGCGCCTGCTCGACGTCCAGCCAGGGCAGTTCGACCGGTGTCTCCCTGCGGCTTCCCCGTGCCTCGCGGAAGAAGGCGTACGTCGGATCGCCGGCGAAGAAGTCCAGCGAGCCGGACTCCGACTCGATCTGCCCCGTGGTCGTCAGGAAGTCGAGCGGGGACTCGAACCAGGGGATGAGTCTGCGCAGTTCGGCATCACCCGGATGGTGGAACCTTCCCGTGGCCGGCAGGGAGGAGAGCTGTGCGGGCAGGGCCAGTCCGCGGATCGTCGAGAGCTCCATGGCGGACAGCGTGCCAGAACGGGGAGGCGGGGCGGCCGGGAGGCGCATGCGGCTCCCGGCCGCCCCCGTGCAGGCCGGTCAGTCCCGGATGGACACGATCTTCCTGGTCGCCAGGTCGGCCTGGACGAAGACCTGGGTCGTGTCGCCGCCGCCCCACGTCAGAGTGACGGTGGCGTTGGTCTTGCCCATCCCGCTGCCGGTGGAGGCGACCTCCCACTGCAGGGGCACGTTCTGAGCGCGGAGCACGCCGTCCGCGTGGTTCGTCTCCTCCCACTTCCTCAGCTCCGCCCGGAGGGGCTCCGAGAGGAAGAAGGTGCGCAACCGGTCCGCGGTCTGCCCGTCCCCGTCGTAGACCGCGTCGATGTAGGAGCCGTAGAAGTCGGCGATGCGGGTGAAAGCCGCCTCGGGGCTGCCCGAGACGGACGGCAACGCCGCGGCCGCCGGGACCTGCTTCGGCGTGGATCCGTCGGCGGAGGCGGAGGCGGAGGCGGTGGTGACGAAGGCGAGGGTGAGTACGGCGGTGGCCGCGAGGGTGAGGGAGGCGGTTCGCTTGGCTGAGGGCTTGGACATCGGCTGAGCCTTTCCCCGTGCTGAGTGGCTGAACGGACCGACGCGCCCCCGAACCCGTCCGGTTCTCGGAATGTGAGGAATGGCCGAAAAGTCATGCTGACGGGCACATCGGGCATGCGGCATGGGCCCCGCGCGTACGCGTTACGCGCTGTCCGCGGTGTTCCAGGGATCCCCACGGTCGTCCGTGCACTCCGTGCCGGTCCTGTCGGCCACGGGGGCCGTGCCGGCCGCAGCCGCAGGGGCTGTGGCCGAGACCTGCGCCACGCACTCCTGCGCGGCGGCCTCCTTGCACGCGCCTTCCGAGCCGTAGAAGAGCATGGAGAACGACCCGGCCAGCAGGCCGAGGCCGGACACGCAGCCGAGGGCGATGGTCAGGCCCACGATCAGGCCGCGACGCGGGGAACGTACCGGAATCACGGTGTGGCGCCTCTCTCTGTTCGACCGCAGAGGGGGGTCGGGCCGGGCCGGAGTTCCGGCACGGCGGCGTCCGGATCAGCCGCCGGGCGGCCGGGGGACGGCGGCGGACGCGCACCGGATCGCGTCGAGGGCCCGCCTCACGTCGTCGTCGGTCGTCGACCAGTTGCTCACCGAGATCCGCATGACGCGCCGGCCGTGCCAAGTCGAGCCGCTGATCCACGCCGTGCCGTCTTCGAGCAGCCGGGCGAGTACCCGGTCCGTGCGCGCGTCGCCGCCGAACTCGGCGCAGACCTGCGTGAACACCACGTCGTTGAGGACCGTCGCGCCGTCGATCGCGGCGATGCCGGCGGCGAACTCGGACGCGTGGCGGCACAGCCGGTCGACGAGGTCGGCCACCCCCGAGCGGCCGAGGGACCTGAGCGCGGCCCACACGGTGAACGCCCTGCCCCGCCGGGAGAGTTCGGGGACCTTGTCGATGGGGTCGCCGTGTTCGTGCTGGATGAGGTAGTCCCCTTGCAGTCCCATCGCGGCCCGCAGCGCGAGCGGGTCGCGCGCGATGGCGAGTCCGCAGTCGTAGGGGACGTTCAGGGTCTTGTGGGCGTCCGTCGCCCAGGAGTCGGCGTCCGCGCAACCGGCCGTCAGGTGTGCATGGCGCGGGGAGGCGGCCGCCCACAGCCCGAAGGCGCCGTCGACGTGCACCCACGCCCCCGCCTCGCGCGCGGCGCGGATCGTTTCGGCGAAGGCGTCGAAGGCGCCGGAATGGATCTCTCCGGCCTGGAGGACCACGATCGTCGGGCTCCGGCCGCCCTCCGCCAGGGTGTGCCGCAGGGCCTCCGGCCCGATGCGCCCCTGGCCGTCCGCCTTCACCAGCTCGGGCCGGCCCAGCCCCAGGTAGCGAAGTGCCAGGTCCACGGCCATGTGACGGTCCTCGCCGGCGATGACGCGTACGGGCGGCCCGCCCGCGAGCCCGTCGCGGGCGACGTTCCAGCCGGCGCCCCGCAGCACCGCGTCCCGCCCTGCGGCGAGGCAGGTGAAGTTCGCCATCGTGGCACCCGTGGTGAAGCCGACCGCGCTGTCACCCGGCAGGCCGAGCAGGCCGAGCAGCCACGCACCGGCGATCTCCTCCGCCGCGGTGTACGCGGGTGAGACGGCGCGCATCACGCAGTTCTGGTCCCAGGCGCTGACCAGCCAGTCCGCGGCCAGTGCGGCCGGTTCGGTGCCGCCGACCACGAACCCGTAGAAACGGCCGCTGGGGAACGCGGTCAGCCCCGGCTCACAGGCCGTGGCCAGCAGATCGACGACGTCGGCGGGGGCGCTGGGACCCTCGGGCAGCTCGGCTCCGAGCGCGCGCACGATCTCGTCGACCGAAGCGCGTGCGGGAACCCGGCGGTCGGACAGGCTCGCCAGCCAGCGGACGGCATGGTCATGTGCTCGTCGGAGCGCCGCCTCGCGCGCGTCCATACCTCGGACTATGGGACAGGCGCCGGCGTCCCGCAAGCCGCGCGAGGTTCCGGATGATCACCACCACACTGCCGGCCGCGGCCTGGCCGGGTGAGGGCCGAGGACGCGATCATGGCCGGATGACCGATCACGCCTCTTTGCCTCATCCGACCGCGGTGCGCCTCGCGCGCTACACGAACACCGAGCAGCGCGAGATCCTGGGCGGCGGCCCGGACCCGTTCGGCGTGGCGGACGCCGGCCTCACGTGGCTTGCGAAGGAGCACCATTTCGGTGTCCGGCAGGGAGACCGTCTCGTGGCCCATGCCGGTCTGCTGAGACTGCCCCTGTCGATCGGCGGCGTGGACACCGAGGTGATGGGCGTCGGCGGGGTGGCCGTCGCACCCGACGTACGGGGGCGCGGACTGGCCCGGGTGGTCCTGTCGGCCGCTCTGGACCACGCCCGGACCACGGGACTCCAGCACGCCCTGCTCTTCTGCCGGCCGCCCCTCGTCCCCCTCTACCGACGGCTCGGCTGGTGCACGCTCGAGCAGGACGTCCACGTCGAACAGCCGGGTGGGACCGTGACGATGCCGCTGCGGACCATGACGACCCCCCTGCGGGCCGATGCGCACTGGCCCGACGGCCCTGTGCACCTGCGCTCGCTTCCCATGTGAGCTCCGTGCGCCGTGTCATGGTGGTGTCATGACCATCGAGGTACGCCCGGCTTCGGACTTCGGGGACGTCCGCGCCCTGCTCGGCCCGAAGTCGCCCGGGGCCAACGTCTGCTGGTGCCTGAGCTACCGGATCCCGTCCAAGCTCGACAACGAGCTGCGCGGACCGGCCCGCGGTGAGTACGTCGCCCGGATGTGCGGTGAGCAACCCCCTCCGGGAGTCATCGCCTACGACGGCGACGAGCCCGTCGGCTGGGCCGCGGTGGCGCCGCGCTCGGACACCTCCTTCGCGCGCAGCCGTAAGATCCCACAGGTCGACGACCTGCCCGTCTGGGCACTGTGGTGCATCCGGGTCCGCCCGGGCCACCGGAAGCAGGGCATCTCGCACGCCCTCATCGCCGGCGCGGTCGAGTTCGCCCGCGCCCACGGCGCACCGGCCGTCGAGGCGTACCCCCTCGACAACGGTGACGCCAAGGTCGACATGACGATGGCGTACGCCGGGATCCGGAAGAACTTCGAACGCGCCGGGTTCACCCACGCCGCCGACACGACCTCGGTGCTGGCCGGCCATCCCCGCGTCCTGATGCGGCTCGACCTGCGCTGACCGCCTGCCGCCGAGCGGCGGGCGAAGGGTCAGCTCGGCCGGTACAGCAGCGCACCCAGGCCGTGGCGGTGAGCCGCGCCGCTGAAGTCGTTCCAGCTGATGGCACCGTCGCCGTTCGAGTCGATCAGTTCGAACGAGGCCTCCGCCGTCCCGGCCGGCACGCCCTTGAGCCCCCGCCAGACCACGAACTCATGGCGGCCCATCAGCCCGTCCCCGTCCCGGTCGGCCACGTTGAACTGCGCGTGCAGCGCGGCCATCACCTCCGGTGACCCCGAGGGCCGGCCGGCGTCCGAGGCAGGAAGGGAGCCGACCCACTCCCGGTACTCCTCCCGAGTGATCCGCCCGTCGCGATCGCGGTCGACGAGCGCGGCCTGCTGCTCCCACAGCGCGAGGTTCGCCTCGATCAGGGCGCGCCCCTTGGGCGAGCTCGGCCCCATGCCGTACGACTGGAGCACCTGATCGGCACTCGCCCGGTAGTCGTCCGCGGCGAGCACTCCGTCACCGTTCGTGTCCAGCCGATCGAAGATCAGATCGGCCACTGTCACCCTGTCGGTACCCATGCCGTGAGCCTAGGCCGAGCCCCTCCGCGCACCGGCGGATTGCCGCGCCCGGGGGCGTGTCATGCTAGAGTCAGCCCACCACCGCCAGGGCGGTGCGGGACGAGGAGGTCGGCGTACGGCGCGATCGACGATCCGCCCCGGGCGACGACGCCGTGCTCCTCGTGCGAGGCGAGGAGGTCGTCGTCGGACAGGCCGGCGAGGACCGTCTCCCCCGTCCCGGCCGCCGGGTTCCGCCGCGTGCGCAGCTGGGCACCGGCCCTCTTCTGCTCGCCGCCGCGCAGCGGGTCGCCGCCCTCCCGTGCCAGGCCACAGCCTGTTGGCGCCGTCGCGGCCGTGCAGGTACGGCTGGCTGCGCCGCGCCCACTGGATGCCGCGATCCACCTGCACGGGCGAGGGCCGCGAGCCGTGGCGTCGAATCAGGCGGTCAGCCCACCCGAGCCACTCGGGCCGCTCGGTGTGGGGCGGACGGCCAGGCGGGTGTACCACTCCGTCGCGAGGATGCGCCCGCGGGCATCGGCGGGAAGGCGGGAGAGGATACCGGGCAGGGAGCGACGGCGTTCCGTCTGGCTCCGGTGCGCGGCGATGGCGGCCCACTTCCGCTCCAGCCACGGACGTACGTCGATCGTCGCGCTGACCCGCTCCTCCGGGACGCTGCGCACGCTCTTCCCGACGTCGCCCAGCCGCGCACCCAGCTCGCCGACGCCCGAGTGCGGATGGGTGGCCAGGCAGAGGGCGGCGGGCTGCCAGGGTTCCCCCGCCTCGGGATAGAGGTGTTCCAGCCCGGCGGCGTGCACGGCCAGCAGGGTGACACGGTGGGTGTGGACGTGATCGGGGTGTCCGGTCAGCTGACCGTAGTCGTCGTGGGTGACGACGACGTCGGGCTGGAACTCGCGTACGTGGCGTACGAGCCGTGCCACTGCCTCGTCGAGCGGTGCGTCCACGAACCGCGGCCGTCCCGGCGCCGATTCGGGGACGCGGGCATCGGCGTACTCCAGCAGCCTCGGCTCGCCGGCTCCCAGGATGCGTAGGGCGTCGGCGAGTTCGGCGGCGCGGTGGCTGCCCGGCGTCCAGGTCGCGGTGACGACGGCCGTACGCGCGCCCGAGGCGGCGTGTCGGGCGAGAACGCCGCCCGCGAGCAGGGACTCGTCATCAGGGTGGGCGAAGACGCCGAGCAGGCTCGGTAGGGACATGGTTCCTCCAGGCGGAAGCGTGGCCACGTGGGGTCAGCTGGACGGCGGATTCCGGTACGCCCAGTACGCCGCGCCCAGGATCACAGCAGGTGAAGGTACCGGGCCACCTGGAGCGCCCCTTCCGAGCGCACCGGCGCGTATCCTCCCGCGTCGAGCGCGCACTGGACGGCCGAGCCGATCTCGACTGAATCCACAGTGGGAAATCTTCTGCCCGCCGGATTCCGCGTTTTCCACGCCGCGAGTCCGACAGGCTGCACCCGGCCCATCCGGTCGGCGACGATGGAGTGCACGGCCTGGTCGACGTCGTTCGGAATGCACACAGCCGGTGTTCCGCAGGACATGACACTGGCGATGGTGCCGATCCCGCCGTGACAGACGACGATGCTCGCCCGTCGGGAAAGGGAGACCGTGTTGAACTTGTCGATCTGAATGACTTTCGGGCCGGGTTTCGCCACCGCCAGCAACCGCACGGCCTCCTGCGCGTCCGGCGACCAGGTCCGCGCGTCCCCCACCAGATCACTCACACACCGTCAACGAGCCTGAACTCAAAGCGTTTCGGATCAATACCCCGCAACGAGGCTGAACGAACCATTCAACTGCCTCTACTCCAGGCGGTGTTGGGTGGCCCGGACCGTGGCCGTCGGCGTGTTCCAGCCGGAGATCCGCAGCTGTGGCGCGGAGCCGCGCAGGTCCGCGGTCCGGTAGGTGGCCGTCAGCGTCGCCGACTCACCCGGCCACAGGCTGACCTGGTTGTCGCTCCACCGGACCGGCAGCACCGGAGCTCCCTGCGCTCCCACGAGGTGGACGTCGGTGAGCAGGGCCGGCGTGGTGGTGCCCGTGCCGGTGTGGCGTACGGTCACCGTCGTCGTGGACGTCCCCGTGCCGTCCTCCGTCGTCGAGGCGGCCGCCGTGACCGACGCCTGTTTCATCGAGTTCAGCCCCCGCAGGTCGGCGTAGGAAGTGGTCGGCGTGTAATACCAGTCGCTGCTCTCGTAGTCGAGGACGTCCGCCCGGGTGGAGAGCCAGTAGACGTTCCGGCTCACCTCGCGCCCGGCGCCGTCGGTCAGCAGCAGCCGGGCCAGGTAGGTGTTGGACAGGCCGGGCACCGACTCCGGGACCGTGAGCGCGGTGCTGCTCGCGCCGCCGCCCGCGACGCTCAAGCCGGTCACCGTCCGGTCGTACCGCTGCGTGCCGTCCGGGTCGAAGAGCGTCACCCGCGCCGTCAGGCCGGAGGCCGCGGCGTTCCGGGTGTTGACGACCGATACCGAGCGGTCGTCGTACCCGTACTGGACGTGCAGCGGTTCGTTCGCCTTCTTCGCACCGAAGTAGGCGCCCCCCTGGTCGAGGAAGCGGTCCACCAGCTGCCACTGCAGGGAGGTCCAGCCGCTGTTGAACATCCAGTAGATGACCCCGGTCGACGGCTCGGAGGCGTCCTTGGCGTTGCGCGCGTAGGCCTCGAACTGTGCGCGCACGCTCTCGTACTGGGCGAGCTGCGCCTTGCGGACGTAGTCGTCGAGGCCGGTCGGGGAGCCGTAGCGGCCGGCCAGCGCGGCGTCGTACAGCCTCAGGGTGGAGAAGGTGCGCGAGGGGGAGCGGTGGTACTGGGCGGCGGACGGGTCCTTCCAGAGGGTCTCCAGCTCGGCCGGCGACATCATGCGGCGCAGCGTGTCGAGGGTCGGGACGTCCGGGCCGGCGCTGGTCTCGGAGTTGAAGCCGGTGGCACCGCCCTCCCGCTTCTCGTACCAGTAACCGGGCGGCACCCAGTCGTACGGGCCCGTCATCTTCATTCCGGAGCGCCCGGTGATCGGGGCGGAGGTGTCGGAGGCCGCCGGGACCACCGGGGCCGTCCAGTCGGCGGCCCGCAGCGCGTCGACGTAGCCCCGCTCGATCTCCTCGTTCGGGGCGAAGTCACTGCCGATCAGGAAGGAGATCACGCTGGGGTGGTGGCGGAGCCGGGCCGCTTCGGCGGCCATGGAGGCCCGGGCGACGGGGTAGTCGGGATCGTCCCATTCCTCCCCGGCCTCGGTTCCGTTGACCTCGCCCTCCCACTTGCTGCAGCATTCCCAGCCGGGCAGCGTCAGGATCCCGTAGCGGTCGGCGAGGTCGAAGAACTCGTCGGGCTCGATGTGCCCTTCCAGGCGGAGGGTGTTCAGGCCCAGGTCGAGGGCGTACTTCAGCCGGTCCTCGACGTAGGTGCGGTCCCAGCGGAGGAACTCGTCGGGGGACCAGCCGGCCCCCTTGATCAGCAACGGGCGGCCGTTGATCCGGTACTGCCGGTCGCCGTCGGCGTTCAGCGGCGCCTGCACGTCGCGGATGCCGAAGGACTGGTGCGCGGTGTCGGAGGGTGCGCCGTTCACCGTCGCGGTCAGGTCGAGGCCGTACAGGGGCTGTTCGCCCATCGTGGCGGGCCACCACACGCGGGGCGCGGTCAGGCGGAGCGCGGGGTGGTCGGCCGGGGCGAAGACCACCGTCTTCGTTTCGTTCGGGGCCAGGGTGACGTTGCGGCTGACGGCGACCGGAGCCTCGGTGCCGGAGACCGTGCCGGACAGCGTGGCGGTGACGGTGGCGGCCGAGTCGTTGCGCACCTGGGCCTTGACGGTCAGGTCGGCGGAGCCCATCGAGGGCATGGCCAGGGCCGTCACCACGTGTGCGTCCCGCAGGGCGACCGGCCCGCCGCGGCGCACCGTGACGTCACGGACGATGCCCATGTTCTCGTCGGGTGGCGGCTGGAGCCAGTCGAGCCAGCTGATGGTGAGCTGCTTTCGCGGATCGTTGGGCTGGATCCGGAAGGCGACCGTATTGGTGCCCTCCTTGATCAGGCCGGTCACGTCGAACTCGTGCCGGGTGTACGCGCCGGCCACGTCGGCCGCGGTGGCGACCCGGTGACCGTTGACGAAGACGTCGGCGGCGGAGATTACCCCGCTGAAGTCCAGGTAGGTGCGGGCTGCCGTGTCGGTGACGGTGAAGTCGGAGCGGTACCACCAGGGCACGTCGAAGTCGGCGGCCGCAATGCGCTGCTGCTGGGTGGAGTAGAAGGGGTCGGGGTACGCGCCGGCGGCGAGCAGCGCCGCGAGGACGGTGGAGCGTGCGCCGGCCGGATACCAGCCGGTCGCCGGGTAGCCGGGGCTGGAGACGGCGGCCGCGGAGTCGGTGACCTCCTTCGTCGACCGGATGGCGTACCCGGCCAGGGCTGTCGTGCTGCCCGGGGCCGAGTCGACCGCGGTGACCGCGGTGACCCGCGGACGCGTTCCTGCCCCGGGTGCCGGCGCGGCAGCGGCAGCGGTCTGCGGAACGCGAAGGGGAAGGTGAACGGGCGTCGGAGCCGCCAGGGACGGGCCTGCGGCGAGGGTGAGGACCAGACCGAGGCCGGCGAGGCCGAGGCGGTGGAACACGGGGCCTCCCGCGGGCCGGGGGAGAGGGGACCTGGTGGGACTCCCCTGGGGTATACCGGGATTCGGCTCGGCGTGCGCGGACGCCACGCCAGCTGTGGTCCGACTGCGCCGCCGAGCCCTCACCTACGACGCGACGACCCTGGCCCGGCTGCGTCTGCTGGGAGCGGGCCCCGGCTGGAACTGCCTGGACGTGGGTGCGGGAACCGGCACGGTGGCGCGCGGCCTGCTGGACGAAGCGGGCGTCGCCGCGGTCCTCGCGGTGGACCGCGACGTACGGTTCCTCGCGGCGCACCCCGTGCCGGGACTGACGGTGCTGCAGGCGGACGTCACCGCCGACGACTTCGCCCCGGGCCTCTTCCACCTGGTCCACGCCCGGTTCGTCCTCATGCACCTGCCGTCCCCGCAGCACATGGTCGCCAAGCTGAGCGGGCTGCTCGCACCCGGCGGCGTACTGGTCGTCAGCGATGCGGTCGACCTGACCACCGGGTCGGCGCCCGTCACGCCGTACACCCGGGCCATGCGGGCCATGTGGCAGGGGCTGCACGACAGCATCGGTACCGACGTGTCACGGGTACCCGGCCATCTCGATCTGCTGCGCGAGGCCGGGCTGGAATCCGTGGCGGCCGAGGTCCACGTACCACCGCTCCTGCCGGGCAGCGCGATCAGCAGGTTCTGGGCCGAGACCTGGGAGCGGGCACGGGAAGCCATGGTGGGAACGGGCCTCGTCGACGACGGAGGGATCGACGAAGCCGTGCGCTACCTGGATTCCCCCCGGTGCACCGGCCTGTCACCGGGCATGCTCACGGCCTGGGGGTGGAAGGGCGGGGCCCCCACGGCTGCGTGATCCTCGGGCAGGATGTGCAGATGCAGGTGCAGACGACCACGGAGCTGGTACGGAGAGCGGCCGGACTGGCCGGGCCGGCCGGGCCGACGGGAGGGGCCGGGCCGGCCGCCCCGGGCGGCCGGCGGATCCTGGGCATCGCCGGGCCACCGGGAGCCGGTAAGTCGACGCTGGCCGCCCGGCTCGCCGAGGCGCTCGGCCCGGAGACGGCCGTGGTGGTCCCGATGGACGGGTTCCACCTCGCCCAGGCCGAGTTGAACCGGGTGGGACTCGCCGACCGCAAGGGTGCCCCGGACACCTTCGACGTGGCCGGGTACGTCTCCCTGCTGCACCGCCTGCGCGCGTCCGACCGGGCCACGGTGTACGCACCCGCCTTCGACCGCTCCCTGGAGGAGCCGATCGCGGGCAGCATCCCCGTGGCCCCGGCCGTACCGCTGGTGATCACCGAGGGGAACTACCTGCTCCTCGACGAAGGGGAGTGGGCGGCGGTACGGCCGCTGCTGGACGAGGCCTGGTACCTCGCCCCGGACGAGGACCTGCGCGTCCGGCGCCTGGTCGACCGGCACGTACGCCACGGCAAGGAGCCGGCGTACGCGCGCGAGTGGGTGGACCGCTCGGACGAGGCGAACGCCCGCCTCATCGCCCCGGGCCGACACCGCGCCGACCTCGTCCTCGACGCGGGCTGACGACGACGAACACGAACACGCACGGCTCGGCTCGGCACGGTGCCCCCCTGCGGGATCATGGTTCCGTGCGCGAAATCGCGATCATCGAGGCACCGTCCGTGCTCGGACTGCGCCCGTCCGGCGTCCAGCACCTGCCCGCGGCGCTGCTCCATGCCGGTCTGGCGGACCACCCCGGCCTCGTGCACGCCGGCCGGGTCGACGCACCGGCGTACGACCCCCGGCGGGACCCCGGCACCCAGGTCCTCAACCCCGCAGGCATCGCCCGGTACTCCGTCCGGCTGGCCGACGCCGTCGGGGCCGTACTCGACGACGACCGATTCCCCGTCGTCCTCGGCGGCGACTGCACCGTCCTGCTCGGCAACCTCCTCGCCCTGCGCCGCTACGGCCTGTTGTTCCTCGACGGCCACACCGACTTCTACCAGCCCTCGGCGGAGCCGACCGGCGAGGCGGCCTCGATGGAACTCGCCCTGGCCACGGGCCGCGGCCCCCGGCTGCTCACCGACCTTGAGGGCCGCGGGCCCCTGCTGCGCGACGAGGACGTCGTAGCCTTCGGGTTCCGTGACGCCGCCGAGTCCCGCGAGGCCGGAATGCAACCGCTGCCGCCACGGCTCCGTGCGATCGACCTCGACGGTGTGCGCGCGGCCGGCGCCGCGGTCGCCGTGCGCGAGGCGATCTCCCACCTCACGCACGACGAAAGCGCCGGCTACTGGGTCCACCTCGACGTCGACGTCCTGGACGACGCGGTCATGCCCGCCGTCGACTACCGCATCCCCGGCGGGCTGACCTGGTCGGAGCTGGAGAGCGTGCTGGGCACGGCACTGGCCGACGAACGGGCCGTCGGCCTCGACGTCACGATCTTCAACCCCGGCCTCGACCCCGACGGGTCCATCGCGGCCCACCTCACCGCATGCCTGCGCCGGGGACTGTCGGCACGAACCGGGACCGACCACACGCGCTGATCGACGAGATCGCCGAACTGAACCGCCGTCCGCACGAGTGGAGTTCCGACACCACTCGGACCAACGCCCCCTGCTGACCCGAGCGGTCCTACCGTTCCTGCACGCCCGACCTGAGCCGCCGGGGCGGGGGCGAGGGGGCGCGCAGCGGCGCCGCTGGCGGAATAGCCGTGCAGGTCCGGAGTGTTGGAGGCGGAGATCGAATCCAAATCCACCCCCGCTCCCGGGGGTCCAAGAACTGGAGCAGACGTGCCGACCGAGACGCCCCGCGCAACCGACCGCTCGTTCCTTTTTGTCCTCGGCAGCTCCCGCGCGGACGGCAACACCGAGACACTCGCGCGGGCAGCCGCGGAACAGCTGCCCGCCGAAGTGCCCCGGCGTTGGGTGGACCTGGCCACGCTACCGCTGCCCGATTTCGAGGACGGCCGTCACGAGAGCGCTTCCCGGACCGTCGACGAGAACGAGGAACTGCTGCGCCGGGCCACCCTGGAGGCCACCGACATCGTCATCGCCTCGCCCCTGTACTGGTACTCGCTCTCCGCGCAGACCAAGCGCTACCTCGACTACTGGTCGGGCTGGCTGACGGTGCCCGGCTCGGACTTCAAGCAGCGGATGGCGGGTCGGACCCTGTGGGGGGTCACGGTCATGGCCGATCGCGACGAGGTGGTCGCCGACGGACTGGTGACCAGCCTCAACAACTCGGCGGCCTACATGCGCATGCGATTCGGCGGGGTGCTGTTCGGCAACGGCTCGCGGCCCGGCCAGGTGAAGAACGACGAACGCGCCATGGTCCGCGCCAAGACGTTCTTCCACGGCGAGGCCCCACTCGCCCGTTTCCCGTTCGAGGAGGAGCCCGCGGGCCGGTAGCACCACGAGGAGCACGACTGCCTGCGGACTCGGCATCCGCCGCGCGCGTGCCGCCCGGACCAGCGGGGTCCGGGCGGCCCGTGGCCGTGGGACACGTCGCGGCGTCTTCACCCGGTCGGCACGGTGATCCGTGAGAGGCGGCCCGGGCCGGAGGAGTACTTTCGGATGCACCTCCGCGGGGCCTTCGCCAGACTGATCGTGAAGCAAGGCACCGTACGGGCTGCCACGGCCGTGCGGCGGATCGTGGATCTCCCTCCGAGCGGGGCCGAGACCGCCGACGAGACGATCGCGGGGCTGGAGATGGTGGAACCGACCCGGCCGGCGGCCCGCGATGGGCGCCACTCCCTGCTACCGCCGGTCGTCGCATGGCTGATCACGAACCTCATCACCTGGATGGTCGCGAAGGCATCCGTTGCCGGCGACGGATCCGAAGTGGCGTACTGGTCCACCGGTGGTCGCAGCCGCTGGGATTCCGCGCACTACCTGTCCATTGCCAAGACCGGCTACGAGATGTTCTGGTGCCGGGAGCGCTACCCGAACTTCCGCGATGTCATGTGTGGAAACGTGGCCTGGTTCCCCGGGTACCCCATGTCCGTCCGGGCGGTTTCCGCCACCGGGCTCTCCTATGAGATGTCCGCCTTGGTCGTCACCGAAGTGTCTCTGCTCGGCATGTTCGCGGTGCTGTGGTGGCTGCTCGGCGCCCGGCTCACCTGGGCCACCGGCCTCACCCTCGCCATCGGTACCGTCTTCCCGGGCGGTGTCTACCTCCACGCCCTGTTCCCGATCGCCACCGGAACGCTGGCACTGCTCGTCTGCGTCGCCGGAGTCAAGCGCGGCTCCTGGGGGCTCGCGGCTGCCGGCGGTTTCGCGGCGGCCTCCTGTTATCCCGTCGGCGCCGTAGCCGTCGGCATGCTGCTCTTGAGCGCGTTCTTCGCGTGGCGAACCGACACGTGGACCGTTCGGTTCGCGAAGGCAGGGTTGTCGGCAGCCCTCGCCGGCTGTGGCGTGCTCTGGGCCAAATGGCTGATGTGGCAGGCGGCGGGCCACTGGGACGCGTACGAGATCCTCCAGGAATCCAGTTACGGGCAAGGAGGCCTGCACCAGCCTTTCGACGCGATGGGGCAGGCATACGATTTTCCGTTCAGGGACTGGTACACGCCCGAGGGGCACCTGCCGTGGCTGGTGGCGCACGGTCTTGACGCGCACAAGTCGCAGCTCTGGCTGAACCTCGCCTTCGTGCTGCTCGTCCTGGCCACGGCTGCGGCTCTGCTCGTCCGCAACCGTCGGCTCGACGTCGAGGAATGGGCTGCCCTGATCTTGACGGTTGCGATCTTCCTGGTGCCGTTCTTCGCCGGCGCGGACATGTCGTGGTACCGCAATCACGCGCAGATGTTCGTCGGGCTCATTCTGGTCAGGCGCATGTTCCGGTGGGTTCAGGTGCCGCTGTTGGCCTGCTGTGCCGTCCAGTACGCCCTCTTGGGGGCGATGTTCTTCTCCGGGGTGCTGGTCTGACCGGCCTACCGCTGTTCTTCGTCCGTGTCACGGGCGACGAAGTAGGTGGGCCGGGCCTGGACGGCCGTGTAGATGCGGGCCACGTACTCGCCGAGCATTCCCACGCAGAAGAGCTGGACGGCGCCGAAGAACAGGATCGTGATGATCAGGGAGGTCCAGCCGGGGAGGGTGTTTCCCGTCGAGTAGACGACGAGGGTCCAGGTGAGGAACGCGAGGCAGACGACGAGACTGAAGGCGCCGAGCGCCGTGGCCAGGCGCAGAGGGACCGCCGAGAAGCTGGTGATGCTGTCCAGGGCCAAGAGGACCATCTTGTGCAGGGGGTATTTGGTGGCGCCCGCCACCCGCTCTCCGCGCTGGTAGGTGATCTGGCCGCCGGGGAAACCGAGCCAGGGAATGAGCAGTCGGTAGATCTGCTGCTCGGGCAGGGTTTTGAGGGTTTCCACCACCGGGCGGGACAGCAGGCGGAAATCGCCGGCCTGAGCGGGTACGTAGGAGCCGGCCAGGCGGCGCATGAGCCAGTAGTAGGCGCCGGCTGTCCGGCGTTTGAAGCCGGTGTCTGCGGAGCGGTCCGTGCGGACGCCGTAGACGACGTCCAGGCCGTCCGCCCGAGCCAGGGCGAGCATGTCCGGGATGACTTCCGGCGGGTCCTGGAGGTCTGCGTCCATGCTGATCACATAGGCGCCGCGGGCGCGGTGCAATCCGGCGGTGAGGGCGGCCTGGTGGCCGCTGTTCCGCCGGAGGGTCACGACGCGGAGCTGGGGCCAGACGGTGCGCAGATCCTCCAGCAGGTGGGGCGTCTTGTCGGTCGAGCCGTCATCGACGGCGAGGACCTCGTACGGTTCCTCGCACCCGTCCAGGACGGGCCGGAGCCGCGCCGCCAGAACAGGCAGGGCCTCCTCCTCGTTGAAGACGGGAACCACGATCGACAGACAGACCGAGCCCCTGTGTGGGTCATGCACAGCACTCATGATGCGCGAAGCGCCTGGACCCGGCATTTTGAGAGACCGGAGCGCTGCCGTGCCGCCGGTGTGGGCTCGGACGAGGCATCTGGCATCCGCTGTTAGGGTGACGTGTGCCCGTCAAGGCGGGCTGTTTTCGGTCACTGATATTTCAACGGGGTTGAACGTGAAGCTTCGCCATGTCCGCGCGGTCGCCGTCTTCGGCATCGCCATCGTCGCACTCACCGGAGCCCGGGGCTCTCACGGCGCCAGCTGCGGCGGCAGCAGCCACGGCTCGAGCTCCAGCAGCTCCAGCGGGGGCACCAGCAGCGGTGGCAGCGACAGCAGCAGCACCAGCGGCGGCAGCAGCACCTCCGGCGGTACCTCCGTCACCGGCGGTTCCAGCAGCAAGAACAAGGCCGAGCGCGACATCCGGATCGACAGCTGCAAGCTGGACGACTCGGGCAAGAACCTGGTCGCCCGGCTCACCGTCACCAACAGCGGTTCGGTGGACTACACCTACAACATCACCATGAAGTTCAGCGGGGACGCCACCTCGACCGCGACCTCCGCCCAGGCCAGGGTGAGCGCACTCACCGTCAAGGCGGGTGCGTCCGCACAGGCCGAGGCCAAGACGGCGTACACCGGGAAGGGCGACGGCAGCGAGTACAAGAAGTGCTCCGTCGACAGCGCGACGAAGAGCGCCCTCTGACACACCGCCCGGCCCCGTCGGTGTGACACCGACGGGGCCGAGCCGTACCCGGCCGTCGTGCCGAACACCCACCCGGGTGCGGTGCGGGACGCCCTCGGACCTGCCGGGTCGGCCGAGCCAGCCGTGGGTCCCCCCGTACTCGATCTCCAGGAGCCGGGGGATGACATGTCTGGAAACCGGCCTGCGCGCAGGAGATCGAGGTGCCTGGCGGCCGCCGCTCTTGCGGCGGCGACAGCGGCGATCACCATCGGCGGCCTCGGATGCACGGCTGCCGGCAGCGCCCCTGCCGGCAGCGCCCCTGCCGGCAGCGCTCCTGCCGGTGAGCCACCGCGGGAGCCGACCGCAGCGCAGTGGGAAACGCTGGAGCACGCGGAGTCACTGCTCATCGGTCCGTGCATGAAGGCCAAGGGATACCGGTACACCGTCGTCCCGCCGGCCGAACAGCCGCCCCGCCGGCCGGACTTTCCGTACGGCATCGACGACGCGGAGTTCGCCCGCACGCACGGATTCGGTACGGACCTGGACCGGGAGCTGCTGAGCCGCGCCGAAAAGGACCCGAACCGGGTCTACTTCCAAGGGCTGGACGAGTCACAGAGGGCCGCCTGCTCCCTGGCGATGACGGGCACCGAGCGGCAGCGGATCAAGGTGACGCTGCCCAGTGGGTTCCGGATCGCGACGAACGACAGCGGGTGCCTGGCCGAAGCGCGCCGGAGGCTGTACGGGGACTACCCGGCCTGGTTCAAAGCCGCGCGGACCGTCGAGAACCTGACGACCGTCTACCAGCCGAAGGTCCTCGAAGACCCGGCCTACGCGGCGGCGGTGAAGGACTGGTCCGCCTGCACGGCCGGCCACGACTGGACGGTCGAGGACCCGCAGGAACTGCGGCTCAAAGCCTCGGCCGCGGCGCGCGACGTCCCGACCGAGACCGAGCTGGCGCGCGAACGCGCCGCCGCGGAAGCCGAGGCGGCATGCGCCCGTACCACCGGTCTGGTGACCACGGCCGCGCGTGTGGAACAGCGGTACCGCACGCAGCTCGAGCAGGCGCACAGGGACGCGATCCGCACCCGTGACCGGCTCGCCGCGGCGGCCCTGCCACGCGCCCGGCAGCTGGTCGACGACGCCCGCTGAACCGCCCCCCAGCTCCGCGCCCGGCACCGGGTGCGGTGAATCAGAAGAAGAAGCACAAGACACGAACGAGAAGGGCAGCACTCATGCGATCCAAGATCGTCGGCTTACTCTTCGCCCTGGTCGCCACACTGGGCCTCGGACTGATGACCGCGGCCCCGGCCACGGCCGGCACGGGCGCCTGCGCGAGCGGGAACTTCTGCGCGTGGTACTACACCAACTACGACGGCCCGAGCGCCTCGTGGTCCGGCAACGACGCCAACTGGTCGGACAACTACCTGTCCAACGGGGCGAACATCGACAACGACGACCAGTCGTGGCGCAACAACGGTACGGCGTGCGCCGGTTGCGACCACGTACGCATCTACGACGGCTACAACTACTCCGGCCAGATCGCCTGCCTGCACTTCGGGGACGAGGGCTGGTACCCCAGCGCCAACCCTGCAGACCGGGGATCGTCCCACCGCTGGGGCGGTGAGTGCTGACGGGCCCTGCCCGAGCGGACCGCTGATCGGAGCTGAAGTAGGTGGCTGTGCCCGCCCTTGCGTGAGCCTTCACGGAAGAGCGGTCACAGCCCTCGTCGCACGGGCTGTCAGAGGGGCGCCGAGCCGGTGACGGTCGCGAGGGCGTGGACGAGGACGCTGCCGCCCGGTGGCCGGTCGCGCCAGCGGGCGCTGACGTGGCCGTCGGGTCGGATCAGCAGTGCTCCCTCGGGGGAGACGCCGCAGCGGCCGGTGTGCTCGTCGGCAAGGGGCTCGACGCGCAGCGGCCATGGTGTGGCGCTTCGCCGCTCCCAGCGGGTGGGGTCGGGGGTGAGCAGGGTGAACCATTCGCCGAAGGCGTCGAGCGTCGAGCGGTCGCGTCCGAGCCAGAGGTGGGGCATGCGGTGGCCTGGTTCCGCGGTGGGGACGTAGTCCGTGCCCACGTCGGACGGCTCGGGCGGGGGACTGCCGTCGGTGAGGACGGCAGCGGAGCGGTAGGTGACGCCGAGGACGAGCCCGAGCTGGGCGAAGTACCGGTCCGACCAGGGAAGTTCGACGCGTGCCGGTGCTGCTTCGCCGGTCCGGAGCTGCTGTTGCCGCAGGCTCTGTGCCTGGAACATGAGGTGGGTGTTGGCCACTGCTTGGCGGAGGGTCAGGTGGGCGACGGGTTGTCGTTCCGTCGCGTAGGTGTCCAACAGGCTCGGTCCGGCCCACCCGCGGAGAACTCCCGCCAGTTTCCAGCACAGGTTGTGCACATCGGAGATACCCGTGTTCATGCCCAGGCCGCCGATGATGGGCAGCGCGTGCGCGGCATCGCCGGCCAGCAGGATCCGGTCGTGTCGGAAGCGCTCGGCGACGAACGCGTTCATGACCCAGTGCTGTACCCGCAACACGTCGGCTCGTACGGCGGCGCCGGGGCCGAGGGCGCGCGAGACGAGATCGGCCCAGTCTGCGCCGTGCGGATCCTCGGGTGTGGGAGCGAGCCAGGCCCAGCCCCCTTCGGGGTAGAGCGGGAGGAACGATCCGTGGGCGGTGAAGTAGACCCCGGCGGGCTGGTCGGCGCACCAGGTGTGGAGGTCGGCGTCGAACACGACGGTGGTGACGGCCGCCATCGCGCCGGGGCCGGTCGTGTCGATTCCCAGCCGCTGCCGGACGGTGGAGTTCGCCCCGTCCGCGGCGAGTACGTAACGGGCACGGACGTGCATCCCTCCACCGTGTGGGTGGTCGACGAGATGGGCCACGACGCTCTCGGGTTCTTCGGTCAGGCCGAGGAGCTCGACCCCGAACCGCACGGGTGCGTCTGCCGCGGCGAGCAGGATGGGTTCCAACCGGTCCTGCGAGGTCGCCACGCTCGAGGGCACCGGCCCCGACGGCGCGGCCGTCCGACTGGCCGGAACCGCCACGGACGTCGCCCGGCGCGGCCCGGACGGCCTGTGGCGCTACGTCATCGACAACCCGTTCGGCACCTCGCCCGCCTGACCGGCAAGGGTGCGCCCCCGGCCCGCAGACCGGTTTCCCCCTGCAACGGGCAGCCGGGCGCCCGGCTCAGGCGATCCCCACGGTGTACGCGGCACGGTAGCCGTCGCCGTCGGGCGAAGCGGCCAGCGTCATGGTGGCGCCGGCTGCCCGATAGCGGCTGTCCCGCTGGTTGGGGTGCTCCGGTGCGCGGCGGCGGGCGTAGGGCTGGCTCGCGTACACCTTCAGCAGGAGGTCCTCGGGGAAGAAGAACTGGGAGGTCGTCTCGGTCCGTGCGTCGGGGTGCACCTTGAAGTGGATGTGCGGTGCCAGCCCCGCGTACCAGCCGGGCACGATCGTCCGGAACACGCATCGGCCGGTGCCGTCGGTGACCTGAGTGCCGCGCAGGAACGTGGCCTTGCCGGTGGAGTAGGCGCCCGAGGCATCGGCATGCCACACGTCCACGGTGGCGGCCGCGAGTGGCCGGCAGCCCGCCGACACCCGGACCACCGTCAGGTCCAGCCGGAACGGCACTCCGCCCAGGCCTTCGGTGATGTCCGACCGCACCCGGTCCAGGTCCACGTAGTACGGGCCCGCGCCCGCCTCGGTACTGAGCACGCAGGCCGGGGCGGCGGTACTGCTGGCCTTGACCGGTAGGGGGGCCGAGGCCGACGGCTGGCCCGCAGCGCCGCGGGTACCGGCCGGGCCGGAGCAGGCGGCGGCCAGGGCGGCGGCCCCGGCCGTTCCGGCGGCCCGTAGAACAGCACGACGGCTGGTCCGGTTGGTGTCGTTCTCGGCCATGCGTCCACCGTGCCGGACGGCACGGTGGACGGTCGGTACCGACACACCAGGGACCTGCAGCTGACGCACCTCCCCGTCCCGGCCCGGGCCTGCTGCCATGTCTCTTCACAAGTTGACATGACGTCAGGAGTTCAGAGCGCCAGCGGGGGATAAAAGGCCAACATGGGCGATATGCGGCGGTGTCACGACAACGTTGCCAGGTCGTTAACACTTCACTTCTTGACGGCACTAGGAGGGCCAAGTTGACTGCCCCCACCTCGGCCGTACGGACACGGCCCCGTCAGGGAGGTTCACTTCGTGAACGCGAATCTGGGTCGTGCCGCCGTTGGACTGGCTGTTTCGGCGCTCACTGTCACGCTCGCCGCTTGCGGCGGCGCGGACGAGAGCGACAACGGGAGTGATGGTGCGGTCAAGATCGGCCTCCTGCTCCCCGAGAACGAGACCGCACGCTACGAGAAGTTCGACAAGCCCCTGATGGAGAGGAAGGTCGCCCTCCTGACGCTCGGCAAGGGGAAAGTGGTCTATGCCAACGCCATGGGGGACGCGGCGAAGCAGAACGCCCAGGTCGACACGATGATCGAAAACAAGGTCGACGTCCTGGTCATCGACGCGGTGGACTCCAAGGCGATCGCCGGGGCCGTGACGAAGGCCAGGGGCGCGGGCATCGCGGTCGTCGCCTACGACCGCCTGGCGGAGGGCCCGATCGACGCGTACACCTCCTTCGACAACGAAGACGTCGGTCGTGTCCAGGGCAAGGCGCTGCTGGAGTCCCTCGGCGACAAGGCCAGGGGCGGGAAGATCGTGATGATGAACGGCGCGGTCACCGACCCGAACGCCGCACAGTTCAGAACCGGTGCCAGATCCGTCCTCGAAGGCAAGGTGAACGTCGGCAAGGAGTACGACACCGTCGAGTGGAAGCCGGAGAACGCCAACAGCAACATGGCGGCCGCGCTCTCGGCGCTCGGCAAGGACAAGATCGTCGGCGTCTACTCGGCCAATGACGGCATGGCCGGCGGCATCATCGCCGCCCTCAAGGCCGCAGGTGTGAACCCACTGCCCCCGGTCACCGGTCAGGACGCGGAACTCGCCGGCGTGCAGCGCATCGTGGCGGGCGAGCAGTACATGACCGTCTACAAGCCGTACGCCCGCGAGGCGGAGGCCGCCGCGGAGCTCGCCGTCAAGCTCGCCCAAGGCGAGAAGATCGACGGAATCATCAACCAGGTGGTCAGCAGCCCGACCACCAAGCGCGTGCCGTCGGTGCTCATTCCCGGCACCTCCGTGACCAGGGACAACATCGGGAGCACCGTGGTCATCGACGGTGTCTTCACCGTCGAGGAGATCTGCGTCGACAAGGTCAAGGCCGCGTGCGAGGAGATAGGCCTGAAGTAGCAGACGGCGGGCCCGGCACGTCCAAGCGGTCACTGCCGGGGCGTGCCACCGGTGCGGTCCACAGAGGCCGCGGCGGACACCAACCAGCATGGCTGGAAACCGGCATTCAGGGAGACTTAGGCGTATATCATCGCGCTCCACGGAGAAGGCGACGTACTTCTGGAGGCATGATGAGCGAGCGGCCGGTCCTACTGCCCTACGCCGATCCGGCCTTCGTCTCGGACCCCTTCCCGCTGTACCGGCAACTGCGCGAGGACGGCCCCGTACGCCGCGTCGTCATCGCGGGAGGTCTGGAGGCCTGGCTGGTCACCCGCTACGACGACGGACTCGCCGCCCTCTCCGAGCCCCGCCTCAGCAGCGACGTACGCGATGCCTCGGACACCCGGCTCCTGCAGCAGCTGCCCGAAACGGAGCGCGAGTCGATGCTGAGCAACATGCTCCGCAGCGACCCGCCCGACCACACCCGCCTGCGCCGCCTGGTCTCCAAGGCGTTCACCGCCCGCAGAGTGGCGGGGATGCGGCCCCGGATCCAGTCCATCGCCGACCGGCTGCTGGAAGAGGTCGTCCCGTACGGCCGCGCCGACCTCGTGGCGGACTTCGCGCTACCGCTCCCGGTCACGGTGATCAGCGAACTGCTCGGAGTGCCGGTGGACGACCGGCACGACTTCCAGCACTGGACCGACCGCATGATCATGCGGGGTGCGGAGCCGCCGGACCCCGCCGTGGTGAACGAGGCGTGGCAGCACATGCGCGCCTACGTCACCGAGCTCATCCGGGCCAAACGGGCAGCCCCGGGCGACGACCTGCTCAGCGGCCTCATCACCGCCCGGGACCAGGAACAGCAGCTGACCGAGGACGAGCTGATCGCCATGGTGTTCCTGCTGCTGGTCGCCGGCTACATCACCACGGTCAACCTGATCGGCGGCGGCATCGCCATGCTGCTCGCCCACCCCGACCAGCTCGACCGGCTGCGCTCCGACCCCGAGCTGCTGCCGGGCGCGATCGAGGAGTTCCTCCGCTACGACGGACCGGTCAGCCCCGGCATCGCCCGGTTCGCGCGCGAAGACGTCGAGATCGCGGGCGTGACCATCCCGCGCGGCGCGACGGTACTGATCGCCTCGGCCATCGCCGACCGCGACCCCGCCCGGTTCGCAGACCCCGACCGCCTGGACGTCACCCGGCAGGACAACGCCCACCTCGCCTTCGGGCACGGCATCCACTACTGCCTGGGTGCGCCGCTGGCCCGCCTGGAGGGACAGATCGCCCTCGGCACCGCCCTGCGCCGGCTGCCCGGGCTCGCCCTCGCGGTAGCGCCCGACGAGATCCGCTGGCGCCCCGGGGGTCTGCGCGGCCCCCTCACCCTGCCGGTGACCTTCACTCCCGGCGGCTAGGACCTGTCCAACCCTGACTTCTACGCGATCCAGCAGTACAAGCCGCGGCCGTGTTCTTCCGTGCCGCGCGCCAGAGCGCCCAGACTCCCCACCATCTCGCGGGCCACATCAGGATCGATCGGCTCGCCGTCCTCTGCCCGCTGCCGGGCCCACTGCGCGCCCACTTCATCCAGCCGCGATGGCTCGGCCTCGGCCAGAGCGTCCACGAGGCGGGCCGACAGCGCGAAGACAACGCATCCGTCATCGTCCTCGCCGCCGACGATTCGCGGTTCGCCGGCCTCCAGGAGGTCTTCGAACCGGCCTCCGGAGAAGAGGCATTCCCACTCGACCACGGCCTCTTCGGCATCGAAGTTGCCGAACGAAAGGGACGTGAAAGCAGGTCCCGGTCCGGCCCCGACGGTGGTGGCGGCCGACGCATCGTCCGGTGCCATGAAGAACTTCACGATGATGCTCACGGGCGCATGATGCCTGACCGGTCTGACGCTCCGCCCGCGCGGTCGGGGGCGCCGGGATCACTGTCGCCGTGAGGGGAGCGGCTGACCTGCTCGGCGCGTCACATGGCGGCGACCAGGACGTACCGCTCGTCGTCCACCGGGCCACCCCACAGGGCGGGGGTGTCGCTGAGCGGTTCCACACGCACACGGGCGGCAAGGGGGCGCACGGCGGCAGCAAGGGCTTCGGCGCTGAGTCCGCCGTTCCACGGCAGTGATTCGGCGCCGGCCATATAGGGGGCTTCCTGCTGACCCGCCTCACTCCAACGCCCCTCGACCAGCACCAGCCGGCCTCCCGGCTGCAAACGCGTCACCCAATCGCGCAAGGCGGCCTCCGGATCGGGCAGTGTCCACACCAGGTGCCGTGACAGCACGACGTCGAAGCGCTCGTCCCCGGTCGGGGGAGCCATGGCGTCGCCGACCAGGAAACGGCCCGCGAGGCCGGCGGCCTCGAATTTCGTGCGCGCCCGCTCGATCATGCGCGGCGCCAGGTCGACGCCGGTGGGCCGGTGGCCGGCCTCGGCCAGCAGCAGGGACACCGATCCGGTGCCGCAGTCGATGTCGAGGACGCCGACCGGACGGTCCGGCATCACCGACTGCAGGAGCCGGGCCCACGCGGCGCGCGTGTCGTCAGCCCTCAGCCCGTGGTCGGGCTCCTCGTCGAAGGCCGCTGCGGCGGCATCCCAGTAGGCGGTGATCGAAGCGGTACGGTCAGTCATGGTTCCAGGTTCTCAGGGACCACTGACATCAGAGCGACGGTGTCGGTGTCAGAGTCCGAGGGCGATGGCCATGCGGGTCATTTCGGCGGTGCTGTTGATGTTGAGCTTGGCGCGGATGCGGCGGAGGTAGGCGTCGACGGTGTGCTTGGAGAGGCCCATGTGGCGGGCGGTCTGGAGGTAGGTGTGTCCGGCGGCGATGTGGCGCAGGGCTTCCTGCTCGCGGGGGGCGAGGACGGTGGCTTCGGCGTTCGGCGCGGTGAGGGTGAGGCTCATGGGATTTCCTCCGACGTTTCGTCTCGGTCATCTCTGCTCGCGTCCTCGGAAGCAGGGGACGTATTCCGGAATGTCGGTGTTTGTCCCTGATAAAGAGATTGGCCGCGCGACTTCATGGGGGTGTCCGCCGACTGTCACAGGCGTGTGACAGGCCATGTCGGCGCATGCCGGGCCGACATCAGTCGCTTGACGTGCACGTGGCGGGGCGCCAGCCTTGCTCGGAGTTACCGGCAGGTAAAGCGGAAGGGGTGGGCATGGACAGGGACGGCGCACGGGGCGGGGAGCAGGGCGGGGAACAGGACCGGGACGATGCGGAGTTGATGTTCCAGTCGGTCGAGCGGCAGGCCGAGCTGGTGCGCACCGGCGTGATCACCTCCCGCGCTCTCGTCGAGGCCGCACTGCGCCGCATCGCCCGGAACGATCCCGCCCTCGGAGCCTTCCGTATCGTCCTCGCCGAGCAGGCCCTCGCCGAGGCCGACGCCCGGGACGCGGAAGGGGCGGACGGCCCCCTCCACGGCGTGCCGATCGCGGTCAAGGACGAGCTGGACGTCGCCGGGCAGGTCACCACCTTCGGCGGCGTGGCCAACCGCACCCCCGTGGCCGGCGACTCCGAGGCCGTACGCCGCCTGCGCGCCGCCGGAGCCGTCGTGATCGGCAAGACGACGATGCCCGAGTTCGGCCAGTGGCCCTTCACCGAATCCGCAGCCCACGGCCACACCCGCAACCCCTGGGACACCTCCCGCACCCCCGGCGGCTCCAGCGGCGGTAGCGCCGCCGCCGTCGCGGCCGGGTTGGTCGGGGCGGCGCTCGGCGGCGACGGCGGCGGCTCCATCCGCATCCCCGCAGCCTGCTGCGGGCTCTTCGGGCTCAAGCCCCAGCGCGGCCGGGTCTCCACCGCTCCGAACCCCCACCTCTGGTACGCCCTCGGCACCGTAGGGCCGCTGACCCGCACCGTGCGCGATTCCGCCCTGCTCTACGACGTGCTCGCCGGCACCACCCCCACCGACCGCTGGAGCGCCCGCCCGACGACCACCAGCTGGGTGCGGGCCCTGGAGACCCCGCCCGAACGGCTCCGCATCGGCTACGCCGCCAAGCCCGCCGTGCCCGGCGTACGCCCGCATCCGGCGCACGTCGAGGCCCTGCTGGAGACCGTACGGGCGCTGCGCGAACTGGGTCACGACGTACGGGAGGTCAACCCCCGCTACCCGGACGCGACGGCCCCGTTCGCCGCGCAGTTCTGCGGCGGGGTGCGGGCGGAGGCCGCCGCGGTCGAGCGGCCCGACCTGCTGGAGCGGCGCACCCGCAGCACCCTCGCGCTGGCCCGGATGGTGCCCGAATCCGCCGTGGAGCGCGGGATCCGGGCGGGGGAGCGGCTGGCACTGCGCGCCGACCGGATGTTCACCACCATGGACCTGCTGCTGACCCCGGTCATCGCCGAGCGCCCGCGTCCGGTGGGCGCACTGGACGGCGCCGGACTGCTGACGGCGCTGGCCCGCTCGCGCCCGATGGTCGCCTACACCGCGCTGTGGAACGTCACCGGGCACCCGGCCGCCTCCGTCCCGGCGGGCCACGGCTCGGACGGGCTGCCGCTCGCCGTGCAACTGGTGGGCCGCCGCGACGACGAGGTGACCGTGCTCCGGGTGGCGGCGCAGCTGGAGACGGTACGGCCGTGGGGGGAGCGGCGCCCGGAACCGCCGACCCGGTGAACCGATGCCGGCGATCGATGCCGGTGAGGCGCGGCTATCTGGGCCACTGATATCCGTCAAGTCGCGAAATCAGGGGGCATGACGCGGTTCGGGCGCCGGGGCCTACTTGAGTCATGGGTTCACGCAGAACCGGTGGCCCTCTCCCCATCCCCCCACGTAGGAGGTTCTCTGATGCCCCGCACTTCCCGCACCCTGCGCCTCGTGATGCTCACGGCCTCGACCTCGCTGGCGGCAGGAGCCGTACTGCTGCCCACCGGCGCTTTCGCCGCCCCGGCGGCCCCGCGCACGATCACCCTCCAGGCCGACCGTGGCGGCAACGACCACGAGGACCGCCAGGACGAGGACTGGAACCAGGGCGAGGACCGGAACGAGGACGAGGGCGGCTCCCGCGAGGAGGGCTCCGGCGCGAGCGAGGAGTCGAGCACGGAGCAGGGCGGCTCCCAGGAAGGGGACTCCGGCGCCCAGGAGGAGGGCTCCACCGAGGGCCAGGACGCTTCTGAGCCGGAGGACTCCGAGTCCGGTGTGGTTCAGGAGAGTTACTGCAGCGACCCGAAGGCGCTCCCGGGGCTGTGCGTCGACGGCAAGCCGCTGCCGAAGGGCGACGGCACCGTCAAGATCCCGCAGGGTACGAAGCTCTGCCTCGGAATCGACACTCCCGGGCAGTGCGCGGACCGGCAGAGGCCCACCGTGCCGATCCCCACGGGCAGCTCCACCGTTGAGCTCGCTGTGTGACGCCGGCCGCCGGCCGCGAACGGACGGGGCGCACACGAAGGGCGCGGCTCCTGAAGGGGCCGCGCCCTTCGGCGTCCGCAGCAGGACCTCAGCCGAGCGGCTGCTCGACCGTGCTGGTGCCGTGACCCTCCTGGGACTCCCACGTCCACGTCTCCTCCAGGCGGAGGCGGCCGTCGGAGAGTTCCGTGACGAGCGAGGTGCAGTGCCCGGAGGCGGTCGTGCCGTCGAGGCGGAGCTGGACGTAGCGGAAGTCGATCGAGTCGTCCGCCCGGGTGCCGACGAGGTAACCCCTGACCACGTCCCCTCCGCCGTACTCGGCCCAGACCCGGTCGTCCTGCTCGTGGTACTCGAACCGGGTCTGCCGGCCCACCTGGCCGGGGGCCTGGTCGGCCACGGGGACGAAGACGAGGCCGTCGAGCGAGCGCGCCACGGGTGACTCCTGGAGTAGGGCTCCGGGGCCTGCCCGGCTGCGTGGACTGTCCGGGCCGGCCCGGGAGGCGGTGTGTCGGTTCGACCAGGTGGCCTCGGCGTGATCTCGTCCGCCCGTACGGGTCATCACGAGGCACGCCCAACGTACCGTACCGATGGCGCCCGTTGACCGCCCGGGCCGCTGCGCCGCCCGGTGCCCGGTCGTCGCCCGGGCGCGGCAGCCGGACGGTCGGCGGGGCCCGAACGGCTTGGAGAGCAGGGGGATACGACATGTTCAAGGTGGTCTCGTCCGACGGCACGGTGATCGCCTGTGAGCGGCACGGCGACGCGGGCCCGGCACTCGTTCTCGTCGGCGGCACCTTGATGCCCCGGGCGCGGCACGCACCGCTCGCCGCGCTGCTGGCGCGTGACTTCAGCGTCGTCAACTACGGCCGCAGGGGCCGCGGCGACAGCGGCGACCACCCCGTCTACGACGTGCAGCGCGAGATCGACGACCTGGACGCGGTGATCGAGCGGGTGGGCGGGCCGGTGTTCCTCTTCGGGATGTCCTCCGGAGCCGTCCTAACCCTGGAGGCCGTGGCCAGGGGCAGAGCCGTCTCGGCCCTGGCCCTGTACGAGCCGCCGTTCGTCTCGACGGGACCCGCCCCCCGCTGCCCGCCGACTACGTCGACCGCGTGAAGGCGGCCGTCGCCACGGGGACGCGGCCGAGGCCCTCACCCACTTCCTGACCGCGGGGCCGGCCATGCCGGACGACTCCATCGCCGGGATGCGGCACACCCCTGTCTGGGCCGCCTGGGAGGCCACCGCCCCCACCCTGCCCTACGACGGTCAGGTGATGGCCGGCACCATGTCCGGCCGGCCGCTGCCCACCGACCGGTGGCGGTCCGTGAACGTACCGGTCCTCGTGGGCTACGGCAGCGCGGGAGAGACGTACATGGCCAACGGGGCGAAGGAACTCGCCTCCCTCGGCGACCACTACACCCTGCACGCCGTGCCCGGCCAGAACCACAACGTCGACCCCCACGCCCTCGCGCCGGTGCTGACCGCCTTCTTCACCGGCTCGTAGCGGCCGCAGCCCGCCTCCGGACGTCGGGGCGGCGCGTCGCGATGTCAGGTGAGGTTGCGGGCCGGCTCGCGCTCGTGCCGGGGCGGGTGGTCGTGCCGGGGGAGCAGGAGCGGGGTCGCCATGAGGACGAGACCGGCGATCACGAGCGCGGTGCGGGGGCTGGTGACCCCGGCGAGCAGGCCCCACAGAGCGGTCAGCGCGGCAATGGTGGCCTTGCTGGTGACCGACCACGCGGACAGGGTGCGGGCGACCCGGTCCGCCGGGGTCCGAGCGAGGCGGTAGGTGGCGAACACGGGGTTGCACACGCCCATGCAGGTGATCAGCCCGAGTTCCACCGTCATGACGAGCACGAGCCCGGCAGGGCCGGGGCCGATGAAGGCCAGCCCGAGCAGCCAGAACGCCCGCAGCGCCCCGGCGGTCACCATCACCCTGTGCTGCCCGAACCGCGCGACGACCCGCGGGGACAGCCGTGAGCCGATCAGGCCGCCGACACAGGGCACGGCGAAGGCGAGGCCGTACTGCCAGGGCGTGAATCCGAGGTCGCGGACCATGAGGACGGCGAGCAGCGGCGAGGCCGCCATGATCAGGCCGTTGACCAGGACCGTGTTGGCGAACAGCGGGCGCAGCGCCGAGTCGGTCAGGATGTACCGCCACCCTGCGGCCAGGTCGCCGACGCGCAGCCGTGGCCGCGCTCCGGCGGGCCCGGGACGCACCTCCCGCCCGCCCATCGCGCGGATCCCCACCGCCGAGAGCAGGTAGCTCACCGCGTTGGCCACCATGGTCATCACCGGGCCGACCAGGACGATCGCGGCCCCGCCGAGTGGCGGGCCGAGCATGGTGGCGGTCCAGGTCGTGGACTCGAACCGCCCGTTCGCGACGAGCAGGTCCTCCCGCCGGACGAGCGCCTTCAGGGCAGCGCCACTGGCCGCCGTGAAGGCGATGTCGGCTGCGCCGACGACGACCGACACGACCAGGAGCTGGGCGAAGCAGAGCCGGCCGAGCGCGAACGCCACCGGCACGCTCATCAACGCTGCGAACCTGACCAGGTCCATCGCGATCATCACGGGCCGCTTGCGGCGGAACTCCACCCACGGGCCGAGCGGCAGCGCCACCACCGCGCCGATGGCCAGCCCCGAAGCCGCCAGCAGCGACACCTCGGTCGTCCCGGCGTGCAGCACGAGGATCGCGATCAAGGCGAACGCATCGAACGCGAGCCATGTGCCGAGGGTACTGACCGCGTACGCCGCCCAGAGCCACCCGAACTGCCGACCCAGCGACCGCCCAGCCACCATGATCGGCGCACCCTCGCTCTCCCGTACGAACACCAACACGTTGACCGGCGAAATCAAAGCGAGCGACACACCGAGAGGTCAAACGACCGACCGGCGGGCAGACCGAAACGAGCCAGACGACCGCCACCCGGGGCGGCGTACTCACGGCATGCCCCGCTCCGGCAGGTCACCACCAGTAGGCGGGGTACCTCGGCGCGTTGCGGCGAACACGGGAAGCGGCGTATCCGGTCAGGACCAGCAGGACCGCCGAACCGAACAGCAGCGGGACGAAGCGGCCGGGGGCGGGCGTCTGCAGCAAGATGATCACGGCAGTGGCCACGGCCGGCGAGTGCGGGGTGCGGGCGGCCATGTTCAGGGCGAGGGTGAGGCCGGCCGCCACGGCCGCCGCCCAGGCGCTGCTGCCCGCCACCGCGAGAACGCCGTAGCCCACGGCGCAGCCCACCAGGTGGCCGATGACCACACCGCGCGGCTGGGCGAGCGGCAGGGCCGGGGCACTGTGGACCAGCGCGGCGCTGGCGGCCAGCGGGGGTATCAGCACCGGCTCGTGGATCATCGCGCCGATCGCGACGAGACCCAGCAGGACGGCGGTCACCGCGCAGATGCTGTGCAGCGCCGCCGCCGGGGCCCGCACGGCTCCCTTCGCCCCCGGGCGAAGGGCGGGGGCAGGCGCGGGGGGCTCGGGGCGCAGGGCCGTGTTGGTGCTCATGCAGGGAACGTCCGGGATAGGCGGCCGACGGGCCGGGGCAGGGCGGGAGAGCGCCCGGGCGGGTTGTGGCCGGGGCAGGGGCGGCCCGGGGCGAGGGTGGGCCGGGACGTCCGGTACGACCATATCCGGCTGGTATCGGAAGGCTTCGCCGGGGGCGGGGCCCATCAGCCGACGGCCCCGCTGCAGTCTCCGGCGGACGCTTCGCGACGCCGGGTGCCACCGTGTGCCCGAACACCTCCACCGAGCACTCGTCGCCGCGCAGGTACTCCTCGACGAGGGCGTCCCGCGGCATCGGGGCGCCCCGCTCGTCCACCGCCGCGGCGTGGGCACGGCGGCATGGGTCGGCGACCTCGTCGCCCTCCGCACACAGCCGTACTCCGGGGCTCCCGGAACCCCGGACCGGTTTCAGCACGACGGGACGCCCGATTAACTCGGCGGCGGCCCGCGGGGTGGCTGGCGGCCGGGTCGGGCGATCGCCCTGCACGAGCCGGGCGCGACCTGCACAATGGCCCTCGGCGAGGTCAACGACGCGCTGGTGTAGGTCAGTCGTCCGTGGCGGGGGGAGAGCCGATGGAACGTCGGATCCAGCAGATCGAACTGCCGGGCGGGGAGACCGTACTGACCCGCGTGAGCGTGTTGAGCCCCGAGGACGTGCCCCACGGATCGGAGGAGTCCGCCTACGAGGACGTGGGCGCGCTGGACCATCTCACCGCTCGCGTGGACCAGTTGAACGAACTGGTCAGCGGCATCGGGTCCGCCGTGGTCGAATCCGCGCGCGCCGCCCGCCCCGACGAGGTCAGCGCCACCTTCGGGATCGAGCTGGTGGTGAAGCCGGGCAAGGCCGTAGCCCTGCTGGCGGACGGCGAGGCGAAGGCCGCGATCTCGGTCACCCTCACATGGCGCCCCCGAGAAGGGGAAGGCGCGGTGCCTCCGGACCACGCAAGCGGATGAACACCGCGAGACTCGACGTGCGCTCCCGCGTGGTGAAACGCCCTGAGGTTCCGTCTCGTTGCGGGGGATAACCCCCGGCCGGGGCACCGGTTCGCCGGATGTCCTCCGAGCAGGCCCCCCGCCATGATCGTTTTCTGAGTCGGGCCGTGCCGGCCCGGCACGCCGAGGGCGAGACGAGGAAGTCGAATGGGACACAAGTGGCTCAAAGGAGCCAGGGCCGTGACGGTCGTGATGGCGTCGGCCCTGGCCGCCGGGGCGGCCGTGCCCGCCGCCGTGGCGGGACGCCCGGCCCATCCGACGGGTTCGGTCGACGGCGTCTGGCGCGTGGACGGCTACGGCACGGTTCTGTCGATCGCGGACGGGCGCCTGCGGGAGCACCAGACCACGGCGATGGGTTGTGCACCTGGCTACGAGGCCGTGCGGACGGCCCCGGGCACCTACCGCGTCGAGGACGGCACCTTGCTCACCGTCCGCCCGCAGGGAGTGCTGCACGTGTCCGGATCCACGGGTGACCGCCGACTGCGGCGGCTCGCGGCACTGCCGAAGGCCTGCGAACGGCAGTCGCCCACCGACCCGCTGACCACCTTCGACGTCTTCTGGAGCACCTTCGAGGAGAACTACCCCTTCTTCGCGGACAAGGGCATCGACTGGCACGCCGTCCGGGACACCCACCGCCCCGAGGTCCACGCGGACACCACGAGGGAGGAGCTCTTCAACCTCTTCGCCGACATGGTGGGACCGCTGTACGACGCGCACGTCGCCGTCGTCGAGCAGGGCCGCCGTCCTTTCGTCCGGACCCGGCCGGGCACGAGCGATAGGCCCGACCTGCTGGACGCCAAGGCCAAGGAGCACATCATCCGGCGGGACCTCGGCGGCACGAAGCCGCAGGAGTTCGGGAACGGCCGCATCTCCTACGCCGACCTGCCCGACGGGCAGGGCTACCTGCGGATCTCCGGATTCGCCGACTACGACGAGCAGGACCCCGGGTACGCCGCCCAGCTCGCCGGACTGGACCGGGCGCTCGACGCGGTCCTCACCCCGGAGCGCACGGCGGCCCTTCGGGGGCTGATCATCGACCTGCGGGTCAACGGCGGTGGCGAGGACGCCCTGGGGGTGCACCTCGCCCGGCGCCTGACCGACACCCCGTACGTCGCTTACCGCAAGCGCACCCGCGCCACCCCTGCGCAGGCCGTCAGGGTGGAGCCGGCCCGGGACGCACCCCGCTACACCGGCCCCATCGCCGTACTCACGGGCGGCACGACGTTCAGCGCGGGGGAAACCTTCACCCAGGCCCTCATCGACCGACCCGGCCGGACCATCCGCGTCGGAGAGCCCACTCAGGGGGTCTTCTCGGACACCATGGTCCGCGCGCTCCCGAACGGCATGAGCATCCGGCTCCCGAACGAGGAGTACCTGACGCGCACGGGGACGACCTTCGACATCACCGGGATCCCCCCGCACCTCCGGACGCCGGTCTTCACCGAGGAGGAGTTCGAGCAGAACCGCGACTCGGCCTTCGACACGGCCGCCGCGGCACTGAAGAGCTAGCTAGGGGCTGTCAGCCTGTAGCCGGGGAGGGGAGCAACTCCCCGGCTACAGCGGGGAGCGTCCGAAGCCAGTACGAGCGGGCCGCGATGGTCAGGGCGATGCCGTAGCCGGCGAAGGCGATCATCCCGATCCAGCCGACCAGCAGTGCGCCGCCCGGGGAGTGGAAGTCGCCGCGCCGCATCGTCACTACGCCGGCCGTGGCCAGGGCCGAGTATCCGACCCCCGCAACGCCGTACGGGGCGAGCGTGGCGGCGCCGAGCAGAGCCGGGGCGAGCGGGAGCCAGCGCGGCACGCGCCGGCCGCGAAGGAACAGCGTCCAGCGCGGGAAGACCTGCCCCCACGGTCGGACCAGGCCCCAGAGCAGGAAGACGCCGAGTACCGCCAGCAGCGCGGTGGGGTCCAGGCCCCAGGATTCCAGGGTGAGGAAGATCCCCGAGGCGCCGTTGCGTTCCGAGACGGCGAGCATCTCCTCACCGGTTATCCCCGCGAACGTGCCGCCGGACGCCCAGACGAGCTTCATCGCCGCGTACGGGACGAAGGCCGGCGTCCCCACCCAGGCGGCGAGTTGGACGAGCTGCGGTGCAGCGGACGGCGCTCGGACGGCAGTACCGGCAGGCTGGCGGCCGGACCGGGCCGTGGCCGCGAGCAGGACTGCCCCGACCGCCGCCAGGGCCTTGTTCGCCACGGAGGCCCGGCTGTCCACTCCCTGACCGAGCATCAGCGTGACCACGTCCATCAGCAGACTGAACGCGGTGATCCCGGCCAGCCCGCAGGCCACCCAGAGCAGCACCCGTGACGCCGGCCTCAGCCCGTACCGCACCACCGCTCCGGCCGGCCGACGTCGCCACCGTCCCCACCGCCACGACCGCCCAACCCAGCCCGGAGGCCCCCGAGCCACCGCCGTGGTAGAGCAAGGGCGTCCCACCCAGCGCGCACGCCAGGCCGAAGCCGGCACACAGCACCGCCCACAGCATCGTTGCCCAGGCCACCGGGCGCGGCCATCGCTGCCACCAGGCGCTCCAGAGCGCCTTCACCGTCCGTTCCGCACTGGTCATGTTCCCCACGGTGCGGTGACCACGGCGGGGTGGCGTCAGCCGCCGGGACGATCTCCCTCCCCCTGCCGGGTGAGTCGCCGTTCCGGGCAGGGGCGGGTCAGCCGAGAGCAGGGCTCACAAGGTCAAGCGTCAGCCGGTTCCCCCAGTCGTTGGGTCAAGACGGCACTCGTGCCTTCGTAGCGCACCCTGACGAACGGGTTGGAGTGGAACATCACGGCGACCCACCGCAAGGAGCTGTCGGCGTCAAGACGGGCGAGGTAGCCGATGTTGCCCATCCCCCCCGCCCCCGCCGGACATCCACCCGGATCCGTCCGGCAGCGGACTCTCGAAACAGGTGTCCACCTCGTCGATGCCGTGCTCCTCAATGGCCCGGGCCACGTCGAACGGCTCTCCGATACGGAAGGGAATCGGCTGCCCGGCATCCGGGTGGTAAGCCCCCGGACCGTCGACGTGCAATTCCAAGCCGGTGTCGTCCGGACGGTACAGCCCGTCGCGGAGCGGCATCTCGCCCGCCTGCCAGAGCTTCTCGACCATCCCCATAGTCCATCCCACCGTCGACTCCTGAAAACGAAAAGGCACTCCGGGGCCCGCTGGCCAGGCTACGCCCGCGAGCCCCCGGTGCCCTGCGCAATGTCACGCCCAACCGGTTCTAGCGGTTGCCCGACCTGAACAGGAAGTCGTCGACCGCGCGGAGATCGGTGTTCCAGTAGGTGACCCGGGGATCCGGTCCTGCTGGCCCGAGTCCTGTCGCCACCCCGACGTGTCGATCGAGAGGTCGTTGTCGTTGCAGGCCGCGATGGTGGTGTCAGCGCCACCGCCGGACGCGGCCGAGCCGCCACCCGGGCCCTGCGAAGGGGCCGTCGAACTCGCGCCTCCGGACTGGGGGTACCGGAGGGGCTGGGGGCGCCGGTCGCACTCGGGGTGCCGGTGACGCCGGGGTTCTTGCCGTTGTCCGTGCCGCCGGAGTCGCAGGCCGCGGACGAGAGGAGCGCGGCCACGGCCGCAGCCCCAAGGGTGTGGGTTTTCCAGCTCCTGCGGGCAGTGCGCATGGTGGCCCCCGTGTGCCTTCACATGGCTCGAATGGTGTGGTCGACCATTCGGTTCTGCCCTGCGGAATCGCTGGAATCCCCTTCCCCCGCGACCGTTACGGACTCAGGACGTGAAGGTCACCATTCCGTCCGCAGGGCCATGGCCCGTCCGGAAACTCCGGGGCATAGACGCATGGGAACGTGACGCTGTGCAGCCCCTGTTGGAGCCGCACAGCGTTTCCTTGTTCGTCAGCAGTCGTGGTCGTACCCTCCGCCTCGGTAGTCGTCATCGTCGTCGTCGTACCAGCCGTGGTGGCCCCGGTCGTGGTCCCAGCCGCCGCCGGTCACGTAAGTGGCGGAGTGGGTCGGGGTTGCCGCCGAGGCCGTACCGGCGGCTCCGAGTGCAGCGCCGCCGGCCATCAGAACGCCGATGGCGGATACCGCGAAGAGCCGCTTCGCTCTCAGTGCTTGCATGGTTCAGAACCCTTCTTGTTGCTGCGGCACGAAGATTTCTCTTCCTCCTCACACAAGAGATGCACGCGCTGTACTTGTGGTCATACACACGTGATGTGATGAGTGCATATTCCCCGTCAACGCGGCCTCGTCGGGCCACGGACTTTCTGGGCTGGTGCGCACATTCGCACGGCGCGTGCTGGCGCACACTGCAGGCAAAGGGTGTGTTTCCCGCAGTTGCCACAGTTACCTACGGACGATACTAGTCACCGACCCGCCTCTCGGCATCTCGGGTTGAGCGGAGGCTGCGGGCGGCGGGCTGCGGGCTGCGGGCTGCGGAAGCATCACACGGGCAGCGCCCCGGCAGGGTGACCGTGTTCCCGGCCGCATGCGGTGAGCGCGAGGAGCCCGTGCCCCGGATTCCGGTGTCCGGCCCCGGCGCACCGGGATCGACCGACAGCCGCGCCGCGATGTCGTCGGCGTAGCAGGTGTCGGGGATCCCGAACTCCTCCTTCAGGGTCATGTCCCCCTTCGTGGTGTAGCCGATCACTCGGTGGGCGCGTTGGTGGCGTTGGGTGGTGCGGGGGCGCTTTTAGGGAGCTCGGTGGGGTAGATCTCGTCCATGCTTCCCTCGGGCAGGTAGCGGCGGGGGAAGGCGATCCATTCGTCGTGCAGTTCGAAGAGCACGGCTGTGACCAGTCGCAGGAGGGCGTCGTCGTTGGGGAAGACCTGGACGACGTCGGTGCGGCGCTTGATCTCGCGGTTGATCCGTTCGAGCGGGTTGGTGGACTGGATCTTCTTCCAGTGCCGTTCCGGGAAGGCCGCGAAGGCGGTCAGGTCGTCCTTGGCGTCCAGGAGCATCTGTTTGACCTTGGGGAACTGCTTGCCGAGCATCTCGGCGACGGTGTCGAGCTGGGTGCGGACCGCGTCCTGGGTGGGCTGGGCGAAGACTGTGCGGATGGTTGCGGCGACCATCTCGGTCGCCTCCTTCGGAATCACCGCGAAGACATTTCGCAGGAAATGAACACGGCATCTCTGCCACGCGGCGCCGAGCATGACCTTGCGGATCGCCTTGACCAGGCCGGAATGGCTGTCGGACAGGACCAGGCGGACCCCGGTCAGGCCGCGTTCGCGCAGGGAGCGCAGGAACTCGGCCCAGAACGCCTCGGTCTCGCTGTCGCCGACCATGACGCCCAGGACCTCGCGGCCGCCGTCCTCGGTGATCCCGGTGGCGACGACCACGGCGCGAGAGACGATCTGGTGGTTCACGCGTGCCTTGCAGTAGGTGGCGTCCAGGTACATGTAGGGGAAGCGGGTGTGGTCCAGCGGCCGGGTGCGGAAGGCGGTCAGCGGCTCGTCCAGGTCCGCGCAGATCCGGGAGACCTCGCTCTTGGAGATCCCGGTGTCCGCGCCCAGGGCCTTGACCAAGTCGTCCACCGACCGGGTGGACACGCCATGGACGTAGGCCTCCACGATGACCGCGTACAGGGCCTGGTCGATCCGGCGCCGGCGCTCCAGCAGGCTGGGGAAGAAGCTTCCGGCGCGCAGTTTGGGGATGGCCAGCTCCAGGTCGCCGGCCTGGGTGGTGAGCGTCTTCTCGCGGTGCCCGTTGCGCAAGGCGGTACGGGCCTCGGTGTGCTCGTTCCAGCCGGCACCGATGTGGGCAGCGGCCTCGGCCTCGATCAGCTCCTGCAGCATCCGCTCGGCGATGCCGCGGACGAGTTCGAGTCCGTCTGCCGAGCGTAGTGACTCCAGCAGGCGTAATAGGTCAGACTGGGACAGGGCCACCTCGCACCTCCGTTGTTGAACTGGCCGTTCAATACGGAGAGTTGCATGGTGGCCCACCTCATGCGCAGAGAGCGCGAGCCCTCCGCGGGTGTGCGCCCGGCGAGCAAGCCCGCGCACACCTCACCCTTGATCGGCTACACCACGTGGCGGGACGCCATCTCCTTCAGTCCGTGATAGTGCGCGGCGAAAGCCGCGGAATCCGACGCGTCCACGCCGTCGAAGGCGTCTTCGGGGAAACCGTGTTCGTGCGGCAGGAGGTAGCCGGACTCGCCCGGGTGCGACGGCCCCTCGTCACCGTTCTCCTCGGCGTCGAACGCGTCGTAGTGGCGCACCACCGCGCCGGCTTCCGCGCTGCACCAGGCGGTCCAGCCGTCACCGCAGCTCATCCTGTACCAGTGCGCGGCTCCGAACCTGCGGCTGAGGTCGATGCACCGGGTGCGTACGACGTCCGCCAGGCCTCTTCGCCGTCCTCCGCGGCGCCGATGCGGTGGGCGTCCTGGGAGGTGTCTCCGAAGACCAGTGTCCAGCCGTCCAGTACCGGGCCGACGAAGACGCGTGCACAGGCACTGTGCGGAAGGTTCCGGTGCACTGCCTGACGCCGTTCCCGAAGGTGACGAAGCGGGTGGCCGCGCTGGAACCGCTGCGGGAGTTGATGGCCGACATCCTCGACGAACGTGCTCGTCGCGTGCGGGAAGGCGGCGCTGACACCTTGTTCGCCCTGCAGGACCTGCTGCTCCACGTCGAGCCCTTCGTCGTCGCCGGGGCGACGAAGCACTTCGACGCGTACGTACGGGAGGCACTGGCCGTCGAACCGTCCGTACTGCTGGCGGACACCCTGCGCGCCCACTGCCTCGCCCATGAGCATGACGGGGACGGGGACGGGGACGGGGACGGGGACGCGACGGACGCATGCGCACTGCGGGAGGTGACCGTCGACCACGCGCGGAAACTGCTGGAGGCGACGGACGCGGCCACACGGCACCGCCACGCGCAGATGTTCACCGTGGAACCGGCCACCCGCAGGAGCCGTACCTCGCCTTCGCCCCGGAGTCCGCATTCGCGCGGGATCTGCTGCCCGGGATCGAGGAGGCGCTGCCGCGGATCGCGGACGACTCCTGCAGGTCGCAGGCGCTCGGGGTCGTGCAGGGCGTGCAGTGGTGCGAGATGTGGCAGGCAACACTGCGTCGGTTCGTGCGCGTGGGAGGATGAGTTCATGGGGACACGACTGCCGTTCGGAGCCGAGCTACGTGCTGAGCTGGGAGTGCCCGAGGGCTCTCTCAGACTGGGCAGCAGCCCTCGCTCACGCGTCTGGCGCGTCGAGCTGCCGACGTCGACGGCGGTGGTGAAGCAGCTCGTCGAGGGTCCTGACGCCGACGAGCGGTACGCACGTGAGGTGGCCGCCCTGCGGCTCGCCGCCCGAGCCGGAATCCCCGTGGTGCCGGCGTTGCTGGCCACTGATCCCGGCGAGCGGGTCCTGGTGCTGGAGCACCTGGAACACCAACGCCCGGCCGGCGACTGGATCGTCGACTACGCAGCCGCGTTGGCACGGCTGCATGCCACGGCCCGCCCGGATGACGCGGGGGTACTTCCCCGGTGGCAGGGCCCGAACCAGGCCGACATCGACTCCTTCCTGCGGCTGGCCGGTGCTCTGGAGGTTCCCGTCACGTCAGCCGTGTCCGGCGAACTCGACGACCTCGTCGCCCGGCTCGACCAGGCACCCGGGCACGCCCTCCTCCACGGAGACCCCTGCCCCGGTAACGACCTCCACACGGCCACCGGGATCAGATTCATCGACTTCGAGCAAGCCTCGTTGGGCAGCGGCTTGATGGAGCTCGCCTACCTGCGCATCGGCTTTCCGACCTGCTGGTGTGTCACTTCGGCGTCGGAGCCGCTGCTGGAACGGGCGGAGAACGCGTACCGCGAGGAGTGGCGCACCGCGACCGGCTCGGAAGTCCGAGGTGGGCTCGCCGACGCGTGCGCGGGCTGGCTGATCCGCGGCGACGCGCTGGTACAGCGGGCACACCGCGAAGGCACGGACCACCTGGCCCGGATTCCCCACCAGGACTGGACGTGGGGCACTGCGACCGCCCGGCAACGGCTCGTCCACCGGCTCGGTGTCGTTGGCCGGATGACGGCCGAGGACGCCGTTCTCGGCGGTCTGAGCAGCCTCAGCACCGCCATGCGCCGGCAGATGCTCGCCCGCTGGCCCGCACTTCAGCCCGTCCCGGCGCAGCGGCCTTGAAAGACGCCCCCGACTGCTGCGCAGACGGGCGAGGCACCGGCGGCGGGTGAGATCCTGAGCGGATGCACGAAACACCCGCCGCCGTGGCGGCCGCCCGGTGGCCGCTGGCCGCCTCCGAGGAAACCGACTGGCTGCGGGAGCTGGCAGACGATGACGGGCTCACCGGGTTCATGCCGCCGGCGCTGCCCGACGCGGCCTGGGTCCTCCACTCCATGCACCAGCACGAAGTCGGGCCGACCGACATGTCGTACGTCGCGTACAAACGGGCCGTGCTGATGGGCGGCGGGCCCGAGATCATCCCGGGCCTCGACCCCACGGAGGTGCTCACCGGCACGGGGGGCGAGCACCCCGGACCGGGTTGGCGCCGGCTGCGCTGGGCGGAACTCTCACGACGGACCGGTGATCCCGTGACGCCCGAGGAGCAGTGGCCCGGCCCCTACACCTGCTTCCCTTCACTCAGAGAGTCGGGCGGCTGGCCGGTCGGCATCTCGGTACCGTCCGAGGGCAGCCTGAACCGAGCCGACTGGAACCGGCTCGTCGAGATCCTCACCGGACACAGCCCGCAGGGGCCGGACACCCGCTGCCTGGCCTACTACACCCCGTTGGGGCAATGGGCCGAGGACTTCGACGACCTGCACGTCCGGGCCGGCCGGCTGGCGGACGCCAAGGTGCTGTACGACCACCCCGAGGAAGACGGGTGGAGCCCGTCCAACTTCTGGGCCCACGACCGGTCCTGGGTCCTCTGCACGGACTACGACCTGTGGGCCACCAAGGTGGCGGGCCCGGCGCCGCTCGTCGAGGCCCTGCTCAACGACGCGGAGATCGAGGCCGTACGGCTGCCCGAAGCCCTCTGATCCGTCGGTGGCTATTCTTCCGGTATGAAGATCATCATCACAAGTGTCGTGGTCGGGGCGGGATTCGGGGCAACCACCTCGCTGGTCAACGCCCTCTCCTCGCCCTACACGGCGCTCGGAGCCCCGATGGTGGGCACCGTCTGGGCGGGCGCCGCCAAGGTACTAAGCCTGCTGATGGACGCCGGCTGGTCATGGGCCGCGCTCGCGGTGGCGATGGGCTGGCTGGCCAGGACATGGGCCCGAGGCGCGCTGCTCGGCGCTCTGGCGCTGATCGCGGCCACGGCGGCGTACTACGTGACGGACGCCTTCGCCCTCCAGGAAACGCTGGCCGGGTTCGAGTCGGACCTGGTCGTGTGGTGGACGGCAAGTGTGCTGTTCGGCACGGTCCTTGGCGTGGTGGGCGCATCCATCAGGCGCCCGGGGCCCGTCGGCCTGCTCGCCGCGCTGACGGTGCCGGTCGGCGCCGCCCTGCAGATGATCTTGATGCCGCCCCGCCCGCACATGACCATGACCCCGGCCATCATTCTGGCCGAGGTCACGGTCTGGACGGCCGCCGCGGTCGGTGCCGGCTGGGCCGTCCACCGATTTCGGACCGCGAGGCATGTGGTCGGCGCAGGGGCGGAGCGCCCGGGTCAGGGCGTTTAAGCCGTAGCCGCGGTCGGACGCCGGAGCGTACGACGCCGCCGAGCGCGCCGATCGCCCCGCGCGCGGCCGCGTTCACGGCGGCGAGCGCATCGAACGCACCCTGCCGAAGACGTTGTTGTCGGCGGGCGTGCCGCCGCATGGGCTTCTGCCGCCTACCGCCCCCACACCGGTTCCAGGGCCCGCCTCAGGCGCTCCAGCCACGCTTGCGCCGTACCCCGTACCTGCGGGTGCTTCGCGCGGAATGTCTCCCAGTCCACGGACCACAGTGCCACCACGTCCAGGCACCGGGCGTCCGCGGCAGCCGTGTTGCCCGGCTCGTCCCGGAACACCTTGCGCAGCAGCCGTGGGGACAGCCTCGTGGCTTCCGCCTCCGCGAGAAGTACGGCGTCGTAGAGGTCCTTGGCCTGCGCCCGGCCTTTCGGACCTTCGTGCGGTGATCGCGGATCCGTTCGGGACCGCCTGCGACGGCGGCCCGTACCTGGGGCGAGGGGTCGTCCGCGAGCCGGGCCCGCTGTTCGGGAGCCGCCCGTCCGCTCGTCGCGAGCTCGACTCGCGGGTACAGGAGGGGATGAGTGCGGACGGCCGCCACGGCCGACTCGGGCAGCCCCGGCCGGTGCAGGGCCTGGAAGGGCGGACCGCCCTCGCCCTCGAAGGCGATCAGTCGCAGCAGCAGCGGTGTGGGGAAGGCCGGGTTGGCGGCGACTCCGTCGAGCGCGGAGGAGTGGAAGGCGACCATGTCCCAGCTTTCCGACCCGTCGCTGCGCGCAGCCCTCAGGACGCCTGGGCGGCACCGGCCTTCTGGGCCAACAGGCCGTCATCCTGCCACGGGCCCGGCTGCCCCCGCACATGATCACCGAGCGCCCCACACCACGTCGCGGGGGTGGGGCCGGCGTCGCTGGGGGCCTACGGGGTGGTGCGGGCCGGGAAGGAGAAGGTGTAGCCGTGTGCGGTGAGCCAGGGCAGGTACTCCTTGAGCGCCGCGACGGTCTCGCTGCGGTCGCCGCCCCCGTCGTGGAAGAGGACGGTCGGCTGCTGGGGGAGCTTGTCCTCGACGGCGGAGATGATGGCGGGCAGGCCCGGACGGCTCCAGTCCTTGGGGTCCACGCTCCACCCCAGCGGCCGCATCCCGCTGGCCGCGGCTATCGCCCGGCTGTCGGGGGTGAAGGCTCCGCCCGGCGCGCGGTAGTAGCCGACGGGGACACCCGGTACGGCCTTCTCGATCATGGCCTTGGCTTCGAGTATCTGCTGCTGCTGGTAGGCGACGGGCTTGTGGTCCATCGTCACGTCGTGGTCGACGGAGTGGTTGCACAGCCGGTGCCCGTCGGCGGCGACCGAGCGCGCCAGGTCCGGGTACTTCTGCACCTTCGTCCCGATCATGCAGAAGGTGGCCTTGACGTGGTTCTCCCGCAGCACCTTGAGGACCTGGGGCGTCCACCTGGGGTCCGGGCCGTCGTCGATGGTGATCGCGACGTCACGGCCCGCGCCCTGCGCCAGCCTGGAGATCCCCAGCGGGACCCCTGCGGCGCCCTGGGCGGGTCCCGGGCCTCCGGCGGACGCGGAGCGGACGGCGGGGGTCGTGACCGGGGACCCGCTCGCCGAGCCGTCCGTGGCGGCGAAGGCCGGGGTGCCGGCTGCCGCCAGGAGGCCGAGGACGGCCGCCGCCGCGGCGGATCCCGCCCGCCGACGACGTGCGGAACTGGTGGTGATGCCCATGGACGCGCTCTTCCTTTGCGCTCGGCCCCCCGGATCTCGCGTTGCCGATCCAGGCTAGGTCATGCGTCCGGGCCACTCCCTCGTCCGATCGGTCCATTCGACGGCCCGGGTGCGCGTCCGCGGTCGACGGTGGACGGCCTACCGGAGTCGCGGGACGACGATGCCGGACGCGGTGGGGGCGGCGTCCGTGAGCCCAGTCCAGTGCGCGAGGGTCTCCCGGTGGGAGCCCGCCGTCGTGGCGGCGGCAACCGCCGCGGCAGCTTCCGCGGTGCACGGCGCCCCGTTCCGTGTGAGCAGTGTCACCGGCCACCGGGGGGCCGGTGGTCGCTGCCCGACCGTCGAACGCGTGCCAGTGCCAGGGGCTGTCGAAGCGCCATGCCCGCCCTGCGGCATCGCCGACCTCGTCGCCGTGGCACAGGAAGGCGTACGGCCGGAACAGTAGGTCGATGGTGAACGGAATGTCGTCGTCCGGGTGCAGTTCGTAGCCGGTGACGTCGACAAGGCTGTCCTGCCGGGACGTCCCGGCAGGACACTCCCCGGGGCAGCACCGTGACGGCCGGACGCGGGCGGGGCAGCCAGCCCGTCTCCAGCGGGGGATCGAAACGGTCGACGGTGGTCACGTGCACCACGGTCGGCGGGACACGCACCCGGCACACGTCGTCCGGCTCCAGTGCGTCCAGCGGCGGTTCGGTGCGGAAGAGTCCCGTCTCGTGCCACACACGGGTATCGGCGTCGACCCCCAGCGCCACGTGGCCGTTCCAGTGGAACAACTCGCTGTCCGGATCCCGCCGCCACACGGCCACTCCACTACGAGGCTGTCCCACCCGAGGCTCGTCACCCTTGTCTCGGTGAACCGGCAGGCCACCGACAGCACGTCGCCCACCCGGAAGTCCGCGTCTTCGATCACGAGCACAGGCCAGGACGCGCCTTCCGAGCCGAACCGGGTCCCCCCGGGTACCGCGCGCCCCGGTGTCCCGCAGCCCCGGGGCCACGGCCGCGAGCGAGGATACGCACGGCGGGCTGCGGCGCACCATGGGGCCGGGCCAGCCGCGTCCCGTTCTCGACGGCCCGTGACGGCCTCGTTCCCGAGGTCTTCTCCCGAGTCGACCGCAAGCGGCACACCCCGGCCCGCAACGCCGGGATCGTCGGGGTGGGCGTGGGGCTGCCGGCCGCCTTCGTGCCCCTCCAGCAACTGGCCGACCTGACCAGCCTCGGCACACTGATGGCGTTCGTCGTCGTCGTCGTCGTCGTCGCCGTCGCCGTCGCCGCGGCCGTTGGCGTCCTGCGGCGTACGGACCCGGACGCGCCGCGCCCCTTCCGACTGCCGCTGCACCCGCTGGTAGCGGTGCTCGCGGTGGCCAGAGCCGCGGTCGAGACCGCGGACGACTCCCCGCCCGCCGCCGTCCCGGGCGGCGCGAAAGCCAGCAATCGGAAGGGGACCCCCGTACGGATCCCGAGGAGCGAGCAGGCCTCCTCCGGGACCGCCCCCGAGTCCAGCAGCGTCAGGAAGGTCTCCCGGCGCAGCCGCCGTTCCGCCTCCGGCAGGTTCAGCAGCCGCAGCAGGTGAGGGGCTACGAGCCGCGCGGTCTCGGAGAGAGCCGCCACGCCCTCCTCGGAGATGCCCCCTTCGGGTTCGATCACCCACAGCGTGCCCAGTGGCAGCGTGCCGGCCCGCACCGCGACGGCCGCGCGCGGCAGCTCCGCGCCCATGGCAGGGAACCGCACCACCGTCTGAGCGGCCAGCACGCGCTGGTACTGCCGCCGCTGCAAGGGCAGTTCCGGCAGGTCCTCGATGCGGCGCTGGAGGATGCCGCGTTTGCGAGGTGCGTCGATGCGGACACCCGGGACGCTCGAGTACGCGATCACGCGCCGCGCCAGGTCCTCCACCACGGCCGCACCCCCCACCACCGACGCCAGATGGTCCGTGAGGGCGTACAGCTCGCCTCCCATGGGCACCGCCCCGAGCAGGGTCGACGTGCCGGCACCAGTGAGCGCGCAGCTCAGCACGGCGTCGATGTTCCGCCACGGCAGGTCGTCCTCGGCGGCCAGCACGGCGACGCCGTGCCGCTCGGCCGCGCCGACGAACGCCCCCATGTCCTGACCCCGGCGCTTGATCACGGCGACGGTGCAGCCCCGGGCGGCCGCCTGGGCCGGCAGTGCGAGTGCGCGGGGATCCGAGGGATCGACGCCGACCAGCAGCAGCAGCCCGCCGGGGGACTCCGCGATCCGGTCCCCGGCGTCGTAGATGACCGTGCCCCGTACGGGGACGCCCAGGCCGGCCGGGGCGGTGAGCATGCGGATGCCCGTGGGCCCGGCGCCGTCCAGCACGCCGCCGAGGGTGGCGGAACCGTCCAAGGGGGTTGTGAGATCGGACAATGGAGGTCTCGTTTCGTAGGCCGATCGGCCGCGGCGCCGGCGCCGAAGCGTTGCCAGGATAACCACAGGAGATCACCCGCCGAACCGAACGGAAACGCGTTCCATGTTCATTGACCGACGTGAGACCACCACGGGAAACGACCTGCTCGGGCTCTTCCCGGACGGCTTTCACCTGGATGAACACGGACACCTCGGGGTCGGCGGGTGCGGCCTCGCCGAGGTCGCCGAAAGGTTCGGCACCCCCGCCCTCGTCGTCGACGAAACGGCACGGCGCGGCCGGGCGCGCGCCTGCCGCAGGCCCTGGAACAGCTTTGGCCGAACAGCCAAGCGGTCTTCGCGTCCATATCCTCCCCCTGCACCGAAGTGGTCCGCACGCTCGTGGAGGAAGGCCTGGGCGTCGACATCGCGGGAGGCGGCGAGCTGGTCACCGCACTGGCCGCCGGAGCCGACCCCGAACGCATCCTCATGCACGGCAACGCCAAGACCGACGAAGAGCTCGCCATGGCCGTAGCCGCGCGCGTGGGCACCGTAGTGATCGACAACCTGAACGACCTGGAACGCCTGGAGAAGCTGGTCACGGAAGGACGCCAGGCCGTACTCCTGCGCGTCATCCCGGAGGTCGAGGCCGACACGCACGCCGCCATGAGGACCGGACACCGAGGCTCCAAGTTCGGCCTGACGGGCACCCAGGCCACGGAAGCCGCGGCCCGCATCCGCCGCAGCTCCCGGCTGCGGCTCGACGGACTGCACGTGCACGTCGGCTCCCAGCTCATGGAAACCGCGCCCTTCCGGCACGCCGTCGAAGCCCTCGCCGCCCTCCCCGGGCTCGGCCGCCACCCCGTGTACGACCTGGGCGGCGGCCTCGGCGTCCGCTACACCTGCACCGACCGGCCCCCGACCATCGAGCAGTACGTCAAAACCCTCACCGACGCCGCGCGCGAACACCTGCCCCACGACGCCCGGCTGATCGTCGAACCCGGGCGTTCCCTCGTGGCCCCGACTGCCGTGACCCTCTACCGCGTGGTCACGGTCAAGCCGGGGGAGCGCCCGCTGGTCGCGGTCGACGGAGGCATGGCGGACAACCTCGAACCGATGCTGTACGGCCAGCGGTTCGAAGCCACCCTGGTGAACCGGGTCGGAGGCGGCGAGAGCCACGACCTGGTCGGCCGCCACTGCGAGTCGGGCGACACGCTCATCCGCGACGTCCCCCTGCGCTCCCCGCGCGCCGGCGACATCGTCGCCGTCCCCGCGACCGGCGCGTACTGCTACGCGCTGGCCAACAACTACAACGGTGCGCGCAGGCCCCGGTCGTCTTCTGCCGGGACGGCCGGGCACGGGAGGCGGTCCGCCGGGAGACCTACGCGGACCTGCCGTGCCGTGACGCCCGCGCCGTCCACCCCCGCGCCCTGCCCTTCCTGCAGCCCCGCCCCTGACGGCCCCGGCGCCCCCTTATCGCCTTCCCCTCCTCGCCTTCCCGTCATCGTCTTCCCGACCGGAGCCCCCATGTCGACCACAGCCCACGTGACCGCCACATCGGCGAGCACCACGTCCGAGACCGTCACGTCCGAGACCGTCACGTCCGAGACCGTCACATCCGAGACCGTCACGTCTGCGACCGGCCGCGCGGTGGACGCCGCCGAAGCCCACAGCGCGCACAACTACCACCCCCTCCCGGTCGTCATCGCCTCCGCCGACGGAGCCTGGACCACCGACATCGAGGGCAGGCGCCACCTCGACCTGCTCGCCGGGTACTCGGCCCTGAACTTCGGCCACCGCAACCCCCGCCTGATCGCCGCGGCCAAGGCACAACTCGACCGCCTCACCCTCACGTCCCGGGCCTTCCACCACGACCGGTTCGCCGACTTCTGCGCGGGGCTCGCGGATCTGTGCGGGATGGAGACCGTCCTCCCGATGAACACCGGAGCCGAAGCCGTCGAGACCGCCGTCAAGGTCGCCCGCAAATGGGGCTACCAGGTCAAGGGCGTACCCCCCGGCCGCGCCCGGATCGTCGTCGCCGGCGGCAACTTCCACGGCCGCACCACCACGGTCGTCTCCTTCTCCTCCGACCCCGATGCCCGCGCCGACTTCGGCCCCTTCACCCCGGGTTTCGACACCGTGCCCTTCGGCGACGCCGCCGCACTGAAGGCCGCCCTCACCGACGACACCGTCGCCGTCCTGATCGAACCGATCCAGGGCGAAGCCGGAGTACGCGTCCCGCCCCCGGGCTACCTCACCCGCGTCCGCGAACTCACCGCCGGGCGCGACGTCCTGTTCATCGCCGACGAGATCCAGTCCGGACTCGCCCGCACCGGCCGGACCTTCGCCTGCGACCACGAACAGGTCACCCCCGACATGTACCTGCTCGGCAAGGCCCTCGGTGGAGGCCTCGTCCCCGTCTCCGCCGTGGTTTCCTCCCGGGCCGTACTCGGCGTCCTGCGCCCCGGCCAGCACGGCTCCACCTTCGGCGGCAACCCCCTGGCCTGCGCCGTCGCGCTCGAAGTCATCGCCATGCTGCGCACCGGCGAGTTCCAGCAACGATCGGCGGAGCTCGGAGCCCGGATGCACGCCCGGCTCCACGAGATGACCGGGGCCGGGCTGATCGAGGGCAGCCGAGGCCGAGGCCTGTGGGCGGGCGTCGACGTCTCCCCGCGCCACGGCAGCGGCAGCGCGGTCGCTCGCCGACTGCTGGACCGCGGTGTCCTGGTGAAGGACACCCACGGCACCACCATCCGACTGGCCCCGCCCCTGGTCATCGACGAGAACGACCTGGACTGGGGCCTCGACCGGCTGGGAGAGGCCCTGGCACATCCCAGCGCCACCTGACCGGATCCCCCACGTGTACGCGTGCCGGCCCGGAATCGGCGCGGAGGGCACCCCGCGCACGCCGGGGAGCTCGTCGACCTGCTGGACACGAGGTGCCGGCACAGATGTCCGCAAGGGCTCGTGACGCCGTCACGCAGCCCGCGGGCATCGGTGCGGCGGCCCATCAGCCGTAACGCCGGCGCCCGCCTTCGCACGGATGATCCGAACGAGGCACCCTGGCCGTGTCATGGCCCGTAAGCTGCGGCGATGCATGCCGGATTCGGGTTCCTCAACCACCTCACGGGGAGGTACCGGTCCCTGGTCGTCGACTCGCTGCTCGCGCTGGGGCTACGCCGGCGCCGGCCTGTTGCTGGGGCAGGAGCGGCCGCCGGTCGGTTGGCAGTCCATGGACGGGCTCGGGGCGGTCCTGACCGTACTGGTGGGTCTGGTCCTGCTGGCCCGACGCATCGCGCCCGCCGGGGTGTTCGCCACCAGCTGTGCGCTGTGGATCCTGTTCATCGCCTGCGGGTACTGGCCGGTGATCAATTCGATGCCCCCGCTCCTGGGCCTGTACACGGTGGCGGCGACCCGAAGCCTGCGCACTTCCCTCGTGTGCGCGGTAGCCGTGGCCGGCACGTGGGTGTACGCGGGACTGAGCAACGCCGCCAACAGCTCCATGCCGACCGTCTTCGCCCAAGCGGTCCTGTTCCCGGCAGTGGTGTTCGTCGTCGGGCGCGGTTCGGGAAGACTTGCAGAGCGGAACCGGCAGTTCGCCGAACTGACCTTCCAACTGCGCAGGCAGCAGGAGGAGAAGGCCCGCCAAGCGCTGACGGAGGAGCGGGTGCGCATCGCGCGCGAACTGCATGATGTGTTCGCCCACCACATGTCCGTGATCTCGCTCCAGGCGGGCGTGGCCTCGTACGTGTTCCCCACGAACCCGGCGCTGAGCCGGCAGGCCCTGGACACCATCGCCGGCACCAGCAGGGAAGCGCTCGAGGAGATGCGCCGCATGCTCGTACTGCTCCGTGTCGGCCAGGAAGGGCTACCGGAAGGGCGCGTGGACCCGGACGACGCCGACGAGGCGCTGGAGGACGGCGGCGCCTACGCACCGGCCCCGGGGTTGGACCTCCTGGACCCACTGCTCGAGCGTGTGCGGGGCGCAGGGGTCCAGGCCACCATGGAAGTCGTCGGTTCCCCCGTACTCCTCCCGCAGGGCATGGGGCTGTGTGCCTACCGGGTGATCCAAGAGGCACTGACCAATGTCCTCAAGCACGCGGGGCCGACCAGGGCGGATGTCACCATCCGCTACGCCACCCGGACCATCGAGGTGTGCGTCACCGACGAGGGGAGCGGCACGTTCCCGCCGAACACGGCCATCACGCCCGGCCACGGCCTGATCGGGATGATGGAGCGCGCGAAGATCTACGGCGGGACGGTCACCGCCGGCCCCCGCACCCTCCGTGGATTCGAGGTGCGACTCGTCCTTCCGGCTCCCACCACCAGTGACCGGCCGACTGCCCTCCCGGCTCCCGGTCGCGGGGATGCCCGTTCCCGATGATCCTCTGGAAGGCCCCCCGGCGGGAGAGCCGGTGTCCCGCCGTCGCTCCACACGGTCGTTCGGGTCCGCTTCAGCGATGAGATGGCGGTGGCAGCCGGAGTCAGGAGCTGCGGTTGGCCTCGACGCTCACGTCCGCGGGCCAGGCCCCGTGTGCGATGAAGTGCGCGACGGCCCGGCCGGCAAGGGCGAAGGTGACGGTGTCCCGGTCGGCGTAGGTGACGATCTGCCCGTTGGACCGTGGGTACCCTCCGGAGCTGCCGTCGGCGTGCGGATCGACGAGGTGCTCCCCCAAGCCGCCTTCGGCATCCGTCAGTACGACCATCGCGCGTTCGCCGTTCGTGATCACGGCCAGCTGCCTGCCCCGGCCGTCCTCGAACGACGTTTCCAGGGTTGCCCAGTCCAGCCGCTTTCCGAGCAGCTGCCGGGCCTGCTCGCCGGAGTAGCCGTGAACGGGGGAGCCTTGCAGATGCCAGTGTGCGGAAGCGGTCACGATGAGTCCTCCCAGCAGGAGCCGAGCTAGCGCCGACCGGAGATCATCGGCAGCAGCAGACCGTGGGTCTCGGCGTCGGCAGCCACCACGAGTCCCCGGCCCGCCCGACCGATCGGGCCGCCGTCGATCCCGGTGACCACGCAGCCGGCGGCCCGGCACACGGCGATGCCGGCGGCGAAGTGCACGCTCCCGGACAGGTCGCCGCCATCGGTGACGTACGCGGCGCGCTTGCCGGCCGCGACCCAGGCCAACGCCAACGTCGTGGACACGACCCGCGGTCGGAACCGCCCGACGAATCCGGAGTTGGCCAACAAGTCCACGGCCCGGAATCCGGGCGCGCCGGGGAACGGCGGATCCAGATTGACGTCGACCAGTCGGGTGGCGGGCGTGGGCGCCAGCTGGGCATCGACCCCCGCGTGCCGCACCCGGGCGGTCTCACCGTCGGTGAAGAAGACCTCGCCGCTGAACGGATCGGCCACCGCCGCCGCCCCGTTGCGCAAGGCCACGTTGACGGCTACCAGCATGGTGCCGACGGCGTAGTTCAGCGTGCCGCACAAGGGATCCACCAACCACTCCCGCACGGCGGCGGCCGCACCCTGCTGCCCGCCTTCCTCACCCAGCACCGCATCATCGGGCCGGGCAGCGCGGAGGATGCCGAGGATCGTCTTCTCGGCCTCCACATCGGCGGCGGTGGCGAAGTCGCCCGCGCCCTTGTCGATGCGGGAGAGCGGCTGCCCGTACATGCGGCGCACCACGTCCGCACCGGCACGTGCGGCGGCTATCGCAACGCCGGCATCATCAAGACCTGCATACGAGTTGGTCATGCACCTATCGTGCCAGCGCGAAGGTGGCGGCTGCGACGGCCTCGCCCACCGCGGCGCCGGCAAGGACTTGGGCCACGGTGTGGTCCTTCAGTGCTACCCGAGACCAGCTGACGACGGCGACCGCGGCGTAGCCGAGGAGCGTCCAGGGCCCATGGACGATGGCGAGCATGGCGACGCTTCCGGAGGACACGGCTGCGTGCACGCTGATCTTCCAGGCAGGGGTCACGGCGAGGAGAGCGGCCAGGGTGACCAGCATGGCCGCGGTCAGCGCAATCATCGTCCGGGGCGCGCTGAAGGCCCACAGCAACAGGGTTCCGGTGGCGACCGAGGCGATGATGAAGGCCATCACGACGATCCGCTGCTGCCTCTGGCCCACGTGCCGGTCGGCCCAGCGGCCGCGACGGATGCCGTACTTGATGAAGGCCAGAGGAACGACCGCGGCGAACAGGCAGCCGACGAGGCCCCATCCGATCCCGGCGAGGCGGCTGGTGTGCCAGCCGATCAGGAGGGTGTCGGCGATGATCCAGGTCTTGGGATCGAGCCCGTCGGTGATCAGGCGCGCGGCCCGGGACGCGCTGGGCCGGGCGATCGTCGTGGTCACGCCGTGGCCTCCGGTCGGGTCGTCGTGCGCCGAACGGGCGATCAACATGTCATGATCATACGGGTTTCAGCATGTCAACTGGTGGGGGCCGAAGGTCGTGCACGCCTCCTCGGCGCCTGGTAGGCGAGCCGTGTGCGCACGCCTGCCAGGCGGTCCCTCGCCAGAGCGCCCCGTTGCCCGCCGCCCGCGCCGGGTTGAACAGCCCGGACGCGGGCGCCGGCGAGTCAGGGTCGGGCGGCCAGGGCCTCGACCTCGAACAGCACGTCAGGCGCAGCCAGGCTCGCGACTCCGATGAGGGTTTGCGTGGGTGGCTTCGTACCCCAGCCCTCCTGCACGGCCCCGGCGATGGGCCCGAGCTTGCTGACGTCATGGTTCACCACGTACGTCCTGAGCTGGACGACGTGGCTGAGGTCGAGCCCATGGGCGGCAAGAGCGACGCCGATGTTGTGGAACGCCTGCTTCACCTGCTCGGCGAAGTCGGCCGAGACCACCGCGCCGTCTGGGCCCGATCCGTACTGGCCCGCGATGAGCACCAGTTCCTCACCTGCGGGGATGACGGCGGTGTGGCTGTAGCCGTACGGGACCGGGTCGTGCAAACCGTCCGGATTGACAAGGGCGTGTGCCATGTGGATCACCTCTCGTGTGCGATGGATCTTTGTCACGCCGGTAAGCCTCGCAACGAAACACGACATCATGTGTCATGTATTCCAGTAGAGTTTTCGTATGCGCGCCGATCGGTTGATATCGCTGGTGCTGCTGCTGCGGCAGCACGGTCGGATGTCCGCGGCCGCGCTGGCCGGCGAGCTGGAGGTGTCCACCCGCACCGTGCTGCGCGACATCGAGGCGCTGTCCGCAGCCGGCGTCCCGGTCTACGCCGAACGCGGTCGGCACGGCGGTTTCGCGTTGCTGCCCGGTTTCCAGACCGAGCTCACCGGACTGAACCACGACGAGGCACTCGCCCTGCTGGTCGCCGGATCGCGGCGCGGCGCGCAGGCATTCGGACTCGGCTCGGCGCTCGCCTCGGCCATGCGCAAGGTGGTCGACGCGCTGCCCGAGAGCTATCGGGCCACCGCGGCCGGCGCGGCCCAGCGACTGCTCATCGACCCGGAGACCGACCTCCTCCAGCGTCGACTGGTGGCCGAGGAGGTGCCCGACACCATCGTGGCCGAGGTCCGGCGCGCGGTGTTCGCCGGACACAAGCTGCGCATCCAGTACGCGGCCGTGGACCAGACCCCGAAGTGGCGCACGGTGGACCCGGTCGGCCTGGTCACCGTGCGCGACCAGGGCTACCTGCTGGCCACGCGGTCCGGCGCGGACCGCACCTACCGGCTGTCCCGCATCCTGGCCGCCGAGGTACTCGCCGAACCGGCACAGCGACCGGACCGGGTCGATCTGGACCGGGCCTGGCAGGAACGCAGCACCCGGTTTCGGACCGGCGGCGACCAAGTCACCGTGCTGGTACGGATGGACCCGGCGCGGCGGGAGGACCTGGTGGGCACCGCGCTGGCCGTCCTCGCCGAGGAAGCCGAAGCTGACGGCCGGCTGCGGCTGCAGGTGACCTTCCAGGATCCGAGACATGCCGAATGGGCGCTGTGGCACCTCGGTACGAACGCGGAAGCCCTGGCCCCGCAGTGGTTGCGCAACTCCCTGCGGAACCGTGCCGCCGCGATCGCCTCCTGCTACGGAGTGTCATCCCGTGCGTAGTCGCCTGTGCGGGACGCCGCCGTGTCCTCGCTCACGTGGAGTGTGTGACGGCCTGCGAAATGATCCAGACGGCCCAGGCGATGGGGATGAGGACCACGTACGCCAGTGGCCGACGGAGCACCGGCGGGCCCGTGTCGAGGTGGGTGCGTCCCGGGGCCGGCGCCGACGGGGGAAGCTTGCTGAATTTCAGGTAGGCCACCAGATTCCATACGAGCGTGAACGGGTTGAAGATCACCAGGGAGAGCGGGCCCCACCAGCCCAGGAACAGAGTCCTCGTGGTCATCTGCCGGACGACGGCTATGCCGCAGGCCCGGCAGAAGGGCCCGTCCAGGTGCTCGAACTTCATCATGATGAGAATGCCCACGTGGGACCGGACCTTGAAGTCAGCGGCAGACTGGGCGCCGCACGCGCGGCAGGCCCGCGCGGCGTGGCGGGTGGGATCCGGGGCGGTGTAACCGTTGGGCGCGGGCCCGTAGTTCCCCGGTGCCGGGATGTGGCCCTGCTCTCCGGGCGCACTGTAGGGGTTGCCCGGCACAGGGCCGTGACTGGACGCGTGAGGGGGTGTTGCCATTTTTGAACGGGTCTCCAGGATTGCTGTGCGTGCCGACACCATCCGCAGGCGGAAGGAGTCCGGGGGAGGGGGCCGGTTCCCCTGCGCGGTGCGCGCCACCCCGGCGGCGATCGTGCGCGGACTTCCGGTGCTGATCTGCCGTGGCGTCAACATTCTGGGGGCGGGCCGCGGGGAACGGATGAGTGCGCGTACTCAGATCGGATCGGCAACGTGCTCAGCCTGCTGAGTTGTCCTGCCTCCCGAGCACCGGTCCGAGGGCTGTTCCTCCAGGGAGCCCTGGTGACTGCGGCTGGCAGTATGACCTCGTGCCCCTCATACCTCGGCCCCATAACTCCGCCGCCGTCGACCGGATGCGGACCCGTCTGGTGGCAGCGGCTGCGGCCGTGGTGGTCGTTGGTGTCGGGCTGGGGCTGCGGGCCGTGACGACGGGGAGCGTGGCCAAGTACGGCGGAGACGCGCTCTACACCGTCCTCCTGCTGACTCTCGTCGTCCTGGCGGCGCCACGGACAACGCCACTGAGGGCCGCCGGAGGTGCGCTGGCCGTCAGTTGCACGGTCGAGTTCCTCCAGCTCAGCCCGGTGCCGGCGGAAGTCTCCCAGCACAGCACCGTCGCCCGCCTCGTGCTTGGTTCGACCTTCAACCCGCCCGATCTCCTGTGGTACGCGGTCGGCGCGGCGGCCGGCTGGCTCGTCCACACCGCGGTGCGGTCCCTCCGGTCACGTTGACGTTCGGAGCGCGGCCGACACCACCCCCGGCCGGGCACGGGCTCGACCCCACGGCCAGGGCGGTGGCGCCCGTGCCGCGGGGCGTGCGGGGTCGAGGGAGCGGGAAGCCCCGGTACCTCCCGTCCCGTCTCGCGGGCCGTGGCCGGTGGGCCGGTTCTCAGCCCGTCTCGTCGCGGATCAGGTTGCGGTGTTGTTCGTAGACGAGCCGTGCGTCGTCGTTGGGGAGTGCCGGGGTCGTGAGGCCGCAGGCACAGGTCACCACCGTGAGGTCGGACAGAGCGCGCAGGGTGTGGCCCTCGGGGCTGGTCCGGGCGGTCCCCGCTGGCTTCTCGTACCGGAGGCTGTGCGGGTAGTGAGGTGTGCGGGTAGCGGCCGGGGTGCTGCCGGTGCTGGTGTTTTCGAGGGTGAAGCGGTGCTCGCTCATGGGTCCAGTGTCGTCTGCCGGACGCGAGTGAGGTGCGCCCGCGCGGCGGAACGCGACGAGAGGATCACCGAGCTGGCGGCGGGTCGCCGCTATCGGGGAGGCGGAAGCCGTTGAAGAGGTCGTCCATGCCGTGCAGGGCCAGGCGGGTGGGCGTGGCACGGATCGCGAGGTCGCGGGCGGCTGCGGCGAGGGGGTTGCGGAGGATGCCCAGGCGGCCGATGCGGCGGGCGCGGACGCGGATGGCGTTGGTGCGGTCGCGGCGGGCGGCGGTGTAAGCGGCGAGGGCGGCAGGGACGGGGTCCGTGGCGTCTGGGCTGTCCGCGGTGTCTCCGGCGGGGAGCAGGTGGGCGAGGATGACCGCGTCTTCGATGGCCTGGCAGCCGCCTTGGCCGAGATTGGGGGTCATGGCGTGGGCGGCGTCGCCGAGCCAGGCGATCCGGCCGTGGTGCAGGCGGGGGAGTGGTGCGGCCAGGTCGTAGAGGTCGTTGCAGAGGATGTCGGCGGCATCGAGGCGCTCGATCCGGTCGAGCAGGGCGGGGATCGGGTCGTGCCAGGAGCCGAAGCGGTGGCGGAGCTCGGTCCGCGGGTCGGCCGGCCGGGTGCCTGCCGGGACGAGGGCGGTGGCGTAGAGGTAGAGCCGGCCGTCGGAGAGCGGGGTGACACCGAAGCGCCGGCCGCGCCCCCACTTCTCGCTCATGGACGCGATGCCCAGGTCCGGGGCGTCCACGATGGTCCGCCAGGCGCTCTCGCCCGTGTAGCGCAGGCCGGGGTGGGCCGGGAAGTGGGCCCGCCGCAGTGGGCTGTTGATGCCGTCTGCGGCGATGACCAGATCGGCGGCGAGGTCGGGGCCGGCCGCGGTACGGACGGTGGGGCTGCCTGTGGCGTCCTCGATGGCGGTCACCCGGGTGCCGTAGCGAAGGGCCCGTGGTGGCAGGGCGGCGGCCAGGGCTGCGGTGAAGGCCGGGCGGGGGACGGCGATCGGGGGTGTGCCGTAGCGGGCGGCCAGGTCCGCGGTGCCGGTCCGGGTGAGCCACTGGCCGTCGAAGCGGCGCAGGCCCATCGTTTCGGGTACGGCGCTGCCGGCGGCGTGGGCGGCGTCGACGCCGAGGGTGTCCAGCGCGCGCAGGGCGTTGGGGGCGAGGCCGATTCCGGCGCCGGTGGTGGGCGGTTCGGGGGCGCGTTCGCAGACGGTGACGTGCCAGCCGCGGCGGTGCAGTGCGATGGCAGCCGTGAGGCCGCCGATTCCGGCGCCCGCCACCACAGCGTGACGTTTCGGCATGGAACACCACTTCCGTTCGGTTCGGTCACCTGCTGCCGCCACTCAGGCCCCCTCACTCTCCAACTGTAGAGTGGAGGCCGTGTCCCGCTCTGCCCGGGGGCGGGTGGGCGGCGAGCGTGTCGCGCAACCGGCGTGCCTGTCTGAGGAGTTGGGACGACCCCGGCCGCTGCGCGAGTGCGGTGATCTCCGGCAGTTCACCGTGTGCACCCGCGTCCCGAGCAGAGTCCGCGGCGACGGCCAGGAGGGCCGCGCGGGCCTGGGGGCGGGTGGAGGCCAGGAACCCGGGGAGTGCGGCGGCCAGGACCGGCCAGAGTCCGGGGCCTGCCTGGGGCAGGGCGGCCGCCGCCCGCAGCGACTCGGTCAGCAGGGGCACCTTCAGCGTGCCCAGCTCCACGAGTTCGGCCAGTTCCCGGCCCAGCAGAGCCCCGTCCAGCCTGCCTCTCGCAGCGAGCAGGGCCACAGCGCCCGTACGGCGGCCTGGCGGTCCTCGTCGGGGACGGAGGCGAGCCCATAGGCGACAGCCAGGTGTACGCGGGTCCGGCCGGGCCGTCGGCCGCGGCCAGCGCTACAAGGAAGGCCGGGGCCCGCGACCGTTCTGGTCGGCCGCCGAGGCGACACCGGTCAGCAGCCGGGCCGCGGCGATCTCCGGATGCCAGGGCAGGGCCGCGACCGTGTGCGCGTCCCGCCCGTCCGGCAGCGACGCGTGCGCACAGCCGATGTGCGGCTCCAACGTGCGAAACAGAGACCAGAAACGCCGGGGGAACGCACTGCGGCCCTGCCGGGACTTGAGATGGCGGCCGCGGTGGGGGGCGTGTCTTAGACGCCGAGCTCGAGCGGATCGAGTACGCGATCAACGAGCGGCCGGACGGCACGTTCGCCTTCGACGAGTTCGGGCCCTTGGGCATCCGCCCGACAGCCAGCTCCTGCTGCGCCGAGGAACACCGTTCCGAACGGCTGCCGGCCACCTACCGCCGCACCCACGGCATCACCTACTTTCACGGCTGCTGCTCGGTCGGCGACAACCGGATGTGGGGCGTCAACCGGCGCCGCAAGGGCATCGACCACACCTGGGCGGCCTTGAGAACGATCCGGGTCGCCCGCCCGGACGGCGCCCCGACCTACGCCTCAAGCCTCGCCGTCCCCACGTCGCACACACCATCCACACCGAACCCGACGGCGCCCCGGCCGCCTGGTGGTACTCCCTCACCGATCGCTCGTGGGTGGCCGTACGGTGGCCGGAGGAGTATGGGCCGGGCATCGTCTACCAGGACGACCCGCGGCGCCTGTGGGACGCCGTGGAGGCAGCCTTCGGGTGGTGGGAGGCCCAAGGCAGCCCCGCTTTGGACCGCTTCGGCCTTATGGTGGGCCCCGACGGTGAGACGCCATGGCTGACGCCCCCGGGAACCTTCTGCCCGGGGCCCGGTAGCGATAGGAGGGGCGACGTGGACGCAGGCAGGGAACCGCTCGCTGCGTGGGCGGAGCGCCGCGACCGCCGACGGGAGTCCGACCGGCAGGTCACCGGCCGCCGCCGAGCCGAACCCCTGGACCCGGCGGCCCGCGGTCGAGCCGCGCATCTCGCCCCCGACGCCCCCCGCGTCCTCTTCGAGCTCGACGAGGAGTCCGGCGCGTGGCTGCCCGTCGGAGTCGCCGATAACGCCGCCGAGGCCGCCGCCTTCATCCACGGGTGGTGACACCACCGCCCCACCCGAACCATCCGCCCTCTGTGCACCGTCGCAGGGGGGGTTCTCTATGCCGAGTGCCTGGTTCATCTTGATGCGAGCAGGTGTGTCCGGATTCAGGAGGGTGTGGGTTGTACGGGGATCTGTGGGCATGGGGGGTCGAGGAACCTGCGAAGACGGCAGCGGGGCCGGACCCGTTCGGTGGGATCTGGTCTGCGTCAGGGCCTACGCCGAAGATCCGAACGCGCCGTGGGGCGATGAGGTTTATTCGCCAAGGGCGAGATGGACGCCGAAGGCTGTCGCGGAGCGCCCGGGCGAATGCGATCAGTACGCCTGACCAGAGCAGGCCCAGCAGGATGTGCATGCCTGCCAGCAGGGTGCCGGTCGTCAGGTGCGGGGCGCTGGCCGGAATGAATTGCGGCAGGACAGCCACGTAGAAGGCGCCCACCTTGGGGTTGAGCAGGTTCGTCAGAGCGCCCCGGCGCCAGCCGCTCCCGAAGCTGCCGTCGGAATCAGGCTTGTGCGCAGCGTCGGCCTGGGCTGGATCCACCCGAGCCCGCCGGCGCCGGGTCGATACCAGGATCCGGCTTCCCATCCACACCAGATACACGGCGCCTGCCCAACGGAGCATCGCGTAAGCGAGGTGGGAGGCGGTCAGGACGGCGGTGATGCCGAGCGAGCTGAACACCCCCCAGGCGAGGGTGCCCGTCTGGATGCCGAGGACGACGCCCCAGGCGCAACTGCGGTGACCCAGTGCAGCGGTGCGCAGGATGAGCGCGGTGTCGAGGCCGGGTGTGAGGGTGAGGAGTCCCACGATCAGCGCGAAGGACCCCAGCGCGGAGGCAGTGATCACGAGTGACCACTGTAACGTCAGAGTGGCCAACTTCCCATTTCCTGCCCGAAATCGGGCAGGAAGACTCTTGTAGCCTCTGCGGAATGGCGTACACCATAGGAACGATCGAGCGCATATGGCGATATCCGATCAAGTCGACGGGAGGTGAGCAACTGCGGCAAGCGGACGTCGACCCCCGCGGTCTCGTCGGCGACCGCCTGTTCGCGGTGCGCGACAGCAAGGGCAAACTCGGCTCAGGGAAGAACAGTCGCCGCTTCCGTCGGATGCCCGGCCTGCTGCAGTTGCGCTCCCGATACGCGGACGGGACGGACCGGCCCGAACTGCTGGATCCGCAGGGCGCGACCGTTGCGGATCCAACTACGTACCTTCGCCAATACCTTGGCCGACACGACGTCGAACTGGCCCGCGAACAAGCGATCTCCCACTTCGACCAGCTTCCTCTCAGCCTCCTGACCACAGCCACCCTCGACTGGGTGCGCGCAACCGTTCCCGGCGTTCCGGTCGACGAGCGGCGCTTCCGGCCGAACCTCCTGGTACGGACCCCGCCCGGTACCCGTCCTTTCGTCGAAGACGAGTGGTTCGGCTGCAAGGCGTGGATCGGGGCTGGCCTGTGCGTGGAGTTCGTGCGCTCAAGCGAGCGGTGTGTCATGACCAACCAGGCCCAGCAGGATCTTCCTCATTCCCCCCTGGTGCTGCGAGTCATCACAAAGGCTCATCACGCCCGGCTGGACGCCCTGGCCACAGTGGTGGCGCCCGGCCCGGTGAGTTCCGGGGACGCTGTCACCCTCATGTGACGCGGGTCGGGAACGGGCTGACAAAAGGTGCAGTGAACACACCACTTCGCGCAGGGGTCGATCTGCGACGGGGCGCAGGCGAGTGCGGGCGCTCTGGTGGAGCTCTGGGGGCATGGACGGTTCCCTGTGGATGGCGGCAGTGCTGGCGAGAACGTTTTCGCGCCGGGTATTCCCCCGCTGGCCCCTTTGGCGCTGGCGGCGAGGGAGGCGGGTCGGATGGTGCCGGGCCCGTAGCGGGCGCGGGCTCGGCCGGTGACCGCTTCGATCGTGATGGTGGCGATCGGCTGGGCGTGGGCGGTGGCTTCGGTGAGGGTGCGGCGGCGGGTGCTGGCGCTGCGATCGGCGCCGTGCTGGAGCCGTTCAGTCGTCCGATCGTCGTCCTGGCCGTGGCGGAGGATCGGCAGCAATACCTCGGCGGCGTCGCATCCGGCGCACACCGCAGTGCCGGGCCGCGCACGTCGAGCGCCGCCGGGGTGTCCAGCGGGCGCGTGGGCTTCTTGACCTCAAGCCGGGTTGAGCTTTTAGCGTCGTCGGGGACGAAAGGGGTTCGACCGTGACGACACTGGTTACGGGTGCCACCGGGAACACCGGTCGGCACGTCGTGGCGGAGCTGGTCCGCCGAGGAGAACACGTCCGGGCACTGACGCGGAACCCGGCTGCGGCCGCGGGGAGGTTTCCGGTCGGGGTAGAGCTGGCGGCGGGCACGCACACGGCACCGGAGGGGCTGGACGCCGCTTTCGCGGGCGTCAGCCGGTTACACATCACGGTGACGGCGGGGCTCGCCGAGACTGGGCCCGAGTTGGTGCGGCGGGCGGTCAGCGCGGGTGTGCGGCGCATCACCGTGGTGTGGGGCGGCTGGGTGGGGCCGGTCGAGCAGGCGGTGGAGAACTCGGGTGTGGAGTGGACACGCCTGGAACCGCAGGAGTTCATGTCCAACACGTTGACCTGGATCGACTCGGTCGGGGGCGAGGGAGTCGTGCGAGAGCCGTACGACTTTCCCAGCGCGCTCGTCCACGAGGCCGACATCGGGGCTGTGTCGGCGGTCGCGCTGCTCGCCGACGGTCACGCGGGGCGTTCCTACAACCTCACCGGCCCCGAATCGCTGACCACGCGGGGACGGATCGCGATCCTGTCCCGGGCGATCGGCCGCGACATCGACTTCGTCCCGATCTCGCACGAGCAGGCCCTCGACAGGCTGACGGCCACCGGTGTGTCCCGGGCGGACGCCGAATACGTCGTCGGCTGGTACGCCGACCCCAGCGATGACGCCACGACCGTCGTCGACACCGTCGAGCGGGTTTCCGGCCGCCCAGCGCGCACGTTCGCCCAGTGGGCGGCCGAACACGCCGGACGCTTCCGCGTGCCGGGCGCCACCGGCTGAGGCAGAAGTCGTCACGAGCTGATACCCGTGCTGCGCGAGACCGTCCTACGCCGGCACGCCGAACTCTTCACCCCCTGATACACGCCTCGGGCTGCAGCGACTTGATCATGGATCGGTACACGGGTGCGCTGTCCCATGGCTGGGTGAGCCCCACCAGCTGGTAGCCCAGGTGCTCATACCAGGCGGCGGCCGGCGCTTCGGGGCGGACGGTGAGAGTGACCCGCTCGGCGGTGACTCCGTCCAGCGGGGCGGTGTGCAGGGCCCGGCCGACGCCACGGCCGCGCGGTACCTGTCCCGGTACGCCGGCAAGGGCTCGGACCGCACGTACGCGCAGCAGTCCATGATCGTCCCGAGCTGAGGTGGGCGGCTACGCAGGGGTCAGTACGGGGGCACGGTCCCGGTCATCGGCCGGCGCTGGAGCAGACGGAGACGGTCGGCGACGAAGGCCCACTCCAGGTCCTGCGTCCCGCCGAAGACCTGCTCGCAGCGGGCGGTGAGTTCCCGCAGGCTCTCCAATCGCGTCTCGTCGAGGCAGAGTCGGTGGATTCGGTCGGCGGGGACCGGGACCTGGCTCGTTCCGCCGGCCAGTGCGGGCTCCACGGCCAGGTCCTTCATGCCCGCCGTGCGCTCGATCACCCGGCCGTCGCGGCGGACCCGGTAGTGATCCGGTACGACCAGGCCGCTGACCACGGCTTCGCCCAGGCCCCAACTCGCCTCGATCACCAGGACGTCGGAGCCGTCGAGGGGGTCTCGGGAGAACAGGACTCCGGCGCACTCGGGTACCACCAACTCCTGTACCACCACTGCCACTCTGGGCCGGCCTGCCAGCCCGAGCCGCTCACGGTAGGCGAGCGCGGCGGCCGAGTGCGCCGAATCTCTCACCATTCGGACCGCTTCGGTCAGCCCGTCCGGACACCGTACGTTGAGGCAGGTGAGGTGCTGTCCGGCGAAGCTCGCCGCGGCCGAGTCCTCGCCCGGTGCGGATGAACGCACGGCCAGCCCAACGCCCTGCAAGTCGGCGGTCGACACGTGCAGGGCGGCGAGCGCCTCGTCGTCGCCGCCTGCGACGGCGTCGACGAACAGCCATTCCAGGGCGATTCCTTCCGGTACCGGCAGACCAGCCCGGGCGGCGGCCGCGAGCTGCGAGGACTTGCCGCCGTACCGGCTCTCGTCGGTGGCCAGGCGGAGCGGGACCGGGGCGGACCACGTGCTCGGCGACAGCGAACCCGTCATCGGACCACCGCCGCCTCTCCTGCCCGGCCGTCGACCCGAACCCAGGCGCCGTCGGGTATCACCGCCGTGGCATCCGTGCATCCGACGACGCCGGGGATGGCGAACTCCCGGGCGACGATGGCGGCGTGGGAGAGCGCCCCGCCGCGATCGGTGACGATCGCGCCGAGCAGTGGCAGGACGATGTTGAAGGCCGTGGTGGTCGCGTCGGTGACCAGGACGTCGCCGGGCTGGATGCGGTCGAACTCGGGCACGCCGCTGATCACCCGTGCCGTGCCCTCGTACACGCCCGGGCTCGCGCCGAGCCCGTGCACGGTCCGCCCCTCGGTCCGGGCTGCCGGGTTGGTGAACATGGCAAGGACGATGGCCCCGAGGGCGCGTTCCAGGCGTGCCGCGGCGGGCGGCAGCCAATCGGGCGGCAGCGGGTCGCCCGGCTGTGGACCCAGCATCGGCGGCGCGTCCCCGTACCGGGCGTGGTCGCGGTAGTGCGCTCGGGCGGCGAGTTCTGCGGCGTCGGGCCCGGAGCCCGTACGGACCAGGGCGCGCAGCTCGGCGTAGCCCGCCTCGGCCAGGTGGGCGGGTGCGTGGATCCGGCCCTGCTCGGTGAGCCGTCGGCCGGCCGCCAGGATGGCGCGCCGGGTGAGGCCGATGGCCGGCAGGTCCGCGCACGACCCGCGCTCGTCGCGCAGCCGGGAGACCAACCGCGCCTCGGCGAGCAGCTCGTCGAAGCGGGAGCGGTGCGCCGCGGGTACGACGTCGCGAAGGTCGGCCGCCGCGTCGGCATGCAGGTCGGCGCGGGCGTCCGCCTGGGGCCTCGTCGAGGAGGAGACCGCCGAGCGAATGGCCGCGAGTACGACGGCGGGCAACTCCGCCACGCAGGGATCGCCCACGTCTTCGCCGTTGACGGGGCGCCAGCCCGCCGTCTCCAGGTACTTGGCGAGGGCGGTACTCGTACGTCCCGCGACGGCCCCCAGCGCCGCCAGCAGCTCCTGGGGTCGCGCCGGGGAGGCGAGCAGCTCGGTCGCCCGGGGGTCCGCTGCTACAGCGGCGGCCAGCTCGGCCAGTTCCTCCCGGTCCGCCAGCGGGTCGGGGCTCGATCCGGCCAGCGGGGCCAGGATCTCGCCGGTGGTGCGCCCGGTCCACTCCTGACAGTGTGCGAGCAGATCGCCCATCGGCAGCAGTGCCGGCATGTTGAACAGGTGGTGCAGGTAGCCGGCTCGGCGCTGGTGTTCCCGGCACCGGTCGAGGTACGCGAGCAGACTACTGGTATCGAGGAGACCGGGCTCGACCCGCTGTAGTTCGCGCCGCTCGCGCTGCAGCCCGGGTCTGACCTCCTCGTCCCAGCGGCGCAGGTCCTCGCGCCACAGCTTGCGCTCGAAGACGGTCGCGCTGGTCGCGAGCCTGGTGCGGATCTCGGGATGATCGGCGGCAAGGCGTTCCCAGACCTCTGCCGGCGGGTGGTCCGTGGCGTCCGGCGGGGCCCCCAGCGGCTGGGGATGGTAGTAGCAGAAACCGTTGACGAAGGCCCAGTCCAGCCGTTCGAGCAGCGACCCGTACCGGCGGAGGCTCTCTCCGAAGCCGCGGTGCAGCTCCTCGACGAAGATCTCGGCGTGGAACCTGGTCACCGGGCGGGTGAAGTGGGTCGGGTCCAGGAACCAGGTACCCGGCCCCGGTGGAGCGAAGGTGCGTTCCGTGGCGATGCTCATGGCTCTCCTCCTCGCCGGTCATCTGCCCGGGTGGCGTAGTGGGCCGTCCGGGTCTCGCCGCAGCTCGTCTGTGAGCACCCGCACCGCCCAGGCGGCGGCCGCGCCGGCCTCCGCCCCGTCGAGCCCCGCCTGCAGCCGCATGGCCTGCCAGGCCGGGGCGCTCACCAGCAGGTACAGCACGGCGACCGCGCGGCGGCGGGCTACCGGGTCGGCCTCGGCCGTGAGCTCGGCCAGCGCCGCCTCCACCGAGTGGAACCGGTGCCTGCGGCCCTGCTCCCGCAGCGGCCGGGCCGCCTTGGAATTCAGCATGGCGAGGATCAGCGGTGCGTGCTCGTCGTACGAGCGATAGAGCTCCGGCGCCACGCGGCGCAGCCCGTCCAAGGTGTCCGGGTAGGACTGCATGAGCACGTGCAGATTCTCCTGGGCCCACCCGCTCCAGGCCGCGAAGAGCGCCTCCCTGGTCGGGAAGTGCCGGTAGACGGTGCGGACGGCGACGCCTGCGCGCTCCGCCACGAGCGGGATGGTCAGCTCCTGGACGCTTTCGTCGGCGATGGCCTCGGTGAGCGCGGCGAGGATCAGCTGCCGGGTCTGCTCAAGCTGCCCGGCACGCAGCGGACTCTCGTACGCGCGCTTCTCTTTCATGGCACGTTGACAGTACTCCAATTCACGCTAAACTGTCAAGAAATGGTATAAATCTTCCCCCGAGGAGGGATGGAGGCCGAGCGAGATGCTGGACGGACATCCGGCTCTCACCGGCTGCGTGGGAGGGTCCGTGAGCGCGAGGGCCGGGAGGTGGAACGGAGCGCGGGGATCATCGACGCGCAGTCGGGTGCGGGCCGCCGCGTCGGTGCCGGCCGCCTCACGCGGCTACGACGACGGCAAGAAAGTCCCGGGCCGTGAGCGGCTCGTCATCACTGACACCCTCGGCCTGCTCCTGGTCGTCGCCGTGACCGCCGCGAACGTCGGTGATCGCGACGCGGCTGTGCCTCTGGGCCGACGGCGGCGGCACCGGCGGCCTCGTCAACTGGGCGAAGGAGAAAATCGCGCTCACCCTGGACGTCGTCAAACGCACCGACGACATGGAGGGGTTCGTGGTGCTGCCCCGCCGTTGGGTGGTAAGGCGCACCTTCGCATGGACCGCACAGGGCGGGCCGCAGCGTAAAGAGCATGGAGGCCACCCGACCCCCGGTACAGCGGCGCCCCGGGTGGCGGGGGTTCAGCCCGTCGCGCGCAGCGACAGCCGTGCGTAGGCAGGGATCAGCACCCCCCGGGCCGGGCGCCGACCCGCTATCACCAGCTCCGGGAAGCCCCGCAGAACCTCGACCACCGCGCGGATCTCCGCCATGGCCAGCGGCATCCCCAGGCAGAAATGCGGACCCGCCCCGAACCACAGCCGGCGCAGACCGGCGGTTTCAGAGGGATCCCGATCCGGGGAGAACGGGCCGTACGCCCCGGTGCACAGCAGCGTTGCGATCACCACCCGTTCCCCGGCCTCCACCCGGACACCTCCGATCCGTCCCGGCCGGGCCGCGCTGCGCAGCATCACCGGGGTTGGCGAGGTGACCCGCAGTGCCTCCTCCACCAGGGCGTCTGTGATCTGATCCGGCCCCCTGCCCGTGTCATGGGCCAGCGCAATCAGCCGGGGCACAAAGGAGACCAGCGTCTCGGTGCCCGTCAGCAGGAACAGGCCGACCGCGCCCCGCGCCTCGGCCTCGTCCAAGCCCAGTGCGCGCAGTCGCCCCGGCACGGCGGACTCGTCGCCGGCCCGGTAGGCCGCCACTGCCGCCTCGCTCAGTCGGGCCAACGCCGCCCGGGCACGCTCTGTCTGACGTCCGGTCAGCGTCGTCCGCCACAGCCGTACGGACGAGATCACCGCGGCGGCCTCGGTAAAGTCCGCTCCGCCGGCGGGGAGGCCGACCAGCTCGCGGATCACTTCGGCGGCCCCCTCCCGGACCACCCGGACGAAGTCCACCTCCTCGCCTGCCGCCAGCCGCCGCTCCAGCCCGCCGAGCGGAGCGCGCAGTACCCGTTCGCAGACGGCCGCCACACGGCCCGGCGTAAACAGCCCTCCCAGCCGCCTGCGCAGCACCGTGTGCTCGGCACCCTCCAAAGTGATCAGCACCCGCGAGCCGAGCACCGGGCTCCACAGCCCGGCCGCCGCGCCCGGCCCCGTCTTCGTGTATCGCTCGGGGTCCGTCAGCACCTCCCGGGCGAGGCGGGCATCGCTCACCACCACCCCGACCCGCGGCACCCGAACCACCGGGCCGCGGGCAGCGACCGCGCGCACCAGCCGATACGCCACAGGGTGAGCAGCCGTCTGCACCCGCCGCTCCCAGCACTCCCACTCCTCCATCCGGGCAAGGTAGCGCCCCCGCGGCCGCAGGGGACCCGTCGCGCAAGGATCTTGACCTGACTGCGGCGCATCGAAGCCGCGCCGTGCTGCGTACTGGGCGCCGCGCCCTGCGCCGCGGTGAGTTGAAGGAGCCCGCACCACGACGCCGGTACTGCGGACCCAAGACGCCGTCGGCCGCCCAATTCCCGCGCCCCGGCGTTTTCGCTGGCGACGGCTACCGGACACGCTGCGACCGGCGCCGATTCATCATTACGGGGCTGTACCGCCCGGGCAGGCCGTTCAGCCGCCCAGTGATCAGTACCGTGCAGCACGTCCGCTATAGACGGCATGTCCGCGTCGCTTCGCGCGGGCTGCCCTGCACATGCCAGTCGTGGCGGCTCCGGACGAGGCGACGACCGTTTGGCAACGGAGCCGCCGTCCAGGCGGCCACCTCCACGTTGCGTCCGCTGGGCACCGTCAGGCCGCGCCCAGAGCGGGCCGGCGTGACCCTCACAAGATGACCGGTCGGCGGGTCCGGCCCGGTGTGCCGAGTGACGTGGCCCGTACGCCGCGGTACAGGAAGCGCTCGACGCAGGGCAGAGCAAGACCGACTGCTGGCAGCAGGAGGGCCGGCCGCGGCTGGTCTGGGCAGGAGGCCACGGTCCTTGTTCTTGAGCTTGTCGGACGGGGCGGTGGTGCTGGTTGGTGGGTGCGTGGCGTCTACCGGCCGAAGAAGATCTTGGCGAGGTTGCTGGAGGTTGAGGGTGAGGTGTTGTCGATGACGGGGCCGGGGTGTGCGTCGTCGGTGCGGCTCTCGGAGCCATTGACCGCGTCCGGGTACCAGGGGCTGGGGTACGGGTGCTGGGGGTCGGTGATGTTCAGGGGATCGCTGTTGGGGTCGCCGTCCTCGTCACCGCCGTTGCTGCCGTGGCCACTCCCCCAAAGACCGTCGCCACCGTCGCCGCTGGTGGGGGGCTGGGTGTCGCCGCCGTTGGCGGTGTTGTTGCCGATCTTGTCTACCTTGCCGCTCTTGCTGAAGGCGTCGAGGAGGGGGTTGTCGCTGTCGGTGGTGACGTTTGCGGTTGTGGTGGTGGGAGCGGCGAAGGCGGTGGAGGAGAGTGAGGCGCCTGCGCCGGCCAGGAGGGTGGCGATCAGGAGGGGGGCGAGGCGGCGGGTCCTGGTGGCGGGCATGGAGAAGGCTCCTCACGAGAGGTCGTGGATTTCGGGGGTCGGATGTGGTGGGGCGGGTTGCCCGCCTGCCGTCCTTCAGCGTCATCCGTCCCTCCATTGCGCCCCGGCACGGGCCCACGGTCACGGCACGGAAAGTCGGGGCTTGACCGCAAGGCCACCCGGCCGTTCCCGCGCTCTGGCCCGCCCGGCTCGACACCGGAACAGGGCTGCTGCTCGCACGGCTGCCCGAGACCCAGCGCGTCGCCTCGGCGGTGCTGCGGCGGATGCCCCGGTCACCTGGCACCCGCACTCCGAGACGCTGCACGTCAGGCCCTCGCCCTCGCGTGATGTCGAACCGGTGTCGCCCGGGCAGGGGGTCTCGGCGACGGGTGAAAACTGACCGCTGAACGGCGGATCAACGGTGACCCGCCTCGCGATCGTCTGATCATCCTGATCTTCATTGAGGGTCAGGAGGAGAGGGTGATTTCCGTGGAGGACTGGGCTGAGATCCGGCGACTGCACCGGGCCGAGCACATGCCGATCCGGGCGATCGCCCGGCATCTGGGCATCTCGAAGAACACGGTGAAACGCGCCCTGGCCACCGACCGGCCGCCCGTCTACCAGCGTCCGCTGAAGGGCTCGGCGGTGGACGCGTTCGAGCCCGCCATCCGCGAGCTGCTGAAACAGACCCCGACGATGCCCGCCACCGTCATCGCCGAGCGGATCGGCTGGGAGCGCGGGCTGACGATCCTCAAGGAGCGCGTGCGCGAGCTCCGGCCGTCCTACCTGCCGGTCGACCCGGTCTCGCGGACGGTCTACCAGCCCGGCGAGCTCGCCCAGTGCGACCTGTGGTTCCCACCGGTGGACATCCCGCTCGGCTACGGTCAGTCCGGCCGGCCTCCGGTCCTGGTGGTTCAGCAGCCGTACCGCGGTGCACCAGCGGTCGTCCTCGGCGTCATCGGCCGGCAGCGGGCAGGGGGCCGGCGGCGGCAGGGCTGCGGGGGTCGGCCGTGCGGTTGTCGGGGGCGCGTCCACACGGCGCAAAGTATCTGCTTGCTCATACAACAATCACCCCCCACCAGCACCCGGCGCCGACCCGGTCGGTGGCAACCAGGGTGCCGGTAACGGGTGCTGACGCTGTGCCGTCTTCTGGGTGAATCCGAGCCGGCGGCCGAAGAGTTGCTCAAAGAAGGACTCAAATCCGGTAGGAAATCGCAAGCGTGGTGTCACGATCGGGCGTTCGTGCCGAGGGTGTTTCGCGCACACGCGTCTGCCGGTTGTCGGAAGTGAGGATGTCGCCATATGAGGAGCGGCCCGCCGTCGTTCACGCCGCCCTCGCCTTCTGGCCGGAAGGCTCCGCCCCCGCCCCCGCCCCCGCCGCCTGGGGGTGGGGGCGGGTTCGCCGTCGTCCTGCTGATGCTGTCCACGGTTCTGGTCGGGCTCATGGCGGGGCTGTTCTTCGCGTTCGACGTTTCGGTGATGCCGGGGCTGGCGGCCGGGGACGAGCGGACCTACGTCACCGCGATGCGTGCTTTCAACGCGGCCGTCGACGGCAACCCGCTCTTCGGCATGGCCTTCGTGCTGGCTTTGCTGCTGGCAGCCGGTTCGGCGGTCGTCGAGCACCGTGCGGGCCGGCGTACCACCGCCTTGTGGGCGGCGGTGGCCGCCGCGGCGTATCTCGTCGTACTGGTCATCACGTTCGCGGTGAACATTCCCCTCAACAACGAGCTCGCGGACGGCGGTGTCGTCGCGCAGATGACCGACTTCACGGTCGTGGAGAGGTTCAAGTCGACGTGGGTCGCCACGAACATCGTCCGGACGCTGTCGTGCACGACGGCGCTGGCCGCGCTCGCCCGAGCCCTGGTTCTCCACGGCCGCGCCACGCGCTGAGCTGGTCTGTCAGTGCTCAGGTCGCTGATTCAGCCGGTCGTCCGGCCGTCGACGGGGATGTTCAGTCCGTCGGCGAGGGCGGTGAGGGTCGTCCCCAGGGGGAGTGCGACGCGGGTGGCGGCGTGCCGGTCGCCTCGGGTCGGGTCCCGGTTGACGATCAGTACGGGCTTTCCGGCCTGAGCCGCCTGGCGGACGAACCGGAGGCCGGACATCACCGTCAGCGAGGAGCCCAGGACCAGGAGTGAGGTCGCCGCATCGACCAGTTCACGGCAGCGCTCGACCCGGCGCGGGGGAACGGTTTCGCCGAAGAACACCACGTCCGGCTTGAGGATGCCGCCGCACTCCGAGCAGGGCATGACGGTGAAGTCTGCGACCTGTTCGTCGGTGAGGTCGGCGTCACCGTCCGGATTCAGTCGGGCGGCCACGGGCTCGAAGCCCGCATTGGCCTCTTCCAGCCTCCGGGCGAGTTCCCGGCGCGTGCTGGAGGCGCCGCAGGAAAGGCAGACGACCCGGTTCAGGCTTCCGTGGAGTTCCACCACGTCCTTGCTGCCGGCGGCCTGGTGCAGGCCGTCGACGTTCTGGGTGATCACTGCCGAGAGCAGGCCGTGCCGCCCGAACGCGGTCACGGCCCGGTGCCCGGCGTTGGGCCGGGCGCGGCCGAAGGCGCGCCAGCCGAGGTGACCGCGTGCCCAGTAGCGGCGCCGGGCATGTGCACTGGTGGTGAATTCCTGGTAGGTCATCGGGGTGTGGCGGCGCAGGCTTCCGCCCTCGCCCCGGTAGTCGGGGATGCCCGACTCCGTGGACAGGCCCGCCCCGCTGAGCACCAGTACGCCGCCGGTCCGGAGCGCGTCGGCGACCGGCTCCGGATCCGTGGTGCCCGGCAGCAGGTCCTCGGTGGGGGTCCAGCTCAGTGTGGGGCGCGTGCGCATGCAGCCAGCGTACGGAACCGGCCGGACACCGGCGCGGAACCGTGCCCCCGTGTGCCAGGTGCCGGTGATCACAGGCTCCTGCCGTCCGTGGGCGCCCGCGTAGGCTGGCGGGGCCTTCCGTATCCACTGCCGAATGGAGTCGCCGCCTTGCTGACCGCTCTCACCGGTGCCTACGGGGACCGGGCGGACGCCATCACCGTCGCCGGCCGCACCGCTTCCTACGAGGAACTCCTCGGTGCGGCCCGCGCCGTCGCAGCGGACCTCGCCGGCAGTCACCCGCCCGCGTTCGCGGTGACGGCGACGCCCTCGCTGGAAACGGTGGCCGCTGTGGTCGGCGGACTCCTCGCCGGCGTCCCGTGCGTTCCGCTGCCGCCCGACGCGGGGCCCGTCGAGCGCGGTCACATCCTGAACGATTCCGGAGCCCGCCTCATCGAGGTCGACTTCGCCCGCCGCTCCACGGCCGCCCCCGTCCCCGCCGCTCCGGTGCGGGGGGCGGAGGATCCAGCGCTGATCCTCTACACCTCCGGTACCACCGGCGCCCCCAAGGGCGTGGTCCTCAGCAGTGCCGCGATCACCGCCGACCTCGACGCCCTCGCCGAGGCCTGGCAGTGGAACGCCGCCGACACCCTCGTTCACGGTCTGCCCCTGTTCCACGTCCACGGCCTTGTCCTCGGCGTCCTCGGCGCCCTGCGGACCGGCAGCCGCCTCGTGCACACCGGCCGCCCCACCCCCGACGCCTACGCCGCGGCGGGCGGCAGCCTGTACTTCGGGGTGCCCACCGTCTGGTCCCGCATCGCCGCCGACCCGCAGGCCGCCGCCGCCCTGTCCGGGGCCCGGCTTCTGGTGTCGGGCAGCGCGGCTCTGCCCGCGCCGGTCTTCCGTGATCTGGAGCGCCTGAGCGGGCACCGCACCGTCGAGCGGTACGGGATGACCGAGACCCTGATCACCGTCAGCGGCCGGGCGGGAGGCCACCTCCACCCGGGCACGGTGGGGACCCCGCTGCCCGGCATCACCACCCGCATCGCCGCCGAGGACAGCGCGGAGATCGGCGAACTCCAGCTCACCGGGCCCACATTGTTCACCGGCTACCTGAACCGGCCCGAGGCGACCGCCGCGGCCTACACTCCCGACGGCTGGTTCCGCACCGGGGACATCGCCGCCGTCGACGAGAGCGACGGCGTGCACCGCATCGTGGGCCGCGCCTCCACCGACATGATCAAGTCCGGCGGATACCGGATCGGAGCGGGCGAGATCGAGAACGCCCTGCTGGACCACCCCCACGTCAGCGAGGCGGCCGTGGTCGGCGTCCCGGACGCGGACCTGGGCCAGCGCATCGTCGCCTTCGTCGTCGCCCGGCAGGTCACCGGGGCCGAGCTCACCGACTTCGTCGCGGCACACCTGTCGGTCCACAAACGGCCGCGCGAGGTCCGCTTCGTCACCGCCATCCCGCGCAACGCCATGGGCAAGCCGCAGAAGCGGCTGCTCCTGAGCGACGAGGGCCGGCCCCAACCCTAGCGACCCGTCAGAAGGGGCTCCGGCCGGCGAGCCGGGTGCGGTCCGACCACGCCGGACATGGGCGTCCGCCCCGTTTCCCGGTGCCTGGCGGCGCAGGTGAGCACCAGCCCGGCGCCGCTGTGGGCGTGGACGTGCGCGTTGGTGACGAGCTCCGACACCGTCAGCAGGACGGAGTGCGCCGTGTCGGGGGCGTCCGTCGTCCACTGGAGGGAGTCCAGGCGTTCCGCGGTCCACCGGCGGGCCTCGCGCACCCCGCGGTGTACCGGGAAGGACGTGGCCCACCCCTTGGCACGCATGGACACCGCGTTCACCTCGCTTGCGCTCTCGTGTGACGCCGGACCGGGCCGGACAGGTCGGGACGCGGGACGCGTCTCAGGACCGGCCCGCCCGGTGCCGGGCACGGTGCCCGCCCCTGCGGTGGACGAGCAGCAGGGCCAGCGCCATGGGCGCGATCAGCAGGACCATCGTCGTCATGGGAGTGCTCCTTCCCTCGTAGTCCGTCCCCTCCTGCGCGTGTGGCCGCTATGGGGCCTCCGAAACCCCCGGGTTGTTCCGCCCCGGCCGCGTCTCCCCCGCCATCTCGTGAGCGGTGAGCGAGCCGGCCACGGCATCGGCCATGGCATGGGCCATGCGCTGGTGGAAGCGCCACAGGAGGGGGTCGCGGGGGCTGGGTGCGCCGAAGTAGCCCTGCGGCGTCACACTGCGGGCGTGCTCGCCGCCCTTTCGCCATTCGGCCAGGTCCGCCGGCCCGAGGCCCGTCGGCTGAAGTCGGGTCATGGCGTCGTAGTCGACGAGCTCGGGGAACCAGCGCATCATCAGCGCGCTCTCGATCTCTTCGGCATGGACGCCGAGTTCGCCGGTGAGTTCCAGGCCCTCGAACAGCGGCTGCATGGCGAACGTGGCCAGGGCGGATGTCTTCGCCGCCCCGCCCAGGCGGTCGGCGATGAAGTCGGGCTCGATGAGGACGACTCCCGTGCTGCCCTCCTCATGCCGGCGCGTGACGACGTCGAGGAGCATCCGATGGTGAGCGATGTCGCCCTGATGGTTGATCACGAAGATGTGCTGGAACCCGTCCGTGGCGAGGGATTCCATGATGTCGAAGTGCAGCGCGGCCGCGGTCTCGGGGCGCGTGCGGAACGTCCCGGCGAAGGCACCGGAAACCTGATTGATCCCTCAGAACACAGGCGGGGCGATCAGCGCCGGTGCCCCCTGCCGGTCGAGCTCGTCCTTCACCATCCGGCACAGCTGGTAGGCGCCGTACGCGTCGGTGCCCAGCGGCAGATGGGGGCCGTGCTGCTCGATGACACCTGTGGGCAGCAGGACGCATGCGCCGGCGGCAGCAGCCGCCGCCTCCACCTGCGGGTATGTAAGGTCGGCCATCGTCCCTGCGAAGAGCGAGTATCCGCTGTGCATGTACCTCCCCCGTAAGCGATGTCATGACCGGCCTGGTCACCGATCATGATCATTTTTGCCAGGACGCGCAGCCGCACACGAGCGGCACCTACGCCGGAAATCACACCCGCGCCTTGTAGGGAGATCACAAATGGCCTCCACGAGACGGAGACGGTGTGGGCGGCCGGCAGGGCTGGACGGGGGAGGCCGTAGGGTTCCGCCTCGTGCACTCACTTGAAATATCCGACCTGATCACGGCGGTGGACCCCCGCACCGGCCACCGGCTCCCCGTCCAGCGCGCCGAGGTGATCCGCCGGCTCCGCGAGAGCGGTGACGAACGCGCCGCGAGGATCGTCGCCGGGCTGCCCGCCGGCCCGGACGGGGTGCTGGACCCCGACGCCGTGGACCGGCTCCTGATCGGCGTGCACACCGAGCTCCAGCGGCTGAGCGAGGAACTCCGGATCGGCGAACGCCTGGTCCAGCTCCTCGGCCCGGTCTTCACCGCGATCCGGGAGACCGACGGCCGGCAGGGCGGCCCGTACCGGCTGGTCGATGTCGGCTGCGGCCTGGGCTACCTCGTCCGCTGGCTGGCGGCCACCCACGCCCTGGGTGCGGATGTCGAGCTGGTCGGCGTCGATCTCGATGCAGCGCTGGTCGGTGAAGCCGGCCACCTCGCCCGCGCGGAGGGGCTGAACTGCCGCTTCGTCCACGGCAACGCCTTCGACCTGCCGCAGGCGGCCACCGTCTACGTCTCCACCGGCGTGCTGCACCACTTCCGCGGCCCCGCCCTGGCCGAGTTCTTCCAGACCCAGGCCGCCTCACCGGCACAGGCCTTCTGCCACTTCGACATCGCCGCGACCCGCCTGGCGCCCATCGGTGCCTGGATCTTCCACCGCGCCCGGATGCGCCACCCGCTCGGCCGCCACGACGGCGTCGTCTCCGCACAGCGCGCACACAGCGACGAAACACTGCTGTCGGCCGCCGCCGCACCCGGCATCCGGCCCCTGCTGTACGAGCCGCGCGGCGCGGCGAACCCGTTCTGCACCACCCTGCGCCCGGTCATCGGAGTGCGCCCGCACCTGGAGGCGCCGCTGCGCCGGGCCCTGGGACGCTCCGCCCGCCGCCTGGTCGGCCCCGAGCACCTCACCGAGGCCAACCGATGACGTGCACCCTGCCCCTCGTCCCCCTCGCGCTCCTTCTCCTGGGTCTTCTCGACGCGACGTTCAGCGGCTTCCGTGCCTATGCCGGCCGCGACGCCCGCATCCGCAAACACCGGGCCACCGCCCGGGCCGCCCTGCGCGGGCTGGCCCTCGGCACCGTCCTGCTGCTTGCCCCCGCACTGACCGCCGCCGGCCTGCTGCTGACCGCATCCGACCGGGCCCGGACCTACCACACCCTGACCGCCGGAGGCCTCGGCTACCTGCTCCCGCTCACCGCCTACGCCACCGCCGTGCTGCTCTCCCTCGCCGCCTACTTCCTCCTGCCGTTCCGGGCCAGCACCCTCGCCATGGTCATCGGCCTCGGCCCGTTGACCCTGCTGCGCCCGCTCGCCGTGGCCGCCGCCTGCCTCGGCGCGTTCCTGGGCGGCGGATGGCCCGCCCTGCTGGTCGGCGCGATCGCGGGCGCCGCCGTCCTCGGCGTGGAACCCGCGGTGCACCGGCGCTGGTACCGGCACGTGCTGTGACACCCGGGCGGGTCCGAAGGCCGGGGTTCCCTGCGAAGATCACGAGATGGACGCCGCCTCTGCCACCCCCGCCCCTTCCTCCGCCTCCGCTGATGCCCGGTACCGGCGGGCCGTTGCCTTCCGGGCCCTGCACGAGGGCCCCGGCCCGTTCGTGGTGGCCAACCCGTGGGACGCGGGCAGCGCCCGCATCCTGACCGGGTTCGGGTTCCCGGCCCTCGCCACCACCGGAGCCGGCCTGGCCCACAGCCTGGGCCGCCCCGACGGCGCGGGCGCCCTCAGCCGCACAGAGGTCCTCGACAACGCCCGCAGCATCGTGGAGGCCACCCGCCTGCCCGTCACGGCCGACCTGGAGAGCGGCTTCGGCCCGACCCCCCAAGACGTCGCCGACACCATCCGGGCCGCCGCCGCGACCGGCCTGGTCGGCGCCTCGATCGAGGACTCCACCGGAGACGACGAGGACCCCGTGCGCCCCCTGTCCGAAGCCGCGGAGCGGGTGGCGGCCGCCGTCGAAGCGGCCGAACGGCTCGACTTCCCCTTCACCATCACCGCCCGCGCCGAGAACTTCTTCCACGACCGGCCCGACCTCGACGACACCATCGCCCGTCTGAAGGCCTATCAGGAAGCCGGCGCCCACGTCCTGTACGCGCCGGCCCTCCCCGACGCCGACGCGATCCGCGCCGTCTGCTCCTCGCTGACCCGCCCGGTCAACGTCCTCATGGGCGGCGCCCTGAACCTGTCCGTCGCCGACCTCGGCGCCCTCGGGGTGCGCCGCATCAGCACCGGCTCGGCCCTGTCCCGGGCCGCACTGGGCGCCCTGACGAGGGCGGCCCGCGAGATCGCCGGGTCGGGCACCTTCGGCTTCGGCGCGGACGCCCTGCCCTACGCCGACGCCAACACCCTCCTCACTCCGCGAAACGCCCCCCGCTGACCACCCCCGCCATCACGGCCCCGGCCTCCGCCCGGACTTCCGGCCCGGCCCCGGCACCGTCCCTGGCCCCGCCATCCGCCTCCGCCACCGGCCGGGCCCCGGCCTCCGTCTCCGGGCCCGTTTCCGGCAGGCCCTGGGCCCGGTAGCGGCCGGGCGTGGTGCCGAACTCGCGGCTGAAGGCGTGCGAGAGGGCGTACGGGCTGCCGTAGCCGACCCGCCGCGCCACCGCGGCCAGCGGCTCCTCGGACCCGCGCAGCACCGCCGCGGCCAGACTCAGCCGCCACCAGGTCAGGTACGCCATCGGGGGCCGGCCCACCAGGGACGTGAAACGCCGCGCCAGGGTGGGCCGGGACACCCCCACCTGTGCCGCCAGACGCTCAATGGTCCACGGTGCGGACGGGTCCGCGTGCAGGGCCCGCAGCGCGGCGGCAGCCACCGGATCGCCCAGCACTGCCGACCACGTCCCGCTCCCGCCCTCGGTCACCCAGGAGCGGATCATGTAGACGAGCAACAGGTCGAGCAGGCCGGGCACCGCGATGCCGGAACCAGGCCGCTGCTCGCCCAGCTCACGGCCCAACAGGTCGATGGCAGACCTTAGTTCCGGCCGCGCCCCCACCCGGGAGGGCAGGTGCACGACCTGCGGCAGCTCCGCCATCAGAGGGTGCGCCCGGCTACGGTCGAGCCGGTACTTGCCGCACAGCATCTCCACCACAGCGCCCTCGGCCGGAGCCCTCGCCCCAGCCGCCACACCCACCCCATCCGACCGACCAGATCCACCGCCCGTCCCCGCCCCCGGCCCGCCGCGCCGGCCCGCCCCAACCGCCGGCCCCGGTACGCCTGTCGTGCGTGCCGCGTCCCACTGTTCGAACGGCACAGCCCGCTCCAGCTCCCGCGCACCGGCCGGACGGTCGGCGATCACGTGGCCTGTCCCGTGCGGCAGCAGCACCGCGTCCCCCGCGCCCAGTGAAAGGGGCGCACCGGCGCCGTCGGGCAGCAGCCAGCAGCTGCCCTCCAGCACGATGTGGAACCCGGCGCCGTCGTACGGGTCCAGGCGGGCGCACCAACTCCCCTTCACCCGCACCCTCTGCGAGGAGGGCCGCCCGATCCGTACGGTCGAGATCGCATCGCTCACCACGTCCATCCCGCCACGCTACCGGGCCGCCGACCCCGCATGAGACGCCCGCGTATCGGTATGAGCCGGGCGGGCATTGAGGAGCTCACCGGCTTCTTTCTAGGGTCGGAGCATGACGAATGAGAACACACAGTCGATCTGGCTGGGCGATGTCGAGGTGATCCGGGTCCGCGAGTGGCAGGGCTTCTTCACCTCCGCCCGCGACTTGGTGCCGGACTCCTCCGGGCTGTGGGAGGACAACGGGCACTGGCTGGCCCCGGACCACTGGCAGCCGGAGCAGGGCCAGGCGGTGATGGCCCTGCAGTCCTGGGTCCTGCGCAGCGCCGGACAGACCGTCCTGATCGACACCGGGGTCGGCAACGGCCGCGAACGCCCCCACACCCCCCATTTCCACCACTGGCAGGCCGACTTCCTGGGCGCCCTGGCCAGCGTCGGAGTCCACCCGGAGGACGTCGACGTCGTCGTCAACACCCACCTCCACGCCGATCACGTCGGCTGGAACACCCACGACGTGGGCGGAGAGTGGGTCCCGGCGTTCCCCCGCGCCCGCTACCTCATCCCCGCCGCGGACGACTTCCACTTTGGGCCCGGCAACTCCCGTGGAAAGGGAAGGAACCCGGACGACGGTCTGGTCTACGAGGACAGCATCGCGCCGGTCCACCAGGCCGGACAGGCCGTGCTGTGGGACGGCGCCCACCGCATCGACGAACACCTCACCCTGGAGCCCGCCCCCGGCCACACCCCCGGCTCGTCCGTCCTGCGCCTGGCATCCCGAGGTGAGCGGGCCGTGTTCGTCGGCGATCTCGTGCACAGCCCGGTGCAGATCGTCCAGCCCTCCTGCAACAGCTGCTTCTGCATGGACCCGGTACAGGCGGCGGCCAGCCGCCGCCGCGTCCTGCAACGGGCAGCGGATGAGAGGGAACTGGTCGTACCCGCCCACTTCGCCGGCCCGGGCGCCCTGAACATCCGCGCCACCGCCGACGCCTTCACCCCCGCCCGCTGGGCCTCCTGGCCCGCTTCCCACGACACGGCCGCCCCGCAGCACTCCTGACCCGGCCGCCCCGCCTAGGTCTTGTCGTCGGTGGTGGCGAGGGCGGCTTTGTAGTCGTGGGGGGCGGGGAGGTCGGCGAGGGTCCAGCCGGGTGGGTGGGCCGGGGCGGGGTGGCTGCCGACGTAGGGGTGGGTGAGGCCTTGGGCCAGGCCGGTGCCGGTGGCCTTGAGGACGGCTTCCTTGCGGGCCCACAGGCGGGCGAGTGCGGTGGGGCGTTGTTCGATGGCGAGGGCGTTCAGCTCGGCGGTCTCCGCCGGGTGCAGGGCGTTGATGACGTCCGCCACCGCCTGCGGGCTCGGGATCGCCTCGATGTCGACGCCGACGGGTCGTGCGGCGAGGGCGAGGTAGGCCATGTCGCCGCTGTGGGAGAGGGAGAAGTGGAGGGCGGCGTCGGCCACGGCGGGGCGGCCGTGCGGGGCGCCGCAGCACGGGCAGTCCTCCCGGATCAGGCGTATGTCCCGCGGGGCCAGCCCCAGGTGGCTGCCGAGGAGGACGCGCAGCCCGAGGTGCGAGGCGAGGTAGCGGTGGCGGTCGGCGGGCTGGACCATGCGAGCGGCCCGGCCGCGTTCGTCCGCGTCGAGTACCGCGCCGGCCTCCTGGACGGGCCGTCCGCCGACGACGTCCGCCGTGGTGCTCCAGGACCACACCGACACGCCCGCGCCCGTGGGGGGCGGCCCGGTCCGCGGTGTCTGGCTGCCGAGTTGCTTCACGTGGTCGATCACATGACCGAGGGTAGACCAGTCGGTCGGTCCGTGGTCTGCCGTACTGTTCTTCATGGCGCCGGTGGTGTGAGTACGGTCTGCGTATGCACTTGAACGCATTGGAGCAGCAGCGAGGGCACGTGCTGCTGATAGCGGGTGATGTGGCTGTGCGGCGGCGTACGGTGCAGCTGGCGCCGAGCGCGAACCTTGCCGCCCTGGCGATGGTGCCCGCTTCCGCCTTGTTGGACAGCGGGCTTCCCAGTGACACGGTCTGCCTCGACGGCGCGCGTGATCCGAACACCGTGCTGACGCGGCTGCGTACGGCTGCTGCCACGCCGGGGCCGCTGCTGGTCTACCTTTCGGGCCGTCTCACGGTGGACCGTCGGGGCCGGCGTCTGCATCTTGCGCTGGCCGGCACGACCGCGGCCTCGGTGCGCTATACCTCGCTGCCCTGGGAGTGGCTGGGCAGCGAACTGCGTGCCCGCCCCGCCGGGCTGACGACGGTGCTTCTCGATCTGGCCGCCGACAAGGAGGCCTGGCCGCTGCTGCAGGAGTACGGCAGTCTGCCGGCCTCGCCCTCGGCGGAGGTGTACGGGGTGATCTGCCCGCCGGCTTTCGCCCCGGCGGCGGGCGCCGCGGTGAGCGGATACACCCGGCACTGGATCGAGCAGCTGCGCCGCGGCCCGGGTCGGCCCGGCAATGTCCAGCTGCATGCCCTGGCGGTTTCGGCTGCGGCGCTGCCTCCGGGGACCGTGGTCCTGCCGACCGCCCGCGAGCTCGGCATGCGTCCCGGACCACAGCAGGAGCCTCACTACTTCCAACAGTCCCACCAGTCCCAACCTCCGCGGCAGCCGCAGCACCCCGCCCCCGTCCCCACCCCCGCGTCGACCGCCGAGCCGGAGCCCGTGCCTGATCCCGCGGCCGTCTCCGGGCCGGTTTCCGCTTCTGGTGGCGATCCGCGGCCTCACATTCACGCACTGGCCACGGCGGGTCGTCACGTGGAGGCGGCACAGCTCGCTCAGGCGTGGGAGGAGTACGTTCTGCAGGCCTGTGGCCACGCCTCTTCGGAGGCGACCGGGTGGGTGGAGATCCGTGCTGATCTGGCGCGGATGGCGGGCGATTTCCCGTTGGCCACCCGGCTGTGGATCGGCGCCGGCCAGGCTCGGCTGGCCCGTCAGGGTGCTGATGCCCCGGAGGTGCACGCCGCGGCGGCCGGTGCACTCTACTGCTGGGCTCAGGTCAGGGACCGGCCTCTGGCGCTGGAGTTCGGGCCCGGGCTGGTCGCACTCCTGGGCGCGTTGCCGTTGGCGGATCCCCGTCACCTGCTCCTTGCCGAACAGCGGCTGCAGGCGCTGCGCACCGCCGACCGCCCCCGCGCCCTTCACCGGTAGTACCCGGGGAGCGCACCGGGGGCGGCCGTCTCGCGGGCCAGGTGGCAGACCTGTCCGTCCATCCGGAACGGTCAGGGGTGGCGGGTGTGCCGGAAGCGGCTGCGGTATTCGGTCGGGGTGGTGTTCAGTTTCCGGCGGAACGCGCGGATCAGGGTGTCGGGGGTGTTGAAGCCGCACGCCGAGGCGACCCGTTCCAGGGTGTCGTCGGTGGACTCCAGCTGGTTGCGTGCCGCCTCGACGCGGGCCGATTCGATGTAGGCGGCCGGGGTCATGCCCAGTTCGGTCTTGAAGATGCGGGTGAGCTGCCGTTCGCTGACATGGGCGTATGCGGCGAGATCGGTGACGGTGAGCCGACCGGTGATGTTGCCGGTGATGTAGTGGCGGAGGTCGTCCATGCGCCGCGTCGTGGAGACGGGCTCGATCGGGACGCTGAACTGGCTCTGCCCGCTGGGACGCTTGAGGTACATCACCAGCTGCCGGGCGACGCGCAGCGCGACCGTCTCGCCGAAGTCCTCGGCGACCAGCGCCAGTGACAGGTCCAGGCACGCGGTGATCCCCGCTCCGGTCCACACGTCCTGGTCGCGGATGAAGATGGGGTCGGCGTCGACCTCGACCGCCGGGTGGTCGGCGGCGAGCTGCTGCGCGGTCGACCAGTGGGTGGTGGCGCGCTTGCCGTCCAGGAGTCCGGCGGCCGCCAACAGATGCGCCCCCACGCACACCGACGCGATGCGCCGGGACCTGCCCGCCAGCTCCTTCACCCAGTGCACCACGGCCGGATCGGTGACGGCATGGACGCGGGCGAGTCCGTCGACTTCGACCGAACCGGGCACCATCAGGGTGTCGATGCTGCGCGCGGCCGCGTCGGCGAAGGTGAGGTCGGGCAGGATCCGTACCCCGGCGGAGGTGGTGACCGCCTCCATCGTCTCGGCGGCCAGCACCACCCGATAGCCCTGCGCGCTGCCGGTCTCCCGCCGCAGCAGGGCGAACACCTCCGGGGGGCCGGTGACGTCGAGCAGGTCGACGCCGTCGAAGAGGAGCACGACGATCAACCGGGTCGGGCTGCTCACTGCGATATCCGTCCAATCGGAGGCGCGGGGTGGAGGCGGGGGAGGGGCGGGCCGCCCCCGGAGCCGGGGCCCCGGGGGCTCGGGGGCTCGGGAGCCCTGGGCTGTGGCTTTCCGCCTTCCGCTACGGCGTCCAGCCTTCGGCCGGGATGTTGATGGTGAACGCCCCGGCGCTGAACGACAGCCCGAACGCGCACACCAGGCCCTGGCCGCCGGCCCGCCGGACCGGTTCGGCGACCATCAGGGGTACGGAGCAGCCCAGCGTGTTGGCGTAGTCGCGCAACACGTTGTAGGAGGCGGCGACCGCCGGGCTGTCGCGGTCGATGAGGAATCCCTCGCACAGGGCGTCGAGGATGCGGGTGGATCCGGTGTGCATGAAGAACACCGACGCCTGGGTCGGGTCGCCCAGTGTGCACGACGGGTCGTCCAGGACGGCGCCGATGGTCTGCTTGGCGTAGTGGGATCCGCGTTCGGTGACGTCGGGGCCGAGGGTGTAGAGGTGGCGCCCGTGGGCCGCCTGGACCACGGGGATGTCGGAGCCGCCGTCGGGGACGGTCCCCAGTTCGGTGTCCTCCGGCACGTCGTTGGTCAGGTTCTTCACCGGCCCGAAGGAAGGGCCCTTGCCGTGGGCGGCCAACACCATCGCCACCGACGCGTCGGCGAACAGGAACGAGTGGAGGGCGTCCACGGTCGACTGCCGCCGGTCGGGCGCCACTTCGCTGAAGTGCCCGTAGCGGCCGGACAGCGGCGGAGACAGCGGGGTGATGGCCTCAGTGAACACGGCCAGGACCCGCTTGCGCGGGTTCACCGCCAGGTACCAGCGGCAGGTCTCGACGACCTTCGCCATGGCCGAACAGCCCATGTACGCGATGCTCAGGTTCGCCACGTCGCGGGGGAGTTCGGGCATGCGGGCGATCACGTCGCACACCAGAGACGGCAGCAGCCGGCCCGGACTGGACGTCACGCCGAGGACCAGACCGATCTCGCCGGGATCGACGCCGGACTTGGCCAGCGCGGTGCGCGCGGACCGGGCGGCCAGGTCGGCGGTGGCGATCTCCAGCTTCGGCTCGGCGCCGCCGAACACGACGTCGGGGTAGTTGGAAAGGACGGAGTGCCGCTTGCCGATGCCCAGGCCGCCCACCATGTCCAGGAGGCGATCGGAGAACAACGGGCGTGCTGCATCGCGGAGTTCGTCGGTGGTGAAGACGGGCCGCGGCAGTTGGGCGGCGACCGCGAGGAGGACCGGATCGGCCTCGGCGGGTGCGGGCATGGAAGTCACCTCAGCAGGCTGGCGGGGACGGGGTCACAGGACATCAGGCGGGCTTGGAGGCGCAGATCACGCTGTGCGCGGGAATCGTGTCGGCGGGGAAGGCGGTGATGTCCTGCTCGGTCACCGACGCCACGGTGAACCCGGCCTCCTCGATCCACGCGACGTAGGCGGCCGTCTTCTGCGGACCGCCCTGCGCCATGGTGCAGCCCAGGAAGTACGCCGGGAAGAATTCCTCCACCCCACCCCCGCCCTGTACGGGATACACCAGGTGCATCGCGTACAGGATGCCGCCGGCCGGCAGCGCCTTGCAGGCGTTGCGCAGGATCCGTACCGCGTTCTGCCGGTCCCACATGTCCGGGAAGTGCTTGATCGTGATGACGTCGAACCCGGCGGGAATCGCGGCGAACGTGTCACCGCCGATGAACGCACAGCGCTCCTCAAGGCCGGCCTCCTTGAAGGTGGCCAGGGCCGCACTCTCCTTCTCCGGCAGGTCGAAGCAAGTGATGTGCAGGTCCTTGTCCGGGTGGTGGCGGTGGGCCGGAGGGGCCGCCCGCCCGCGCGGTCAGTCGCCCGTACCGGAGCCGTCCTGCCCGCACCGCGGGTCGCGCTGCCCGCCCAACTGCCCGAGGAGCCGGTTGTCCAGACACTGCGTCAGGCAGGGCACACCCTCGGTGTCACCCGACCCGCGCGCACTGCCGAGCATCCGCGCGGCGAGGCTGCGGTGCGTGGCCTTCCACTGCTGGTGCCGCTGCTCGAGCCGGCCCTGCGCGGTGTGGAAGAGGTTCCAGTCCGTCCAGCTGAAACGGGCCCTGCGGCGGAGATCGAGATACGCGCGCGTCACCGTGTCGTGGCTCGCGTCGTGCGCCTCGGCCCGTACGCCCGGAACACTCGTGAACGCGGCCGACCCCAGACGCTCGGCGGGCGGAAGGCCGCACAGGATCTCGAACCGCTTGTACTGCTCGGACTGAACGGCACTCGCGCCCTGAGTGAACTCCCGGAACCCGGAGAAGTGCTCCGGCCGCATCGTCGCGACCAGCCGGAACAGCACCGAGGCCCGCTCGAACGAGGCGGCCGCCCGGTCCACACACGTGGCCGCCGGTTCCAGGCAGCCGTCGCGCAACGCCGCGATCGCCGCCCGCATGTCCTGCGCGATCGCCGTGAACACCATCTCGTGGGCCTGCAGGGCCCGCATGAAGAAGTACTCGTCGTGCAGTACGTACACGGGCTGCACCGTCACGTCGAACCAGCGCCCCGCATCCGTCGCGGCGGGCCGGGGAAGCAGGCCGGCCATCTGCGGGGTCAGGTCCTCGAGGTTCAGCCCGTCGACGCCCGGCCCGTCGTGGTCGTGCGCCACGAACCGCAGGGCGTGACGCAGCCGCTTGCGCAAGGTCGCCGCCCCGGGCCGGTCCCGGTCGGCGTCCGCCGGTTCCTTCGGCGCGGCCGCGGTCTGCATCTCGAAACGCGCCACGTCGGATATCAGCCAGGTGGCCAGCCGGTTCGGCCCCGGAGCGTGCCCCGGCTCGTCCGCAATGAGCTCCAGCAGCGGCAGGGAAAGATACGTCCGGTTCCAGTAACGGTCCTCGTGCTTGTCGAGCAGGCAGTCGAGAAAAGCCTGAAGAAAGGGCCGGCGAGCCGTGGCGTGCCGGCGCCGGATCTCGCTCAGCTGAATCAGGAACGGCTGCGGCAGAAAATGCTTCCCGGCCCGCCTCACCTCCTCCGTGATCGCCCGGGCCAGGTGAATCCCGTCCAGATCACCGTCCACATGCCCGGCGGCCGCCCACCGCTCCACTTCCCCGAAGGTCGATGCGCGCGGCCCGACGCGAGGCTGATCTGCACTTTGCTGTGCACGGCATTCGGAATTCATCACCCATCGTCTCCTCGCTCCGGCGGGCCTCACACGCTCCGGGCGAGGCAGGAGATTTCAGTAGGCGTGATCGAAAGCCCTCGCGTCATGTCTCGCATATTCGTGTCTTGACACATGGCGACCGCCGGGCGGGGAGCCCCCGGCCCGGGGCGTGACACGGTCCCGGACGACACCCCGCCGAACCGTCCGTGCCGCCTCCGACCTGCGGATACGCGATGGACGCAGCGGCTCTGGAGGGCGTATGGTCCCCCGACGCTCCCGCTACGGTGAGCGGTGTATCGCAACTCCGTACCCGTGGGGGGTCCCTCGTCATGTCCGCAACCAGCGGGTTGAAGCCACGCCCGTCCCTGCCGGCCCGGACACCGCAGGCGCCGCGGCTCCTGTCTGCCGCCGTGGTGGTGCTGCTGGCCGCGGTCATCCTGACCGACCTGTTCTCGCTGTACGCCGGGACGCGGGCCTACTACCTGCTCGACTGGGAGGGCGGCTTCGCGCATGCCTCCATGGAGGACTGGGACGCCGCCGACACCCTGTACCGGCGCGCCTGGATGTTCCAGCAGTCGGCCGTCATCGTCTGCGGCATCGTGTTCATCGCCTGGTTCCACCGGATGTACCGCAGTGCGGTGGCGCTCGCGCCGGACCGCCTGGGCATCGGGACCGGCTGGGCGATCGGAGCCTGGCTGTTCCCGGTGGTCAACCTCTGGCGGCCGTTCCGGATCGCCCTGGACATGTGGGGGGTCTGCGTACCGGCCCCGGATCCGGCTCCGGCCCCGGGAGAGCCGGGCAAGGCGGCGTTCTGGCCGGTGGGCCTGTGGTGGGGGCTGTTCACCGCCTCGGGGGCGTTCAGCCAGTACACCGTGTGGACGTACGGCCGCGCCGAGGCGATTCCGGACATGCGGGACGCCACGGTGCTGCTGATGGCGGCCGACGTCCTGGACATCGTCGCGGCAGCGGCCGCGATCCACTTCGCCGTCCGCCTGACGTCGATGCTCCGGCGCCGCACCTCCTGAGGCGCGGCCTGCGGCCGCCCGGCGCGGCCTTGGACACCGCCGGCCGCCGGGGTCGACCGACCCTGCGGCGGGGTCGACGTCCGGCGGGGGTCAGAGCCGCCGGCCCGGTTCCCGCCCGGCACCATCGCGGGTCCGCATCGACAGCGGCGCGATCCTGCCGAGCAGCACGAGCCGGTGGCGTACGGCCATGACGACCACCGCCGTCGCGAGGATGACCACCCCGCCCAGCCGCAGGATCGCGTCGTAGGCCTCCTCGGGCGGCCGCTCCGGAGTCATCGCCGAGATCGCCGCCGCCGTGCCGGCCAGGGCGATCGCACCCAGCGTGACCAGGAACGTCAGCAGAACACCCGATGCCTCCCCGGCCCTGGCCGGCGCGACGACCTGCTGCGTGGCCACGCTGGAGAAGGTCCAGCCCAGCCCCAGACCCAGGCCGCACCACGCGAACACCGGCACGTACAGCCACCAGGCGCTGACCTGGGCCAGTGCGTACATCCCCGTGCCCGCGACGGCCCCGGCGAGCGCCATCACCGCAGTCGGCCGCATGTGCCGGGCCAGTCGCGCCCCGAGCGGCCCGCTGAGGGCCACCAGCAGGGCCGGGGCCAGGAACACCGTCCCGGCCAGGAGCGGTGAGAGCCCGCGTACGCCCTGGAGGTAGAGCGTGGCGAGGAAGACGGTGACGCCGTAGCCCATGTTCGAGAGCGAGCCCATCCCGGTCACCAGGACGTACGGGACGTTACGGAACAGCCGCAGATCGATCAGCGGATGCCGGGCCAGCCGCTCGCGCACCACGAACAGCGCGCCGGCCACCACCGCCACCGCGAAGAAGCCGAGGGTACGGGCACTCGCCCAGCCCCAGGCGTCCCCGCGCTCCACGGCCAGGGTGAGGGCGGCCAGCGCGCACACGACCAGCGCGCAGCCCAGGAGATCCAGCTCGCGCGGCGCCGACGTGTCGCGCGAATCCGGCACGTACGCGAGAGCGACGAGCAGCGAGAGCAGACTCAGCGGCGCCATCAGCCAGAAGATCCACCGCCAGCCCGGCCCCTCGGTGAACCCGCCGCCCACGAAGGGCCCGAGCGCGGTCCCGATGTTGGCGATGCCGAACACGGCTCCCAGGGCCCTGGCGCGGCTCTCCTCGGGAAACGTGTTGGTGATCACGGACACCGACACCGGGAAGACGAACGCCGCGCCCACCCCCTGCGCGATCCGGGCCGCCACCAGCCAGCCCAGGCCGGGAGCCAGCGCGCAGCCCACGGAACCGGCCGTGAACAGGGCGGTCCCGGCCAGCAGGGTGCCCCGCCGTCCGAAGACGTCCCCCACCCGGCCGCCGATGATGAAGAAGCAGCCGATGGCGAGCATGTACGCGGACAGGGTCCACTGCGCGGCCGAAACCGTGACGCCGAGCTCCGCCGCGATACCGGGAAGGGCGAGGTTGAGGGCGAAGAAGTCGAGCTGGATGCAGAACAGCGCGACGGCGACGGCAACGAAGGCCCCCGTCTTCCGTGCGGCCGCCGAGGACTCAGCGCGCATGAGGGCGTTCCTCTCAGCCGACACCGCCGGGACACCGCCGATGCCCCCACGCATGCCCTGGTCCCATTGTGGAACGACCCGTCACGCCCCGCAGTCCGGCCGAGGCCACCGAGGCCACCGAGGCCACCGAGGGCCCCGCCGCCCGTAGACCGGTGCCCGTCGCTCGGCCTTCCGGTCGAGGGCGAAGTCACCGCCGTCATCGACCAGGAGACCGGGGGCCGGGCGGCGGCGGGGGAACGGCACAGGGCACAATCCTGCACTGTGACGATCACCGCGCGTGAACTCAACCGGGCAACCCTGGGCCGCCAGTTGCTGCTGAACCGCGAGCCGTTGGCCGTACCCGAAGGGGTGCGGCGCGTGGTCGCCCTCCAGTCACAGCACCCGGCCTCGCCGTACCTCGCCCTGTGGAACCGGCTCGCCGGTTTCGCTCCGGCCGAACTCGACGCCGCCTTCACCGAGCGGTCGGTGGTCAAGGCGACCCTGATGCGGATCACCCTGCACGCCGTGCACGCCGGGGACTACCCGGTCTTCCGCACGGCGATGGAGCCCACGCTGTACGCCTCCCGCCTCGGCGCCCGCTTCGCCGTCGCCGGGCTGACCCCCGCCGACGCCGGAGAACTGCTGCCGGACCTGTTGGCCTTCGCCCGCCGGAGGCGGACCTCGGCCGAGATGCAGGCATGGACCGGGGAGCGGCTCGGCGCCGAGCAGAGGGACGGGGCGTGGTGGGGGCTGAAGGCATACGCGCCCCTGCACCACGCCCCGACGGATGCGCCGTGGTCCTTCGGCCTCCGCCCGTCCTTCATCGCGGCCGAAACCGGACCCGTGCCCGTTTCCCTGCCCGTTCCCGCGGACCGGGCGGGGGAGTCCGAAGCGCTGCAGGCCCTGATCCTGCGCTATCTGGCGGGATTCGGACCCGCATCGGTCGCGGACGTGGCGCAGTTCGCCCTGGTGAAGCGGGCGCACGTCCGCGCGGCACTCCGCGCCCTGGACGCGGTGGTCGAGCAGCTCCAGGGACCGGACGGCGGTCCCCTGTTCGACCTCCCGGGCGCCCTGCGGCCGCCCGCCGAAACCCCCGCCCCTCCCCGGCTCATGGCCATGTGGGACAGCATCCTGCTGGCCTACGCCGACCGCAGCCGCGTGATACCCCCGGCCTACCGCCCCCTGGTGATCCGCCGCAACGGCGACGTACTGCCCACCCTGCTGGTGGACGGTCACGTCGCCGGCGTGTGGCGCCCGCTGCAGGGCGGCATCGAGGCCACGGCCTTCCACCCCCTGTCAGCCGCCACCTGGGACGGGCTCGCCGCGGAAGCCCACTCCCTGACGGCCCTCCTCGACGACCGCGAGACGGCCGTCTACAGCCGCTACCACCACTGGTGGGCCAAACTCCCCGACGCAGACGTTCGCATGCTCTGACCGGCTATCCCGCGCCTGCTGCCTGCTGCCTGCTGCCTGCTGCCTGCTGCCTGCCGCCCGCCGCCCGCCGCCCGCCGCCCGCCGCCTGCCGCCCGCCGCCGCGGCAGGGGCTGCCCTCCTGGGGGCGGGCATGCCCCTGCTTGAATGACCGGATGGATCCCGACACGTTCCGGGCCCTGCTGACGGACGAGGGGCAGAGCCTGCTCGCCGTCCTCCAGGCCACCGGCCCAGCCGAGGAACCCGTGACGGTGGCCGCCCTGTGCCGGGCCCATCCTGCCGAGCTGGTGGCGGCGGCCCGGGAACAGGCGCGGCTGCGACGGCAGGCCGCGGCGAAGTTCGGCAGGCACGCGCCGCGCCTGTACTTCACCCCGGACACCGTGGAGCTGTCGTCCCACCTGGCCGTGTCCGACTACAAACTGGACCGCGTCCTGGACGAGATCGGCGTCGTGATGATCGACGCGATGGGTCTCGGCAGCGGTGCCGACGCCCACGTACTGGGCTGGTCGCACGCCACGAGCGCGGTCGACGGGGACCGGCTGACCGTCGAGATCGCCGCGGCGAACCGGAAGGGGATGGACGAGCCGATGCTCGGCCTGACCTGTGCGGACGTCACCACGTTCGACTGCCAGGGCGAGGCCGTCTTCATCGACCTGATGCGGCACGCCGGCCCGGACGGGGGCCACGACCCCGAGCGGTACGACCCGCCGCTGTCCCGGGCACTGGAGCGGCTGCACACGACCGGGGCGGGCTGGATCAGGCTGACACCGGGTGTTCCCGACCAGGCCGTGCCCGACCTCGGCCGGGCCCACGAGGCCGAGTGGATCTCCTACGACGGCCACATCCAGGAGGCGGTCCTGTGGTTCGGCCTGGACGGACTGCGTACCCCTCAGCCCACCACGGTGCGCAAGCCACGCTGCTGCCCGCCGGTGAGTCCCTCACCGGACGCGGCCTGCCGCATCCGGCTGTGCGGCCGGCCGGCCGCTACCTCTACGCACCGGACCCCGCCGTCGCCCACGCGCGGCTGCTCGCCGAGCTCTCCGAGGACCTCGCCGCGGGCCTTTTGGACGAGGACGGCACGCTCCTGACCTCCGACGCACTGCGGCCCACCCCCTTCGCAGCCGCGTACGAGGTCACGGAGGTCCTGCCGTTCGGCAGCGCCGGGCTGAAAACCGTGCTGCGCGAGCGCATGGTCGGCCGGGTGACGGTGGCGGCGACTCATGGCCATGGCCTGCAGAATGAAGCGGACGCGTTCCGCCACGACCTGACTCCCCAGGACCCCCGGGCGGCAACGGTGTTCGTCGCCGGGCCCGCATCCCGCCCCATCACGCTGATCACCAAGCCCGCCCCCGCCGCACACAAGCCCTGAACGGGGGGCGCGGGCACCGTCCCGGCGGTGTTCCTAGGGCGCGGTCGCGGCGGATCCGGAGTACTTCCTGATGAGCTCGTAGGAGCCGAGGCGGTCGCGGAAGGCGTAGACGGGTGTGGTCAGCATCAGTTCGTCCGCTCCGGTCTCACCGGCCAGTTGCGCCAGCCGGTTCACGACGGTCTCCGGCGTCCCGACGGCCTGTTGCGCACGGAATCCTGCCAGGGCCTGCCGCTCCTCGGCCGTGAAGGGGTGGGTGGCGGCCTGCTCGGGCGTGGGGAAGGGGGTCTGGCTCAGTCCCTTGAGGAGCCCGGCTTTGACGACGTTCATCGGTCCTGCCCGCCAGGCGGCTTCCTCTTCGGTCTCGGCGCACACCGCCTCGACGCACAGCAGTACCCGGGGCCGCTCGCACCAGCGGGAGGGGGTGAACCGGGTCCGGTAACACTCCAGTGCGGCACGGGTGTTGTCCGGCCGGATGTGGTGGGCGATCGCGACGGGCAGGCCGAGGGCGGCGGCGAGGGCGGCTCCTGCGGGGCTGGAGACCAGCAGCCATGGCTCGGGCAGCGGGCCGAGTGCGACCTCGTCGACCAGGAACGACAGGATCGCCGTGATGTCGTCGCGGTATTGGGCATCGGTCGCCGGCCCGGCTCCGCGGCGGAGTGCCCGTGCGGTCGCCTCGTCGAAGGTGCCGGGACCGCGGCCGATGCCCAGGTCGATGCGGTCCTCGTGCAGGGCGGCCAGCGTCCCGAACTGCTCCGCCACGGTGATGGGCGCGTGGTTGGGGGCCAGCACGCCGCCCGACCCGGGCCGGATGACCGAGGTCGAAGCGGCAGCGTGCGCCGTCAGCACCACGGGCGGGAACGCGCCGATCGCGGGGGAGTGGTGGTGTTCTGCGTACCAGATCCGGTGGTAGCCCAGCCGTTCCACCCCCTGCGCGAAGGCCGCGGTGTCCCGCAGGGTCTCCACGGCGCGCGTGCCCGTCTGGACCATCGCGACTTCCAGTGCTGAAAGAGGTATGTCGAGCATGCCGCCAGCATAGGGATCATGCGCGCGGGCGAGGGCGGCGATGATCGCTTTCCCGCCACTGCGACGTCACAGCGCTAGCATCGGGACCCATGATCGTATGGCTCAACGGCACCCACGGCGCAGGCAAGACGACGACCAGCGCACTCGTGCAGCCACTGATCCCGGATTCACGGGTGTTCGATGCCGAGAAGGTCGGCGAGACACTCATGGACATCACGCCGGGGCTGCCGGGGACGGACAACTTCCAGCACTGGCCGCCGTGGCGGCCGCTCGTCGTCGAAACCGCCCGCCGCGTACTCGACTACACCGGCGGCACCCTGGTGATGCCCATGACGGTCCTGGTCGAGCAGTACTGGCGCGAGATCAGCACCGGCCTCGCCCAACATGCCATCCCGGTACGACACTTCGTCCTCCACGCCGACCAGGACACCCTCCGCGGGCGCATCGAGGGGGACACTCTTCTCGGCCCCTCCCCGTTCCGTCTCAAATACCTCGAGCCCTACGCCGAGGCGGCCCGCACCTGGCTGCACCGCGAGGCCGAGGTAGTCGACACCACGCACCTCACGCCGGCCCAGGCCGCCCTGCAGATCACCGAGGCCGTCGGGAGTTGAGGTGATCCTCTGCCGGGAGCACAAGCGCCTCTTCGTGTTGCACCGGTTCGACCCGGACGGGCGTCACACGGGGTCGGAGACGGGACGGCGGGGCGGGGCTCACGGGTGCGTGCCCAGGAACAGGGCGGCCAGAAAGGGAAGCCGTCGGATCATTTCCCTGTCGTCGTCGAAGTCGAAATCCTCGCCCATGTCGACCACGTTGCCGCCCTGTGCATCCGCCCCGCGGAACCCGTGCCAGGCTTCGTAGAAGGCATCCGCATCGCCGGTGATCCGTTCGAACGCGCCGCTGGCCGCATAGTTCACGTCCTCGTAGAACAACACCTCGCAACGGTCCCGGAGTGAGCTTCCCCCGAGATGCGGGGATGGGTGACAGAGGGTCAGATGGGTCTCATGAGAGGAGCCCAGACGATGCCTGCGCCGAGGAAGTATCCCAAGACCACGGAGTTATGGCTTGTCCGGCGCTGTCAACAGGGGCGGGGACAGGGGCTTGTGGAGGTTGGGGTGGTCCACTCGGGGTCGAGGGTGTAGAGGCCCCGGCCGGTGCGGCGGAGGATTCCTTCGCGGACCCAGCGTCCCAGTTCTGCGCGTAGTCCTTGGGGATCCTCCAGTCCGATACCGCGGGCGATTTCACATGCGCGCCAGGTGCGGTGGGGATCGGTTCGCAGGAGTTGCAGTGTGCGGTCGCGGCGTCCGTCGGGGCCTGGGCCAGCGGAGGGGTTCACGGTGACACTGATGCTGGTGATCCTGGATGCGCCCAGGACTTGTGCCTGGTGGGGCGGGGCGGCGTAGCGGGAGATCGGGCATTTGACGCGGCGTGGGTTGACGCGGGCCCGGCGGGGTGGGAGCAGATCGTGCAGCAGGGCCGGTGTGATTCGTCCCGGTCCGGTGTCGGGCAGTACGTCGGCTGCGGCGATGAGCTGGTCTTTTGCGGTCTCCAGGGCGACGGTGAAGGAGGCGCGGTCCGGGTCGGTGCCGGGGAGGGTCTCGACGGCCTCGGCCATCGCGCGGCGCAGTGCCTGGTAGACGGTCAGGTGAGCCCAGAGTTCTTGTTGGATCCCGGTCGCGTCCTGGGATCGCAGCACCAGGCCGTGCTGCAGGGTGTGCCGAAGCGAGTAGAACGCGGACTCGATCTCCCATCGCTCGTGGTAGAGCTCCACCAGCTCTGCGGCGGGGTAGCGACGGTGATCGGTCAGCGTGGTGGCCAGTCGGTAGTGGCCTTCCAGCCTCAGCCCTTTGGCGGTCGTCACCGCGATGTGCGCATCGATGATCCTCAGCCGGGTCCCGTTGATCCTGGTCAGGAATGACCCGTCCGGCAGTAGTGCCCAGCGTGCGGGTGTCCGGGTTCCCTTGAGGCGTACCAGCAGCTGGGCGCCGGTGGCCGCGGCCTTCGCGAGGAAGTCGTCGGAGTCGAAGCCCCGGTCGTTGAGCAGCAGCATCCTGTTGTCCAGCAGTGGTAGCAGCTGCTCGGCGTAGCCGGTCTCCTTCTCGGGCGTCGGTCCGAAGACCGCACCGAGCAGGGCCCGGGTTCCGGTCTCGCACAGCACCATGATCTTCAGCATCGGATATCCGTCCGTGCCGTAACGATGCTTGTGTTTGCCCAGCCAGGCGCAGACTCGCGGCCGGTCAGGGGCCTTGGTGGAGCTGCAGCCGTCGAAGGCGACTGTGCGCCAGCACCTGTATCGCACCCCTGGTGTGATCGGCTGTGCCACGGGACCGGCCAGTGTCTCGAAGAGCAGCCGCAGCGGCGCGGCGCCCAGCCGCCGGCGCACCTCTCGCAGCGCCTTCTCCGACGGACGCGGTGGAAGGAGCCCGCGCAGGCCGCAGGTGAGTTTGTCCCACACCCGCATGTAGCCCAGCTGCGGGAAGAGAACCAGTGCCAGCACGAAGTAGACACCCACCCTCGACGGCAGCAGCCTCAGCCTCCGCTGGGTTCCGCCAGTACGTTCCAGCACGTCATCGACCAGTTCAAAGGGCAGGTGCCGGGTCAGCTCGCCCAGATGCCCCGGAGCGAAGACCCCGTCGGCGACGGTGATGGACGACGTGAGCGTGACGGTGGAACACTGAACGGGCAACGGGGCTCCTTCAGGCGGGAAGACCTTGGTCGGCTTCCTCGCTCTACCAGGAGTCCCGTTGCCCTGACCGGCACTTCTCCCAAATACCTCGCCCCTGTTGACAGCGGCCGACAAGCCATAACTCCGTGGTCTTGGAAGTATCCGCTGGAGTTGCGTGAGCGTGCGGTACGGATGTACCGGACCGCCGAGCCGAAGCCCGTGATCCGCCGCATGGCCGAGGAACTCGGCGTGCACCACGAGGCTCTGCGCAACTGGATCCGGCAGGCAGAGGCCGACGCCGGCGAACGCGACGACGTGCTCACCACTGGCGAGCGGGAGGAGCTTGCCGCCCTGCGGAAGGAGAATGCACAGCTCAAGCGTGCGAATGAGGTCCTGCGGACGGCCTCGGCTTTTTTCGCGGCCCAGCTCGACCCGACCCGGCCCAGGTGACGGCGCTCGTTGACGAGCACCCGTATCTGGGGGTCGAGCCCGTACTCCGGGAACTGAACATCCCCTCCTCCACCTACTACCGGTGGCGCCAGGCCGAGACCGAACCGTGCGAACGGCGCCGCCGGGATGCCGAGCTGACCAGCAGGATCCGGCAGGTCCACGAGGAGTCCGGCGGGATCTACGGCTCACCCCGCGTGCACGCCGTCCTCAAGCGTGAGGGCGTCCACGTCGGCAGGAAGCGCGTCGAGCGGCTCATGCGCCAGGCCGGCCTGGCCGGGATCAGTCCCCGCCGGGGCAAGGGTTTCACTCGCCGTGACCCGGACGCCGATCTGGCCCCTGACCTGGTGCAACGCGACTTCACCGCGGCCGGGCCGAACCGGCTGTGGGTTACCGACCTGACCATGATCCCCACCGGGGAGGGGCCGTTGTGGCTGTCCGCGATCCGCGACGCGTTCTCCCGCCGGGTGGTGGCCTGGGAGACCTCCGCCCGCGCCGACGCCGATCTGGTCCTGACCTCGCTGGAATACGCCCTGGCCAGCCGCGAGGTCGCCCCCGGAGAGCTTATTCACCACGCCGACCACGGCTGTCAATACACGTCCGTGAAGCTCACAACACGCCTGGTCAGGGCCGGGATCCAGGCTTCCATGGGCTCGGTCGGCGACTCGTACGACAACGCCCTCGCGGAGAACCTGTGGATGGTCATCAAGACCGAGTGCATCCGCGGCCGCGTCTTCGCCACCAGGGCCGAGGCGAACCTCGCGCTCTTCGAGTACATCGACGGCTTCTACAACCCCCGCCGCATCCAGAAACGGCTCGGCTACCTCAGCCCCATCGAGTACGAGGAGAAGCACTACGCCAACCAGGCAGCGACCGAACAAGTGAACCTGAAACCACGTCAACCCACCCTGACCAGCTAGTCAGCCCCTCCCGCAGTGCGGGGGAACCTCAGAGCGCGGCCGCCCGGATCGCACCAGGGTGCGCAGCCAGGCTGTCCGGGGCCGTGTCCACACGCTGGTACCAGTCACGTCCCGAAGCGATCACTGAAGCTTCCCCTTGATCGTGGACACCTGGAGACTGGGATCTGAGGTTCCAGAGGAAGTAGTGCCAGGTGGGAAGCAAGTACACGAAGCGGTACTCGGACGAGTACAAGCGGGACGCGATCGAGCTCGTGCGGTCGTCGGGCCGGACGGTGACCGAGGTCGCCCGGGAACTCGGGATCAGCTCGGAGTCCCTGCGGGGCTGGGTGAAGAAGGCCCGGGCCGCCCAGGACAACGGATCGGGACCCGGCGCCGTGCGGGCCGCCGACGACCGGGACGAGGAACTGGAAGCGGCTGCGGAAGCTGACCGTAGAGCAGGCGAAGACGATCGAGATCCTGAAAAAGCGACCGCCTTCTTCGCGAAGGAGAGCGACCGGTGAGCACGATATGCCGGTTCATCCACGCGGAGAAGGCGAACTACACGATCGTGCTGCTGTGCACGGTGATGAAGACCGCCCGGTCCACGTACTACGCGTGGGTGGCCGGAGCCGAGGCCCGCGAAGCCAGGCGACGGGCGGATGAGACCCTGGCACACGAGATCACGGTGATCTACATCGCCTCCCGGCGGAACTACGGCGTCCCGCGCGTCACCGCCGAACTGCGCCGGCAGGGCCGGGTGGTCAACCGTAAGCGGGTGGCACGGGTCATGCGGGAGAACGGCATCGCCGGGAACAGCCGGCGCACCGGACGCCGCGGCCTGACCAAGGCCGACACCAAGGCCGCCCCGTCGCCGGACCTGATCGGCCGGGACTTCACCGCCATCCGTCCCGGAACGAAAATCGTCGGGGACATCACCTACATCCCCACCGCCGAGGGCTGGCTCTACCTCGCCTCGTGGCTGGACCTGGCCACGCGCGAGGTGATCGGGTACTCGATGGCCGACCACCACCGCGCCGACCTCGTCGTCGACGCGCTGGACATGGCAGCCGCGCTGGGCCGCCTGGAACCCGGCTGTGTGATCCACAGTGACCGCGGATCGGAATACACCTCCGGTCAACTCCGCACAAAAATCAGCAAGTTGGGGCACCGGCAAAGTATGGGCCGGACCGGGAGCTGCTTCGATAACGCCGCCGCGGAGAGCTTCTGGGCCGTCCTGAAAGAAGAGATCGGCACCCGCTTCTGGCCCGACCGGGCCACCGCCCGCGCCGACATCTTCGACTTCATCGAGACCTTCTACAACAGACGCCGCCTACGCAAGCACATCCACTGGGGCTACCTCACACCCCACGAAACCCGCCTGCGATACCGGCAAGACCAGGCCCTCGCAGCGTAACAACACCGTGTCCAAGATCACGGGGAAACTTCACACACCGGCGCGGAAGTCGATGAAGCTGTCGTCGGAGCACCCGCCCCCGATGAGGTAAGCAGCCGCCCACACGTCCCAGCGATACAGGGCGTCATGCAGTTCGTCAAAGCGTTCCGCATACTCCAGGATCTCCTGCGGCCGTCTGCCGGCGAGGTGGTTGACGAGGACTTCGTCGAACGGCTCGCCCGCTTCCGCTGCCTCGGACCGCGCAGTTTCGATGATCTCCCAGAACGTGTCGATGCCCATGCCGCGCACTCTGCCAGGACCCTGTGACAATCCATCCCGGCCACCCGCCGGCATCCGGCCCCACAGCTTTGGGGCGCAGGGCCTTCAGGGCCTTCAGACGACCGGTTCGCCGATGCCCAGCAGATTGCCCTCGCTGTCGCGGAACCAGGCGCCGCGCTCGCCCCGGGCGCCCTTGCTCGGGTAGTTCCCGTCGATCTCGGCGATCGAGTCCCTGGTCTTGAATCCCGGAACGTCGACGTCCTCGAACACCACACCGAGCCGCTTGAGCCCCGTGACCACACGGGTGAGGTCGTCGACCTCGAAGGCCATCTGCGTGAACGTGCCGGGCGAGGATCCCGTGGACCGGAACAGCACGAACTCCGCACTCCCGCACCGGTACAGAAGGCCGCCGGGCCGCTCGTCGACAGGCTCCAGGCCGAGGCGCTCGGCGTAGAAACGCCGGGCCCGTCCCAGATCCTGGGCGGGAAGCCGGGTCGCCACGCGCGCCCTGGCCAGAAGGTCGCCGCTCACGTTCATGTCCCCAGTGTGCCCGTGCACCGGCCACGGACGGGCGGTCGACGCGCGCCACCGAATCCGCCCGGCGGACCGGGCCCCGCACGTGCCCGAAGCCCGGGCACCCAGTACGGGGCACACCCGCGAGGAGGAGCACCCGGACGGCCGTGCCGGGCCTGCCGTACGTGTGGGATCGCCGGGGCGGGGCCGGCCCCCGGCGTACTGGCCCCGGCCCGCGCCCGCGCCCTCGATGCGGTTCCGGGCTCGTCTCCTGCCGTGGTCTGCGGACGGAGCCGACCGGATTCGAACCGGCGTCCTCGCGGTTTTGGAGACCGCGCGCGTCGACCTCTGCGCTACGGCTCCGTCCGCCCGGCATCCTAAGCCACCCCGCCCCGACCCCATCCGATGCCCTCCCTCCGCCCTGGAGCGGCTAGCACGGGGGCCAACCGATGCGGTACCCGCCCGGCCCCCGTTGTCCAGCGCACGCGCTCTCCGTACGCGCTCTCCGTACGCGCTCTCCGCGCGTGCTCAGCGCAGCGTGGGGATCACCTCGCGCGTCTCGTCGACCTCGACGCCCGCGGTGCGGCGGCCGAGCGTCCCCGTCGGCGTCTCGTCCGCGCATGCGGTGTCCCGTGCGGGCAGTGCCAGCGTGGCGAGGTACTCCGTGACCAGGGCGCTGACGCACGCGCTCCGGTTGTACGCGGTGTGTCCTTCACCGGCGAAGGTCAGCAGCCGCCCGTTGTCCAGCCTCGCTGCCAGGGCCACGGCGTCCTGGTACGGGGTGTCCGGGTCCCCGGTCGTGCCGAGGACCAGGATCGGGGCGGAACTCGCCGCCCGGTAGGAGCCCTCGAAACGGCTCGGGCGTTCCGCCGGCCACTGGGCGCAGGTCGGCGCATGGTTGTGGTCGTAGGTGGGCGGCCCGAGCCCGATGGCGGATCCCAGCAGCGGCTCCGAGGCGACATGGGCACCGACCAGCGCGTCCAGGAGCAGCCGACTGGTCGGATAGACGCGGTCGGCGCACTCGACGGCCATGTTGACGTTGAGGAAGTCGAACGACGCGGGGGAGGGCGGGTTCAGCAGGAACGTGGCCTGCCGTGCCTGCGCCGCCCGCAGGGCCTGCCCCAGCTCGGGCCAGATCTCCTTGCCCGCGTTGATGTTGAACATCAGCCGGTACCGGGTGTTCTCGTGTCGGGTGTTTTGGTTCTGTTGTTCTTGTGTGGGGTGGGCGGGTCGGTGGCTGGGGTCTGCCGGGTGCTGTGCTGCTTGGGTGCTGTGCTGCTTGGGTGCCGGGCGGCCTGGGCCGGGTGCCGGGGCGGGCTGGGTGCGGGGTGGGTGGGGCGTCTGGTGGGGGCTGTCGGAGTTGTGTGGCTCGGGGTGTCGTGCTGACGGGGGTGGTGCGGGGTGGGCACGGAAGGTTGGCCTGTAGTCCACCTGTCCCCTTCGATTCCGGTGCAATTCTGACAAATCAACCACCTCGTTGGAGGGGTGTGTGTGGTGACGTTTAGTGAGGTTGGGGTGGTTTGGGGGTGACTCGGCCCATAGGGCCCACGTCACATACGGCCTGGGTTAGTAGGTGGTGGTGGGCTTGGGGTGGTCGCGTTGTGGGGGCTTTGGCCTGCGTGGATCCCTGTGGCGGTGCGGTGGGGGTGTGGGTGTGTTGCTGCGAGGCCGGGTAGTAGGTGGAGTCGTTGCCAGGGCGTGGGGGCGTCGGTAGAACTGGATGAGTCGCCGGGCGGTGCGGGTGTTTCACCCGCCGCCTGCGGTTCCCCTCTCCACTGCGTGAGTGGTTCACGCATGTCTTCGGCATGCGGCGACCGTCTCTGTCCCCTTCGGAAGGTCAATCCGTGTCCAACGCCGTCATCCGCCGCATCGCCGCTTCGAAGAAGGCCCTCGCGGGTTCCGTCCTCGCCCTGGGCGTCGCCGGTTCCATGCTTGCCGCGGTTCCCGCGCAGGCTGCCCCGACGAGCGCCAAGGCGATCGCGCAGCAGATGATCAAGGACCCGGCCCAGTTCGCCGCCTTCGACAAGATCATTTCGCGTGAGAGTGGCTGGGACTACACCGCGACCAACGCCTCCTCCGGCGCCTACGGCCTGGCCCAGGCCCTGCCGGCGTCGAAGATGGCCTCCGCGGGCGCGGACTGGAAGACCAACCCGGCCACCCAGATCAAGTGGGGCCTGGACTACATGAACGAGCGCTACGGCAGCCCCGTCGGCGCCTGGAACTTCTGGTCCGCCAACCACTGGTACTAAGACCGACCGGCAGTAGGCGTCACTTGAGTCGTCGGGTGGTGGGGCGGGTGTCCCAGCGGTATTGGAGCGTCGCGCGGCGGATGAGCATGCGGAGCGTGACGATCGTGGCGGTGAGGTGCAGGTAGAAGTCCACGACGTTGCCGTTCTTCTCGGTGCAGCGCCGCAGTTTGCCGAAGCCGTTCATCCACGAGTGTGCGCGCTCCACCACCCAGCGTTTCCCGGCTTGGATTGGGGCGGGCACACCCTTGCGGGCGATCTCGACGGTGAAGCCGAACTCCTCCAGCGCGGTCCGGGTCTTCGCGCTGTCGTAGCCGCGGTCCAGGTTGACGTTGACCTGCTCGGGGAGTGGTCCGACCTGGGTTTTCACGGCGTCGAGGGTGGGGATGAGCAGGGGCGAGTCGTGCCGGTTGGCTCCGGCGGAGACCAGGCCGAGCGGAACACCGCGGGCCTCGGCTGCTATCGAGCGTTTCAGGCCCTGCTTGCCGCGGTCGACCGGGGAGCGGCCGGCCTTCTCGCCGCCGCAGGGCGCCTTGGTGATGCAGCCGTCGACCGACAGTTCGTCGAGTTCCAGGCCGATCATGCGGTCGTACGCCTCCAGGGCCAAGGCGTGCAGTTGCTGACATATCCCCAGGTCGGCCCAGTGTCTGACGCGGCGTCGGATAGTGCGGTCGGAGCAGCCGGGACTGGCGATGCGTTCGTAGCCGGAGCCGTGCACGAGGGCAGCGATCACGTGCTCGAAGACGATCCGGTCGGGGAGGCGCGGATTGTGGCAGCCAAGCGGATGGCCGTCCACGTGCGCGGGCAGCAGCGCCGCGAACTGGTCCCACAGGGGTTCGAGCAGGCATGATGGCAGGACAGGCACGAGCCCTCCGGTGATCACTGAGCGTAGAGAACTCCATGATCACTCAGGCTCGTGCCTGCCTTGCGCTCGGGCCGCCGATCACCGACACCCACGGCCCTACTGCCGGTCGGTCTAAGCCTCGATCCACCGATGTGGTCTGAGGGTGATCTTCTGGCGGGCGTCTGTGCCGGTTTTGGGGCGGTGGTTGGGCATGGGCAGGTTGTAGCCGCTGGTCTGCCCAGCTTTTCCACGACTTGGTTCCGGTTGGGCCCTGGCGGGCGGGGTGGGCAGGGGGCGTCAGGCCGGGCCGGGTGGGCCGTGGACCGTGTCGAACAGGTGCGTCCAGGCGTGCTGCCAGGGCCAGTTGTGCGGTAGGTGCAGGGTGACGCGCCGGGCGGAGCGGGCGGTCCGGGCCGGAACGTGGATCAGGTGGGTGCGGAGGGTGGCGGTGGTGGCCTTGGCGTGGAAGGCGGAGGTCAGAGCACCGGTGGCCCGCAGCAGGTTGTAGGTCATCGCCCACAGGGTCAGCCAGGCCGCGTTGGCGTTGAACTGTCCGGAGGGCAGGTGGGCGAGGGCGGAGGCTTTGCTGTCGGCGATGACCTGCTCGACGACGGCGTGGTGACGGTGTTCCCGCTCGGCCTGGAGCGTTCCGGCGGGGTTGTCGGTGAAGAACGGGTGGTAGCGCCAGACGGGGAACAGCTCGCCCTGCTCACCGACGCCGGCGGGTTTGGCCAGGTCCCGGACCCGGCGCACGATCAGCCGGGCCGTGACCCGCTCGCTCTTCTTGCGGCCGGCGAACGCGGTGTATGCGGGTATCTCGGCGACTTCGGCGCCGGAGATGAGCTCCCCGGTGTCGGGGTCGGGCACCGCGGTCGGGTAGCTGATCTGCTGCCACGTGCCGTCCGGGATGGCCAGGACGGCCCGTTTGATGGAGGGGTTCATGCCGGTCGTGATGGAGAAGTGGGCTCCGGCCCGGCGGCAGGCGGCGATCACACCGGCGTTGTAGAACTGCGAGTCCGCCCGCAGGATCCGCAGGCCGGTGCAGCCGGCCTCCCGGGCGGTGGCCAGAGCCTCGCTGACGAACTTGGGGGCACCGCGGGAGTCGGCCGCCTTGCCCCGCCGCATCCGTGCCCCGGCGATCACCGGCCGCGCGGCGGGGGTGCAGATCGTGGCGAGCAGGGGGTGCAGGGTGCGGACACCCTTGAACCGGCCGTACTCGCCACCCTGCTTGGTCCGGCCGTAGACCCGTTTGTGGGTGGAGTCGACATCGATGAACGCCTTCTCGCCCGCGCCGGGCAGCAGCGGGGTGTGCGAGGCCAGAGCGGCCAGGAACCCGCGGTGCACCGCGTGGAGCTGGAGCGCGTGACCATGGGTGAACGAGCGCAGAAACGTGCCCAGCGTGGACGGCGCACGGACGCCTGCGAACAACACGGGCATCGCACCGTGCCGCAGCACATCCAGATCGTCGATGCTGTCCGCACCCGCGGCCATCCCGGCCACGATGCTGGTCACCTTGGCGTCCGCCGACGCGCCCGCGCCGTTCTTCGCGCCGGTCAGCTTCACCTTCTCGGCCACCAGCCGGGCAAGCCCGCACCGCTCGGCCAGCCGCATCACCGGGACCAGCCCGGCATGCGCGACCAGATTCGCGTCATCGAACGCGGCAAACACCGCCGAAGCAGCATGGGAAGATTGCATCTCGCGGATGTTCTCTTGCTCTGTGGAAATGGAACCGTAGGAAGTCCCATCATCCCAGCTCAGAGGGCATCCGCGTCTTCATGTCCAAGCCCTGGACCGGCTATTGCTCGGTGGATCGAGGCTAAGCCACCGGCACGCAGCAGACGGACAGCAGACGCACGGAAGACGCCCGGCCGGAATTCTCCCGGCCGGGCGTCTTCCGTGCATCCAGCCGCCCCCGGGCCCCCGGGCCCCGGCCCCCCGGGCCCCCGGCCCCCCCAGACCCCCTGGACCCCTGGACCCCCGAGCCTGCGGTCTCTCGGGCCTCCGGCCTTCCGAGCCGCCGGACCCCCTCACGGCCTGCGGTCTCTCGGGCTTCCGGCCCCCCGGGCCTCCGGGTTCCCGGCCCCCGGGCTCCTGGGCCTCCGGGCTTCCGAGCCTCTGGGCCTGCGGGCTTCCGGGCTTCCGGGCCCTCGGGCCTGCGGGCCTCCGGCTTCCCGGCTTCCGGGCTTCCGGGCCTGCGGTCTCTCGGGCCTGCGGGCCTGCGGTCTCTCGGACTCCCGGGCCTGCGGGCCTCCGGGTTCCCGGGTTCCCGGGCCTGCGGACCCCCGGGCCTGCGGGCTTCCAGACCCCCGGGCTCTCGGGCCGCCGGGCTTCCGAGCCGCTGGGCTTCCGGCCCCCCGGGCCCTCGGGCTTGCGGGCTTCCGGGTTCCCGGGCCTGCGGGCTTCCGGACCCCCGAGCCGCCGGGCTCCCGGACCCCCGAGCCGCCGGGCTTCCGGGCCTGCGGTCTCCCAGGCCTGCGGACCCTCGGGCTCCTGGGCCTGCGGGCTTCCCGGGTTCCCGGACCCTCGGGCTTGCGGGCTGGGGCTGGGTCTGCGGAAGGATTCAGGGCGGGGGCGGGGGTGGGTGGGTGGTGAGCCAGTGACGTGCGATCTGCTCGCGGGTGGCGACCCATGTCCCGCCCCGCTGCGCGACGTGTTCCAAGAAGCCGTCGAGCGCACGGATACGGCCGGGCCGGCCGATGATCCGGCAGTGCAGGCCCACGCTCATCATCCGCGGCCGTTGTCCGCCCTCGGCGTGGAGCACCTCGAACGTGTCGATGAGATACGCGAGCATGTCGTCGGCCGTCGTGAAGCCGTGGACGATCAGGAACTTGAAATCGTTGGCATCCAGGCTGTACGGAACCACGAGGTGCGGGCGGCCGCCCATCTCCGCGTAGAACGGCAGGTCGTCCGAGTAGTCGTCGCTGTCGTAGAGGAAACCGCCGTCCTCGGCGACCAGACGCCGCGTGGCGGGGCTGGTCCGGCCGGTGTACCAGCCGACGGGCCGGCGTCCCACGAGCCGTTCGATCGTGGCGATCGAACGCGCGATGTCGGCGCGCTCGACGTCCTCGGGCACGTGGCGGTAGTCGATCCAGCGCCAGCCGTGGCCCGCCACCTCCCAGCCCGCGGCGCCCATCGCGCGCGCCGCGTCCGGGTTGCGCTCCAGGGCCTGGCCCACCGCGTGGACGGTGAGCGGCACGCCGTGCGCCGTGAGCGTGCGGTGGAGGCGCCAGAAACCGGCGCGCGCACCGTAGGCGAACATCGACTCGGCGTTCAGGTCACGCCCGCCCACCACGGGCGGCGCACCGACCAGTTCGTGAAGGAACCCCTCCGAGGCGCGGTCGCCTTCAAGGACGCTCTGCTCCCCGCCTTCCTCGTAGTTGAGGACGAGACTGACCGCGACACGGGCCCCGCCGGGCCACGCGGCATGCGGCGGCCCGGCGCCGTAACCGACGAGGTCGCGCTGATCCTCGGACACGGGCCGCACCCTACCCCCGCCGCGCCCCCGGACCCGGGCGACGCCGCGCCGGGCGGCAGCCCCCGCGGCCGATCAGCCCACACCGCCCGGTGCAGGCCCCCCGGCAAACAGGGCGCGGGACACCGGAGGTGACCCGACGCCAGGCCGGGAACAAAGGGCCGGGAACAAAGGGCCGGGAAGAAAGGGCCGGGAACAAAGGGCCGGGAAGGAAGGGCCGGGAACAAAGGGCCGGGAAGAAAGGGCCGGGAACAAAGGGCCGGGGAGAAGGGGCCGGGGAGAAAGGGAGGGGGAGGGTGGGGAGGGTGGGGAGGAGGGGAGGAGGGGAGGAGGGGTGGGGAGGGTGGACCGGCAGCCGGTGCCCCGCGTCTTACCGGCGCCCTGCCGGTTTCCGGTGCCCGGTGTCTTACCCGCGCCCGCCCGGATACCGGTGCCTTACCGGTGCCCCGCGTTCGCAGGCCCCGGCGGGGAGGAGTCCTGCCGGGAATCCTTCCTCGAACGGTTTCGGTCCAGGAACCAGGCGCCCGCGCCCACCAGCACGGCCGCCCCGGCTCCGTACAGGGGCAGCCACAGGGTCGTCGTGGACGCCAGGCACTCGGCGACGGCCTTGCGGCGCTGGGCCTCCTGCGCGTACGCCACGGCGGCGCCGTCGCCTGCGGCCAGGTTTGCGACTGCCGCCCGCGTGCGGATGACCTCGTACCTGCCGAGCCCGTCGCACCCGCTGCGCGTGCCCGGCATCGGGAACAGCCAGTCCCAGCGCTGCATCATGGGGGCCAGCGCGATCGCCACGCACAGTCCGACGACGAGTGAGTAGGCGACCAGAGCGCGCATGTACGCCGACCGGACGCCGGGCCGCCATACGGGCTGGCCGCGGAAGGCGAAGACCACCGCGAAAAGCGTCACCCCGATGTAGGTGGCGAACCACTGCCAGGAACCCTGCGCGAGTGCGAACGCCAGTACGGCGGCGAGCCCGATGCCGATGACCCCGGCCTGACCGGCGCCGTCATCGCCCGCTCCGCCCGGTCCGGGCCGTCGACTTCCTTGGGGGCCGGGCTCGCTCACGGGCCCCTCCTGCAGGGTGGGAGGCATCGCCCGCAGTATCCGCCGTGCGCCGCCGCCCAGCCCGGGCGCCATGCCGGGGGCGGCGGCGATGGCCTCCGGACGGGGGAGCCGCACCCGACGCCCCCGTGCGGCCGCACAAGGAGCGGTGGCGGCGGACGGGACGTGCACGGCCGGCGCATCCCGTGGACAGGCGTGGACAGTGTCGGGCAGTGGCCAGGCCCTGCGGGGTCTGGCCAGTGGACAGCGCCCGGCGTGAGGCTGTGTGCCACACACCGCCTGAAGGAGCAACAGCCATGGCATCCCGCCCGATCCGTACGATGACGGTCCTGACCGCCACCGCAGCCCTGTGCGCCACCGCCCACGCCGCCACCGCCGTCGCCGCCACCGCCCACGCCGCCTCCGCCGTCGCCGCCACCGCCCACGCCGCCTCCGCCGTCGCCGCCACCGCCCACGCCGCCTCCGCCGTCGCCGCCACGGCCCACGTCACCTCCACCTCCGCCGTCGCCGCCACGGCCCACGCCGCCTCCACCTCCGCCGTCGCCTCCGCGGCCCCTGCTGCTCCCGCCGCGGGCCGGCACGTGCCGCGGATCGTCACCGCCTGGGCCCGTGCCTGGAACGGCACCGACCCCCAGGCCCTCGGCGCCCTGTTCACCGCCGACGGCACCTACACCGACGAAGCCGTGGCCGTCACCTTCCGCGGACGGGAGGAGATCGCGGGGTGGAAGGCCCGTGCCGACACCCTCATCGAGAACGTCCACGTCACCGTCCGCTCCACCCGTCTCGAGGGGGACCGCGTCACCGTCCGGGCCCTCTACTCCGGCCATCTCAAGGGCGCGTCCAAGCCCTTCGCCGTGCCGATGACCACCGTCCTCGGCCTCGATGGCAACCACTGCCGGATCGTCTTCGACCGGGACCACTACAGCCTGGCCGCGGTCCTGTCCCAGTCCGGCCTGCCCGCCGACTGGACCCCGCCCGCCGCCTGACAGGGGGCCGGCCGCTCGAGATCCACTCGAAGGCGGCTCGAATCACCCACCGCTGGAGCCCCCTGCGCCCGTATGATCCCCATGACTTGACGATTCGATGACCCGTTCCCGAAGAATCGATGACCGAGAGACTTGGCGGACGGACGAACAGGGGGACGCACGATGGAGACCGCACGCCTGGCCTCGCTCATCGCCGCCACGCTCACCACGGGACTGGTCAGTGGCCTCTTCTACGGTTTCTCCGTCTCCGTGATGCCGGGTCTCAAGCGCACCGACGACCGTACGGTCATCGAGGTCATGCAGCGCATCAACGTGGCCATCCTCAACGGCTGGTTCGTCCTCGGCTACATCGGGGCGTTCCTGTTCACCGCGCTGGCCCTGGCCCTCCACATCCCCTCCGACGGCCGTGACGTGCTGCCGCCGCTGATCGCGGCCCTGGTCTGCTACATCGTCTCGATGGGCGTCACCAACAAGGTGAACATCCCGCTGAACAACATGCTGGAGAAGGCCGGTCCCGTCGACCGGATCCCCGACCCCGCAGCGGTCCGCCGCGCCTTCGAGGGCCCCTGGTCCGTTGCGAATGTGTGGCGCACCCTGCTGTGCACGGCCTCCGTGGGCTTCCTGTCCTGGGCGCTGTACCTGCACGGCCAGGCCGGCTGACCCCCTGTCCGCCCCCGGCCGGCCGTCCCCCCGGCCGGCCGGGGGCGGGCGGGATGTACGAAGTCCCCCGGTCGGGTGGCCGGGGGACTTCGTGGTGGTGCGGTGAGGGGGAGGACGGGAGCCGCGGTTCAGCGGGTGGCGCGGCCGTACAGGACCAGGGCACGGGACAGGGCCGTCAGGGCCGCCGTGCACAGCAGGGTGCGGACGATGTTGGTGGCGGCCCAGGTGTCCTTGAACTTGTCGACGATCGAGAAGTCCGTCAGCTTCGCCGCGTCCCCCGCGTCGGCGAGTTCGTTGTTGAGGGGGATGTTCACCGAGAAGGTGATCATCAGGACGAGGAAGTAGGCCGCCGTGGCCGCCCCGACCCAGATCGCCACGGTGCGGCGGCCCTTGCGGAACTCGACGATCGCCGAGGCCGCGGAGGTGAGCAGGGCGAGTACGAAGGCCATGCCGAAGACGGCGTTGCCGTCGATCGCCGCGTTGAAGTTCTGCATCGCGGTGATGTAGGTGCGTTCGTCGCCCGCCGCCAGACCCGGCATCACCGAGACGTCGAAGGCGAAGAAGAGGCCGGCCATCAGGCCCATGAGGATCGTGGAGACCAGCAGGAGGGCGGTGCCCGCCTTGCCGCGGTCGGCGGGCGCGGGGGGCTGGGGCGGGGCGTAGGGGCCGGGCTGCTGGGTGGCGTACGGGCTCGGGCCTGGGGCGGGGTAATGCTGGGGGCTGCCGGCCGGGTTGGGGTTCATGGGACATCCTCGTCTGGGGTGGTGGGAGCACTGCTCTTTCGGCGCGGGACATCCGATCGTGACACTCCCGGGGACACCCGGCCACGGGCTTTCCACCGGCTCTCGAGCAAACCTCGAGAGCCGGTGGCTCGATCTTTTCGGTCGCCGGTCAGGGGGTGGTCAGTAGCGGTAGTGGTCCGGCTTGTACGGGCCCTCGACCTGGACGCCGATGTAGGCGGCCTGCTCCGGGCGCAGGGTGGTCAGGCGGACGCCGAGGGCGTCGAGGTGGAGGCGGGCGACCTTCTCGTCGAGGTGCTTGGGCAGCACGTACACCTCGGTCGGGTACTCCTCCGGCTTGGTGAAGAGCTCGATCTGGGCCAGGGTCTGGTCCGCGAAGGAGTTCGACATGACGAAGGAGGGGTGGCCGGTCGCGTTGCCCAGGTTGAGCAGACGGCCCTCGGACAGCACGATCAGGACCTTGCCGTCGGGGAACTTCCAGGTGTGGACCTGCGGCTTGACCTCGTCCTTGACGATGCCGTCGATCTTCGCGAGGCCGGCCATGTCGATCTCGTTGTCGAAGTGGCCGATGTTGCCCACGATGGCCTGGTGCTTCATCCTGGCCATGTCGGCGGCCATGATGATGTCCTTGTTGCCGGTGGTCGTGATGAAGATGTCGGCGCTCTCGACGACATCGTCCAGGGTGGCGACCTGGTAGCCGTCCATCGCCGCCTGCAGCGCGCAGATCGGGTCGATCTCGGTGACGATGACACGGGCGCCCTGGCCGCGCAGGGACTCGGCGCAGCCCTTGCCGACGTCGCCGTAGCCGAAGACCACGGCCGTCTTGCCGCCGATGAGGACGTCGGTGGCACGGTTGATGCCGTCGATCAGGGAGTGGCGGCAGCCGTACTTGTTGTCGAACTTCGACTTCGTCACCGCGTCGTTCACGTTGATCGCCGGGAACAGCAGGGCGCCCGCCCGGTGCATCTCGTAGAGGCGGTGGACCCCGGTGGTGGTCTCCTCCGTCACGCCGCGGATGTCCGCCGCAAGTGCCGTCCAGTCGATGGACGTCTTCTGCAGCAGGCCCAGGACCAGGGCCATTTCCTCGTTGTCCGCGGTGGACGGGTCCGGCACGGCGCCCGCCTTCTGGTACTCGACACCCTTGTGGACCAGGAGGGTTGCGTCACCGCCGTCGTCGAGGATCATGTTGGGGCCCGCGTGGCCGGGCCAGGCCAGGGCCTGCTCGGTGCACCACCAGTACTCCTGGAGCGTCTCGCCCTTCCAGGCGAAGACGGGGATGCCCTGCGGGCTGTCCGGGGTGCCGTTCGGGCCCACCGCGATGGCGGCGGCCGCGTGGTCCTGGGTGGAGTAGATGTTGCAGGACACCCAGCGCACCTGGGCCCCCAGCGCCACCAGCGTCTCGATCAGGACGGCCGTCTGCACGGTCATGTGCAGGGAACCGGTGATCCTCGCCCCGGCGAGGGGCTGCGAGGGGGCGTACTCCTTGCGGATCGACATCAGACCGGGCATCTCGTGCTCGGCCAGGGTGATCTCCTTGCGGCCGAAGTCCGCGAGGCCGAGATCGGCGACCTTGAAGTCCATGGGTTCTACTCCGTGATGGTGGTGGCTGGGTGCTGGCTGACGTTCAGGTTCTGATGGATCTCCAGAGTCGCGGTGGACTTGTTGAGGGTGATGTAGTGCAGGCCCGGCGCACCCTCGGCGAGCAGACGCTCGGCCATCGCGGTCGCGTACTCGACCCCGATGCGGTGACCGGCCGCCGGATCGTCCTTCGCCGCTTCCAGCCGCCGGGCCAGCGCCGCCGGGAAGCGGGCATCGCTCAGCTCGGCGAAACGCCGGATCTGGCGGAAATCGGTGGCCGGCATGATCTCGGGGATGACCGGTGTCAGGCAGCCGACGGCGCACAGCCGGTCACGCAGGCGCAGGTAGTCCTCGGCGTGGAAGAACATCTGGGTGATGGCGTAGTCGGCGCCGGCCCGGCACTTGGCGGCGAAGTGCCGGATGTCCTCGCTCCAGCCGGGCGAACGGGGATGACGCTCGGGGAAAGCCGCGACACCCACCGTGAAGTCACCCAACTGCCGTATCAAAGTGACCAGTTCATGGGCATGCGTCAGCCCGCCCGGATGCGGCGTCCACTGCCCCTTCGGATCGCCGGGCGGGTCACCGCGCAGGGCGAGCACGTCACGGATACCCGCGTCGGCGTACTGGCCGATGATGTGGCGCAGCTCGGCCACCGAATGCCCCACCGCCGTCAGGTGCGCGACCGGGCGCAGCGTCGTCTGCGCCGCGATGCGCTTGGTGACCTCCACGGTGCGGTCGCGGGAGGAGCCGCCGGCCCCGTAGGTGACGGAGACGAAGGACGGCGCGAACGGCTCGATCCGCCGGATCGCCGCCCACAGGGTGCGCTCCGCGGCATCGGTCTTCGGCGGGAAGAACTCGAACGAGAAGGTCCGCCGCCCCTGGGACAGCAGCTCGCGGACACCCGGGGCGGCGGGCTTAATACTGCAACCGCATGTGTGGGTCGTGGCCTCGGCGTTGGTAATGGCAGCGGCGGGCTCGGGCCTGGCTGCGGCGCCGGAAGCGTGACCAGTGCAGACGGTGCTCGTTGCTGTGGCAGCGGGGCGTGACGACGACGTGCCCGATCATCCGGCGGATCTCCGGGACGCTGAGGGGTATGAGGTCTTGCTCGTCATCTCCGCTGCCCCTTTTGCGGCTTCTGCGGCACGGATGGCCGTGAGGTAGGCCAGGACGGCCATGGCCAGGGTGATGTGCCGGTACCAGGCCCGGTAGAGCCGCACCTGGTAGTGATCGAGCCCGCATTCACCCTTCGCGGTCTGGAAGCATTCCTCCACCGCCCACCTGGCTCCGGCGGTCCTGACCAGGTCTTTCAGCCGGGAAGTGACGGGGCCATAGCAGACGTAGTAGGCGATGTCGGTGGGGTCGGACAGATTGCGGCGGGCGAGCACCCAGTGCCCGAATCCGCCCTCCCAGGCGGGCCGGATCGCGACGCGGGCCCAGTGGTAGATCCGCTGGCCGTGGGCGCCTGCTCCGGCGGAGATCCGCTTCCATGCCTGCTTCGGCAGGGCCGCGATCAGCTCGTCGACGCGGGCGTCCCGGCCGTCGGCGGTGATCACGGTGTCGTTGACCTTGGTGGCCAGCACATACGCGGCCTGGCGTTCTTCCAGCCAGGCGCGGAAGTGCTTGACCTGCCCGTATGCCTCGTCCGCGGTCACCCAGGCGAAGGGAACAGCCGCGTCGATGGCGCGTTGCAGCATCCACTTGAGGTGCTCGATCTTCGTGGCGAACGGCACGGTGTCGTCGATCCCGGCTGCCCGGCAGCGGTCGCGGTCGTCCGTCCAGGACTTCGGGACGTAGAGTTCCCGGTCGATCAGCGCCCGCCCTTTGGCGGATGCGTAGGCGAGGAAGGTGCCGATCTGGCAGTTCTCGGTGCGGCCAGCGGTGCCGGAATACTGCCGCTGGACCCCTGCTGACCTGGTGCCCTTCTTCAGGAACCCGGTGTCGTCCCCGATGAGCACGCCATCCTTGGCGCCGATGGTCTCCACGACGAAGTCCCGGACATCGTCGCGGACCGCGTTCTCGTCCCATTCGGAGTGGTTGAGCAGGCGTTGCACACCGTCCGGGCGGAGCTGGCCGACCTGCTCGGCCAGCGTCCACCCGTTCTTCTTCTCTAGCGGCGCAAGCAGGCCCGTCATGTAGTCCAGAGCCCGATCACGTGGCTCCGACCTGCCAAAACGATGCCCGAACCGGGCATGCAACCCCGCTACACCCTCGGACCACGACTCGATCTGCTCAACCGTCAGCGATTCATCACACAGTCACAACAACGAGCAACCTCACCGACCGTCACGCCACATGCGGTTGCAGTATTAAGGGTGCGGGGGCGGTCGGTGGTGGCGGCCAGAGCAGCCGGCATGTCGGACTCCTTTCCAACTCATCCGATCTCAACGGGCGTTGAAATACTTGGCTTCGGGGTGATGGACCACGATCGCGTCGGTGGACTGCTCCGGGTGGAGCTGGAACTCCTCCGACAGGCGCACCCCGATCCGCTCCGGCTGCAGAAGAGCGGCGATCTTCGCGCGGTCCTCCAGGTCGGGGCAGGCGGGATAGCCCAGCGAGTAGCGGCAGCCCTGGTACTCGGTGCGGAACATGCCGTCCATGGACCCCGGATCCGATCCGGCGATGCCCAGCTCGCCGCGGACGCGGGCGTGCCAGTACTCGGCCAGGGCCTCGGCGAGCTGCACGGACAGGCCGTGCAGCTCCATGTACTCGCGGTAGGCGTCGGCGGCGAAGAGCCGGGCCGTCTCCTGCCCGATGCGGCTGCCGGCGGTGACCACCTGGAAGCCCACGACGTCGGTTGCCCCGCTGTCCTCGGAGCGGAAGAAGTCCGCCAGGCACAGCCGGCGGCCGCGGCCCTGGCGGGGAAAGGTGAAACGGGTCCGCTCGGATCCGTTCTCGTCCAGGACGATCAGGTCCTCGCCCTTGGAGACACACCGGAAGTAGCCGTGCACGACAGCCGCCTCCAGCAGCCCGCCGGTGTGCAGGCGCTCCAGCCAGCCGCGCAGCCGGGGCCGCCCGTCCGTCTCGATGGTCTCGCTGTCCTTCAAACCCCACTGGCCCTTGAACAGGGCGCCCTCGTCCAGCCAGGACGCGTACTCCTTGAGCGGGATGCCCTTGACGACGCGGGTGCCCCAGAACGGCGGGGTGGGGACCGGGTGGTCGACGGACACGTCGGAGCGGCCGCCGGGCTGGGGCCCCGCCACCAGGAGCGGCGTATCGCGCCGGGCGACGCGGCGCTGCTTCAGGGGCGGCAACACGACGCCGGGAACACCGCGTTTCACCCCCATCAAGGCGTCCATGAGGCGCAGGCCTTCGAAGGCGTCGCGGGCGTAGCGGACTTCGCCCTCGTAGATCTCGTGGAGGTCTTGTTCGACGTAGGCGCGGGTGAGGGCCGCACCGCCGAGGATCACCGGGTAGTCGGCCGCCAGCTTGCGCTGGTTGAGCTCCTGAAGGTTCTCCTTCATGATCACGGTCGACTTCACCAGCAGCCCGGACATGCCGATCACATCGGCCTTGTGCTCCTGCGCCGCCTCCAAGATCGCGGAGACGGGCTGCTTGATCCCGATGTTGACGACGTTGTAGCCGTTGTTGGTGAGGATGATGTCGACGAGGTTCTTGCCGATGTCGTGGACGTCGCCGCGGACCGTGGCCAGCACGATCGTGCCCTTGCCCTCGTCGTCGGTCTTCTCCATGTGCGGCTCGAGGTAGGCGACGGCCGTCTTCATGACCTCCGCGGACTGCAGCACGAACGGGAGCTGCATCTGGCCGGAGCCGAACAGCTCACCGACGACCTTCATGCCCTCCAACAGCGTGTCGTTGACGATGCCGAGGGCGGGACGGGTCTGCAGGGCCTCGTCGAGATCGCCCTCCAGGCCGTTCTTCTCACCGTCGATGATCCGCCGCTGCAACCGCTCGTCCAGCGGCAGCGCAAGGAGCTCCTCGGCCCGCCCGGCCTTCAGCGACTTGGTGTTGACCCCCTCGAAGAGGGCCATCAGCTTCTGCAGCGGGTCGTAGCCCTCCGCCCGCCGGTCATAGATCAGATCCAGCGCCGTGGCGACCTGCTCCTGATCGAAACGCGCGATCGGCAAGATCTTCGACGCGTGCACGATCGCCGAATCCAGACCCGCCTTCACACACTCGTCCAGGAACACCGAGTTCAACAGGACCCGCGCAGCCGGATTCAACCCGAAGGAAATGTTCGACAGACCCAGCGTGGTCTGGACGTCCGGGTGGCGGCGCTTGAGCTCGCGGATCGACTCGATCGTGGCGATACCGTCCTTCCGGGACTCCTCCTGCCCGGTGCAGATCGTGAACGTCAGTGTGTCGATGAGGATGTCCGACTCCCGGATCCCCCAGTTCCCCGTCAGGTCCCCGATCAGCCGTTCGGCAATGGCGACCTTGTGCTCGACGGTGCGGGCCTGGCCCTGTTCGTCGATGGTCAGCGCGATCAGCGCGGCGCCGTGCTCCTGCGCCAGTCGGGTGACCTTCGCGAAGCGGGACTCCGCACCGTCACCGTCCTCGTAGTTCACCGAGTTGATGACCGCACGCCCGCCGAGCTTCTCCAGGCCCGCCTGGAGGACGGGAACCTCGGTCGAGTCCAACACGATCGGCAGCGTGGAGGCCGTGGCGAAGCGGCCCGCAAGCTCCGCCATGTCCGCGACGCCGTCGCGGCCCACGTAGTCCACGCAGAGGTCGAGCATGTGCGCGCCCTCACGGATCTGGTCCCGTGCCATCTCCACGCAGTCGTCCCAGCGGGCCTCCAGCATCGCCTCACGGAACTTCTTCGACCCGTTCGCGTTGGTGCGCTCACCGATGGCCATGTACGAGGTGTCCTGGCGGAACGGAACCGTCTGGTAGAGCGAGGCGGCGCCGGGCTCGGGCTGGGGGGTGCGAGCGGTGATCGCGGTGCCGCGGACCCGCTCGACGACCTGCCGCAGATGCTCCGGCGTCGTCCCACAGCAACCACCCACCAGAGAAAGCCCGTACTCGCGGACGAAGGTCTCCTGTGCTTCGGCCAGCTCGGGGGCGCTGAGCGGGTAGTGCGCGCCGTCCTTGGTCAGGACGGGCAGGCCGGCGTTGGGCATGCAGGACAGCGGGATACGGGCGTTGCGCGCCAGATACCGCAGGTGCTCGCTCATCTCCGCGGGGCCGGTCGCACAGTTCAGACCGACCATGTCGATACCCAGCGGCTCCAGCGCCGTCAGGGCCGCACCGATCTCGGAGCCCAGCAGCATCGTGCCGGTGGTCTCGACGGTGACGGAGCAGATCAGCGGGACGGTGACCCCGAGGGCCTCCATGGCGCGCCGGGCACCGATAATGGAGGACTTGGTCTGCAGGAGGTCCTGGGTGGTCTCGACGAGCAGCGCGTCGGCGCCGCCGGTGATCAGGCCCTCGGCGTTGATCTGGTAGGCGTCGCGGATCTTCGCGTAGGTGATGTGGCCCAGGGTGGGCAGCTTGGTGCCGGGGCCCATGGAGCCGAGAACCCAGCGCTGCTGCCCCGTCGACGCCGTGAACTCGTCGGCGACCTCGCGGGCGATACGGGCACCCGCCTGCGACAGCTCGAAATTGCGCTCCGCGATGTCGTACTCCGCCAGAGCCGCGAAGTTCGCACCGAAGGTGTTCGTCTCGACGCAGTCCACACCCACCGCGAAGTACGCCTCGTGCACCGTCCGCACGATGTCCGGACGCGTCACGTTCAGAACCTCGTTGCAGCCCTCCAGCTGCTGGAAGTCCTCCATCGAGGGGTCCTGCGCCTGCAGCATCGTCCCCATCGCCCCGTCGGCGACCACCACACGGGTCGCGAGCGCCTCCCGCAGGGCATCGGCCCGCATCTGCGCGTTCACCGTCATGCCGACCGCCCCAGCTTCGCCTCCAGCAGCCCGGCCGCATGCTCCCCGTACACCGCGCGAACGGTGGCCAGCAGACGCTCGGGCCGGACCTCGTACGCCTGGGATCCGACCGTCACCAAGGCCAGCGCCGACATCGCGCAGCCGAGCTGCGCGGCGCTCTCCAGCTTTAGGCCCCAGCTGACGGCGGCCAGGAAGCCGGAGCGGAAGGCGTCGCCGACACCGGTCGGGTCCTCGGCGCGGACGTCGGGAACCGCGCCGACCGTGACGGCCGGCGCGCCCATGCGGTCGATACGGACGCCCTGCGCGCCCAGGGTGGTGACCCACGTACCGACGCGGTCCAGGACCTCCTGGCGGCTCCACCCGGCCCGTTCACGCAGCAGCGCGGACTCGTACTCGTTGGTGAACAGCCAGCGGGCCCCGGTGACCAGGCTGCGGACCTCGGCGCCGGTGAGGCGGGCGAGCTGCTGCGAGGGGTCGGCGGCGAAATCGATGTCCAGGTCCCGGGCCTGCTCGGTGTGGCGGACCATCGCGCCGGGATCGTTGGGCGAGACGAGCACCAGGTCGAGGGGGGCGCGGTCATGGACGGCGCGCAGGTCGACACGGCCGGCCTCGGCCATGGCGCCCGCGTAGAAGGCGGCTATCTGGTTGGTGTCCTGGTCGGTCATGCACATGAAGCGGGCGGTCTGGTGGTCCGAGGAGACGTACACCGAGCCGGTGTCGACGCCGTGTTCCTTGAGCCAGACCTCGTACTCGGCGAAGTCCGGGCCCACGGCGCCCACCAGCAGGGGGTCGAGGCCGAGGCCGCCGAGGCCGAAGGCGATGTTGGCCGCCACTCCGCCCCGCCGCACCTGGAGGGTGTCGACGAGGAACGACAACGAGACGTGTTCCAGCTGGTCGGGGAGCAGCTGGTCGACGAACCGGCCCGGGAAGGCCATGAGGTGATCTGTGGCGATGGATCCGGTCACCGCGATACGCACGTGGACTCCTGTGAACTGGTCTGATGCCGGCGGGGCGGGGCGGGGCGGGGCGAGGCGGGGCGGGGCGGGGCGGGGTGTGGGTGTGGGGGTGTGGGTGTGGGGGGTGTGGGGGTGCCTGGCGGGGCGGGACGGGGCGGTGTGGGGGGCTGGTGGGGGCCGTGCGCGCGCCCGGGGTGCTCAGGCGGCGGCGACGGCCTTCAGCCGCTCGGCGCGGTCGGTGCGCTCCCACGTGAAGTCCGGCAGCTCACGGCCGAAGTGCCCGTACGCGGCGGTCTGCGCGTAGATCGGGCGCAACAGGTCCAGATCACGGATGATCGCGGCCGGACGCAGGTCGAAGACCTCGCCGATGGCCCGCTCGATACGGTCGGTGGGCACGGTGTGGGTACCGAAGGTCTCCACGAACAGACCCACCGGCTCGGCCTTGCCGATCGCGTACGCGACCTGCACCTCGCACCGCGAGGCGAGACCGGCCGCGACGACGTTCTTGGCGACCCAGCGCATCGCGTACGCGGCGGAGCGGTCGACCTTGGACGGGTCCTTCCCGGAGAACGCGCCGCCACCGTGGCGGGCCATCCCCCCGTACGTATCGATGATGATCTTGCGGCCGGTCAGGCCGGCGTCGCCCATCGGGCCGCCGATCTCGAAACGGCCGGTCGGGTTCACCAAAAGCCGGTAGCCCTCGGTCTCCAGCTTGATGCCGTCCTCGGCGAGCCGGGCCAGCACGTACTCGACGACCGAGGCGCGGACGTCCGGCGCCAGCAGGGCCTCCAGGTCGACATCGGATGCGTGCTGGGTCGAGACGACGACCGTGTCCAGGCGCACGGCCCGCTCACCGTCATACTCGATGGTGACCTGCGTCTTGCCGTCGGGACGCAGGTAGGGGATCGTCCCGTTCTTGCGGACCTCCGACAGCCGGCGCGAAAGCCGGTGCGCGAGGTGGATCGGCAGCGGCATGAGCTCGGGCGTCTCGTCGCAGGCGTAGCCGAACATCAAGCCCTGATCGCCGGCACCCTGCCGGTCCAACTCGTCCTCATCGCCCTCCACCCGGCTCTCGTAGGCCGCGTCGACACCCTGCGCGATGTCCGGGGACTGCGCGCCGATGGACACCGACACGCCACAGGAGGCGCCGTCGAAGCCCTTCTGCGAGGAGTCGTAGCCGATCTCCAGGATCTTGGCCCGCACCAGCTGCGCGATGGGGGCGTAGGCCTGCGTGGTGACCTCGCCGGCTATGTGCACCAGACCGGTGGTGATCAGCGTCTCCACCGCCACCCGCGAGGCCGGGTCTTGTGCGAGGAGCGCGTCGAGGATCGTGTCGCTGATCTGGTCGGCGATCTTGTCGGGGTGTCCCTCGGTCACGGACTCCGAGGTGAACAGACGACGGGACATCTCACTCCTGGTGGTGTGGGCACGGATTCGGGTACGACGGTCGGATCGGTCAGGGGTCGGGCGTGGGGGACACGGCCGGACACGGTCTGTTGCCGAGGATCCTGCCGCCCGGTCCTCGGCCCGTCCTTGAGAGCGCGTCGAGCGGACCTGGCCGGTTCCCCCACCTCCGCTCCAAGCGGCGCATCCCCCGCGGGCACCGCTACCGGATACGGAAATTGGCCATCATGCCCATCGCCGAGTGGTCCAGCAGATGGCAGTGGTAGACGTACGTCCCCCTGAACGTGTCGAAAGTGGCGTGCAGCTTCACGCTCTCGCCGGGGAACAGCCGGACCGTGTCCTTCAGCCCGGCCTCGCCCGGAGCCACCGGCGCCCCGTTGCGCTCCAGCACCCGGAACTGGACCAGGTGCATGTGAAAGTTGTGCGGGACGACCTTGTTGGCGTTGGTGACCGTCCAGATCTCCGAGCTCCCGTGGGCGATGGTCTGGTCGATGCGCTGGTAGTCCCACACCTGCCCGTCCATGAACCCCTGCGGCTCCTGGCGGCCGTCCTCGTCCATGCTCAAGACGATGCTGCGCTGGACCGTGGCCTTCGCCATGGCCGGCAGGGAGCGCAGCGTCTCGGGCACCCGGCTCGCATCGGACGCCGTCCGCACGACGTCGAAGCGCAGCACCTTGCCCACCTGCTCGGGCGTCCCCGGCCCCAAAGTGTTCTCCAAGACGATCTTCGTACCGACCCGGTAGCGCGAGAAGTCGATGACCACATCCGCCCGCTCCGCCGGCGACAGCCCGATGGTGTCCGTCGCGAAGGGGTGTTCCAGCAGACCGCCGTCCGTACCGATCTGGACCATCTGCCCGCCGTCCGACAGACGCAGCTGGAAGAAGCGCATGTTGGACGAGTTCAGCAGCCGGAAGCGGTACTTGCGGGCCGCGACCTCGACGTACGGACTCGGGCGTCCGTTGGCGAGGATGGTGGTCCGGCCGAACACGTCGTCCATCACGTAGACCAGCTGGCCGGCCTCGTCGAAGCGGGCGTCACGCAGCGCGATCGGAACCTCGTACTGGCCGGACGGCAGCGGCAGCGACCGCTCGGCCTCGTCCGACAGCAGATACGCGGCGGACAGGCCACGGAAGACATGCTCCGACTCCATGTGGTGCGCGTGGTCGTGGAACCACAGGCCGGCGCCCGGCTGCTGGTTCGGGTAGGTGTAGGTGCGCGAGGTGTTCGGCCCGAACGTGTCCATCGGGCCGCCGTCGTTCTCCGGCGAGACGCTCCCGCCGTGCAGATGGACCGAGACCGGCATCGTGAGGGCGTTGCGGTGGCGGATCACCACCCTGCGCCCGCTGCGCGCCCGCAACACCGGCCCCGGGAACTGGCCGTCGTAGGTCAACACCTTCGTCTGCACACCGGGGATGATCTCCCGCGCCACCTCCTTGATGGTGACCGCGTACGTGTCCTGGCCGCCCACCGTCGATATCGGCTGGAGCACCGAGGCCATCGGCATCCGCACGCTGAACGGCGGCGGGACGGTGACCGGCCCGCTCCCGGCCGCGCCCGTACCGGAGGCCTCGGCCCCCCGGGCACGCAGCAGCGGCGTCAGACCACCACTGGTGAGCAGGCCGGCGCCGGTCGCGGCGACGGCGCCGCCGAGCAAGCTGCGTCTGGTGACCATGGAATCTTCCTCCTGGAAAGAAAAAAATGGGGGGGCGCGGTGCGGGCGGACGCCCGCGAGCGGGGCCGAACACGCCGAGGACGGCCGGCACCCGGTGCGCCGGTCCCCCCGGAGCAGCCGGCAGCAGGGAGTACCCCGCGTGGCTGTCGCGCCGCGAGTGCACCAGATACGGCTTGCGCATCACTGGAGCCCAGATGGTGTGCGGGCGTCAGGCGTTGCGCGGGCCTTGCGGGGCCTTCGTAACCCTCCTCTTGCGTACGTACGACCGCGTACGCCCGACTCGTGCCGCCACCCGGGCGGCCGCTGGGGGAGGCACCCGTGGACCTGCACGACCTGCACGACCTGACCGACTGGCTGCCGCGCGCGCTCACCGTGGCGCAGCGGTGGGGAGGGCAGTTCGGCCCGTACCGGACCCACGACGCCCACCGCGTCCACCCCGACGCCTTCACCGAGGCCTTCGACCGCCTCGCCAAGCGGATGGACCACAACTACCCGTTCTTCCACCCGCGCTACGCCGGACAGATGGTCAAACCGCCGCACCCGGCAGCCGTCACCGGCTACCTCACCGCCATGCTCTTCAACCCCAACAACCACGCCGCCGAAGGCGGGCCCGCGACCACCGAGATGGAACGGGAGGCGGTCGCCGAACTCGCCGCCATGTTCGGACTCGACGCCCACGTCGGACACCTCACCACCAGCGGCACCATGGCCAACCTGGAGGCCCTCTACGTCGCCCGCCAGCTCCACCCGGACCGCGGCATCGCCTACAGCGGCGAATGCCACTACACCCACGAGCGGATGTGCCACGTCCTGGGCATGCAGGGCCACCGCATCCCCACCGACGCGCACGGCCGCATCGACCTCGACGCGCTGGAGGCCGCCCTGCGCGGCGGACGCATCGGCACCGTCGTCGTCACCACCGGAACCACCGGCCTCGGGGCGGTCGACCCGGTCCACGAAGTCCTGCCACTGGCCCGCCGCTACGGGGCACGCGTCCACGTCGACGCGGCCTACGGCGGCTTCTACGCCATCCTGGGCCGGGCCGGCACCGGCGAAATCGACGCGGCCCCCTGGCAGGCGATCGCCGCATGCGACTCCATGGTCGTGGACCCCCACAAGCAGGGCCTGCAGCCCTACGGCTGCGGCGCGGTCCTCTTCCCCGACCCGCGAGCCGGCCGGCACTTCGCACACGACTCGCCGTACACCTACTTCACCGACGCCGACCTCCACCTGGGCGAGATCAGCCTGGAATGCTCACGGGCGGGCGCGGCCGCCGCCGCCCTGTGGCTGACCCTGCAACTGCTGCCGCTCACACCGGACGGCTTCGGACGGATCCTCGCCGCGAACCGCCGGGCCGCACTGCACTGGGCCGACCTGCTGACCGCCTCCGACGAACTGGACCTCTACCAGCGCCCGGACCTCGACATCGTCACCTACTTCCCCACCCTGGCCGGCACATCCCTGTCCACCATCGACGCCGCCTCGAACCGGCTGCTGCGCGACGGCATGACCGCGGAGGCGGACCCCGTGTTCCTGAGCGTGCTGCGCGCGGACGCGGACGCCTTCCTACGCCGCCACCCGCACGTGACCCGGGACGCGGACGCGGCCCGCGTGATCCGCAGCGTCCTGATCAAGCCGGAGTCCGAGCACTACCTGCCGACCCTGCACGCACGCGTGGAAGAACTGGCCGCACACGCCCGCACGACAACCTGACCGACGGCAACCCCACCCCCGCCCCGCCTTCCCCCGCACCCCCCACCTCCCGGCCCCTACACCCCCTCCCACCTCTCTTCTCGTCCTTCCGACCGGAGGTCCTCGCCTTGTCCCCGAACGCGCCCAGCCCGACCGCCTTACCCCGACCCCACCCGCCGTCCCACGCCCACCTGTCCGCCCTGCTGTCCGCCGCCTTCCACGACGACGCACTGACCCGCTGGATGATCCCCGACCAGCGGCTGCGCACCGAACTGCTCCCCGGGTTCTTCCACGTCTTCGTCGAACTCTCCGCCGCCCACGACGGGGTGCTCACCACCGACGACGGCGACGCGGTGCTCTTGTTCCTGCCGCCCGGCGCCGAGGTGGACGAGACCGCCCTGGACGCCGCCTTCGCCCACGCGCTGGGCCGCCACACCCACGCGCTGCGCACCATCGCCCGCCTCCAGGCCGAACGCCACCCGCACACCCCGCACTACTACGCCTCCTTCGGCGCCGTCCGCCCCGGCCGCCAGCAGGGCGGCCTGATGTCCACCCTCCTCGCCCAGATCACCGCCCGCGCCGACGCCGACGGCGTCGGCGCCTACACCGAGGCCAGCTCACCCGGCGGCGAAGCCGTCACCCGGCGCGCCGGCTTCGACCGCCTGGGCACGGACATCACCCTGCCCGACGGCGGACCCGTACTGCGACCGATGTGGAGGAACCCCCGATGAGGGGAGACGACCTGATCCAGTCCTGGACCACCGGCCAGGTCGCCCGCGGCGAGGCGCCCCCCGAAGCCATCGGACCGCTGCTCCAAGTACTCATGTGGAGCCGCGACTTCCTCGTCTCCAGCCACCCCGAACTGGGCCGCACCGGACCGGTGTGCCCGTACACCCAGCCCTCACTGCGCAAGGAACTCTTCCACCTGGCCCTGCCGTCCGCCGGATGCGAGGACCTGGCCATGGCCGTCGACTCGCTGCGCACCCGCCACGCGGCCCTCTCGCAGCCGCTGTCGCCGCAGGACCGCGAACTCCTCACCATCTTGCTGGTCCTGCCCGGCTTCGACCCGACGGACTCGGTGGAGCTGGACGAACTCCAGCGCAAGGCGAAGGACGAGTTCGTCGCCGAGGGGCTGATGATCGGGCAGTTCCACCCGGTCTGCGAGGAACCGGGCCTCTACAACGAGGACTTCCGCCCGCTGCGCGCCCCCCTGCCGCTGCTGGCGGTCCGCAAGCTCCTGGTCTTCGACCTCCCCTTCCTGATGAGCGACGACTCCCACATGGACCACTACCTGCAGCGGTTCGCGCCGGCGCTCCCGGCCCGGATCCGCGACCAGCTGGTGAGCCGGGTGGTGGCCGCCTGACCGCCCAGCCCTCCCGATGACCGGCCGGCCGCGCCCCTTTTCCGTGGGGCGCGGCCGGCCGGCGTACGCGGCCAACCGCGCGAGCCGCGCGAGCCGTGAGCCGTGGGGGCTAGGAGCGCAGGCAGTCCTCCAGGAAGGCCAGCACACGCAGGTGGTAGGCGGTGGCCGCGTGGCCGAGGCTGATGTTGTGGCCCGCCGCGGCCAGGTGTTCCAGGCTCACCCGGGGGGCCGCGGTCAGCAGGGATGCCATCGAGGCGAGGGTGGAGCCGTCCAGGCGCCACCACGCCTCGTGCTCCGCGAAGGTGAGGCGGACCGGGACGCGGACGCGGGGGGCCAGCTCCTCGTACTGGCCCGGCCACCGGAGGGTTTCCGCGGACTCGCGCGGCGGGGTGGGGGCCAGCAGCGCACGGCTGGCCTGGAAGGTGCCGCGCGGGTAGAGGTTCAGGGGGCCCCAGTTGAGTGTGGAGGCGCCGCCGCCGAGGGTGGAGGGGAAGTGCAGGGCCCGCGGGTCGTAGCGGTAGCCGACGCCCGAGGCGTCCAGGCCCAGGAGGGGGACGGCGCCGTCGGTGGCCGCCGTGTGGAGGGCCACCTTGCCGCCGTCGGAGTGGCCCAGCAGGAAGACGCCGGCGCCGATGGTGTGCGCGGCCGCGTGTTCCTTGAGGGCCGCGGTCAGGGTTTCCGCCTGGCCGGCCAGGCTCTGGCCCTCGGGGAGCAGGTCTGCCGAGTCGCCGTAGCCCGGCCGGTCCAGGGCCAGGACCGCGTGGCCCAGGCTGGTGGCGAGGGGGACGAAGGAGTTCCAGTACGCCGCCCGCATGCCCCGGCCGTGGACGGCCAGGATCGTGGAGCGGACCTCCCCGCCCGCGGGCAGTGCCCAGAGCCCCGACAGGGGGATGCCCGCGGCGTTCAGCGTGTGGGGGCGTGCGCCGCCCGCAAGGGAGTTCATCGCAGCGCCAGCCCCTTCCGGGCGCCCGCCATCGCGTCCACCCACTCGACGGGGGATCCCGTGCGCAGCAGCGAGGTGCCCACCAGCAGTCCGCCGAAGCCGGCGTCGAGGAGGCGGGCGGCGCTCGCCGGGCCGTCGATGCCGCTCGCGCTCACCGGGCAGGCCGCGCCGGCCGCGCGCAGGGCCGGGAGCAGGTCCAGGGAGCGGCCCAGGTCGCCGGCGCCCCGCTCGCGGGTCCTGATGTCCTTGTTGTTGACCGCGATCACACACTCCTCGGGGTGGTGGACCGTTTCGAGTTCGGCCTCCGTCGTGATCTCCACGAACGGGGTGAGCCCGGCCAGCAGGCACTCCGTCACCAGGGTCCGCATGCTCGACGCCGGGAGCAGCGCCGCCGTCAGCAGCACCGCCGAGGCCCCGAGCTCCTTCGCCGTGCGGACCTGGTCCTTCCTGGTGATGAAGTCCTTCTGCAGGAGCGGAAGGCCGCTCAGGGCGGCCACGTCCCGCAGCAGCGCGGGCGAGCCGCCGAACCAGCGGCCCGTCACCACCGAGATGCACGGGGCGCCCGCCGTTTCGTACGCCTCCACGAGCGCGGCGGGGGTCCGGCCGCCGAGCATGTCGTAGCCGTGGGCGTCGCGCCGTTTCACCTCCATCACCACGGGGGTCGCACAGGCCAGGAGGGCCTCGAGAAAAGGGAAGCCGTTCCGGTTCTGCTTCGTCATCGCGAGAGCTCCAGTCGGGGAAGGTCGGGGACGGCAGCGCCGGCGGTGCCGGCGGGGAGGTCGGTGCCGGCGGCGCGAGAGGTGCCGGTGGTGCGAGAGATGCCGGTAGTGCGGGAGGTGCCGGTAGTGCGGGAGGTGCCGGCGGTGCGGGGGGTGCCGGTGCGCCAGGCACGGGCCAGGGCGGCGATCTCCGGGACGCCGAAGCGGCCCGTCGCCCGGTCGCGCGCCGCCGTGTCCACGTCGATGCCGCGGAATCCGCTGTGGCCGACGACCGCCTCGTAGGCGGGGCGGTTGGCCGGGGTCAGACCGCCGGCCAGGAGGAAGGGACGGGTGAGCCGGGGCAGCAGCGCCGTGAGACGGACCGGATCCAGGCAGGCGCCGGTACTGCCGATCCGGCCGTCCCCGGTGGCGGTGTCGAGGAGGAAGAGATCGGTGCCCGCCCGCTCGTACGCACCGATCAGCGGGCGCTCCACACAGCCGCCCCCCTCGTCGACGTGCAGCACCTTGACGAGGCCGACCTCCGCCGGCAGCGCCTCGCGCAGCGCCCGTACGACGGCCGGCGGCTGGTAGGCGTGGAGCTGGACCCAGGCGACACCGGTGCCCCGCACGATCCGGTCCAGTTCGCCGGGGTCGGCCAAGAACGTCACCAGGACCGGCAGGAGCCCGGCCGGCCGGGCCGCCGCCACAAGGGCGGCGAGCCCGTCCAGAGCGAGTTCCGACGGGCCGCCGGGTACGCCGTGCCAGAGCCCGACGCAGTCCGCCCCGGCGGCCGCCGCCGCCTCGATGTCGCGGGGTTGCGTGGCCCCGCAGACCTTCAGCAGCGTCTGGGACAGCGGGCGCACGGTGCTCACTTGCCCAGCCCCAGCCCCAGCATCGAGGCGATGCGGTTGTACTGGATCTCGTTCGTCCCCGAGTAGATCGTGCCGCCCAGCGCGTTGCGCACGTCCTGCTCCAGGCCGAACTCCGACATGTAGCCGTGGCCGCCGAAGATCTGCACGGCGGTGATGCTGGTGGCCAGGTTGCTCTCGCTCGTGACGAGCTTGGCGATGGCCAGGTCCACGGTGACGTTCTCGCCCGCCTCCAGCTTCTCCCCGGTGTCGTAGAGCCACTTGCGGGCGGTCTCCAGCTGGATCTTCGTGTCGACGATCTTGTTGGCGATCGTCTGGTACGAACCGATCGCCTTTCCGAAGGACTTGCGCGTCTTCGCGTAGTCGACACACCGCTCCAGCCGGTGCTGCATCTCGCCCACGTTGACGATGAAGGAGAAGAGGATCTCCCGTTTCATCACGTGGTCCAGAACCAGGAACCCGCCTCCGACCCTGCCGAGCACCGCGCTCCTGGGCACCCGTACATCGTCGAAGAACAGTTCGCTCAGCGGAGAGGTCCGCAGCCCCATCTTCTTGACGGGCCTGCCGGCGCTCAGCCCGGGGCTGTCGCGGTCCACCAGGAACGCCGTCGTCCCCAGCGGGCCCCCGTCCGGGTGGGTCCGGGCGTAGACCACGATCACGTCCGCGACCGGTCCGTTGCTGACGAAGGCCTTGCTGCCGTTGATGACGAAGTCGTCCCCGTCACGCACGGCCCGGGTGGTCATCGCCATGGCGTCCGAGCCGCCCTCGGCCTCGGTGATCGCGTGGGCGCCGATCGCCTCGCCCGAGCAGATCCGCGGCAGCCAGCGCTCCTTCTGCTCCACGGTGCCGAACTGCTGGAGCGGGATTCCGGTGGAGCACAGGGACGTGGTGACCGAGAAGCTCAGGCCCGAGTCACGGTTGTACTCGCCGAGGCCCTCCAACACGTACATGGTGGTCAGGAGCGACTGCCCGAGGCCTCCGTAGTCCTCGTCGAAGGGCAGCGACAGGATCCCGGTCTTCTGCACGAGCTTCCACTTGTCCTGCGAGAAGGCGGACTGCTCGTCGAGTTCGATGTGGTCTGCGCTGAGTGCGTCTCCCCACGACTCCAGGCCTTCGCGCAGATCTGCCTGGTCGGCGTTCCAACGGATCACGAGGGACCCCTTTGTTGATTCGGCTGACGGTTCGGACGAGCGGTGCGCGCGCGAGGCGCGCCTCAGTAGGCGGAGGAGCTGTGGGCGTCGAGGCTGTGGACCTCGTCGCCGCGCAGCGCCGGCGAGAACACGCAGACCAGGCGCAGGTCCTCGTGCGGGCTGGCGACGAGGAAGTGGGCGTCGTGCTGGTCGAGGGCGTACATCCGGCCCGGGACTATCTCGTGCGAGGTGCCGTCGAGCTCGATGACCTCGCCGGAGCCCTCGATGCAGTAGCAGGCTTCCAGGTGGTTGACGTACTCCAGGCGGGACTTGGTGCCGGCCAGGACGGTGGTGTCGGTGAGCGAGTAGCCCAGGCCGTCCTCGGCCAGGAGGAAGCGGCGGCTGAGGCCGTTGCCCCACTCGACGGTCTTCACGGACTCGATGTCACGAACGATCATGGCAGTCTCCCGGTGTGAGGTGGTGCACGGATGGTGCTGCTGAGGGGTGGAGCCCACTTCCGCTGGCAGGGAAGGTCAGTGCGGTGCTGCGGGCAGGACCGAGCGGACGAACTCGCGGAAGGCGCCGGTCACATCCCGGCCGCCCTCCTGCGCCCGCTCCACGGCGGCCACCGCGGCGGAGCCGATGATCGCGGCGTCCGCGCCGGCGGCCCCGACGGCCTCCACGTCCTGCCGTGTGCTGACCCCGAAGCCGACGGCTATCGGGGACGTCGTGTGCGCCCGCAGGCCCGCGACGGTCTGCGCCAGCGCGGCATGGCCGGCGGCCGGTGCGGTCCCGCTGCGCCCGTAGTGGGCGACGAGATAGAGGTAGGCGCGGGCCTGGGCGGCGGCCTGCGCCCGGGTGTCCGCCGGGCTGCTGGCGTAACAGGTGGTGACGACCGGCAGCCCGGCCGCCCGCGCCGATTCCAGGTGCGCCTCGCGCAGCCGCGGGGGCAGCGCGTGGACGAGGAGCCCGTCCGCGCCCGCCGAGGCGATCTCGCGGGTGGCGGCCGCGAGGTCCCGGCCCTTGAGCGAGTGGCTCCAGTCGGCGAGCAGGGCGATCCGCAGGTGCGCCAGGTGCGGCCGAACACCCGCGATGAAGGCGAGTACGTCGTCCAGGCCGGCGCCGCCGCCCTCCAGCGCCCGGCGCGCCGAGCGCCGCACGACGGGGCCGTCGGTGACCGAGTCGGGGAACGGGACCGCCAACTCCAGGCAGTCCACGCCCTCCTCGTCGAGCATCAGGACCAGGTCCCGCAGGAGGGGCAGCGGCGGGTCGCCCGCATTGAGGAACAGGGCCAGCCCCGGGGTAGCGCCGGGCCGCCGGGTCGCAAAGAAGGGTGCGGGGCCGCCGGCCGGCGACGCCTGGGCGGGGCGGGCCGCCAAGGTCGGGGCCGCCCAGGTCCCCGCCCACTGCGCGGCCGCCGCCGGTGGCGGGCCGCTGGTTCGGGCCGTGGCCGGGGTGCGCCCGGTCAGCGCCGCAGGCCTAGGCACGGGCCACCGCCGGTGTGCGGGGGGCCGACGCCGACGCAAGGCGCCGCGCGAGGTCGTGGGCCTCGCCGGAGCGGACCGCGCCCTCGGCGAGGGCGACCGCGGAGGGCCAGTCCCGGCGGACGCCGCAGGCCACCACCAGGGCGGCCGCGCCCAGGCAGACCGTGTGGGTGGCCACCCGGCCCGCCGTGCCGGCCAGGACGGACAGGAAGTGGTCGACGGCCGCGCCGGGGTCGGGGGCCGGCCGCAGGTCCGCGAAGGAGCCGTCGCCCGGGGTGAGTTCGCCCGGCCGGATGACCCGGGGCAGGGAGTGTTCCCCGTGGACGGTGTTGGTGGCGAAGGGCAGCAGCTCGTCCGCGCCGGTGTCGTTCGCGGTCAGCCAGATCCGGCGGGTCGTCGTGGTCGCGGCGAGCCGGCGCAGGGTGTCGAGGGGGGCTGCCGCCGAGACCCCGGTGACCTGGGCGGCCACGGGCAGGTCGGCGAGGAAGGGGCCCAGCGCGTTCAGGAAGCGGCCGAAGGGCTTCATGGCGTACGGGGCCACCGTCCGGGCCAGCCGGGTCAGCTGCGCCGGGTAGACGAAGGGTCCGGCGAAGGCGATCCCGTGGGCGGCGAGGGTGTCCTCGGTCTGGGCGTAGGAGGAGGTGAGACGGACACCGAGCCGTTCCAGCAGGTCGACGGAGCCCAGCGAGCTGGTGTAGGCCCTGGACCCGGTCTTGACGACCTTGACCCCCGCGGCCGCGGCGACGAAGGCGGAGGCGGTGGAGATGTTGAAGGTCCGGGGCCCGCCGCCGGTGCCGACGACGTTCACGGTGCCCTCCCAGGAGGTGGTCACCGTCGCGGCCGGCCGGCGCTCGGCGAGCGAATCCAGCAGGTGGCGCAGGGTCTGGTGGTCCGGTAGCCGGCTGGTCAGGGAGGCCAGCAGGGCGAGGACCTCGGCCTTGTCCAGCCGGCCGTCGCCGAGCTGGTCCCACCAGGACCGCCAGGTCTCCCGGCTGACCGGGGCCCGCTGTTCCAGCAGGCCGGTGAGTGCGTCGTGCACGGTCGCTCTCCGTCTCGTCTGACGTCGGGGTGGTGGTGGGTGGTTCTACGCGGCCGCCGTGCGGCGGGCCTCCGCGATGAAGGTGTCGATCGCCTCGACGCTGCGGAAGTTGTTGGGGTCCAGGTCGGCGTCGCCGATGGCGAGCTCGAAGCGGTCCTCGACCCAGGCGATCAGCTTCAGGACGCCCAGGCTGTCGATGACCCCGTCGTTGAGCAGGTCGTGGTCGACGGCGAGTTCGGCGGCCGCGCTGCCCGGGAGGAACTCGGTGATGACGAAGTTCTTGATGGTGTCGATGTTGCTCATGACGGGATTCCTTCGGCGAGAGGTGTGACGACAGGTGTCGTGGCGGGTGCGGGCGTGGCTGTGGGGGAGTCGGGCCGGTCGAGCCGGTCGAGCGCCTTGCGGTCGACCTTTCCGGTGGCGGTCTTGGGCAGCGGGGTGTCGGTCAGGGTGAGCTGGTGGGGGACCGCGGCCCTGGGCAGGTGCCGGGCGCAGTGCGTGCGCAGTTGCAGGCCGGTCAGGGTGGCGCCGGGGGCGCGGTGGACGGCGGCGACGAGCCGCTTGCCGGCGATCGGGTCGGGCAGGGCCGCGACGCCCGCTTCCAGTACGGCGGGGTGTTCCTGCAGGACCCGTTCGATCTCGGCCGTGTTGACGGCGACTCCGCGGACCTTGACCTGGAAGTCGGTGCGTCCGGTCAGGTGCAGGGTGCCGGCCGCGTCGCGCCGAACGAGGTCGCCGGTGCGGAACCAGCGCCGGTCGTCCAGGCCCAGCGGATGAGCGGTGAACTTGTCGGCGTGCCGGGTCCGGTCGAGGTAGCCGCGGGTCTGGAAGGGCGTGGAGACGAATAGCTCTCCGCTGCCGGGCCCTTCGACGAGGGCACGGGTGTCGGGGTCCAGGACCAGGGCGCGCACGCCGGGCAGCGGGCGGCCGATGGGAACGGGCGGGAAGGCGGCGGCCGTGATCCCGGCGGGCTCGACCTCGTGGACGAAGCTGTCGTTGGTCTCCGTACAGCCGTAGATGTTGTGGATGCGGGCCTTGGGGAAGAGGGTGGGCAGGGCGGCGAAGGTGCGGTCGGGGATGGCGTCGCCGGTGAACATGACGTGCTCGACGCCGGGGAAGACGTCGCCACTCTTGTCGGCAGCGTCCTGGAGCAGCCCGAAGGCCATCGGGACGGCCTGCACCACGTGCACTGCGTGGCGCTGGACCAGGTCGCGCAGGTGGCGTCCGTGGGCGGCCAGCGCCGGGTCGACCAGGATCACGCGGCCGCCGCGGGCCAGGGTGGTCCACACGTCGAGGAGGCACAGGTCGAAGTTGAGGGGGGCGTAGTTCAGGACGGTCCGGTCGGGGCCGATCTCGAAGGCGTTGCCGGCCCACCGGGTGAACCGGTCCACGGCGTCCAGGCCGATCGGGACGATCTTGGGCAGGCTGGTGGAGCCGGAGGTGGTGAGCATGAAGGCCACGTCCGCGGCCTCGTCGGCCGGCAGCGGCTGGGCGGCGACGTCCGGGTTGGGTGCGACCCGGGCGGCCTCGCCGCCGGGGGCGAGGACGTGGGCGCAGCCGGCCTGGGCGAAGAGATCGGCCAGAAGCGTGTCGGCGAGGGCCGGGGACGGCAGCAGCAGCGGCCGGCGGGCCAGCAGGCAGCCCAGGACGAGGGCCACGGCGGCCGGTGACTTGTCGGCCAGGACACCGACCGGGACTCCGGGGGCCAGCTCCAGGAGCGTGAGGCGGTCCCGTTCCCGTCCGGCGAGCTCGTACAGCTCCCGGTAGCTGGTCTCGTCCCCGTTGAAGACGAGCGCCGTGGCGTGCGGGCGGTCGCGGACCTGGGTCAGGAACCCGCCGAGGAGGCCGAGTTCGACGACCGGGGCGGCCGGGATGCCCGGGGTGGCCTGGGTGGTGGTCACGGCAGCTCACCCGCCTGCGCCGCGGCCGGCCGCTCGAATGCGATCCAGCCGCTCTTGACGGCCGCGCCCTTCGGCGTCTTGCAGCTGAAGCGGACCACGCGGGCCTCGGCATCGGGCTGCAGGGTGATCTCCAGCGGGACGCCGGGCGGTACGGGAGCCGAGAAGCGGCAGCCGAGACCGCGCACCTTGGCGCAGTCGCCGCCCGCGAAGCGGTCCACGGCCTCCTCCACCGCGAGGGCGACCACGCTCATGCCGTGCGCGATGACGGTGTCGAAGCCCGCCCCGCGGGCCGCCTGCTCGTCGAGGTGGATGGGGTTCAGGTCGCCGGACGCGTGGGCGTACGTACTGATCCAGTCGCCGGTCAGCTCGTGCACCGCGCTCTGCGCCTCGCCCGCCCCCAGCGGGGTGGGGGCGGCGGGGCCGCCCGCGATGTCGCCGAACGGCTCCAGCAGCGTCGCACCGACCAGCAGGGCGGAGATGGCCAGTTCCGCGAACGGCTCGGGGCCGTCCTCACCGACGAGGCGGACCCGCAGGGCGATACGGGCGCCACGCGGCTCCTTGCGGATACCGGCCACCTCCAGCCGTACGCTCACCTGCTCGCCCGGCCTGACCGGCCGCACGGTGCGGATGTCCTGACCGAGGTGGACCACGGAGACCGGTCCGGGCTCGGCGGCCGTCAGCGCGGCGACGGTCTGCTCGGCCACCGCGTGGGCGAGGACGAAGGTGTGCACGGGCGAGGCCCGGCCGGGCCGGGCGGTGGGCAGCCCCCGCCGGGCGGCGCCGCGGTAGTCGGTGATCTCGCCTTCGGTGACGGTGAGCGTGCGGACGGGGGAGGGCAGGGACAGCAGCGTCATACCGGCACCACCACCACGCAGGAGTTGTGGCCGCCGAACCCGAAGGAGTTCGTGATCGCGGGGCCCGAGCGCACGGCACGGGGTGTGCCGTGGACGACGTCGATGTCCATTCCTGGCTCCAGCTGTTCGTGGTTGGCGGTGGGCGGTACCTCGCAGTGCCGCATGGCCTGCACGGTCGCGATGAGCTCCACGGCTCCGGCGGCGCCGATCAGGTGCCCGATGACCGACTTCGGTGCGGTGACCGGCGGCTGGGCGGTGCCGAACACCTTGGTGAGGGCGGCGGCCTCGGACCGGTCGTTGTGCGGGGTCGAGGTGCCGTGGGCATTGACGTGGACGATGTCGGACGGGTCGAGGCCGGCGTCGGCGATGGCCGAGGCCATGGCCGCCGCGGCTCCCGCGCCGTCGGGCAGCGGCATGGCGAGGTGGTGGGCGTCGGCGGTGGCGGCGTACCCGGCGACCAGGCCGTACGTCCTGGCCCCCCGCGCCCGCGCGTCCTCCAGCCGTTCCAGGACGACGAACCCCGCGCCCTCGCCCATCACGAAGCCGTCGCGGTCCTTGTCGAAGGGGCGCGAGGCGTGCTCCGGGTCCTCGTTGCGGAACGAGACCGCGTTGAGGTTGCCGAAGCCGGCCAGGGTGACCGGGGTGAGGGTGTGCTCCGCGCCGCCGGCGATGACGAGATCGGCGCGGCCGGTCTGCAGCAGCATCAGCGCGTGCCCGATCGCATCGGCGCCGCTGGCACACGTGTTGGCGACGGTGAGTGCAGGACCGGTCCAGCCGAGCCGGATGGCGATGTGGGCGGCGGCCGCATTGGGCATGGTCATCAGCGGCATCAGCGGATTGACCCGGGCCGGGCCGCCCTCGGTGAAGTGGGCGGACTCCAGGTCGCTGCTGGCCCGGCCGCCGACGGCATTGCCCACCACGATGGCGGTGCGCCCGGCCTCGGCGGTGGGAGATCCCGCGTCGCGGTGGGCGGCCAGCGCAGCGGCCGTCCCGTAGTGGGCGAAGGGGTCCATCCGGCGGGCCTCCTTGGCCGGGACGAGCCCGGCCAGGCCCTCCAGGCCGCGGACGCGGCAGCCGATCCGTACCCGGTGGCGGCTGAGGTCGAAGTGGGTGAGCTCGGCGGCGGTGGACCGGCCGGCCCACAGCGTGTCCCACAGCTCGTCCGGGGTGCACCCGCCGGGGGTGACCACACCCATGCCGGTGATGGCTACGGGCGCAAGCGCCGAACTGCCCCTGGACGGTCCAGGCATGTCTGCTCCCTAAGGCGTAAGAGCGGTCGTCGTGAAAAAAAGGGGGGTCAGATGATGCGGCACTCGCGCGCCGACTTGATGAAGGCCTCGGCGGCGAAGTCGATGTCGGCCTTGGTGTGGGCCGCGGTGATCGCGATCCGTAGCCGGGCCAGGTCGTTGGGGACGGCCGGAGTGACCACGGGCAGGCCGATGACACCGTTCTTGCGGCACACGGTGGCGTAGTCGTAGGCGGCGATGTCGGACCCGGCGACGACCGGGACGACGGCGGTCTCACTGTCGACGGTGCTCATGCCCGCCTCGTGCAGGATGGACCGGAAGCGCGCGGACTCGCCCTGGATGAACTCCACACGCTCCGGCTCACGCTGCAGGATCCGCAGGGACTCCAGCGCCGCGGCGCTCTGGGCGGGCCCGAGCGCGGCGGAGAAGAGGAACGGGCGGGCCGCGTACTTGAGGTGGTGGATCAACTCGGCGGAGCCGGCGACCCAACCGCCCATGGAGGGGATGGCCTTGGAGAGGGTGCCGAGCTTGACGTCGACCTTCACCTCGTAGTCGAAGTGCTCCTCGATGCCCTTGCCGGTGGCGCCGATGACACCCAGCGCGTGCGCCTCGTCGACCATCAGCAGCGCGTTGTGCGCGTCGCAGACCTTGCGCAGCTCGACCAGCGGGGCGATGTCACCGTCCATCGAGTAGACGCTGTCGACGATGACCAGACGGACACCGGTGTCGGGGGCGGCGGCCAGCCGCCGCTCCAGGTGGGCGACGTCGTTGTGGCGGAAACGGGTGACGGTGGCACCGGAGAGCTTGCACCCGTCGACGATGCTCGCGTGGTCGTACTTGTCGATGAACACCGTGTCGCCCGGGCCGACGATCGCACCGACCGTGCCCACGTTCGCCGCATAGCCCGAACCGAACACCAGGGCCTGATCACGCCCCGCGAACTTGGCGACCTCGACCTCCAGTTCCTCGTGCAGCGGCGTCGAACCCGCCAGCGCCCGCACCCCGTGGTTGCCGGTGCCGTAGCGGTCGACGGCGGCCTTCGCAGCCGAGACGACGCGCTCGTCACCGGCCAGACCGAGGTAGCTGTAGCCCGACATCATCAGCAGGCGCCGCCCGTCCTGGTCCGCGTACGCCGAATCCCGCTCGACGGTGTAGGCGACGAAGCTGTTCTTGCGGTTGGGCTCGTACTCCAGCGACCGGACGCGGTCGCGGAAGTAGGCCAGCTTCGGCTCGAGTCGGCTCCAGGCGGCGGATGCGTTCACGTGCTTCTCCTCGTCGCGATCGTCCGGCTGACCCGGAACTCCATCGGCGCTCTGCCGTTGTTCCGGCGGGGCTCTAGTGGAATTCCATTAAGACTCGGGGGGCGCAATAGCGGCGCAAGAGGAAGGCCATAGCCGTACTCGAAAAGCGAACGACAATGCCCGGACCTCGGCTTTCATTCGCGAAGGAATGTTTTACCGACCGCTGTTGACATGCGGAGACGACCCGCCGGTATCCTCTGAATCGCACGAGCTAGGGGGACACGGCCGGAAGCCGACCGTTTCGGAGAGTGCATAGTGCTGATCAGACTCATAGGTCTTGTCACGATCGAGCCGGACGGAGCAGCGCCGCAACACCTGTCGAGCGCCCAGGCGCAGGTGGCCTTCGCCCGCCTGCTCCTCGAGCGGACCGGCGGTACCGACCGTGACCAACTGGCCGAGACCATATGGCCCGAAGGACTGCCCGACACCTGGGCCTCCGCGCTGCGCAGCCTCGTGAGCCGCGTACGCACCTTCGTCACCACACCACAGGACCAGCCGGGAGTGACCCCGCTGGTCGCCCAGGGCGGCCGCTACCTCCTGCGGCTGCCGCAGGACGCGGCCGTGGACGTGGAGTGCGCGGAAACCGCCGTCACCGAGGCCGCGGAAGCGTACGCGGAGGGCGCCTACGCCGTGGCGCAGCAGCTCGCGGCCGGCGCCGTGTCCAACCTGCGCGGATCCTTCCTGCCCTCGCACGAGGGCGAGTGGGTCAACGCGATGCGCGAACAGCTCGAAGAGCTGCGCCTGAAGGCACTGGAGACCGCGAGCCTGTCCTCCTCCGCCCTCGGCGACGAGCACCACGCCCTGCGCTACGCGGAGGAGGCGGTCCGCCGGGCCCCCTTCCGGGAAAGCGCCTACCGCTGCCGGATGGCGGCCCACACCCGGGCCGGCAACCGGGCCGAGGCACTACGCAGCTACCAGCAGCTGCGCGAGGTACTGGCGGAAGAGCTGGGGATCGACCCGGCACCGGAGACGGAGGCGGCCTACCTGGAACTGCTGCGCACACCGGAACCCCGGTCGTTCGCTCCGCGCTCCGCGGCCCGCCTGGACCCGCTGCTGATGGGCGTCTTCGAGATCGACCACCGCGCCTCGGCCCCCCGCCCGTGCTCCCTGGTCGACCACGGCTGCGTCACCCACCCCGTCACCCGCCCCGTCACCTCGTTCCCCGCCGCCTGACCCCGCACACGCCGAAGGCCGCCGCGAACCCCGCGGCGGCCTTCGGGCACCTCCGGCCCCTGGCCGGCCCCCCATCCTCCTCCCCCCGCGCCCGGTCCAGGCGGCCGCCCCCGGGGGCACGACGAGCGGCCCCGGCCTCCCCTGGGGGTGGGAGGCCGGGGCCGGGGGAGGGGAAAGGCCGGGGGTCAGGTGATGGACACGCCACTGTCGATGCTGATGACCTGGCCCGTCATGCAGTCCTGCTCGAGGAAGAGACGGGCGCTGCGCGCGACCTCCTCGACCGTGACGAAACGGGGGATGGGGGCCTTGCCCTCCATGCCCTCGACGACCCGGTCCGGGAGGGTGTTCGTCATACCCGTGATCATGAACCCGGGGGACAGCGCGTTCACCGTCACCCCCCGCCGGCCGCACTCGGACGCGAGCGTACGGGTGAAGCCGATCAGACCCGCCTTGGACGCCGAGTACGCCGTCTGGCCGGCCGTCGCGATGATGCCCGACGGGGACACGACGTTGATCACCCGGCCCCACCGCCGGCGCAGCATGTGCGGCACCGACACCCGGGCGGTGTGGAACGACCCGATCAGATTGGTCTGGATGACCTGCGCCCAGTCCGCCGGGTTCTGCATCGCCATCAGGCTGTCCTTGCGGATCGCCCCGTTGTTGACGAGGACGTCCACCGGGCCGAGCTCGGCGGATATCGCCTCGTGGAGGGCCTGGGTGGCCTCCCACGAACCGACGTCCCCGGTGACCAGCACCGACGGGTTCACCAGCTTCTCCCGGACGGCCTCGGCAGCCTCGCGGGCACTGTTGTAGTGGACCGCGACCCGGCAGCCCAGCGCATCGAGTTCGAGCGCCAGGGCCTGGCCCAGACCGCCCGAGGCGCCGGTCACGAGCGCGACGGGGGACTCGGGCCGCTGCCCCGCACTGTTCTTGCTCATGCCGCGACACCGCCCCATTCCATCAGGATCGAACCCCAGGTCATACCGGCTCCGAAGCCCGCCAGCAGGACCTTGTCACCGGCCTTGATACGGCCCTCCTCCAGGGCCTCGGTCAGCGCGATCGGGATCGACGCCGAAGCCGTGTTGCCGTACTTCTGGAGGTTGGTGATCAGAGCCTCCTGCCGCAGGCCGGTGTGCGACAGGATCGAGTTGATGATCCGGATGTTGGCCTGGTGCGGAACAACATGGTCCACATCGGCCGCATCCACTTTGGCGCTCTCCAGCGTCTCGCGCACCGTACGGACGGTGTAACGGACGGCGTTGAGGTAGATCTCGTTGCCGTTGATCTGCGCGTAGTGCAGGCCCGCGTCCAGCGTCTCCTGGGTGGTCGGCATCCGGCTGCCGCCGGCGAGCACCTTGAGCGAGCCGGTGCAGGCACCGTCGGCGCCCAGGTTCCACGCCTTGACCCGGTTCTCAGCGCCCGGCTGCAGGACGACCGCACCCGCACCGTCGCCGACGAGGATGGACAGGTCACGATCGGCCGGATTGGCCGTCAGGGTGTGGGTGTCGGAGCCGATCAGCAGGATCGGCCGGGGATCGATGGCGATCAGCGCCATCGCCGACACCAACCCGTAGACGAACCCCGCGCACTCGGAGTTGACGTCGTGCGCGCTCCCCGAGATGCCCAGTTCGTGGTGGACGAACGCGGACGTCGCCGGGGACGGCTGCTCGGGCGTGGCGGTCGCGACGATGAGGTGGGCGATGTCGGCGCCGGTCAGCCCGGCCTTCTCCAGCGCACGCCGGCCGGCCTCGACCGCCAGGGAGGCGGTGGTCTGCCCCGGGTCGACCGCCCGCCGCTCGCGGATCCCGCAGCGGCTGACCACCCAGTGCTCGTCGACGCCGAAACGCGCCGCGAGTTCAGCGCTGGTGACGATGCGTTCGGGTACGGACATGCCCCACCCGGTGATGTCGAAGCCGGTCACGTCACCCCCCCCCCGCTACGCCTGAGCCGGGACGAGGTCGACGATCTTCGCGTAGACGTCACGCAGCGTGGTGGTGTCGTCGAGGTCCGCGAAGAGGGACTCGTCGGCCGGGATGTGCGGGTACTGGTTCTGGAATCCGTACAGCCACTCCATCAGGTCCAGCGAGTCGACGTCCGCAATGTGCTGGAGCGGGGTGTCGGGGCTGACCTCCGCGGCACCCGAGACGGCCTCGAGCTGGCTCGCCAGTTCTTCGATGGTGGGCAGCGACATGGGGTCGGTCCTCTCTCGGCAATGCAACTCGGCAGTGCGTGTCTGGTTTTCGAGAGTGATAAAAGCTCCGCCCCCGCAAGGAAGGCGCAACACCGCCCCGGATCCTGATTCCCGGCCTTCTTGCGCACACCTTGCGGGGCATCGGGTTTTCTCGGTCGCGAATTCGGAAACACGGCCCGCCGGACACGCAGGAAAGAGGATCAGGATGACAACGGTCGCCCCCAAGTCGGTGGACCCCGAGGTCGATGCGATCAGGCACCACTACGAGGTCAGCAACGATTTCTACCGGCTCCTGCTGGGCCCCACGATGATGTATTCGGGCGGCTACTGGGAGGACGGCGAGGACCTGGTCGCCACCCTGGACGAGGCGCAGGAGCGCAAGCTCGACACGTTCGCCCAGCTCGCGAACGTGGCGGCCGGCGGCGCCAAGCGCGTCCTGGACATCGGCTGCGGCTGGGGCACCATGCTCAACCGCCTCACCACCGTGCACGGCGCCGAGCAGGCCGTCGGCCTGACCCTGTCCCGCACCCAGGAAGCCTTCATCGACGGCCTGAACAACCCGCGGATCACCACGCTGGTCCAGAGCTGGGCGGACTACAAGGTCGCCGACGACAGCGAGAAGTACGACGCCGCGTTCTGCATCAACGCCCTGGAGCACTTCGTCTCCTCCAACCTGCCGCCGAAGGAGCGCACCAAGCGCTACCGGTACTTCTTCCAGCAGGTCGCGAACGCCCTCAACCCGGGCGCGAAGTTCGTGCTGCACACCATGACCGCCGAGGCGCTGCCGATGAACCGCGCCCTCCTCGACGACCTGAAGTTCCTCCAGCGCTCCGAGTTCGAGGGCTGCCACATCCCCCACCTGAGCGAGCTGTCCGCCGCCGCCGAGGGCCTCTTCGAGATCGACGAGATCGTCAACGAGCGCGAGTCCTTCGCGATGGCCTGCCGCGCCTGGCTGGTCCTGCTGGCCGAACGCCGGGACGAGGCCGTGGCCATGGAGGGCGAAGAGGTCGTCTCGCGCTTCGAGCGCTACCTCGACATCTTCGCGTACACGCTCGAGGACAAGTTCTTCAACAACTTCCGCGTCACCATCACGCGCCGCTGAGGAGGCCGACGTGACGAGCATTCTTGAGCCGGCCAAGGACGGCGGAGCACGTACAGGCACCGAGACGCATCCCGGTGGCGGCGGACCGACCCGGCACCTGCGGGTCGCGGTCATCGGCACCGGCTTCTCGGGCCTGGGCACCGCCATCCGACTGCTGCAGTCGGGCATCGACGACTTCCTGGTGTTCGAGCGGGCCGACGAGGTCGGCGGCACCTGGCGCGACAACAGCTATCCGGGTTGTGCGTGCGACGTCATGTCCCACCTCTACTCGTTCTCCTTCGCCCGCAACCCGAACTGGAAGTCGACGTTCGCCTCACGCGACGAGCTGTACGCCTACCTGCGCGACACGGCCGACCGCTTCGGCGTACGCCCCCACATCCGGTTCGGGCACGAACTGGAGGCCGCCCGCTGGGACGAGGACGAGCGGCACTGGAAGATCGAGACCTCGCAGGGCCACTACACCGCCCAGTTCCTGGTCACCGGCACCGGCTACCTCAGCGAGGCGGCCGTACCCGACATCAAGGGGCTGGCGGACTTCGAGGGCAAGATCTTCCACTCCTCGAACTGGGACCACGACCACGACCTGGCCGGCCGCCGCGTCGCCGTCATCGGCACCGGCGCCTCCGCCATCCAGTTCGTCCCCAAGATCCAGCCCGAGGTCGGGCAGCTGGACCTGTACCAGCGCACGCCCCCGTGGATCGGCCCCAAGCCCGACAAGGCCAACAGCGAGCTGCACACCAAGATGCTCCGCTCACTGCCCGGCTACCAGCAGTTCCGGCGGGGCTTCAACATGTGGGGCCGGGAGATCCTGGCCTTCTTCTGGAAGCGCCCCAAGCTCGCCGAGAAGGTCCAGAAGATGGCGAGCGACCACCTGGCCAAGTCGGTCCCCGACCAGGCACTGCGCGCCAAGCTGACACCCGACTACCTGGTGGCGTGCAAGCGCCTGCTGTTCTCCAACACCTGGTACCCGGCGATCCAGCAGCCCAACGTGGACATCGTCACCGACGGCATCGCCGAGGTCCGCCCCAAGTCGATCGTCGGCAGCGACGGCGTCGAGCGCGAGGTCGACACCATCATCCTGGGCACCGGCTTCCAGGCCACCGACCGCCCCGTCGCCCGCCGGATCTGGGGCAGGGGCGGCCTCCAGCTGCGCCAGGCCTGGCAGGACGGCATGGCCGCCCACCGGGGCACCACCATCGCCGGCTTCCCGAACCTCTTCATGCTGCTGGGCCCGAACACGGCACTGGGGCACTCCTCGCAGACCGTGATGATCGAGGCGCAGGTCCAGTACGTCGTCGACTCGCTGAAGCAGGTGGAAAAGCGCGGCCTGGCCAGCATCGAGGTCCGCCAGGAGGCGCAGGACGCCTACAACCGCACACTCGACCAGCACCTCGAGGGCACCGTCTGGATGTCGGGCGGCTGCAAGAGCTGGTACCTCGACGCGAACGGCCGCAACACATCGATCTTCCCGACCTACACCTGGCGCTTCCGTCGCGGGACCAAGCGCCTCGACCTGAGCGAGTACCAGCTCGCTTCCCGGGTGCGCAGCACCAAGCCGGTACCTCACCAGTAGGAGACGCACGATGAGCAGCACCCACAGAACTGCCGCGGGCACCGCCGCCGAGCCGTCCCGCCGCCGGGTCCTGGGCGGGATCGCGACCACGGCCGTCGCGGTCGTCGGCTGGAACGCCGTGTCCCAGACCTGGGCGACGGCCGCCGAGGCCGCCGGCACCTCCGACGTCGTCCCCGTGCCGGGACTGGCCGGCACCCTGGAGACGACCCCGGGCGTGGTCGACGCCTTCGCCAACGACTTCGGACACCTCTTCGACGGCGCCCCGAGCAAGCCGTGGGCGGTGCTGCGTCCCGGCGGCATCGACGACATCGTCAAGATCGTCGACTACGCCCGTACGAACAACATCAAGGTCGCCGTCAACGGCCAGGGCGGCACCGGCAACGACATCGAGTCCCACTCGGTCTACGGCCAGGCGCGCGTCCCCGGCGGCATCTCCATCGACGCCAAGGGCATGTCGAAGATCATCTCGATCGGCAGCGACACCGCGGTCGTCGAGGCCGGGGTGACCTGGGGCCAGCTGACCGACGCCGCCCTCAAGACGGGCAAGACCCCGCCGGCCCTGCCCGACTACCTGTACATCTCCGTCGGCGGCACCATCAGCATCGGCGGCATCGGCGGCACCGTGCAGAAATACGGCCTGCTGTGCGACACGGTCCAGTCGATCGACATCGTCACCGGCGACGGCAGGCTCGTCACCGCCAGCGCCTCCCAGCGCTCGGAACTGTTCAACGCGGCACTGTCGGGCGGCGGCCAGGTCGGCATCATCGTCCGCGCCACCGTCAAACTGATCCCGGCGCCCAAGCGGGCCGTCATCTTCAGCCTCTTCTACAGCACGGTCGAGCAGTACCTCGCCGACTCGGAGAAGGTACTGGCCGACGGCCGGTTCCAGGTCCACGCCGGCGAGATGCTGCGCACCCCGGACAACTCCGGCTGGCGGTACAAGCTGGAGGTCGGCGCCACCTACAACACGACGCCGCCGAACCGGACCAGGCTGCTGTGCGACCTGAAGGACGTCCGCGCCGACGCGGTCATCGAGGACGTGTCCTTCCGGGACTACATGTTCCGCCTCGACGCCTACGAGGCGTACCTGAAGGAGGGCGGCCACTGGTACACGCCCAAGCCGTGGCTGAGCATGTTCCTGCCCGCCTCGAAGACCAAGGCGTTCATGAAGCGCGTCGAGCAGGAGCTGGACGCGAACTCCCTCGGCGGCGGATTCCTGCTCTTCTACCCGTTCTTCACCTCGAAGATCAAGCGGCCGCTGGCGATGATGCCGGGCGAGTCCGTGGCCTACCTCTTCGACCTGCTGCGCTTCCCCAACCCGGGTGAGCCCAACATCCAGGGCATGATCGACCAGAACCGCCGCCTGTACGACATCGCGGTGGCCAGCGGCGCCAAGCGCTACCTGGTGGGCTCGATCCCGATGACGGGCGCCGACTGGCAGAAGCACTTCGGCAACCGCTGGGCCGGCTTCGTCAACGCCAAGAAGAAGTTCGACCCCAACAACATCTTCACGCCCGGCCAGGGCTTCTTCGCCTGACGGCAGGCCGGCCGGCCGTGGAGTCCCGGCGGTGGGGGCGGGGAGAGCAACCCCCGCCCCCACCGCCATTCCCGTATCGAGTGGAGGCCCCTGAGATGAGCACGTACGACCTGATCGACGAGGCGGTGATCGACGCCCCGGCGGATGCCGTCTGGGACGCGCTCGTCGCCGAATTCCGCGGCGCGAAGAAGTGGTGGGTCCCGCACAACACGTTCACCGCCCTCTCCGGCGCCCCCGACGAGGTCGGCGGCACGGTGGGCGTGGTCGTGCACACCAAAGGCGTCGACAAGGGCGGACTGAAGCTGCGCTTCACCTCCCGCACGGTGGCCGTGGAGCCCGGCCGCCGCCTGGACATCGAGTACGTCGACGGGGTCTTCCGCGGCCCGAGCACCTTCCTGCTCGAACCCCTGCCCGGCGGCCGCACCCGCGTCTCGATGCACTTCACCGGCAGCCCGCACGGCTGGCTCAAGGCCCTGGCCAAAGTCGCGGACCTCGGCGCCGAGCACTCCAAGGCCACCCTCGCCGCATTCGAGTCGCTGGACCGGCAGCTGTCGGCGGCACCCCGGTGACCGCCGCCCCGGAGCTCACCAGCGAGCTGACGGTCCCAACCGACGACGGCGCGGACCTGGCCGTGACCGTACTGGCACCGCTCGCGGGCGCACCGGCCCGCGCCGACGTGGTCCTGCTGCACGGCTGGGCCCACACCCGCCGCGCCTGGGGCACCGTCGCCGACCGGCTGATCCGGGCCGGACACCGGGTCGTGCTCTACGACCAGCGCGGCCACGGCGCGTCCACACTCGGCCGCACCCCGGTCTCGGTGGAGCGCCTGAGCGCGGACCTCGCGGCGGTCCTGGGCGAGACCGACGCCCGCGAGGCGGTGCTCGTCGGCCACTCGGGCGGCGGGTTCACCGCCCTCTCCTACGCCGCCACCTCCCCCTCGGCGGGCCGCCTGCGCGGCCTGGTGCTGCTGGGCACGGCGGCGCACGGCCAGGACACCCCGGACAGCGAGGTGAAGATGATGGGCAGCCGGCTCTTCTCCCGGGCCCTGCGCCGGCCCTGGCTGGGCGGCAAACTGCTCGGCTCCACCATGGGCAAGGGCGTGGATCCCGTCGTGCGCGACGTGAACCGGCAGATGTTCGCCGCCACCACACCGCGCGTGCGGGCGGACTTCTTCCGCTGCACCCGCGGCTGGGACGTCCGCGAGGCACTGAAGGCGGTCGCCACCCCCGCCGTGGTCCTGCACGGCGACGGCGACAAGGTGATCGACATCGCCCTGGCCCGGACCCTCGCCGAGGTCCTGCCGGGCGCCCGCTTCGAACCGGTCCCCGGCGCGGGACACATGCTCGCACTGGAGCGTCCGCTCCTCGCGGTCGCGGCCGTCACCGAGCTCGCCTCACGATGATCGAGGAACTCCTCCCCCCGGGCGTCACGTCGTCGGAAGCCTTCGACGACGCGGCGCCCGCTCCTCTCTTCCCGGCCGAAGCCGCCCTGATGCAGGGCCGACGGGCCCACCGGCGCCGGCAGTTCGCCACGGCCCGCGCCTGCGCCCGCCGCTGCCTGTCGGACCTCGGCCGCCCCGCCGGCGCCCTGCTCCCGGGACCGGGCGGCGCCCCCCAGTGGCCGACCGGAGTGGTCGGCAGCATCACCCACTGCGAGGGCTACCGCGCCGCGGTGGCGGCCCCCGCCTCCGTGATGGCCGCCGTCGGCATCGACGCGGAACCGGCGGGCCCACTGCCCCGGGGCGTCCTCGCCCTGATCGCGTCCGAGACGGAACAAGCCCACCTGGCCGCCCTCGCCTCGACCGACCCCTCCATCCCCTGGGACCGCGTCTTCTTCTCCGCCAAGGAGGCGGCGTACAAGGCCTGGTACCCGGCCACCGGCATCTGGCTCGGCTTCCGCGACGCCACCCTCACCCTCTTCCCCGACGGCGGCTTCGCGGCGACCCTGCACCCCCCGCTCCCCCCACCCGTGGACCCGGTCTACCAGGGCCGCTGGCTGGCCGGCCCGGACCTGATCCTGACCGCGGTGGCGCGCCAGGGCCACCAGCCGCCCCCGAGCGCCACGGCAGCCGCGCTGATCTCCTCGGGAGCGCCCTCGTAGCGCGCGGGCCCGAACCCGGCCCTGACCGCCGCAGCGCTGCCGGCCGGCGGTCAGGGCCGGGGCAGCACCACCGTGCGCACCTCCTGCGGGGCCTTCGGCGCGGCCACGGGGTGCGCACCCGTACGGAACTCCTGGGGACTCATGCCCCGCACCCGCTTGAAGGCCGTCGACAGGGCGAAGGCCGAGCTGTAGCCCACACGCCGGGCCACCGTCGCGATGGTGGCGTCCGGCTCCCGCAGCAGATCCGCAGCCAGCGCGAGCCGCCACCCGGTCAGATAGGCCACCGGCGGCTCACCCACGACGTCGGCGAACCGGCGGGCCATGGAAGCCCGCGACACCCCCACCTTCAGGGCGAGTTCCTCCACCGTCCACCCGTGCGCGGGATTCTCGTGGAGCAGCCGCAGCGCCGGGCCGACCACCGGATCGCTCTGCGCCCGGTACCAGGAGGGCGCGCCGCTGCCCGGCGCCGCCAGCCACGTGCGCAGCACCCCGATCAGCAGCAGGTCCAGGAGACGGTCCAGCACGATCTCCTGGCCCGGCTCGTCCTTGGAGATCTCCGAGGCGAGCAGCGCGACCAGCGTGGTGTCGGCGGCCTCCGCCGGACGCACCAGGATCGTCGGCAGCGCGCTCAGCAGCCGCCGGCCGATCTCACTCGGCGCCTGGTAGGTGCCGCTCAGCATCACGGCCGAGCCGGCGTCCTGGAAGTCGTCGCCCCACGTGCGCACGCCGAGCGCCATCGTCTCGGTGACGTCCTCGCCCTCCTCGGTGCTGCACCGCTGCTCCGGGCCGACGGTGATCTGGACCGGCGTGTCCCGGGAGTCCGCGACCGTGTACGGCTCCGGGCCCCGTACGACCGCCACGTCGCCCGGCCGGATCACGACCGCAGTGCCGAGGGCGGGAACCAGCCATGCGCTGCCGTGCACCATCGTGACGACCGAGAGCGGCGCCCGGTCCTCCACCCGCAGCGACCAGGGCGGGTTGAAGACGGACTTGAGCAGGAAGGCCCCCCGGGCCTTGGGGCCCTCCAGCAGTCCGGTCAGCGTGTCCATACGCCCATCCTCTCGCGTCGTGCGCCCGCTCCGAAACCCCCGCCCCCGCCTCCCGCGCCCCCGCCCGCACGCGCCGAAGCGCCCGCTCTCCCGCGGGGGACGGAAAGAGAGCGGGCGCCGATCGCGGGGGTCTACGCCGCCGACGCGCGGCCGTGCAACGTCAGCGCGCGCCCCAGCGCGGCCAGCGCCGCCGTACAGGCCACCGTGCGCACGACGTTGCCCGAGGCCCAGCGGCCCCCGAAGCGGGAGCGGGCCGCCGCCGCGTCGGCGCCGGCCCGGGCCAGCTGGTTGTTGAGGGGAATGTTCACGATCGCGGTGACGGCCAGCGACAGCCCGTACAGCGCGAAGGCCAGCCAACCCCAGCGCGCCGCGTCGAGGCGGCCGCCGCGCTGCTGCTGCGTGGCCGCCACCCCCGTCGCCAGGAACGCGCCCAGGAAGAGCAGGCCGAACAGGCCGTTGTCGATCGCCTCGTTGATGTTCCGCATCGCGGTCACATACGTCTGGTCGTCGCCGCGCCCCAGACCCGGCATCACCGAGATGTCGAACGCGAAGTAGAGGCCGGCCATCAGCCCGGTCCCCACCGTCGCCGCCACCAGCGTCACCGATTGCGTGGTCGTGCTGCTCACTTCAGGATTCCCTTCAACGTGCGCTCGTACCGCCGGTTCAGCAGCGTGGCGCCGATCAGCCGGACCGGCGGCGGGATCGTGGCGGACACGTGCGCGACCGACTGCCGGGACGCGCCGTCGAACATCCACGGCTGCAGATACGTCATCACGCGCATCGGGGCACTGGAGACGACCTTGCGCTCCTCGGCCAGGTAGGCCCGCTCGCCGAGCCGGTCGAAGACCGGGAAGACGATCCGCTCCTCGTCGCGCAGATGGTCGCGCAGCACGCCCTCGAAGGTCTGCGCCGCCCGGACCAGGCCGTCGCCGCGGCGGGCGATCGCCGTCGACACGGCCGCCATCGCCGCATCCAACTCCTCGTGATCCTCGTGAAGTTCACGCGCCTGCGCGTCGAAGTCGGCGTCCCGGCGGCGCAGTCCGGGCCACAGGACGTCGTCCTCGCTGGTGTGGTGCCATTCGATGACCTCGCGCAGCCGCTGCCACCACGCGGTGCCCGCGCCGCTCCACGCGGGGGCCGCGGCGCGCAGCCGGGCCGCGTCGCGCCGCATCGCGACGTGCATCAGGGCGAAGCCGTGGAAGTGCGGGGGAAGGTGTTCCAGCCCGTGTTCGCTGGAATACGACGGGGGAGCCGGCACGGGAGCCTCCTGCCTGTCTGTCGTGCGCGGTGGTGCCGGTGTGCGGTGGTGCGGTCGTGCGTGCCCGGACACCCCGAGCACCGGGCGGCGGCCGTAGCAGAGTCGCCGCCCGGTCAAGGAGCGATAAGGGATCGAGCAGGTGGTGAGGCGCCGTGCCGTCAGACGTTCCAGACCCCGGAGGCCGCCGCGTCGCGCGCGAAGTCGGAGAAGTCCTTGGGCTTGCGGCCCAGAGCCTCCTCGACACCGTGCACCAGGTGCGCGTTGCGCCCGTCGAGGATCATGGTGAACAGGTCCGCGAACTCCTCCGGCAGGCCGTTCTCGCGCAGCACGGCGCGGTACTCCTCGTTGGTGACCGAGATGTACTTGATCTCGCGCCCGGTGGCCTTGGTCAGTTCGGCGGCCACATCGCTGTAGCTGAGCAGGCGCGGACCCGACAGCTCGTAGGTCTTGCCGATGTGCTTGTCATCGGTCAGCGCCGCCACCACGACGTCGGCGATGTCGTCGGCGTCGACGAAGGCCTCCACGGCGTCACCGGTCGGCAGGGCGATCTCGCCGGCCAGCACGGGCTCCAGGAAGAAGCTCTCGTTGAAGTTCTGGTTGAACCAGCTCGAGCGGACGATCGTCCAGTCGCCGCCGGAGGCCTTCAGGTTCTCCTCCGACACCTCCGCGGCCTCCTCACCGCGCCCGGACAGCAGCACCAGGCGGCGCGCACCGCCGGCGACGGCCACCTTGGCGAAAGCGCCGACCTGTTCGGCGGCGCCCGGGAAGGCGAGGTCGGGGTAGTAGGTCACGTACACCCGGTCGACGCCCTCCAGCGCCGGTCCCCAGGTGGCGGGCTCGTGCCAGTCGAAGGCGGGCTGGCCGCTGCGCGAACCGATCCGGACCTCGCGGCCCTGGGCGGAAAGCTTCTCGGCGACGCGCCGGCCGGTCTTGCCGTGACCGCCGATGACGAGGGTGATCTGCGTGTTCTGAGTCATGAGTACAGTCAAGTCCAGTCTCGCGAGACGGGCCATAGCCACAAAGCTCAGTTCCATATGCCTGCGTCTACGAGAGGTCACCTCGGAGCGCGACGGAGAGAGGGTGGCTTCGGCGTGAGCTCCAGAAGCGTAGGCATGCCCCCAGGAGGCCGGCCAGGCCTCCCCAGCGATCCTCGACCCCCTGTGGACAGACCCTCGAGCAAACGTCCAGCACCTCCTGACCAGCCGTCAAGCCGTCCTGTACGGCAGGACTTGAGCCGTTCTCCGGTCTCCTGCGACACCATCGGCCCCGGAGTCACGACCCGCCCGCTGGGAGGCCGCATGAACGCCACTCCGGATCATCCGGAGCTCGACCAGTTGTCCGCCGACCTGACCGGCCTGCTCGGACGGATCGGGCTCGACCCGGCCGCCCGGCGGTCCGCGCGCCGGGACCGCATCGACATCCGCTTCGCGGCCGCCGCCGCCCGCCATCCGGCCCGCGTATGCGCCCGGGACGGCGAAGAGCAGACGACCTACCTCGAAGCGGACTGGCTCGCCGACGACATCGCCGGGCGCCTGTCCGGCCGTGCGGGGCCCGGTACGGTGGTCGCCGTGCGCGCACAGCGCACCTGCTCAGCCCCCGCCGCCGTGGTGGGCGCACTGCGCACCGGGGCGGCGGTACTGCCGCTCGAGCCCGGACACAACGCGGGCCTCCAGGAGTTCCTGATGCGCGACGCCGGCGCCGAGATGGTCATCTCGGACGGCGGACTGCTGCGCGAGGAGATCCCGCTGGCCAAGGCGGGCAGGTTCGTCATCGCGGCGCGGCCCGAGGCGGCGTGGCGCCGCGAGATCCCGCCGGCCACGGCCTTCCTGGCGCTCCCCACGGGCGGCGACCCGGGCCGGGCGCTGGCCGTGCGGCCCGTCAGCCACATGGACGTGCTGTCCTGGGTGGACGCCTTGCTCCCGCTCCTGGAGTCGGGACCGGACGACGTGTGGACCTGCTTCCATTCCCTCAGCCTGGACCTGGGCATGCGCGAGATCTGGGGACCCCTGCTGTCCGGCGGACGCGCCGTCGTCGTGGACCGCGACACGGCCTGCGACGCCCGCGCCTTCGCCCGGCTCCTGGCCGAGCAGGAGGTGACCGTGCTGACGCAACTGCCGTCCGCCTTCGCGCGGCTGGCCGCGGCGGCGCGCGGGAGCCGGAGCAGCCTGCCGGCGCTGCGGCACGTACTGCTCTCGGACGAGCAGGTGGACGCGCCCGCCCTGGCCGGCTGGCGGGACGCACGGATCGCCCCGCAGGCCGTCGCCTGGGACGTCTCGGGGCCGCCGACCGTCCTGTGAGCCAGGGGGCGGGCGACAGACAGCGGGGGAGGGCCGCGGACGACGACCGTCCGCGGCCCTCCCCCCTGCGCCTCCCCGCCCGCGGCCGCGTCAGAAGTTCCCCAGCCCTCCGCACACGTTGAGGGCCTGGGCCGTGATGGAGGCGGCCAGATCGGTGGTCAGGTAGCCGACCAGAGCGGCCACCTCCTCGGGGGTGGAGTACCGGCCGAGCGGGATCTTGGATTCGAGCTGCTCCTGGACGTACTCCTCGGTGGTGTCCCACGCCTGCGCGTACCCGCTGCGCACGCGCGCCGCCATGGGCGTCTCCACGTATCCCGGGCAGACCGCGTTGACGGTGGTCCCGGTCGGTGCGAGTTCCTTGCCGAGCGCCTTGGTGAAGCCGACCACGGCGTGCTTGGAGGCGGTGTAGGGGGCGCCGAGCAGGACCCCCTGCTTGCCCGCGGTGGAGGCGATGTTGATGATGCGGCCCCAGGGCTGCGCCCCGAGGCCGCCGCCGTTGAGGACCTCGCGCGTCAGCAGGAACACGCTGTTGAGGTTGGTGTCGATGACGTCGTGCCACAGCTCGTCGGTGATGTCCGCGGTGGCGCCGCCGCCGCTGCGGCCGGCGTTGTTGACCAGGATGCTGACCGGCGCCCCGTACACCGCCACCGCCGAGGCGACCACCGCCGCCACGGCCGAGCGGTCGCGTACGTCGGCGGCCGCGCCCTCCACGCTCATCCCTTCGCACTGCAGGTCGGCGACGGTCTGCTTGACCGCTGCCTCGGTGCGCGCGCAGACGAACACCCGGTGGCCGCGGGCGCCCAGGTCCCGGGCGACGGCCAGCCCGATGCCGCTGGTCGCCCCGGTGACCAGCGCCACGGGCCGTTCGGGGGCCTGCGTTCTCGCCTTGACCGTCATCCTTGTTCCCTCCGTCGCTCACCAGGACGTCCAGAGCGTGCCGCAGAGCACTCGGGGCGCGACGGATCAGCGCTCGCGCCAGGTCCCCGCGCGCCGGAACCCGCCGGTGCGGTCCCATCCGGCGGCCCGGGCGCGCGGGGGCTCCGGCCGCTCGCCCGCCTGGCCGGCCAGCAGGGCCCTCAGGACCGCCAGCACGGCGGCCGTCTCCGCCGCGTCGGGGTGACCGCGCGTGATCCTCCACGGCTCCGCCCCCGCTTTGGCGGCGGCTGCCTCCCGGGCCGTCATACCGGCGGGTTGCCGTGCTTGCGCGACGGCAGGTCGGCGTACTTGGGACGGAGCATGGCCAGTGCCGAGGTGAGCGCCGAGCGGGTTTCGGCCGGGTCGATGACGTCGTCGACCAGGCCGCGTTCGGCCGCATAGTAGGGGTGCATGAGCTCGGTCGTGTACTCCTTGATCTTCTGCGCGCGCGTCGCGTCGGGGTCGGCGGCGGCGGCGATCTCCCGGCGGAAGATGACGTTCGCCGCGCCCTCGGCGCCCATGACGGCGATCTCGTTGGTGGGCCAGGCCAGTGCGAGGTCCGCGCCGATGGAGCGGGAGTCCATGACGATGTAGGCGCCGCCGTACGCCTTGCGCAGGACCAGGGAGATCCGCGGGACGGTGGCGTTGCAGTATGCGTACAGCAGCTTGGCGCCGTGCCGGATGATGCCGCCGTGCTCCTGGCCGACACCGGGCAGGAAGCCGGGGACGTCGACCAGGGTGACCAGCGGGATGTTGAAGGCGTCGCAGAACTGCACGAAGCGGGCCGCCTTCTCGCTGGCGTGGATGTCGAGCACCCCGGCGAGGTGGGCGGGCTGGTTGGCGACGAAGGCGGTGACGTGCCCGTCCATCCGGGCGAGCGTGCACACCACGTTGGCCGCCCAGCCGGGCTGGACCTCGAAGTGGTCGCCGTCGTCGACGACCTCCTCGATGACCCGGCGGATGTCGTACGCCTGCTGCGGATGGGCGGGCACGATCGCGGCGAGCGCCTCGGTACGCCGGTCCGCGGGGTCCTCGCCCGACTCACGCGGCGGTGTCTCGCGGTTGTTGGCGGGCAGCAGCGACAGCAGGTGCCGTACGTCCTCCAGGCAGCTCTGCTCGTCGTCGTAGGCGAAGGCGGCCACCCCGGAGACCGCGGCGTGCACGTCGGCGCCGCCGAGACCGTTCTGCGTGATCTCCTCACCGGTGACGGCACGGACCACGTCCGGGCCGGTGATGAACATCTGTGAGGTGCCGCGGACCATGAAGACGAAATCGGTGAGCGCGGGGGAGTACGCCGCCCCGCCCGCGCACGGACCCATCATCACGCTGATCTGCGGGATGACGCCGGAGGAGCGGGTGTTGCGCTGGAAGATGCCGCCGTAGCCGGCCAGGGCGGACACGCCCTCCTGGATGCGGGCGCCGGCACCGTCGTTGAGCGAGACCAGCGGGGCTCCGGCCGCCTCGGCCAGGTCCATCACCTTGTGGATCTTCTCCGCGTGGGCCTCGCCGAGCGCCCCTCCGAAGATGCGGAAGTCGTGCGCGTACACGAAGACGGTGCGGCCGCCCACCGTGCCCCAGCCGGTGACCACGCCGTCGGTGTAGGGCCGTTTCTGCTCCAGCCCGAAACCGCTCGCCCGGTGCCGGCGCAGAGCCTCGATCTCGTGGAACGAGCCCTCGTCCAGCAGCAGTCCGATGCGCTCACGGGCGGTGAGCTTGCCCTTGGCGTGCTGCTGTTCGGTGGCCCGCTCGCCGGGACCGGCCAGGGCCTGGGCCTTGATTCCGGCCAGTTCCGCGGCACGGTCGGTACCCGGCGGGGTGGACACGTCGATGATGGTCATGTGGATCCTCCAGATCTGAAGACCGGATTGCGGCCACCGTCGCGCGCGCGACTCAAGACGCCGTGGAAGTCCACTCGAACCCCGTACGAGACGCGGTCCTGGCGCCGCTGCGGCGTGCGGGCTCGGCGGCCTGATGGCGGGGCGGGGCTCAGGTCGCCCGGTGCAGCGTGAGGTGGCCGCGGCGGACCGGCGTCCCCCGGTACGGCGGCGGCCCGCCGAAGCCGTCCCCGCCGGCCGCGGCCCACGCCGCACCCGAGGCCGCGGCGCCGGCCCGCTCCCGCTCCTCCTGCCCCTCCCGCTCCTCCCGCAGGACGTCCCGCAGGGCCTGCTCGAAACGGTCGATGTCCTGTGCGCTGTTGTCGCGGTGGACGGAGGCACGCACGGCGGTGGCGCCGTCCCGCGCGGCCGGGTGCAGCGGGTTCTCCTGCGCGACGGTCTTCCAGAGGACGACCCCGCGCCGGGCCAGACCGCGGCGGATGAGCGCGGCCGGCACCTCGCCGTGACGGAAGGCCAGCATCCCGGCCTGCTCCCGGCCCGCTCCGAGCAGTTCGATCCCGGGCGTCCGCCCGACGGCGGCGCGCAGCCGGGGCAGCAGGTCCTCGTACGGAAGACGCAAGGCGGCGGCGTGGTGGGCGAGGGCGGCGTTCAGCGCGGCGACGGCGGCCGGGACGGGCGCCGGCGGGCGGCCGCTCCACACCCCCGGCGCGGCGTAGGCGAAGCCCACGCCCTCCGGGCCGCGCAGGAACCGCCAGCCGTCCGCCGTGACCAGCTGCGCGCCGATGCGCGCGGCGTCGACGGGGAGCTGGCCGACCGAGTGGGAGGCGTCGACGGCGTACCGGGCCCGGTGGGGGGCCAGGAGCCGGCCCACCTGCTCGACCGGGCTGACGGTTCCGCAGGCCGAGGAGACGTGGACCACCGAGACGAGGGCGACGTCCTCGTCGATGTGGGCCCGCATCCAGTCCAGGTCGAGGTCGCCGTCCGCCCGCAGCGGGACGACCTCCAGCCGGCAACGGGTGCGGTCGCGCAGGGCGTAGAGGGTGCTCAGGCGGGCCACGCCCTCGTACGGGGTGGTCCAGATCCGGTCGCCCGGACCGAGTTCCGCGGCGCAGACGAAGGCGTCGAAGGCCTCGGCCGCGCCGGTGGCCAAGGCCGTGTCGCCGGCCGGGACGCCCAGCAGGGCGCCGAGGCGTTCGTGCACCTCGGTGTGCAGGACGGCGCCGAGGTGCTCCGCCAGCGCGCGGCTCCCGAAGCGGTCGTCGCGGGCCGTGCAGGCGGCGAGCACGGCCCGCACGCCGTCCGGCATCCGGCCCGTGCCCGCCGTGTTCAGGTGGGCCGTTCGTTCCCTGTCGTACGTCGGCGCATTCATTCAGGGGCCTCCCCCCGCTGTCGGGGCCGCGGCACGTCCACGACCCTGCGTTCCACATATTGCCAAAACGTCTGGCAATACATTGCCTATCACTTGGTAGTTTTGGCAATGCCCGCTCCGGCGACGCTCGAGTTCCGGCCCCTTGGCAACTCTTGGCAAGATTCCCCGCCGGCCCTGCCCGCTCGACTTCCGTGCAGGTCGCAGCGGTTCATGCAGGAACGAAAGCCACGCGGGAGGCGGCGGACGCCCTTCCCTCCAGCCCTTCTCAAGCGATTGACGAGCAAATCCCGAGCAGGCGTTGCCAATCTTCTTGGCAGAGGACTTGCCAAGAAGATTCGAAACATTGCCACGGAGGAACCGCCATGAAGAACATCGCCCGCATCGTCGCCACCGCCGCCCTCGCCACCGCCGCCGTCCTCACCGCGGGCGCAGCCGCCCACGCCGACGGTGGCGCCATCGACTGGCCGGTCGCCCCGACCTCGGCCGGCGCACCGGCCGCCCCCGCCACCACCCTCATCGACTGGCCGTAACCGCCCGCCGGGAATCCGCCCGGGAGTTCTCGTGCCCTGCACACCGAACTTCCGGCCCCCGCGGAAAAGGATCGGAATCCTTGTCCCGCATTCCCGGCACCCGTGCGAAAAAGGGGGCACTCGGGCACGGCGCCGCAGGTGGAAGGCGGCTCGAAAGCCGCTACAGGAAAGAGATGGAACACATCCACCCCGGCTAGCGTGCCTCGAACGGGGGCAGCTCCTTGGCCACCGGAGGAAAAGAGCCAAGGAAGTACGGAGGAGACCGTGAGAATTCAGGTTCTGGGTCCGCTGAGCGCCGAGGTCAACGGCGGATCCATTGTTCCGACCGCGGGTAAGCCAAGACAGCTCCTGTCGCTCCTCGCGCTCTATCCAGGGCGCGTCATGCCGGTCCCCACCCTCATGGAGGAGATCTGGGGAACCGCGCCGCCACAGAGCGCGCTGACCACCCTGCAGACGTACATCCTCCAGCTGCGCAGGCGCCTGGGCACCGCGATGGGGCCCGACGCCCCCGGCGGGGCCAAGGAGGTGCTGGTCACCCGGCACGGCGGCTACCTCCTGCAGATACCCGAGGACGGCGTCGACGTGCACGACTACGAACGCCTCGTCCGCGAGGGCCAGTCCGCCTTCGAGTCCGGCGACAGCCAGGTCTCCGCCGCCCGCTTCCGGGCCGCCCTGGACCTGTGGCGCGGCCCCGCGCTGGTCGACGTACGGGTCGGACCGATCCTCGACATCGAGGTCATGCGCCTCGAGGAGAGCCGCCTGGTCACCGTGGAGCGGCGGATCGACGCCGACCTGAGGCTGGGCCGGCACGGCGAACTGATCGCCGAACTGACCGAGCTGACCGCACGCCACCCCCAGCACGAGGGACTCCACTCGCAGGTCATGGTGGCGCTGTACCGCTCGGGCCGGCAGGCCACCGCCCTGGACGTCTACCGCCGGCTGCGCGGACGGCTGATCGAAGACCTCGGAGTGGAGCCGTCACCGCAACTCCAGCGCCTGCACCAGGCCATGCTGGCCGTCGACCCGCAGCTCGACGTGCTCGCCGGACCGCGCTGCACCTCCACCTTCGACCTCTTCGCCGCGTAACGCCCAGCCGTCCGGCCGCTCAACCGCGCGCCGTCCGGCCGCTCAGCCGCGCCGCACAGCCACCCCCGCGAGCCCCCGGGCGAGCGCGTCCGCGCTGCCCCGGGGACCGCCCAGACCCGTCATGACCACGCTCACCGGCGGCCCCGCCCCGTCCGCGAGAACCCGCGCGAGCTCGTACGCCGCCCCCGCGCCCGGCCCGCACCCGCACAGCACCAGCCGCCTGCCGGAAGCCAGCAGAGCGGTCAGCGCGGCGAGGGCGTCGGGCACCACCGGACCGGGCGGACCGTCCAGATCCAGCGCCACGATGGTCTGCGGACCCCGGTGCTCGCGCGTGAACAGCTCGTAGCAGCCGCCCACCACCCCCGAAACCACGAGCAGACAGATCACGTCCGCCGAAGACGCCCCGCTGCGCAGCGTCCTGACGGTGACGCGCCGCGGCACGGCCGGCCGACCGGCCATGGCGGGGGCCACGTCGTCCGCCAGCAGGTCCAGCACCTGACCCACGGTGGGATCCGGGTCCGGCAGATCGGTCAGGGCCCGCAGCAGGCCGACGCACTGGCCCAGCACGGCGGCGGCGTCCGCATCCGCCAGCCTCGCCCGGTCGTAGACGGCATCCAGCACCAGCGCGCCGCCGCCCTCGTGCCGGGCGACGACCGTGACGGGCACCCCGGCTCCGGAGCCGACGGCACGCGGTGCGTCCACGCCGACGCCCTGCGCCGCCAGTTCACGGCCCACGTCGGCCCCCGGCCCGGCCGGGCCGTCGAAGACGATGACGGAGTCGGTGAGCCGCTCACCCGGCCCCCGGCCGGTCCACTCGCGGATGCGGTCGAGCGACACCCACGGGTAGGCGGCCATGTCCAGCCGGGCGTCGTGCACCTGCTGCAACAGGCCGGTCAGCGGGGCCGCCGGATCCACCCGCACCGTCATCGGCAGCGGACTGCCCAGCAGCCCGGGGATACCGGCCGCTCCGGGCAGCGCGATGTCGCCGCCGCAGAGCCGGACCCCGAAACTCACCGGCAGGGGGCCCACGGCCGCGGCCGCCCGGTACAGCAGCAGCGCCCACACCATGTGCAGGGCGCTGCTCTCGCCGGCACCCCGGGCCGCGGCCCACGAGCGCAGCCGGGGACCGTACGGTTCGCCCAGCCGCCGGCGCAGGTGTCCCTCGCCGCTCTGGCGGGTGTCCGCGCCGAGGCGTCCCGGCGCGGTCGCGGCGCCGCACGGGGGCGCCGCACGCGTCCACAACTGGCGGGCGCCCTCGGTGCCCTGCCGGGCCAGCCAGCGCGCGTGGTCCCACAGGTCGGGGCGGCGCTCACCCCCGGGCAGCACGCCTGCGGCCAGGTAGGCACGGTAGAACGCGCGCAGCAGGAGGTGGACGCCGCGCTCGTCGAGCAGGGCGCGGTGGCAGGTCAGCAACACCCGGGTGGGAGCCCCCCCGTCCCCCTCCAGCAGGGTCAGGCGCAGCAACGGCGGGCGGTTGAGGGCGAACCCCTGCGCCCGGTCCGCATCGAGGAGTTCCTGCCAGGTGATCTCCGCGCGGGCACGGTGGGCGATCTCGACTTCGGCGCACGGGTGCAGCAGGAGCCGTGGCACGGCCGTCCAGTCGAAGGCGGCCCGCAGGACCGACTCCCGCCCGCAGACGGACTGCCAGGCCGCGTCGAAGCGGGCCCGGTCGAGCGGGCCCGCCCAGTTCCAGTGGATCTGCTCCACGTACCGGTCCGGTCCGTCGGGACGGGCCAGGGCCTGCACGAGCAGTTCGCGCCGGTACCCGTCCAGGGCCAGGGGCTCGCCGCCGCCCGGGTACGGGCCCAGCAGGTCGGCCAGCAGCTCGGCGCTCAGCGACGCGGGGCCGGCCGCGGCGGCGTCCGGGAGGAGGCGCAGGGTGTGCCGGCCCGGACCGTGGCCCTCCAGGGTGACCCGGAAGCGGCGGTGGCGCTCGGCGATGCGGGCGGCGAACACCTCGGCGTCCGCATCGTGGCGCAGCCCGCGCAGGCCGAGGACGAGCGTGGAGCCGGGCGCACCGCGGCCCGCCTCGTGCACCACCGCGAGGACCGGCCCCGGCCCGTCCGCGGCGTCACGGCGGCTCACCGGCCGGCCCGCGCACGGCCGGCCCGCACGCCGTCGGGCCGCACGCCGTCGGGCCGGACGCTCGCCGCGCTCTCGTCAGTCGCCGGCACGGACACGGACACGACACGGCGGGGCCGACGCGAAGGGCACCGCCAGAAGTTCCCTTGCGTTCACGGCGTCCGCCTTCCCTCGCCCCGCCCGGAGCTCACCGGTCGCAGGAAGCGTAAGTGGTCCACGGACCCGGACCCCCTTTCCTCGAGTGGGACTGCAGCGCTTCGCGAACCGGTGTCGACCTGCGCCTTCCGGGCAGCCGCCACCGGGAGGGCGGGGCGGCGCCGGTGCGCGGCGCCGACCAGGTAACGCTCCTGGACGAGATGGGTGGTGAACCTCCACTGCCCGGCCGCGTCCCCCTCCTGCGGCGCGCCCGCCAGGACGACACGCCCCCGCTCGTCGTGGTCGAACCCGAAGGCGGAAGAGCAGCGGCGCCCCCCGTGTCCGAGCGCCTTGCCGTAGGCCTCCTTCAGGGTCCACAGGCACAGCAGCCGGGCCCGGCGCTCGCTCTCGGGCAGCGCGGCCAGCGCCGCGCCTTCCTCCGCGGTGCACAGCTGCCCGGGCGGCACGCCGAAGGCCACGTCACGGTCCGCGGCCTGCACGTCCACACCGATCGGACCGGTGCGGCTGACGCCGACCACGATCAGCTCGCCGGTGTGCGCCAGGCTCACCTCCAGGTCTTCGCCCGCGCCCCGCACCAGGGGCGCTCCGCCCGGCTCGTACCCCAGGTCCAGGGTGTCCACGGGAACGTTCAGTGCCGCGGCGGCGGAGTACTTGACCACGAATCGCGAGACGGCGAACCGCATCCTGCCGGCCGCCGGCGCCGTCTGCCGGTAGCGGGGCCAGTCGCTCCCGAGCAGGGGCCGCAGCGCGGGATCGAGCAGCACGGCCGCCAGCCACTGGCCCCACGTCGTGCAGATGACCGCCCGGCCGACGTCGTCGAGCCGGTCGCCCACCTCGTCCCAGGGGCCTTCGGGACCGGCGACGTGCAGCGGCGCGTCGAGCGGATCAGGGCGGTACCGGGCGGGGACCATGGTCACGACCTCCTTCTCGTGCTCATCGCGAACCCGTGCTCATCGCGGATGCGTGGACGGCGAAACCCGGGGCTCATCGCAGACGGCGGACGGCGCTGCGGGCGTGCCACCCGGCCAGGCGCAGCGTCTCGGTACCGGCCCGCCCCAGCCACGTCCGCACGTACCGGCGGGCCTCGACCAGGTCGGTCCCCGCACCGAGCACCTCCTCGACCGCTTCCTCCCGCAGCATCACCTGCCGGGCGCAGACGACCCGTACGCCGCCCCCGTCCGGGACCAGCGACCACTCACCGCTGTGCGCGGCGATCAGCCGGGACGTCGTCAGCTCCTTGTGGACGATCCGCGCGGCCGAGGGGAAGCACAGCCGCACCGACCGGGTGGTGAGCGTGTGTCCGCCGGGGGCGGCGCAGGTGTCCACCGTGGCCAGCTGCACGCCGGGTACGTCCTCGATCACGCCGACCGACTCCACGTGCGGGACGCGCTGCGGCCAGTCCCCAATCCGGTAGAGGAAGTCGTAGACCAGCTCGGCGGGGCCGTCGACGTGCACGCTGTCCTCGAAGGAGAGCAGCAGCCGGTCCAGGCGCTCCCAGCGCTCGGCGACCGACTTCACGTGGGCGAGCCGTTCGGCCGGCTCCGCCTGCCACTCCTGCCTGCTGCGCCCGGTCTCGGCGGCGGGCAGCCCCTCCAGAGTGCGGTCCTGACGCAGCGTCAGCAGTGATTCCGTCTCGCCGAGCGCCTCGACCGTCCACAGGCCGGTGGTGGGCACGCCCGGGCGGGCGGTGTCCTCCTGCTCGAACCCGACGGTCCTGGCCTGCGGGTCCAGCACCCGGCGCACGTGGAAGGAGCGGACCCTGCCGTCCCGCACGTCCCAGAGCCGCAGCCGCTCCCGGACCCCGTCGAAGTCCATCCGCTCGACGTGGACGTGCGAGGGCAGCAGAAGCGGCCAGCGGACGGCGTCGGCCAGCAGTCCGTAGACCACGCCGGCCGGGGCGGCCACCCACGCCGTCTGCCCGCTCGCGTGCACGCGCTGCGACGACATGAGACACACCCCCGCCCTGATCGTTCCTGCGATGCGCTCCAGGCTGCACCAGGGGACTCGAGCCTTCCTCAACCCCCGACGGGCGAGGCCCCGCCGAGCCGGCCCGCCTGACCGGCCTGACGGGCTTGACCGGCCTGTCCCGCCTGGGTCAGTGCGTCGGCCAGCACCCGCCAGATCTCGGCGGCGAGGTCGATGTTGGCGTCCTGCTGAGCCTGCTGCGCCAGGTCGCGCAGGCCCTGGATCCCGCAGGGGTCGCCACTGAGGATCAGCAGCTGATGGCGCAGGATCTCCAGCCGTACCCGGCCGCGGTAGGTCATCCTCGACTGGTCGGCGTCCAGCGTGCCCAGAAGGGCGCGCGCGTCGTCGTACCGGCCGGTGGCGAAGGCCAGGTCGGCCTTGAGCGCGGTCAGGTCCTGCCGCAGGGCCGGTGTGCCCACGAAGGCGAGAGCGGCCTCGGCCTCGGCGGCGCGGCGCTGGGCCTGCTCCGGATCGGCGGGCAGCTTCTGCAGGTGCAGCCGGGCCGTGGCCAGCCGCAGCCGGGTCCACAGGACCAGGTCCTCCTGGCTGCCGAACCGGTCGAGGGCATCGTCCAGGCAGGCCTGCGCGCCCGGGTAGTCGCCCTGGCGCATCCGGACGGCGGCGGCCGTCCACATGGCCTCGGCCCACAGTGCGTCGGCGCGTCCCTCGACGAGAACGGTCAGCTCGTCGGCGTGCACGCGCGCGTCGCCGATCCGGCCGGCCTCGGCCTGTACGGACACGAGCGCCAGCAGGGCGGTGGCCCGGTCCTCCACGCCCAACTCCTCGCGCAGCGCGATCCGGTGGGCCTCGACGGCGGCCTCCAGGGCCGGGTTGATCTCACCGACGGACCGCAGGCAGCGGGCGAGGCGGGTCAGGCCCCGTACGCGCAGCTCGCACACGCCCACTTCCTCACCGAGCCCGACCAGCCGCGTGAGCCGCTCCAGTTCCAGCGCGTGGTCGCCCTGGACGCGGGCGGCCCCGGCGAGGAGCCACAGAGCCTGCCAGCGCAGTACCGGGCTCTCGTGTCCCTCGGCGGTCAGCGCCTGACGCAGGGCCTCGACGGCGTCGGGGGAGCCGGTGGACGCCGCCAGGGTGAGCGCATGGGCCAGCGAGCCGGTGGCCGGCTCCTCGAAGTCGGCCGCTTCCAGGCCCAGCCGGCCGGCCAGGTACCCCACGGCCCGCTCGGTCGGCTGGCGTGCGCCCGACTCCAGACGGGAGAGATAGCCGGTGGACATCCCCTCGCCGGCCAGCGCCGTCTGGGACAGGCCCTGGGCCATCCGGAGCTTTCTCAGGCGGTGTCCGAACGCGGGCTGTCGCAGCATGAGCATCCCTGAGGTCGCGGGCAAGAAATCTGTCGGGAACCGCCAACGAGCGTAGGGCGCCCGGCAATACGCGGGCAAACCTTTGCCAGGGGTTCGCGACGGCTCTCATGCGCACGTCATGCGTTCCTCAAGCGTTCCTCGATCCGGCCGAGGCAGACTCTCCAGAACCCGGCCCCGGCACCCGGCCGGAGCCCCGCTCTTCCCGCATTCAGCGCCTTGGAGTCGACGATGAGGCCATCGGTGTGCGCATCCCGCGCGTCCTGGACGCCCGCAGCCCACACCGCGCTCGCGGCCCCCGCCCTGCGGCCCGCCCGGCCGGCCGGGAAGACCCGCCCGGACGACGACATAGGCTGGCCCAGGAGATAGCCCCGGCCTGGACGGCCTGCGCACGGGTCCCAGGTGCTCAGCCCGCCGGCTCGGTCGGCTCGGCCGCCCCGCCGGCCGATCCGGGCCCGCCCGCCGCCGAACACCTCCTCGACGAACCTCTCCTGCGCCGTGTGGAACGCCGCCGCCAGCGACATCGCCGCGTCGTCGACATGGTTCAGCACGGCGGTCAGGATCTTGCCGCCGTCGGGCGTGCTGTACATCAACGCCGCGTGGCCCGCCGCGCCGCCGTTGTGGAAGAGGACGGTGGCGCCGTTCTCGCCCACGTCCTGCACGCGCAACCCCAGGCCGAATCCGCTCATGGGATGCGGCGTGCGCATCTCGGCCAGCAGCGGGGCCGGCAGGAGCCTGCCGCCCATCAGCGCGGAGACGAAGGTGTGCAGGTCCTGCGTGGTCGAGATCATGTCCCCGCCGGCGCAGACCCGGGAGGGGTTGTGGCGGGTGACGTCGACCGTCTCCTGCCGGCCGGCGTCCCGTCCTCGACCGGAACCGGAAGGTCTGCACGCAGACCCCGGCCGCCGGCACGACCACCAGCACCGACACGAAGATCGACTTCGGCACGGTGAAGAACGAGGAGTCCTGCCCCTGGGAAGAGCGGCCGCTGCAGCGGGGGAGCGGGACTCAGACGGCGTACAGGTCGAAGGTCGACCCCCGCTTCGGCCCCGCCTGCACGTCCAGCGCCGGGTCGACGGCCAGCATGGCCTGGTGCAGGCGCTGGAGTTGCGGCGACGGCTCCACTCCCAGGTCCTCGATCAGCCGGCCCCGCAGCCGCCGGTACACGTCCAGGGCCGTCGCCTGCCGGCCCGACCGGTACAGCGCCACCATCGCCTGCGAGTGCAGCCCTTCGTGCTGCGGATGCCGGGCGATCAGCTCCGTGAGCTCGGCCAGCAGCTCCGAGTGCCGGCCCAGCCGCAGCTCCACGTCGATCCGCCGCTCCACCGTGACCAGCCGGCTCTCCTCCAGCCGCATCACCTCGATCTCCAGGATCGGGCCCACCCGTACGTCGACCAGCGCGGGCCCCTGCCACAGCGCGAGCGCCGCGCGCAGCCTGGCCGCCGCGCTCTCGTCGTCGCCCTGCTCGAAGTCGCTCTGCCCCCGGGCCACGAGGCCCTCGTACTCGTGCACGTCCACCGCCTCCGGCGGGATCTGCAGCAGGTACCCGCCGTGCCGCGTGACGAGGACCTCTTTCGCGCCATCGGCGCCGCCCGCGCCCGCGCCCGGCCCCATGGCGGTACCCAGCCGCCGGCGCAGCTGGAGTATGTACGTCTGCAGGGTCGTGAGCGCGCTCTGCGGCAGGTTGGTGCCCCAGAGCTCCTCCATGAGCGTGGGCACCGGCATCACCCGGCCCGGGTAGAGGGCGAGGAGCGTGAGGATCTGCCGCGGCTTGCGTGCGGTCGGAACGATCGAACCCCCGTTGACCTCGGCACTCAACGGACCCAGCACCTGAATCTTCACCGTCTCCTCCGCACGTCGTCGAGTCCCTCGTCATTCGGCCTCCGACTCGGGGCACGGTAGCGGTCCCTGAACGATGTCACCGGATTCTCAAGCTCCCTTCGAGCCCCTCTCCAAGCCCCGCCCCACAGCCGCGCAACCACGGCCGCACCAGGCGGAACACCGCACGAACAGTCCCCGAGAGCGCTCCCCGGGCATCCGGAAACACCCCCCGGACCGCACGCGCACGCGCATCCACACCCGCACCGGCCGCAGCCGTGCACCCGCCCGCATCCCGGACCCGAAGCCGTCCTGGCAGCGCCCGCCGAAGGGGAAGCCGCACCCCGCGCCCGAGCGGACGACTCCCGTGCCGGGACAGCCCTTTGGCACCTGTGCAGCTACACGCCCGCCGCGGCGGACCCGGCGCCGGCCGGCGCGCCACCACGCGCCCGGGCCCGGTACTCCCGTACCCTCTCGCCGTCCACGAGGCTCGGCAGCAGCAGGGCCCACATCGCCGCCACCTTCCGCTGCAGCTCCCGGTACGGCATCCCGGTACCGGACATGACCTCGATCCCGCACGCCGCAGCCGTCACCAGCGCCTGCGCGCCCTCCCACCCGCGCTCCGCAGCCGGCAGTTCACCCGCGTCCCTCGCCAGCCGGAGCAGCGAACAGACCGCCGAGATCCACGCCGCGTGGAAGTCCACCACCGCCGGCCGTGCCCCGGCCGGCCCCCGGGGCCCCGCCCCGCACTCCTTGGTGATCCGGAAGCTCGCCGGGATCGCCGGATCCTCGTGCAGCGTTGCGGCCAGCCAGTGCGTGATGCCGATCAGCGCCTGCAACGGCGAAGCCCCCGACTCGCGCAGGGCCCGGACCGCATCGTGCAGCAGGGTGTGCCCCCGCTGCTGCACGGCCTCCGCCAGCTCGTCCTTGGAGGCGAAGTGAAAGTACAGCGCCCCCTTCGTCACCCCGGCCGCGCCCGCGATCTCGTCCAGCGTCGCGTTGGCGTAGCCGTTGCGGTGGAACATCTCGGCCGCGGCGCAGACCAGCCGCCTACGCGTTCGCTCCGACCTCTCCTGCACCGAGCCGTCCCCTCTCGCCGCCGCCGACGGAGCCCCCCGCACCCCGAAGGCCCCTGACAGGCCGGAGAGCGGAGGCACTGAAGGCCTCAGAGACCTCACACACCTCAGACCCGTACGAGCCGCTCGCCCCCGGGCTCGACGCCGGGCTCGGAGAGGCTCTCGGGACCCGCCATCAGGATCGAGCGCTGCAGGCGCCGCAGCGCCACGGACGGCTCCAGCCCCAGCTCGCGCACCAGCGTCCCGCGCAGCCGCTGGTAGACGTCCAGCGCCTCGCCGCGTCGGCCCGAGCGGTGCAGGGCGAGCATGAACTGGCCGTGCAGGTTCTCGTGCGTGCGGTACCGGCTCGCCAGCACCGTCAGCTCGGCCAGCAGCTCCCGGTGCCGCCCCAGCCGCAGGTCCGCCTCGATCCGCTGGTCGAGGGCGCACAGCCGCGTCTCCTCCAGCCGTCTGGCCTCCATGTCCAGCTGGACCCCGCTGTGCACGTCGGCGAAGGCGGGCCCGCTCCACAGGGCCAGCGCCTCGCGCAGCAGCCGCGCCGCGGCGGGGAAGTCGCCCGCGTCCATCGCCCGGTAGCCGCTCCCGGCGAGCCGGTCGAACTCCCGCACGTCCAGAACTCCGCCGCCGCTGCTCAGCAGATAGCCACCCGGCAGGGTGACGAGTATGTCCTTCGCGGTCCGCACGGCCGCACCGGGATCCGTGCGGGGGTCGCCGCCGGGATGCGTACCGGCCTGCGCACCGTCGGCCGCGCCCCGCTCCAGAGCGGCCGCGATGAGGGCACGTAACTGCAGGACGTACGTCTGGAGCGTCGTCCGCGCGCTGCGCGGCGGTTCGCCCGCCCACAGCTCCTCGATCAGTGCCGATACGGGCACCACCTGGTCGGCATGGAGGGCCAGGAGCGCCAGGACCTGCCGGGGCTTGGGGGCGGTCGGCGTGATGGAGATCCCGTTCTCCCGCACAGCCAACGCGCCCAGTACATCGATGTCCACGCCGTACTCCCCTGTCCTTGGATGAGTCGCACAGCCAGTAGAAAACAGGACCGACGGTTTGTCAATATCAAACCGGTTGTGCTGTTTTGGAGATGGGCGTGTTCTGACTGTCCCTCAAAAACCCACTCTCAGCTGGGACTTCACTCGATCCTGGGCATCCCGGACCGGTCCCCGCATCCCTTGATCGCCCCCGACCGGAGCCCTGGAAGCGACTTCCACAGCCCCTTAAACAGACCATTCAGTCTGGTATGGAGCTTTGCTGCGCGGAAGAACCGTGACCGCCCGGCCCTCCCGCCCCTTTTGGCCCTCGCACCCCTTCCGACCCTTCCGGCGCAAGCCCGTCGAGAGTCCCGTCGGCCGCGAGCTGGGGGAGTGCCAGCGTCCAGAAGCGGGTGAGGGGGTGGGGTGCGAGCCAGTGCCCCTCGCGGGCTCCCAGGGTCTCCAGTCCCACGGTGGAGGCCACCACCATGCTCGCCGCGTCCTGCGGGGCGAGCCCGTCGGCCAGCGCGCCGTGCCGCGCCGCGGTCCGTGCGACCGCTTCGACCCACAAGCGCCACTGGCGCCGCAGGTCTATCCCGCTCCTGTGGGAAACGTCCGCGCACAACCCGAAGGCGGCCCGCACCACCACATCCGACGCCAGCAGGGCCATCAGGGAGTGGGAGGAATCCACCAGCGCCTGCAGGGCGTTGCCGTCCACCGCACCGGACGGGGCCGCGGCGACCCCCCACCTCTCGGTGGTGACGCGCCGCAGCGCCTGCGACGCCCGGTCCTCGACGGCCTGGGCGAGCACGGTCTTGCTCTCGAAGTGGAAGTGCAGCCCGCCGGCGCTCACGCCGGCCCGTCGGCTGATCGCCGCGATCGACGCGGTGACGAACCCCTGCTCGGCGAACACCTCCGCAGCGGCACGGATCAGAGTTTCTCGCGTGCGGGCCGCACGCTCCTGCTTGGCCATGGAGTCTCCACAAACCGTCAATGCGGTTTGCCCAGGGAGGTACAAGATCTTGTCGCCCACCGTCTGCGGCCGCACCGGAGCGCGGCTCGTGTCCTGCTGGAGCCGACACGCACCGACCCGCCCCGCGGCCGGACCTCCAGAGCCCTGTACCCCGCCCCGCCCGTCCTCACCGCGCCGGACGCGGCGGCCTCAGGGCAGCGCCGGTTCGGGTTCCTGCGCCGGGCCGCCGGTCGCGATCCCCATCTCCGCGGTCACCCGCCGCCCCCGGTCGGGGCCCATCTCCAGCCGCACGAGCACCGCCGGCGTGGCGATGCTCGGGTAGATGTGCTGGTAGACGGCGGCCACCCGCTGTTCGAGGTCCGTCCGGTCGTTGAGGGTCTGGGAGAAGATCTGGGCGCCCGTCCAGCAAGCGGACAGGATCCAGGCCGTCTCGGCGGGATCGACGTGCGGGAGCAGTTCGCCCTGCTCCTTCGCCTCGCAGAGCAGCGCGCGCGTGAACTCGATCCAGCCCGGCACGGATCCTCCGCCGAAGATGTCGCGCATGCCCGGGCCCAGGGAGAGCCGGGCCCCCGCGCTGAGCATCGGCTCGTGCTTCATGCGGTATGCCAACACCAGTGCGACATCGACGAGTTCCTGGAGCTTGCTCTCCCGGTGGGGCACCCCGCCCTCGGCGAACTGCTCCTCGAGCACCCCCTGGGCCAGCTCCTGCTTGGAGGAGAAGTGGAAGTAGAGGGCGCCCTTGGTGACCCCTGCCCGGGCGAGGATGTCGGCGATGGTGGCCGCGTCGTATCCGCGCTCGTCGAAGACCGCCGCCGCCGCTTCCAAGATCGCGCGACGCGTACGTACCGCACGCTCTTGCCGTGCCACGGTGCCTCCGTTGTCCAGGGGTTGTGCCTGCCGGACCCCCTGACAGGATCCGCCACCCCATCAAAACCAACCAGAAGGTCCGTATTTTAGTCAAGCACCTCTATCCAGCCGGGCATCACAATCCGTCACCTCTCCACCAAACCCCCACGCTCTCTTCCGCCACTTGCTTCCCCTCCGCCTCACCTACCCCGCTTCTCGGCCCCCAGCACCACCGGCAGCTCCTGCAGTCCGTTGGAGATGAACGAGGCCACCCGCGGCAGCTCCCCGCCCTCCGCGGCCGCCGCCACGGGCTCCGGAAACCTCTCGAAGAACCGCTGCACGGCGATCGCGCACTCGGTCCGTGCCAGGGTCGCGCCCAGGCAGTAGTGCGTCCCGAAGCCGAAGGAGAGGTGCTGTCCGCGGGTCGCGCGCGTGACGTCGAACCGCTCCGCCTGCGCCCCGTGCAGCCGGGGATCCCGCCCGACCGAGCCGAACGACACCAGGATCGGGTCCCCTTGCGGGATCACCACCCCCTCGCCCATGTCGATGTCCTCCACCGCGAACCGCAGCAGCCCGTACGAGGCCGGCGGCTCGATGCGCAGCGCCTCCTCGACCACGTCCTCCCAGGAGGCGAGCCCCTCGCGCACCAGCTTCAACTGGTCCGGGTGGCACAGCAGTTCGTGCAGGGCCGTGCAGATGAGGTTGACGGTGGTCTCGTACCCGGCCGTGAAGAGCAGGATCAGGTTGTCGACCAGCTCCTTCTCGCTGAGCCGCACCCCGTCCTCCTCGCCGCCCGAGTCCCGGGCGGCGATCAGCACGCTGGTGATGTCGTCGCCCGGGTGCGCCCGCCGGTACGCGACCACTTCGGCCATGGTCACGTCCATGTCCACGGCGTTCTGCTGTGCGGCCTCGACCGTGATCGTCGTGTCGAAGAAGCCCCTGATGATCTTGTGCAGGGGTGCCCACGACCGCTCCGGGATCCCGAACAGCTCGAAGACCATCCGGGTCGGCAGTTCGTGCGCGAACTCCGCCCGCAGATCGACCACTCGGCCCGGCGGCAGCGCGGCCAGACCGTCCAGCAGCCCGTCCACGACCTCCTCGATCCTCGGCCTCAGGGCGGCGACGCGCCGCGAGGCGAACGCGGCGGCGACCGGCTTGCGCAGGCGCGTGTGCTCCTCGCCGTAGGCGGTGATCATGTTCTGCACCGAGACCCAGATCGCCAGCGGCCACTCGGCGCCGACCTCTCCGTCGATCCACGCCGGCCAGTGCCGGTAGGCGTCCTTCGACACCCTCGGATCCACCAGCAGCCTGCGTATGTCGGCGTGCCGGTTGACGGCCCAGCCGGTCACCCCGCCGGGCAGCAGCACCTGCGTCGCCGGCGCCTGCTCCCGGATGCGCGCCGCCTCGGCGTGCACGTCCGCTCCGGAGAGGTCGATCGCTATGGGGCACTGACGGGTCATCTGACGGCTCTCCCGGATGGTGGCGAACATCGGTCACAGGGTGCAGCGAGCTGCCGACACCCTGCGTTCAGAAACCATCCATCCGGTTCTTTTGGTGACCGGCGGCGGCCCCGATTCTGGCATTGCTGCACCCCGCCTGCCAATGGTTTGCAAGGCATGCCCTGCCGCATGACGTTCACTCAAGAACGACTCGCGCGCCACTCGTTGAACAACACGTGACGAGGCCCCGCCGGACCGGCGCATATGACCGGAAGGCCCTCTCCCACTTGGGCTGTGATCCCTCACGTCACGGCCGACGGCCGCCATCCTGATATTCGCTGGTCGACGTCACGGCGCCCCCGCGCCACCCTCTGCGACCGCACCCGCCGCCGGCGCACGAGCGACATCCACTCTCCTTCCGCACCTTGCAAACAAAACCGGAGAGTACGTATCTTGCGTCTCGCGTACGCACCCCGTCCCATCCGTCAAACGGCTCTGCGGGAGAGGTCCCATGACCATGCTGACGATCCGGAACAACGCTCCCGTCCTCCCGCTCCGGGGAGCGGCAGACCCCTGGACGCGCTGCAACGAGGCCCCGGTACTGACCACCACGGTGCCCAGGGAGTACGTCCACCGCAGCTCACTCGCCGAGGTCTTCCTCACCGGCTGCGACCGCACCGGCGACGACACCTTCTCCCTCACCGGGCAGTGGCCCCGCGCCCACACCTTCTTCACCAGCGCCGACGGCGGCGGCCACGACCCGGTACAAGCCGGCGAGACCGTCAGACAGACGGGGCTCTACCTCTGCCACGCCGTCTACGGAGTTCCCCTCGGCCACAACGTCCTCCTCTGGAGCCTGGACTTCACCTCCCGCCCCGAACAGATGCGCATAGGCCGCGGCCCGAGCGAACTCGACATGACCGCCACGTGCACGGACTTCACCTGGAAGGGCAGCCGCTTCTCCGGCTTCCTCCAGGTCGACATCCACCGCAACGGCGAACTCGCCGCCTCCGGCACCGCCCGCTTCACCTGCGTCGCCCCCGCCACCTACCGCCGGCTGCGCGGCGACCGCGGCCACGCCGGCTCAGCGCGTCCGCTGCCGCGCCGTACGCCCGTGCCCGCCGCCTCCGCCGGCCGGCTGGCCCCCTTCGACGTGGTCCTCGCACCCGCCGACCGCCCCGGCCGCTGGCTGCTGAACCCCGACCTCGACCACCCGATCCTCTTCGAGCACGCGAACGACCACCACCCCGGCATGGTCCTGGTCGAGGCCGCCCGCCAAGCCGCCTGCGGGCTCCACCGCCCCGGCACGTTCACCCCCACCGGCCTGTCCACCGAGTTCCACCAGTACGCCGAACTGGACGCCCCCTGCCGGGTGGACGCCACCCTCGTCGCACCCGGCCGCGTCGAGGTCACCGGCCACCAGATGGGCCGCACCGTGTTCACCTCGACGGTCACCGGCGCAGCCCAGGACCGGCCCGGCCCGCACCCTGTGCCGTGAGACCCGCACCCTGTGCGGTGACACCCGCACCCACCGCCCACCGACCCCCTCCGGGTCAGCGGCGACGCATCCGCTCCTCGCCGCGGTACCAGCCGGCGTACTGACCGAACGCCTGCGAGAACCGCGCCCCCGGGGACGCCGCCAGCTGCCCCCACAACCGCCCGCTGTCGTACCAGTGGTCCACCGCGAACAGCGACACCTGCCGCCGCACCACCGGATCCGGACCCTCCGGGCCCCCCAGCAACTCCAGGGCCCCGGACAGGTCCACCTCCCCCCGCGGCAGCGGCAGCCCCAGCTCCCGCGCCACCGTCCCCACGAGCTCCCGCGCGGTCACCGGCTCGGGATGACCCGCATGCAGCACACCCCTGACGCCCTCCTCCCGTACGGCCAACTCCGCGATCGCACCCGCCAGCGCGTCCACCGACACCACGGACATCCGGGCCCGCCCGCCGTCCACCCAGTACGGCAACCGCGCGAGCAGCCGCACCAGCGACGGCACCACCCAGCGGTCCCCCCGCCCGTACACCAGATGGGGCCGCACCACCGCCCCGCCCGCCGCCAGCACCATCCGCTCACCGACGAGCCGGGTCACACTGGTCACCGACTCCGGCTCCTCGGCGAGCTCCCCTTCCACCGCACCCCGGTGCGCCCCGTCCCGGTACACGGCAGCCGTCCCCAACTGCACGATCCGCCGCACCCCGGCCCGCTCCGCCTCGGCCAGCAGCGCCCGCGTCCCTTCCGCGTTGACGGCCCGGCACTCCTGTTCCGTGCCCCCGATCCGCGCCGCGAGATGCAGCACGGTGGCGACACCGTCACACAGCCCGCGCAGCGACCCGGAGCGCACGAGATCCCCCCGTACGCCTTCCACGCCCACTCCTGACGGCACATCGGCCCGGTGCGCCAACACCCGTACGGGCACGCCCTCCTGCACCAGACGCTCCACCACCGCGGAACCCACAAATCCGGTGGCGCCGGTCACCAGCACGACTCTTGCGGTCATCACGCCCTCCATCCCCTCGTGTTACGGTCGCGCGATGACCCGGGAGACCAGCAACTCTTTGATGGCGGGCAAATCGGCGCTGATCACGGGCGCGAGCGCGGGCATCGGCGCGGCCGCCGCACGCGTATTCTGCCGCGAAGGCGCCTCGGTGACCCTGGTGGCCCGCCGCGAACCCCAACTCGCCGCGCTCACACGGGAATTGTGTGCCGCCGGCCACCAGGCCCAGTACGTGGTCGCCGACGTCTCCCGCACCGAGGACGTGGCCCGCGCCGTCGCGGCGGCCGTGGCCGCGTACGGCCGCCTCGACGCGGCCTTCAACAACGCCGGCATCGGCGCGACCCCCCAGCCGATGCACCTGCTGGACGAGGACGCGTACGACACCGTGATGGACACCAACGTCCGCGGCGTCTGGAACTGCATGCGCCACGAGATCCGCGCCATGCTCGCGGGCGGCGGCGGCTCGATCGTGAACAACAGCAGCACCGCCGGCCTGGTCGCCACCCCGGTGACGGCGACCTACATCGCGTCGAAACACGCGGTCCTGGGCCTCACCAAGGCCGCCGCGTGCGAATACGCCGCCCAGGGAATCCGCGTCAACGCCATCGCCCCCGGCTCCACCCGCAGCGAGATGATCGACGACTGGCTCCGGCAGAACCCCGCGATGGAAGAGGTCCTCCTCCAGTCGGCCCCCCTCCCGCGCATGGCGAGCCCCGCGGAAATCGCAGAGGCGGCCGCCTGGCTCTGCAGCGACCGCGCGTCCTTCGTCCTGGGCACCACCTTGTCGGTCGACGGCGGCTGGACAACGCGCTAGCGGCCGGGACGCGGGGGAGAGGGCGGCCTCGGCGACCTCGGCCAGAGCCCGCACCCGTACACGACGCCGGGACGATGCCCGGATCTTTGTAGCTTCAGCCAGTACGACCGCCTGCCGCGACCCGTAGAGACTGCCAGCCAGAAGCCGCGGCCCGCCCCGCAGTCGGGAGGCGGGGACCGCGGCCAAGGGGCATGCCGAAACGGGGAGTACACCACCATGAGCGCACAGCAGCAGTACGACGAGATCGGTGAGGCATACGAGGGGTTCAAGGCCCTGCCGCTGGAGCAGTACGTGGTGGTACCCAGCTTCCTGGCCCTGGCCGGGGACGTACGCGGCAAGTCCGTCCTCGACCTCGCCTGCGGCACCGGCTTCTACAGCAGGGAGTTCAAGCGGCGCGGCGCCGCCGGGGTCCTCGGCATCGACGTCTCCGGTGAAATGGTCTCCGTGGCACAGCAGTTGGAAGAGCACGACCCGCTGGGTGTGCGCTACGAGGTCGCTGACGTGACCGAACTACGGCCCCTTGCGCAGCGCTTCGACGTAGGCCTTGCGGTCCAACTGCTCAACTACGCAACGGACATCGCCACCACGGAGCGGATGTGCCGCAACGCGCACCGGAGCCTGAAGCCCGGCGGCGAGTTCTTCCTGCTCAACCAGTCGCCCGACTTCCGCTTCGGCGGGCCGACCCCCGAGAAGTACGGGTTCCTCTCCGTGCTGACCGGCGAGGAGGCCGAGACCGGGCCGCAAGTGCGGACCACGGCGCTGCTCGACCAGCCGGTCTCCTTCGTCGCCAACCGCCCGCGCCGCGAGGTCTACGAGAAGAGCCTGCACGCGGCCGGATTCAGCGAGCTGACCTGGGTCCCGCTGACGGTGACGGAGGCCGGCGTGCGCGAGTTCGGTGCGGACCACTGGGCGGACTTCCACGCCAACCCCCCGCTGGAGATGCTGCGCTGCCGCGCCTGACACCCCACACCCCGCACCCGTGACCCGCCTCAGCCCGGCAGGCCGCCCTCGAGCAGCGCCAGCTCCTGCGCGCTCAGCGTGAGCTCCGCGGCCTTGGCCGAGTCGGTGATGGAGAGCGGGCGACTGGCGCCCGGTACCGGGATCACGGCCGGGGAGCGGGCGAGCAGCCAGGCCAGGGCGACCTGCTGCGGGCTGACCCCGCGCCCGGCCGCGACACGGTGGAAGGCGGTGGCGACGGAGGCGGGGCCGGCGGGGCCCAAGGGGCCGTCCAGCGAGCTGCGGGAGATGCCACCCAGTGGGCTCCAGGGCAGGAACGCCAGACCCAGCCGGGTGCTCAGCCGCAGCTCGGGCTCACTGTCGCGGACGGCGGGCGAGTACCGGTTCTGTACGCAGGCGAGTCCGCCGCCGAGGATCTGATGCGCCTGGCGGATCTGGGCGGTGGTGACGTTGGAGATACCCGCGGCGCGGATCGTGCCGGCGTCGAGCAGCTCGCGCAGCGCGCCGACGGACTCCGCCCAGGGCACGGCCGGGTCCGGCTTGTGCAGCTGGTACAGGCCGATCGCGTCGACACCCAGACGCGTGGCGGAGGCCTCGGCGGCCCGCTTCAGGTGGGCGGGGGCGGCGGTGACGGTCCAGCTGCCGTCGCCGGGGCGGCCCCGGCCGCCCTTGGTGGCCACCAGCACACCGGAGGTGTCGCCGCCGTAGCGGGCCAAAGCGCGGGCGATCAGCAGCTCGTTGTGGCCCGCCTCACCGGCGTGCCAGTGGTAGCTGTCGGCGGTGTCGATGAGCGTGACGCCGGCGTCGAGGGCGGCGTGGACCGTGGCGATGGCCCGCCTCTCGTCCGGGCGGTTCTCGATCGACAGCGGCATGGCACCCAGGCCGATGGCGCCGACGGCAGTGTGGGCGATGGTGCGGTACTGCATGGCAGCTCGATCCTCAGAAGGTGGGTGACGGCTCCGCGGCGAGGGCTTCGGCGACGGCGCCGGGCAGCCAGTCGATGGTGCGGGAGAAGGGAAACCCCAGCCCCTTCGCGCGCGCATTGCTCATGGCGTAGTGACGGTCGAAGGAGAACGCCGAAGCCTCCCCGCCCGCAGCGACGCTCCGGTAGACCGGCTCCCGGCCCGCCTGCACGGCGACGATCGCGGCGAAACCGTACACATCGAGCGGGCCGTCGGAACACGCGTTGACCGCACCGGTGAAGCCGGCCGTGGCCGCCCACAGCAGCAGCTCCGCCAACTCCTCGTAGTGGATGAAGACCGTGGGCAGCGCCCTCGCGTGCACGGCGATCTCCTCACCCCCGGCGATGCGCCCCGCATAGTGCGCCAGCCGGCCGGTGAACTCCTGCGCGCCGCCGCCGAGCACGTGGGCGCTGCGCACACTGGCGAACCCGAAGCCGCCGGCGCGGGCGAACACGGCCTCCGCCTGGCGCTTGCCCTCGGCGTAGTGCGCCTCCAGGTACGCGCCGTCGTGCCAGGGAAGGTCCATGGCCACCGGCCAGGCGGCCGGGTCCACGCTCTCCTCCGGCACCGGCGTGCCCGCAGGCACGGCCGGCAGCGCGGCGGTCGCGGGGTCGTAGACCTCGATCGTGGAGGTCATGACGTAGCGCCGGGTACGGCCGGCGAAGACACGGGCGGCGACGGCGGCCTGCACCGGGGTGTAGCAGACCTGGTCCACCACCACGTCGAAGGTGCGGGAGCCGACCGCGGCTGTCAGGGCGGCCTCGTCGTTCCGGTCCGCGACGAGGTGCTCCACGCCTGCGGGCGGCGACGCGGAGCCGCGGTTGATCACCGTGACCCGGTGCCCCGCACCCTGCAGGCGCTGCACCAGGAGCCTTCCGAAGTACCGGCTTCCGCCGATGACGCAGATCCTTTGCATACCCCCATCCTGGAGACCTATCGTCATCAGCAGAAGTCCTGACCTACTGGGTACGCATTAAGGAAAACTGTTGATCGATGTGCAACGGCTGCGCGTCCTGCGGGCGGTGGCGGAGCACGGCAGCTTCAACCGGGCGGCCACGGCCCTGCGCCTCACCCCCTCGGCCGTCTCCCAGCACATGGCCGCCCTGGAGCGCAGCCTCGGCACCCGGGTCGTCGCCCGCAGCACCCGCGGCGTCACCCTCACCAGGGCCGGCCAGATCATGGTCGGCGCCGCCGAATCCGTCGCCGCGGAGCTCGAACACGCACAACAGCAGGTCGCCCGGCTCGGCACCGGCCGTACCCGACTCACCGTCGCCACCTTCACCAGCGGCGGCAGACTCCTGCTGCCCCCCGCTCTCACCCGGCTCACGGCAACCCATCCCGACACCGTGCTCCACATCAGGGAGGGCGAACCCGAGGACACCCTGCCGCTCGTCCGCCAGGGCGCCGTGGACCTCGCCCTCGCCTACCACTTCGACGCCCCGCTACCCCTCGGGCCGGGCGCCGGCTCCAGCCTGCAGTGGACGCCGCTCCTGGAAGACCCCCTGCACGTCGTCCTGCCTCAAGGGCACCGACTCGCCGGCCGCGACGCCCTCGACCTCGCCGAACTGGCAGCCGAACCCTGGGTGCTCGGCTGCCTGAAGACCGAGGCGTACCTGCGCCGCTACGCCGAGCGCGCCGGCTTCGATCCGCACGTGCGCGGGACCACCACCGACTACTTCTTCGCCCGCTCGCTCGTTGCCGCAGGGACGGGAATCTCCCTGATCCCCTCCATCGCGCTCGCCCCGCACATCCCGGGCCTGTGCACCGTCCCGGTCACGCCGCCGGCGCCGATCCGCTACATCGGCGTCGCCGCGCTCAGCCGTGGCGACCGCCCCCACCTCACGACGCTCATCGACGCCCTCCGCGAGCAGGCGATCCGGCAGCACACGGGGAGTTGACCCCGCCACGGGGCCGGCCCGGCCCGCCGGCCCGTCGGCCGCACCGCGCCGCGGCCGCACCCCGTACTCAGTCGAACAGGTGCTCCCGGTCGGCCAGTTCGCGGTCGATCAGCTCCTGGACGGCGGTACGCGTGGTCTCGCTCAGCCCCCGGGCGGCGTCCCGGCGGGCGGCCAGGCCGTCGGGACGGGCCGGCGCCGGGATCGGTTCCCCGATGATGATCGTCCAGTTGGACGGCAGCGGGAACGGCGTGGTGACCGGGAAGTACGGCACGCCGAGCAGCCGGGCAAGAGTCGGCACCTCGCCGAGCTTGGGGCACGCCTCCTCCGCGCCGACGATCCCGACGGGCACCACCGGGGCACCCGAGCGGATGGCGGCGACCGCGAAGCCGGGGCTGAAGGGCCGCAGCCGGTACCGCTCGGTGAACGGTTTCTCCAGACCCGCGATGCCCTCCGGGTACACCCCGACGAGCTGCCCCGCGTTGAGGTGCTCGACACCGGCCGTCGGACCGATCGGCAGCGCGCCGTTACGGCGCGCGTGCCGCCCCAGGATGGGAGTGCGGAAGACGAACGGAGCCGCGAGGAAGCGCACGCGCCGGTCCAGCGCCCTGCCCAGGACCTTGTCCAGGACGAACGCGTCGAGGCCCCAGGCCCCGGAGTGATTGACGGCGATCACCGCCGGGCCCTGCGCGGGGATGTTCTCCAGGCCGAGCGCGACCACCCGGAAGTAGTCGTCGACGAGCCAGTCGAGGAGGCGGTCCCACGCCACACCGCCGGCTTCGCCGAGCAGCCTTCTGGCGGAGCCCAGTTCCGCCCCGGTCGCCCTGATCATCTCGACCACGCTGTCCCTCACGCCCGGACCTCACTCTCACGTCGCACCTCGGGCCGACTCACTGCCGGCGAGACGGTGTTCCGCCCCTTCAACGGCCGTGAGCCCTGCTGATCACGGCTGACCGGGACGGAAACCGCCCCATGTCCTCCGTTCGAGGGCCGGGGCGGGAGCGGCCCCCGTGTACGGCGCTCAGTCCGCCAGCCACCCCGCGGCACGCCGGACGTCGGAGGCCGCCCTCGAACACCGGTCGGCGTGCGCGAGGAGGACCATGCGGAACCGTTCGCCCGCCTCGCTCCCGCTCCAGCCGGTGTCGGCGGCGCACGCGGAGAGGCTCTGGGCATGCCGGTCCAGCCGGTCCGCGCCGACCCGCCCCCGCGCCCCGTACGCGCCGAGCGGCGCGGCCACGGCCACGGCGCGGGAATCGGCGGTGTCCGTCGGGCAGTCCACCGCGAACCGCGCATGGGGAACCACAGGGCGCACCGCGCCGGCGACTTGGCGGACGACCTCCCGGCCGACGCGCGCGGCGAACCCTGCGACGGCGCAGCCGGACGGGTTCCCGCACAGCGCCCACGCCGGATCCGTACGCTCGCCCTCCACGCGCCGCCCCAACAGCGCCGGGTCGTACAGGATTTCTTCCCCGGCTCCGATCGCCAGGCCCTGCGCGCGCAACGGTGCGCGTACCGGATACACCACGGCGGTCAGCGCAGGGTGCTGCTCCAGGGCCCGGCCCATGGCGCGGTCCGCGGCCCGGTCGGTCGCCTCCCCGGCCGACGGCGCCGTCCCCGTGGCATCGGCACGCGTTCCGGAGGCGTCCGCGTCCGCGGCGAGCAGGGCCAGGGCGTTCAGCGCCGGTACGCCGGTGGCCGCCGACACCATGGCCAGCGCGTGCGCGACGGCCTGGTGCGGCTCCGGCCCGCCCCGGCCGCCCGCGGCCAGCCGGCCGGCCAGGCAGCCGGGTTCGGGGTCGGCCAGGTACGGTGCCATCCGCCGTCGTACGACCGCCGCCCGCGCCCCGTACGCACGCCCGCCCGCCGCGTCCGCCGCCGCCGAGACCATCTCGCTCAGCAGGGTGTCCTCGGCGGCCTCGGAGCCCAGTACGACGTACCGGCTCAGCCGCAGCATGACGGCCTCCCAGCGGTCCCGGTCCAGGGTGCCGTCCTCCCGCCGGGCACCGGTCACCGCAGCGAGGTGCTCGGCCACCTGGGCGCTCAGCCCGCCGGCGCCGCCCTGCGCCGCCGCCTCCCGCGCGCCCGCCGGCACCACGTGCGGCGACAGCCCGTACCGGCGCCCGTCGGCCGCGAGACCGGACGGGGTACCCAGCGCCCCGGCGCCGTCGGCACGGGCCAGCAGGCTCTCGGCATCCGCCCGGGTCAGCGGTACGAGGAAGGCCCCGAAGGGTGTGCGCAGCCGCACCGGGCGCCCGTCCCGGCCGCTCCTCAGATGTGCCATCAGCCGGCTCGTCAGCCCGTCGAGGGTCAGCGCGTCCAGACCGAGCGTGCGCGCGGGCAGGTCCGCCCACGGCATCCGCCGGGCCACCAGCGCGGTGCTGAACAGCAGGTTCTCCAGGGGCCAGGCCGTCTCGGGCCGCGCCGCCGCCGTGGCCGGGCCGTCGGCATGGGTCATCGGTCGCTCTCCCTCGTGGGTTACGTGGTCACGTGCTCGCTCGTCACGCGCTCGCCGGTCACTCGTCACTTGTCACGCAGCATGTACGGCTGGTTTCCGACGATTACGCCGTCGTAGGCCCTGATCAGTTCGTTCACCCGGTCCCGGTGGTGCGCCATCTCCCCGCGCAGGCTGTCGGAGTACGCCTGCGGCGCGTGCGACAGCGGATAGTCGTAGGACTCGTCGAGCCAGGTCAGTTCGACCCAGCCGGCGGGGATGTCGTTGGGAGAGGCGGGCCCGCGCCCGTCGAGCATGGGGATCACGTCGTGCTTGTTGACCAGACTGATCACCTGGGTGGTGTGGTCGGCCGGGCGCTTGTTGTCGATGGGGGAGCCGAGCGTGACCACGTGGGTGATCCGGTGGGCGGACGCCAGCTCCACGTCCATCGCCAGGTTCATCGCCGTCAGTCCGCCCAGGCTGTGCCCGACGAACATCAGCTCCGACCCGGCTGGCACCCCCGCCCGCTGCAGCAGCTTCCGTGCCGCGCGCGTGTACGTCGTGTCGGAGCGCAGGAACCCGTCGAACGCGCCGATCAGGTCCTGCGGGGTGCTGTTGCTCGGCAGGACGAAGCTCGTACCGGGCAGCAGCAGCACGTACCTGACGCGGCCGTCGGCGCACTCGACGCGCCGCAGCAGCACCAGACCGTGGTTGCCGAGCGCACCGATGTCGTTGATGTAGCTGACGATGTCGTTGCGGGACGTCGTCAGGACCTTCGCGAGGATCGAGTCCGCCTCGGTCCGCTCCGCCCGCCCGGGGCCGGGGTTGAGGCGGGCGAGCAGCGAACTGGGCAGTCCGAGGAAGGGATCCGTGGTCGGCACCCCGCCGGCGAGCGTCACCCAGGAGAAGCCGTCGTTGACCGGGTTCTCGTCGAGCAGCCCCAGCAGCGCCAGCAGCTCCATGATCACCGGGCTGACGGTCGTCAGGGCGCGCGTCACGCCCAGCCGCTCGACCAGTGCGTGCAGCGCCCGCAGCGCCTCCCACCGGTTGCCCTCCACCATGGCGTCGGTGAGCCGCCTCGCCAGTGCCGAGCCGAGGTTCGGGTGCTCCACCACCGCGGCCTCGATGCGCAGCGCGAAGGCGTCCACGGCCATGGAGACCGCGGCCGGTCGGCGGTAGGTCACGCTCCCCGCCATCCGGGCCAGCTCCCCGGCGAGCCCGCCGTTCGGACCGAACCCGAGCCCCGAAGGGCTGGTCAGCGCCCTGGCGCACGACACCGCCGTGCCGAGCGCCCACCCGGGACGGCTCAGGGCGGCCAGCCCGAACCGCCAGCTGCTGAGCGCCCCGGTCAGTTCCGCACCGGCCCGCTTCGCGGCGAGGGCCGCATCCGCCAGCAGCACGGATGCCGCGACCAGGAGTTCCGTGTCGGGTCCCGCCGCCACGGGCCCGCCTGCCCCGGGGACGGCGCCGGGCCCGTCGGCGGCCGGCCTGCTCTGCCCCGGAATCGGCTGAGCCGCTTCATCGGCCACCTGAGGCGCCACGGTCTGCGGTGCCACGGTCTGCGGTGTCACGGTCCTCCCTCTCGTCCCTGTGCGGTGTTCGCCGCGCCGCCCCCTTTCGCCGGGCATGCTGGCACCGAAAGCGATCCACTGCGCGCACGCGTCAGGCCGCGGGCAGGCGCGATCCGCCCCCGGGCCAACGCCGCAGGGCGCTCGGACCCCGAATCCACGGGCTGCCGGGCGGGCCCGGCCATGCCGTGCCCGCCACCCGGAATTCGCCGGCCCGGAGGATGAGCCGCGGACCGCGGTGTTGACGCGTGCCGCTCCCGGCCGCCGCGACGGGGGCCGGCTGTTCGGTGCGGGCGCCGCCTTCGGTCAGGGCAGGAGGCCCGCCGGAAGGTATTCCGCGTAGGCCGTGGCCGGCGGGTTCGAGGCCTGCCGGACCAGGTCCCACACCCGGTCCGACTCCGGATCGGCCTCCGGGTCCTGCAGGGGCGTGCCGAGGCGGGTGGCGACGTCCTCGCGGAGGGCCGGGAGCAGGGCGTAGAGGCGGTCGCCGGGGCAGGAGGTGGCGTTGAAGTCGCGGTGGCCGTAGATCTCGGAGGCGGGCAGGCCGTACTGGCTGCAGATGTGGGCGCACAGGTCGGCCAGCATCGCGTACTGCGCCGCCGGCGGGGCCTGCGAGGTGTACGTGCCCTCGTTCTCGATGCCGATCGACACCGTGTTCTGCCCGACGCAGTGCGCCGCGCGCACCTGCCGGGTGCCGGCGCGCAGCTCCGCGAGGCTGTTGTGGCGGCCCTCCAGCACGAAGGCCCCGCGGCTGATGGTGAAGTGCTGACCGGTGTCGATCCAGCCCTGCGCGTCCATGTGGTACGTCTGGATCGCACGGGCCAGGGCGAAGGCACGCTGCTTCGAGTAGTCCGTCACGTTCGCCGTCGCCGTGTGGTGGACGATGATCCGCTCCGGGCGGTTGGCCAGGACGACGACGGGCTCGGACGGGGCCCGCGCACCCCAGGCGGCGCAGCCGATGACGTCGGGGCCGGCGGCGGAGTGCGCGCGCCCGGCCGCGGCGAGCGGCAGTGCCGCCGCGGCGGCCAGGGTGAAGCCGCCCGTGAGGACCGACCGGCGGGTGTGCAGTGCGGAGAAGGTCATACGGTGCCCGTTTCCGTAGGGGGCTGCCCATTGAAGGGACCCCGCAAGCACGGGTCGCGCAGACACACCGGGCCGCGGACGGACTGGCCCCGGCCGGCCGCGCCGCGAGGGGGGCCTCGTGCACCGCGAAGCCGTGCTGCGCACCGTCCAACTCCACCGGTTCGGCGGGCAGGTGGCGGCGGAGCCCGCACCGCCTGCGTCCGGGCAGATGGGGGACGGGTCTACTCACGGGCTGGTTACCGTCGGGCCTTGTTGCCCGAGCGAGCGGTTGCCGCCGTACCTGCCGGGAAAGGCGAGAGGGGCTCCGGGCGGTGCCCGGAGCCCCTGCGGGGCCCCTGCGGGCCAGGTGAACCGGTCACCACTTGTTGTGGCAGTTCCAGTGTCCCGGCACCCAGTGGGTGGCGTGGTGGCCGGGCACCCAGTGGTTCTGGGACCAGCCGTGGCCGTACCAGCCGGGGTGCCAGTGGCCCCGGTGGTCGTAGTGGCCGGGGTGCCAGGTGCCGTGGTGCCACTTCTTCTCGTAGTGGCCCTTGCCCCACGTCTTGGCCCAGTGCCCCTTGGTCCACGAGCAGCGTTCGTGATGGTTCGACCGGTGGTTCTTGTCGTCCCGGCGGTCATGCCGGTCACGGTCGCGGTCGCGGTCCCCGTTCGGAGCAGTGGCCACCGATGCCGATGCCGATGCCGGCGTCGAAGCGGCGGCGGCCGTGCCGGTGGCCGCGAGCGTGGCGCCGCCCGAGAGCAGGCCGGCCACGGCCGCGCCCGCGAGCAGGCTGCGGGTCCGCACGGAAACGGTCATGGGTCTCACCTCCTTCTGCTTCACGAGTGAGCGGATGCTCGGCCCCTGCTTCCGCAGGGGGCTCGTGAAGGGATTCAGTACCGTCCGCCGGAGGGATTGGAAAAGCATCAAACCGGCATATATGAGGACGCATCGTCGCCTTGGTCTGGTTCCCCGGTCAGGCGGGGAGGGGGAGGCGCAGCAGGGGACTGGTGGTGGGCTCGGGCGAGCCGCCCGCGGGTTCGAGGGTGAGACCGACGGCGCGGGCGTCTGCGGGATCGCCTTGCATGACGACGGCGCCGTCGCTGTGGACGAGGCCGGCGGAGCGCTTGGTGCCGTGGTCGTCGAACCACAGTTGGTAGGTCTTGCCGGCGCGCGGGACCGGCAGGCCGCTGCTGGCGAAGACGGCCTGGCCGCGCAGGGCCGAGGTGGTCACGGACGTGGTCGCTCCGGTGGTGGTGCGTCCGTGCACCGTCCGGGAGTCGGGGGCGGTCATGACGGCGGCCAGCTCCTGGGCCTGCCGGGTGGCCTGCTGAGCCTGCGTACGGGCCTGTTCGGCCTGCTGGTACTGGTACGCGGCGAGTCCGCCGAAGGCCGCGGCGGCGGCGATGCAGGCCGCGGCGGCGAAGGCTCCGGCCCTGCGCCTCAGGACTGCGGTGAGCCGGGCCGACGCCGTGGGCCGGGCGTGCGGGAGCGGCTGCGGGACGGTTTCGATGCGGTGCAGGACCGTCTGCCTCATCGGGGCGGGTGCGGGCAGGGCGGCCGCCGCGGCCAGGCGCGCCACCGCCGCCTCGAACTCGCCGACCTCCTGGGCGCAGGCTTCGCAGTGCCGGAGGTGTGCGGTGAAGGCGTGCAGTTCCTTGCCGGTGAGTGCGTCGAGTGCGTACGCGCCGGTGAGGGTGTGCAGGTGTTCGTCGTGTTTCATGTGGTCACCCCCATGCAGTCGCGCAGCCGGATCAGTCCGTCGCGCATCCGGGTCTTGACGGTCGCGAGCGGAGACCCCAGCCGGTCTGCGACCTCGCGGTAGGTCAGGCCCCGGTCGTAGGCGAGGGTCACGGCCTGGCGCCAGAGTTCGGTCAGGCTCTCCAGGCCTGCTCGCCCTCGAGCCGGCCCTCCACCTCTTCGGCGACCTCGTCGAAGAGCCTGTGCCGGTCGCGAACGGCGGTGGCGTGCTCGCGGTCGGAGGAGGCCCGGGCGGACCGGACGCGGTCCACCGCCCTGCGGTGCGCGATCGTCGCCACCCGCGTCATGACGGTTCCCTGCTCGGGGCGGTAGCGGGCGGCCTGACGCCACAGGTCGATCATCACCTCCTGCGCCACCTCCTCCGACTGGGCCCGGTCCCGGACGGCTTTGACGACGATCCCGAACACGGTGGCGCAGACCGCGTCGTAGAGGACGGCGAAGGCGTCCTTGTCGCCGTGACCGACCCGCTCCATCACCTCCTGCAGCCGCGGCCCGCCCGCGTCCGCACTCCGAAACCGCACGGGCTGTGTCACCGGCACCCCCTCGCGCGTCGCCGGGCGCCGTACCGCGGCCCGGCGCCGCGGCGGCCACGCCCGCCCTTGTGCCTCGCTGTCATCAACGGCTCTTTCGCCGAGAAGAAGGACCGGCCCCGTCCTGGGGCCGGCCATGGTGCCCCCTGGTCTCACCTCTTCTTCGTAGCGGGCATTTGTGCGGATTGCCCCGATCGGCAATGCCGCATCCCGCCCGTCATCCGATCGAGCGAAACCGGCATCCACCGCCCAGCCGCTGCACCTGCGCCACCGGGCAGGGCGCCGAGCGCTGCTCACGCAGGCCGCCGTCCGCGGGCCGGGCTACTTGAGGTACGGCTCAAGGAGCCTGTTCCATGACTTCCTGATCTGTTCGTACTCGTGCCGGCAGCCCTCGGCCCGAAGCTCCGGCAGTACACCCTCCGGGTTGCCGACGGCGATGACGACCGACTTGAAGGCGTCGGGGTCCGAGCCGTACAGCCAGCAGATCTCGTTGTAGAAGCGCTGCGCGCTGAGCGAGTGCTCGTCGGAGAAGAGGCCGGAGAGGTCTCCGGCCTCTTGCGCGTCGGCCAGGGCGCCCCATGCGTTGAGGGTGCTCACCGCGTAGTCGATGCGCTGCTCGCCGCCGGTGGCGAGCAGCAGTGTGGCGAGCTGGTCGACGGCGTCCTCCTCCTTGCCGGTGATCGGCAGGTCGTACATGTCGACCAGGCCGTGACCGAGCTCGTGCAGGAGCACACCGTTGGAGAACCCGATGATGTCGTCGTCCACGGCCCCGGCCCGCTCCGCCGCACTGCCGGAGCCTTCCCGGGCGGCCTGCTCCCGGAAGACGGGCCCGGTCTCGTCGACGAGCTCGTAGCAGTACGTGATGTCCCTCGCCTGCGGGTCCCAGGAGGCGTTCGCCCCGCCGCAGCTCTTCGCGATCACGGGCACGTCGTAGGACAGCGCGATCCGGTCGTCGACGAAGGCGGCGACGCGTTCCAGGACCTCGTTGTCCTGCAGGAACCTCTGGATCCGCCGGTCCTGGGCCGTCCTGCCGGTGTCGTACCGCGGGATGAGCCGGCCGTGGCCCGCCGAGGCGGACGCGGATGCCGGGACGGCCGGGGACTGCACGGCCGTCCTCGTCTTCGGGCCGGTGGGGCCGTTGCCGGTGGGCGAGCAGCCCGCGGCGGCGGCGATCACGGACACGGCCGCGACCGTGACGGCGCCCGCCGCCCGCATCCTGGCTGCTCTCACCGCTGTCACCCCTCGGCGCGGTACATCCTCCGTCACAGCCTGCTGCTGCGGTGCCGCCCCGGCCCGCGCATGTGCGCCGGCCGGGTGAAAACGCGGCACCGGCCGGCACGGGCGGCCCCGCACCGGATCGGGAATACCCCGGGCGCACCCCTCGTTCCGGAGTATGGTTGAACTGTAAACAATCTTGGGAAGGGGAGTCATGCAGTTCGGGATCTTCACCGTCGGTGACGTCACAGCCGATCCGACGACCGGACGCGTGCCAAGCGAGCACGAGCGCATCAAAGCGATGCTCGCCATCGCGCAGAAGGCCGAGGAGGTCGGCCTCGACGTCTTCGCCACCGGCGAGCACCACAACCCGCCGTTCGTCCCCTCCTCACCGACGACGATGCTCGGCTACATCGCCGCACGCACCGAGAACCTGATCCTGTCCACCTCGACGACACTGATCACCACGAACGACCCCGTGAAGATCGCCGAGGACTTCGCGATGCTCCAGCACGTCGCGGACGGCCGCGTCGACGTGATGACGGGCCGCGGCAACACCGGCCCGGTCTACCCCTGGTTCGGCAAGGACATCCGCGACGGCATCGACCTCGCCATCGAGAACTACGCGCTGCTGCGCCGCCTGTGGGACGAGGACACCGTCACCTGGAAGGGCAAGTTCCGCACACCGCTGCAGTCCTTCACCTCCACCCCGCGCCCGCTGGACGGCATCGCACCCTTCGTCTGGCACGGCTCCATCCGCTCGCCGGAGATCGCCGAACAAGCCGCCTGCTACGGCGACGGCTTCTTCCACAACAACATCTTCTGGCCCGCCTCCCACACCAAGCAGATGGTGAACCTCTACCGGCAGCGCTACGCCCACTACGGGCACGGCACCCCCGAACAGGCCATCGTCGGACTCGGCGGCCAGGTGTTCATCGCCAAGAACTCACAGGACGCGGTCCGCGAGTTCCGCCCCTACTTCGACAACGCACCCGTGTACGGCCACGGCCCGTCCCTGGAGGAATTCACCTCCCAGACACCGCTCACCGTCGGCTCGCCGCAGGAAGTCATCGAGCGAACCCTGTCCTTCCGGGACTACGCCGGCGACTACCAGCGCCAGCTCTTCCTGATGGACCACGCGGGCCTCCCCCTCAAGACCGTCCTGGAACAGCTCGACCTGCTCGGCGAAGAGGTCGTGCCGGTGCTGCGCAAGGAGTTCGCGAACCTGCGCCCGGCCGGCGTACCGGACGCGCCCACACACCCCGCCCGCGTGGCGGCGGCCCAGCAGAACCCGAAGGAGGACAGGCAGGCATGAAGCTCACCGTCATATCGGCCGGCCTGAGCTCGCCCTCCTCCACCCGCCTGCTCGCCGACCGGCTCGCAGCCGCGACACTCGGCCACGTGGACGCCGAGCCCGAAGCGATCGAACTGCGCGACCTGGCGACCGAGATCGCCCAGCACTTCGTCACCGGCTTCCCGCCCGCCCGACTGGCCGCCGCACTCGACGCGGTGGCGGCCGCGGACGCCCTGATCGCCGTCACACCGGTATTCGCGGCCTCGTACAGCGGCCTGTTCAAATCGTTCTTCGACCTCATCGACAAGGACGCCCTCACCGGAAAGCCGGTGCTCATCGGCGCGACCGGAGGCACGGCCCGGCACTCCCTGGCCACCGAACACGCTCTGCGCCCGCTGTTCACCCACCTGCGCGCCCTCGTCCCGCCGACCGCCGTGTACGCGGCCTCGGAAGACTGGGGCGAGGACGGACTGGCGCAACGGATCGCCCGCGCGGGCGCGGAACTGGCGCGCCTCATGGCGCCCGCCGCCCGGGACGCCGCCCCCGACCTCGACACCGCCAACGCGATCGCACCCCGTTCACTGACAGGGGCCATCACCTCGACGGATCCGGCCGCCGGCTTCGAGATCGTGCCCTTCGCACAGCGGCTGGCCGCGCTACGGGCCGAGTAACCGCAGCCGCTCCGGAACCAGCCCTCCCTCGGCACACGGATCCCGTCACAGCGCGGGGCTGTCACATCCGGAAGGTCTGCCCGGTCTCTGCTGCGGAAGGCGACAAACGAAGGGGACGCGGATGAAGACTCTGCTCGTATGCACGTCCGTATCCCACGGCAACACCCGTCGCGTGGCGCAGGCGATGGCCGACGTACTCGACGCCCGCGTGGTCGCACCGCAGGAAGTGGAGGTCGCGGCCCCGGCAGGCTACGACCTGGTGGGCTTCGGCTCCGGTGTCTTCTCCCAGCGGATGCACCCGGACCTGCTCGGGTTCGTCCGCGCCTTGCCGGCGTCGTCGGGGCTGGCCTTCGCCTTCGCCACGAGCGGCCTGCCGCAGCTGCCGCTCGCGCCGTTCACCCGCCCGTTGGTACGGCTCCTCCAAACCAAGGGCTTCGCGGTCGAAGACACCTTCACCTGCCGCGCCTTCGACACGTGGACGCCGTTCAAGCTGATCGGCGGCATCAACAAGCAGCGTCCGAACGAGGACGACTTGACCGCCGCGCGCGCGTTCGCCCAAGCACTCAAGAACCACTCCACCACCACAGCCTGACCCGCCACCCGCCCTCGAGAGGGGGTGTACCTGGATACACCCCCTCCGGCACCCACGTGCAAGGACGGCCCCGACCCCAACCGGCAGAGTCGAACGCGGGGCGTGACAGCCACGCCCCCAGCGATCCACGGGGGAGGCCGGGCACCATGCCGGACCACAAGCACGAGCACAAGCAGGGGCCGGACCACAAGCAGCGGCAGGGGCAGAGGCAGGGGCGAGCACCGCGCAGCGGATGGGCGGCTCAGACAGGGGTGTTCCTCGCCGTCGCCTTCCTGGCGGCGGGACTGTGCGGGGCCCTCCAGCCCGCGACCGGCATACCCGCCGAAGTGCTCCAACTGACCCAGTTCGGCCCCGCCCTCGCCGTGGCAGCCGTGGCACTGCTGTGGCCCGGCCGGATCCGGGACCGCCTCACGGGAACCCTGCCCGCCCGCAGCAACGGACCGGCAGACCACGAGGCCCGGCCGCCATCCGGCAACCGGGCCGCCCTCCTCCTCACCCCCGCCCTGATCACCGCACTGTCCGCCGGCGGCGCCCTGCTCACCTCCGGCTCCCTCCCCGTCATCCACCCCCAAGCCCTCGCACACCCCCTCACCCTGCTCGTGACCGCCCAACTCATCGGTGCCTGCGCCGAGGAGATCGGATGGCGCTGCTACCTCCAGCCACTGCTGCGCACCCGCTTCGGCCCGCTCACCGCCTCCGTCCTGGTCGGGACGGCCTGGGGCCTGTGGCACGTACCGGTCCTCACCCAGGAGCCGGCCTACGCGGCCGGATTCCTGACAGCCACCATCGCGATGTCCGTGATCCTCGGCCTGGCCCTGGAACGCGTACGCGGCAACCGGCTGCTCCTCGCGGGCGGCTTCCACACCCTGGTCAACCTCGGCATGCTGTACGTGACGGACGAGACGTCCCCGGCAACAGCGCCGATGGCGTTCTTCGGCGCCGCCTGCCTGGCCGCAGCACTCCCGTGGATCGCCTCCGCCCGCCGGGCGGCGACCACGCCGGATAGGATCACCGCCGCAACAGCGCACGGACCGCGCTGACATGACGGAACCACAGGTGGACATGGCACAGGCAGACAGACGCCCCGGCAGCAGCCTCAAGGGCGCGCTCGCCGACCTCGGCCGCTGCCAGCTGCTCTCGCTCGCCGCGCTCGCCGTGTCCGGGGCCGGCACCCTCGTGGTCGGGGCGCTCCTCCTCCTGCCCGTCGGCATCGGCCTCCTCCTGCTCCCGCCCGCCGCAGCCGCCCTGCGCCGCATCTCCGACCGCTACCGAGACTGGGCCGCCCGCTGGACCGCAACCGCGATCAGCCCACCGCAACCGCTCCCACCCCGCCCGACCCCACACGAGAACACCACCGGCCGCCACCGACAGGCCCGCGCCCTCCTCGGCGACAACGGGTTCTGGCACGACCTGCGCTGGGCCTGGGCAGAGCCGTGGACGGGCGCACTCCTCGCCGCCGTGCCGCTGGCCCTCGTCGAGTACGGCCTCTTCGGCGCCGCCGTACAGCCCTTCGTCTGGCGGCACCTGGGCGACGGCAACTGGTACGCCTTCATCCCGGTCGACTCCACCCCGGCGATGCTCACCGCGCTCCTGCTCGGCCTCGGATTCATCGCCGCGGGACTCAAGCTGGCCCCCGCCACCCTGCGACTCCACGCACGCTGGAGCAGACGCCTGCTCGCCGCCCCCCACACCACCGAACTCGTCCGCCGCATCGAACACCTCGCAGGATCCCGCGCCGACATCCTCGACGTCCAAGCCGCCGAACTGCGCCGCATCGAACGGGACCTGCACGACGGGGCACAGGCCCGCCTCGTCGCCCTGGGCATGACCCTGGACGAAGCCACCCGGCTCCTCGACCGCGACCCCCCGGCCGCCCGCGCACTCCTGCACGAGGTACGCGCCACCTCCCAACGCGCCCTCCAAGACCTCCGCGAACTCGTCCACGGCGTCCTGCCCCCGATACTCGCCGACCGCGGCATCGGCGACGCCGTCCGCTCCCTCGCCCTCGACAGCCACCTCGACGTGCACATCGAGACCGCCCTGCCCGGCCGGCTCCCGGCACCCGTGGAATCCGCCGGCTACTTCGCCGTCGCCGAACTCCTCGCCAACGCCGCCAAACACTCCGGCGCCCCCGAGGTCCACATCCGCCTCAGCCACACCGACGGCGCCCTGCGCGCCACGGTCACCGACGCAGGCCGCGGCGGCGCCGACCCCGACGGAAGCGGACTGCAAGGCGTACGCCGCCGCCTGGACCCCTTCGACGGAACCCTCGTCCTGCACAGCCCGCCGGGCGGCCCGACCACCGCGACCTTGGAGATACCGTGCGCGTCGTCCTCGCCGAAGACCTCTTCCTCCTCCGGGACGGACTGACCCGCACCCTCCAAGAACACGGATTCGAGGTGATCGCCGCAGTCGACAACGGCCCCGCCCTCCTCAAAACACTCCTCGAAGAACAACCCGACGTCGCCGTCGTCGACATCCGCCTGCCACCCACCTTCACCGACGAGGGCCTCCAAGCCGCCCTCGAAGCACGCCGATCCCGGCCGGCGCTGCCCGTCCTCGTACTCTCCCAGTACGTCGACCAGCTCTACGCCCACGAACTGCTCGCCGGAGGCCAAGGCGCCATCGGCTACCTCCTCAAGGACCGGATCACGCACACCACCCAGTTCGTCGACGCAGTACGCACCGTCGCCGCAGGCGGCACGGTGATGGACCCGCAGGTCATCGCACGGCTGCTGGCCCGCAGCGACGCCCGGGGCACCACCGCCCAGCTGACACCGCGCGAACTGGACGTACTGGCCCTGATGGCCGAGGGCCGCTCCAACGCAGCCGTAGCGCAAACCCTGTTCATCAGCGAAAGCGCCGTCGCCAAACACACCGCCGCCATCTTCACCAAACTCCGGATCGAACCATCCGCAGACGACAACCGCCGAGTACTGGCCGTCCTGGCCTACCTCAAACGGTAGCCACCGACCCGCTGCGGTTCCCGCTCAAGGACGTCATCCGCGCACAGGCCACGGTGGCGAACCCGACGTGAGCCGGGCCGCTGCCACGCACCACGGAGACGGAGACATGCGCACCAGCCGCGGCGATGGCTCCGGGCGCCTCCTTCACCAGCGGAAACGTATTTGCGACAGATCACGCTCCCCGTCCATACTCCCGTGTCCCCCCACCTGTTTCGATCACTCCTATCGGGGCTCCAACCGTGGAAATCGCACGCATCGTCGTCATCGGGCTCGCCATCACCGTGGCGGTCGTCTTCTACCGCCGCACCACCGGCGACGTACCCGGCCGCACTTCGTCCCGTGCCGCCCGGAAGTCCGGACTCCTCCCGCAGTCCAGGCAGAACACCGGCCGCGCGGCGCCCGACCCCGAGCTGGAATCGGCCGCCGCCGCAGCCGCCCGGGGCAGTTGGGAGCCGGCCGCGCGGCTGATGGCCGAGACCAGGAAGCGCGGCGACTGGGCACGCCGCTCCTCCTACGCCGCCACCCTCGGCTCCCATCGAGCCGCCCGCCCCGACAGCTGGCTGCACACGTGGGAGGCCGCAGTCGGGCCGGACGACGCCGACCTCGCTCTGGTGCGGGCGAAGGCGATGGTCAACCTGGCCTGGCACCGGCGCGGCAGCGGATGGGCCAAGCACACCAGCGCCGAACAGTTCGCCGGATTCCACACCACCCTGGCCCGCGTACCACAGGAGAACGCACGCGCGGCCGAGCTGAACCCGGACGACCCCACGCCCCACGTCAACGAGATATGGGCGGCACTGGGCCTCGGCTACCCCGAAGAGCACATGCACCGGATCTGGAAGGAGATCACCACCCGCGACCCGCACCACTACGACGCGCACTACGCGGCGCTCCAGTACTGGTGCGCGAAGTGGCGCGGCTCGCAAGAGCGCGCCATGTCCTTCGCCCGGCAGGCAGCAGCCGACGCACCGCCCGGCAGCCTGCTCACCGCGCTGCCCCTGATCGCCTGGTACGAACACCGCGACACGGACGCGAACACCGCCGACTTCCGGTCACCCCACCTGACCTCCCTGGTCGACGCCGCCCTGGCCGACGTCGCCGCAGCCCCCTCGAACCATCCGAACACCGCCGAGCTGCGCCACCTGCTGGCCTACTTCCTGACCCGCCAGAAGCGGTACGATGCGGCGCTGACGCAGTTCCGCCTGGTCGACGGCTACGTGGGCGCCCTCCCGTGGAAGTACTGGACCGATCCGGCGGCGGCGTACTGCCACTGGCGCGACCGTGCGGCCCACCGAGCCCGCCGACGCTGAACCCCCGGCTTCCGGCGACCACCGGTACGGCACACCGGCTGCCCCCGCGGGAACCAGCTCATCACCCCGAGCCCGTGCCCGCCAGGACATTCTGCAGGGGCTGGCTCACGACCGTTTCGCAGTGAGCTTCCCGTCGGGAGTGAGAGTGAAGACGGTGCGGTGCATGATGCTGATATCGCGGGCCGTCCTGCCGTACGCGTTGAGGTCGATCCCTTCGGCCTTGCCCCAGTCGATGCGGGCTTGAGCGGCACGAGACCAGGTGCTGACCCTGACGTGCGTCGACCAGCCGTCCCTCTCTTCGTCTCTCCAGTCTCCCCAACTGCTTTCCGGGAGGAGGCCCGGAGTCTTGCCCTGGGAGAAACACAGCCCGGTGAAAGCGAACAGCGCGGCAGCCAGAACGCCCAGGGCTGACGCGCGGGAGCGGCGGCTCATCAACGGCACGGTACGTCCCCTCACGATGCGGATGGAACAGCCAGGCCGTGGGCCCGCCCGTCCGAATGCGGCAAGTACAAGCAGTTCGAGGCTCAGGAACCAGCGCCCAGAGCGACCACGGTGCCGCCCCGGCTCGGCCCCCATGGTTCCTCGGATGCGTGCGGTACGTGCTCCCCCACGGGCTGACGAGTCATCCCCGCGGCGGCCAAGGGGATGGGGCGGGCGCACGCCACTCGTCTTCGAGGACGGCGAACACGTCGGAGTCCCGCCAACCATCCCGGATCACAGCGGTATGACGATGACGTCCTTCCCATGTCATGCCGAGCTTGCCGAGAACCCGTGCCGATCCGAGGTTGCGCGGGTCACAGGTGGCATAGATGCGGTGGAGCTCAAGTTCCTCGAACCCGCGCGCCAGCAGTTGCCTGCCGATCGCCGTTCCGACGCCCTGCCCCCAAACCCGCGGATGCACCGCATAGGTGATCTCACCTTGACGCTGCCCTCGGCTCCGGACGTGAAGCTCCCCGATGCCGACCACCTCGCCATCGACACGCGCTACATGAGCGAACCGCTGCCCAGGCGTATGCGACCAGGCCTCGACCGCGGCCATCACGAAGACGCGCGTCTGCTCTTCGGTGTTCGGTCCCCACGTCTGGAAGCGGCAGACCTCGGAGAGGGAAGCCCAGGAGTGGACAGCCCGCCAGTCTGCGAACTCGATCCCGCTCAAGGACACCGAATGCCGAGCCACGAGCTGATCTTGCCAGATACAGCCGCGGCTCCGACCTCCCCGTTCAAAAAGAGGCACTGAGTGATCGTCACCTCGGACATCTGCCCTCTCACCCCACCGCTACCTTCCTCGTATGGGACGAGCCGACCTCCTCAGCAACCTCGCCGCGAGCGGCACCGACACCACCCCCGAGACCCTCGCCGAACTCGCCACCGAACTCGACGTACCGCCCGCCGACCTGCTCGTCATCGCGGGCCACCCGGTCCCGGCGGAACTCCTTCCCCCGAAACGCGACGCCACGATCACAGAGCAGTTCGCCTACCGCGTCAGCCACTGCGACCACGCACAACTCGCCTCGCTGGAGGACTTCGTCCGCTCGCTGCCGCACCTCGACGCCCCGGGGCCCTTCGTGGAACCGACCTCGCCGTACCCCACGCCCGCCGAGAGCGGTCCCGCCGCCGTGTTCAACGGGCTGCTCCGCAACCGCGGCTTCGGCATCAAGGAGCTCCCCTTCGCGGGACTGTCCCGCAGCACGCTGCGCGCGATGGTGTCGGACTGGGGGCCGACACCGCACAGGCGCTACCAGCTCTGCGCGATAGCCGGCCCGCTGGGCTGGCGACTGCCCGATCTGTTCGCCGTCGTAGGCGAACCGTACTCACCGGACTTCCGCCCAGCGCACCTCTGCCGCCACGTCGGGCGGGTGTTCACGGCCGCCGTCCCCTTGAGCACCACCCAGCTGATCGAGTGCGCCCAAGAGGCGGACCGCCTCAGCGCACGTGAGAACCACGGCGTGTGGCATCCCGTCTCGCAAGGCTCCGTCGCAGAATGCCCTGACCATCCCTGACAGTCAGGGCGCGCATGCCGCTCGCCGCAGCCTGCCCGGGACTGCGCCTCCCCGCAGGCCGACCACAGACGTCCCGGCGGCAGGCGCGCGGGCGCGGTGGCCCGTTGGGCGGCGCTGGATCCGCGCAGTGAGCTGACCACCGATCATGCGCGCCTGGTCGCCCGGGCTCCGGGTACGTCGTCGCGAACAGTACGGAACCGGGGGAGCGCAGATCCGCCGCCCTGAACGCTCCGCCGGCGCTGCGCCAACCCGGCAACGTGTCGCAGACGTGTACCCACGGACACCAGAGGAAGGGCCGGGTCCGACGTACGGTCGAGCAACCGGCCGAGCCTTGCCGCCAGCACCGCACACCTGCGGCCGGGGCCGGCCCTCCTCGACGCCATGACCGGAACAGGAGCACCCGATGCTTCTCTACGCCCAGACCCCAGCACGGCGGAACCGCCAGATCCTCGCGGACCTGATCGCCGTAGTCCTGATCGTCGCCGCGGTGAAGTTCGCCCTGGCCGTCCACGGCGCGATCATGCTGCTGGCCGAGCCGGGACGCAAAGTGGAGAGCTCAGGCGAAAGCCTCGCCACCGCCCTCGACGACGTCGGCGACACAGCCTCGAACGTGCCGCTTGTCGGCGACCTCCTGAAGAAGCCGTTCCAGTCCGCAGCCGACGCCGGCACCGGGCTCGCCGACGCAGGACAGTCCCTACAGGACACCGTCAGCCAGGTGGCCACCCTGGCCGCAGTCGCCCTGATCGTCCTCCCCGTGGCCTTCGTACTGCTGCTGTGGCTCCCCCTGCGCCTGCGCTGGATCCGCCGCAGCGCCACCATCCGACGCCTCCTCGACGCACCCGGAGGCGCCGACCTGCTCGCCCTGCGCGCCCTCACCGGACCGCCGGGCGACCTCTGCGCGATCTCCACCCCGCCCGGCGGCCTCGCAGACGCCTGGCGCCGCGGCGACCAGCAAGTCGTCGCCGCCTTGTCCGAGACCGCACTCAGGCGAGCGGGCTTGCGGCCCTGACCCACCCCGAACGCGCCGCCCGCGCCCGCGCGGACGCCGCCTGCATCGCTCTTCCCGGCCCGTTGCCCACCCTTGCCGCGCGGAGCGGTTCGGGATGAGGCGGCGCCCGCCGCCGGGGGAGGAGCACATGCGCAAGCGGCACGACTACGGCGCGGTCGTTCCCGTCTCCCGTGTACGGAAGCCGCGCCGCAGCGCCCGCCCCACTCCGGCGCCGGTGGGCCTGCACCGACCCGGCATCCGCCCGTCCGAACGCGCCCGGATCTCGGCCATGGCCGAGGACACCCTCGGGGAGCGCGATACGGGGGCCCGCGCCCGGTCGCGGCATGGCCGAGTGGACGGGTGCGGACAGGACTGGACAGCCCTCGCCTTCGCTGGGCATGGAAGGTGGACACCACCCGGCAGGAGGCTGTGCGCCATGAACCTCGGACGCACGAAGGACAAGGCGGCCGCAGCCTCGCGGACCCCCGCCCCCCACGCACCGTCCGCCGTTTCCCACCCCTTCGCGCGGCCCGTCCTGAGCCTGCACGCACATCCGCTCCTCACCCCGGAGATGTCCGCCATGACCAGTACCGCCACCCTCCCGCCGGCCGACGCCGGCGCCCCTGCGACCCGCCGATCGAACGAGGTGGACAACCGTGCGGCCTACGCCAGCTTCGGACTCGCCTACGTCCTGGGCCACGGCGCCGCCGCAGCCTCCCACGGCGACACCCCCGTGCTCGGCCTACCCGGCTGGCTCCCCATGACGCTCCTCGGGATCGGGCTGGCGACCGGCATCGCCCTGGCCACCATCGCCGCGCTGCGAGCCCAGCGCGGGGCCACCGCACCAGAGCTCCTCTCCGGCAGGCTGCTCGGCACCGCCTGGATCGCCGCCTTCACCGCGCTGGCCCTCGCCATCACCGGCCTGACATCCGTCCTCGACGCACCGGAACTCCAGTCCGTCCTGTGGCCCGCCGGATCAGGCCTCATCGTCGGCCTCCTCTACCTCGCCGAAGGCGCCGTACGCCGAAACGTGCTGCACTACGGCCTCGGTGTCTGGCTCGCCCTGACCTCCGCCGCGGCACTCTCACTCGACGCCCCCGGCCCCTCCTGGGTCCTCGCCGTCGCAGGCGGCGGCGCCTACTCTCTCGCCACCGCTCTCGAACGCCGCCGCCTGCGATCCCTCGCAGGACCCCCGCAGAACTGACGGCCCCCCTGCGGACCGGCGCAACGATCGCGGTCCGTGTCCTCACTCCTCTCCCCAACCTGCCGGAGAGCCGGCCGTGCCTACCGCGAGGCCTTCGACGACGTTGTCCGGCGGGATTCGACACCCACCGACGCGTTGGCTGTTCCCCATCAGTCAGTCAGTGCTTGCCGGCGAGGACTTGCCTGGTTTATGGATTGCCGGGGCAGTCGGCCTCGGTCCAGGTCGCGACGAGGTCACGGCAGACGACGGCCAGTGAGCCATTCCAGAACGCGATCTCGTGGCTGCAGCCATTCTGGTTGGGCAGGACCTCGTCGAGGATTACGGTCCCGAGGTTTCCCCCATTGTCGTCCTCGGCGCTTTCGGCATTGAAGCCGGAGACGCCTGTGTAGTGGATGACCAGGTCTTCGTCGTGCTTCCAGCAGTTGTGCCGGAACTGGATCTCCATCTGCTGGTCATCAGCGCCGACACCCCGAATGTGCTGGAGTTCCAGGTCCTTCACGCACCGCTTGCCGGAGAAGTCGTAGTGGTCTGGGGCAGTGGCGAAGTCCCGGGCTCCGGTTGGCAGATCGTCAGCCAGCGAGGGCAGGTGCTCCAGGTAGCGAGCAGGGTCCAGGAAGTTTGACAGGTTGCCGACCTGTGCATCCAGATTGATGTACTCCATCGTCCTTCGTTCCCGCTCGTGGCTGTGTTGGCCGACGCATCGTCGCACGCCCTCCAAGCCGTGTCGGCCCGGAGATTCACGCTGCCGTACTCAGCTCTGAGCCGCGACGGGTTTGGCGCCGACCTTGTGGTGTGCGGGTCGGGCGTAGGGGGGACACGCAGTTGACACTGCATCCCCGGGAAGGTGCCCGCTCTCAAGGATGAAAGCAGGCCTTACCAGCGATCAGACCGGGTCCTCGCCGCTCAGCGAAGGCACAGCGCGTGGACGCAGGACCATGAGCGAGCCTTCCAGCGTCGCCACCATGGCAAAGGGGAACCGGTCGAGCTCAAGACAGAGCGCAACGTCATCGGGATGGACTCCTTGGCGCACCCTCTCCGCCAGTTCGGCCGCGGCGCGCGACTCGGCAGCGCGGCGGAGGAACCCAGCAGCATCCGTCGCGGCCTCGGTGGCTCTCCGAGCGATGTACTGAGCACACGCCAGATCTTCCTCGGCCTGCCCATTTTCGCCGGTCACCACGAACGTGACGCTGTCGCTCGCGCGCGTCCGCAAGAGCCCGGCCGTTGCCTGCGCCACCACGAAGCTCGCGCACAGCACCAGCGACGCGTCCTTCACCGCAAGGGCGCCGACCGTCCCTGCCGTGGTCTTCTGCACAACGGTCCGTCCGCCAAGGTCCATGGACCGCAGCATGCCCGGGGAGTTGACGGTGTCGAACCCGGGCGCGGGCGGACCGTCTTTGAGCGCCACCCAGTCCGGGTGGCGGGCCTTGAGCGCCAGGGCCCCGTCCAGCGACTCAGCAAGAACGATCTTTTCCGCCCCCTGGGCGAAGGCCCAGGCAGCCACGGTGAAAGCACGCATGACGTCGACTACGACCGCCACGGGCGGGGCTTCGACCAGATCGGCGATGCCAAGGAAACGAGTGTCCATTCCGCTCATGATCGCGCATGCCCGACCCAAGGCCCCCGGAGAGTGATGTGCGTTACATCGACTGCGCGGGACGCTGCCGCCAAGCCGCCTCCCGCCGACGTACAACGGTCGAGACTGCGCCGGCGTCGAGCGCCTGGATGGTGTCCAGTGGCCGCGCATGCTCGGTGAGCAGCCGGCACCCCTCGGCGTGGACGGTGGCAGCCCGCCGCGGGTGCGGCCGTCCAGCAGCCGTGCCCACCGACCGGCGGCGCCGCGACAGCGACCCGGCGGTGGTCGTGGAGGGGGCCCCGGTTCTGCGACAGGCTGAAGCTGCGCCGTCGCAGCCGTGCGTCGGTCAGACTCCGACGTCATCGGTGCGGACGGCGAGGCGTCCGGCCGCTTGGCGGCGGGACAGTCGGCGGTGCTCCCGGGCGGCCCAGGAGCGGACCCGGTCGGGTTCCAGCGGCGAGCCGTGACCCACGTGGAGCCGGCCGGGGTTGAGGGCGAGCATCTTGTGCAGGCTGGCGAGGTTGGCCAGCGGGTCGTCGTGGAAGGGAGGGTTGGCCGGCCTGCCCGGGAGGAGACCCATGAAGGAATTGGCCACCAGGTCACCTGCGACGAGGTCTCCCTGGTCGGTGAGGACGGAGATGGATCCCGCGGTGTGTCCGGGGGTGGGCATGATGCGCGCCGCGATCCCGAAGTCCTTCAGGTCTGTCTCACCTCGTACGAGGACGTCGGGTTCCAGCGGTTCGGCCTGGATGTGGAGGTTCTTGTTCCTGGCCATGAGGCGGCCCATGGGGCCGGTGGGCAGATACGGCTCGCGGACCCGACCGGTACGGAACGGGCCGAGGTCCGCGATATGGCCGGCCACGGGTGCCCCGGTCAGGCGGTGCAGTTCCGCGGCGGAGCCGAAGTGGTCGATGTGGCCGTGGGTGATGACGATCAGTGAGATGTCGGTGGGGTCCACACCGTGCGCGGCGACCTGCTCGTGGATCTTTCTCCCGCTGCCGGGTGTTCCCGCGTCGACGATGACGGGGCGCCGGCCCAGCAGGAGGTAGGCGTTGATGTTGTGGCGGCCCATGACCGGGATGGGGATGACCTTGGTTCGGGGCATGGTGCTCTCCTCGCGGTTCGTGTTGTGCGGCGTGCCGCTCGTACGGGCACGCCGGTGTTCCGCCCCTGCGGCGCTGCGCGGGGGCGGTGACTGGTCGGGTTCGGCGTGGGGGTCAGCGGAAGCGGCGGCGGTATTCGGCGGGGGTGGTCCCCAGGCGACGGCGGAAGGAGCGGTGCAGGCTTTCCACCGAGCCGAGGCCGCTGGCTGCGGCGACCTCTGCCAGAGGGCGGTCGCTCTCCTGGAGCAGTCGGCGAGCGGCCTCGAGTCGGGCGGCCTCGACGTAGGCGGCCGGGGTGGTCTGCGTACGCCGGCGGAACAGCCGGTTGAAGTGGCGCACGCTCAGGTGGAGGCGTGCAGCCAGGGCTTCGGCGGAGAGGTCGCCGGTGAGGTGCTCGCCTATCCACAGGCGCAGGTCGTCGATGCGGTCACCGGCGGCGGTGGGGCCTGCGAGTGGAACGCTGAACTGACTCTGGCCACCAGGGCGTTTGACGTACATGACCATCATCCGGGCGGTGGCGAGGGCGAGATCGGCGCCTTGGTCCTCGGCGACCATCGCGAGTGCCATGTCCAGCCCCGCCGTGATGCCGGCGCAGGTCCACACGCGGCCGGCGCGGATGAAGATCGGGTCCGGGTCGACCGTGACTCGCGGGTGGGCGGCGGCCAGTTGCGGGGCCGTGAGCCAGTGGGTCGTGGCGGACAGCCCGTCCAGCAGGCCTGCGGCGGCCAGCAGATGCGCGCCCGCACAGATCGAGCCGACCCGAGCGGTCCGGGGCGCCGCCTCACGCAGCCAGCCGGTGAGCTGGTCGTCGAGTACCGGCTCCACGCCGTCGTCCCTGACTGCGACGGCACCCGACACCAGCAGGGTGTCCATCCGGTCGAGGGCCTCGTCCAGTGTGAGGTCGGCGATCAGCCGGACACCGCTGGATGTGGTCACCGGGCCGCCGTCGGCCGTCGCGATCCAGACGGTGTAACCGGGACGGCTACTGCCGCCGACGCGCGTGGCGACCGAGAAGACCTCGGCAGGGCCTGTGACGTCGAGCAGCTCGACTCCGGGGAAAGCCGTGATGACGACTCTGTGCGGTGGAAGCATGCCCTGATCCTTTCGCCGCGCTTCCGTGTCCGCAATGACGAGGTTCTGTCAGATCAGGCCCTGCATATCGCAGCACCACGTCCACCCCCATCCCCCTGGCGCGACCGAGGCCGCCCGTCTCACGCAGCGGACCACCGTCGACGTGGCCTCACCCGCCTCCGCAACCGAGCACACCCTTGCCGCACGAGCAACTGCGTGCCCAGACTGGCTGGTGTGGCGACCATCGAAGCGTTATACGGATTAGCACGAGCGCGGTGCAGCTGCGGCGTCCAGGTGATCGAACTTCGACGAAGGAGCCAATGCCATGCTGCTGGAGAACAAGACCGCCATCGTCTACGGCGGCGCTGGTGCGATCGGCTCCGCGGTCGCCCGCGTCTTTGCCGGCGAAGGCGCCACGGTCCACTTGGTCGGGCGCACCCACGCACCTCTGGCGGAGCTCGCCGGCACCATCACCGAATCCGGGGGTCGCGTCGAGACCGCCACGCTCGACGCGACCGACCGCGCCGCGGTCGAGCAGCACGCCGAAGCCGTCGCCCGACACTCCAGGGGGATCGGTATCGCCTTCAACGCCACCTCCAACGACGACCTGCAAGGCACCCCGCTGGTCGACATGGCCGACGAAGACGTGCTGCGCCCCGTCACCAAGGCGGTCACCACCCACTTGACTCTGGCCACCGCCGTCGCCCGCCATATGATCCCCCGCCACACCGGAGTGATCCTGGCCATGGGCGGCGGCCGAGAAGCCATCCCCGGCCTCGGCGGCTCCCACATTGCCTGGTCCGCCCTCTCCGGTCTGTGCCGCCAGCTCGCCGGCGAACTCGGCCCGCACGGCATCCGGGTAGCCTGGCTGCTCTCTCCCGGCTCGCCCGATCCGTCCAACCCGCCCGAGGACGACCCCGAGGCGACCGCGACCCTGCTCCACCGCCGGCCCCGTCTCGAAGACGTCGCCTACGCCGCAGCCTTCCTCGCCTCCGACCGCGCCCCGACCATGACCGCCACAGAGGTCAACGTCACCGGCGGCGCCGTCGTCGACTGAACGCACTCGCCGAGCCGCCCCCGTCTCACATCGCTACGAAACCCTCGCCCCCCCCGGGTGACGATCCGACTTTCGCTCCCTGAGCTTGTCCTTCGAGGTCTGAGCCTGCGCAGAGCATTCGGACAAGAAGGTGTCCGTCTCCCGTATTACAGTCACGGCTCGTGACCGATGCTGCCCACCGCACTGCTGCGGATGATGACGCACTGCTGGAGCGGCTGCATGCCCTCGCGAGGGGTGCGGAGGGCGTGGTCCCCTCCTCTGGCTGCCTCCCGGAGCAACCGTTCCCCCCGCTCGCGATGGCCGAAGTAGAGCGCGCGGAACACAAACTCGGTTATCGGCTACCCCCATTGCTCCGGCGCATCTACACCGAGATCGGTGACGGCGGGTTCGGACCGGAGGGCGGCCTCGCATCGCTGACGCCGCGCCGCGTTCCGCACTGGCATCTGCCGGACTGGCCGTGCGCGACCGCCATCCGCGCCGAGCGGCCAGGGTGGGGGCAGTCAGCGTCGTGGTTCTTCCTGACGGGCGGCGGCTGCACCATGGAGTGGTACGTCTCGCTGATAGCGGTTGATCACCCGGTGCTGCTTTGGGATGCCGACGGCTGGGAACCGGATGGGGGCCAGGATCCACACGACGGCCTGCGGTACGCGACGCCGTCACTGCGCCAGTGGCTGTGGACCTGGGCAGACGGGGGCAACGTGTGGGATGAGGTGCTGGCACGACCCCACGCCGCTGGCAGGCGTTCCTCCGGCGCTTCGACCTGGCGCACACCTTCCGCCTGTTCAGACAGACCCTCGGATGGACCCACCCCTGGTTGAGGGAGCCCGAAGGCGCGGCCCCTGGACCTGGCTGATCACCGCTGCCCACACCCAGCTCCGGCTCGCCCGCCCGCTGGCACGGACCTGCGGCGTGAAGAGCAGGCTCAGTCGTAGAGGAGGGAGGCGGACGAGGTGGTCGCGCCTTGGCGGCCGGGCGTGGTGTAGGCGAAGTTGAGGACGGTGCGCCGCAGTCCTGGACGCTCCAGCGGGGTGACGCGGTGGGCGGTGATGTCGCTCCGCAGGAGGTAGCCGTCGGCGGGCCTGTGGTGCGCGCGCCGGGCGCCGGGCGCGTCGAGGGCGCCGAGGTTGCCGCGGCCCGGGTGGAACTCCAGCAGTCCGCCGTCCGTGTGGTGCGGTGGGGCTTCCAGGAAGAGGACCAGGGCGAGCGGGTAGTCGTCGGTGTGCGCGCCGTGGGTGTCCCCGGGGCGGTGCAGGACGTTCAGGACGTGCCGCTCGACGGGGTCGTGCACGGCGACGACCGCCTCGCCCAGGAGCGAGGAGAGCAGCCGCATCAGGTCCCGGTCCTGGTAGAGACGCGTGATCACTGGTGAGGCGCGGGCGATCTGGTGTCCGCCGAGCGTGGTCGGTGATGTAGCGGATCGAGTCGACGATGCGGTGCCGGGGCCATTTCTCCGGGGCGCCGCCCTTCGGGGTCTGGCAGGCCGGAGTCGGGAGGAGCGCCTTGAGCAGGGCCCATTCGAGATCACTGGTGTCGGAGGGGTAGCGGTAGTGGGGCAGCCGCATGACGGTGCAGGGCCGCGACCGGTGGGGTGGGGCCAGCTGATGGGCGGTCGCGGCCCGTTGCCTCTCGTACTCCGGTTTACTCCAGGCTGGCCAGCAGCTGAAGGGTGGACTCGATCGCACCCATCTGCGCCATGACCGTGCGGATGTAGGGGTCGTTCGGGGTCTTCTCCTGATGCGGGAGGAGGGTTCCGGCGATGAAGTTCTCCACCCGATGGTGGACGGTCTCGAAGAACGCCCGTTCGTAGCGATCCCGGCTCACACTGCCGATCGTCTCGGGCATCCGGACAACCACCCCGCGGGCTCTGGCGCGACACCATTTCATGCCGCCAACTCGCCCTGAGGACCCATTGCTTCGCACCATCTGACGCCCTCCGGCCGTCCGAAAGGGCGTGTGGCCCCGGCGCGAGAAGCAGCCCTATGGCCCCAGCATGCGCGGTCTCACATCCCGCGCTGCTGCGTGCGCGTCTATGCCAGGCCCGTTTGCGACAGGCGGGAGAACAGTGCGTTGCCGAGGAAGCACGTTCAACGCCAACGGTCCAGGACACTCCACACTCCGGGCAGGTGGCAGCCCTGGCACCTTGCACCGCCCGGGCCCTCGCGCCTGCCCGCCGCATCCGCCGCCAGTGCCGCGAACGGCACACCGACGTGCAGAACACCGCCGCCGCCTTCACCCTCGGCATCAATGGGCCGCCACAGCCACGGCAGAGCCGCGGCCCGGGGTCGTCGTCCGTGACCACGACCAGCTTCAGCCAGGGCGCTCCATCCCTGCCCACGGGACCACCATGGGGGCCCAGTCAAGGCAAGCCGAAATCCCGTGGAGCCCACTTGCATGGCGTGGAATGATCTTGGCGACTGCTGACGAAAGGGAAGGCTGAAAACGTGTACGTACCGTCATCTGCACGAGCTCTCGATGATGACGAGCGTGAGCTCGTGGAGCTGGCACGCCGCACGATAGACGCGCATACCGACGCCGGGCCCGACGAAGACGGGATCCACACGATGGGCGCCGCGGTCATGGCCGCCGACTACCGGATGTTCGCCGGCGTGAACCTCTACCACTTCACCGGCGGACCCTGCGCCGAACTCGTGGCTCTGGGAGCCGCACGAGCCCAGGGCGCCCGCCAGATGCGCTGCATCGTTGCCGTGGGAAACCACGGGCGCGGGGTCATCGGCCCGTGCGGGCGCGATCGGCAGGTCTTCGTGGACTACTACCCAACCATGCGCGTCATCGTGCCCACGCCCGCGGGGCCCAGGTCCGTTCTCGCCGCCGACCTGATGCCGCTGACTCAGCGATGGACCCCGGAAGGCATGAACGGTCTCGACCCATCGCTCTACCAAGACCCCGAGACGGCCGGTCCCCCGATCATCCGGTTCAACCCCCGCTACCTCGAAGACGTCCGCTCCGGCGCCAAGACCAAGACCACCCGCTTCCGGGACCCGGCCCAGCTCGGGCCGGCACGGCTGGTGTTCGAGAGCGACCCCGAAGTCGTCCTGCCGGCAGAGGTGACCGGCATCAGGCACTGCCTGGTCAGCGACCTCACCAACCAGGACGCCCAAGCCGAGGGGCTGACGACCGCAACCGAACTCCGGGAAGGCCTCAAGGGCCACTACGCAGATCTGGCGGGAACCGACGAAGTCGACGTAATCACCTTCCAGATCAACGACAAGACAGGCGTCGCTTAAACCGCGGAGGCACCAGCGACGACTGGGCCGCAAGGTGACGACGAGCACGGGGGCCCCGTCGCTTCGGGCAGCCCCGCCCGAAGCGACAAGCCCCTGACCGCACTCAGGCGCAGCTTCTGAGCTTGACTCTGTCGGGGATCTTGGGGTTTCCCGGCGCGACAGCGTGATCAGGGGGCAAGCTCGGGTCGTTCCGTTGACCGATGCAGTTGTCGAGGTGCCCGTTGTCGCTCCGTCCCCGTTCCGGTGAGCAAGTCCCGTCTCTGACCTCGCAGATCGCGCGGGCGAGCAACCCGGGCGGTACGACGGCGATGTGGGTGAGAGACCGGCTGGACGGGCTGTGGTGCGATGAGGACTTCGCGGGCTGGTACCCGCGCGACGGACGCCCCGGCATCTCGCCCGCCCAACTGGCCACCGTCTGTGTGCTGCAGTTCCTGCTTGGTCTGTCGGACCGGCAGGCAGCGGAAGCGGTCCGGTGCCGCATCGATTTCAAGTACGCGCTGGCCATGGATCTGGACGATCCCGGCTTCCACCACAGCGTGCTGGCCGACTTCCGCGAGCGCCTCGCCCAGGACGACCGCGCCGACCGTCTGCTCGACCTCGCGCTCGCCCGCCTGAAGGAGGCCGGACTCGTACGCGAGCGCACCACGCAGCGCACCGACTCCACCCACGTCCTGGCCGCGGTGCGCGACCTGACCCGGCTGGAACTGGTCACCGAGGCCGTCCGTGCCGTGCTGGAAGAAGTCGCCGGCACCGCCGGGCACCTGCTGGACGATCTGGTCGATGAGGAATGGGGGCGCCGCTACGGCCGCCCGGTCCGCCTGGGCAAGAACCCCACCCGCCCCAAGACCAGGATCCTCGCCACCGGCAACGACGCTCTCCGGCTCCTGGAACGCCTCTACCAGCACGGGGCAGACCGAGCGTCCGGCCCCCGCGTCCAGGCCCTGCGCCAGATCATGGTGCAGAACTACTACCGCGACGCCGCAGGCCGCCTGCTCTGGCGCACCGACGAGGACGGCGGGCCCGGGCTGCCGCCCTCGTCCCGGGCGATCGTCTCTCCCTACGACACCTCGGCCCGCTACGCACGCCACGGACACATCATCAGCTGGAAAGGGTTCTCCGCTCACCTGACCGAGACCTGTGCCCCCGACGCCCCCAACGTGATCACGGACGTGGCCACCACCGCGGCCACCACGCACGACAGCCAGGTCCTGCCCGGCATCCACACCCGCCTGCACCACCGCGGCCTGCTGCCTGCCGAGCACCTCGTCGACAGCGGCTACACCTCCCTGGTCCACCTGGACCAGGCCGCCCGACAGCACGAGGTCACCGTCACCGGGCCGCTGCCGGGCAACCCCACCCGCCAGCACCGAAGGAACGAAGGCTTCAGCCGGGACGACTTCCACATCGACTTCGACCGCCGACAGGTGACCTGCCCCCAGGGCCAGGTCAGCCGGGGCTGGCACGGCCCCTACCCGACCTCCTCGCCCACCGCGGCCCCGCTGATCGTGGCACGGTTCACCAAGGGCCAGTGCCGGCCCTGCCCGGTCCGCGCCCAGTGCACCACCTCCCGAGAAAGCGCCCGCAACGTCGGCTTTCCCCCACGCGCACTCCGCGACCCGCAACTCCGCGTCCGCACCGAGCAACAGACGCCCGAGTGGAAGACCCGCTACGCGGTGCGCTCCGGAGTGGAAGGCACGGTCAACGAGTTCGTCCACGGCCACGGCATGCGACGCTGCCGCTACCGAGGACAGGGCAAGGCCCACCTTCAGCACGTTCTGACTGCCATCGCCGTCAACATCGAGCGCCTCAGCGGACTGCCACCGACCGGGGAAACACACCCACCCCGCCAGCCGACCGCCTTCCAGAACTACCTCGATCAGCACGAGATCCCCCGGCTGAAGTCCTGGCGAACCCTCGGCAGCTGACCTCGGAAACTCCAAGATCCCCGACTGTTTGTAAGGGCTTCTTTGGGCTCCAGCGCGGGAGGGTGAAGTGGCCCCACTGACGTAAGAAGTTGATCTGGCTCCACTCGCCGGTGCTTGGTGGCGCCGTGCCCTCTTTGGAGTGAATGCGGTGCTCCATCCGCTGTCCGCCGTCAGGGTGTGTCCGTCGATCACGGTCTGTCGGAGGCCGTGTTGTGGTCACGGTCGTGTCGGGAGGCCGGGGTGGGTTTGTCGCGCGTTGAACTGTTCGCTGCGATCCGTCGGGACAGGCGTCTCGATGCGGGTCTGTCGCAACGTGCTCTGGCGGAGAAGTACGGGGTGCACCGAAGGACCGTGCGGCAGGCGCTGGAGTCGGCCGTCCCGCCTCCGCGCAAGGAACCCGTGGTCCGCAGATCGGTCTTGGACCCGGCCAAGGGCTGGATCGACGAGATGCTGCGGGAGGATCTGACCGCGCCGCGGAAGCAGAAGCACACGGCCCGGCGGATCCACCAGCGTCTCGCGCAGGAACACGGCTTCGACGAGGTGTCGTATTCGACAGTCAGTGACTACGTCGCGGTCCGCCGGCCGGAGATCGAGACCGAGGCCCGGGAAGGGCACCGGCATCTGGCGGGGATGGTCCCGCAGGTCCATCTCCCCGGCGAGGAAGCCGAGGTGGACTTCGCGGACGTGTGGGTGCGGCTCGCGGGCACCGTGACCAAGTGCCACCTGTTCACGCTGCGGCTGTCGTACTCGGGCAAGGCCGTCCACCGCGTGTTCGCCTCGCAGGCCCAGGAGTCGTTCATGCAGGGCCACGTCGAGGCGTTCAACACGCTGGGCGGCGTCCCGGTCCGGCACATCCGTTACGACAACCTGAAACCGGCCGTGAACCGCATCTGCACGGGCCGCAGCCGGGTGGAGTCCGAGCGATGGGTCACCTTCCGGGCGCACTACGGCTTCGATGCCTTCTATTGCATCCCGGGCCAGGACGGCGCCCACGAGAAGGGCGGCGTGGAACAGGAGGGAGGGCGGTTCCGCCGCACCCACTTGGTCCCCGTTCCGGAAGTCGCCTCGCTCGAGGAGCTGAACGAGAAGATCGCCGCGATCGACGCGGCGGAGGACGACCGGATGCTCCAGGGCAGGCTGACGACGATCGGCTTCAACTTCGTGAGCGAGGCCGACTCGCTGGCCCCGCTCCCCTGGGGGGAGTTCGAGTGCGGCATCACGCTGACTCCGAAAGTGGACCGTTCCAGCCGGATCAGCGTCCGCCAGTGCCACTACTCGGTGCCGGCCCGCTTCATCGGCCAGAACGTGCGGGTCCTGCTGCGGGGCAACGAACTGCTGGTCTTCGAACGCCGCAAGATCGTCGCCCGTCACCCGCGTCTGACCCGGCGGGGCGAGTTCCGCGACGAGCTCGACCACTACCTGGAGATCCTGATGGTCAAGCCCGGCGCGATGGCCGGGTCGACCGCGCTGGCAGCCGCCCGGGAGAACGGCACGTTCACCGAGGTCCACGAAGCGTTCTGGGCGGCGGCCCGCACCAGCCACGGGGACGCCGCCGGGACCCGTGCTCTGATCGAGGTCCTGCTGCTGCACCGGCGGATGCCCGCCCCCGCCATCCAGCTGGGCCTGGCGGCCGCGATCAGAGCGGGCTCCATCAACGCCGAGGTGGTGGCCGTCGAGGCCCGCAGGGCCGTCGCCGATGCCTCCCCGCACGAGGACTCGACCGACGACAGCGATGATCCGCCGCCCTGGGCCGAGCCCAGCGGAGTCGTCTCCCTGACCGCCCGCCGGGCACAGCTTCCCGAGGACAAGCGTCCCCTGCCCTCGGTGGCCCCCTACGACCAGCTCTTGTCCCGCCGCCATCCGAAAGGCACCGCATGAGTACTCCCACCGTTTCCACGAACGGGCTCGTTCCCCCGGCCCGCAGAGACGCCGCAGCCGAAGGGGCGGTCGAAACGGTCATCGACGAGGCCTGCCGGGCTCTGCACCTGCCCACCATCCGCAGCCGAGTCGAGGAGATCACCGCCGCCGCGGCCCGCGAGCGGGCCAGTTACAAAGACTTCCTGGCGGACCTGTTGGAAGCTGAATGCGCGGAGCGGGAAGAACGCCGCAAGCAGCGGCTGGTCAGGGACGCGAACTTCCCCCGGCCCAAGCGGCTCGAGGACTTCGACTTCGCGGAGAACCCGAACGTCACCCCCGAGTTGCTGGGCACCCTCGCCGATCCCGCCTGGGTCAAGGCCGGCCAGCCGCTCTGCCTGATCGGCGACAGCGGCACCGGCAAGTCCCACCTGCTGATCGGGATCGGCACCGCCATCGCGGAAGCCGGTCTGCGCGTCCGCTACACGACCACGGTGAACCTGGTCAACGAGCTGGCCGAGGCAGCGGACGAGAAGAAACTCGCCCGCACGATCGCCCGCTACGGACGCGTCGATCTCCTCTGCCTGGACGAGTTCGGCTACCTCGACCTGGACAAGGCCGGAGCGAAGCTGTTGTTCCAGATCTTCACCGAGCGTGAGGAACGGGGCGCGATCGCCGTCGCCTCCAACGCCCCGTTCTCGGAGTGGAAGCAGACCTTCACCGACCCCCGGCTCTGCACCGCGATCGTCGACCGCGTCACCTTCAACGCCCACATCGTCGAGACCGGCACGGACTCCTACCGGTTCGCCCAGACTCAGAAGAAGCGACGTCGCTGACCTGACCGTCACAACACTGCGGCCGGCACCCCTTCGGGGTGCCGGCCGCAGCCATATTGGGCCCGGCCGCGAGGTCCCAGTGCCGGCCGGTCCATTGCCCGATCTCATCCAGACGCCGCGAGCACTGGGATGCCCACGACCTGAGCCGAGTCGGGTCGGCAGACTCCCGCACCTGTCGGGGGCGCGATTTCGAAGCCTGTCCGAGACCCCAAAACTACCGCCCACCACCCCACCCCCGGCTAGCGAAACCACCCGATCGAAGTGGGGCCAAAACAACTTGCCGCAGGGGCGTGAAGCACCCTCCCGCACGCCCCCTACGACCCACCGCTGGGGCCAAAAGAACTCCGAACACTGGTCCCCAAAGAAGTCCTTACAAACACCCGACAGAGTCAAGCTGAGACAGCCCAGGTGTGAAACGGCGGCGAAGGACGTCCTGCAGACACCGCACCCCAAACCCCGGCACCCGCACCGACCCGATGACGGCAGGCGGAAGAGGGCGGTCTCGCGCCGCCGCAACCGTGAGGCCCGCCGGCTCGGCAGCGAGTTGGCCGAGCGCTGGGCAGCGTCGGGTGCAACGCCGTGCGTGGCGGCCCCGCTCTCCTCATGCGAAGGGCTCTTCGCGCCGTCTGTCGGTCTCGCAGCTCCCAGGTACACGCTTCGGCGCCTGATCCCGCGGGGACGTGGGAGGGGGTTGGCGCAGCGGACGCGCCGTTGGCCGCGCTGCGCGCCGCCGGTGTGCTGGAGCGGATCGCCGCCCGGGTGGCCCGGGAGACTGCGGGCGCGCTGTGTGACGACGGCATGCCGGCCGAAGCGGTGGCCACCGCCCTCGGGACCACCCGCTCCAAGACCCTGGTCCTGCTCCTGACCACCCGGGCCCGGTAACGGCACGCACCGCGCGGCCTGGAGGTCACGCCGAGCATGCAGGGGTGGTGCCGAACCGGTGGGCCTGGTGGGGGAATCGGGCGCTGGCCGCAAGATGATCGAGTTTGCTTCCTCCGGCGACCCGTAGGAGGCTCAGCAGCCGGAGCGCCGTAGCCTCGAGCGTGCGACGAGCACGCCGCGAGGGCTGTGGCTTGCATCGCAGGGCCGCGTCGAGCCCGGGGGGTTACGCGGGAGGCGTGCGAAAGGCGCCACGGGCCGCTGGCGCCATGGCCCTGGTGGTGACCTGTGGGAGGAACACGTGGAAAAGGCTGAGCCCCAGCGGCGATCGCACACTGCTGCGGGGGGTCCGGGTGAGGGCATGGAGGGTCTGCGTGAGCGCGGGTTCGCCCGCTACGGCGCTGAGCAACTCGGTATCATCCTGGCCGGCTCCGCTGCGAGGGATTTGGCCAGGATCCGGGAGGTCTTCGCGGCTCTGCCACCCGATCCGTACGCTCCGGGAACGAATCGGTTCCGCCGGTACTCCCATGCCGTGTACCTGCCGTGGAAGGACGAACTGTCCTGGATTCCCGGAACCCCCGACCCCGTCCACGGTACGGTCACCGACTTCTCCCAGGGCGAAGACACCCCTGAGTCCCCGCGGCCTCGGCGCGTGCTCCCCGACATCCCCGAGGCGCTGCGCGGCAACGCTCTGCTGTTGCGACTCCTGCGCTGGGACATTGAGCAGGTCCTGTCCCTGAAGGATCTGGGGAGACGGCCGCTGTGGGCTGGCGTCCACCTGATCAGGCTCGGCGTCGACCGTCCCGGCCAGGACGCCGTGTCCCTCCCGAACTGCCTGCACCAGGACGGAGGTTCGGCCAGCACGTTCACTTTCGCCCACCTGATCAGCCGTACCAACGTCGTCGGCGGGCAGAACGTCATCGCCACACCGGACAGCGCAGGCCTCCAGCCCGAGGACCCGTGGGTGGACGTCCACGCCGACTTCACCCTCACCGACCCACTGGATGGCTACGCCGTCCACGACCACAGGGTCAGCCACTACGTCGGCCCGGTCCGCGCGGGCTCCGAGCCAGGGCCGGGCGAACGGTCCGTCCTCATCGTCGGCCTCGCCCCGTACGTCCCCCAGCTGTGACACCGCCACCACCCGAGCCCGCCGAACACGCCAGTACGCGGGTGCCTGGGCGGCCGTACGGGAGCCCTCGGCCGCCTCGGCCGCGAGTCGGGCCACCAGCGGACCTTCCGCACCCGCACCCACCCGGATACGCCGATCATGCTCGGCTTCCCCGGCGTCGGGCCCGGAGTCGGCGCTCGCCTTCCGGCCGAGATCGGCGACGACCGAACCCGCTTCGCCACCGCCGGATGACTGCAGGCATACGCGGGCTCGGCCCCCGTCACCCGGGCCTCCGGCAAACGCAAGTACGCCGGCCGCCGGTTCGTGAAGAACAGTGGTGTGAAAGATCGTCAAACGACTCCGGATAGGCGACAAATGAAGCGATTACGGGCATGGATCGGCGCGGCAGTCCTGACGATTCCGCTGGTCATGTCACTCGGAGCGGAGGGCGTGCAGGCCGCTCCGCTTACGGATCTGCCATTGCCGCTTCGAAGTGGCGCCGACCAGTTGGTTCGGCCTGGAGAGCAGGTCGGCGTCTCAGTGGGCCTGCAGGACGCCGTCGACAATGGCGACAGGGTCTTCTCCGAAGCGTTCACCGCCGATGGCCGGATGAGGATGAACGATCCGCACGTCACCGCGGTCATGACCAGGGCATCGGCACGAAGGTGACTTGAGGGTGTTCACCCCAACTTGCCTTGCTGGGAGGGTTCGTGACGAAATGTGGCAGGCACGGTCACCGGCGATCATGTGAGTGTCTACGTCCCATGATCCTGCTGGAAGACCGTGCCTGCCGTTGCCGAATCATCCCTCATGCCCGCCTCGCTTGACCAACTCGCCACCGCATCGTCTCTGTCGGTTGAGGAGTGCCCGGGCCTGTTGACCTGCCTTGCGACGGTGACGGACCCCCGTGACCCACGGGGCCGGCTTCACCCCCTGGTCGGCGTGCTCGCCATCTGCGCCGCTGCGGTCCTGACCGGCGCGACCTCTCTGCTGGCGATCAGTGAGTGGGCGGCTGACGCCTCGCAGTCGGTCCTGGCCCGGCTCGGTGCCCGCTGCGACCCCTTCACCGGCCAACACCACGCCCCTGGTGAGGCCACCATCCGCCGGGTACTCGCCCAGGTCGACGGTGACGTACTCGACCGAGCCGTCGGCAGCTGGCTGTCCGCCCGATGCCCGCAACCCAGCGAGCGGTTGCTGCGGGCGATCGCGGTGGACGGCAAATCCCTGCGCGGCGCCGCCCGCGCGCACGACCGGAAGATCCACCTGCTGGCGGCCGTCGACCACGCCACTTCCGCCGTCCTGGGCCAGGTCGACGTTGAGACAAAGACGAATGAAATCACCTGCTTCCAGCCACTACTGGATGCCATCGACCTGACCGGAGCGGTCGTGACCAGCGACGCGATGCATACCCAACGCGAGCACGCCGAGTACCTGGGAGGCCGGGGCGCCCACTACATCGTCATCGTCAAGGGAAACCAGAAGAAGCTCCGCAAGCAGATGAAGTCCCTTCCCTGGAAGCAGATCCCACTCCAGAACCGCACCGTCGGGACCGGCCACGGCCGCAGCGAGATCCGCCGGATCAAGGTCTGCACTGTCGCCGGCCTGCTCTTCCCCGGCGCCGCCCAGGCCATCGAACTCAAGCGGCGCCGAGTCAACCGCAAGACCGGCAAGGTCAGCACCAAGACCGTGTACGCGGTCACCAGCCTGACCGCCGAGCAGGCCAATCCGGCCCAGCTCGCGTCCTTGATCCGCGGCCACTGGTCGGTAGAGGCGCTCCATCACGTGAGGGACACGACCTTTGCCGAGGACGCCTCACAGCTGCGGACCGGCAACGCGCCCCGCGCCATGGCCACCTGGCGCAACCTCGCCATCGGAGCCCTTCGCCTGGCCGGTCTCCGCAGCATCGCCACAGCTCTCAGAGGAAACGCCCGCGACGCCACCCGGCCCCTGCGAATCCTGGCCATTCCGTGATCAAAAAACGGTCATACCTGCTTCATGCCGGAGCCCTGCGGTCATGACGATCTCCTGCACCGCTGCGCCCGGGTCCTACGAGGTGCGCATCGGATCAGGTGGGGACTGCAACCCCTCCGAGGTCACGCGGCTCTGGGGGAGTGTCCGGGTGGCTCCGGCTGAAGAGACGGAGCGTGCGGCGTGCGCGATGCGGGTCTCCGAGCTGCCGCCTGAGCCCCAGGAGGAGCGCTGGTCTGCGGATGCGGAGTGGCCCGCGAGCCCATGGGACGTGCGGCCGGTGCGGGCTGGTGGGGAGATGACGGCCACCGATGGCCTGGAGACGGGCGGCGACGGAGGCGTCACGTTGACCTCGTCGGTGTTCACGCGACCAGTGGTCATGTACGGAGCGAAGAGGGTCTCCGCGGTCGTCCGCATCAGGTGCGACGCGAAGCCGGGTCTCCACACCGTGGTCTGGCGAGAGAAGGGGACGACTCTGTTGCTCAATTCCGGCTGCGTGGTTCGGTTGGTGCGTGATGATCTATCGTGCGGTCGCTTCCCTGTCGTGCGGCCGTGGGGGTGATGTGGATGTCGCTGCGGTCGAGCGGGTTGCCGCCAGTGCCGGAACGGACGGCGCGGGTGGCCCGGGCCGCTTTCCCGAAGGGGAGTCTGCCGATACGGGTGCGGGATCGGCTCGGTGAGGTGTTCGCGGACGAGCCGTTCGTCGAGGCGTTCGGGGTTCGTGGGGCCCCGGGATTGTCGCCGGGGGTGTTGTCGCTGGTCACGGTCTTGCAGTTCGCGGAGAACCTGACCGACCGGCAGGCCGCGGTGATGGCGGTGCGGGCGATCGACTGGAAGTACGCGCTCGGGGTGGAGCTGGAGGATCCGGGGTTCGACTTCAGCGTGCTGTCGAAGTTCCGGGCCCGGCTGGTCGAGCATGACATGGAGCGGGTGGTCTTCGAGAAGTTGCTGGAGCACTGCCGGGAGGCGGGGCTGGTGGCGGCGGGCGGGAAGCAGCGCACGGACGCGACCCATGTGATCAGCGCGGTGCGGGACCTGAACCGGCTGGAGCTGGCCGGGGAGAGCGTGCGGGCCGCGCTGGAAGCCCTCGCGGCGGCCGCGCCGTCCTGGCTGGCCAGCGTGGTAGACGTGCCCGAACTCGCCCACCGCTACGGGCAGCGGATTGAGGGCTGGACGCTTCCGGCCTCGAAGACGAAGCGGGAGCGGCTCGCGCTGGTCTTCGGGCAGGATGCGCTGGCCCTGTGCCGGGCGGTCTGGGCACCGGGGGCGCCCGGGTGGCTGCGGGAGATCGAGCCGGTCGCCCTGCTGCGGCAGGTCCTGGTCCAGACGTACGTGATCAGCACCGATACGCGCGGGCGGGAGGTGGTCAGGAAGCGGGAGGCCGACACGGACGGCGTTCCGCCCGGTTATCTCCGCCTCGCCTCGCCCTATGACGCCGACGCGCGCTGGGCGGCCAAGGGCGAGGATCTGTTCTGGCTGGGCTACAAGGTCCACCTCACCGAGACCTGCGACACTCCCGCCGAAGCCGAAGCCGAAGCCGAAGCCGAAGCCGAAGCCGAAGCCGAAGCCGAAGCCGGGGCGGTGGGGAGGCAGGAGCCGGTCCGGGCGGTGAACCTGATCACGGATGTGCTGACCACGGTGGCCACCGTCCCGGACGTGAAGGCGACCGCCACCGTCCAGGCCGCGCTCACCGCCCGCGGCCTGAAGCCGGCCGAGCACTACCTCGACTCCGGTTACCCCTCGGCCGACCTGATCACCCAGGCCGCAGGGCAGGGCGGCATCATCATGGTCACCCCCGTGCTCCTGGACCACTCGCCCCAGGCCAAGGCGGCCGCCGGCTATGACAAGAACGCCTTCGGCATCGACTGGAAGACACGCCAGGCCACCTGCCCCGAAGGCCGCACCAGCACCGGGTGGCACCCGGTGAAACAGCACGGACGCGACGCCATCGTCGTCGAGTTCGCCCGCTCCGACTGCCGCGAGTGCCCCGTCTTGAAGCTGTGCACCCGGTCCCGGCGCGGCAACCGGATGCTCACCCTCTACCCCGAACACCTCCACGCTGCCCTGACCACGGCCCGCGCCGAGCAGAAGTCCCGGACCTGGAAGGACAAGTACGCCCTGCGCTCGGGCATCGAGGGAACCATCAACCAGGCCCTCGACCTCACTGGCCTGCGCAGGGCCCGCTACCGCGGCCTCCCGAAGGTCCGCCTCCAACACACGTTCTCCGCCACCGCGATCAACATCGTCCGCCTCGACGCCCACTGGACCACCACGGACACCCCACCCCGAACCGGCCGCCTCGCTCGCCTCGGCTACCAGCTCACAGCCTGACCCCGGAATTGAGCAACAGAGTCGGGGACGCCGTCAAAGGTCTGGGCCCGACTGCGGGTGGAACCCGCGGCCCCTGACTGCCGCGACCCTGCCCCTACGCTGGCCGACGTGGTCAAGCGCACGGCTTCCTGGTCGGCGGCAGGCATCTGTGCTGCCGCGCTTGCAGTGGGGGTACATGCCCTGAAGCGGAGGCGGCGTGCCCATCCTGCCCTGTGATGGTGAAGCGTAGGCGCCGTGCGCTCCGGAAACGAGTGGTAGATATTGATCATCCCGTGAAGATCGCTATTGTTCATCCTGCTCCACCGAACACGAAAACTCCGCCGATCAGGGAACAACACGTGAAGCTCAAGAACTCGCCGCACCCGGCCGCGGTCGTCGGGCGCTGAAGCCTCGCGGGGTTCGCGGGGGTCGTGGTCGCGACCGATCGGTGCGTCAAAATAAAGGTCAACCCAGGACTCGCGCCCCTTTCGCCAGCGGCAGTCCTGGCCGGAAGCGGCTATTGCAGCGGCAGTGGCGGCGACGGATATTGCAGGTGAACGGACCGGCGGTCAAGTGATCCCGAAAAGGGAGTGCGGCCGACCGTGGCGACCGGAGAGAGACATGTCGGCTTCCGATTTTGAAAGGTTGCGGAGTGAATTATCTAACCGCTCTGGCGTCGGCCGCTTTCGGCTCCACCATATATCTCGTGACTTTCTCGACTGTGAGCTGGCTGAACCAGCTATCCTCGCGCGCTAAGGTCACGGGCCTGGTTGTGACCGGCACGGTTCTGTGCGCAGTTATCGGAATTATCGCGTTCGCGAGCCCGAGTGTCACGCTCGGGTTCATCGTGGGCGCCGGCCTGACACCGCCCCAGGGCATCGGCACGAAGGTGACTTGAGGGTGTTCACCCCAACTTGCCTTGCTGGGAGGGTTCGTGACGAAATGTGGCAGGCACGGTCACCGGCGATCATGTGAGTGTCTACGTCCCATGATCCTGCTGGAAGACCGTGCCTGCCGTTGCCGAATCATCCCTCATGCCCGCCTCGCTTGACCAACTCGCCACCGCATCGTCTCTGTCGGTTGAGGAGTGCCCGGGCCTGTTGACCTGCCTTGCGACGGTGACGGACCCCCGTGACCCACGGGGCCGGCTTCACCCCCTGGTCGGCGTGCTCGCCATCTGCGCCGCTGCGGTCCTGACCGGCGCGACCTCTCTGCTGGCGATCAGTGAGTGGGCGGCTGACGCCTCGCAGTCGGTCCTGGCCCGGCTCGGTGCCCGCTGCGACCCCTTCACCGGCCAACACCACGCCCCTGGTGAGGCCACCATCCGCCGGGTACTCGCCCAGGTCGACGGTGACGTACTCGACCGAGCCGTCGGCAGCTGGCTGTCCGCCCGATGCCCGCAACCCAGCGAGCGGTTGCTGCGGGCGATCGCGGTGGACGGCAAATCCCTGCGCGGCGCCGCCCGCGCGCACGACCGGAAGATCCACCTGCTGGCGGCCGTCGACCACGCCACTTCCGCCGTCCTGGGCCAGGTCGACGTTGAGACAAAGACGAATGAAATCACCTGCTTCCAGCCACTACTGGATGCCATCGACCTGACCGGAGCGGTCGTGACCAGCGACGCGATGCATACCCAACGCGAGCACGCCGAGTACCTGGGAGGCCGGGGCGCCCACTACATCGTCATCGTCAAGGGAAACCAGAAGAAGCTCCGCAAGCAGATGAAGTCCCTTCCCTGGAAGCAGATCCCACTCCAGAACCGCACCGTCGGGACCGGCCACGGCCGCAGCGAGATCCGCCGGATCAAGGTCTGCACTGTCGCCGGCCTGCTCTTCCCCGGCGCCGCCCAGGCCATCGAACTCAAGCGGCGCCGAGTCAACCGCAAGACCGGCAAGGTCAGCACCAAGACCGTGTACGCGGTCACCAGCCTGACCGCCGAGCAGGCCAATCCGGCCCAGCTCGCGTCCTTGATCCGCGGCCACTGGTCGGTAGAGGCGCTCCATCACGTGAGGGACACGACCTTTGCCGAGGACGCCTCACAGCTGCGGACCGGCAACGCGCCCCGCGCCATGGCCACCTGGCGCAACCTCGCCATCGGAGCCCTTCGCCTGGCCGGTCTCCGCAGCATCGCCACAGCTCTCAGAGGAAACGCCCGCGACGCCACCCGGCCCCTGCGAATCCTGGCCATTCCGTGATCAAAAAACGGTCATACCTGCTTCATGCCGGAGCCCTGGACACCGCCCGTACACCGGTGGATCCTGCAACGACGCAAGCGAGTCGCTGGTTCTTGACCTTCCGGCTCATGCCCTTGCAGCTCTTGCTGCTGGCTCTGGTGCGCTGGGGTGGTCCCTGTGCCCCGGAGAACCTCCTGTCCGGGGTAGAGCGAAGGAGGGGCCGATGGACAGCTTCGAGGTGGGGCAGACGGTCGTACGGCGCGACGTGCACCGCTCCGGCCGGGCGTGGAGCGAACTGGCGCTACGGGTCGTTGCCGACACCGGCGAAGCGCTGGTGACCGCCTGCGCGCCCGGGGCCGAGGCCCGCTGGCCCTCCCTGTACGCCAGGGCCCGAGACGACGGCGACGACCGGAGGCTGCGAGCCGAGGCATTCGAGGCGATGGCGACGGGGGAGTGGGACCTCGCGTCCGGTCGGTGGCAGGAGACCGAGCTGCTGTTGTGGAAGCCGCCGGGCGCATGGTTCAGCATCAACGCCTTCTTCACCGGCGCCGGGCTGCGCAACTGGTACGTCAACGTCGAGCACCCCAGCCGTCGAACCCAGGCCGGGTTCGACACCTTCGACCTGACCATCGACCTCGTCATCGACCCCGGCCTGGACCGGTTCACATGGAAGGACGAGGACGACTGCGCCCACGTACGACGGCTCGGCATCGTCACCGACGCCGAGCATCAGGCGGTGGAGGCCGCCCGCGGCCAGGTGCTCGCGATGCTCACCGACCGGACCGGGGCGTTCGCACACTCCGAGACGTGGGCGAACTGGCACTGGGAGAACGACTGGCTACCTCCCTGCCTGCCCGCGTAGAGATCCAGCCGGGGCAGGGGCACCCGGGATCCTCCTACTCGCCTCGAGCCGTCTGCTGGGCGGGCAGGTCGAGGTGCACGTTGATGTGGAAGAGTGCCTGTCCGGTGGGGACGGGATGGACCTCGAAGGCTTCGGTGAAGGCGCCGCCCGCCTGAAGCGAGGTGGCCGGTAGGCGCCTCCGTGTGGAAGCCCCCGGGGGTGACCGACGCCGTGGCGCAGCAGCCCGGCGGCCTGGCGCGGGTTCGGCGGTGCCCCCGTCAGGCCGGCCGGCCGCGCGTGCGCCAGGGCAGATCCTCGGCCGGCCGGCTGCGCGTGCGTGAACCGGGCCCGGGTGAGGCTCGGTTGGTACCGGTACCGGGGCGGCTGTTGTCGCGTCCCGGGTCTGCCGTCAGGTGTTGGGCAGGCGGCGGAAGCGGTCGTCGTCCTGGTAGCCGACCGCCGGTATGCCCAGCAGGTCGTCCACGCCGGGGAAGCCCTCGCCCGTCTGGAACTCCGCCCCGTGCACCGACGCGTTCTGCGGCGGGCCCGCGTACATGCCGGTGTGGGCGCTGCCCAGTTCCATGAGGTAGCCGCCCGTCGCCGACGGGCGGCGCCGGTCGTTGGCGACGGCCTGGGCGGCGTAGGTGTTCATGGCGGCGACGCGCTGGTAGAGGGCGGTCGCCGACATAGGGGGGCGGCGGGCCGGGCGGCCGTCGAGGCCCTTGACCCGGATGTGGTGCGTCCGGGCGGCCTCCAGCACCGCTCCCAGTCCGGTCGCGCCCAGGTTCATGTTGCTGTCGTAGCGGGCGACGAACGTCTGCAGTTCGGGGCTCATCGTCCCGTCGGCGAGGTACGCGTCGACGTGTGACTGGTATCCGTCGTCGCGGATGCTCTCCAGGTAGAGGGTGCTCACGTCGGCGGCCTGGATCTCTTCCATGTGCGTGCACAGGAACTGCCAGATGCGCGCCCCGGAGTGGGTGCCGCCGATGGCCACTCCGTCGAACTGCTCCAGCAGTGAGCGCAGGTCGCCCATCGCGTCCTGGGAGCCGGCGCCGGCCAGGGTGTCCTCCACCGTCTGGTGGCGCTGCTGCCGGTCCTCGGGAGTCTCCGTGTACGCGTCGCGCGTGGAGCGGGCGTCGCGGCCGAGTTGTGTGTCGCGTGCGTCCTGACGGTTCCAGTGGCCGAGGGTGCGCGGGTCGGCGCGGCCGATGCCCTCCAAGACATCATTGCGTCCTGCCGTCGGGGGGACGTCGGGCGCGAGCCTGCGGATGTTGCCCAGGTTGTAGTGGAGCAGCTGGTCGGTCTCCTGGAGTGTCTGCGGGTCCGCGTCGATGGCCACGCGCTGCTTGTTGCCGGCGTCCCGGGTGGCCTGCGGCAGACTCTGCCATTCGTCCGCCGTCAGCGCGTTCGGTGTGCGGTCCCTCGCGCGGGAGTTGCGGGGCCCCCGTACCCGCAGCGCTGGGCCCGGCGGGTGCTGGTGCAGTTCGTCCTGCTCCATGCGCTGGACCACGGGAGCGGGACCCGACGGCGACTCCGCGGTGTGCGCGTGCCGCTGTGCCTCGATGATGCGGGACACCACCGCGTTCCCGGCGAGACGCTGGAGTTGCAGCATCGACTCCGCGGTCGTTGCGCCGCCGGACCGCGACTGTCGCGCGGCCTGCGCGGCTCCCGGGCGCTGCGGCCCTTTCCGCTGCTCGTCACCGGTCTGCTGCACCCGCATGCGGCGTCCCCTCTGCGACATGGACTGGGAACGTCGAGTGTCACTGCTCTGCCTTCCTCGGCGGTACGTCCGCAGGGGCAGGTACGGGTGCAGGCGCCTTGCCCTTCACGCGTGGAGTGGGAGCGGGGTCGGCTCACCGTCCCCGGTGTGTCGGGCGGAGCGGGGCACGGGTGGGGGCTCCGGCTGTCAGGGGCGGCAGCCAGGGTCGGCGACGTACGCCCGCCAGCCGCAGGAAAGCCCACTGGGTGGGCAAAGCGGTCCGCAAGTCTCCGAGAACACGAAGGAACGGGCCCCGCCACCCAAGGGGCTGCCGGGCGCCGAGCAGTATGTGTGAGACTCCCTCTGAATGATCACTCGGGGGGAGTTTCGCGTTGAACGCGCTGTTGAAGAGGGTGTGGATCGGGCTGGCCGCGACCTTGATCGTGAGTCTGGCCTCCGTGGCCCTGCCGGACCACGTCCAGATAAACGACGACGGGCGCATCCACCTGGGCGCGCCCGCGCCCACGCCGTCGCCATCCATGGCGGCGCCCGCACCGGAGTCCACGTCACCGCCCCTCACACGGGACGCCGTGGACGAGGTGATCCGGACCGCGGTCAGCGCGGCGGGCCTCGACCCGGAGCAGGGCCGCCCGACCATCGCGGCCGGCGCCAACTCGAACAGGACGGGCTGGATGGCCGTCCGCGAGAAGACCGCCGCACAGTCGGAGGTGAACGCGATCTGCGCCGACCTGGAGCGCCAGGGCTGGACTCTGAACCCGAACGGCGACCGCCCCGACGCCTCCCGCAGCTACAAGCGCGGGGGCTGGTACCTGCTGGTGAGCACGCGCGGGAAGACACAGACGCCGTCCACCACCTCCGCCTTGACCGACTCGCAGACCTACCTGACCCTGACCGGGATCCAGCTGAACCTTTCCGACATACCCCTCCCCGAGATCACCGTCCGCATCGGCTGACCCCTCACAGAGAAGCCCACACCGTCTTCCCGGGGCACCCCGGCGCCCTGGGCCCGGCCGAGTTGGCCGGCCCTGTGCGGGAGCACTCGTCCCGCCTGTAGCCGCGCCCGACACAGCGACCTCGCTGCTTTCGTCGCCTTTCGTCGCCGCGGCTGACCGAGGCCTCTCTGGGTAGGACAGCCGTCCATCAGGGGCCAACCCGGCGGGCGGGCTGGGGGAGCGCGCGCAGGGGGCTCCCCCAGGGGGCGGGATCCGCTGGCCCACTCGGCGAGGAGGTGGCGGTCGACCAGGTGGAGTTGCTGGGATTTCGCGAACTGGGCGGCGTTGTCAGTGATGCGGCCGTTGGTGAGCATGACGAGGACGTCGCCGTGATGGACCTGCCTACCGGTCCCGTTGAGGACGTGCAGGTCGCGGGTGCCTACGGGCTTGCCGGACCAGCCGTCCCTCTTGTGTCTGCACTGGATGACCCACAAGGACGACGTCCTCAAGCGGCTGCGCCGCATCGAGGGTCAGGTGCGGGGCCTGCAGCGCCTGGTCGAGGAGGACACCCACTGCATCGACGTCCTCACCCAGGTCAGCGCCACCACCAAGGCGCTGCAGTCCTTCGCCCTGACGATGACGGACGGCCACCTCCACTCCTGCGTGGACGACGCCATCGTGCAGGGCGGCGACCAGGCCCAGGACAAGATCGCCGAAGCGTCCCGGGCGATCGCCCGCATGGTCCGCTCCTGAACCACCGCAGAGCGGCCGGGGCGGGGGTCAGTTCCGCGCGGCCCCGCCGCGTGCGGCGGTGACCAGCCAGGAACTGCTCCGCAGCCACACCGCGCCGTTCGTCTCATGGCGCTGGAGGGCGGCCGTCAGCGCCTGGCGCGCCTCGTCCTGCTCGGGCGGGGTCGCCTGGTCGAGCAGGTGGCGTCCCGGGCCGGAGTCCAGCAGGAACGCCGCCGCGTCTGCCGCGTCGACGCCCCACTTCCCCGGTGCCTCGATGCGCTGCACGTCGGCATGGGCGAACCCGCCGGCGCCGAGCAGGCTGCGGACGTGGTCGGGATCGGTGAGCGAGAACATGCCGGGACCGCCGGGCTTCCCGAAGCCGCCGAGCGGCAGGATGCCCTTGAGTGAGGCCAGCGCCTCAAGCCACTCGTTGGCCTCGGCCTCGGCCGCGCAGATGAACGCCAGCCGGCCGCCGGGGCGCAGGGCGCGGTGGAGGTTGGCGAATGCGGCGACGGGGTCGGTGAAGAAGGTCATGCCGTACCGGCTGATGACCGCATCGAACCCCTCGGCCTGCAATGGGTGGACTTGGGCGTCGCCCTGAACGAAGGAGACGTTCTCCACCCGTTCACGCAGGGCGCTCTCACGGGCCTTGCCCAACATCGGACCCGACAGGTCCAGTCCGAGCGCCCGGCCGAGTCCGGCGCGCCGGGCCGCGAGGCGGGAGGTGCGGCCGGTACCGCAGCCGACGTCCAGAACGGAGTCGCTTTCGGAGATGGCCGCGGCGTCCAGGAGGGGCTGGTTGAAGCCGTCGTTGACTGCGTCCCACCGTTCCTGGCTGCGGGCCCACTGTGCGCCCTCGTATCCGTTCCACGCCTCGGCCTGCGCGGTGTTGACGTTGTGACCCATGGGTGAACTCCCTCCCGCCGGGGTGCAGCACGGCGCCCCGGCCCTAGTATGGGCAAGTGCCCAAATAGTATGGGCGTGCGCCCATACTTGCAATGGGTCAGTGGAAAGGGGCTGTTGTGTCACCTCGTGGAGTGGCGATTCCGGACTTGCGCGAGCGGCTGTTCGCGGCCGCGGAGCGGGTGGTGGCCCGCGACGGCGCCGCCGCCCTGACCAGTCGCGCGATCACCGCGGAGGCGGACTGCGCCAAAGGCGTCCTGCACACCCATTTCGCAGGCCTGGACGAGTTCGTCGCCGAACTGGTCCTGGACCGCTTCGCGCGCAGCGCCCGCCAGGCCGAGGCCCTGCAGGCCAAGGTGGGGCAGGCCACGGTTGCGGACAATCTCCAGGAGGTCGTCCTGGCCCTGCTGGACTCCCTGCAGCCCGCGGTGGTGGGACTGGCGATGACCCGCCCGGCAGCCGCGCTCCACACCCGTGAAGGTTTCCAGTCCGGCGCGCCCGCGTTCGATGCGATCCAGCACGCCTTCACCGCCTACCTGCAGGCGGAGCAGCGCGACGGCCGGCTGCCCGCCGGCACGGACGCTCCCACCGTCGCGCTTGCGCTCGTCGGCACGACCCACCACCTGCTGATGACCCGCAGTCCCGGGCAGGGCGAGGACACGAAGGGGACGACGGAGCGGCTGCTGGCCGTACTCCTCGGCTGCTGAGCTGCCGCCGCTGCCCGTCATCCCCAGTACCGGGTGCCAGTGTCCGTCCCGAGGTTTCGCGGCGGACTGCAGGGCGGCCCCTGCCGTGTTCACTCCGGCAGGGGAACCCTCTGGCTCACGGGTCGGGCGGCCAGTTCGTGTGGCCCCCAGGTGCCGGTCGCGGCGTGGCGGTGGGCGAGCGGCTCGGTTCTGGTCCCTGCCGCGGACGTCGGGCCGGGCCGGTGGTCGCGTGCGGTGGTGGAGGCCGCCGACCCGGAGGCGGTCCGTGCTGCGCTGCGGGGCCTGGCGCCCGCAGGGCGGTCGGCCCTCGATCGCGTTCCGGCGTCTGGCTGGTGTCCCCTCATCCCCTCGTCCGGCATCCAGGACGATGGAAGGGTTCACGGCGCCGGGGACCTCTTCGGCTCCTGGTCGCGTGGCGGACTCTGACAGGTCACGTCCCTCGCGGGGAGCCGGCCTGTGGCGAGGTACGTGTTGACGGGGTCGTTGGCGCAGGAGGTGGGGTCGGTGAGGTACACGCCGTGGCCCTGCCCGCCCTTCGCCAGCACCATCCGCGAGCCCTTCAGAGCGCGGTGCAGGCCCTGACCGCTGCTGAGCGGGGTCATCGGATCCCACTCGTTCTGCACGGTCAGCACCTTCGCCTGGTGCGTCATGGGCGTCGCGGCCTCCGACGGCCGCTGCCAGAAGGCGCAGGGCTTGATGTTCGACGCGAAGTCCCCGTACAGCGGGTACTTCACCTTGTCCTGGACCGCGTCCCGCGCGTACTGCTCGGGGTCGCGCGGCCAGTTCTCCGTGTCCCCGCACACCACGGACCAGTAGACGGCGGTGGCGTTGTCACCGGGGACGGCCTCTGGGGCGGGCCCGTTGCCCGGCGCGGGGGCGGCCGCCGTGTCGGTATCCGGCCCGGTGGCCCCCCGGCCGCCGGCGAGGAGCCTCTTCACGCCCGGCACCCCGGCGTCCGTCGGCAGAGGTGTCCGCTCGGCCGCGGCTTTGAGGGACCTCGTGATGATCGAGGCCTCAACCGGGGAGTAGAACACTCCCGGGTCCCGGATGTCGTCACCCGTGATCTTCTGCCCGAAGTAGTCGATCGGCTCTCGGTCGGCGCGCGCCACCAGTGCCCAGAACGTGTCGGACACCGCCTCGGGGGTCGCGCCGAGGCCGTATTCGGCCGAGCGCTCCGCAGCCCACTGCGTCCACCGCTCGAAGGCCGGCCCGGCGCTGGTCGCCCACACCTGGAACATGCCGCGCCAGATGCTGTGCGGGTCCACTCCGCTGTCCAGCACGAAGCGGTCCGTCCGCTGCGGGAACATCTGGGAGTACACCGCGCCGAGGTAGGTCCCGTACGAGTAGCCCAGGTACGAGATCTTGCGCTCGCCCAGCGCGGCGCGGATCACGTCCATGTCGCGGGCCGTGTTGCGGGTGGTGATGTACGGGAGCACGTCACCTGCCTTCTCACGGCACTCGTCCGCGACGTTGCGCGCCCACGCCACGTCCGAGGCGAAGCGCTCGGGTCGGTACGCCCCGCCGATGCCCGTCTCGGATTGGTTCAGCCCGCAGGTGACCGGGCTGCTGGCCCCGACGCCGCGCGGGTCGAAGCCGATGAGGTCGTAGCGGTCCCGTACGTCCTTGGGCATCTCCGTGCTCATCCGCATCGGCCGGTTGAGTCCGGTGGTGCCGGGTCCGCCCGGGTTGAGGAGCATGACGCCGTGCCGCTTGGCCGGGTTCTCGCTCTTCACCCGGGATATCGCAAGGTCGATCGTGGGGCCTTGGGGGCGCTTGTAGTCGAGCGGGACCTTGAGGGTCGCGCACTCGTAGGCCGCCGGTTTGTCTGCACTGCAGCGGTGCCAGGCGGGCTTCTGGCTCATGTACTCGGGGGTGGGCTGGGCAGCGGATGCCTGGGGAACGGCCAGCTGGGACAGGGCGGTTGCGATGAGTCCGGCGGTGGCTAACAGCGGTGTGAGGCGCTTCATGCGTGCGGTGCCCCTCTTTCGGAGATTGCGTGCCTGCCCACCGTGTTGCATCGGTGGGCGGGGCGAATCCCTCGTAAGGGCCACTCCATGTACAACTCACGTACCATGCGACATTCGGACAGTTGGCCGAGATGCGGCAGTGGGCCTGACGGCGCGTCGGCCGGACCGCGCCAGTCCGACAGAGCCTTCGGGATCTGCGCGATAGCACGGATCTACCCCGGCTCCCATACCAGGAGCTACGGACTCAGGGCGGCTGGTGAACTCCCAGATACCCATGGGACTCGCCGATTCCATGTCGCCGATCGCGACGAGAGGGAGCTTCCAGGAGGCGGCGAGCAGAGATGCCGCGAGGCATCCGCGTCGACATTCACGACGGCCTGCACGTCCGCGATGCTCACCAGCTTCGCGGTGCTCCCGCTGTCCTCATCGGATCCCACTTCGATGAGGGGCTCGGTCATCCCACCCCATCGGTGGCTGGCCGTCCGCACGGCGGCGCGGAAGCCGTCCGTGCTTCCTTCGGCAATGAGGCAGACGACCCGCGCGGGCAGTACCGAGACCTCGATGAGGCGGTGTCAGACGTACTCCTGATGTGCCATGTGGCCACCCAACCAGAAGGTACTTCGGGAGGGGGCTGCAATGCGCTGTTGGCCGCGTTCGACCAGGGGGTGGTCGTCGCTTCCTTGGGGTGTGGGGTGTGGGGTGTGTGTGGGGGTGTGGGGTTCGGGGTGTGGTGCGTGGCCGGCGGCGGCGGGGGCGCGGCCCGGGGATGCGGGGGGAACGGGAGCACTGGCAGGAAACGAAAGCGGTGCTCTCCGCGTGACATGCCCGTGAACGTCCGGGCGTGTCCGGATCGATCAGGAATCGAGAAGCGCGGTTCACGAAGCCACCTCTAGCCTGCTCACCATGGACATCACCATTCACACGACTTCTCTTCCGCACGACGACCCGGACGCGTCGCTCGCCTTCTACCGCGACGTCCTCGGCTTCGAGGTCCGCAGCGATGTCGGGCAGGGCAGGATGCGCTGGATCACGGTCGGCCCGGCCGGTCAGCCGGGCACGTCGATCCTTCTGGCGCCGCCTGCCGCCGATCCCGGCATCACCGAGGACGAGCGCCGCACGATCACCGAGATGATGGCCAAGGGCACCTACGGCTGGATCCTGCTGGCCACCCCGGACCTCAACGCCACGTTCGAGAAGGTGCAGGCCGGTGACACTGAGGTCGTCCAGGAGCCGACCGAGCAGCCGTACGGCGTCCGCGACTGCGCGTTCCGCGACCCCGCGGGCAACCTGGTCCGCATTCAGGAGCTGCGCTGAGCTGTGCTCGACATCGCGACCACCCACAAGGAACGCGGCGGCGCACCAGAGCACAAGTGACCGCCCTGCCGGTCGCCCGCCCGGGCCGCGTCCGGGTCCTCGTCGAACCGGTCATGAGCCCGGACCCCGTCTCGCTGCCGTCCGGCAGTTGCTCGACCGGCGGCTGGTCGAGTGCGGCGGGCCGGTCCACACCACCGAGCGTCTGCTGTGCCCGCCGAGGCGGGCACAGCAGACGCTCGAAGACGCCGATGGAAATGGAAGACGAAAAACGAAGGGGAGGGTCCTCATGTGCAAACCTGAATGGCGGCGTGCACGCGTCCAGGCGCAGCGCCTGGCTGATCTCGCGCGCCTGCGCCGCGTCCGCGACCGGATCGACAGGGAATACGCACAGCCGTTGAACGTGGAGGCGCTCGCCCACGATGTGAACATGTCCGCCGGGCACCTGAGTCGGCAGTTCCGGGCCGCCTACGGTGAGTCGCCGTACGCGTACCTGATGACGCGTCGCATCGAGAGGGCGACGGCGCTGCTGCGGCGGGGCGACCTCAGCGTCACCGAGGTCTGCTTCGCGGTCGGCTGCGCGTCGCTGGGAACGTTCACCACCCGCTTCACCGAGCTGGTCGGCATGCCGCCCGGAGCCTTCCGGCGCCAGGCCGCGGATACCGCGGCCGACCATGCCGATGCTGCGGGTACGGCCCGCGATGAGGGGTCGGCGATCAAGGTAGAGGGGATGCCGGCGTGCGTGGCGAAGCAAGTCTCAAGACCGGTCAGGAATCGAGAAGCCCCGGCCACCGCACAGCCCCTAGCGTGATGGTCATGGCAACCACCGCTTCCACCGCAGCCAACCCCTCTCTCGCGTCCGTCACCCTTGAGGTGGCCGACCCCGAGGCCGCCCGCCGCTTCTACAGCGACTTCGGCGTGGACACGTACATACGCCTGCGGGCGTCCGAGGCGCACTCCACCGGATTCCGTGGCTTCACCCTGGCGCTCACCGTGTCCGGGCCGGCCACCGTCGACGGCTTCGTCGACGCCGCCGTGGACGCCGGCGCCACGGTCCTGAAGCCCGCCACGAAGTCGCTGTGGGGCTACAGCGGCGTCGTCCAGGCCCCGGACGGGACGATCTGGAAGATCGCGACCTCGGCGAAGAAGGACACCGGCCCCGCCACCCGCGAGATCGACGAGATCGTCCTGCTGATCGGCGTCGAGGACGTGAAGGCCACCAAGCAGTTCTACGCCAGCCGGGGCCTGACCGTGGCCAAGAGCGTCGGCGGCAAGTACGCCGAGTTCGCCCCCGGTCAGTCCAGCCCCGTCAAGCTGGCGCTGTACAAACGCCGCGCCCTGGCCAAGGACCTCGGCGTCCCCGCCGACGGCACCGGCTCGCACCGCATCGTCCTCGGCAGCACCGCCGACACCTTCACCGACCCGGACGGGTTCGCCTGGGAGGCTGCCGCGTCGCTCGCCCCCAAGCCGTCCTGACTCCCGGCCCTGCCATACCGATCGACCGGCCAACACGCGCCGACGTGACAGCCGGACTCTCGCCCGGATGCCCGGCACGGGCCCGGGTCACGCCACGGAAACTCGGGGCTTGACATACCGGCGCTCCCGGCCCGTCACCGGCCGCAGGTGGTGGTCCACCACTCCCGGCTCACCATGGACCCTCGCGTCACCTATCCGAGGGGCGCGACGGGGCCGTCCGTGGCGCTCTCGGGCACAGGTGCGGCACACGGTGATCGTCATGCGCCGCCGGTCGGGTGCGGGGCGGGGTGGCCGGGATCCGGATGCCGCACCTGCCGAGCAGCCGGTGCGGGAAGCCGGTGGTCCGCGGGCTGCGTCCGCGGGCACGGCCCCCAAGCGCTCCTGGGGCCCCTGCCCGAGGGCCTGAAAGTCCCCGTGATCTCGATCTCGGCGACCGTGCCCGCGCCCTGGAACAGCCGAAGGCGTACCCGGCCGCGCACTCCCAGAGAGTGCCGATGATCTCGGACGTCCTGCCGGAGCACGAAGCGGGCCTCCTGGTCGGCTCCCGCCCGTGGCCACTGCCCGCCACCCGCATGCAGGTGTGGTGCACAGCCGCGGACCGCCGGAACCCGTTCTCGTGGACCAGGCCGACGATGTCCGTGGACCGCCCTCAGCCTGTCCTGTCCCCGGGGCGGGGCACGGTGAGATAGGGCCTGTGACTGCCGGAGCCCGTCGACACCCTGAGGACCGTTCCGTACCGGGCGCGGAGGTCCGCGATGGACGGCGGCCGGGCCGGGTCGGTGGCGCAGCGGGAGTACGGGATCGGGATGATGTCGGCCGGGCATGAGTGATCGTCCGCGACCTGGCCCGACTGCGGCGGGTTGCCGGGCAGAGGCGGATAGTCCCAGCCGACGGACAGGTCCCCGGCCTCGGACTTCAGGTACGGCGCCGGCATCAGGAGCCCGCCCGACTCCTGGGGGAACACGCCTTGCTGCTGGTGGTACATCAGCGCGTAGTCCAGGGATCCTCCCGAGGCGCTCCCGGGGCCGTTGACGTTCTTCGACCAGGTGGTGATGCCCGAGGCGCCGATGCGGCGCAGGACCTCGGTGATGTCACCCTCGACCCCGTACACGGCATCCGCGCTCATCGAACAGGACATCAGGTGGACGGTGGCCTCCTCCTTGAAGCCCCCGTCACTCGGCCCGGTACACACGTCCGAGACCACCGTGAAGCCCGGGCGCAGCCCCTCGATCCCGTCGAAGCGGCCCAGCAGCGCGCGGAGCCTCACCTCCTCGGCATCCCGCTTGTGCTGCGCCCCGGCGGTAGTGGCCATGGCGCGCAGCTCCCCGTCATCGGGCAGCGTGGAGCAGCCGCTCGTCAGGGCCGCCGCACCGAGTGCTGCCACGATGCCCGCCAGGCGCCTCCTGGGTCCCCTCGTCCGTCCCATCCCCGCCCCCGTCCCATCGGTTCCGAGGCCTACCCTCGCTCCCGGCCGGACACGGGCGCATGAGTACGCGTACTCACCCGCAGCGACCGCCAGCACTTTCAGCCGTTCCGTGGTGAGTCTGGCGCGCCTGCTCCTGGTGTTGGTGAGCCAGATGCCGAGCTTGACCTCGCTCCCGTCCTCCAGGACTTCTACGTGAGCTCCTGGGAACGGTCACCGAGCTGGTACGGGCGGTGCATTGGGCGAGGGCGGCTGCGCCCCGCTCGAAGGCCCCTGAGCCGCCCTTGCGCGCCGTGGCGGGGGTCTTCTGCTCCGGCGCCATGGGTTGGAAGCCGAGGTGTTTTCGAGGCATTCGCGCTGTCCGTCCATGAGCCCGGCCTACACAGCGGGCCGGCGTTGCCCAGGTCATCACCCGCGGCGAGCTCTGGTCCCCCGAGCAGCTCACCGAGGCGTCCGACTGGCGCCCGCGCACCGCCGTCCGGCACCTGGACGGGTACGAGGCGCTGTCCCTGCTCGCGACCGCCGCCCGGACCCGGCGCGTCCGGGCGCCGCCATCGAGCGGCTGCGCCGCTGGACCGAGGTATGAGCGCACGGGGTGCGCCGGGCAGGAATCACAGGTCGATTCCGCTCACGTCTCGTCACACGTCCGCCCAGGGCTTAGGGTTCCGTTACCCGGCCGGGTATCAGCGTGAAAACCGATGCCACTCCGCTGGAGGATGACTCTTCGTGTCGCACGTTTCACAAGCTTCCGTCACGACCCCCGACGGTGAGCCGGCCCCGCTCGTCCCCACCACGTACGGCGAGGTCAAAGGGTGGTTCTCGGCGTACGACCAGGTGCTCTTCGACTGGTTCCTGACACGTCAGAACAGCGGTGAGGGGCAGCCGGGCGACTTGCTGGAGCTCGGTGCCTTCATGGGGAAGAGCGCGATCTTCCTCGGACGGTACCTCCGGCCCGGTGAGGAGTTCACCGTCTGCGACCTCTTCGACTCGCCCGCGACGGACGACTCCAACGTCGCGGAGAACCGCAGCTCCTATCCCACGCTCACGCGGCGCGGCTTCGAGACGAACTACCTGGCCTTCCACGAGGCGCTGCCGACGCTGATCCAAGCCCCCACCTCGGTCGTCGCCGACCGGGTCAAGCCGACGAGCTGCCGATTCGTGCACGTCGACGCCTCGCACCTCTACGAGCACGTCGTCACGGACATCGCGTCCTCGCGTCTCGTCGCGACCCCGGATGCCGTGGTGGTCTTCGACGACTACCGCTCCGAGCACTGCCCCGGCGTCGCGGCCGCCGTCTGGACCGCCGTGGTCACGGGCGAACTGCACCCGATCTGCGTCTCGGCCTCGAAGCTCTACGCAACCTGGGGCGACCCGGCGCCCCACCAGGCGGCACTGCTCGCGTGGTTGGAGGAGCGCACCGACCTCTGGCACGGCGTGGACGTGATCGACGGCCGCCCCCTGGTACGCATCGGGGACCAGGGCGTGGTCGCGCCGGTGCCCCCGCAGCCGCTACACCCCACGCCGCGGGCGGAGCCGGCGCCGGTCCCCGCTCCCGCCGCCGCGCGCAGGCCCGGTGTCCGCTGGCGCAAGCTGGCCAAGGATCTGCTCCCGCCCGTGGTCACCCGCGCGATCGTCGCCCGGAACCGCCGTCGCAGGGGCTGACACCGAAAGGGCTGACACCACACCCCCGGACCTGATCCGGTCCGGGGGTCGGGGCGGCGTACGCGTGTCAGACGCCCCGGTGTACCCGGGCCGCGTGGCCGGCCTCGGCCTGCTGCCGGGCCTCCAGCGTCTTGCGGGTCTCCTTGCCCCGACCACGGGCCTGCGCTGGCGGGACCTCCAGACCTGGTAGCAGGACAGATCCTCACTGAAGCCGATGCCAAGACCACCCTCTACCGCAGACTCCGCAGCAGCCTGCCCGACAACTCTCCCGGGCAGCACAACCCCTTCGACCCCTACCGTCAGATCCTCGGCACCAAGGTCTACGACCTCCCCGCCCTTTACCGGCCCGGGGATGGCGTCCCGCCACGTGGTGTAGCCGATCAAGGGTGAGGTGTGCGCGGGCTTGCTCGCCGGGCGCACACCCGCGGAGGGCTCGCGCTCTCTGCGCATGAGGTGGGCCACCATGCAACTCTCCGTATTGAACGGCCAGTTCAACAACGGAGGTGCGAGGTGGCCCTGTCCCAGTCTGACCTATTACGCCTGCTGGAGTCACTACGCTCGGCAGACGGACTCGAACTCGTCCGCGGCATCGCCGAGCGGATGCTGCAGGAGCTGATCGAGGCCGAGGCCGCTGCCCACATCGGTGCCGGCTGGAACGAGCACACCGAGGCCCGTACCGCCTTGCGCAACGGGCACCGCGAGAAGACGCTCACCACCCAGGCCGGCGACCTGGAGCTGGCCATCCCCAAACTGCGCGCCGGAAGCTTCTTCCCCAGCCTGCTGGAGCGCCGGCGCCGGATCGACCAGGCCCTGTACGCGGTCATCGTGGAGGCCTACGTCCATGGCGTGTCCACCCGGTCGGTGGACGACTTGGTCAAGGCCCTGGGCGCGGACACCGGGATCTCCAAGAGCGAGGTCTCCCGGATCTGCGCGGACCTGGACGAGCCGCTGACCGCCTTCCGCACCCGGCCGCTGGACCACACCCGCTTCCCCTACATGTACCTGGACGCCACCTACTGCAAGGCACGCGTGAACCACCAGATCGTCTCTCGCGCCGTGGTCGTCGCCACCGGGATCACCGAGGACGGCGGCCGCGAGGTCCTGGGCGTCATGGTCGGCGACAGCGAGACCGAGGCGTTCTGGGCCGAGTTCCTGCGCTCCCTGCGCGAACGCGGCCTGACCGGGGTCCGCCTGGTCCTGTCCGACAGCCATTCCGGCCTGGTCAAGGCGATCCGCAAGGTCATGCTCGGCGCCGCGTGGCAGAGATGCCGTGTTCATTTCCTGCGAAATGTCTTCGCGGTGATTCCGAAGGAGGCGACCGAGATGGTCGCCGCAACCATCCGCACAGTCTTCGCCCAGCCCACCCAGGACGCGGTCCGCACCCAGCTCGACACCGTCGCCGAGATGCTCGGCAAGCAGTTCCCCAAGGTCAAACAGATGCTCCTGGACGCCAAGGACGACCTGACCGCCTTCGCGGCCTTCCCGGAACGGCACTGGAAGAAGATCCAGTCCACCAACCCGCTCGAACGGATCAACCGCGAGATCAAGCGCCGCACCGACGTCGTCCAGGTCTTCCCCAACGACGACGCCCTCCTGCGACTGGTCACAGCCGTGCTCTTCGAACTGCACGACGAATGGATCGCCTTCCCCCGCCGCTACCTGCCCGAGGGAAGCATGGACGAGATCTACCCCACCGAGCTCCCTAAAAGCGCCCCCGCACCACCCAACGCCACCAACGCGCCCACCGAGTGATCGGCTACACCACGAAGGGGGACATGACCGGCCCGGGCGCGGTCCGTGCGCGTGGTATCGGCCAGGATGCGTGTCCGCCGGGCCTGGTGGGTGTTCGCCTGCGAGGATGGTTCGGCTGGAGTCGGGGGATCCGCTGTGAAGTGAGGGCCCTTGCGGCTCCGCCCCGCATGCCCCCGGCCGGCACCCCCCCGCTGGCCGGGGCAGGCCCCGGCCAGCCCACCCCCCCGGCTGGTCGGGGCTCTTTGGCTCGGAGCGGCCGTTCTCCCGGTTCTTCACCGTCTGCGGTGCCGACTTCAACGCGGCCGCGAGCCGGGCCTGCGTGACACCCGCCGGCTCCCGCAGCCGCACCCGCTCCGCCGCAGACGGCAACCGGGGCTCGCCCTCCAGCAGCGCTGTGTTGCGCGGCCCGGTACCCAACCGCACTGGTTGTTGGGGCCGCCCGGTGTGGGCACGTGCGCGAACGGGCTCCGGCCGGTCTGTCGGCAGGGACGTGGGGAGGGGACGGTGTGCTGGCCCTGAGCCCGATCCGTCCCGTACACGGCAGACCGGACCGCGGAACGGCCGCGGAACTTTTGTCCAAGACAAGGGCCTGCGATGTCAGCGAGCCTGGAGGCATGCCCAGAGACGACGCGGGGGACACGCCCCCGGAGCGCACTGCTTACGACCGCTGGGAGGTCGCCCGCCCTCTGGGCGGAACCTCTCTCGACGGCGTACGGATGGCCGGGTTCCGGGACCTTGTGGGCAGCGGGCTGGACATGCGGGTGCTGCCGCAGCCCGCCGTGATCGTCGTCATCGGGCTCGGAGCCGGCCCGGTCACGGTGGAGAGCGCCTCCGGGCACCGGCCACTGAGGGGTCTCGTCGCCTCCCTGTCGCCAGGTCCGGCCCGTATCCGCGGCGAGGGCGTCGAATGCGTCGAGGTGGCGTTGTCCCCCCGGGCCGCCTACACCCTGCTGGGCGTTTCCCCGCTCGAACTGGACGGCTCCATCACCGGACTCGAGGACCTCTGGGGGCGGCACGCCCGGCTGCTGCGCGAGCAGTTGGCCGACACCGCATCCTGGCAGGAACGCCTCGCGCTCACGGACGGATTCCTCAGACGGAGGGCCGCGGGGGCCCCGCCCATGGCGGCCGAGGTCGCCGCCGCCTGGGACGCCATCGTGGCCGGCCGGGGCCGAGTGCGGGTCGGCGACCTTGCCGCGTCCTGCGGATGGAGCCGCAAGCGGCTCTGGGCCAGGTTCAGCTCCCAGGTCGGCCTGACCCCCAAGCGCGCCGCCATGCTCGTCCGCTTCGACCACGCCGCCCGGGCGCTCCTCGCCGGCGAGCGCGCCGGCGACGCTGCCGTGGCATGTGGATATGCCGACCAGCCCCATCTTCACCGCGACGCCCAGGCCCTCGCCGGGTGCACGCCCGGTGCACTGGCCGGCCTGACCGCGTCCACCGAGCCCTGACTGTCCGTATCCAGACCGATCGGTGATCGGTCGACTCGAAGGAAGGAAGCAAGACCGGTGATGAACACCGAGGTCCGAGCAGCACAGACGGCGGCAGGCCGGGAGCTCGTCGTCCGGCTCGCGTTCGGGAGCATGGCCGCGCACACCCTGCGCGCGGCGGTCCGCCTGGAGGTCGTGGAACTGATCGGCGACGGGCCGCGCACAGCTGCCGAGGTGGCCGTCGGAGCCGGGACCGCACACCAGCCCATGGCACGCCTGCTCCGTGCCCTGACCGCCCTCGGCCTGCTCGCGGAACACGCCCCCGACACGTTCTCGGTGACCCCGGCGGGCGCGCTCCTCGGCCCCGGCCACCCCGACTCCCTCGCGTCATTCGTCCGCATGTTCACCGATCCGGCGATCGTGCGCGCCTGGGAGCACCTGGAGAGCAGTGTCCGTACGGGGGAGATCGCGTTCGATTCCGTCTTCGGCACGGACTTCTTCAGCCATCTCGCCCGGCACCCCGAGCTCTCCACGGACTTCAACGCGGCAATGAGCCAGGTCGCCTCCGAGACCGCCGCCGTGCTGCCGCGGGCCTTCGACTTCAGCCGGTTCGCCTCGGTCACGGACGTCGGTGGAGGCAGCGGCACCCTCCTGGCCGCCGTCCTCGAAGCGCACCCGGGTCTCGCCGGCGTGGTCTTCGATACTGCCGACGGCCTCGCAGAGGCTGCGGAGACACTGGCGCGGCACGGGCTGGAGGAGCGCTGCTCCCTCATGGCCGGGGACTTCTTCCAGTCGGTCCCGCAGGGCTCGGACGTGTACCTCGTGAAGAGCATCCTGCACGACTGGACGGACGCCCAGGCGGTCACGATCCTGCGCCACTGCCGCCAGGTGCTGCCGCCTGGTGGCGTCGTTCTGATCGTGGAGCCCGTGCTTCCCGAGGCCGTCGGCGCGGAGGACGAGGGCACCTACCTGAGCGACCTCAACATGATGGTGAACGTCGGCGGCAGGGAACGCACCCGCGCGGACTTCGAGGAGGTGTGCCGCCGGGCGGCCCTGCGCGTCACGTCGGTCACCCCGCTCGCGGAGGCCGCCCCGTATTCCCTGATCGAGGCCGTGGCCGGCTGACCACAGACCACGCGCCGAGCACCTGGTGAAAGCGGCGCGCGTGGTGAGGACTTCGGCCCGCAGAGCAACCGCGAGGCCGACGACCCGATGCTCGTGAGAGGCGTGGCCGGCCGGCAGCATCGCGATGGGCGAGGTGTGCGCATCGGATCGGCGACCCGACCGTCCCCGAGGGACGGAAGCCGTGCCACGGCTTCTTCCCCCCGATCGCGCCGAGCCCTGGCCGACACCTTCTGATCACGACAGCGTCCGGCAAACATCCCGAGCTGCGGCCGGGCAGCTGGAAGTTCAGCAGCCGGGAATCCTCGGAGCGCAAGGGCTGCACCCCGCCAGCCGCATAGCGCTGCTCTTCCCTCGCCCCTGCGCGCGGCGTCCGCCCGGTGCGGGGGCACGAGGGCGTCGGGATTCCTCGACCCCACGGCCCTCTGGCGGCCGGCCGCTGCGCGCCTCTCTGGGCGCTGCGCAGAGGTTCCCTCTTGCCTGAAGCTGCCTGACAGGGGCTCGACTTGGCGTGCAACCTCAGTGACCGAGTTGGCTCGGGGCATGGGGCCTTCCCCGGTTCAGGGATCGCTGGGGCAGTCAGCCTCGGTTCAGGTCGCGACGAGGTCACGGCAGACGACGGCGAGTGAGCCGTTCCAGAACGGGGGAGGGGGCGCCCCCCGGCCCGGGCGGCCTCAGCCGCCGCCTTGGAAGGCCCAGAGCACGAGCGCCACCGCGCACAGCACGAAGGTGGCCAGGTGCGCGTAGACCAGGGCGATCAAGGCGCCGATCCCGCCCAGGACCAGGCCGCGGGTCCGCGTGTTCCGGTGGGCCGAAGACCGCCAGGAGGCCGCCACCAGGGCCAGCGGAACGACGTACGGCAGGGCCAGCCACGCAGCGCCTTGGACGATCGGGGAGGAACGGTAGCCCCACGCACCGCCCAGTACCGCCGCCACGGTGAACAGGGCCGGGGCCAGCCACCACGTCGAGTCCGGGGGCCGCTCGGCCGGAGGTACCAGGATAGGAGTTGCTTTCACACCCCCCATTGCACTCCCCGTCCTGCGGCCTCCGTATGGGCGCACGTACTTGGTTCGCCTGGTCCGCGTACCCACGGCACGTACCACAGCGTCCGCGCTCGGCGGGACGTCGGCGTCTGGAGACGTGACCGCGGTCGTCCTGGTCAGGTTTCGATGTAGGCGACCACGACGACGGTGCGCAGTGCGGCGACGAAGTACAGGACGCGGACGTCCTCGATCTCGTCGGCGTACTGGCGCAGCTCGGGACCGGTGCCGTCGGCAGGGATGGGCTCGCCGATCTCCGGGTTCACGGAGATGGCGACAAGGGCGCGGTCCAGAGCGTGGATTGCGCCCTCGGCGGTGAGGTCTTCGAGCTGTTTGGCGGCGGATTCGCTGAACACGATCCTGGCGCGCCGCGGGTGCGAGGCCATCAGGCGACGGCCGGGCGCTGGGCGGCGAGGCGGGCGAGATGGGTCTCCCGCAGCTCCTCCCAGGGCGTGCACTCCTCCACCGGGGGCAGGCCGTTGGTGGCGATGTCCTCAAGGACGGCGGCGAGCCGGTCGGCGTTTTCACGGGTCCTGGCAGCGTATGCGCGGACCGCGTCGGCGGCCGCGGGCTCCAGCTGCTGCCGCACGGTGCTGGCGGGGGCCGGCTGTTCGCTCATCAAGTGCTCCTGGGCAGTCATTCGGCGTCGGTCACCACGGTAGCGCCGGGGCGGGCCTGTGAGCCCCGGTAGAGAGGAACCGGGCCCTGTGAGGGCTGGCCTACGTCGTAACGGGTGGCGGGCCGCCGGTTTTTCGAGCCAAGTGGCCTGCCAGGTCCGGGAGTTGAGGGTTCTGGCGCGCGGGTCGGGCAGTGCAGGTGCGGGCGGAGGTTCCGAAACCCCCGGCGGACTCTGGCCGGGGTGAGTCGGCCGGGCTCGGCGGGCTTCTCCCACGGCCGCCGCAAGTCGGCGGCGGCCTCGCGCAGAAGGCGGATCTGGGTGTGGGCGGCGATGATCAGCCAGGTCCAGCGCTCGCCGGCCTTGGGGGTTCGCAGCTTCGGGCGGGTCCACCCGAGGGTCTGTTTCATCAGCCGGAAGGTGTGCTCCAGGTCGAAGCGCCTCAGGAATGCCTGCCAGCGCACGTCGACGTCCTCGCAGTTCTGGCCGGTGGCGGACGACCACAGCCAGAGCGGCAGCGGGTCTCCTCCGCCGGGCAGCCGGTCGACCTGGAGGCGGATCAGTGTGCCCTCGATGATGGGGAGTTCGCCGGTGTGCTCGATCCAGGCGGAGCGGGTGGTCGGGCGCGGGTGGATACGGTCCCAGGCCATCGCGCGGGTGGTTCCGTATCGGTCGGTGACCTGCGTCGTGGACGCGTCCGGCTCACCCCAGGTGTCCGGCTTGGCGAAGCGGAACTCCTTGCCGTGCTTCGGCGGTCGCCCGCCCTGGGGGTAGGCCAGGGCGTACTCCCTGAGCGAGGGCGTCGGCCGTCGCATGACGCGGTCGGAGCGCATCCGTCCCAGCACCTCGACCGGGAGGCCGTCGAGGAGGTGGGCCATGCGTGGGGCGTCGTAGCCGGCGTCGAAGACGATGAGGATGTCGCGGTCGCCGACGTGCCAGCGGCCCATCTCGATCAGGTCGGTGACCACCCGGCGGAGCTGGGAGGCGGTGGCCTCGGCGACGTCGTCCTCGGGTCCGAGGCGGACGGCGTCCAGGAGCTGGCACCAGGACGTCCGGCCCGATTCGAGGGCGGCGACGAACGAGTACGGCCAGCCGGGGATGAACTGGTCCGAGGACCGTCCGCTGCGGCCGTAGACGTGGCAGAACAGGCGATCCGCGCTGGTCGGCGCGTCGGGGCGGAGCCAGTTGCTGACGTCGACGGCCAGGACCAGGCGCCCGTCGGCGGCCCGCGGCATCGGCAGACCGGCCAGCACCTGCCGCAACCGGGGTACGTCCACGTTCCCGTGGTTCAGCGCCTCGTACATCGCACCGTGCCCACGCCGGTGCTCGGCCACCAGCGTCAGATCCACCGGCGACGTCACCGGGCCGTCCGCGCACAGCAACGCCTCCACGAGCTCGAACAGCTCGTCCCCGCGCACGGTCAGGCAGTCGAATAGGTCCTCCCGGAAGCGTGACGCTTGCGCGAACGCTTCCCCGGGACCGGCGTCAGGCAGCAGACTCACCTTCACGGCCTTCGTCTTGAGCGGTGCACCTTGGTCGGAGCACATGATCAGACGAAGGCCGCCCCAACGTCCCGCGAATGCCCAGCTGGGCTACCCAGTTCGATACGCCGTTCGAAGTCAGTCAGGCAGCGCCACGGTGAGATCCACCTCGACGAGCTGTCCCGGAAAGCCCAGCTGAGCGACGCCCAAGAGCGTGCTGGCGGTGGTGAACGCCGGACCCAGGGCAGACTCGGTGAGCCGACGCCATGCGGCTCCGAGAATGTCCCTCTCATCGCTCCGCACGTAGATCACTGACCGCACCACATGTTCAGGCTGGGCACTCACCGCCGCCAGGGCAGCGAGCGCGTTCGCGACAACCTGGTCGACCTGCGTCTCGAGGGAACCGGAACCGACGAGGTCACCATTCCGATCAAGCGGGCACTGCCCCGCCAGATAGGCGGTACGGCCTGCCTCCACCACGGTGATGTGGTGGTAGCCGGGTGTCTCATGCAGCTGCTCGGGGTTGATGCGGGTGATCTTCTCAGTCATGTCAGCGAGTCTGACCAGCGTGGTGCCAGCACGCACCGCATTTTCTCCACCGGCAAGCATTCCGCAGTGACGTGAGGTTAAAGAACAAGCTAAGAAGCCGTATCTCAACCGAACGTGATCCGTTGATTTCTGCTGGTCAGGCATGGTGTAGCTCGGAATGAGGGCAGGGTCTCGTAGTCCCGGGCCAGACGGCGGGAGTTCATCAACCACGCGAACGTGCGCTCTGCCACCCACCGCCTCGGCAGCACCACGAACCCTGCCATGTCGTCGGTGCGCTTGACGATCTCCAAGGTCAGGGCGAGTTTGTCCCGGCACCAGCCGACGAGGGAGCCGGTGTAGCCGCCGTCGGCCCACACGAGGGTGATGTCGCGGTGCAGACGGCGCAGCCGCATCAGCAGGCCCGCCGCGGCGTCCCGGTCGCCGATGTTCGCAGCCGTGACCGCGACGGCCAGGAGCAGGCCGAGGGTGTCGGTCACGATGTGCCGCTTGCGGCCCGGCACCTTCTTCCCGCCGTCGTAGCCGTGTGAGGCGGCCGGCACCGTCGCGGCGGCCTGCACCGACTGCGCGTCGATGATCCCCGCTGTGGGCTCGGCCTCACGGCCCTCGCGCTCACGGACCGTCCCGCGCAGCCGGTCGTGGAACTCGGCGATCAGCCCGTGCTCGCGCCAGCGGCGGAAGAATGCGTAGACCCGGGCCCATGCGGGGAAGTCCGAGGGCATCGCCCGCCACGAGATCCCGCCCGCGACCAGGTAGCGGATCGCGTCCAACAGCTGCCGGTGGCAGTAGCCCTCGGGCCGTCCACCCCGCCCCTGGAACCAGGCCGGCACCGCCAGCAACGGCCGGACGGCCGCCCACTCCGCGTCCGTCATGTCCGACGGATACCGGCGCACCCGGTCCGGATGGTCGGCCGCGTTGCCGTACACGTGCGCGAGGCAATCGCACGACACGGCGGGCGAGTTGAAGTCAACATGCTCGGGAACGTACAACAAAGACAACAGGGCCTCCGGGAACCACTCGGAATGGGATCGCACCCCCGAGCTACCTGGAGGCCCTGCTTTCACGCGCGGAAACCGCCGCAGTCACCCGATCGAGACTCCCGTTCGATCGACAGCCTTCGAGATCGGTACGGGCAACAACCAGTTACGTGTCGGGATGCTCCGGCAGGGCGAGCCAGTCCGACCAGGAGATCTCGCGGCCGAGGAAGCGCGGCTGCTCGAACGGCCAGTCGGCGGCGATCCACTGCGGCACCAGCGCGTCGAGGGCCTGCTCGACCTTGCTGCCCACCAGCTCGTCCACCACCCACCAGGAGATCTCGCCGTCCGCGCCGGCCCTCTCCGGTGGGTCGATGTAGACACAGCCGAGCAGAGCTGTCTCCGCCGCGTCGAACAGCGCGTAGTTGAAGGACTGGTGTGCGGCGATCTCCTTCTCGTGCCGCAACAGGTCGGCCTGGTCGGCCTCGTAGGTCATGGTGGCCGCGGGCCAGCCCCAGGCCGGGCCGAAGATGGTCCACAGCCGCTCGCGCGAACCCATCACAGCCGGATAGTCGAGAGGGGTGTCCGCCTCCCGGATCGGCCGCAGGTGATGGCCACCGCCCGGCAGCGGTACCAGGACGGGGTGGACGAAGTCATCGGGAAGCCAGCTCATGGCGCCCGACCGTAGCAGCGCGCGGCCGTCCGCTCCCCTGGATTTTGCCCGTATACCGCCAGGCCCTGCTCTCATGCCGGGCAGGGCCCGCGATCACCCGATCGAGACTCCCGTCCGATCGACAGACTCCATGATCGGTATGGCAACGGCTTCTCATCGCAACCGCCTGACCTGCACGGGGATGGTGGCCCGGCTATGCCGGGTCACCACCACACCCCCGTCCGACTGCCCAAGGACATTCGGATGCGCCAACGCCGCTACCCGTCGGACACCACCGCCGCCGAGTGGGCCCTGATCGAACCTCTCCTGCCCACACCGGCCTGCGAAACCGAGACCGGCGGCCGCCCAGAGAAACACCTCAGACGGGAGATCGTCTTTACCGAGCGTCGAACTGACCGGATGGGCTGCGAGCTGTGCAGATGCGTCGCGTGGATGTCCGTGACGTGGCGGGCCGCTCGGCTCATCGAGCGAGGCCGGGTGTCATTGGGGCCTGCCTGGTCGGGCAGGGCCGTGAAGGTGCAGATGACTTCGCAGCCGACTCGCATGCCCGTGGTCGGGCAACCGCTCTATCCAAGCGCGGAGTTCTTGACTGGTGAGCGGCTTCCCATCGGTCTTCCAGCCCAGCCTTTCAAGCCGCGCTTGCTCCACGGCATCGTCCAGCACTGCCGTCATGGCCGTGCTGGTCTCGACTCCTTCTTCTGTGAGCAGGTTCGTCCACGGTATGGCTTGAGCCGGCTCGGGGCAGGCGTCGAGAATCCGGCACACCTCGCGCATCCATTTCACGGTGCTGATCGGCACGCCGAGGGAGCGCGCGAAAGCCTTGGCGTTATTCCCTTCGCTGCGGTCGAGGAGGTCGCCAGTGGAGCGCACTCCGTCCTTCTCGAATTGTTCAAGGTAGGGTTGGAAGGCTGCAACATCGGACAGGGTCTGCCTGTCGATCAAAGTCATGAATTTTGCGCGCTGGCCTTTGATCAGCGGCTGTAGGGATGGGTCACTCCGAGCTTCCCTCCGCCATCTCCTGTATCCAACCGCCATGTCGAGGTGGTTCAGGGCTTTTTCGTACTGCTGGGGTCCAATGCTGACGTCGGCACATGCTTGGTTGTACCATTCCGTCGGAGTGGCCAGTGGAAGATCTGGGACGTCCGACTCGCCCCTGGCATGGCGGCTGAATATCTGAACCAGAGGGCGCATTTCTGCGGCAAAGTAACTGATGTGCTCTTCGGGCTTCGTGAGCGGAACTTCCCGGCGCGCCCCATACTCGTCCGCCGAAGCGCCATTCTTTCTCAACTCCTCGTCTCCCGTTAGCTCACCGATGCTTTGTAGCAGCGCACGGCATTCATTGTGTGCTTTCGCCTTCTGCTCGCGTGCCGTGTTGACAAGTCGCACCGCTCCCGGATGGCCGGACCGTCGGATCCTCGCCAGACGTTGATCCGTGGCCTCGTTCTCCAGCGTGCATGCATAGTTAAGTCGCCCACAGATGAGAGTCAGCATGGTGCGCAGGCGCAGAGGGATGTAACCTTCACTGTTTGCCTTCCCCTGCTTCGATAGGTCCCTGCAGAATTCCTCAAGCCGACGGACGTATGTCTCTTCGTTCTTGCTCGATCCGACTAGTTCCCCAGAGCGGTAATAGAGGTAGCCAAGACGAGCTGCGTCGTTGTAGCGGTCCTTTTCGATCGCTGTCGCGAAAAGCTGCTGCTTCATTTCGGGGCGGTACTGTTCGGTGCCAGCTAGCACCTGGCAAGCAAGGCTGCGCCACGTGCTTGTGCCGCAGAGTCCCTCTGTAAGGACTGTGTGGCGCTCGCTGAGCCTGATCAGGATGAAAGCCGCGGTCGCGGTGAGTAGTTCGTGGTCATTCGGTGAACCCGCATTCTGGTCCGAGCTGGTGTTTTGAAGACTCAGAGAGTCTTTGGAGATGAGGGTGGATGCTACTTCCCTGCCGTTTCGGCCGAGTTCGACGGTGACCGTGTCGTCGTCGACGATTACGACCTGAGCACGCCACGGATTGAACGACGTAAGTGCCTGCAGTAGGCCCAGCAGTGCCGCGACCACCTTGCCCTCCGTGGCTGGAAGCGCGGAGATCGACTCTGCCGGTAGTTTCAGTACATCGGCGCCTTCCGGTGCCCAGAAACCGCGGGGCCTGTGGCTTCCCATGGTTTCGACTCGGGTCGCCACATAGGCAACGCCTGGCGGGTATTCCTTGCCGTCTGCACTGACCACTTTCAGCCGTACCCGTAGTCGTTTACCCAGACCTACATAGCCGAAGTAGTAAAACCCCAATGCTGTCCCCACAGCGAGGGACGGGTATCCGGAACGACCATCGTGTGGTGCAACGGTGACCACCCATACGAAGGCCCCTAGCGACAGCAGACTACCGATCACAACGAGCCATAGAAGTTGACGGGAGGTTAGCCCCTGCCTGCTGTTGCGTGACGTGACTTCATCTGCTGGCGCCAGATTGAGGGTGTGTTCTCCAACTTGTCGCTTCCAAGGGGGCCTCAGGCAGGCTACTTCACACGCAAGCGCAAGAATGACTACGGCGCCGGAGACGGCCAGAATGGAAGTAGCCGCCCAAGTCGGAACAGTGCCGTCTCCGCGAGAAAACCCCGCCCACCCCGCCGTTGCCAGCCCGAGCAGAATGAAGCCACCCCATGCCCTCCAGAACCATCCTGGATCGCTCATTTTGGTTTTTGCATTGGGACGGACCATCAGAGCGGTGAGGCGCGCGCAGATGAGGAGACCCAGGGCGATCAGCAGAATGGTGAGAGCGACGGACCAAAAGGCCGTTGAACCGAGAACGGTATCGTCGGCAATCACATCAATCACTTCCCTGACGTCTGCGGCGCCGGCCTCACTTTCCACAGTGCTACCGGTTCTTGTAGTACGCCACTCGGCTTCATCGGCCTCAGCCAGGTTGGGCTCTGACCTGCGCGAATGCACCCTGCGGGTGCCCATTGCGCGGGTCTTCAGCGGCGAGGGTGGCCTCGATCCTGTCTGCGTGAAAGCACAGGGCAGCGCTGTATGCCTCGCTGGTGGGATCGAGGCCGAAGTGGGCGGCCAGGGCCTCTTCCACGCTCTCGTCGCACTCGCCGAGGAACTGCTCGATCTCCCGCAGCAGCCGTGCGAGGGAAGCGGCCTGGTCGCGGTCGAGGCGGATCGGCGCGGCGGATGGTTGATCGGTCATGGCTAGTCCCGTTCGAGGAGTTGGGCTTCGAGGTTGGCGATGCGTTTCTCGGCGAAGCGGAGGTTGGAGCGGGCGCCTTCGAGCCGTTCCTGGAACTTGCGGTGCTCCTGTGTGAGTTGGTGGACGCGATGCTTGAGGGTGGTGTTCTCGGTGGTCAGCTGCTGGACGGAATCGCCGGGAACCATCTGGTCGAAGTCGCGGAGTTGTCCCATGAGTTCGCCGATCCGCTGCCGCTGTGCGAAGACCTCCTTCTGGGTGCGGGTCAGCGCGGCCTCGGCATTGAGGGCTCGCTCCCGCCAGGACGCCTCGATCCGGTCGTGCTGTTCCTGCCCGAGACGGTCATGCCGACTTCGGCTGTCGGCGACTGCGGCCTTCACGAGGGTGCGAGCGTCGGTGTTCTCGTAGAGGAACGTGGCGGACACCCCTGCTCGTCCGGCGATGGCCCGGACGGTCATGCGTCCGCGCTCGCGGCGGAGCTGGCCGATGGCCTTCTCGACCTGGACAAGCTTGTCCTGGGTCTGCTGCCGACGGGCTGCGACAGCGGCCGCTGTGGAGGCGGTCATGCGGCATCATCTCCGTCCCGCGCGTCGGCCAGATCTCGGACTCGGAAAGCGGTGCTCCAGACCTTCCCGAAGTAGTCCTGGGGTCGTCGCAAGTCGAGAGCGAGGGCATCGTCGAGTAGGCCGACGGCCGCGAGCGCCTTCTCCAGGCCGTCGATCGCGCGGGCGGTCGGCTCGAAGGCTTCATGCAGGTAGTCAGCTGTGGTGCTGTCGGGTGCGCGCTCGGCGAGCATCCGCCATTGCTCCCGTTTGCGGTGCCAGTAGACGAGGTCGGCGCCGGACGGCCGGCTGTGGCGGTACCGACGTGGCGTTCACGCCCGTCCCGTAGACGGAGGGCGGCAGGGGCCGAGGGCCGTCACCCCGCGTGGGGTGGCGGCCCCATCGCATGTCCGGGCGCGGCTTCGTCCGGGCGGTGGCAGCGCCCTGCCGCTGACCACGGGGCCCGGCGCGGGGCATGCTGCCGAGCTCAAATGTGTGCCACTGCAAGCGGGGTCGAGCCGTACGGCCCGAAGAGCCCTCACCCGGTTACCGGGTTGGGGGCCTTCCGGTTGGGGCGGGGCCGGTCGTGGCTGTGGGCGGATCTGGGGGTTGCCGGTCCGGTATGTGATCGGGGTCTCAGTGAAGGGGCTTGCGGGGCTTGGGGGTTGATGGTGTAGCACGTGCGCGAGTTTCACCCATCTCTGCTCTGAACTGCGGTTTTCTCGGATTTGCGTGGCTAACCCCTTCGCGTTCGAAAGTGCGGATCGCACCTCCGACCGGAAGTGTGATCCGCGTTCTCACGCAAGGAGAGATCTGTCATGAGCGCGTCAGAAATGGGTTGCGAGTCGATGGGCGAGGAGTCTGCGAGGGAGCCGGCGGGGCCCGCCCGAGGGCCGGCCCCGCGCCGCCGCGGGCCCGTCGGGCGCCGGTTGGCGGGTCGGGTGGTCGAGGAGCTCGCCGTCGCGGTGGCGCAGGCCGTGGTGTCCATGTGGGCGCCGGACTGGTCGGAGACGGTGCGGGTCTTGACCGTTGCCGTGCGGGCCGACTTGCGGCCGCGTCGGGGGCGGGGCGGGCGCCCGCGCGGTTAGCCGTTCCTGCGGGTTCCCGGGCCGTGTGGGCGGCCCGGGGCCCGGGGCGTCACCGGTGGTGGCGCCCCCGGGGGCTGGTAGCCGCCGAGGGCCGCGGTCCGCCTGTGCGGGTCCGGCGGACCGCCGCCTGCTACGGCGTCGGGCGCACCCTCGCCACCGGCGAGGCGTACCGCCGCCCCGCGCACCATAAGAAGGGGACGAAGCCGCGACGAACGGACTCAGCTGCCGTCGGCGCAGCCGTCTCTGGCAGGATCACCCCATGACGTTCTACAGAAAGGCCCATGCCGCGTAGGCGGCCTGGGCGCGTCCGCGCCGAGCAGCGGCCGCGGCACCTGCTTGCCAATCAACCCTCGATCGCTGGCCTGTCCGCGCCTGCTCTTGCCGAAGTTGCCAGGGTCGAGAGGAGCCGGAACTACCTGTGGCCTGGTGTCACGGCTGAGTCCGTGAGGATTTGGCGAGGGTTCGTTCGGGACCCGTACCGCAACCTCTGGAGTGAGTACGAGGATGGCGGCTGCGGTGTGTGGGAATGCTGCGGCAGCCCCTTCGAAGCACGGGAGTTCTTGGATGCCGTGATACACGGCATGTCCCGGCGCCGAGCTCGTGAGCTTCGATTCCTCGTAGACCAACTCGACAACTCGTACTGAGCGAGTTCAGGCAGGACGTTAAACGGCGAGTTACCCGCGTTCCCAGTAAGTACAGGAGCGTGGGACGTCCCTGGCCTCTGCGGTTGGGTCGGGACAGCGCGAAGGCATGCCACTCGGAACGGGAGCCCGCTCCCAGTGCGGTGACCTCGAACCAGAATTCTCCGATTCATCCAGGTAAAGAGTGAATGCGCCACATAACAACACGAGAGCCAACCATCCCGCACCTGCCCACAACCAGACCTTCCGTGACACCACTCCCCCTCGACCCCGATCAACCCGGGAACAGCCTGCCTGGCAGACGCACGCGGCGTTCACCCCCAGCCTCAGATACTTGATAGCCGAAGTCGGGGGCGGACGCGGCGTTGGCGGTGCAGGTCGGCCGGATCCGGATGGAGACGGTCCTGACCGCGCTCGGCACGAGGCGAGGCGGCCGCCCGCGGGTACGTGAATGGCCACCGCCAGTAGGGCGACATACGACCTCGCCGCCGACCGCGCCCCGCAGTAGCACGGCGACCGCCGGGCCGCTCTGTGTAGCGCGCTCGGCCACCCTCCGCGTACGTTTCCGGATCCGCTGTCCCGGCCGCCGGGCCATACCTCCACAGGTTCGGACGACAGGCCCCGTGGGCCCGGCAGGCAGCCCTACGCTGATGCAGCTGCCTGTCGGATGCGACAGCACAGGGGGAGGACCACGTGCCCGAGAACGATGCGAAGGCCGCGCTGACCGCGAAGCGGATCGCCGAGCTGGAGGCCGAGCCGCACAGGAGCTCGGCGACGCTCGCCAACCTCCAGGCTGTGCCGGATCGAGGCACTCAAGGCGCCGGCCGAGGAGCAGAAGCCCGCGAAGGACGGCCCGTAGTACCCGCGACGTGCTGGTCCGGTGGCACCCGAGAGGCCGTCGCTGCGCGTGATGCGTGATGCGTGATGCGGGATGCGGGATGCGGGTCTGAGGTCACTGAGGTCACTGAGGTCACACCTCATGTCTCCCCGAGGAGAGGGTGAGCGCTCCGTCGCCGCCGACGGCGAGCGCCGCGGAGAAGGGGGCGCCGCGCTGGGTGAGGGCGGCGTGCAGCCAGTGGGCGTCGCGGAGGCGGGCTCGATGCAGCGTCAGGCGGCGGGCCTGGAATGGGGTCAGGCGCAGCCCTCGCAGCGCCCCCGTGTCCTTGTCGAGGCAGGCCGTGTAGAGGAGTCGGAGGTCGTCGCGGTACTGCTCGTGACCGGTGATCCCTTCGTAGTCGTCGACCAGGTCTCCGCAGCCGTAGAGGATCAACCGGCCGCGATAGACCTCCAAAGGGCGGGGGTGGTGCGAGGAGTGGCCGTGGACCAGGTCGGCGCCGCCGTCGACGAGGTCGTGGGCGAAGCGGATGTGCTCGGGCGGGACCCGGTAGCCCCAGTTGGAACCCCAGTGGATCGACACGGCTACCAGGTCGCCGGTCCGGCGGGCGCCCCGTATACGGGCGACCAGGTCGGCCGCGGCGGCCGGCGAGGGTGCGGAGGCGAGGGCGATGCCACTGCGGTCCGGGGTGGCCGCCCAGTCGAGCGGGATGCCGCTCGAGGGGAGTCCGACCGAGAACACGAGGAGGCGCGGCCCGTGACGGGACGCGGACCCCCCGCGGGACGAAGGAGGCTGCAGTGCCACCCGTGCAGGCCGCCACGCCTCGGCGGCATCGCCGCCCGCACCGGCCGTGCGCAGCCCGGCGGCGCGGAGGCTGCCGAGGGTCTCGGCCAGCCCGTCGCGGCCGAAGTCGAGGACGTGGTTGTTGGCCAGGACGCACACGTCGGGCCGGGCGGCGGTCAGGCACGGCAGGTTCGCCGGGTTCATGCGGTAGTGGACGCTCTTCCCGGGGGCGAAGCTGTCCGCCTGGGTCACGCTGGTCTCCAGGTTCAGCACCCAGGCGTCCGGCCCGGTAGCCCGAAGTTCCTCCAGCAGGTCGCCCCACGGCCGGTCGTAGCCGGTGGGCCGTGGTACCGGTCCGTTCGCGGCCTCGGCCATCTCGACGTACGCACGTGCGTCCGTCACCCACGGCTCGGCGAGCTGCGGGTCGCCTGGGTGTGGCAGCACCTGGTCGATGCCCCGGCCGAGCATCACGTCGCCGGCGAGGCAGACGGTGACCTCGCGGTCCTTCGCAGGGCTGCCGCTCGCTCCCACTCCTCCACAGTAGGCCCGGCCCCCCTTCCAGCGGCTGTGCGCCGTTCGGACCCCCGTGACGCACTGGGCAGCCCCCGGCGCGTGGGACGCGAAGATCAAGCTTGATCGACCGGTTCCGGTCGGGAGGCCTGCGCCTGACGCTGGCATGGCCGGCCGGCCTGCGCGGCACCGACGCGTCACATCCGGCGGGCGGGGTGGTCGGCCACGGCGTCGCGTACGCGGGGCCGGGCGCGGCCTCCGCCCTGACGGTCGGCGGCATCGCGTACAGGCTGCTGACCCGCGAGCGCCGGGAGCTGATGCGCGAGTGGGCCGTCCCCCTGCACGAGGCGCTCGCCCAGCCGCTGGGGATCGCGGGGCAGACCGACCCGCGCCGCTACCTCCACATCCCGAAGAACTTCTCCGACGACGGCGCGGAGATACGCATCGACCTCCCCACCCGCCTGGGCTTCGCCCGCGACGTCGCCGCAGACCTCATCGCCCAAAAGCTCGCCCTGGAAGGCGTCACCTTCTCCTGGCACCCGGCCGGAGCCAAGCCGTACGTGCTTGTCAAGAAGACCCGCAAGCCCCCGGCCAAGGCCCTCTTCAAGGACCCCAAGGTGCGCGAGCTGGTGGCCAAGGCCAAGGAGGCCGCGCCCATCATCGGCAGCAGCCCCGCACCTTCCCAGTGGAGGGGTCAATAGCTCGACGCGCCGGAGGCATCGACCTGGCCTGGCCGATCGCGACCAGCGCGCGGTCCAGGACCTCCTGGACCTGGCCGAGGGCCGAGATCGTGGTCACCAGGCCCTGAGCCTGGTAGTGGTCGACGACCGGCGCCGTCTCGCTGCGATAAACCTCCAGTCGCTTACGAACGGTTGTCTCGCGGTCGTCATCGCGCTGGTACAGCTCACCGCCGCAGACGTCGCAGGCTCCCGCCACCTCAGGCGGGCTGTAGTCGACGTGGAAGACGTGTTCGCGGTCCTGACGGCACAACCGTCGTCCAGCAATCCGCCTGACCACCTGGGCCTCGGGAATCTCCAGGTCCAGCACGGCATCCAGCCTCGACTTCGAGCCGGCCAGGATGCCGTCCAGCGCCTCCGCCTGGGCAAGATTGCGGGGGAAGCCGTCCAGCAGGAATCCGCGCTCGGTGTCCGGACGGGCAAGGCGCTCTTTGAACACCCCGATTGTGACCTCGTCCGGCGCCAGAAGGCCAGCGCGCATGTGCGTCCGGGCGCTCTGCCCGAGCTCGGTGCCCTGGTCGATGTGCTCGCGGAAGAGGTCACCGGTGGAGATGTGCTGGATCGACAGATGCGCGGCAAGGCGCACCGCCTGCGTGCCCTTGCCAGCTCCGGGCGGCCCGATCAGGAGGACGCGCATCGATGAGGTGTCCCTTCGCCATGCGTGGCCATCATGTCGTCTCTGGGACACACGATCGCCGCGCACTGATGTCATTGCCCATCCGGTAAGCCACCCCCTGGCGGTGGGGATAACCACACCATGGGACATCGCCGCGTTGAGGTTGATGCTCCTCCGGTCTCGGTCCCTGATCGTTCGGACAGAGCCAGGTCCAGGCCGAAACGATGAGCACCGTTCCGGTGGCCGATCAGGGTTCAGAACAGGTACTTAGCTTGTTCTGCAACCTTGGGCTGGGCACCTGCCGTTTGGCCCGCTCGCGGGCCAGTGGCAAAGTGCGCCGGATGATCGGACACCTGTACACCGTTGTCATCGACTGCCCCGACCCGGATGAACTCGCCGGTTTCTACGAAAAGCTGCTGTCGCTCTCACGGCAGGCGGACACCGGCGACTTCGTCGTGCTCCAGAACGCGGCGGGCGCACCGGTGGTCCTCTTCCAGCGGGTAGACGACTTTCGCGCGCCTCGATGGACGGATTCCGCGCGTCCTCAGCAGATGCACATCGACGTGATGGTCACGGACCTCGATACGGCTGAGGCCCAGGTACTCGCCCTCGGTGCGACGCTGCTGGATGGTTCGGACAAGCCGATCGGTTACCGCGTCTACGAGGACCCCGTCGGCCACCCCTTCTGCCTGATCACTCCCGAGGGAGCCTGACCTCGCCATGAGGGGTCCGGCGTCGAAAATGACTCGCACTTAGCCGCTGACCTGGGCATTCTCCAGTCCGCCGCCGAAGCTGGCCAAGCGCACGGACGCTTCCACCCCTTCGCCTCCTTCATGCAGATGGCACGCCCCGACGCCGAGCCCGACCCGCCGACGACAGCGTCCGAGGACGACGGGAGCGCAGTCGCGCACTCGTCGACGGGGTTGTCGCCATGGGCGGTCGCGGGCGGCGGCCTCGACGCCGAGTTCCACATCGGCCTGGCCGTCCCCGGTGCCTCGTTCGCCTGGGACGCAAGCGGCAACCACGCCCACACCCGCCTTCAGGTCCGGGATCCCGCCACCGGATCCTGGGCGACCGTTGACTACGACGGCCGCACCGCGGCCGACTTCGCCGTCGCCCAGGCAGGGCCCCGGCGGCTGTGGGACGAGATCACCACCGCATTCAGCCGGTGGGAGGAGTTCGGCCGGCCGAGCGTCGACAGGTACGGCGTGACCGTGGCGGCGGGTCGAACCGTGGTGTGGGCGGGATCTCCTGCGAGCCCGGTTCGATGATCAGCCGGATTTCCTGCAGCAGCGGTGACGCCCTTCGAGGTCGGGAAGCTTCGCGACCCAGTCCCTCGCCTGCTCGGGGGTGAGCCGGTCCTTCCCATCCGGAAGACTCCTCGGCGGGAATGAAGGTGTTCCTGTGGGACCGCGCGGGCTCGTCGACTGCGAGCGGACCTGGGGTGAGCAGCTGCACCCGTCGGATTCACCCCGGGAACCGGCCTGTGGAGCGCAGGTGCCAGCGGCGCTCGGCATAGGCCAGGTCGTCCCGCCACAGCCGGGCCGCCGCAGTGCGCATCATCGGGCGGAGGAGCGGGGCGGCCCAGCGGGCGAACGCGAAGCCCGGCCTGTCAGAAGCGGCCACCACGGCCTCGGTCACCACCGTGCGCGGACGACCTCGTCCGTCTGGGCCGAGCGGGGTCGCGTGTGTCTCCACCACCGAGCCCACACCTTCCCCCTCGGTGATGTGCATGACGACGGTGCGTGGCTCAGGAGCACTGAAGACCGCCTGCACCGGTACGACCAGTCGCCCGGCGACTTTGAAGGAGACATCGACGGTAAAGCGGTCCCCGGTGTCGTGTCCGCCGGGCTGGCCGACGACCGTGAGGTCTACGAAGGAGTACGGGTGGAACCAGGCCCCGTGCCATGGATCCAGGCGATTGGCCACGACGTCCTCGGGTTCGCAAAGCCCTGTGCCCTCGTACACCGCGGTCACTCCGCGAGTGAGAGCCGGCCGGACCGGTACGACGGGGGCATCCAGGGGCTCCTCCCCTCCAGCCTCGTCGAGCCGCACCCACAACAGGATCCCGTCGTCGAAGGCCGGCAACGGCTCCCAGCCCGCGAACGAGGTGCCGTCGAGGGCGAGTCCGTGCCAATGGCACACCAGCGTTCCGCACCGGACCGGGCTCTCTGCCAAGGGCGCTCCGAGGTGGGGGCAGACACCGGGTCCGGCGTGGAGCCGGCCGTCGGTGTCGCGCCAGAGCACGACCTCATGGCCAGCTACGGTGCGGGCCACGGGGCGGTCGTCGCCCAGCGCGGAGGACGACCCCACGACGTACCAGTTCCCTGACGGCCGGGCCTGCGCCCGTTTCAGCGCTTCGGTGATCAGGCTGGGCCTGGCGTCGCGCCAGGTGGGCTGCTGCCGACCCCACGGGACGGGCCGGCGGCGCAGTGAAAGGGGCAGACGGCCACGCCGTGGCGACCATTCGGGATTCATACGACCTCCTCGGGGACCGGCCGGGTCGGGTCGGCGGGCGGCGCTGGGGGTGACGTGGTGGGCGCCGGGCGCAAGCAGTGGCGCAGCCTGATCGCCGCCACCTGAACCAGTGCACCGGCCGCGACCGTGGCACGTCTGCGGCGCGACACCACGGCCCGCTGGTGCAGCACGGCATAGCCGTCGCGCGCGATGGCGTCCAAGATGCTCCCGTACAAGGCGTACGCGGTGCGGATGCAGGGCCGGGACACCGGATCGAGCATCGCGAGACCAAGTTGCGCCTGTCGGTAGACGCCGCGGGTGAGCGCCTCGAACTCCCGCAGGGCGGCCAGCACGCGGCGGTCCTGGCGGCCCGTGCACCGGCACCAGTGCAGCAGCTCCCGCTCGACGCCGTGCCCGGCCAGCAGGTCTTCCGGCAGATACACGCGCCCACGGTCGAGGTCCTCGCCGACGTCCCGCAGGAAGTTGGTGAGCTGGAAAGCGACCCCGAGGGCTGCCGCGTGCGGCTCGGCCTCCTCCTGCGGCACCACCGTGCCCAGCACCGGCAGCATCTGCAGGCCGATCACGGCCGCCGAGCCGTGCATGTAGCCGCACAGGTCGGCATAGGTGGGGTACGCCGTCACCACCAGGTCGGACCGCATCGCGGTCATGAAGTCCTGGAAAAGGCGGTGATCAATGGCGTACCGGCGAGCGGTATCGGCCAGGGCCGCCACCACCGGTTCGCCGCCCTCCCCCTGGTGCAGCCCCTTGTCCAGCCGCCGCTGCAGTGCCGCCAGCCGGGCACGACGCAGACCGTCGTCCGTGCCGGGAACGTTCGAGTCGACGATGTCGTCGGCCCACCTGGCGAACCCGTACAGCGCGTGCACGGCGGGCCTGCGTTCAACGGGGAGGAGCCGGGTGGCCAGGAAGTACGTCTTCCCGTGCGCCGCATTCAGGTCGCGGCAGCGGCGGTACGCCGCCCGCAGCGCCGGGTCGGTGATGCCGGCCGCGTCGAGTTCGCGTCGCGTCATCGGGTTGCCCCTGTGGAGCGCGAGGAGGCGCGCCGGGTGCCGCCCGTGATCCGGGCCGCCGCCAGCTTCCCCGACACCAGCGCGGTGGGAACGCCCACGCCGGGGGTGGTGCCGCAGCCGGCCAGGACGGCGTTCGCCGTACCGCGGATCAGGTTGCGCGGCCGGAACGGCCCTGTCTGCAGGAAGGTGTGGGCGGCGGAGAAGGGGGTGCCCGCCGCATGCCCCTGGCCGGCCCAGTCGGCTGGGGTGACGAGGCATTCGTTCTCGATGGCGGCCTCGATGCCGCCGAGGCCGCGCCGTTCCAGCTCGCGCAGCAGGTTGTCCCGGTAGCGGGGGCCGAGCTCGCCCCAGGCAGCCCCTGCGGGGCCGATCTCGGTGTTGGGGCAGGGGGCGAGGATGTAGTGCAGATGCCGACCCGGTGGGGCGAGAGTGGGGTCGGTGGCCGTCGGCCGTGTGATGAGGAGGGACGGATCACTCATCAGCCTTCCCTGCCGGGTGAGCTCGTCGAACGTGCTCCGCCAGGCGGCACCGAACGAGATCGTGTGGTGGGCCAGTTGCGGCCAGGTGCGGTCCGTGCCCGCGTGCAGCACGACGGCGGAGGGGGAGTGCCGCAGCTTCACCGGCCTGCGCGGCCGGTGGCCGAGGAGCCGGTAGCTGCCGGGCAGGTCCGGGGTGAGGACGACCGCGTCGCAGGGGATGCGGTCCTTCGCGGTGACAACGGCGGTGATCCGTCCGCCGGAGCGCTCCAGGCCGGTCACCGGCTCACCGAACCGCAGCTCGGCGCCCGCGTCGGCGGCTGCGTCCGCCATGGCCTGCGGCAGAGCGTGCATGCCGCCGCGCGGGAAGTACACCCCGGCCACCGTGTCCATGTAGGCGATGACCGCGTAGGCGGCGAGTGCCCGGGCCGGCGGCACACCCGCGTACAGGGCTTGGAAGGAGAAGACCCGTTGCAGCCGCTCGTCCTTCAGGAATCCGGCGATGCGCCGGTCCAGGCGCCCGAAGCCGCCGAGCGCCGCCAGCCGGGCGAGGTCACCGGTCAGCAGGTCCAGCGGCGAGTCGAAGTTCGCGTCGATGAAGCGGCGCATCTGTACCCGGTAGAGCTGCTCCAGCCAGGCGCGCAGCCGCCGGTAGCCCGCCGCCTCACCGGCCCCGGCGAACCGCTCGACCGCTGCAGCCATCGCCTCGCCTTCGGTGTGCACGTCCAGGGTGCTGCCGTCGGCGAACGACGCCCGGTAGGCCGGGTGCAGCGGGATCAGCTCCACCCGCCGGTCCAGGCTGTCGCCGACCGCCGCGAAGGCTTCATCGGCGAGGTCGGGCATGGTCAACACGGTCGGGCCGGTGTCGATCCGGTATCCGCCCCGCAGGAGGCGCCCTGCCCGCCCGCCGGCCAGCGCGTCCCGTTCGACCACGGTGACCCGGCGCCCTGCGCCCAGCAGGTGCAGAGCCGCCGACAGGCCGGCCAGACCCGCCCCCACGATCACCACGTGGTCCGTGCGGCCGCTCACGGTACGGGTCATCGCCCGGCCCCTGGTGCGCCAGAACCGGCCGTGGTGGCAGCGGACGCGGAACGTGAGCGGGCGGGCGGGTCGTCCGCGGCTCGAGAAGTCACCTGCGCGATCAGTAGCCCACGCAGTCGGCCCGCGGCGTCCGCGTCAAGCAGGGCGCCGTCGAAGTGACGCATTCCCCGGGCCGCCAGGCGCTCGATCTTCGCCCCGACCGCCGCCCGGGCGCCCGTCCGAACCAGCACCTCCCGCACCTCGTCGAGGCCTTCGCGTGAAAGGTCCTCGTTCCCGAGGGCTCTTTCCAGCACCTCCAGGGCCGGCCGGTCGGCGGCGGCCTCGGCGCGCGCGACCGCCAGCGCGGCCAGATAGGTCGGCTTTCCTTCGCGGATGTCCCCTCCGCAGCCCTTGCCGGTGTGCCGCGGATCGCCGAAGACGTCCTCGAGGTCGTCGCGCAACTGGAAGGCCATGCCCACGCAGCGCCCCGCCGAGCACAGCGCCCGCATGGTCCGGCAGTCCGCGCCCGCCACCGCAGCACCCAGCGCCAAAGGCCGCTCGACCGAGTACAAGGCGCTCTTGAGGCGGGCGGCGCGCAGCGCCTGCGCCGTGGAGCGCGACCCGGTCAGCTGGCCCTGGAGGTCGAGGAACTGACCTGCCACCATCTCGGTACGCATATCGCTCCAGACCTCACGCACGGCGGTCGCCGTCCATGGGTCGAGGGCTGTCTCCGCCACAATGTCGTCCGCCCATACGAGGGCCAGGTCCCCGGCCAGGACCGCGACCGCCTCGCCGAAACGGGCGGCGCGGGCCGGCGATGCCGCACTGCTGTAGCTGTCCCGCACCTCGGTGTGGAGCGCCGGACGGCCGCGCCGAAGAGCCGAACCGTCCATCACGTCGTCGTGGACCAAGGCACAGGTCTGGAGCAGTTCGAGCGCCGCGCCGATGCGCAAGGCGGCCGAGGCCGTCGGCTCATCACCCCCGCCGCAGGCGCGCATCGACCACCAGACGAACTGCGAGCGGGTGCGCTTGCCACCCTCCCGGGTGAAGCGCGCGACGCGCTCGGCCAGTTCCCCGGCGAACTCAGCGTCCAGCACACCGGCCCGGGTGAGCCGGTCGGCGAGCACCTGCTCCAGCGCGTCCCCGATCGCGGATCGCACGTCCGCATCCACGGCCGCGGAGTCTACCGCCAACGTGGCGCCGTCCCGGGCATGCGCGCCGTCCACGGCGTCGACGGCCGCCCGGCCGGCCCGACGGCGCCGCTGAGCGGACCCCGAGAGGGCCACCAGGCGGGGGACGGGCGGCGGTGCGGCCGCGGACTTGTCCTTCGCCTGGGTGCGGCGCATCCCGGTTCCTCTCATCGTGGTCTTCGACCGGTCGTGGTGTCGATCGCTCGACGCATGCTTCTTTGGTCCCTTCCCGTGATACGGATGCGGTTCGGAGCGGATACCCGAATGCGCGGGAATGCCATCGTGCGGATGCACCTGACCAGGTGACCTCGGCACGAGACCACATCCGATTCCACGCCGCGGCGGGAAACCCCAGCGCGTGAACGCCGACCCGGGAATGGAGGTAGCAGCTGTGCCGAAGGCGGACGTGGCGCTCATCGGAGCAGGCGCCGCAGGCTTGTCCCTGGCCCACCGGCTGAACGAACACGGTGCCCCGGCCCCGTCCGTCATCCTCGTCGACGCCCCGCCCGGTCCGCTGCGTCCAGCCCCGCGCACCTGGTGCTTCTGGGAGTCCGGCCGCGGCCGCTTCGACGCCGCGGTGCGATCACAATGGCGCCACCTGCGGGTACGGCCACCCGCCGGCGCCCCGATCGACGTGAACATCGCACCGCTGCGGTACAAGATGATCCGCTCCCACGACTTCGAGTCGCTGGTCGCGCAGGACCTGGCGCACAGCCCCAACGTCCGGCGCCTGGAAGCGACCGTGGACGCCGTGGAGGAGACCCCGTCCGGCACCCGGGTGCTGATGACCCGGCCCGACGGCAGCCGCGACGCCCTCAGGGCCCGCTGGGTGTTCGACTCACGTCCTCTGGGAAGCCTCCCGGCCGCCCGCACCACCTTGCTGCAGCACTTCCGCGGCTGGTTCGTCCGGACCACCCGGCCCACCTTCGACCCCGGGACCGCGGAACTGATGGACTTCCGCACACCACAGCCCGCTGACGGTCTCTCCTTCGGCTACGTCCTGCCCACCGGCCCGCACGAAGCACTCGTCGAGTACACCGAGTTCTCCCCCCACGTACTGACGGACAGCGGCTACGAGGCGGCGCTACGGCACTATGCCGCAGACGTCCTGGCCCTCGGCGAACTGGAGATCCTCGCCACCGAGACCGGCCTGATCCCCATGACAGACGCCCCCATCCCGCAACGCATCGGTGCATCGGTGTTCCGGATCGGTGCCGCCGGCGGCGCGACCCGCCCGTCCACCGGATACACCTTCGCCGGACTTCAGCGCCAGACCCGGGCGGTCGCCGCCGCGCTGCGACAAGGCCGCGATCCGGTGCCCCCGGCCGCCCACTCCGTGCGGGCCCGCACCATGGACGCGGTCCTGCTGCGGGCCCTGGACAGCGGCCGGGTCGACGGCCCGGACCTGTTCTGCCGACTCTTCGCCCGTGTCCCGCCAGCCCGGCTCCTGCGCTTCCTCGATGGGCGCACGAACCTGCTCGAGGACCTGTCCGTCGGCCGTCACGCCCCGGTCGGCCCCATGCTGCGCACCGTCGTCGAGCTGCCCCGCCTGCCGCGCCGTCCCTTCCTCTGACCCTTGACCGGGCCACCACCAGCCTCTGGAGACCGCATGACCCTGCTGCGCGACGAGGACCTCGCCGCCGCGTTCGACCACGCCTCCCGCACCTACGACGCCCTGGTCGCCGCGAACCCCGGCTACCACGCGCATCTGCGGCGCTCGGTGCGCCGCCTCGGCCTTCCCGCACAGGGAGAGGGGATGCGGGTCCTGGACCTCGGCTGCGGCACCGGCGCCTCGACGGCAGCGATCCGGTCCGTCCTCCCGGCCGCACACATCACGGCCGTCGACGCATCCGCCGGCATGCTGGCGAAAGCCGCCGCCAAACCGTGGGCGGACGGCGTGCGCTTCATCCATGCACCGGCCGAGCACCTGAAGGACGCGGGCGTCCACGGACCGTTCGACGCCGTATTCGCCGCCTACCTCTTCCGCAACCTCACCGATCCCGACGCCGTCCTCAACACCGTGCGCAGCGTGCTGCGACCGGGCGGCCGGCTCGCCGCGCACGAATACAGCCTCAGCGGCCGGCGCACCGACCGTGCCGTGTGGACGCTGGTGTGCCGCGGCATCGTCCAGCCCGCCGCCACCCTGCTGGGGGACGGACCCCTCTACCGCCACCTGTGGCGCAGCGTCGTCCACTTCGACCCAACCGACCGGTTCGCCACCCGCATCCGCGAAGCCGGCTTCCACAAGGTCCGCGCCCTGCCCTTGCCGGGCTGGCAGACAGGCATCACCCACACCTTCGTCGCCGCCCGCCCGGAAGGCCCCCGATGACAGCACCCACGCACCAGCGGACCGCGGCGCGCCGAGGCAGAGACCGACGGGCACGCATCCTGCCCGCCCGTCCAGGAGCCCGCCACGCACAGGGCCGCCACACGGCAGCCGTGATCGGCGGCGGGATCGCAGGCCTCGCCGCCGCCACCGCGCTCGCCGAACGGGGCGTGAAGGTGACGCTGTACGAGCGCGAACCCTACCTCGGCGGCCGGGCGGGCGGATGGCCGACCCGCCTGCGCGACGGCAGCACCGTGACGATGAGCCGCGGCTTCCACGCCTTCTTCCGGCAGTACTACAACCTGCGGGGCCTGCTGCGCCGAACCGACCCCGCCCTGGCCAACCTCACCGGACTCCCCGATTACCCGCTGCTGCACGCGGACGGCCTCTGCGACAGCTTCCGGCACGTGCCGCGCACTCCGCCGTGGAGCGCACTGAGCTTCGTCGCCCTCAGCCCCACCTTCCGCCTGCGGGACCTGTGCGCCATGAATCCGGCCCCGGCCCTGCCGCTGCTCGACGTCCGCGTGCCTGAGGTGTACCACCAGCTCGACGACACCAGTGCCTACGACTTCCTGGAGGCCATCGGCTTTCCGCAACAGGCCCGACACCTGGCCTTCGAAGTCTTCTCCCGGAGCTTCTTCGCCGACCCGCGGCAGCTGTCCGCAGCCGAGATGGCGCTCATGTTCCACATCTACTTCCTGGGCTCCGCCGAAGGCCTGCTGTTCGACGTGCCCCGCTCGCCCTACCCGGCCGCGCTGTGGGCCCCCCTGGCCGAATATCTTGGGCGGCACGGCGCCGAGGTACACACCGGAAGCCCCGTCGAGCACATCGAAGCCGTCCCCGACGGCACGTTCGAGGCGACCGCGGACGGCGCAACGCGACCGTACGACGCCGTGGTCCTCGCCCTGGACGCCACGGGCCTGCGGTCCCTGGTCGCCCGTTCGGACCGGCTGGGCGACCGAGCCTGGCGGGAGCGCGTGGCGCACCTGCGCTCGGCTCCGCCCTTCCTCGTCACCCGACTCTGGCTCGATCGACCCGTCGCCCCCGACCGACCCGGCTTCCTGGGAACCAGCGGCTTCGGCGGCCTCGACAACATCAGCGTGCTGAACCGCTGGGAAGACGAGGCCGCCCACTGGGCGGCACGCACTGGAGGATCCGTCGTGGAACTCCACGCCTACGCCGTCGACCGGCGCGTTCCGCAGACCCTCCAAGAGCAGCAACTCCTCCAGCAGCTCCGCCGCGTGTACCCGGAAACCCGCGCCGCCAAGGTTGTCGACGCCCGCCACGAATGGCGTGAGGACTGCCCGCTGTTCCCCGTGGGCGGCTACACCGACCGCCCCACCGTCCGAACCACCGACCCCGGGCTCGTCGTCGCCGGCGACGTCGTGCGTACCGACCTCCCCGTCGCGCTGATGGAACGGGCAGCCACGACCGGCTTCCAGGCCGCGAACGCCCTGCTCGAACGCTGGGGCCTGCACGGGCAGACCCTGTGGACGGTGCCGGACCGCGGTCGCGTCCCGGTACTGCGGAAGGCGGCCGCCTGGGCGGGACACCGAGCTGTGTAATTCTTCCCGTCACGCCCGCAGATGCAGCCCTGGCGGCAGACGGGCTGCGCCGCCGCCGGACTGCACACGGGGCCACTGAGCCATCAGCACGGACCTCAGCAGTGGCATGGGGCGTGACCCAGCTGCCTCCGCTCTTGGCCCTCAGCGGAAGCGGTACCGCGGGCAGCGAAGCGTGGGCCTGGTGGGGGAGCGGCAGCACTGGCAGGAGGCGATCGCCCATCCGCTCGCACGCGGCGAGCGGGTGGGAGGCGGGCAGGGCGACCCAGCGGGCTCGGTGAACAGCACCTCCACGCGCAGGGCGTCCTGGCAGGGGAAGGGCAGCCGCAGGAGGGCGACGTCGACATCCGCGTCGGCGAGTCCGGCGGTCGGATCCGACCACGACGCCTGCCGCATCTCGGCCCGCCACCCCGGCCGACAGCGGCCGAACGCCGTGATGATGCCCGGGGTGGTCTCGTTGGCTGCGCTGGCGAGGTAGCCGATCCGCAGCACGCGGGCCGCCCGGCTGGCCGCGGTCTTCGTGTCGCGCAGGACCTGATCCCAGTCGGACAGGAGCACAGGGATCCGCGCCGCCAGGGTGCGGCCCGGGCCGGTGAGTGCCATGCCTGCGCGGGACCGGGTGAACAGCGTCAGCCCGAGCAGGGTTTCCAGTGATCTGTTTGGTCAACGCCGGCTTGAGCTTCCCCCGAGATGCGGGGATGGGTGACAGAGGGTCAGATGGGTCTCATGAGAGGAGCCCAGACGATGCCTGCGCCGAGGAAGTATCCCAAGACCACGGAGTTATGGCTTGTCGGCCGCTGTCAACAGGGGCGAGGTATTTGGGAGAAGTGCCGGTCAGGGCAACGGGACTCCTGGTAGAGCGAGGAAGCCGACCAAGGTCTTCCCGCCTGAAGGAGCCCCGTTGCCCGTTCAGTGTTCCACCGTCACGCTCACGTCGTCCATCACCGTCGCCGACGGGGTCTTCGCTCCGGGGCATCTGGGCGAGCTGACCCGGCACCTGCCCTTTGAACTGGTCGATGACGTGCTGGAACGTACTGGCGGAACCCAGCGGAGGCTGAGGCTGCTGCCGTCGAGGGTGGGTGTCTACTTCGTGCTGGCACTGGTTCTCTTCCCGCAGCTGGGCTACATGCGGGTGTGGGACAAACTCACCTGCGGCCTGCGCGGGCTCCTTCCACCGCGTCCGTCGGAGAAGGCGCTGCGAGAGGTGCGCCGGCGGCTGGGCGCCGCGCCGCTGCGGCTGCTCTTCGAGACACTGGCCGGTCCCGTGGCACAGCCGATCACACCAGGGGTGCGATACAGGTGCTGGCGCACAGTCGCCTTCGACGGCTGCAGCTCCACCAAGGCCCCTGACCGGCCGCGAGTCTGCGCCTGGCTGGGCAAACACAAGCATCGTTACGGCACGGACGGATATCCGATGCTGAAGATCATGGTGCTGTGCGAGACCGGAACCCGGGCCCTGCTCGGTGCGGTCTTCGGACCGACGCCCGAGAAGGAGACCGGCTACGCCGAGCAGCTGCTACCACTGCTGGACAACAGGATGCTGCTGCTCAACGACCGGGGCTTCGACTCCGACGACTTCCTCGCGAAGGCCGCGGCCACCGGCGCCCAGCTGCTGGTACGCCTCAAGGGAACCCGGACACCCGCACGCTGGGCACTACTGCCGGACGGGTCATTCCTGACCAGGATCAACGGGACCCGGCTGAGGATCATCGATGCGCACATCGCGGTGACGACCGCCAAAGGGCTGAGGCTGGAAGGCCACTACCGACTGGCCACCACGCTGACCGATCACCGTCGCTACCCCGCCGCAGAGCTGGTGGAGCTCTACCACGAGCGATGGGAGATCGAGTCCGCGTTCTACTCGCTTCGGCACACCCTGCAGCACGGCCTGGTGCTGCGATCCCAGGACGCGACCGGGATCCAACAAGAACTCTGGGCTCACCTGACCGTCTACCAGGCACTGCGCCGCGCGATGGCCGAGGCCGTCGAGACCCTCCCCGGCACCGACCCGGACCGCGCCTCCTTCACCGTCGCCCTGGAGACCGCAAAAGACCAGCTCATCGCCGCAGCCGACGTACTGCCCGACACCGGACCGGGACGAATCACACCGGCCCTGCTGCACGATCTGCTCCCACCCCGCCGGGCCCGCGTCAACCCACGCCGCGTCAAATGCCCGATCTCCCGCTACGCCGCCCCGCCCCACCAGGCACAAGTCCTGGGCGCATCCAGGATCACCAGCATCAGTGTCACCGTGAACCCCTCCGCTGGCCCAGGCCCCGACGGACGCCGCGACCGCACACTGCAACTCCTGCGAACCGATCCCCACCGCACCTGGCGCGCATGTGAAATCGCCCGCGGTATCGGACTGGAGGATCCCCAAGGACTACGCGCAGAACTGGGACGCTGGGTCCGCGAAGGAATCCTCCGCCGCACCGGCCGGGGCCTCTACACCCTCGACCCCGAGTGGACCACCCCAACCTCCACAAGCCCCTGTCCCCGCCCCTGTTGACAGCGCCGGACAAGCCATAACTCCGTGGTCTTGGAAATACCCTGACGAACTTCGCGAGCGCACGATCCGCGAGGTCCGCACCACCGGCCGCCCTATTGCGCACGTCGCGAAGGACTTGGGCATCCACCACAAGGCCGCGGCGGGCGTGACGATCGGCTCACTCTCGGCCGAACACGGCGAACGCAAGCAGAACGCCGAGTTGAAGCGGTCGAACGGGATCCTCAAAGCCGCCTCGGTGTTTTCGCCCCGGAGATCGACCGTCCCCGGACGAGGCCGAGCAGGTGATCGACCACCTGTTGTGGAGAAGTTCTCCGGGTCGACCCCGTATGCCGGGTTCTCGAACTGTCGCCGTCGACGTACTTCGCCCGCAAGAGCAGGCCGGAGTCGGCCCGCCGACTCCGCGACGAGCAGCTCCTGATCGAGAAGGTCCACACCGGTCGGGCGGCACGTATGGGGCCCCCAGGATCACCCGCGCGCTCACGCGCAAGGGCCTCGGCGTGGCCCGGTGCCGTCGAGCGTCTGACGGCCGAGCTCAACCTCTGATCGAGAAGGCAGCCGCGGCACGCGCCGCCGCGGCGGCGGCTTTACGGCCTGCTCGTACGGATCAGGAAGCGGGGCTGCGGCGTGTGCGGAGCCGGCGAACACCCGTCACGGTGTAGACGGCGGCCATGAGCGCGAAGCCGACGGCAGCGATCCAGAACCATGATTCGGCCACCGTGAGACTCAGCAGCAGCCCGCCCGTGAATGCGGGCTGCCGACGGTCTCCGGCAGTTCAAGACGCGCCCTGGATCGCAGCGCGAGGTCGGGGCGCGCAGCCGCCGACGACAGGACGAGGCCAGGGGCCTGCAGGGCGACCAGAGCGAGAGGACCCCGGCCGCCTCTCCGACTTGGCCGGGTTCAGCCACGTGGCGGGAGGGCGGGGCCGCCCTTCGCATGCCAGCTGTCGGCGTACGGGCTCTGATGCAGAGGTGCGTACGGGTTGATCTACAGAGGTGACTCGGCGTGTCGGGGTGGGGCCCGGCTCGATGAGAGGAGCCTGACGCTGATCTTGTGAAGCGTCGAGGAGGGCCTGTCGGATGTTGCTGGAACCGGGGCGGTGGCTGGAGCTGCGGCGTTTCCGGGCTCTGCATGAGGCGGGCGCGAGCATCTCGGAGATCGCTCGGGAGACCGGTCTGAACTGGCGTACGGTCAAGAAGTATCTGGAGAGCGACGGTCCTCCGGTTCCGCCGGCTCCGGCGCCGCGCTCGGATCTCGGCAACCAGGTGATCAAGCCGTGGGCGCATGTGATTGATGCGTGGCTACGGGCTGAGGTGCTGCTGAAGGCCGCGGTCATCCATGAGCGTCTGGTCGAGCAGTATGCCTTCCCGCACCACTACCAGCGCGTCAAGATGTACGTGCAGCAGGCCCGACCCCGCATCGCCGAGGAGTTGGGATATACCCCGCGCGAGCTGGCGAAGTTGCACCGCCGCTTCGAGGTGGTGCCCGGCGCCCAGGCCCAGGTCGACTGGGGCGACGAGGGCAACATCCTGGCCCATGTCGGCATCCCGAAGGTCTACTCCTTCCACATGACCTTGTCCTACTCCCGAGATCCGTTCTGCTGCTTCACCACCAGCCAGAATCTGGCATCGTTCTTCGAGTGCCACCGGCGGGCGTTCGCGCACTTCGGCGGGGCGCCCGGGGTGATCGTCTACGACCGGACCAAGACTGTCGTGCGCCGTCACGTCGCCCCGGGCGAGGCGGTCCCGTTGCATCCGGAGGCCGTGGCGTTCGCCGGGCACTACGACTTCGACATCGACGTCTTGGCCGCCTACCGGCCGACGGGGAAGGGCCGCGTTGAAGTCAACACCGTTGCGTTAGGGATCTTGAGTCGTTGGCAACCCCCGCATGAGTAGCAGGAACGGGACTCCTGGTAGATCAACTTGTGCTGAAGCAAGGTGATCGTCGAGTCCAGGAGTCCCGTTGCGGGAGAAGTCTGTCATCACGCGCACGATCGAGGTCGCTGGGGGTGTGTTCGCGCCGGGGCAGCTGGGTGAGCTGACGCAGACGGTGGACTTCGAACTGGTGGACGCGGTGCTTGAGGAGACCGGCACGGTCGAGCGGCGACTGCGGCTGCTGCCCTCGCGGGTGGTGGTGTACTTCGTCCTCGCGCTCGCACTGTTCGAGAACTGCTCCTACCGGGCGGTGTGGGGCAAACTGACCGCCTCGCTGACGAGTCTGGCCCTGGCCGTCCCGGCGGCTTCCTCGCTGTCGCGGGCGAGGCGGCGGATAGGGGCCGCCCCGCTACGGCGGCTGTTCGAGATCCTGGCCGGGCCCCTCGCTGTCCGCGGGCAGTCGGGCACGTTCTGGCGGGGCCTGCGGTGCGTGGCCGTCGACGGCACTCTCCTCCATGTCCCGGACGAGAAGACGCTCACCTGGAAGTACCCGAAACGGGCCGGTGACACGCTGGAGTTCGGCTACCCGCTGCTGCGGCTCGTCGTCCTGGTCGAGTGTGGCACCCGCGCCCTGCTCGCCGCCACCTTCGGACCCGAGAGTGACGGTGAACTCACCTACGCGAACCGCCTGTTGGGCGCTCTTGACGACACGATGCTCCTGCTGGCCGACGCCGGCTTCGATGCGGTGGAATTCCTCCGTGACATCCAGGGCAGCGGGGCACGATTCCTGATCCGCTCTTCCGCCCGACGCATCCCCACCCCCGCCGAGCACCTGGCCGACGGCTCCTACCTGGCCCGGATCGGCTACGGCGTCATTCCCGTCCTGATCACCGTCCGCGTCATCGAGGCCCACCTCACAGTCCGCCTGGACGACGGCACTGTCCGCCACGAGCAGTGGCGCCTGCTCACCAGCCTCCTCGACCCCGTCCGCTACCCCGCCGATGAAGTGGCCGAGCTCTATCACCGCAGGTGGCAGGTGGAAACCACCTACTTCTCGATCAAGGCGACCATCCTGGAGGGCCGCGTCCTGCGCTCGCGCACCCAGCCCGGCCTCGACCAGGAGGTCTACGCCCTGCTCACGACCTACCAGGCCCTCCTCCGCGCCGCCGCCGACGGCATCGAGACCCGCCCCGACCTCACCATGAGCCGGATCAGCTTCACCGTCCTGATCCGCACCGCCGGTGACACCGTCATCAGCGCGACCGGAATCCTGCCCCCACTCGGCCCTGTCGACCGAGTCGGCGTGATCGGTCAGGCCGTCCTCGAAGCCCCGCTGCCGTCCCAACACAGGCAACGCATCAAAGCCCGCACCCGCAAGAACCCCACCAGCAAGTACGGCCCGAACGCCGGACAACAGCCCGTGACCAGCCAGAACTACAGCATCCAGACCACTATCACGTTCTTCGAGCACGGCCTCAACAGCCGCTCACGGCGCTAAAGCAACGGTGTTGGCGTTGAAGTTTCCCCGTGATCTTGGACACGGTGTTGTTACGCTGCGAGGGCCTGGTCTTGCCGGTATCGCAGGCGGGTTTCGTGGGGTGTGAGGTAGCCCCAGTGGATGTGCTTGCGTAGGCGGCGTCTGTTGTAGAAGGTCTCGATGAAGTCGAAGATGTCGGCGCGGGCGGTGGCCCGGTCGGGCCAGAAGCGGGTGCCGATCTCTTCTTTCAGGACGGCCCAGAAGCTCTCCGCGGCGGCGTTATCGAAGCAGCTCCCGGTCCGGCCCATACTTTGCCGGTGCCCCAACTTGCTGATTTTTGTGCGGAGTTGACCGGAGGTGTATTCCGATCCGCGGTCACTGTGGATCACACAGCCGGGTTCCAGGCGGCCCAGCGCGGCTGCCATGTCCAGCGCGTCGACGACGAGGTCGGCGCGGTGGTGGTCGGCCATCGAGTACCCGATCACCTCGCGCGTGGCCAGGTCCAGCCACGAGGCGAGGTAGAGCCAGCCCTCGGCGGTGGGGATGTAGGTGATGTCCCCGACGATTTTCGTTCCGGGACGGATGGCGGTGAAGTCCCGGCCGATCAGGTCCGGCGACGGGGCGGCCTTGGTGTCGGCCTTGGTCAGGCCGCGGCGTCCGGTGCGCCGGCTGTTCCCGGCGATGCCGTTCTCCCGCATGACCCGTGCCACCCGCTTACGGTTGACCACCCGGCCCTGCCGGCGCAGTTCGGCGGTGACGCGCGGGACGCCGTAGTTCCGCCGGGAGGCGATGTAGATCACCGTGATCTCGTGTGCCAGGGTCTCATCCGCCCGTCGCCTGGCTTCGCGGGCCTCGGCTCCGGCCACCCACGCGTAGTACGTGGACCGGGCGGTCTTCATCACCGTGCACAGCAGCACGATCGTGTAGTTCGCCTTCTCCGCGTGGATGAACCGGCATATCGTGCTCACCGGTCGCTCTCCTTCGCGAAGAAGGAGGTCGCTTTTTCAGGATCTCGATCGTCTTCGCCTGCTCTACGGTCAGCTTCCGCAGCCGCTTCAGTTCCTCGTCCCGGTCGTCGGCGGCCCGCACGGCGCCGGGTCCCGATCCGTTGTCCTGGGCGGCCCGGGCCTTCTTCACCCAGCCCCGCAGGGACTCCGAGCTGATCCCGAGTTCCCGGGCGACCTCGGTCACCGTCCGGCCCGACGACCGCACGAGCTCGATCGCGTCCCGCTTGTACTCGTCCGAGTACCGCTTCGTGTACTTGCTTCCCACCTGGCACTACTTCCTCTGGAACCTCAGATCCCAGTCTCCAGGTGTCCACGATCAAGGGGAAGCTTCAGTGGCTCCACCGTCCCTGTCAACGTGAGGAAGTTCGTGAACGACCAGCAAGCTGGTGCCCGAAACCAGTTCAACGTCTTCGGCAACGGCAATCAGTTCGGTGACAACAACACCCAGAACAACACCTTCGGCTACGACCCAAACCAGCTGGCGAAGTTCGCCCGTGATCTGCTTGCCGCCGCGAGCACCGCCGATATCACTGAGACCGCTCGTGCTCGGGTTACGGAGAGCGTCGCTGTACTCGAGGGAGAGCTGGCCGAGAGCAGCCCGGAACCGGGGAAGGTGCGTCAGGCCCTGGAGAAGGTGAAGGAAGTGGCGTGGCAGACGTTGCCGGGGGCGATCGTCCAGGCCGTGTTCGTCTCTGCGGGCCTTGGGTGAAGGCCCGGGCATGATGCCCGGGGCCTTGGATACCGGTCCGGCTCAGGGAGCGGTCACGCCCACTCCACGCCCAGCTCCCGCAGGGCGTCCAGCTGTTCCTGGGTGAGCTTGTCGCGCCGGGTCTTGGTGTTGGAGACCCACACGCCGAGCTTCACGATCACTGGTTCCGCCTCGCCCTTGACCGCGATCTCCTCGCCGTGCGCGCGGGGCACCGGCCGGTCCGTGCCTTCCCGCTCCACCCACTGCGCGAGGGCCGCCAGGCCCCGCTGGAACGCCTGCTGTGCTTTGCTCGGACCCTTCGCCGTACGCGCCGCCGCGGGCGCGGGAGACGGGACCTCAGGAGCCGTGATGCCCAGCGCGGTCAACCGGGCCTGCTGTTCGGGCAGGAGCTGCGCCCAGGTGACAGGTTGCTTCTGCTGCCGGAGCCACTTGCCGACGTCGTCGCCGTCGAAGACGACGCCCGGCGCGATGTGGGGCAGGACGCCGTCGGCGTCGACCAGGTCCGCCAGGACGCGGTGGTGCCGTTGCCAGTCCAGCGGCCACGGGCAGTCCCAGTCCTCGTCGATCTCGGAGAGCTGCGCCGCCCGGGTCGTCGCGGTGTCCTCGTCCTTCCCGAGGCCGTTCTTGGCGCCCTTGCGGCGGAGGTTGGCCATGTGCTGTCCAACGGGCACCATCTCGTCGTCCTCGCCCCACGTCGCGTCCTGCCGGGGCGCAAGGTGCCCTGTGGCCCGGCGGTAGGACCGCAAGGCGGCGAGCTTGGCCTCCCACGCCTCTTCGCCGGGCTCCCACACCATCCCGGCCTCCGGCGCGTCCAGCAGGACCTTGCGCCGCTCCTCCAGCTCGTCGGCGCGCAGGGCCTTCCGCTGCTGGTGGACCCACCGGCCGAGCGGGAACGTCTTGGTGACGCCGACCTCGGTCTCGGTGTCGTACGGGACGGCGTACAAGCCGGTGATCCCGTTCTCCGAGCGCCACCGGAGGAGGGCCTGGTAGCCCTCCAGCCACACCAGGCTGTCCGGCCGGTAGACCCGGGTGCGCAGGAACGCGGCGATCGTGGCGGCGTCGCGCGGGCTGGAGAAGTGGAGCAGGGCCGACTCCGCGGCGGCGTCGGTGCCGTCCTGCTCCTGGTCCTCGCTTTCGCTGCCGGCTCCGACGATCCGCCCGTCCTCGTCGCGGCGTAGGTGGACCTTGCGCTGGCCGCTGGTGAGGGCGCGGGAGGCGAGCTGCTCGACCAGACGGTCATCATGACTGCGGAGGCCCTGGAGGACCGCTACAAGAGGCTTGAAGCTCGCGGAGGCGACCATGTCGGTCGGGTCCTCGCCCGGCTCCAGGAACACGGGAACCATGATGCGGGCGACCTTGGTGCTGCCGTCGCGGTTGAGCCGGAGCGCGCGGCCGATGTTCTGCACGATCTCGACCTGGGAGCCGCGGGTGTCGGCGAAGCAGATCGCCTCCACCCCGCGCTCGCCGGTGATGTCGACGCCCTCGCCGAGGACGCGCACGGAGGCGAGGAACGCCCGGTGCACGCGCCGGTTGTTCGCGTCGATGCCGTTGGCGAACTGCCGCAGGACCTCGCGCCGCTCGGTCACGAGGTGGTCCCCGCACAGCCACGCCGACCACACCCGGTCCGGCGGGACGTGGCGGCCGCTCTCCAGCTCGTAGAACTCCGCCTCGATCGACGACTTCGGCAGCTTCTCCGCAGCCGCCAGATCGGCGTCGCAGGCGTCGGTGGCGTACAGCTCGGCCGCCGTCTGGGGCAACTTCTCGGCGAACGCGGCCGCCTCCTCCACCTTCTGGTGGAACGTCATGACCGTACGCAGGTTGTACGCCGCGGCGTGCTCCAGGAGCGCGGTCTGCAACAGCGCCAGGCGCCGGCCCCGCCGCGCTTCCTCCGACTCCTCGAGGACGGGGGAGGGGTCGCGGATCTCCAGGACGTCGATCTCGAACCCCGCGAGGATGCCCCGCTCGATCGCCTCGGACAGCCCGAGCTCGGCCAGCCACGCGCCGTAGGTGCCGTCCGGGTCGTCGGCCATGCTCGCGATCTCCGCCTCCTGGCCGCCGGCGCCCTTCTGCGGCCGGGCCGCGGCCAAGATGCGTGGTGTCGCGGTCAGGTAGAGCCGGAAGTCCGCCGGGATCCGCGCGTTGTCGTGGATCGCGGCCCACGGCCGCCCGAGATCACCGGCCGTGCCATGCGCCTCATCGACGATGGCGAGGTCGAAGCCCGCCATCCGCTGCCCGTACAGCCGCTCCCCGCCTGCCAGGGCGGCCTCCAGCGGCCCGCGAACCTTCCGCTGGCCCTCCGGTACGTCGATGTCCTCGCGGTCCACCAGGGAGGCGTACGTGGCGAACACGACGACGGGCCCGGACGCGGCCCACAGGGCGAGCTGGATCGGGTTCGTGGTGGTGCGCACCCCCAGTTCGTTGAGGACCGGGTCGTTCTCCAGGGAGCAGACGGCGATCATCGGGGCCCGGTGGCCCACCAGCCGCCACGCCTGGGCGGTCTGAGCGAGCAGGTCCAAGGTGGGGACGGTGACCAGGATCCGGCCGCCCCGGAAGCACTCCAGCGCGCTCGCGGCTGCCGTGATCGTCTTGCCGGACCCGGTCGCGGACACGATCGTTCCCCGGGCCCCCCGCGGGGGCACAGATGACCTTGCAGGGAATCCCACCCACTTCCGGAACGCCGACTTCTGGTCGACCTGGTGTTCCTTGAGCTGAATCGCTGACATTTCCTTGCCTCCCCGATGCCTAATTCCAGTGGTCTTTTAGACGGCCGCGTGCGAGGTATTGGCCGCACCGGCGTCACTCCAGATCGACGAGCCCGCGAGATGCCAGCCGCCGGGCGTCCCGTCCGACTTCCCGCACTTGAACCTCGGCAGGTCCTGCGGGTCGTAGTGCCCGGCCTCGAGGGTGCAGAAGATGACGTCACCGCTGGACATCTCCACCGTCTGGGCCGTGCACAGACCGCCGACGTCACCCAGCGCTCCCAGCGCCCGGCGCCGCGCCGTGGTGTTCGGCTGTGTGCGCGGCAGCACCCTCTCTCGCACGAACGCTTCCAGCCGCACCACGTTGGCCCGTTCCCGCCGACGTGCGTCCGCGAGATGTACGGCCAGCTCAGCAGCTCCGGCTGACCGGCCAGACCGCCGCGCCCAGTCCCGGTCCGCGATGCCCACCAGGGCCTCGCTCACCGTTGCCACGCCCTCGTCCCAGCCGTCCGCGAACAGTCCGCCCTGAGAGGCCGGCGCCATCCCGTCCAGCTCCACGACCTCGCTCTGCGCCCCGGCGACGGCTCCGGCCTCCAGGTCGTCCGCCTCAGCTGCGGGTACGCCCTGAGCGGCCAAGAGCGCGAACAGCTTCAACCGGGCGTTGGTGCCCGCCGTCTGATACTGACTCACCCGGCGCACAGAATCGCTGATCAGCGCTGGATCTAGTCCGGTAGATTCGTGGTGCGTGGTCATCTGCGGCCGTTCCTCTCGAAAATGAGGGAGGGTTCCAGGCGGTTGGGGGGTGTCTCGTGTTTCCGCCAACGGTACATGGTGCATCAACCCGATGCACCCGCTACACTAGTACCCAACACGAACGAGCGACCCCCACCCCTCGTAGCCAGCCAGGCCCACGCAGTGGGCCCCAACGGTTCTGGAGGCGCAGCCGGAAGAACCGTTGGGCGGGGGAGCGCAGCGGACCCGCCCAGGAGGACGCAGTCCTCCCTCACTCCCTCTTCAACTCCACAACAAGAGCCGCCACTAGTTGCACTGTCAGACCCTGATCGACCCGGCCGCGCATCGCGCGGCCTACCGGGCGCGCAGCGGCCGGCCCCACTCGTTCCCGAAGCGCAGCGCAGGGAACGGCCCTTCGCATCGCGAAGGGCCAGCGGGAGCGCAGCGACCGCCCCCGCTTGCACATCGCGCAGCGATG